>CAWKKX010000049.1:0-181088 GCA_963850365.1 uncultured Chloroflexia bacterium
ATGGATGCAAGACGCGGTGAAGAAATAGGAGAGGAAAAACGCTTCTTTTTCAGAAAAGATGCAAAATGCCTCGGACCATCGGGAATTTCGAGCTATGAATTACTTTCGACAGTATGGATGGAAGACGCTGTAAAGAAATAGGAGAGGAAAAACGCCTTTTCCATACATGAATTAGTTTCGATCCTCCCGTCCGGGTTTGATACCGCCTTAACTGCTTCTTCTCCCGCGTAACTTTGAATGGTCTAAATGATTCAAGGGGCCCGTCCGGGTTTGATACTTGGATGCCACGTGCGATCCTCTGGCCAAAATGCCACGGGTCTAAATGATTCAAGGGGCCCGTCCGGGTTTGATACCTAAAGAGTGGCGTGGGAGCTTCTGTTAAGTTTGGGTCTAAATGATTCAAGGGGCCCGTCCGGGTTTGATACGTTAACATGATCTTCCTCTCTTATATACACAACGCAGTCTAAATGATTCAAGGGGCCCGTCCGGGTTTGATACAGTTATGCTCGATTGGTCGAGTAAAAAGAAAGTCAGTCTAAATGATTCAAGGGGCCCGTCCGGGTTTGATACGTAGCCCCAGTATTGCGGGGTACGGAACGGTTGGCGCGCCGTCTAAATGATTCAAGGGGCCCGTCCGGGTTTGATACCTAAAGTGCGACGCGGGACATATTTTGTTTAACCGTCTAAATGATTCAAGGGGCCCGTCCGGGTTTGATACCCCAATAGATCGTTTGGTATTGTTGCCCGCTTAACTCTGCAGTCTAAATGATTCAAGGGGCCCGTCCGGGTTTGATACTTGAAAAGACAAGGCGATTCCTTTATACTTAAGAGGTCTAAATGATTCAAGGGGCCCGTCCGGGTTTGATACCTTGAATGTGGGTTACTGATGAGAAGAACCAAGCATAGTCTAAATGATTCAAGGGGCCCGTCCGGGTTTGATACGATTTTTCCACTCATGACCTGGGTTGCTACACTACGTCTAAATGATTCAAGGGGCCCGTCCGGGTTTGATACTCCTGCAAGTGAACATCACCATCAATTCGACTGCAGTCTAAATGATTCAAGGGGCCCGTCCGGGTTTGAAGCCGCTCGAAACTTTGTTGGCAGTAGGCTGCGTACTGGTCTAAATGATTCAAGGGGCCCGTCCGGGTTTGAAGCCATCGCCAATGGCACAGGACCAGACTGAGTAACCAGAGTCTAAATGATTTAAGGGGCCCGTCCGGGTTTGAAGCAGAATGCCCCGTAAAATGCTACGAACAGTGAACCAAAGTCTAAATGATTTAAGGGGCCCGTCCGGGTTTGAAGCCGCTCGAAACTTTGTTGGCAGTAGGCTGCGTACTGGTCTAAATGATTCAAGGGGCCCGTCCGGGTTTGAAGCCATCGCCAATGGCACAGGACCAGACTGAGTAACCAGAGTCTAAATGATTTAAGGGGCCCGTCCGGGTTTGAAGCAGAATGCCCCGTAAAATGCTACGAACAGTGAACCAAAGTCTAAATGATTTAAGGGGCCCGTCCGGGTTTGAAGCATGCTAATAGCTTTTTCTCCGTTTTTTCCTGTAATGTCTAAATGATTTAAGGGGCCCGTCCGGGTTTGAAGCTGGGAATTGGGACGAACGTTGGTGGTCCGCAAAGCGAGTCTAAATGATTCAAGGGGCCCGTCCGGGTTTGAAGCTGGGAGCCAATGGTGATTATCTGCATTCGCCCGAAAAGTCTAAATGATTCAAGGGGCCCGTCCGGGTTTGAAGCTCACCGATGCCGACTGTGCAGTGTTCTTGCCATAGAGTCTAAATGATTCAGGGGGCCCGTCCGGGTTTGAAGCTGTCAAAATGAATTGTAATCTGTCGATCTAAAGGGTCTAAATGATTCAAGGGGCCCGTCCGGGTTTGAAGCGCAGCTCTAGGAAACGATCCAGAGCTTCTTTAAGCGTCTAAATGATTTAAGGGGCCCGTCCGGGTTTGAAGTGAGGAATGGTTAAAAGATCAGTATCAAAGAGGCTAGGGTCTAAATGATTTAAGGGGCCCGTCCGGGTTTGAAGCGACCCTGCCAAAGTAGAGCAGTGCATTCGCGCCCGTAATGTCTAAATGATTTAAGGGGCCCGTCCGGGTTTGATACTGTCATTGTATGAATGGAGGGCATCCCATTTAATAGTCTAAATGATTTAAGGGGCCCGTCCGGGTTTGAAGCCGCTAAATTGGGAAACAGCCATTGCCACCATTCAAGGTCTAAATGATTTAAGGGGCCCGTCCGGGTTTGAAGCAGACAAAGAGTTGTACCTTGCAACAGGTCATAATAGTCTAAATGATTGAAGAGGCCCGTCCGGGTTTGATACCTTTATATACAAGGCCAGGTCGCGGACTTTAGCAATGTTTAAATGATTGGAGAGGCCCGTCCGGGTTTGATACGCCACATGCGGCTCAAATGCCTTGAGCCACGAAGGGTCTAAATGATTTAAGGGGCCCGTCCGGGTTTGATACCAATTTCTTCAGGAGTCATGATAATAACGACACAAGTCTAAATGATTTAAGGGGCCCGTCCGGGTTTGAAGCGAGGCCAGATCGTCTTTTCCCACAAGCAGCTTGCTAGTCTAAATGATTGAAGAGGCCCGTCCGGGTTTGATACTACACGTATGTAACACCTAAAAGCTCAAATGTGTGCAGTCTAAATGATTGGAGATGCCCGTCCGGGTTTGATACGATATATGCGAAGAACGCAGTAATTCAACCAGTCACGTCTAAATGATTTAAGGGGCCCGTCCGAGGGCCGAAACTAATTCATGTATGGAAAAGGCGTTTTTCCTCTCCTATTTCTTTATAGCGTCTTCCACTTCTACTGTCGAAAGGAATTCATTGCTCGAATCACCTTTCTATCATGCGGAGATGTTTCGCGCCTCTTGACAAAGAAGAGACTCCTTCCTCATACGCAGCAAGCGATGAAGCGAATACACAAAACAGGGGAGAGTGTGGATTTCAAGGCGGGCAGAGGAGGATAGGAAGGGCAGGGGACGCGATAGGGGAAATCTGGTCCCTACATACTCGCGCGATAAATCGCCCATAAAACATTATTGTGTGTTTTAAATGAAAACATCATATAAAACGAGCAGCAATGAGTACCAGACGAGAACAAAATAGCGCTTCCTCCGCTTTTTGTTTTTCTCTTTTCTATCTTTCTTTCTTCTTTTAACACCTTTCTAACGTTTCCTAGCGATTTATCGCGCGAGGGCGTAGGGACCAGATTTCCCTCTATCGCGTCCCCTACCCTTCACTCTCCTCCTCTGCCCGCCTTGAAATCCACACTCTCCCCTGTTTGGAGCTCCTTCTTGAAAGAGGCCAAATAGAGGGATCAGATGGTACTGCTGTCTTGTCCCCGCATTTTTCTTCGACCGCTTCTCAGGCGTATCTACAAAAATGAGCTCTCAGCCATGCATGCAAATCGAGCCAGATCGATCAACAAATGATTACTTTCTCACATAAACATTCCATTTCGTTATAAAAATCATACATAATTGTTATCAATTTGCTGATTTTTCTTGACAACTCTGCTTTTACCAGCTACTATAATTAACAAAGTTGATTAACTAAATCAACAAAGAAAAATGAGGCCGTAAGGAGGAAGAGCATGAGTTTCAAGGTATTGGGGATCAATGGGAGCCTCACGCCGCCACCATCGCGAACGCGGAACGTGCTGGATATAGCGTTATCCGGGGCGAGAGCGTACGATGCCAGAGTGGAGACGAAGGTGTTAGAGTTGTGTGACTTTGCAATCGAGTTTTGTGATGGACGTTCTCCGGCCAACTACAATAGCGATACCCAGCGAGCACTGGCGCTGGTAGAGGAGGCCGATGCCTATCTGGTCGCCACCCCCATCTATCGGGGATCATACACTGGGGCACTCAAGAACCTCTTTGATCTCGTCCCTGCTGACCCCAGAGGACATGATCCCTTACGAGGCAAGGTGGTAGGCTTGCTGGCAACGGGAGGAAGCGACCATCATTATCTTATGCTGGAACATCAATTGCGTCCGTTGTTCGGTTCCTTTGGAGCCTATACGCCAGCGAGGGCGATTTATGCAGCTTCCAGGGACTTTGATGCGCAGAAGCAGCCGCACGGCAAATTGGTACAAGAACTGATACTCTTAGGTCAAGATGTTATTTATCTGACACAGTTCCTGATAAGAACCGCGTTCACGAGGCCTGCGTAGAGGCCGGATTGATCGCGCACATGTGCGGATATGTGCGGATATGTGCGAGAAGGGAGAAGAATTTCTATGAGTATAGAGCACACAGAATTTCGGCAGGCATTGGGACATTTTGCATCGGGAGTAACGGTCATTACCACGCAGCACCAGGGGCAACTGCATGGCACAACGGTCAGCTCGTTCTGTTCATTATCGCTGCAACCACCACTTATCCTTGTAGGCATTGACCTGAGTGCCAATATTCATGATCTGATCATCGCAAGCAACGTATTTGCCGTGAACATTCTGGCGGAACATGCCGAAACGTTGTCGCGTCACTTTGCGCGGCGGATACCCGATAAGTTTTCCAATGTCTCCTATCGTCTTGGACAGCTAGGGGTACCTTTGCTCGATGATGCGCTTACGAGACTGGAGTGTCGTCTGGTCGCGCGCTATCCTGGTGGGGATCATACCATCTTTATTGGCGAAGTTATCTCGACCAGCACCCAACCACATCGTCAGCCGCTTATCTATTTCCGTAGTGCATATGAACGACTACACAGCGATGCCGCTCTTCTGGTCAGCAATAGTGTCGAATAAAGAAGCAATATCGAAAGAGGTGCCACAGTTGAGTGGTGTTGAATAGGGAAAGGAGTATTGATCATGCGTGTGAGCCTTGCGCGTCCTGAGCAAAAAAAAGCGCGTGTATTGTCTGGCTGGCTACGTTCTGTGTTGATTGGTGTGGCTTTTGTGTTGATCTGGCAATTATATGTCTCGTTGAGCGGAGCAAGTACGTTACTGGTGGCGTCGCCGATTGCCACTATTAGCATGCTGATTGGAGATACGGTCAACGGACAGATTCCGAGTGCAATCGTGGTTTCATTACAAAACCTGGCAATCGGCATGGTGATCGGCATTTTCATAGGTCTGGCGTTGGCCTCATTCTCCGCAGTTTCGCAATCTGGTCGTTCTTTGCTGACAGTGCTCACCGCTGTGCTTAGTCCTTTGCCGGGAATTGCAATATTGCCGTTAACGATGCTCTGGTTCGGCTTAAGTCCGGCGGCCATTATCTTTGTGGTCGTCTTTGGAGCAATCTGGCCGATCTCAGCGAGCACCGATACAGGTTTTCGGACAATTGGTGCCACAACGCGTATGGTTGCGCTCAATCTTGGCCTGACCCGTGTGCAGACTATACGTGATGTCTTTCTGCCAGCCGCACTTCCGCACATCCTATCTGGACTACGGCTGGCATGGGCCTTTGGGTGGCGTACAGTCGTTGGGGCCGAGATTGTCTTTGGGGTAGCGGGCTCAAGTGGTGGCATTGGCTGGTACATCAATAATGCACGCTACTTCCTCAATCCGCCAGCTATTTTTGCGGGTTTAGTAGTCATTTCGTTGTTGGGCATTCTTCTAGATACCTTTTTTCTCTGGATTGAGCAACAGACGGTTGTCAAATGGGGCATGAAGCAGACCCAGTAGTGAGCACGCGTTAGTTAAAAGAACATCCATATTTTTTGCAAGAAGAGGAGCATTGTGATGAACAAACGTCATTGGCCATTAGCGATATTGCTGACGATTCTGGTTGTGTTTGTGAGTGCCTGTGGCACCTCAGCAAGTGCGGGTTCGGGATCAGGTGCACCTTCGTCATTCACAATTGTGTATCAGCCGGGTCTGGGAGCGGCGATCTTCATCTCCCTGAAGCTCCAGAAGACGCTGGACAAACAATTCCCCACCACGAATTTTCAGTGGCAGGTGGTGAATAGTGGTTCGGCTGTACGCGAGGCTATTCTTGCGGGCCAGGGGCAACTGGGCACGCTTGGTGTCCCGCCATTTCTGGTGGGTTGGGATAAAGGTATGGATTGGAAGGTGTTGCTTGCCACCAGTCGGGGCGATACCTGGTTAGTTGCCAAAAATCCGAAGTTCAAGAATTTGAAAGACTTTGGTCCTAACGACAAGATCGGCGTGGTTGCACCTGATTCGCAGCAGGCAATTCAATTGCGTAAGCTCGCTCTGGACCAATTGGGCAATGCCCATGCTCTGGATCGCAATATGGTTGCTATCGGCGCGGCGGATGGTGAGCAGGCATTGCTTTCTGGACAGCTCGCCGCGCAACTCTCGGGGCCACCCTTTCAGAATCGCGAAGTCGCCGCTGGTGCGCATATTCTTCTGCATACCCAGGACGCCTTTGGCCCGGTTGGTGCTGGCCTGATCGCGCTCCCACAAAGCTTCTATACCCAGTATCCAGCCTTCAGCAAAAAACTCTACCAGGATCTTGAAGAATCATCGGCCTATGTCGCCACGCATCATGAAGAGGTTGCTCAGGAACTGGCACAGGATAAGATCAGTGGAGGTGGTGGAACGGCAACACAGTTCAAAACGCTGCTTGACGATACGAGTCTCGTCTTTGATACTACTCCATCCGGTCTCATTGCCTATGCCACCTTTATGCAATCAAGCGGATTAATTTCGAAGGTTCCGGCCTCGGTCAATAACCTCGAATTACCTACTGTTGCTGGTACAGGCAACTAAAGAGGCACAGATGAGTACGAAAAAAGGCCAGATCAAGCTGGGAGCATTTTTAATGAACACTGGCCATTAAGTAAGACGACCTCGACCTTTAACCTCCTTCCTCGTTGGGTGTTGTGACAGGTGCATCCATTGCAATGGCGCAATGGATGCACCTGTCCTGTTATGCATTACCTTACCTCTGTTCCCAGAGATGAAGCTCAATATCTCCTATGTGTTGCATTGCCAGTGACAAACGGCCAGATCTGAGCATGGGGAGATCACGCTACCATTAACCTCAGCTAACAATATGTTATACTACTAAGATGAAATTTAATCCATTGACGCCTGAACTATATGTTTCTCATTTCCAACAAAGTCTTGAGTTCTATACAAAGATTTTAGAACAAAGATTTTAGATTTCACAGTGGAATATCAACGTGAAGATCCTCTTTTTGCCTTTTTATCTTATCAAGGTAGTCACATTATGACTCATACGCAACCTCGCTGATCGAGATGTGATAATCTAGAGAGGTAGTATCCACTAGAAAGATGATAGTATGATGAGCAAACAAAAAGTAGATGAGTTTGACACGATTGACAATGATTCTGATCGCTACAAGCGTGGGATAGCCATTCTGCAGCAGGTTGGGGGCACAGATTATGACGCACCCATCCGCGCACTCCAAGACATCGCGCCTGCGCTAGGCCGCTTCACGGTCGAATTTGGGTATGGTGATGTCCTATCCCGCCCCACTCTTGGTTTAAAACCCCGGCAACTCTGTACCGTCGCCGCTCTGGCAGCCTTGGGAAATGCTGCGCCTCAACTCCGTTATCACATTCATGGGGCTCGCAACGTTGGTTGGAGTCCCGGAGAGATCGTCGAGGTGCTGATCTTGGTGGCCGGCTACGCTGGCTTTCCTGCAGCCCTTAACGGCATCTCGGCGGCACGCGAGATCTTTGAGCAGCGTGGAGACAGGCCCTTGGGCGACGAGACACCTCTGGGCAGCGAAACAACGTCTGATCGATACGAACGAGGCATGCGGACCCTCCAGCGGGTGAGCCGTGGCTCTGGCGCGGCTGTCATCGAAAGCCTCAAGGACATCGCTCCCGATCTGGGTCGCTTCATTATCGAGTTCGCCTACGGCGACATAATCAGTCGCTCCGGGCTCGATGACAAGATCAAAGAACTCGCCACAATCGCCATGTGTACCGCCCTGGGCACGGTCCAACCCCAACTCGCGGTGCATATCAATGCGGCCCTCAATGTCGGCGCGACGGCTGAGGAAGTCGTGGAAACGATTCAGCAGATGGCGGTGTATGCAGGGTTCCCCGCTGCGCTGAATGGGATCAGCATCGCCAGAAAGGTCTTCGCGGATCGTACCGAGCACCCCTAGCAGTTGGTTTCTCTCATGGCTGCCCGCCCCTACACTCATTTTCCCTCGATAGCGGATGAGAGCCTTTTTTGATCAGCGAGGTTGCGTAAGAGCCACATTATGATTCAAGAGATAGATCCAGATGAGGATGAAGCATTTATTACAGGAAGTTTTGAGTTCCCCTTTGGGCGAGGAATAAACTTTCAAATAGAGACAGATAATGTTCAGAAATTATCTGTCTCTTTAAATGAACATCATTATCCTCTGAGAAGAGGGGTAAAGGATAGTTGGTACAAGGTTGGCAATGTTTTTTGTGGATGCCGAGAAATACTCGTACAGGACCCCGATGGTTATTTGTTGAGATTTTCTCAGGATATTGGAGAAAATCCTGTTGGCGATCCCAGACTTTAACTCTTGAGTCATCCAGCTAGTCAAGAAGCAAATAAGAGTACATATATTTAATTTAGCGGAGATATCACGTCAATGGCGATTCTAGGGATCGATCTAGGGACAAGCTCGGTCAAAGTCATTGTGCTAGACGAACAAGGACTCTTGCTGAGTGAGGCAAAAGCAGACTACAAGGTTCTCTCGCCACAACCAGGCTGGGCTGAGAGCGATCCTATGGAGTGGTGGAGAGCGACAACGACAGCAGTACAAGCAGCAATCGCGCAAGCTCCACACGTGCAGATAAGCGCAATCGGGCTATCAGGGCAGATGCATGGCGTGGTTCTTGCTGACCAGGCAGGCCAACCGCTACGCAATGCGCTACTATGGGCCGATAACCGGGCACATGCAGAGCTGGCACGCTATCAGGCCCTACCAGAAGAGATGCAACAACGGCTGGCGAATCCGCTTGTGCCGGGTATGGCTGGCCCGCTTTTGTGCTGGCTCGCTCAACATGAAACGTCGTCTTACAAGGCCGCAAGATGGGCCCTGCAACCCAAAGATTGGCTGCGCTTCATGCTTACCAGTTCAGCCGCCAGCGACCCCAGCGATGCCTCGGCTACCTTGCTCTACGATCTGCCCGCTGATAGCTGGGCGGATGATATAATCGCGGCGCTTGGCTTGAGAGGAGAGATACTTCCACCAATTCTGCCATCAGGATCGCAGGCCGGGACGCTTAGTAAACAAGCAGCTACAGAGCTGAGCCTGCCAACGGGATTGCCAGTAGCATTGGGCGCGGCAGATACGGCGGCTGCGGCGCTGGGGACGGGCTTGCTCGAACCCGGCACGATCCAATTAACGTTGGGAACGGGTGCACAACTCATACAGATCTATGCTCAACCCGAAAGAGACTCAACGGGTCGCACCCATCTCTACCGTGCAGCCGATGGATCACACTGGTATGCAATGGCGGCCGTGCAAAATGCCGGGCTTGCACTGGACTGGGTGCGCAGAATGCTGCATGCAAGCTGGGACGAGATGTACACGACTGCGACTACAATTCCCGCAGGTTCCGCCGGGCTGATGTTTCTGCCCTATCTGACCCGTGAACGTGCACATCATCCGAATCCTGATAGTAGCGGAGCTTTTATTGGGATGCGTATTGATCATCAACGTGAACATCTGCTGCATGCCGCGCTCGAAGGGGTTGCGCTGGGGATTCGCGTGGCTCTGGATGCGCTACCAGGAGGAGATAAGGCCAGCACGTTGCGCCTGGCCGGAGGTGGCAGTGTGCATCCCGCCTGGCGTCAGATGCTAGCCAATGTGCTAGGACGAACGTTGCTAATGGTCGATACACCAGCGGCATCCGCGCGAGGTGCAGCCTTGCTAGGGGGTATCGCAGATGGGCTATGGACGGATGCAGCCGCAACCGCAGTCATAGCACCACACGTCCACACAGCTACAACTCCTGACAATGCACAAACATCGATCTATAACGATGTCTATGCAAACTATTTGACCCACACCATGGGATGATAAAGATGCCACATGATGACAACCACGAGGGATTGCCGCCGTGTGCCCCGTTAGGGGTATGCCCCTGTGGGGTCACTACTGACGGCCTCATTCAACACGCGGTGGTCCCTGCCTGATACGTTCACGCACTTCTTCAAGACTTATATTGCTCCAGTGCGCTTCCATCCACCAGGTAATGCCTGCATCCATCCAGGGGCGCACAATGGCCGCCGCACGTTCGAGATCATCGCCAGGCGTTTCTCCTTCCTTGATAATATCGAACGCGGTGGTCTGCGTGCGATTAGCCTGGACATAGGCTTTGATGGCCCGGATATCAGCGGGCGTCATCTCGGTATCGCTACCACTCATTTTCTGCGGGATGATACCATCCCAACGCAGTACACGTTGCATCGATTTCTGGCGCGGCCACGCTCCAACGACCCAAACGGGGATACGTGGCCTTTGCACAGAAGGGGGCAGGAGCTTCATAGGCTGCACATGATACTGCTCCCCATCATGGGAGAACAGTTCGCCACTCCATGCACCATTCAGGATATCCAGGCACTCATCCATAAGCTGCGCACGCCCTCTGGCGGTCATCTCCTCTCCAACTTTGTAGAATCCTGCATCATCGGCGGCCGCACCCAGACCAACCGGCAACACCATTCTGCCATGAGAGAGATGGTCCAGTGTCATCGTTTCACGAGCCAACTTCCAGGGTCGTCGCCGTGAGATAGCGGCCAGCATCGGGCCCAGAACAACGCGCTGGGTGCGCACGGCCATGAGCGCTAATAAAATCCAGGGATCATAGCCAGGTCCAGCTGGATAGTCAGGCGTATCTATCGAAATACAATCAGGAATAAACACGCCATCCCATCCAGCGGCTTCAGCCTCTACAGCCATTTCGGGTATCGTCCAGACATCTCCACCAGGAAGAACAAAACCATAGCGCATAGCGAATTTTCTCCTTTTTTCTATTTATATTACAGGAGCGCTTATGCCATCTTCTGTCATATTTGACTTTTTTTGTCCCTTACGGCTTGAAGGAAAGCTGATAAACCGGTTCATTACTCAAGGTGGCTCCCATGCAAAACATGCATGTTAGTGGTGAGGATCACCAAGGGCACGTTTCAAAGCTGCAAGCTGATCTCGTGCGGCGGTCTGTGTCACCTGTGCGTCAGCGACCATCCTGAAGCCGTGGTAGGCCCCAGGATAGATATGGAACTCTGTTGGCACCCCCGCTCGCGTGAGGCGACGAGCATACTCCAGATCTTCTTCCAGAAACAGATCCAGGGCACCGACATTGATGAATGTGGGAGGGAGGCCCTCTAAACGCTCAGCGCGTGCCGCTGCCGCATATGGCGACACATCTGGCAAGCCTGGTTCCTGACCTAACAGGGAAGTCCAGCCCAGGCGATTGGCTTCACGTGTCCAGATGAATTCTCCAGTGTATGGATGAGGGTCTGCCAACGTACAGGTGCGATCATCGAGCATGGGCTGGATCAGAAGTTGGAACGCCAGCGGAATCTCCCCCCGATCACGAGCGAGCAACCCAAGCGCGGCAGCCAACCCTCCTCCTGCACTGCCACCACCGATGGCAATCCGGCTGGTATCTATCCCCAGTTCGCCCGCGTGAGTGTACAACCAGTGCAAGGCGGCGTAACAATCCTCGACTGGACCAGGATAGCGTGTCTCAGGAGCCAGGCGATAGTCTACCGAAACAGCCACACATCCAATGGCTGACACCATGTTCTTTACCATGAGATCTTCCTGCTCAGGAGCCCCCATAATATAGCCACCCCCGTGTATCCAGAGCAAGGCAGGCAGCGGTATCGAGCGATTGGTTGGCACATATACCAGCACGCGCACCTCAGGCGAGCCTTTGGGACCAGGCACCAGATGTTCGCTCACCGAAATAGCGGGAAATAGGGGCTGGTGCTCTGCCATCCGGGCAAACATCTCTTTGCTCGCGGCACGCATGAGTGGTAAGATCTCTGCGGTATACACCGCAGCAGGAAGCTGGTCTAGTATCGCCACCAATTCTGGATCAACAAGAGGTCTGGTCGTCATTATCTATTCCTTCAAACTCAGTACAAACGAAAGTTACACGTGATACTATGCCGGTTGAAAGGTCACAAGCGCTGCACTATATCCAATTACCGAAAGAGAGGCCACATTGTTAGAAACCGGCACCGTGTCAACTTGATTAGCGGACCATGTGCCATCAGAGTTAACCGACGTACCACCGAGCTGAAAGCCTTTTTGTGACTGCGCAGAAGGTGCACTCAGACGGAGTACCTGCGCCGTCTGTGGCTGTGCTCTCCCACTGTTAAGATGTATGTCAACGGCCTGGCCACCTTTGTTGATAATCGCGACATAGAGTTTGCCATCGTTGCCGCGAATAGCATGGACAGTTACATTGAGCCCACCAGTATCAGCTGATTTAAAAGCCACTGTGTGTCCCCCTGCTGCGACTGCCTGCTCAAAGAATAGCATACCATAGTAGGCTGACTGTACACCAACCTTCTGCCCATTTCCATCGAATGGTGACGTTGCATCCCCAGGCACACCGCTATGCACATTCAGCGCAGCCACCCCATGCTCCTGCGCGGTGAAGAGGTAATCGGCTAACCACAGCGACTGACCAAATGATAATCCAACCTTTTTTGTTGGCGTGTTCGCAATAGAATTCGTCTCCGAGATCAACAGCGGCAAGTGCTGGTCGGCAGCAGATTGACGCAGATCATCGATAGTATCCATCGTGTTTTGTATCACTGCTGAGCTGAGAACTTGCAAAATGGTTGGAGTATGCTTCGGGTCTGCACTGGTAGGATAGAGATGATTGGTTGCGCTACGTATCTGGCTACCATCGTCCTTCACAAAATCTTTGAACCATTGATCATTAGTAGAACAGCAGGTATCTCCCCCGAAGAGCGTCACAGCAGGAACACGCGCTTTGATCGCTTTGGCTTCTGCCTCCCAGGTAGCACGAAATTGGGCGTACGTGGCCTTGCCATGCATAAGATCCTGTTCAGGCTCATTGCCAATCGTGATTGCCAGCAATGGCGAATCATTTCCCTGCGCAATAGTTATTTGCCGCACTTACAGCGGATGCAGCATCGTCTGCCGCTGCTGCTGGCGTCAATTGCAGGCCAACGCTCCAGATTACCTTCCAGCCAATACTATGCGCAAAGTCCATCAAATGCTGGATCATCGGGGGGGTTATAGCCGTAGCTTCCTCCAGGTCGGTCGGAGAGCAATCACGTGTACTCTGACCATCCCAACCCGTAATATCAACACTTCCCCCACCAACACGAATGATGCCACCCGGACCAAGGTTTTTGAGCAGATTTCTCATCTTTTCCTGCGTAGGTGCATGGACAAAATTACATACATGATAGGTCTCTATGCTAATGCTAGCAAAACCGTTATGGACTGTTACGCTCTGATCCGTTGCATCATTCGCCGTAAAATTCCCCGCAAACTCCTGATTCACAGCAACGCTCTTATCAGATGCAAGCGCTACATCCTGCCCACTATCAATAGTGAAATCAAGAGGATTTCCCTGGCTCGCTGTCCGTGGAGCAAGAGCACCGGTAGGCAGGGGATGATACTTCCTGGGCAGCTTGAGCGGACCATGACTAATGATAGGATTATTAGCCAATGGGCTATTAGCTATAATAGTCCGTACCGTAGATCTGCCTGCTACCGCAACCCCAATAAGTACCGCTATAATAACAATACATGAGGCCACCAGCCAGAAAGATCGTTTTCTTAGCTGCTTCGACAAAAAATATTTAGCCACTGTTTTACCTTCACTTTTATAATTGCATGCTATAGGCAGTATAGCAAATGGAGTTATCCTCTAAAAAGGCTTTGAGTATAAAACTCCAAATAATTTTCTTCCTCATATTAATTTTAACGCATATCATGTCACTTGCTATATAAATACTTTTCGATAGGAAAATGGTAATAAAGTCAACAATATTACCCATCCTGTGTACCAATAAGATTACGGCTACCTGAAATACTATATTGTGTATATGATAGGTAGATTAAAAAGTTATTTAGATACGCTCAACATCCAGGCACAGAATGCTAGATATCCAGTCTCTACTTCGATAAAATCTCCGATCCAAGGTGCTTCCTCCTTTCTATTCACGAGTATAGAAGATGACGTAACGTCAAGGTCAAGGTCAAGTCTTTTTTTCTATATATTGCAATGTCCCCTATTGCGCAAAGTGCAATAGGGGACATTGCAATATATAGAAGTATGATGGCTCTCTTTAAAGCATATGGGGGGCGTTCATTATGGTCGCGTCAATAGCTTCTTCTGCCACTTCAAGTCTGCGCGGATCTGAGCAGCACTTTTGCGATAAAAGTGCTTCACATCGGCTCTAATGTGCTCATTGTAGGATTTCCACTCATCGAGGTGGCCAAGGAGCAGGTGATGCTCTCTCCCACGGGCAGTACACAGTGTAATCAGATTATTGGGGTCTAGCTCCAGCTGAGGGTGCAAATGAAAGGGCTTGACATGGTGAACCTGGAGGTGATGGCCTCTGTAACCACATGCAACGCAAGCAGGTTCGCGTCGAAGATGCTCTTTTTCAACTCTCTCCCACTGGGGGCTCCGTTGCAACCCATATTGAATGGCTATATGCGCACCATGATCGATCTTCTTTAATATGCCACGCCCTTTTCTGTGTAACCCACTCTCCTTGTGATGTCCTCCCCCCATTCGATGTCTGCGGCGTTTACTGGTAAGCTGCAACAGCACAAGCCCTACAAGAAGTATCACAATCATCCACAATAGAGGAACATAGACCGAATAATTCATAGCTTTCCTTTCTCTCTCGATCATAAAGATCAGTTTAAAAGGAAGCATAACGAATTGAGAGCAAAAACACAATATCTAATAAACCCAAAATTAATGGTGCGGAGCCTGATAGTGCCAGAGCAATTTTCCATCCTTTATGCTTAACGCATCCAGAGTCCCATCTGCTAGCGAGTTGACATAGACCTGGCCGTTATGTACTTGCAGGACGTCGCCGTTGGTTTTACGTTGCCACAGCAGCGCACCGTCGCTCCCGCGTACCGCATCTAGCGGCGCACCAGCTAGCGTCTGGTGAATATATACCATGCCATTTATTACCGTCAATGTACTATCCACAGGAGCTTGATACTGCCAGAGGAGTTTGCCATCGTTTGCGCGTAGTGCAACTACATTCTCAGCGTCGGGCGAATAGCTATAGAGTATACCGTTATCTATATGAAGTGTATCCACGCTCACTTTGCTTTGCCAGAGCACCATCCCATCACTTGCACGTAGCGCTGCCGGGCCATTGGACGTGTAGACATAGACGACTCCTTGATCGAAGAGTGGCTGATCGCCTGCACTCATCTGGTAGCGCCAGAGTGTCTTGCCATCGCTTTCACGTAGCGCCTCAATGCGTTCATCCTGTTGCCTATAGATATAGACTATCCCATTCTCTCTATTTACAATTACCCCATTCGCGTTATGCTGCCAGAGCAATTTTCCATCGCTCGCGCGTACTGCATCTATACTCCACACCTGGATATTCACATCACCCTTATTCTGAAAAGTGGAATAGACATATGCTATACCATCGCCTATATACGGTGGAATGGGTACAAAAAGGCCATTTGCATGCTGCCAGAGCAAATATCCATCGCTCGCACGTAGCGCCTGCTGGCCGTTGGTTGTATAGATATAGACAATACCATCTTTTACTTCTAATGACTCATTGAAGCCCCGTACCATATATTGCCAGAGGAATTGCCCGTTACTCGCGTTTAATGCGACTACTAGCTCTGGACTACCAGGCTCTTTATCGTTCTTGGGCAGTATCGTATGAATATAGGCCACACCATCCACAACAAGCAACTCTTGCGCACTTCGGGCAATCTTATACCGCCAGAGCAGTTTGCCACTACTCAACTGTAAGGCATCGACCTTTGTCGCCGTAAGGACATAAAACACGCCCTGCATGCTAATAGGTTTGCCGATGACGGGGCCTTCATAGCGCCAGAGTCGCGAACCATTGCTACCGCTCAGACCATCCAGGCTGCTCCCTCTGGGGTTGCTTGCATAAATACCCATAATGCCATTCGAGAGAAATAAATCCAGGCTCGTCTCATAACTAGCCCCTGCTAAAACTTGCTGAGTCACACCTTGATTATGCAAAAAGGCGCTCTGAAAATAGGGCCAGAGCAGCGTGAGCAAGGTAATACTTCCTACTACGGTCAGTAAGACCACACTCCGACGTATCCATGGCAACAAGTTGGCCGCCGATAGATGCAACCCTCCATGCGACTGTGCGCTGGGATCGTTGATCCTATCTCCTATATCCAGATCAACAACAGTAAACTCATCGTCGTCGTACGCCGAATCCTCGTGATTGTTCTTTTTCAAGCGGCACCTCCCATCCGTATATTACGACAAAAAAACGAGGAGCGCACTGGCAACTATCCATTTATTCGTAATACCTTCTGATAGCTCTGGTCCCATTGCTGCTCTTTCGAAGAATGTGGTGAAGGGGAGTGCATAATTTACCTCTTCTCATTGCAAATTGAACAATTCAAGATAAGAGCTGTATAACATAGCACAAGGGCAGGAGAGGCGTGTATCTCACAACGCTCCCTTGCCCTTGCGCCCTCACAGATTATTTATTCCCTAAAACTATCGATTCACAATGCATTAGTGCGGATAAAAAGAGAAATGCTCGCAATAAATGCTATAATGTTTTTACTATCTAACCAACCCTGTATTACCTACCATTAAATTTTTTATAATGAAAAAATGTTCTCTCTCACCGGGTGTAATGTGGGCATCTTTTGCGTTTGTCTGGGATTTCTCAGGCCCTGCACACTCGATGTTAACAAGCGATAGCCGTCGGTCGGATGCCGTCTGATCTCTCCTCGGCTTGCCTTCCGTTTGAGCGTATCAATACTATAACCGGTGATCTTGCTTGCATCTTCAAATGTAATGTAACGTGACTTTGCAGGATGGCTTGATGAGGCTTCATCATCTTCACCAAAGTGGCGCAACTCCTCATGGAGATCATTGGATGGCACAATCTGAAGGCTTTCTGTATCGTGTGCCATATGCATCCCAAACATGGTTTCAGCGTACTTCTGAAAAGCTGTTGTAGGAATATGAGCACTCTCTTCTTCACGCTGATCGAGGGCCTTGGTCTGCTCCAGCACATCCTGGCGATCAAACACATCGGTCTGCCGTTCCTCGACTTGCTCCAACACATCCTGACGATCAAACACATCGGTCTGACGTTCCTCGGCTTCGGCTTGCTCCAGCACATCCTGGCGATCCAGATCCAGCGTATCGGTCTGATGGCTAGCAAGCGAAGTTGTAATCTCGACCTGCATGTCCAGGTCCGTTTCACTCACAAGATCGTACTGCTCGGCTTCCACATCCTGTTCAGCCTTTGCCTGTCCCTGTGCCAGGATCTGGGCCGCTTTCATGCGCCAGAAGCGTGCAATATCTTGCTGTTTTCGTCCAAGCTTGAGTGTCTGTCTAATCGCCACTTCAGCCAGTGCCGCATTCTCTCCATTCAAAAGATCAGGAGTATCACGGAAAAGTGTCAGCACCTTCTCTAGCGTTTCAGCCTGAGGATCGACTTTGTCTTTGACAAGCTCGCTACCTACGGACTTGCTGGCCTTAATCGCATCTTTAAGGAACGATGCGCCCTTATCGAAAATATCGACAGACACACCAGCACCTTGCTGTGCGATACGAATGCGTCTGGATGCGATAGCTCGTCGCTCCGACTCCATTGCCTCTGCCTCTAACATCTCGACGCTCTTCGCCGCTTGCTCCTTCATCTTGTTTACCTTACCGAGAATCGACACGTAGGCAATGGTAAAGACGGGGAGCGCACCCAGCAGGACAGGCGTAAAGTCACCAATAGTGATCGGAGCAATGGAGCCCATCTGCCCGGTCAGTTGATACAGCCAGACATTCCCGACCTGCTTTGACGGATCATGTGCCAGGTCAAAGACCCAGTTTAAATACCAGGACATCGCCACCAGGACGATGATAAAGGCCCAGGTCGTCGCCTTATCCCAACGCGAACCGCCTGGCGTACTCTGTACATGGGTCAACCACGCCATCACACCATCCAGGGCAATCGCATACCCAAACGCGAGCCCCCAGAAGCACATTTCTACAAACCACGAATTATGTGGCTCGTACTGCTTCACAACCCAGGCAATATGGGGAATACTGACACCTAAGAATACCACAAAGGCCCCCCAGAAGAGCCATTGCGTGACTGCTTTTTGTCGAAATGTCATCGATTTCCTTCCTTGTCTGTGTGTATTAAACAAAGACGCAACACTAACCCAGGGGCCGCCATCTGCGCAAATATACGGATGATGTCTCCGCCTATGATCGCCGCCTGCGTGCTTGTAGCATACTGCATGTCACTCCCAATTTCAAGCACGTATAAGAAGATGGTCATATCCTCAAACGATAGCAGGCATAATCGCAACGTATTTGTCGCAACACCTACCGCCAGAATACAACCTACATCCTCAATTGTATGAAAGCACATATCAAATCTGAAAAATTTGTATTTATACTATTCAATCATGCCAGGAAACTTTCCGAGGAAGTAAAGAAAAAGCATGTAAAGTTTGTCCACGTTCATAAACTATTTTTGGCTATCCTCCTCGTACTTGTTACCACAATGGAAGATTGGGCTCTACTTGCTACCTCTCTGGTCTGGTGTTGGCACAATCTGCATGCTAAATAATAAGTATATCCATCAGCATAAATATACTAGCAGGCAAGAAAATTTAGGAGCAGGAGGAAGACGAACATATGGAAATTATGATTATTCTGGCACTACTTTGCTTTATTGCAGGGATGGTCGTTGGCGTGGCTCTCTCCCACCCACCAGGAAGATAGATCACGCTGGAAGCTGAAAATGATTGAAATAGAAGAGCTAAAGATGGACCCAAACCTTATGCACTACACTTCGGTTTAGTTCATCTTTAGCTCTTCTATTTCTATATATCGAATACCCCTACCACAATTATTAATTAATAGGAGGAGACCGCGTTGCCACAGGCAATCGGGTTAAACAGGGTTGGTCGCGCTAAATCAGCCATCGTGGCCCCTGTATGTACATTGACGTAGAGGCCAACTTTGGGCGTGGGCAGGTGATCAAAGGTTGTGACAGAAGTGCCATTGCCCTGACTATCGGCAACAATCGGCTTGAGCATGACAAGGACTGGTCCTTGTGCTTCACAGCTACCATCATGAATGTGGGCTATATGGATGCTATTGGGCTCCAGGCCACTCAATACAATCTTCAGTGTAAGCTTGCCATTTGTACTGCTTAACTCGGCCTGACCATTGGCAGATTCATTTGGAGCCAGGGCACCCATCATAGTGACAGAAACGGATTGTGGCTTACCCTTTGAAGTATCGGTATTCGTAATATTGCCGCAGGAAATCGCTCTGTGCTCCAGTGGTGACATCAAGAGGCCATTGTGGACGTTGATATACCAACCCTTCATCGGGATGCCATTTTGGATGTTCTCAATGGTCGTTTCTGAGCTACCAACACCTTTCGCATCTGCAACGACGGGTTGTAGCGGATAAATGACGGCTCCATCCGCTGCACATGAGCCTGCATGAATATGGGCAGCATGCGAACTCTTCGGGGCCAGGCCAGTCAGCGAAATCTTCACGTCCAGTTTATGGCTATCAGGGTCCCATAATAGCTCTGTCGTTCCCACTGGACTATGCTTGAGCAGAATGACAACGCTCTTTGAATTCTGACCACTTATACCAGCGCCATTCTGATCATTCTCTGATGCTGTTCCACAGGCAGAAAGCAATACTAAAAAAATTATGCTACATAAAATTGCTGCGGATGCTTTTTTGGTGTACTTAAAACATTTCATGCTGATCAGATCCCTCCACTGTTCTGTTTCACTTCGTTTCATAAAGACATGCACTAATGGCTTCTGATTGCTCTCTTACGTTGCAGATAAATACTTCTATGTATTTACACCAATACAATAGCATTTATGAATGTATTGCAATAACACACAATGGCATTGCACATCTAGCGTTATATAGGTTATATATTTCCCTTCGCCATCATTCAATCTTCTAAAGTATAGAGTACATAATAAGCGGATATTTAGAAATGTTATTTCTTACTCTGTATGTATGAAATACATCACATTCGAATTTGGGTGGCCTATTTACTTAATGAACAAGTATTGAGGGAACGAGGGAACAAGAAAAAATTTATGAAAATCTGCCTGAGGATCTCTTTCAGTACGCTATCATTTCTATTATTCGCGAAATTATGCTTATGGCACCCAATTGCACTTCCAGGCAACTCTTGCTATAATGCAAGCCCACGATCATATTATGGTAGGAGGCTATTTTGCCAAAACGTATGCTTGACCAGATTCTCATCGTTGATGTTGAGGCAACGTGCTGGGACGGCTCGATTCCTGAAGGCGAGGAGAGCGAGATTATTGAAGTTGGTCTCTGTCTATTGGAGGTTGCCACTCATAGGCGACACGGCAAACGCAGTATTCTGGTCCGACCCGAACGCTCTGCGGTGAGTCCTTTTTGTACACAGTTGACGGGCCTGACACAAGAGCAGGTGGAGCAGGGCATCTCTTTCGCCGAGGCATGCACATTGCTCCAGGACGAGTATCGTTCGCATCAGCGCGTCTGGGCCAGCTATGGCGACTCTGATCGGCTACGCTTCGAGAAGTTGTGTAAACAACGCCAGATTGCTTATCCCTTTGGCCCCAAACATCTCAACATTAAAATTCTTTTTGCCTTGCAACATGCCTTGCCTAAAGAGGTGGGAATGTCACGAGCACTACAAATACTGAATATGCCCCTTGAAGGCTCTCATCATAGCGGTGCCGATGATGCCTGGAATATAGCGGCCCTCTTTGCAAAAGTGTTACAAAGAGTGCCACTTCCCACACAGGAATAGCTCGCTTACAGCCCGGAAACCCCTCTATGAAAAAAAGTTCCATCTCGTGCAAGAAAGACTCCCTGCTTCTCTTCATTCAAAATAATGCTATAGTGATCCTCTAGCGATCTAGCAACAGAGTAGGACACGACCTTATAGACGCGGTCTCTCAGTATTGCCGGGATTGAAGTGTTTGAACAACACGAGAGGCTCTGTGCTGCTATGATTGGTAATCGTGACGCCCCCCGTTGCCGCTTGTATGGTCACGAAGAACTCATCCTCGGTCATATCGTTGAAGCGAATTAAGGATGGCGCAGAGATCGCGTGCTGCCCGAAACGGCCATAGCCCTGCACACAGATCACACCATAGGCCGCAACATCGTGTATAGTCACACTACGCCCAGGCTGCACAGTAAGTTCTTTTGCACTAAAAAACTCGCTACCATACACAATCCATTGCTCATGATAACCCTCTGCTTGCATAGCCTCGGTCTGACGGGCCGGGATGGGTGTATGGAAGTGACGCTGCTTAAATTCAGGATCGATATTGCCCTCCCAATCCAGCAGCGAGAGCAGGTAGTCATAGTCCTCCCATTTATCTTGCGGCACATCTTTGCAGAGCATCGAGCGATCAATCACCTGATAGTCTGCGACCAGCGATTGCCACATCGAGGCTACATCACTGGCCCGCTGCGGCTCATAAGTACACAGCGTCCCCGGTGCATGCAAGATACCCGTAGGCACATCCCAACCCGTGCCGAGTTCCAGGCGATAGGCCTTTGAGAGGGCCAGAATGCCATTATCACCCTCATTCCAGCGCTTGAGACAATTCACGACCTGATCTTTTGTTGTGCCGGGCTCCAGGCCAAAAAACGTGTATGGAAAGCTATCCAGCGCAAAATTGTACTGAGCTGGATAATAATACGCCTCCGGCTTGCCGATGCGCCCGACAGCTGCCGCCGTCTCGTCGCTCTGATGCATATGATGGGGTAGGGGATACATATTATCGAAAAATTTGCTATACATGACCCAGCCCCCGAAGCGCTCTATCGCCTCCTTGCCAAGAAAATCCTCGCCCAACAGCCCCATCGCATCACGCAATATCACCCTCTGACCATCTACATATAAAAAGCTCAGCCCTTCATCGTCACTGGTAAGGGGACCATTATCAGCCTTGATGGTCGAGGCAAACCAGCGCTCATCGATACCGCCGCGATTCGCCCCATATGCATACAGATCCCTGGGATGCAACCGTAAGCGCCGTCCTGGCACACAGAACACACGAGGCACCCAGTTCGGCGCTAACCGCACAATGCCCGCACCCTCTTCCAAAGCTCGCTTCGTTAGTTGAATAGTCTGCTGATCCGTCATCGCATCGCTCCCTTTTTCTTTCCTTCTATAGTGCTAATATCCAGTATTTTTATTGCAGCTCTTCTTGCCTGCTACACCAATAAACACAGCAAGGACAATCCACTCCTCATTAATTATATCAACAATTTCAGGTGCCACATACATCGCAAGCTTATTTCTCGTATATATTGTAAATTACAAAATTGCCTGGTTCATACACCACTTTGGTGAAATAATACTTGCTTGTTAGAGAAATAACAACGAGGTTTTACCAACTTAATTGACCCCACGCCGTAATTCAGGATACCGTGCCAAAAACCACTCGACGAGTTACAAAGAAGTAATTTTGCTTGCTCACAATCGATATCTCTGATCATTCTCTTTTCTTTTTGAACGCAAGGATGAGCAGGGTACTAAATCCTACCAGAATGATCATAATAACGAGCAAGATGAATATGTCACTCCCTGAGTTACCAGGATGGAGCCTGGCCTCAATCTCTATATTTTCATCACTATTATATATATTTAATAAAGAATGGAGAGCTGCGACTGTTGCTGACGTGTAATCATTGTTCCTCATATTTTCATGAAAAGCATCTATAGCAAAGCCCTTCTCAACATCGTCTAAAATGACGCTCGATCCAGCTTGAATTGAGATGTGTTTATTTTTCACATCAATCCCAATTTCAATACTCTCTTGATCTGGGAGGCGTTGCTGTGTTGCCTGGTCTAAGGCTTTTTGATCGCCAGAGAACGAAGTGGTGGTGTAGATAAATACCATGTTTTGAAACTAGCTCGCCTCTTGCTGAATCTTGCCGCTATTAAGCACATGGGCCTGATCATCGAGGGAAATTTCCACGGCGAAGACCTGAAAGGGAGAAACAAAAAGAAGAATGCACGCAAAGATCGAAGCAAAGAGAGGCAAATGCAAAAAACGTTTGGGACGTACGAGAGAGATTTCTGACATGAAAAGCCTCCTATACTGTACTATTCATAGTTTGTTCTAAAATTTTTTGTAAAGAGTCATTCTATAGATGAAATAGGAGAGAGGCCGTCAGAACATTATAAAACGGTTCTGACGGCCTCTCTCTTTG
The DNA here is from genome assembly GCA_963850365.1 of uncultured Chloroflexia bacterium. GTDB lineage: Bacteria > Chloroflexota > Ktedonobacteria > Ktedonobacterales > Ktedonobacteraceae > Dictyobacter. Next base: position 23,392 of record CAWKKX010000049.1, read on the forward strand.
CTATTTCGTTAACAACAACCCCTAGTCGTCTCCAACGGCCTGAGCTGGTGTCGCCAAACCAAGGCCACGCGCGATGCGTGTTCCAAGATCGTTGTCTACCTGCAGCCAGAGTTTGACTGCACGCTCCTGAATGGGACGCTCGACACCCTGACTCATATGGCCAACGATATTGCTCACCAGGTGATCACGGTCAGTCTGAGAGAACACCTGACGGTAGATCGTACCCGGCTGCACAAAGTCATTGTCATCTCTGTGAGGGACATACGCGCTACGTACCATGTCACCGCTCACCGACCAACCTGGCTCAGGATAGCGCTCGGAATCGGCCTTCGGGCCACCGTAGCTGTTGGGTGCATAAACCGGCTGGTCGCCATTGTGGCGATAACGCATAGAGCCATCTTTATTGTAGCTATGCACCTCAGCTTCGGGCTGGTTCACCGGCAACTGTAGATAGTTGGTGCCAATACGATAGCGGTGCGCATCGGGATAGCTGAATAGACGACCCAACAACATCTTATCGGGGCTAGGACCAATGCCGGGCACCATATTGGCGGGCTCGAAGGATGCCTGCTCGATCTCGGCGAAGAAGTTTTCCGGGTTGCGATCAAGCACCAACCGACCGATGGTAACTGGCTTATAGTCGCTATGCGGCCAGACTTTGGTCAGGTCAAAAGGATTAAAGCGGTAGTTCTCGGCGTCCGCAAATGGCATGATCTGCATCTCTAGACGCCAGGCCGGGAAGTCCTTCTTATCGATTGATTCGCGCAGATCGCGACGATGGAAATCGGGGTCCTCGGCCTTCATTGCCTTCGCCTCGGCATCGGTGAAATTCTGGATGCCCTGCTCCGTCTTGAAGTGATACTTGACCCAGAAGCGCTCTCCATTGGCGTTGATCCACATGAAGGTATGGCTACCAAAGCCGTTCATATGGCGATATGTCTTCGGAGTGCCACGGTCAGACATCAGGAACGTCACCTGATGCAACGCTTCTGGCGATAGGGACCAGAAATCCCACATCGCGTTATGGCTACGCAGATCATTGGCAGGCATACGCTTCTGCGAGTGGATGAAATCTGAGAACTTTGATGGGTCGCGCACAAAAAAGATTGGCGTGTTGTTGCCAACCAGGTCGTAGTTGCCCTCTTCCGTATAGAACTTGATTGCGAAACCGCGTGGATCACGCTCGGTATCGGCAGAACCCTGCTCACCGGCGACCGTCGAGAAGCGCACAAGCGTCTTCGTTCGCTTCCCTACTGTATTGAGAAAGGCAGCTTTGGTCCACTGCGATACGTCGCTGGTGACTTCGAAATAGCCAAACGCACCACTGCCCTTGGCATGCACGACGCGCTCCGGCACACGCTCACGATTGAACTGGGCCATCTTTTGGATGATGTAATGATCTTGTAACAATAAAGGCCCATTTGGACCTACGGAAAGTGAATATTCATCGCTTGACGCGGGAATACCTGCATCAGTTGTCGTCATTGGTGGTTTTTGATCGTTCGTCTGATCGCTCACAGTTCCTCCAATTTTGATCTTCGTATTCGCTTCTAAAATAGTGCTAGTAGCAATACAAAAGCATTTCTGCAGAAAGTTTCTAATCGCTACTATATGAGAATAATTCTCATTCCTGTACCTCAGAAAGTATAGCCAACTATTTTAGTGGTGTCAAGTTCAATTGATTGGATTACGGGATTTGTGACGATCAGATTTGCTTTTTTACGGCAAAGCCTTCGCGTCCGTTAACCCTCAACCATCAAAAATTGTGCCGTGATGTGGTCAGTGACAAGGATATTTGCGAGGCCAGCCTTGAGCACAGCTCGGATAGCGGGCATATACGAAGGACTCCCCCCAGCTACCAATATTACTTTGGCATTGCTACGCAGAATCTTTTCCTTTAAAGTGGGAATCTCTAGCCCTGAAAGCGTATATGGAAACGGGTCAATCATTTCGTTAATACATTGCCCGTTCGCATCAAACACCCAGTGATTGATATCTACAATTGGTCGAAAGGCTGATACCTTCTCGACTTGCTCCGAGGTAAGAATGCCACGCCTGATCATATCATTATTAGTATGTGGAGTCCATAAACCTAGTATTAATACATTTGCTCGCGTCATCATATCATATGCATCTCGAATAATCGGCAATGAACGTATACGCAACACTTGCTCCTGATCCGGTAGAAACGCTGGCGACGGAAACCACAAATGGTTAGCCCCATATGCCTGCGACAGATCATAGGCAATCAGGTTCGCATCTCCGTAGGTAGTGCGGGCTTCTACGAATCCAATCGTCGCAACAACCTGTAAATGGGGCAAGACCTTGGTTGGCTTGAGATGCCGTACCAGGTTGCGCATAAATGTTCTTCCACCAGAAACTGCCAGAATGTCAGAATCGGTCAACAAATGATCAAGATACTCAGCGGCCGCACTCGAAATCTCTGTTACAACGTCGTCAAGGAGGTCGTCGGGGGCTATAATATTCATGTTGCGACCTGGCACCAGAACAAGATCTTCCAAATTGAGATGCAAACGTGCTTCGCGCGAGAGATTGCGCAAAAAACCGGTGCGCAAATCAGGGACAATCGAGATACGTACTATACCTTTGTCCTTGGCTTTCTGCAAAGCTTTGCTCACTGTCTGCCGCGAACAGAACTCCAGCTCCGCAATGGCTTCTTGCGATTGCCCTTCTTCATAATACATATATGCAATCTTGCGTAAGAAACGTTCATCAGTTAGCAGTCGGGCTTCGCTATTTGTCCCTTGTGCATTATCTGGCATTCAATTATCTCCCCCTTCATAAAACACACCTGATCGAAATACATCTGATCGCTAATACTATTGGTTTCTAAGTTTTTCTACTGTATACCCTCTCTACCTTCTCTACCCTCTCAACTCAATACCTCTCCACGCCACGCCACTAGCATACAGAATGTTGCCTCAAAGTACAAGATATTCTCAACAATTTTGCCATGATAAACAAGCCAGTTACAAATGGTTAATGGTCATTCGAATTTGTAGTCCGGTGCCCATATCTACAGACCCAATTATACACCACTCCCAACATCTTATAAAGACAGGCTGTACGAAAAAGCCATATTTCGTACAGCCTGTATAAATTATGCCACTATGTTACATTCTTCAAAATTTTTATATGTTTGCTTATATCCTCGCTAAATTTACAAGGCTATAACAAATGCTCCTTTTTTTACATTTGCGGGTAAATGTCTTGCGTTTAACTTTTGTTCTGGTATACTTATGTTAGAGACAATATACAGGAATTGGTTGGCGTGGAACATGCGAGATCTTTAGTGAGTATGATCCGGTATGTTGTCTCTGATAAAAATTCAACTTTACTTCTTTCAGGAGCAATGTCTGTATGCGAAAACACATCCTCTTCCGTGTAGAAAAAAACCGCGTACTTGTACCGGTCGGTGAGCCATGCCAGTTTGCGTGTCGATATTGCTATACGCGAGGAGGTGAGGTTGGACTTTCGCATGTCCATGCGGATGATATCCTTTCTCGCTTTAAACAATTTGCCCGCGAGACTCCTATCCCGTTCGAGACTATTCAGTTCGGTTACGATGGCGATCCGTTCTCTCGGCCTGAGCGAGGTATCTCGATGCTCAGACAGTTAGCAACAATGCATAAGAACCTTAACTTTAGTACAAAAGCGTTGCTCGAAGGTCCTACCATCGATGCTCTGCATGAAATTCGTTGCTATATGGATGAGGCAGGAACTATACTAAGCGCATTAGTGTCACTTAGCTGCTGGGATTCCGCCGCTGATGTGGAACCACACACTCCCTCTCCAAGTGAACGTATCTTAACTATCGCAAATCTGAAGTGTATTGATATTCCGGTGTTTATTTCTCTACGCCCAATACTACCGCACATCCCCGACTTTGAGTATGAACGTATCGTGGATGAAGGTATCAATGCGGGTTGTGATGGCTTTATCTTAGGACCACTTTACTCCGATAAACGGGGACAGTTTACGCGCTTTATCCCACCTGCCGTTCTGGCTCAGACTCCCAGTCGCACGAATAGCGTCTCCTGGTCTGCCCACGCACCCACCTGGACGCGCTATGAGGACCCCAATCGCCTCCAAAAACTGCTCTTGATGATCGAGCACAAAGGTGCCCGCACGTTTGTGTCATCGGCAGATGCTATGGCTGTTGTACATAATAAGGAGGTCGCAGCATGATTGAGGTTGAGTTGAAATTTGCGCTCTCTGCAAATTCACGTACATTACTGCAAACAGAACTGGCCACTCTACCTTCGATTCAGCAATTCGCGCCTGTCTCGAATGTTGATACTTATTATGATACGGCTGACTTCGTTTGTTTACAGCAGGCTGTTTTTCTTCGTATTAGAGACCATGCTCGTCTGGAGATCAAATACCACGAACTGGCCGATCCAACACATATGCATACGACTGAACGCGTTTTTCCGTTGACCGCTGAACCATCCATGATGCAAGAGTTCAACCACTTGTGCTCTCGCTTTATCCCCTACTGGCAAGATACAGATACGGTACAGGCTGCACTGACTACCAATGGCCTGATACCCTTTGTCCATATTGAGAAACAACGCACTCTCTATATACATGGACAGTTGAACCTGTGCCTTGATCAGGTCGTTGGCCTGGGCAACTTCTTCGAGGTTGAAATGCTTTGTACAAAAGATGCTGAGATCGTACAAGCTCAGGCACAACTACAGGCTTTTGTTACTAGCCTTACTCTTCCCTCTTTATACTCTGTCAAGATCGGCTATGTAGAACTGTGGTTGCGCACCCACCTTCCACATGTCTATCACCTGGGTACCTATCAGGCCGAATATGAACAAAATTACATGCGTCCTCTATCAGTTTCTACTCACGTCCCCGTACATGGAGAGGTCTCTTATGCGCAAAAATGAGAGTAAAAGGAGAAATCATGCAAAACCATGCTTTACATACATCGCATACACCGCATACAACACAAAAAATCACACTTCGCTCCTTTAATGGTGAACAGGCTACACAAAAAGAAGTGGAACAAACAGCCAGTAAGAAGGTATACACTGTGCCTACAAGTGTTATGCCCCTTGATACTCTTTCACCTACGGCGAAGTGTATCTTCATCATCGATAATTCGGTGAGCGTCTGCAATTTCGCTGAAACTTCTTTGCGTGAAGCTGGCTACAATGCCTGGTCCTTTCAGAGTGGGCTTGATGCTATGCACTGGCTCGCTACACCTGGCGGCCGTAGACCCGATCTTCTCTTTATCGATAATAGTCTGCCCGGCATCGATAGCTGCTACAAGGTGGTTCACGCCTTTAAATCAAATCCGGGCCTCGCGCAAACCGTTTGTATTTTGCTCTCACAAAGCGAGGATACTATTGATCGCTTTAAGGCTAAGTTAGCTGGCATTCAGTCATACATGGCGAAACCGTTTACGGCTCCAGTGCTCCTTCGGGTTACAAGGATCTCTCTGGCCAGCGTGGCTCTTGCACAGCCTGTTTTATAACTGTCGTTTTTTATTCCTTATATTTAATTTATTCTATCTAAAGCACCAAATTCATAATAGGGAACAATGAAGCAGAAGGACAACGATATGCAACTGTTACAAGCTCCTACGCTTCCACACAAAATGGGCTGGGGCTCAGAACGCCCTTCGGTCCTGGTCGTTGACGACCATGCGGCTGTTCGCGATATGCTCTTCTGGGCACTTCAACTCTGGGGCTATCAACCAATTTGCGCCGCTAATGGTCTGGAAGCTATGGAATGGATAGAGACTGCCATTCGCACTGGTCAATACCCGTCTGCTATCCTCCTTGACCTGCTGATGCCTGTAGTTGATGGCCCTAAGTTTTTATCGCTCCTGCGTGCTCGCTGGGATATTCCTACGATGCTCCCACCTGTAATTCTTCTTACTGTGGATAAAAGCAATCATGAAGATCTAGCCTGTACGAATGTTCTTATTAAACCTTTTCATCTTCACGAGCTTTGCGATATCCTTAAAATCCTCATACCATAATTTTATAGGATGTATTGCTCCTGGTCTTGTATGATGATTTTGCGCGGCTTTAAAGCCGCGCTTTTCGTTTCTATTTACCGCACAACCTCTATGGAAGGCAGTTCTTGTACACCAACTTGCGCTGTTACTTCGCCGATACGCCTGAACTGGCTGTCCTTGTGCTTGGAGAGCATGACCCACACGGATGGGTCAACCGCTGCCAGGAGGCCGCCCGACGTTTGAGGATCAAACAGTATGGCTTGATCCAGTTGGTCCAGGTTACTTGCAAACTGTACATGGGGACGCACGGAACGGTCATTGCGTGCTGTACCACCAGGGATACAGCCACGTTCTGCATAGTGCCGCACGTTGGGCAAAAACGGGAGCAAGGCATAGTCGAATCGCATGTTGGTGGAACTTTGTGCCGCCATCTCCCAGGCATGACCTAACAGGCTAAACCCGGTAACATCGGTGGCTGCATGGACGCCTGAACCGGCCTGGACTAGCAGTTCGCTGGCACGCCGATTTAAGGTCGTCATAGAATGCACCGCCGCCGCCATATCTTCATCTGTGACCTTGTTCTGCTTCTGCGCTGTTGTGAGCAAACCTGTGCCCAGTGGCTTGCTGAGGATGAGTATATCCCCTGGCTTTGCTCCTCCTTTTGTGAGTATGTGCTGGGGATGTACCATGCCTGTTACGGCCAGACCATATTTCGGCTCGTCGTCGGAAATAGAATGCCCCCCGGCAATCACACTGCCTGCTCGCTCCACAATGTCCATTCCGCCACGCAGCACTTCGCTGAGGATACCGCTATCCAGCTTCTCCGGCCAGGCTACAAGATTGATCGCCATTAAGACTTGTCCACCCATCGCGTATATGTCGCTGAGCGCGTTGGTTGCGGCTATCGCACCAAATGTGTATGGATCGTCTACAACGGGTGGGAAGAAGTCTGCTGTGCTTATGATGGCTTGTTGCTCATTGACTTGATAGACGGCGGCATCGTCGATGGCTCCAAGCCCGACGAGCAACTGTGGCGGGACGTTGCGCTGCCGTAACGGGCTCAATACTTTGGCAAGCGTGTCTGCCCCTATCTTCGCTGCGCAACCCGCACAACTCGCGAGCTCGGTTAAACGCACACGTTGATTTATGGTCATAAAGAGACCCTTTCTTCGTTACTGTACGTTATGGGTATCAGGGGATTCTGTACGTTGTAGAAACACGAAGGGGATCTCACGGGCCGTCAGCTCTTGATGCTCACGTACCATGGGCCATTGTTTCAGCAGGCGTGCCCGTTCCTGGGGGTCCGTAACGGTGGTGGCAATGGCTGCAAACTTCTCTTGCCCAACCTCGACGGTGACTCGAGGCTGAGCCACCAGATTGAGATACCAGTCGGGATGCTTCGGAGATCCCATATACGACGCAACCACGACCAGACGGTCACCTTCGAGCTGATAAGCCAACGGCGCGATGCGTGGCTGTCCACTCTTCTTACCCGTCGTCGTGAGCAAGAGTAAGGTTACTCCCTCATATCGTCCGTGTGCCTTGCCCCCGTTTGCACGAAATTCCTCAATGACTCGCCTGTTCCAATCATTGATATTACTGCTGCTAGTGCCGCTCATATCTTTTTTATCTCTTTCCCATATATTATTTAAACAGATTGCTATTCCAGCAATTTCTGCAGTATACCACTCAGCGACTTCCAACACAAATTAGAGTCGCAATGGTGAAACTGTCGCTATGCGGTGCTAGCCTTCGAGCGGCCTTATACCCAACGGCTGAGAAAAGCGCAACACGTATCCGTCAGGATCAAGAACTAGAAATTCTTTCTGACCTATGAGCTCGTTATCTTTTCTATACCAATGGTCCTCTGCTTCTACCATAAGAGGATAGTTATGCAGCTTTAAGGATGCAATAAGCACGCCAATATCTTCTACCATCATCTGCATATTAATGCCACGCCCAAAGGGATATTCAAGCGGCGCAGTTTTCCAGACTCGATTGAGTTGCTCCACCATTATCTGAATACCTTGATAGGAGAGAAAGGCAAACTTACGTTCAGGACGCTGGTAGTCGATCTGGAATCCGAGTATATTTACGTAAAACCACAGGCTTCTCTCTAAATCTGCCGCACTTAGTTCAGGAACCAAAGGGTTGAAATTCATGATACTTTTCACATCCGATCTTTCATTTCTTACCTATTATATTTATTTTTACAACTCATTGCTGTGCAATGAGTTGTAAAAATAAATATAATAGGTAAGAAATGAATAAGCGCGGCGAAGCCGCGCACTCATCCAGCAAGATGGCGATGGCAACGGGAGTCTGGCCTTCTCTAAGAGAGAGAGTTCTCCTGTACACACCAACCATCAATCACGCGTTCTATATATTCTAAGCCTGCATGGAAGTTTGCAATGGGCATGCTCTCGTTAGGTTGATGAGCCTCAGAGAGCAGGCCAGGACCGCAAATATAGGAATTAATGCCCATACTCTGGAAATTGCCGCCATCGGTTGCAAATGACACACCCCCGCCAATGCTTTTCCCGGTTATATGACGCAACAGGTCACAGAATGGCCCTTTCGATGGTGAGCGCAGAGGTGGGCAAACAATGATATCTTCGATAAAGACGCCCCCTTCCGGCGCAGCTACCTTCAGATCTTTTACAATTTCATTCTCAACACGTTCGCGCACCATCTGTATGATCTTTTGGACGTCATCGCCCGGTGCAATACGAATACTTACGGTGAGGCGGCACTCGTCAGCAATCATATTTGGAGCCAGGCCGCCATTGATTATGCCGCTATTCAGCGTTGAGTAAGGAACCTCGGGGAAGAGCATACGATTCTCGGCTGTGGCTGTCTGCTGCAATTCTTTGCCCACATCCTGTAATATCCGAATGACATCTGCCATGGTATCAATTGCGTTCAGTCCGCCGGCCGGGACACTGCTATGGCCGCCCTTACCCTGCACACGAATCTCAAATGTGGCATAGCCTTTGTGTGCGGGATAGATCTCAAAACCCGTCGGTTCACCAATGAGTGCGATCTTCGGCAACGGATGGTCCTTGAAAAGTTCGGGCAGAATCGGTAGCAGACGACCAGAACCCTGACCGGCAACCTCTTCATCACAAGTAAAAATATACACCAGCGGTCGCCGTAGCCTACTCAAGGTGAATTTCTTCGCGGCGTAGATTGATTGAGCCAGAAACACCTTCATATCGGTCACGCCACGCCCGAATATGTGTTCTCCATCCTGATACATCATCAACGGATCAGATTTCCAGCCAGGTTGTTTATCAAACGGCACAATATCCATATGACCAGAGATAATTAGCCCATCTGGCTCAGGAGGCCCGGCCCATGCAACAATTGTGGCTTTCGGCACCCCATACACCTCTTGCGTAAGTAATCGCACCCCAAAACCACAACCATCCAGATACTGTGCCAGAAACTCGGCTGCTGGCACATTGCTATGCTGGCTGACTGTATTGAAACTCACAAGCTTGCGAGCAATTTCCCAGAGTTCACTATTCATTTTCTAAAAAATTCTCTCTCCCCATTATTTCCCTTTTCGCATCAGACAGCTTTACGCCGTCGGCCTGGTTTCTTGAAAAGGTCATCTGTCTGTTGTAGCACAAAATTCTTAAATGCACGCGCAGGCGCAGATAAATTCTTCTCTTTCAAGTGCACTAGCGACCACTTATGCATAATTGGAAACCCCTCCACATCCAATACAACGAGGCGTCCCATCTCTAGCTCTAAATTGATGGCAACCCGCGAAATCAGGGCAATCCCCAGCCCGGCTGCAACGCTCTGCTTAATGGCGCTATTATTTCCGACCTGCATGCTGACCTGTAGGACCAGGCCCGCCTCCTCAAACGCCTGCTGCAGCGCCTCCCGCGTCCCCGATCCCGCTTCGCGCAACAAAAAGTGCTCTCGCGCCAGCTCCTTGAGTGATATCTGTATACAACCGGCCAGGCGATGCCTGGGTGGTGCAATCAACACCATTTCGTTCGGAGCCAGGGGAGCCGAGAAAACCGGCACTTCCGTTGGCACTTTCCCCATCACGACCATATCTACCATATTGGTCATGAGTTCGTTCAAGAGGTATCCTCGATTAAATACTTCTAGCTCAATTGCGACTTGAGGATACAATTCGTGAAACTTGCCCAGTAGGCCGGGAATGACATACGTACCAACCGTTGTGTCCGCGCCAACTCTCAGTATTCCACTATGCGGACTACGCAGTGCCTCCATTGTTTCAATCGTCTCATCCAGCAATGCAAATAACTTCTGACTATAAAGGTACAATGTCTCTCCTGCATGGGTGAGATGCGTCTTACGGCCAATTTTGTCGAAGAGCTTGATACCAAGGCTCGTCTCCAATTGATGGATCTGGGCCGAGACGGCGGGTTGACTAAAATGGAGTTCCTCGGCAGCGCGTACAAAACTACAATGCTTCGCTACTACTTGAAATGTTGCTAACTGGTGCAGGTTGAGCTTATGCATCTCTCTTCGCTCCTTCGCAAAAGAGTAGGAGGAAACTAGCCCTACGAGATGGTATTACAAAGAGTGTACCACGACTTATGCTAGAAAAACAGGTCACCAGCAAACAAAATTTCATATCTTCAAATTATAACCTTTCACTTATGTATATCATCACCTTCTTTTAACTGGCGGCACTGCGAGCGGGCAAGTTACGCATGTGAAAAATTCGGGGTGACTCATAGATATTTAAGCAGTTACCAACTTTCATACGTAGAATGAGAATAAGAGTTAAGCACGCACATCTGTTATAAAGCCTCTTCGTACGTGATTTTTATTTTGGGTATATCAAATGGCAGCTTACTGTTTAAGAAAGGAACTATTCATGAGCAAAGTTGTTGTATTCAACAGTCTAACACTCGATGGAGTTATGCAGGCACCGGCACGACCGGACGAGGATCTCCGTGGCGGCTTCAAGCATGGCGGCTGGGCGGCACCTTACGCCACAATGGAAGGAGTTGAGGAAAGCATGGCCAATAGCGGTGCCCTGCTGTTTGGCCGAAGAACCTACCAGGACTTCTACACCGTCTGGCCCAACCGAACCGACAACCCCTTCACAGCGGTGCTAGACAACGCCCAGAAGTATGTTGCCTCAACGACGCTTGAGGAACCGCTCCCGTGGATCAATTCCACTCTCCTCAAAGGCGACGCCGCAGAGGCCGTGGCAAGGCTCAGAGAGGAACCAGGCAAGGATATCGTGGTACTCGGCAGCGGAGAACTGATCCAGTCACTGATGCGGCGCAACCTGATTGACTCCTATATACTCTTGATCCATCCCTTGATCCTGGGAACGGGACGTCACCTCTTCACCGACGATGGTGCATTCGCCGCTCTCCGACTCGTCCACACCAGGACGACGACGACCGGCGTCTTGATCGCAACCTATCAGCCAGCCGAACCAAAAACGAGGTAGATCATCTACACAATCACGTATTGGGTAATGGATTTCAGCAATAGGTGGCGGTAACTTTTCGAGGCAACGGCCACCTATTGGGTTATGCAGATTTCGCTTCCAATTTTACTTCCCCTTGCCAGCAAAACCATTTTGCGCTATAATAATTAGGTTAGTATATAAATTAATTCTAAGTTACTTCCTAATCTAACTAAAAGGGGGAAGAAATGGATACAACGACCGACGCTACCGCCCAAAAGCTCTCGCAGTCTTTGATGCAATTCAATAAAGCGTTTCTGCAGTTTAACAGAGCGGGATTGAACCTGCATATGTCGGGCTGCAAGATGAGCGAAATTGGCGTGTTGGTCCTGATCAGTAAAGAGACGAAGTCGGGCTCGCGTACGATGAAGGTGTCGGAGATCAGCAAAATGATGCATGTGACTTCCCCATCCATCACTCAAGTGCTTAAGGGTCTTGAAGCACACGGGTTGGTCGAGCGGCACGTCGATCCAACCGATAGGCGAACTGTGGGTATTGCGCTGACAGAACTGGGTGAGGAAGTTGCGCAGAAAGCCCATGAGGCTTTTCTGACTTTTTTCCACGGTCTGGTTGACTATTTAGGTGAGGAACAAAGCAATCAGCTTGCCTCGCTTTTATCCAAAGCGTTTCGCTACGTCCATGAGCAAATGTCCATCATGCCTCAAGCAAACTGGAATGGAGACGAAATTTTATGATTAAACTGCTACGGTTCATGAAACCGTATCGAGCAATACTTGTGCTTGTTCTCGTACTAGCCATCGTGCAAGCACTGTCGAATCTGTATTTGCCTAACTTGATGGCAGATATTGTTGACAACGGCATCGTCAAGGGCAATATCGGTTACATCTGGCGCGTTGGTGGCCTTATGTTGCTGGTGGCTATTGTGGGAACGATTGCGGCTGTCGTGGGGGTTTTCTTTTCTTCTCAGGTGGCAACGGGCTTTGGCAAGATCATCCGCGCCCAGATTTTTACGCGCGTGGCACAATTTTCGCTGCATGAGTTCGATGCTCTAGGTACATCCTCGCTGATTACGCGCACGACGAATGATACTACACAGGTACAGCAGGTGATGATCATGATTCTGAATATGGTCATTACTGCCCCGATCACTCTGGTTGCCGGTGTTATTCTGGCCATCAATCAGGATGCCGGGCTCTCCTGGATTCTGGTGGTGGCTATTCCGGTCCTGGTTGGCTTTATTATTCTCCTGATGAGCAAGTCCATTCCACTCTTCAGGGTTATACAGGTGAAACTTGATAGGCTTAATCTGATTCTGGATGAGGGTCTGACCGGCGTGCGCGTGGTCCGGGCATTTGATCGTCAGAAACACGAAGAGCAACGCTTCGACGAGGCGAACCTGGATTTGACCAATGTTGGCATCCGGGTAAACAGGCTGATGGCGTTTATGATGCCGGTTATGATGCTGGTCCTGAACATTTCTAGCGTTGCGATTCTCTGGTTCGGCGCTCTGCGCATCAATGCTGGCGATATGCAGGTGGGAGCACTTATTGCCTTCCTGCAATACGCGATGCTGATCCTGTTCGCACTACTGATGGTCTCGATGATGTTTATTATGATCCCACGTGCCGCAGCTTCGGCGGACCGCATCAACGAGGTGCTGGCCATCAAGCCTGAGATCAAGGACGCTGACCAGGTAAAATTGGCTAACGAGCAACAGGGCTATGTGGAGTTCCAGGATGTTACTTTCAGCTATCCCGGCGCGGAAGAGCCTGCACTCTCTAACATTTCCTTCAGCGCTGTTCCCGGCAAGGTAACAGCTATTATCGGAGGCACCGGCTCTGGTAAATCCACACTGATCAGCCTGATTCCACGCTTTTATGATATCGCGAGCGGCCACATTCTGGTGGATGGCGTGGATATCCGTGAGATGTCGCAGGAGCATTTGCGTGCAAAGATGAGCCTGACACCACAAAAGACGGTCCTCTTCTCCGGTACAGTTGCCGAGAATATCCGTTACGGCAAAGATGATGCATCGGATGAAGAGATCAGGCATGCCGCTAAGGTCGCGCAGGCCATCGATTTCATTTCGGAGATGCAAGACGGCTTCGATTCGATGATCGCTCAGGGGGGAACAAACATTTCTGGTGGTCAGAAGCAGCGTCTGTCTATCGCACGTGCGCTGGTTAGAAAACCGGAGATCTACCTGTTTGACGATAGCTTCTCGGCGCTGGACTTTAAAACTGATGCCAGGTTGCGATCTGCACTTAAACAAGAAACACGCGAGTCAACTGTCCTTATCGTGTCTCAGCGCGTCAGTACGGTCATGGACGCAGATCAGATTATCGTCTTAGATGAAGGACGCATTGTTGGGATCGGTACACATCAAGCATTAATGAGAACCTGTGATGTCTATCGTGACATCGTGTCCTCACAACTTTCGGTTGAGGAGATCGCGGAGGAAATCGCATGAGTGAAGAGCGTAGAACAAAAAGACCTACCTCAATTCAGCAAGGTGGCCCGATGGGTAGAGGCGGATGGGGCGCGATGGGTATGCCCATGGAAAAGCCCAAAAATTTTCAAGGCACACTCAGACGCTTGTTCGGCTACTTCCGGCCACAACAAACGTCTCTAATCATTGTGCTTGTCACGGCCATCATTGGGAGCGCGTTCAATATTGTCGGCCCGAAAATTCTGGGTCTGGCAACAACCAGACTGTTCGCAGGTCTGGTCGCGAAGTTCCAGGCCCAGCACAACCATCTGCCAGCACCCGCCATTGATTTCGGCTATATCGCGAATGTCTTACTGATTCTGCTTGGATTGTACATTATCAGCTCCGTCTTCATCTATATTCAGCAATATGTGATGTCGGGTGTGGCACAAAAGACGATGTATCAGTTGCGCAAAGAAGTGGATGAAAAACTTTCACGCCTCCCGCTGAAGTACTTTGACACACACACGCATGGAGAAATCATGAGCCGTGCGGTCAATGATATGGATAACCTGACTACCATCCTACAACAGAGTATCACACAGCTGATCACCTCGGCGGTGACGCTGGTGGGTGTGATTGTGCTGATGCTGACAATCAGTCCGCTCCTCAGTTTGATTGTTGTGCTGACTCTCCCGCTGAGCCTGCTTGTAACGACGGTGATTGCCAAACGCTCACAAAACTACTTCAGGACCCAACAAGCGGCGCTTGGCGATCTTAATGGGCACGTCGAAGAAATGTATGTCGGCCACAGGATCGTGAAAGCCTTTGGGCATGAAGAACAATCGGTCGATGAATTTAATGAGCGCAACGAGAAGCTGTACAATGCTAGCTGGCGTGCACAGTTCGTGTCGGGTATGATTATGCCGCTCATGCGCTCTATTGGCAACCTGGGCTATGTCTTTGTGGCGGTGGTTGGTGGTATTCTGGTCACACAGGGGGCGATTGCCATTGGCGATGTACAGGCATTTATTCAATATGCCCAGCAGTTTACCCAACCAATTACCCAGCTTGCTAATTTTGCCAATGTGATTCAGTCGGCTATGGCGTCGGCCGAGCGCATCTTTGCCCTGCTCGATGAACAGGAGGAGGTCCCGGAGACCACTTCTGCAAGGACCATTGAGCATCCCGATGGCGCAGTCCAGTTCCAACATGTCAGGTTCGGTTATAAAGAAGATACTATCCTGATGGAAGATATGAATATCGATGTCCAACCAGGACAGATGATTGCGATTGTGGGCCCGACTGGCGCTGGCAAAACAACTCTGGTCAACCTGCTGATGCGCTTCTACGAGGTCAATGACGGGGCAATCCTGGTGGATGGCGTGCCCATCACGGAGATTAAGCGCGACACATTACGCCGTATGTTCGGCATGGTGCTCCAGGACACCTGGCTCTTCAGCGGCACCATCCGCGAGAATATCGCCTATGGCCGCGAGAATGCCTCGGAGGAGGAGATTGTCCAGGCCACCAGGGCTGCAAACGCTGACCACTTTATCAGAACTCTGCCGCAGGGCTATAACACGGTCCTCAACGAAGAGGCAAGCAACATCTCGTCTGGCCAAAAACAGCTCCTGACCATTGCGCGTGCCTTCCTGGCCGATCCCGAGATTCTGATTCTCGATGAAGCGACCAGTAGTGTGGATACCAGGACCGAGATGCAGATCCAGAAGGCAATGGCCGAACTGATGAAGGGCCGTACTAGCTTTGTAATCGCTCACCGGCTCTCCACTATTCGCGATGCCGATCTGATCCTGGTCATGAATCATGGCACGATCATCGAAAAGGGCACCCACGAGGAGCTGCTCGCCCAAAATGGCTTCTATGCCGATCTCTATAATAGCCAGTTCACTGGTCGCACCCTCATCGAGGAGGCGGTGTAAGTTAAAAAAATGGTAGCCGGCAAAATGCGTTTTGCCGGCTATTTTGTACCTGACTTTTCCTTAGGGCTTTCCTCTCTTTTACCCCTCTCTTTTACCGCAGTAAGATGATGCACTTTCGTCACTGTACAAAGTACTAACAGATTGAACAGTGCTTTTACACCATTTTGATAAAGATGATTTAGCATCCTGGTTATACTCACACCAGGTAGGATATATCCTGCAATTTGTGAAGCATTTCTGCCATCTAATCTCTTTTTTTGGCTACACAGTATAGCTACAGAATACTGTTGAACCATACACGATATGTAAAGCACTCGCGCTTCACATATAATAATCTGTCTCTATAGCTAAGTAAAGGAAACAAACACATGTCCCAACAAGACATTATTAAAGCCTGGAAAGACGAAGATTATCGCAGTGGTCTCAGCGAGGAAGCGCGTGCAGCCTTGCCCGCAAACCCAGCCGGACTGCTAGAACTAACCGATGAGGCCCTCGATGACCTGATGGCTAGTGGTGGCGCGACTGGAACTATCCTCAAAACTCTTATTACAGTTTCTATTAACTCGTGTCTTTTCCTAAGTTGCAATACAAAGGCAACCGTCTCGCCAAATGTTAGTGATGCATCTGGCACTCCCACAACCAAGTGATTGATTGAGGATAAGCGCTTTAACAGCACTTATCCTCTTATGAACCTGTCAAATTGGATGAAATATGGATGTTGAAAGGTATATGTTATGGGTCAGGTAACATCAGTGTGGCATAAGGCCCTTTCGCTTGAAGAACGTATTGCTTCTCTCTCTCTTCTACACCTCGATTTTGATAGTATACTGCCCAGGCTTAATGAGGAGCAATCGGCTCGCAGTGAGCGTCGTCTGCTGCGTTGGCGTTCTCAGGCACCTTTTACTGAAGAGGCTACTTTTCAGAAACGCCTGGCCGTAGAAGGATTGAGCGCGGAAAAACTGTGCTATCTGTTGGGCGAGACAGCTGACAATATTGCTTCTCGCTGCCTGCAGCTACCAGACTGGTTGAACGATCTGAATGAGGCTTTTGCTGTGCCTGCAGCTACTGGTGTGTTGGCAGAAAGTACAAGGACGGATCAGGTTAACATAGAGGAGTCTTTTCTTCATCTCATTCTGCCCCTTATTAGCTTCTACCGAAAACGTTTGCATACAAGTGTGTGTGATCTTATCACTGTCTATCCCTCCGCCCCTTTTGATCCGTTCCACATAGAAGAGATCTGTATCGAGAATATCTTGCCTCAGTTGCATGATATTCTTAGCCGCACTATGACATTAGAACTCAATGTTGCACGTCTCAATAAGCAGCTATCGGGTACAACACCACAGGAACGCTTTGCCAGCTTTATTACGATGCTTGGCAAAAGAGATGTAGCTCTCTCGCTTCTGGAAGAATATCCGGTTCTGGCACGAACAGTGATCACCTGCTTACAACTTATGGTCTCTGCTACACTGGAGATGCTTGCAAGGCTTTGTAAAGACTGGCATCAGATTGTAGCGACCCTCAGTCATGGTGAGCAACCAGGTACGCTGACAGCAATAGAGGCCGACATGGGCGATCAACACCGCAAGGGACATACTGTTACGATCCTTACCTTTTCCTCAAACTGGCGTATGGTGTATAAACCTCGTTCGCTTGCTATCGAGCAACATTTTCAGCAACTACTACAATGGCTAAACGAGCGCGGCCAACCCATCCCCTTTCTGGTTATGCACGTACTTGATCGCGATGATTATGGTTGGTGCCAATATATTCAGCATCAACCATGCACTTCTCCTGAGCAGGTCCAACGCTTCTACCTGCGTCAGGGAAGCTATCTGGCGTTACTCCATATTCTGGCTGCTACTGATTATCACAACGAAAATATTATTGCTATGGGTGGAGCACCCGATGCTTATCGATTTAGAATCGCTCTTTCAGCCCTATTTGGATGCTGGCCCTGAAGAAGCCGAGCTTACCAGTCGGCTTCTCTCACGGTCCGTCCTGCGCATTGGCATGTTACCCAGTCGCACGTGGGAATATAAACAGTCGGCAGGGATTGATATGAGCGGACTGGGTTCGGCGCAAAATCAGCTCTCTCCACGCGAGGCACAATACTGGCACAATGAAGATACCGACGAAATGACGATAGCACGCAAACGTTTACCTATACCGATACAGAAAATGCATCGGCCTACTCTGGTAGATAATGATACTCCCATGAGTGTACATAATTATTGCCACGAGGTCCTTAGTGGTTTCACAGCTACCTATAAATTGCTGGTCTCGCTACGTGAGGAATTGCTCGGCGCACAAAGTATATTGGAATGCTTTATGCAAGATGAGATTCGTGTTATCTTGCGACCAACATATATCTATAGCTTGCTCTTGCGCGAGAGTTACCATCCTGATGTGTTGCGCGATGCTCTGGATCGTGAACGCTTTTTCGACAAGCTCTGGGTGCACACTACACTCTTTCCCTATCTTACGCGTGTTATTGCAGCCGAACGGCGCGACCTCTGGCAGGGAGATGTTCCGATCTTTTTTACAACACCCCAACAACGCGATATATGGAGCAGTGCAGGTGAACGCATAAGTAATTTTCTACAGCAACCGGCTATAGAGACTGTGCGAGAACGCCTACGTCATCTCAATGCGGAAGATTTACGCTGGCAGAGTTGGTTCATTAGTGCTTCATTTACAGCCCTCTCTATGAGTGAAAATGGGAGTGTTACACGTTCATACACACCGTTTTCTCCTTCGGCTACGGTCGATGCACCTCGTTTCTTAGCCGCTGCGTGCGTGATTGGTGATCGGCTGGAAAAGCTGGCACTACGTGAAGGGTCAAGCGCATCCTGGATAGGGCTTCATGCATTTCAGGAACAATATTGGAAGATTGCTCCCCTGGGCCTCGATTTCTATGGTGGCTTGCCTGGTGTCTCATTTTTTCTGGCTTATCTTGGACAGGCAACCGGTACAACGCGCTATACGGCTTTAGCACAGGCTGCGCTCACAAATATTCGTAACCTGATCGCACAAAAATTTAGTGCAGGAATAAATATTGGTGCTTTCGGTGGCTGGGGCGGACTTATCTATCTTCTCACCCATCTGGCCGTACTCTGGCGACAAGCTGATCTGCTCGTGGAAGCAGATCTACTCGTCCAATCGCTTGCCAGCAAGATCGATCAGGATGATGTGTTTGATGTGTTGGATGGAGCCGCTGGTAGCATAGGTGCTTTGTCTGTTCTTTATCAATACAAACCTTCGCATGCCCTGCTCACTGTCATGAAAAAGTGTGGAGACCACCTCCTTGCACACGCACAACCCGTTGGAAACGGTATCGGTTGGGCCTCCTACTATGAGAAAAATCCACTCGCAGGCTTCTCTCATGGTGCCGCCGGGATTGCATGGGCGCTCCTAAAATTATCCATACTCAGCGGCGAATCTGCGTTTTCGTGATGCAGCATGCGCGGCTCTCACCTATGAACAAAGCCTGTTTTCTCCCACGCATACTAATTGGCGCGACCTGCGCGAGAATGGCTCTGATCCCTTCGTTGCCTGGTGTCATGGTGCTGCTGGCATTGGTATGGCTCGGCTGGCATCTCTCCCTTACCTGGATACGAAAGAGGTCAGACAGGATATTAAGTACGCATTGCAAGCGACGTTGAGTAACGGTTTTGGGGCAAACCATTCACTCTGCCATGGTGATGCAGGTAACCTCGATTTCTTACTCCAGGTTGCCTCACAGCTCTATGAACCCGATCTACAACGCCAGGTCGATGAGAAGAGGGCACTCTTTTTCGAAAGTATCGAGCGCTTTGGTTACTTAAGTGGCGTGCCGTTGAGCGTCGAGACGCCGGGATTCATGGCAGGATTGGCAGGGATTGGCTATGGTCTCTTACGCTGTGCTGCACCTACATCTCTCCCATCTGCTCTGATACTTGAACCACCAACCAGTTGCGAGCGGCAATAAAGCAGTAGCATCAATAGCATTGTATCTATATGTTATTGCAAATGTCTGAGGGTATTATAATGCAGCAAAAACAGACCGATCTACATCAACACACAAATGGTGCTAAAGAAGAGAATGATCAGTATCAAGCCCCTAAAAAAATCGATCTTCTTGCTCCTCAGACCATTTTTCGGAAAGAGGCACAGGATTACTATATGGGAGGTCGCAAAGAAAACTCCTCCTCATTTTTTATGACTGTACATTTTCCATATCTACTCTGGCTCTTGTTGACCCTGCTTTTATTGAGTATTGTGTTTCTAGCAGTTTTTCTTCTGTATAACGGGGTTCCATTACTGGATGTTGCCCAGCTCAACATGGCACATTAAGAGGAGGATAAGAATGGGAAAAATCTGGGAAAGCGTATGGGGGAGATTTCTGCTCTGGTTTGGGCGCATCCACTCCTTCATACAACAGCCAGGTTGGCACCGGGTTCCAGTGCTGCTGCAACTGAGTTCAACTGAATGTGGGGCTACATGCCTGACAATGATCCTGCGATACTATGGTCATAAAGTACGTATCTCCGAGTGTCGGGATCGCATTGGTGTGGGTCGCGATGGCATCTCGGTTGGTTCTATTGTCAAAGCTGCACGAACATATGGTCTTCAGGTAAAAGCATACTCAGCAATTCTCAGTCGTTTTCACGAACTGCCATTGCCTGTTATCGTCTATTGGGGTTTTAACCACTTTGTGATTGTCGAATGCTGGTCCGCTCATTATATCACTATCATAGATCCCGCCTTTGGACGTCGTATGATCCCAATCAGCGAATTCAGTCAGCATTTTACTGGTATTGTTATAACGTTCACACCTGATAGCCATTTTCAGCGTTGCGCCACATCCAGAAGCTCCCGACTTCTCTATCTCAGACGTGTACTGACTATTCCTGGCTTCAAAAACCTATTCATACAACTGATTAGTACGACCTTGCTGCTGGAAGCCATCGGGTTGATCATAGCTCTCTTCACAAAAATCCTTATCGACAGTACTATTCCACAAAAAAATATACATGTTCTTCTCATTCTTGCTGCTGGTATTATCGCTGTTGTGCTTACACAGTTTGTCAGCGGCTATATACGTATGCTGGCATTACAATACTTACAAGCACATATCGATGCCAAAATGACTCTGGGCTTTCTGCGCCATCTCCTCCATCTCCCTTTCGATTTCTTCTTACGCCGAACAAGCGGAGATCTATTACTGCGTTTGGAGAGCAGTAGCATCATTCGCGATATACTTACCAACCAGATGCTCTCGATTTTGCTTGATGGTTCACTTGTTCTGGTCTATCTGCTGGTTTTGTTCTGGCAAAGTCCCTTCTTCGGTGAGCTTGTGTCCATCATTGCATTGCTCCAGATTGGTGTCTTGTTTATCAGCAGGCGCAAAATTCATGAGACGACACAGAAATACCTGATTGCACAGGCAAAATCACAAAGCTTCGCAGTTCAATTGTTGCGCGGGATTGCAACTATCAAAGCGGTAGGTTCTGAAGATGCAGTTTTTGACTCCTGGGCTAATCTCTATTTTCGAGAACTCCAGGAATCAATGCGGCGCAGTAAAATATTTACGGTGATAGCACTGCTTCTGGGTATGATACGCAGCCTTGCAATGCTTTCTCTCCTCTGGGTTGGTGCCTGGTTAGTCATCGATCAAAGGATGTCTCTTGGTACTATGCTGGCTCTCAACACATTAGCAATGACGTTTCTTGCTCCGGTGGCTTCTTTGGTCAATACCAGCCAGCAGCTACAACTCGTCGGCTCACATATCGAGCGTATGGAAGATGTCCTGGAAACTGCCCCTGAGCAAGTAACACCTTCAACGTACAATGAGCTGATCTTACATGGAGAGATTGAACTCAAGAACGTTTCATTTCGTTATGATACGTATGCTCCCTTTGTTCTTAGTGATATTTCGATCACTATTGCGCCAGGTCAGAAAGTGGCAATAGTAGGTGCATCCGGGTCGGGTAAGACCTCACTGGCCCTTCTTCTGCTCGGTATTCATCCTACTACTAGCGGGCAGGTATACTATGACAATCATCTGCTCTCTTCTCTTAATTATCAGCAGGTTCGTCGTCAGTGTGGAGTCGTTCTACAAGAGCTATTCCTCTATAGTGGCACCATTTTTGAGAACATTTCTTTATGTGATCCAGAACTTACCATCGATGGTGCTATGGCTGCTGCACAACTGGCGCATATTCACGACGATATCATGAATATGCCGATGCGCTACGAGACGATACTGAGCGAGGATGGCGCTGGCTTATCTGGTGGTCAGCGCCAGCGCATAACGCTGGCAAGAGCATTAGTACATCGACCACGCATCTTAGTACTGGATGAAGCTACGAGCCATCTTGATGCAACAACCGAAGCAATTGTCGATCATAATTTGAATCAGCTAGCATGCACGCGCATCATTATCGCACATCGTTTAAGCACTGTACTCAATGCGGATATTATCGTCGTGCTCGATCAAGGTCGTATCGTGGGCAAAGGCACTCATCAGGAACTTTTCACAACAAATATCTTATATGCTGACCTTGTGCGCAACCAACTGAGAGATGGGGAAACCATGCTAAAATCCGTTTCCTGACCACTACTCCTGTTTCTTTGCCACAAGAGAAGCTTCTTTTACAGGCTATTCTTCTCTCTAACCTGAATGTAGAGGTACGAAGATCGTACCCCTACATTTTTGTCCTTCTTTAGCTTACGCTGATTAAATCAGACCTTTATCCTTCAAGAACTTCTGCGCGACATCATGTACGGTTTCGCCATTGAGCACTTGTAATTGTAGCTGGCTACTCACAGTTGAAGTGAGCAACGGGGCCAGTTTGTTCAATGTTGTTCCAATGGCTGGCGACTTGCTTAACGTGGAATCGCGGATGATCGGCGAGGGCTGATAGATTGGGAACAGGTTTTTGTCATCCTGCAAGAGGACAAAATTATCCTTGGTTATCAGGGCACTCGTGGTATAACAGATGTTCACATCTGCCCTGTTCTGCAATACGGCTTCATACGTGATCGCTGCGTCCAGAACGTTTACCTTGCCAAACTCAAATCCATATGCTGGCTTCACGGCTGGCAGGACGCTTGGATCGGTCTTGCCATCCGGTGGCGTGGCAAGTGTGAGTTTCGATGCAAGAGGTGCCAGATCCGATACTTTGGTGAGATGATACTTGTCTGCATTGGCCTTGGATGTGCAGAAACCATAGGTGTCGTCCAGTGGTGCCAGATCTAACCATGTGATTTTGTAGTTCTTTTCATACCCATCTTTTACTGTCTGATAGTCGGTCTGGACATTGTGCGCTGTTTTCAAGCCCAGCTTGGCCAGACCGGTTGCGGTAAACTCCGGGTACACATCAATGGCTCCGCTGCTAATTGCACTAAAGACGATTGCGTTACCACCCAGCTTAATCTTTTCAACTACTTTATATCCTGCATGCCGCAATAATTGTGCATACATCTGCCCCATTAACTGCGCCTCGGGATCGTCCTTGCTTCCAACGGTGACTGTTACATCGGCATTGCTGGTCGATCCCGTTGTACCGGTGCCACCAGCGGGGCTGCTACTACCACCACAACCTGCCAGAACAAGAAGTGAAATTATTGTGAGTAAAATAAGTGCTTTCGACTTCAATGCGTGTAAAAGAGACAGCATAGAATGCTCCTTTTTAGCTTACTTGCTATTCAACCAGCAATGTCGCTTGCTCCTGGCTCACTTCACTTCACTGGCTACATAGCAAGCATGATATAATTCTCTCTTGAGTACCTTGTCACGGCAACTACATAATATATACAATATTACGACAGTTTACGCTTTTGACTCGGCTTCTATACGTAGACCCATAGGGGTCAATGCATGCTGCAATCGGCTCAACAGTATTTCGGCGAGTATCGCCAGTATTGAAACTGGGAGTGCGCCCGCCAATATCTGTATATTGTCAAGTTGATACAGGCCTGAATAAATGTACTCTCCATAGCCTCCAGCGCCTATGATTCCGGCCAGTGTTGCGGTCGCTATAATCTGTGTGGCCGCCGTTCGTACTCCAGCTGCTATGATTGGTAAGACCAGCGGCGTCTGTATGCGCGTGATAATCTGCGTTGATGTCATGCCCATGCCCCGTGCAGCGTCTATGGTCGCGGGATCAATGCCTCGAATACCTGTATATGTGTTCAATAATATGGGCGGCACACCTAAAATGGTGAGCGCAATAAGGGCCGGCGTAAAACCCAGGCCCAGGTAAGGCAGCACGACGACGAGAAAGGCTATCGCGGGAATGGCTCGCATCAAACCACTCAAATTTACAGCAATAAATGCTGCGACAGGTTGCCGCGCTACTGCTATGCCGAGCACAACGCCTATTACAATCGCGAGTACAATTGAGATTGCACATAGCCTGATGTATTCTATACTATGCTGCGCATAGGTATTATTGGGGTCAGCGATAAATCGTAACAATTTATCCATACACGTCCGCTCCTGGTACTTTCTTTACGCTACTGACAATGCGCTTCGACCTCGGTTGAGCACAATCTGGACACCCAACAAGACGAGGTCCAATAGTATCGCGACCAGCGCGATGACGATTCCTCCAGCCAGCACCTGATCAAAATTGAGGTTTTGGATTCCGGTGAAGATGAGATCGCCCAATCCCCCTTGCCCTACCAGGGATGCTAGCGTGGCAATGCCTATACTTGTAACAGTTGCTACTCGTATCCCGGCTATGATGACGGGTAGTGCCAGCGGTAGCGTCACGCGCAATAATACCTGTTGCCCTTTCATTCCCATCGCCCGCCCCACTTCCGGTAAAAGCGGATCGATCCCATTGATTCCTGCAACGGTGTTGCGAATCAATACAAGCTGGGCATACAACACTAATGGAATAACTATCGTGGTGAAACTGAGGCCAGTAATGGGAACCAGAAACGCTAGCAGCGCAATCCCTGGGATGGTATACAACAAGCTTGCACCAGTGATGACTGGCGCGTATGCCGGACGATAGCGTGCCACCAGCAGTCCTATTGGCAGGGCGATGACAATAGATATAAGCATACTAATCCCGACAATGGCCAGATGCTGAAATAATAAATTCGGGATACTGCTCGGATCAGTTAGATCGTAGTGCAGTGGGTTTAATAAATAACGCATTTCCCTCCACCAACATGTATCGGCAGTTACAAATAAGCATTCGGGTGCTTATCCTCTCCCCACAAAAAACCTCTTCGTTTTCTGTGCTTATGTTTAATTTTAGTACCTCTTATATAATACGCACATAAAGCCGAAAATATCTCAAAGAATGTGCCAGAAGCCCGTGGCCATCGCTATCTTATTGGATGGTTTTGCGCAGTTTTGCCACACTTAATACGTTTTTTACCTATCTTATTCATTTCACAACTCATTGCCGTATAATGAATAAAATAGGTAAAAAGAATTGGACCTTCCCCTATCACATCTTAGTGATAAGGAAGGTCCAACTCATGATTCTCTCTCAAGGGTTGCTACTCACTGCTTCTCTGTCAGACTTCATGTGACGGGAGGTCGCGTAGCGACAATCCCTTGTGGTTGTTGCCCTGGCCCGGCTCGACAGGCGGTTCGACGACGACAACCACAAGGGATTGTCGCTACGCGGGACCCGTGCAACGGTCTACTAGTAGCTGATGGCTTGCTGCCACCGGTATTCCCATTCTTTGCTGTCAAGTCTCTCGCGGCTATCCGTTCCCAACCGTATGGCTGCAATATCCAGAACGATAAGTGCTGCAATTAGTACCAACATAATAATCATAATTTTCTCCTTAGAATGCTCTTCTTAATATATCTCTTTATCTTGTCTTTACTTAACTTCATACGCTACAATAGGTGCTCTGTTTTTACACTTTTACTTACTACTACCATTCGATCCCGACCTGTAACCTTCTGTGTTCCCATTCTTTACTCTCAAGCCCATCGCGACTATCCGTTCCCCGGCGTACCGCGACAATATCCAGAATGATAAGTGCAATAATAAATGCAAGCATAATAATCATCATTTCCCCCTCAGAATATCCTTGGAATGTCTTGGATATTTCTCTTTATCTAACACTCACAGTATAACCCCATTTTGTGCTAAAATACAGAGGAAACGTATGGCATTTATCGCATTTAACTTAAAAAATGAAAGGGAAAACACACTATGACCTTCGATTTTGAAAAGCATCTTGACGAGACCGGCTGGCTACTCCTACAGGAATTGCAACAAAACGCTCGTCTTTCTTACAGCGAGTTAGGCCAGCGCGTTGGTCTCTCTTCCCCAGCCGTCGCTGACCGTATGCGCAAAATGGAGGAGGCGGGTATCATCACCGCTTATCGTGCAGAAGTCAATATGGCCAGCCTCGGCCTCCCTGTTACTGCCATTATCCGCCTCGGCACGATAGCGGGCCAGGGTTGCCAGAATGTCGTCTCCCAGGTCAGTGCAATCCCTGAAGTGCTCGAATGCTACCGAGTTACCGGCAGCGATTCTGTTGTCATCAAAGCGGTCGCGACTTCGGTCGATCACCTGGAGCATATTATCGATCAGCTCTCGCTCTACGGTGAGCCGACTACCTCTATTGTTCTTTCCAAACCTATGCGGCGTCAAGTCATCACACGCACAATGCTCGAACGTGGCGCAACAAAAGAAATTTACGCCCAAAACGATTGAGCGGCTGCATTATCATCCCCACAGTAGTATCGCTGCTCTCTACTATGTTTCGTATATTTTGCAGTTTCCATATTTTTGCGCGATCGCGCAAAAATATGGAAACTGCAAAATATATGAACTAGACCCTCTCTCATACAAGCACTAACTCTGGCTGGATTAGCTTTGTCTCTACAAGGCGTACCTTTTTCAGCGCGGCACCCTCAAGTATTGCACCTTGCGTATTGACCTTTATCAATACAGCATCGCTTAGATTCGCTCCACTGAGATCGGCTCCATGTAAGTTTGAGCCTTTCAAATATGCGCCACACAGGCTTGCACCCCGCAGATTTGCCTGTGCCAGATTTACATCACTTAGATCGGCCCCGCTTAAATCGGCTCCACGCAAGTCGGCCCCGCTCAAA
Organism: uncultured Chloroflexia bacterium; assembly: GCA_963850365.1. GTDB lineage: Bacteria > Chloroflexota > Ktedonobacteria > Ktedonobacterales > Ktedonobacteraceae > Dictyobacter. Next base: position 50,281 of record CAWKKX010000049.1, read on the forward strand.
TCGGCTCCACTTGCATATACCCAGATCAGGATTGCTCCACTCAAATCGGCCCCACTTAAATTTGCACCGCTTAGATTCGCATCTTTCAGGTTCGCCTCATGTAGGTTTATATTGCTAAAGTTGACCCCTGTAAGATCTATCTCACTCAAGTCAGCTCGTCTCAAGCTTAATCGCGCACCTCGATGAAACTGTCGCCATCGATTCCAGGCCGCGCTTCCCTTTTGTAAAATATCTAGTTGCTGTCGATTCGCCATCTTATACTTCCTTGCTTTCGCCTTCACACTACGAGGAGACCACATTGGCCCTCCCATTCACTTTCCCTAAACTGTTTGTTCTACATCCACTCACGTTTTATTCATACTTTGATAAAAACCGTATCTCATCCAGTACCAACAATAGCAGATTACTGTTAACAGATGATTATTTCTAGCAAATAATACCTATACCTTCCACCCCTGAAACAGCTCCATAAGCCCGATAAGGACATAAAACATCATGCAAGCCATCTCAACTCTGCCTAAAATTTTATCCCACAATCCAACATACCGAACTCTATTCCTTTTTTCAATTTCCTTACTAAACTCTCCACATCATGCAACCTTTTTAGCGATATATCGTAATTAAAAATAGAACGATATATCGCTTCGTTCTTCCGCAGAGAATACTGTGTATTGTATCAAAGTACAACAAACACAAAGGAGATTTGCAAAATGTTTGGACGTCGATTCGCACGCCGCATGGCACGTGGTTTCTATCAGGGCGAAGGTTTCCCATGGGAACAGGGCGAAGGTCCTCGTGGACCAGAGGGTCCTGGTTTTGGTCCTGAACGTGGACCAGAGGGTCCTGGTTTCGGCCCTGGACGTGGACCATGGGGTCCTGGTTTCGGTCCTGGACGCGGCTGGGGTCCTGGACGCGGTGGCTTCGGCCCTGGACGCGGCTGGGGTCCTGGACGTGGCCCATGGCAACATCCGGCTTTCGCGCCAGAAATGCAAGCGCTACGCAGTACCGCTGGTGAAGTTGCACGCCTTTTCGCAATTGCTGGCCGTAACTCAATTGGCAACCCTGAAAAACAAGCTCAACTACGAGCCTTCCTGGAAAAATCACGCAAGGAACTACTCGATATCATCGGCACATCTGAGTCCGCTGCACAGAATGAAGCTCCTCCAGCCGAATAAGTGCAGCACTAACCTCCGCATTACCAATAAGGAGGATACCTTTGCTATGGGTATTCTCTTTATTATGAAATTTGTACCTCTTTGCAAAGGAGCAAACTCTGAATGAACTTCTCTACACATGCCAATTGGATCTGGAACAATGGTGAACCTTCTCCTCGTAGCTTCTGGTTGCGCCTGCGACGTTCTTTCCAATGCCCCACGCAGATCAAGCGTGCCTCTCTGCTGATCACTGCTGATAGTCGCTATGAGTTGTATATTAATAGGCATGACCTTGGCAATGGTCCTGTTCGTTCGTTCCCCTGGTCTTATGGTTATGATGAGTATGATGTGACATCCTGGCTCTATGCTGGCGAGGAGAATGTGCTTGCCGCACGCGTTGTCCACTGGGGCGATCATACTTTCCAGTCCATCCGTGCTCGCGCTGGCTTTCTTTGTGAGCTTGTGCTAGAGCTCTCTGATGGGCAGGTGGAGCGGATAGTCAGCGATGAGAGCTGGTTGATCTCTCCCGATCCAGCTTTTGTGCGCAATACTCCTCGTATCTCGCTCCAGTTATCTTTTGAGGAGCAGTACGATGCTCGTTTAGCAGATGATAGTTGGACTGCTCCAGGTTATTCCCCTGCTTCCTGGCAACAAGCAACTATCATTGGGACGATTGGTACACCTCCCTGGCATGAGCTTGTACCACGTACGATCCCTTTTTTAACGCGCGATGCCGTTGTTCCACTCAAAGTGTTGGCGCTGGAAATCGCTCGCCTGCCACCCGGCTATCGCTGGAGTTTCGATCTGCGTCACCGTGTAAACAATCCTGCAACTGGTATCCATGCTGAGGATCATGGTATGCGCGGTCGTGCTTTCGCCACAGAGATACTTGCTCCTTGCGCCTGCCATGTCACCCTGATAAGTTCCAATAGCCACGACTATCAGCAGGTCCACATGAACTGTAATGGCCAACCTGTCTCTGGCGCTTTAGATTTGCAGGAGGGATACAATTTGTTTGTGATCAGTGGCACCAATTGGCCTGCCGTCTATTTTCAAACATCACAAACACTGCTCTTTGATGCAACTCGTCTTGTGCAAGATGATCACTCAGGCGAGACCAGTGCCGCATGGGCTTATCTGGGTCCATTTGATGAGCGCGATGAGACATATCAGGGTATTATTTCCGCCGCTGATATTACCCAACTTCCTGCCGTATCCCGTCGGGCTATTGATGCCTCTGAAAATCTAGAAGATATCTTTCTGCAAACCAGGTCGCAGCATTATTTTTTGCCTGAAAATGGCTTCTGTGATCCTGCCATTGCCCGTCCTCAGCCACGCGTACATCTCACACGCCCACTTATGCCACTTGCCGGACAGCACGCGAACTTCTTGCATCAGAATACAGACTATACACTGCTTTACCCACAACAGGAGGGAGATGTACATCTCATTGTCGATTTTGGCCGTGAAGTATGTGGCTTCCCGGTTCTGGAGTTGGATGCTCCAGCGTCTACTATTGTTGATGCAAACTTCTTCGAGGGGATTGATGATGGTGGCGTTTTCTGGACTGATGGTCTACGCAATAGTTTTCGCTACGTCTGTCGCGCTGGCTATCAGGTATTTCGTTCACACGAACGGCGCGGATTCCGCTATGTCTCGCTAACTTTCAGATTTCCTTCTACTATAAATTCACCCATTAAACTCTACAACGTTCGCTGCCTCCTGAACACTTATCCTGTGGAGTCGCGTGGAAGTTTCTCTTGCAGCGATGCCTTGCTCACGAATATCTGGGATGTCGCGACTTATACAGTACGCTTATGTATGGAGGATACTTACGTCGATTGCCCTGCTTATGAGCAGGTTTTTTGGGTTGGGGATGCACGAAACTCAACGTTGATCAATGCAATCTCTTTTGGTGCCAATGAGCTCACTGCCCGCTGTCTGCGTCTCGTTGCTCAATCCCTTTCGCACAACCTGGATAGCATCAAGCCTGCACAACTTCGGAAACGCGCCCACCTGACAACCGACCATGTGGGAAGCGGTTGGTTCAGCGAGATCCCGATGTGGACCTTTCTATGGATCTGGAACGTCTGGGAGTACTATCTTATTACCGCTGATCGGGCGGCCCTGACAGAACTCTATCCCGCTGTTCGCGAATGTTTAGAGCGTTGCCTACGCTTCCTATCGCCACGTGGCTTGCTGAATATTCCCGATGTGTGGAACCTGGTTGATTGGTCTGCAATGGATCTCACGCGGGATGGAGAAGTGACCTCGTCAAATGCGCTCCTGGTTGAGAGCCTGCGTAGGGCGGCTCTGATGGCGAAAGAGCTGGCTACCATTTATAGCCATTCATCTGTGCCGCTAGATGTAACCAGCCTTGAGCATGATGTATTACGTTATCATGATATTGCTGATCGTCTTGTTGCTGCAATCAATACGTATTGCTGGTCCGAGAAACATAACGCTTATGTTGATACCGTTCGCGACGAGCAGGCATACAGTTATCATCAAGCGCTCGCCGTTGAATATGGCCTGCATCTCGACGAGCGTGAGCGTTTTCTTGCCCGCACGCGCATAAGCGAACAGACAAATACCCTGATCCTGCTCTGCAATTGTGCGCCAGCCGACCGTGTTGAGCGCATTCTTCCACTTATCGAGGCGGCAAAGTATGGTAAATTCATTAGTAGCTTCCCCGATGCGGCTCCACTCTTCCCACCAGACGATATCGTTCCCGTTGGAAGCCCCTGGTTTCTCTTCTTTACATTAGAAACGCTCTTGAAACGGCACGAGGTTGAAACGGTGATCACGTTGATCCGCGAACAGTGGGGCCGCATGCTTGCGCAAGGGGCTACAACCTTCTGGGAAACGTTCCCCAATCTCCAGGCAACGCACTGGAGCCGCAGCTTATGCCATGGCTGGTCCGCTGCGCCTGCTTACTTCCTCTCAACGCAAGTGCTCGGCATACAACTTACCGCACCAGGCTACTCTCATGTACGTATTGCGCCTCACACTAGCAATCTGAGTTGGGCCAAAGGTACCGTCCCGACACCACAGGGTGATATATATGTAAGCTGGACCCGGCAAGGAGAAGCGCTTGAAATCACGTTGGATGTTCCTACCAATATAGTCGCAGAATTATGTATAGACAAACCAGATGGACAACTTCAACATATCGAAGGTGTGCAAGGCGAAGTTGTTCAGGAGCAAGATCAGTGGCGTGTGACTTTCCCTCATGGAGGCTTCAGCCGTTACCGTAAAGTGTAAATAGGATAACTAAGTGAAGGCAAATAACGGTCGATGCAAAGAAACATAAGAAGCAAGACGCCTAATTCATCCCATAGGACAAAGATCTTTCTTTTTGGTTATCCATACAGTATACTAGAAACAATTAGTGTAGAACAAGAATCAAGAGGGCAATACAAGTATGGCTACGGAACCACGACGAGAGCTTTCCAGTACGTACTTTGTACAAGATCGTTCAAGTGCCGATGAACGCACCCGTGTTGAAATACAAGATACCATGATCACCAACGCAATGGGTGGTGTGCTCCCAGAGCAATCTGATCCTTCCCAATTGCGGCGTGTTATTGATGTTGGTTGCGGCACAGGTGGCTGGCTCATTGAACTCGCCAAAACGTATCCGGCTATAGAGCTGCTCGTTGGTGCTGATATTAGTATTGATATGATTACATATGCACGTGAAAATGCTCGGACACAGCAGGTCAGTGATCGTACCGAGTTTCATGTAATGGATGCGCTGCGCATGATCGAGTTTCCAGAGGAACATTTTGACCTCGTGAATCAGCGGTTCGGACTCAGTTATCTTCGAACCTGGGACTGGGCTAATCTCATACAAAAATATCAGCGCGTGATACGGCCAGGGGGTATTCTTCGCATAACCGAAGGTGATGTGTGTGGGGAAACAAATAGTCCTGCCTTAACACAGCTTTATGATCTCGCACGCAGTGCATTCTACCGTGCCGGGCATATGTTCACACCAGAACGTACTGGAGTAACAAGCGAACTTCCTAACCTCTTCCAGCGATTTGGTCTTCTCAATACAGAACGTCGCTCGGTCCTGGTGCACTATAGTCGTGACAATCCATACCTGGAAACATTTATTGAAGATATGTGCTTAGGGTTCCACACGATCCTTCCCTTTTTGCGCAAATGGACATCTCTGCCAGAAAATTATGATGCCATCTATCAACAGGCATTACATGAGATGCATGATCCAGACTTTACGGCAGACCTGGAGTTGGTGACCGTGTGGGGAGAAAACCCCCTCTCGCAAGAAAAGCCTGGTTTGGTCGAACGACACTAATCATAGCTGATCCGCAGTTATATGGCACGTCGTACTTTCGTCAGAAATACACCGATAGGCTACGCGTGCCCTCAAACACGCACTCACAACCTCTTCTTACGAAAGTAGGAGAGGTTAAGAAAACGATGCCCATACCAGTACTTTTCTACCATTTTAAAAACTACTCAGCTTCTTCCCCATTTCGATATAGTACCTTCCTGAACAGAAGCAAAAGGGCCTGTGGCACTAATTCGTAACTGAAGGAGCAGATTGTGTCCAATATACAAAAGCGGCAACACAAGAAAAGATTACTCTCTTTCGTTCTCGGTCTGGCAGGGATCGGCGTCATACTCATCGCCACGGTCGTCGGCGCAATGGTTTTACGTCCTCAACCAGGCGGTGCGCATGCCGCAGAGGTTCAGGATGGGCAACCCATGAACATGAACCAGCAAGAAATGCACTCCAGCATCTTGCCCACACATCCTATGTATGACCAGGCCATTAAAGTGAACGCTCAGAACGCCGGCACGATGATGCAGAAAAACCCGCTAGCCTGCCTGACGAATACACAAAAGCCCTTATGCTATAGCCCACAACAGATACGCCAGGCATACTCGATCCAGCCTCTACTCAATCAAGGTATCACCGGCAAAAACCATGCCATCACAATCATCGACGCATTCCAGGACCCCAAGATACGCTCAGAGCTGCATATGTTTGATCAGATCTTCGGCCTGAACGATCCTACATTGAATATTATAGCACCCTTTGGCCTGACGCCCTTTGATCCTGCTGATCCCGACCAGACCGCGTTCGCAGGCGAGATCGCGCTGGACGTAGAATGGGCACACGCCATCGCCCCCGACGCCCCTATTAATCTCGTCCTCGCCAATGTAAGCAACAAGACAATCCAGGGTGAGTTAAACGCTATGTCGCAAGTCACGAGATTCGTCGTACAAAACAATATTGGAAGTGTGATCTCACAGAGCTTTGGTATCAGCGAATCTTGCGCCGGCAAAGATTTCATTCAGCAAGAGCATCAGACCTTCCAGCAGGCTCGTGCACAGCATCAGACGGTCTTTGCCTCCGCCGGTGATATGGGTGCGGCAACCGTACAATGCGACGCCAATGGCAATACGCAAACCATTGCACGCGGCACCAACGTACCATCTAGCGATCCACTTGTATCGAGCGTCGGCGGCACCACCCTGCAACTCTCTGCCGCAGGCGACTATATCGGCGAAACTACATGGAACGAGTCGCAGCAGGGTCGTGGGGCCACTGGTGGCGGTGTAAGTAGTGTCTTTCCCCTCCCCGCCTTCCAGCAAAACAGCGTAAGAAGCAACCATCGCGTCGTCAACGACATATCCTTTGATGCCGACCCGCTCACAGGTGTCCCAGTAGTGAGTAGCGAGATTATGCCAGGGAATACCGTGTTACTCCCAGTCGGCGGCACCAGCGTTGGCTCTCCCGTAGCCGCGGGACTCACCGCCCTCTTCGACCAGGCTGCCGGCAAACGCCTGGGCTTCCTGAACAGCGCCTTCTATCGCATCAGCCATAGCAATGCCTATACACAAGCGTTTCATGACGTTCAGGGTGGTAATAATACTTTCGTCTTCCAGGATGCCAACAACAATATCGTAACTATTCCAGGCTTTCGGACCGGTCAAAACTGGGATGCTCCAACCGGCCTCGGCACGCCCATCGCCGCCAATCTTGCCAGACTCTTACCACAATTTCAAACGGCAAACGACGGTGCCAAATTATGAGCCACGCATCCCTTTTTTTCTAGGACCGCATTGTTTGCTGGCAACTTATCTTGCCTCTCCTCGGCCTGGAATTGTCTCGCCCAGGAGACTTTTTACATAGGTGCCCATCAGGGTTTCACGCCAGTCGATTATCTGCGCATCTAGAATGAGGCAAACAAGCAGTAATAGGCTTTCCCAGTCTCACTCTAGATGCGTAGATTCTTCTGTGGGCAGACACCCTGCTACTACCCCACCGTCTAACTCACTATATTTGGCTGGCGATTATGTTCAGTGTTAAACACATATTGATTACTTCGTTGGAGTCGTTGAGCTACGCTTTCTAGCATACTTACGTATGTCTAAAACCTATTTAATGATTGTGATTTTATATCAGCCAGTTTTCCTTCAAGCTGTCTGCAAATAAGTGAAAATATATCTTCAGTTGCTGTTTCTTTAGAGCCTAGTTTTGTAAGAGTCCACTCATTAGCCGAACCAAAGATTGCCCAACTGAGAAACGCGGATAAATAAGGATTGTCCTTGTTTTGCAGATCTATTAGGCTATTAGCCAACATTATGGTCAGTGTATCTTGTAGTTCTTGCTGAATTGTACTGCGAAATAAAGGTTCATATTGCATATTGATTCGTTTGCTACGCTGATTATGTTGTTCGAGAACAGTAATGGTTGCTACGATCAGAGTATACAGGGTGTCTTTATTAAGCTTTGGTTTTTCTGGCAGTTTATTTTTAAGAAGTGTTTTAAACCGCTCACGTATATGAACATCAAGCAGCTCGTACTTATCACGGAAATGTGCGTAAAAGGTAGCGCGATTAACGCCAGCTCTTTCTGTTATATCGAGAACAGATATTGACTGTATGCTACTTTGCCCCGCCTTAAGCTCGTTGAAACTATCGAGTAAAAGCTGACGAGTACGGACCACCCTTGGATCGATTCTCTTTGCTTGTACCATTTAATTCCTCTAATCTTCCTAACAATATTTTACTTATGTTGTCTAAGCATACAGAGTTCAAAATATGCTCATTGCACCAAATAATATTTCCATTATACGATAGTGTTGTAGTGTAAACGACTGTGTTGATAAAAGTAAGGAGCTAATCATGAAAAAATCAAAGTACCTAATCACCGGATCTACTGGCCACATTGGTCGCCCTCTCGTTGAACAGTTGCATAAGGAAGGTCACGACGTCCGTGCCCTCGTCCGCGATGCGTCTCGCGCAGAACTCCTTCCCGACGGCATCGATATCGCCGTCGGAAATCTCGATGACACTGATAGTGTCGCTGCAGCACTCCGCGGCGTCGACAGCGTGTTCCTTCTCCACGTTGGTGCTGGCACCACGCAGACGCAGATCATGATCGACGCCATGCATTCCACCGGAGTAAACCGGATCGTGTTGCTCTCCTCGGTCGGTGCCCGCCTTATCCCTATCGCCGGCTTAATCCCTCAATCGCTCGCCGCTCGCGAGGATCTGCTCCGTGCATCGGGACTCGACGTCACCCATCTTCGACCAACATCCCTCATGTCGAACGCACTGTCGTGGGCCAGTGGCATACGTGAAAACAACCAGGTAGTCGATCCGACCGATCCGGGCGTGCAAGTCCCAGTTGATCCTGAAGACATCGCGCGTGTTGCCGCACGCGTACTCACCGAGGACGGCCACATCGGTCACGGCTACATCCTAAACGGGCCAGAGGCGCTTACTGCCCGCAAGCAGGTCGAGATTCTCTCCGATGTCCTCGGACGCACAATTCAGTTCGTCGCCGTCACGCCTGAGCAGGCAGCAAAGGAGGCTATCGAGCACGGTACTCCGGTTCGGCTTGCCGAAGCCATGCAAAACCTGAACGAGATGTTCTACGCACGCCGAGTCGGCCAAATCGGCGATGACATAGAGAACGTCACCGGCATCGCCCCGGTAACTTTCCGTGACTGGTGCGTGGGCCACGCCGACGAATTCCATTGAGACAAGACCTCCCACATTATGGACTCGAATGTTACATTTTAAGTAAAGAAGGGGTGTTATGCCAGGAACAGTACCTGTTATTAGTCTGGATGTTGAAGAAAAGAAAGAGGTGGCACTGGTGTGCTTGGTCACAGGCGCAAACAAAGGAATTGGTCTAGAGACGGCAGATCGACTCGTTTTTGCCAGAAATACCTCATCAACTTTGCCACTTTCACTACCTGCGAGAAGCAGCCAAACCTACCTATGAGGCAGATCGTCATGCGAAGAAAGAATTGAAAAAACAGGTCCGTGGTATTCGTCCGATTGAGCGTGAAGCTGAGGGACAAGACAATGAGGAAGCGATGATTACACGCAAGTATTGTCTTGCTGTTCGAGGGGCCTTGACCGACGATGGTCATCCTCCACTTTCTGCTCCTGGCCTCAAACTGTACGAGCGACTCTCCTTGATTGTGGCTTCTCTGGAACGGATCACTCAAAAAAGGGCTTTACCATCTCCGCTCGACAAACTGTATCGACTTTTGGCAAAAGGAGTAGCAGCGACAGAACAGTTGTGGTCTGATGTCCAGGCAGGCTATGCTCTTGTGCATCGAGCGGCACATATCTTGGCAAATGCGGAGCATCTTTCATCGAAAGAGGTGCAACGACAATATGAGGAGTTGCTTGAAGAGATGCATCACCATGTCTCCATGACTGCTCCACTTCGGCAGATGACCGCCACTTTCCTCAAAGTAACCGGGAGCTATTGGCCTGGATTGTTTCACTGCTACGATATCGCTGATCTTCCGCGCACCAACAATGACCTCGAACACGTGTTTGGCTCAATGCGCTATCATGAGCGACGTGCAACAGGCCGAAAACAAGCTTCTCCAGGTCTCGTCGTACGCGGCTCGGTGCGTGTTGTCGCAGCGGTAGCCACTCAGAACCACCAATTCAGTGGTTCTGATCTGGCCCCTCGCGATCTCATACAATGGCAAACGCTGCGAAAGCAGATTGAATATCGTCACGAAGCCCGACGTGAGCAGCATCGTTTTCGCAAACACCCCGAACGCTATTTAGCTGCTCTGGAGGCTCTGCTATTCCAGAGAGAAATGCAGTCCTAGTTTTTTTTATGGCACACAATAACACAATTCAACCATTCGCATATACTGTATAGAAGAACACCATCAGGCAGCCTCTGAATCAAGATTGGCTGCCTTTTTCACTTTCAGGTAGCGGGCTTTCCTGAGTTATTACTCAAAGTTCGTGGTAACCTCTTGCATTCACAGCTATTATTTTTTGACATCTATGAAACAGACTCTGGCTACGCCTGGATCTGAATGGTAGCTGTAAATCGTCGCACGATAGACTTATCACCCTCAAAACTGCGCCAGTACTTTAACTGAAGATTGGCGGTCCCTACGCTTTTCGCCACAAACGTCAACGTCTGTGACCCACCACTTCCAATCGCGCTACTCGACGCAGAAAAATTCGACTGCTTGAGTGTCAGCAGCGTCCCATCACTCTTCTCAACAGACCATCCATAACCAGTGCTGGGATTAGCATCGAGCGCGATATGTATCTCATCACCAACATGTGCCTGGATCGTTTTCCCATTATCAGAGCCAGTAAGCGAGGTCGATGCGGCACACCCTGCCAGAAGCAGCATAAGTACACTCATAGAAATACCGAACACGAGCCGCCCTCGTTTCCGCGTTCCTCGCTGCCCTACAATGCGGCAAAATACTCCTACCATTTCAATTGCATCCATCAGTTTCTCCATCTACGCTGTTTTTGCTACCATAGTATACGCTCTAGATCTCTCTATTTACGTATGAGTGTTGAAGAGGTTACCAGGAACTTTGAGTCAGAACCGTTTCCTGGTCCGCTGTCTACAAAAAAATCAAAGCATTTGTTACATCTTGCATCCTTTTATGCACAACGAACGTGTTAATAATAATGGCCGTGCTAATAAAATTTGGCCATATTATCTGCATTATCAAGGAGGAAATTATGTCCATCACCTTCACTCAGTTGATCATTTGGATCATTATAGCTGCAATCATTGGGATTCTTGGCGAGTTGATCGCGGGTCGTCGAGCGCCTGCCGGCATTCTGGGTTCCATTATGATCGGGCTGTTCGCAATCTTCCTTATCGTTGGCTTCTTCCACTTCAGCATCCAGGGTGAGCCGACCATAGAAGGCGTTCCTCTTATCAGTACCATTATCGCCGCTGCCATCCTGGTCGTCATCTGGAGCAGTATAAGCTATCGACGCACCCTTGTACGATAAGATAAGATAAGATAATACAAACACTTACTAAACACCTTCTTAGTTCATGTTCTGAGCTAAGAGGGTTTTTAATTTTCTCTCCGCTATTGCCAGACCTGATAGAATAAATATTAGAAAACAAATTAAGCCATCAGGAGCACTCATATCACATGCTCCTCTCAACCTGAGCATACCTGAACAACAACCAATAACGATACGAAAGTAAATAAAGATATGCCACAAGATCCACGCAAACGCCAGCAGGCGGTAATGAAAAAGCGCAGCAAGCAAAAAGCCGCCGCAAAGTCAAAAGTACGTATGCCCGCATTCGAGTCATTCTCTGCACAATCCATTATTCGTCGCGCACGCACTTTCCCTATCTTCGAATGCTTGATCAGTAACAACTGGCAAGAGAATGACATGAGCCTTATTCAGGTCATTATCGCTCGCCAGCAGCCCGATGGCGCAATCTGCTTTGGCTCATACCTCATCGATAAACTCTGCCTGGGTGTCAAAAATACACTCGCTAAAGCTGACATATCCCTCACCTCTTATGAAAGCAAAGCCCGCAACACTCACTTTCGCGCTGGCAACCCGGAGGTATGTTCACCTGAACTCGCGCATCAGATGGTCTATGCATCCATCGATTATGCGAATCAATTTGGCTTCGCACCTGAAAAAGACTTTGCCCTATCACAATATTTGCTCACTCCACGTGGCGAGCTGGCTGAGCCTTACAACATAACATTCGGCAAAAATGGCAAACCTCTCTTTGTTGCAGGACCCTACGACGACGCGGAACAGATCATTCAGCAACTTGAAAGAACTGCGGGTCCAGGTAATTATGACTATGTGCTACCAATGGGTAATCTCTAAACAAAACGATGCACAACCATTACTTCATCCTACGTCACGGCCAAAGCGAAGCCAATACTCTTGAGATTATCATAAGTAATCCGGCAGAAGGTATTGCTAGCTACGGCCTAACACCTACTGGTCATACGCAAGTCAGCAGCTCGGTGCAGGCTGCGAAAGCACATCACCAACTCGACTCCTCTACCGTTATCTATTCCTCCGACTTCAAACGTTGCCGTGATAGCGCCGAAATCGTCCAGGTGATCCTGGGTTGCCCCCCACCACACTTCACCTCCGCACTACGCGAACGCTTCTTCGGCTCCTGGGACCACACCCACAACGGCAACTACCAGAAAGTCTGGTCCCTCGACGAGCAAAATCCCGCCCATAAAACAGACAATGTGGAAAGTACTATCGAAGTACTACAACGCACCACAGCCCTTATACACCAGCTCGAAGCCATCTATCAGGGTGCCCACATCCTCCTCATCTCTCACGGAGACGCCCTTCAGATCCTACAAACAGCCTTCGATCATACCTCGCCCGCCCACCATCGCCACCTCCCACACCTCGCCACCGCAGAGATCAGACAGCTTGCCTGATCGCTTTCTTTGGCTATAAGAATTTTGGCAGTTCGCTAATACAGCTATATACATTTTCACATCTATTACGAAAAGCGTAATAGAGGTGAAAATGTATATAGCTGTATTAAAATATTAGAGGTGCTGCTTATTTACTTGCCACCACCTCAACAACCTCTTCCTGGCGCATCAACAGGCGTGCAACCAGCGGCAAGGCACAACTCACAAGCATGATAGCCGCGATGATAAACAGTGCAGTTTTATAGTCCATACTGGCAATCAGCAAGGGTCCTACAATGCCACCAGCGCTCCAGGCCGTAAGCATCACACCATAGATCGTTCCAGCATTCTTGGGACCAAAAAAGTCTGCGGCAAAGGCCGGCATGGTCCCAAAACCACCACCGTAGCAGAGGCCAATGATCGATGCCGGGATAAAGAGCACCGCAAAGTTGTCTATAAATGGTATCGCTACAAAGGCAAAAATCTGAACGACGAATAGTGCCAAAAAGGTATAAGGACGACCAATTGCATCGGAGAGCCAGCCCCAGAACAATCGGCCAATACCATTAAAAATTGAGATCGTTACAACTAACGCCGATGCCACTCCCGCCGAGACCAGGGTGAATTTTTGCGCTAGCGGCGAGGCCACTGAAATTAGTGCTGCACCTGCAATGACGTTCAGGGCCAGGGTGAGCCACAACACATACCAGCGGGGCGATGACAACGCTTCTTGCAAGGTGAAATCGCGTTTAGCACGCAGCCCTTGCTGCTGCACCGATGCCACCCAACCAGTAGGTGCATAACCTTCCGGTGCCGTGCGGAAGAACTGCGCCGAGACGACCACAATAATCAAGTAGACAATTCCCAGGATAACAAATGTGGTACCTAGCCCGAACGGTGGAATGAGCAGGTTAGCAGCAATAGGACCGGTCAGCGCTGCACCTCCTCCAAAGCCAGCCACAGCCAGACCCGTGATAAAACCACGCCGATCCGGGAACCATTTTATAAGCATGGCAAGCGCCACAATGTAGCCCAGGCCCAGACCTATTCCACCTATAATTCCATATGTAAGATACAATAAGTAAATGTTCGGAGCCACAAATCCTGCCAGGATAATTCCCACTCCATAAATAATGCCTGCTACCGTTGCAATAGTGCGCGGCCCAAAACGGCTATTAAAATAGCCTCCAAAACCCGCTGTGATACCTAATGCTAGCAATGTAATGCTGAAGGTGAGGTTCGCTTGTGGTTGACTTACTTTATACAGTCCAATAACGGGCTTGAGAAATACGCTCCAGGCATACACCGCTCCTAGAGCTAATTGCATACAAAAGGCTGCTGTTGCAATAACCCAACGATTAGGTAGTGAGGAAATAGATGCATTGCTCATTGAGGACCTCTTTTTGTGAATGTGTGTTCGAGAAGTCTTTCTTACAACCTATCAACCTCACTTCAGTGACCGCCAGGAGATCTTTCCAAACACACTATGCGATTCTCTCAACGGTGAGAAACGATAGCACTATCGTACAATAATGACAAATATGACCTATCAGGGTGGCGGATTAAGATAAGGATCAACAATGCCCTGCCAATCTATAATAAGTATAGCGACAAAAGACGATTTACACAAGGTTTTTGTCGCGCCATCATAAAAAATACCTTTGCGCTACAACGATACTAAAAGGAATATCTACCTATTCTTCAAACATTCTAACCGTCGATTTCTATAAAAAAAGTCTTGCTTACCCATTATCTGTAAACGTAGATACTGTTCAGTCGTCTATAATAGTAGGACAACTTCTTTCTTATCTATACAAGTAAAGGGAATTTTCTATGGCTACTCGCTTATACCAATCGAATAACATCAATATTGAACGGATGATACAAGATCTAGAAGGCGCTTTTCTGGCACAGAACTATCAAACGCAACATTTCACGACTGGAACACAGAGAATTGTACAGCTGAGGGAGGGAGGCAATTTCGAAGCCCTATTCGGTATGCAGGCAACCTTGACGGTCATACTACAACCAACTCATAACGGTATACTTGCAACCGTTGGTGAGCAACAGTGGATCGATAAGGCGGCGGTAGGTCTTCTAGGTGCAGTCGTCTTATGGCCGTTACTCATTACTGCTGGCGTGGGTATCATTCGCCAGAGCAACCTTGAATACCAGATACTAAGTAAACTTGATATGGTGGCACGGCAACAAAATCCAGACGTGCAGATTATAACTAACTTTTCTTCTCCCTCACAACCGCCACCCAATCAAGAACCATATACCTCACAATCACAGGCACCCAATCAAGGGCCACAACCCTCACAAGCCCATGCACCTAATGACCCGCCACAAGCAGGCCCAATCCCAATGCCTGGCTACGGACAAAAACAATGCCCTCGCTGCCAGGCAATCAATGATGCCGATGATTCTTTTTGCTCATATTGCGGCACTTCGCTGACAATGCAAAAGAAACTCTGCGCAAACTGTAATGCAGAGCTTAAAGCAGGAGCTGCCTTCTGCGTAAAATGCGGTACTCCTGTCCCCCACTAACAAATTTCCTGGCGCAAAATGATTTTGCGCCTTTCTCATCTCTACTAGAGCTTTGTCAAACTTGATTGCACATTCCCAGCGCTTTCTTGCTTGCTGAGTTTGCGCGGTGAAGCCGCGAGCACGCACGGGAAAATAAAACAACCCATTGTGATGGGAGGCTGACACATTCTAAACAGAGAAAAGCCGTCTCACTTCTCGACACGGCTTTTCTCTGCTTCAATCTACATACTCTTCACGCAAGTAGCATCTCTCTAGCCCAAATACTCCAGAGCGGCACGCGCCATAACCTCAACGCCAACTGGTAACGCATCCTCATCAATATCGAAGCGAGGATGATGGTGAGCGTAGTGGGTTTCTTTCGCTTTATTACCGGTACCAAGGTTAAAATAGCAACCAGGAGCGGCCTGTAACATAAAGCCCATATCGTCGCTGGGCCCCATTTTCCAGTCTGTATAACTGTCCAGATGGTCAGAGCCGACGGTCGTAATTACGGCCCGCTCTACCAGTTCAGCCATTGCAGCGTCGTTGACACACGGTGGACATCCTTCGTTGACTATCACCTCGCAACTGCCCTGCATAGCGCTGGCAATGCCACTCGCTAACTCCCGGATACGCTGCGCCATCTCCTCTAGCCTCTCAGCGCTATAAGTACGTAAAGTACCACGGATCGTCGCGGTCTCTGGAATAATGTTGTGTGCTGACCCGGCGTTGATCGCACCAATGGAGATTATTATCGGATCAGATAGGGAGGTTGCGCGACTCATCAGGGAATACAATGCCTCTACGATATGGACCGCAATCATGATGGTATCGACGGTCTGGTCAGGTGCTGCCGCATGTCCACCTTTCCCTTTGACCACAAGCGTAAAGTTGTTTGCACCCGACTGCGACACTCCACGTGTGACGGAGACGCGACCCGCTGTAATGCCACTGGCAAGGTGCAAACCAATAATGCCATCGACACCATTCATCACGCCCTCTTTCATCATTGCGTTGGCACCGCCTGCCCCCTCTTCGGCTGGCTGGAATATAAACTTTACGTTCCCTTTCAGCTCTGCCCGGCGCTTACTCAAAATGTCTGCTACCTCTAATGCAATAGCGGTATGACCATCATGACCGCAGGCATGCATCTTCCCATCTACTTGTGAGCGATACTCGACCTGGTTCATCTCTTGAATGGGCAGGGCATCCATATCCGCACGAATCGCCAGCGTTCTCGTGCTTTGACCGCTTGCATTACCTCGTAGCAGACCTATTACTCCCGTCTTCCCTACACCGGTCTGTACCTCCAGCCCCAGGTGACGCAGACGCTGCTCAACAATACTTGAGGTGCGCACTTCCTCAAACGCTAGCTCTGGATGCTCATGCAAATCCCGCCGCAGCGCTACGAGATCGGGTACAAGTTCTTGAATATCGGATGTCAGGCGATCAGGATTAGAAATAGACATGGCGTCTCCTTACAAGGAAATGATGTGAACACGATTTACAGATTATATCAATTTTATCATATATGGCAGTGATCTCAGGAGGGCTATTTTTAGCATAATCATTTTTCTTGAAGAGTGTCAATGGATAAATAGGTTAAATGACACTCCTTGCCACACGCTACGCCGGTTATACTTTCCTGTAGAGAATAGCTGTTATACTGCCTACATTAATTTGATAGTTGGAGTGTATGCTGTGCACGATGAAATACAAATACATGATGAAACTTTGATTCTTCAGTCTGCTAACGTTCTTTCAGGCAACACACGTATACGTATACGTATACGTGTACGTGTGTTTGCTATGCGTGTTCTGCTGGTATTGTTATTTGCTCTGGGCTTTTTTCTTTCGGTCTTTCCAGAGGGGCGAGCTTTTACGCGCTCGGCGCTGCTATTGCCTGAGCTGCTTTCTGCGTCGCAAGCGGGCCCGTCGAGTTGGAGTAGTGAACCGATCACCCATTCGCAATTGACGGCGAAATCGCTGGGTGGGACGATTAATCTCGATGTGTATGCTCCAGCGACTTCTGCTCCTCTGGTTGGACGTGTGCGTAGTGGTATTCTGGTTGTTGCAGGTGTAGGGGATAATCGCCAGGAACCTCAACTCATCAATCTACTTGAGTCGCTGGCGCATACAGGCATTGTTGTGATGAGCCTGACAACGCCTGCGCTTTCGGCTTATACGCTATCGATCAACGATGTTGACTCTACTGTTCAGGCGTTTAAGATTCTGCAACATCTTCCTGGTATGGATGGTAAACCTATTGGCATCCTTTCGATTAGCGGAGGCGTTGCGCTGGCCTGCCTGGCGGCTGCTGATGCGCGTATTCGTGCCGCTGTTTCCTATGTGGTTGCCTTTGGGGGCTATTTCAGTGTGAAAAGCTTGCTGCTTACCTTTGGACGACGCGCCCAGGATCTTGATGGCAAAACGGTTCCTTTCCAGCCTATTTCGATCCCTATCCAGGTGCTGGCCAATACGACTGGACAGTATCTTGCCGCTGATGAGCGCTCAACGTTAACCAATGCCTTTGCGAATGGTGGCCAGGCACTGACGCCAGACGAAATTGTTCATCTTTCACCCGCCGCTCAAGCCATTTATGCTCTATTATCGGGCTCCGCTCCCAATGATGCTGATGCTAACCTTGCAAAGCTTCCAGCCACGATGCAAGCACAGTTCGATGCGCTTTCACCTGGTAGAGCAATAGGACAGATACAGGCACCCATCTTCTTGCTGCACGATCAAAATGATCCATCTCTTCCGGTCTCTGAGACGCGTATGTTCGCGGCTGCACTTGCCCATCTCCACCATCCGTATAGATATGTAGAGCTTCACATTTTTGATCATGTGAGTGTGCGCTCAAACCTCAGTAGTGCACAGTTGATTGGCGATGGCCTGCGCCTCTTCAATTTGCTCGATACGATGTTGTCATTCAATTCTTAGCAACTACGCAATGGAGGCATAATGATCTTTCTTGTTCTACTCTGGCTCGGCATCGGTACACTTATAGGATCAATTGCTTACGCCGCAAAACTGCGACCAGATTCCTGGCAATCTTTTGGCTGGCTGCGTCTAGCCGGCCTGGGAGCTCTGGTTGCCTTTTGTGGTGGCTGGCTCGGCATCTTTTTGCTTGGTCGCTCATTTGCTACGGTCATGGCGCTCTGGATCGCTGTGGTTGGAGTTGTGGGCATCCCCTGGCTCGTTCAATCTCACATTCACCTACGAGACACAACGAGCTGGTAAGAGCGAAGAAGGCTGCCTGTCATGCGGTTTAAGCTCTCCTTAACCAGAAACGGTCAGACGAGACTCATAGAACGACAAAGGAAAGCAATGTTCGCAGAGCAGGTCATCACCTGTTGTATCGTTGTGCTGAGTGGAAACATCGTGTTGCCGGTGAGAGACCAGACTCGTCTCTCACCGGCAACAGCATTACAATGCACCTGCATCTCTTGCCGCATAATACGAAGGATAGATGGGGCGGAAGCCCAGTTCATCTCGGATGCGGAGGGTATCGACGATCAATTCCCACGGATTCTTGAAGGAGGCATCTGCGTCACTTGCACCTTCTGAAAGGCCATTCAAACGCCGCAACTCTGCGAGACTCATGGGTGCGTCATCGGCCACATTGTAGATCTGGCCGTCGATCCCAGCGGTGGCAACAGTACGCAGCAACGCCTGCGAGACATCGGCATGATGCACCATATGCAACCGTTTTGCTGGATGCCACTGCCTCTCGCCAAAGATCGGCAGGGAATCGTGCACATGCGAATCTCCTTCCCCATAGACAAAACTCAGACGCAGGATACGCACGCCCAACCCTCGTGTGCGATACATTTCCAGCAGCGCCCGTTCAGCCGCGACCTTGCTTTGCGGATAGGTGGCTGTTCCCCGAAGGGGGTCATCTTCGCGAGCGGGCCGACTCTGATCTGGACCATAGACATGGCTCGTGCTGGTGAAGACAAAACGCTCAACCCCTGCGGAAAGGGAGGCGTTCGCCAGAGCCAGAGCACCATCCTCATTGGTCGTCCTGATTCGCTCCTGGTCAGTTCCCCGAAAGAAGGCTGCCAGATGAACGACGATCTGGACTCCTGCCACAGCCGAAGTGAGGCTCTCTGGCTGGCTCAGATCTCCCACGATCACCTCAGCCCCCAGCTTGCGGAAAGCCTCAGCCTGTTCCGCTCGGCGAACGAGAAGACGCACGTTATTTTCACGTTGCAACAGACGAGGCACGAAGTGACTTCCAACCTTCCCAGTTGCACCAGTGACAAGAATGGTTTTCATGATCATTTGACTCCTTATTAAATGAAAGCTTTTCTCCTGCTGTCGAAAGAGAGGTGTTGCCAGGTCTCTTCGCACGTTTCGCTTGACCTGGATACCACCTACCTAGTATGCTTGAGAGACATTAAGATAACCAACCTCTTATGATCGTAGGATGGCGAGTAGTAGGATAAGGAGTGAAACAGATGGAAGAGAGAAAACACCGACAAGCACTCGCGGCCTTCTTGCGCACCCGCCGCGCCCGGCTCTCTCAAGCAGAGGTAGGATTACCAGCACCGAGCCGTCATCGAACGCCAGGGCTGCGGCGCGAAGACGTGGCAGAATTGGCGAATATCGGGGTTGCGTGGTACACCTTGCTGGAGCAGGGAAAGGACGTTCATCCCTCAAAGCCTGTGCTGGAAAGCCTTGCACAGGCGCTCAAACTCACCCATGCAGAGGAGAAGTATCTGTTCCTGCTGGCAGGTCACACGCTGCCTGTGAAAGCGCCACCAGAGGAAGAAGAGGTCCCCCCAGAACTCCGGCGCGTGGTGGATGTGTTGACTCCTCATCCAGCCTTTGTGATCGGGCGGCGCTGGGACATTCTCTACAGGAATCGAGCGGCTGACCTGGTCTTTGGCTTTGATGAACCCTTTCCACCACACTCGCTCAATGTGGTCTGGCGCTCCTTCCAGATGCAAGGACACTCGCTCGATCTTGACTGGGAGGTGCAGGCGTGCAATCTGGTGGCCCACTTTCGTGCCGATTACGCTCGCTATCCAGGCGATGCCTCATTTGAGGAATTACTCCATGATTTGCAGCACCTGAGCCCATTCTTTCGGGAATGGTGGGAGCAACATGATATACGAGGTGTGCCCAATGGGCCACGATCCGTGATGCATCCAGCGCTCGGTCTCCTGGAATTTGACCATGTGCAAACCGCTTTTTCTGCCAATCTCCGGGTGAAAATCTATGCCGCTTCCCCTTCAACCACTGAGAAGTTAGAACAGGCGTTGTCTGCTTCCTCTTAATGAGGGAGGGGATCGTAAACAGCACCTGTCTCGTTATGCATCGCGTGGGTGGTGCATCTGGTCTTTGCCGCTCCCTTCCCTGTGCCATCGATCAGGCAAGGCTCCGCATCGAGGTGCTCAAGCGCGTGTCGGGGATCGTGCAGATCTGGTTGACGAAAGACGGCTATGGTACTCCACAGGATGATTGGAGTAAAGGGGACATCTGTCTGGCTGCGTACAGAGTAAGAACCTACAGTTTAATCCTACCTAATTGCAAAAACTGGCGGCACCCTGTACGAAGTTTCCGCTTCTCAGACCAAACTGAGTCAATATTGCCACCAGTGTGGGCAACATCACAAGAGCTGGCACCAATACCCTCGTCAATGAAGGTCGAGCTTGCTTGCTCCTCCCTGCCAGGCATGCTAGAATAGGCGCATCACTGGAAAAGGAAGACAAAGGCATGAGAGACAATATTAACGACATCGCGGCTTTCTACAACCATGGCGTGGAGGAGGAGGATTCGCGGCTCATCTTGCATCAACTTGAGTACGACCTCACATGGCGCTACCTGACTCGGTATCTGCCGCCCACAGGTTCCATCCTCGAGATCGGAGCCGGGACAGGAAGGTACACGCTCGAACTGTGCAGACACGGTTACTCGGTCACGGCTGTCGATTTGTCTGCAGCTCTCCTGCAACGATGTAAGCTCCAGCTGGAGGCAGAGGGATTGTACGAACAGGTACAACTTGTCGTGGCTGATGCACGAGGCCTTCATGCTGTAGTCGGCACCGCATTCGACGTGGTTCTGCTCATGGGGCCTCTCTACCATCTGGTTTTCGAGGAGGATCGACGGCAAGCCGTTCGCCAGGCGGCAGATCGTCTCTGTAGCGGGGGTCTGCTGTTTTCCACCCACCTCTCGCGACTGGGTGTCCTTGGCGACCTGCTAAAGAGAATGCCTGAATGGATCGAGCGTAGAGAGGAAGTGCGCTTCCTGCTTGACAAAGGAAGGCGTCCAGATGATCTGCCTGGCGGCGGCTTTCGGGGGTACTTTGCACACGCCTCGGAGATCAGACCACTTCACGAGGCGCTCGGACTCCAGACCGTCGTGCTCGCCGGTGTCGAACCGGCGATCTCAGCCGACGATGAGAGCTACAACCAGTGCCAGGCACCTCAACGCGACCTGTGGCTCGACCTGCTCTTCGAAGTGAGCTCCGACGAGACGACAGTGGGGGCCTCGCGACATCTCCTCTACGTTGGTCGAAAGGGTGACAGCATTGCTCCGGCGTAGATGCATCAAGCCCCTGGCCAAAATGCAGAGAAGTGCCGTTCCTAGTGCGGTTTACCGCCAAAGACGTTTAGACATTCTATCATATTTTTGATCAGCAGACTTGTGTAAGAACCAGTTTATGGCCTTTCCAACACATGTTCTAGAGCCAGCGTGCTAAAAAACGCTGCACATCTGCGTACCACCACTCAACGCCTCTGCCAAAAATGCCGTGCCCTTCCATGGCAGTTGCACCCACAGGCGGGTAGATGCGCGTCTCATGAGGTTTGTTCATACGAGCAAATTCCATTCCCAGAATGTAGGTTGGTAGTAGACTATGATCGTTCTGCGCCTGGATGAGAAAACTGGGAGTCGTCGTCTGCCGGACTGCCACAAGCATAGCCTCTTGCAGTGCGGGCGCATCCAGCCAGGACTGCGATGGCCCCGCAAAGCTGATTGCAGCACGGAACCGATCAGTGCGTGCTAACGCCAGCACAGTGACGACCGCACCAAAAGAGTGTCCCACAATGGCAATACGTTCGCGATCAATCTGTACATGTGCAGTCAGCCAGCCAAGAGCGGCCTCCACATCGCCTGTCTCGTCCGAGAGTGCCTGCACAAGCTGCATCCCCATTTGCGGACTGCCCCAGGCAGCGGTGACGAGTGAGAGCCAGGTGGGACCTGGGTTCCCATTATGCCCACGACGCATCGCAACAAATATGGCATATCCCATATGCCGCAAAGCCTCAATGCCTGACCTGTTCGATGGAAGCAAGCCAGAGCTACCATGCTCAAACAAAATTGCTGGGAATGGTCCTGGCCCCTCAGGAAGCAACAAATAACCTCGCAACTGGTACCCATCACTAAAATAGGTAACAGTGAAAGGTTCAAAGAAGCTGAAACCATGGGTCGGGGAAGTATTCACAGTTTCCATTAATAAAACCTGTAGCTGTATTCACAACAACATAACGCAACAATATATCTTAAGCCACACGAGACCGTTCGCTTAGCAGCAACAAACGGATATTGTATCCCTCCTATGAGTATACACATTTCCGTCGAGTCCATCCAGGGGAAACAACGCAAAGAAATCATTGAAGAGATTCAACAAAAGGCAAAAGAAGCAGCATTACAGGCATCAAAAAGCGTCATTGAAGCTGGTTTAGAAGCAGAAGTAGACAAACAGCGAGGAAGAGAAAAAGAAGAAAGACGCCGCGTTTGTGGTCAACCACATCAGAGTGAGTGGAAATGTGGATACTGTGGTTGTCAGGATGCCAACCATTTTACGAGAGATGGATACTACAATCGCGGTAATCCAGGTGCCTGGGTAAACAGAGCCTCATCCTAAAATCGGCACACATATTTCGCACAAATTGTTCTGAAGCATGTCCGGAATATATCTCTCAAGCATAGATCTGGTGGTATCAATCAGATGCCCGCACGATGACAGTTCCGGGAAAATGTCCGCCCATGCTTTTTGCAGAGCTTCTACTGTATGCTCAATGGGAAACACAGCATATTTTCCCCCAGAAAGCTCTGTCTCCTGTATATCTCTATCCACCTCCTGGATTTTATAATGATGCGGAATAACAATACAGACATCATAGCGACACTGTTCAGGCAGTGTTATCCCAGGGTCATCATGTGCTATTCCCAGAATGATCGCTGATCCGCTAAAAAGATACTTTGACGCCGCCCAATTTTTGAGCCGTTCCATCGCCGACCCATTCTGAAGTCCATAGGGACCCACCTGCCGTATATAAGCTATTCTCTGTTTCGGCATCTCTTCAATCTGAATAATCATGGGTATTTCTCCTCTCTACAAGCTATATGCAGAATATCATGTTTTAAAATGGATTACAACCATATTTTAAAATACACAAAATATCATGATATACTTGTATAAATCGTAAATCTCAACATAAATGGATCTCGTGTAACTCATGCGATACGCAATGATGATCTCGACTTTTTTCGGCGTTTCTCCCGCTAATGCCTTCATCGATGAGTGGCATCACCTCCTGGTCGCTGTAATATTTTGCAACAGCATAATCGACATGTGCTTGATAGAGCCAGCAGGGAATCATTGGGCTGGAAATATCATGATAATCTGATAGGAACGCTGACTTTTCTCATATTGTCATTTATTTTGACAATATGCTTCATTTCTGTTAGTATCATTATGTTCCAATTTATTGGCCTGTGTGTTGCAAGATGATGATTATGGTGAATGAAGGGCACAAACGCTCTTTGTGAAACCAAGGGTAGGAACGTTCCCACCTTTCAAGGAGTGAAAAACATGAACGTAACGTTGCGAAACACCAAGGTATTGTTCCTCGTTCCTGCCTTTGATGGCGGTTCCATCCCCATACCATCCTGAGGGACTCGCACACGCAGATTATCAACACCAACGCAGCCTATTTTAGCGATAAGAATAGAGTCTATGTAGGTGTCGGTAGTATTCCCTCGTACTACATTCGTACTCCATGCCCGTATTGGGAGCAGATGCCAGAAGGAACTGGCAATTCTCACTTTCTCTGGTGAATGTGTTTTTATTACTCAAGGAAGAAAGGTATGCACACGATGCACAGAAAGCGATTCGTAAGCATTGCACTCATTTGCCTGGTCGCTCTTTCCTCGCTCTTCTTTTTCTTGATCATGAATGGGCAGGAAGTTCTGCCGGCTCATGCTGCAAGTAGTATCACTAGCTACGAAGCGGAGTCCTCAGCGAATACCCTTGCCGGGCAGGCCAAGATCGCAGCCTGTAGCGCCTGTTCTGGTGGCAAAAAAGTGGGGTATATCGGTCTTAGTGGTACGCTGCAATTCAACAACGTCCAGGCAAGTAGCGCTGGTACAACAACCATAACGATCTACTATGTGGATGGCGATGCTGGCCGGTCGGCACAGATGAGCGTCAACGGGGGAGCCACTACGACCATCGCGTTCCATGGTACGAACAATGCGAACTGGAATTTTGTCCAGAATTTGACCCTCTCACCCTCATTGAAAACTGGTAGCAATACTATCAAGTTCTCCAATGCCACTGCCGCTGCACCCGATTTAGACCGTATTACAGTGAGCACGAGCACGAATGTGAACCCCTCCTACTCCTACTCCAGTGGGGACGAATCCTTATGGAGATCCCAATCTCGTCTCCATGTTCGACGGCACAACGCTGAACGGCTGGACATCTTCCGATCCAAATGGATGGGTCATTAAGAATAGTGCCATACACAGTACAGGAAACGCCAGAGGATGGATCTACTACAATAAACAACAGGCTGGAACCTTCCGCTGGATTTTCGATGTCAGGCAGCAGGCGATAGTGGGAGCTGCCCACCATCCCACTGTTCTCATCTGGGGCACCACGAACCCCATTCGGGATGCTCTAAGCGCTATCCAGTTTCAGCCTCCCTGGCCGTATGGTTGGGATTATCGACCAGGAGAGAATAACAGTGGGAATGGCAAATTCAAGACTGTGTCGAACCCGAACATATCCATCACCAATTGGTCACAATGCGAGATCGTGGCCGACCAGACGACCGGTGTAGCGAAGATGGCTTGCTGTCCACTCACTGCGGGCGCAGCGAGCTGTAAGGCGACCGAGATTGTCGTTTTCACGGATAAAACCGCTGGTCGGGTTGGCCCCATAGCTCTCCAGGTTCATAACGCGGGCATCCAGGACGAGTTTAAGGGCCTTTATCTCGAATCTCCAATGAAGACAAGTCCCGACCAATTCATCACAACCTGATTATGAGCCATGTCTGTGTTTCAACTGAGAAGACAACGAGATGTGTCAGGTAGTTAGTGTTGACTGGCTCCGACTCACCAATCTGGTGGGTCGGAGCCAATTTCTGACTTAAGAACTTTCTCTCTTCCTTCATCTTATCCATCGAGCAGATCTCTAAAAAAGGCTTCTAGGGAAAGCCGGACAGGTTTTGCGGGCCCAATTGCCATCTACCCAATAATTGATGAGCTTACTTTGGACGAGAAAGATGATGCAAATATCATTTTTGCTTGTAAAACATCTGTAATATATAGGTGCCAATTTATTGTGCATACCCAAAGGGCATACAGCAGGCCGGCTTCAGCCTCCGAACGCACCACGGAACTTCCTTATACACGAAATGTTCGCACTGACTCACCAGCCTGAAAAGCACACGCCAGTTCCACATCTCCATCGTCATAAGGCGCGATACGTTTAGTTCACGTAAATAAGACAAGTGAACTTTTGTATATATAAGCATGTTCTGTAGTTCCCTCCGGCTGAACTCAGTACATGCACAATAAATCGTCGCCTATATACTAGTCGTGTTTTACATGAAAGAATGTGATTGCCCTTTCTATCTCGTTTTGCCTCCAAAGTCGTTTAGACATTCTATCATATTTTTGATTAGCAGACTTGCGTAAGAACCAGTTTATGGCCTTTCCAACACATATTCTAGAGCCAGCGTGCTAAAAAACGCTGCACATCTGCGTACCACCACTCAACGCCTCTGCCAAAAATGCCGTGCCCTTCCATGGCAGTTGCACCCACAGGCGGGTAGATGCGTGTCTCATGAGGTTTGTTCAAGCGAGCAAATTCCATTCCCAGAATGTAGGTTGGTAGTAGACTATGATCGTTCTGCGCCTGGATGAGAAAACAGGGAGTTGTCGTCTGCCGGACCGCCACAAGCATAGCCTCTTGCAGTGCAGGCGCATCCGGCCAGGACTGCGATGGCCCCGCAAAACTGATCGCAGCGCGGAACCGATCAGTGCGTGCTAACGCCAGCACAGTGACGACCGCACCAAAAGAGTGTCCAACAATAGCAATGCGTTCGCGATCAATCTGTACATGTGCAGCCAGCCAGCCAAGAGCGGCCTCCACATCATCTGTCTCGTCCGAGAGTGCCTGCACAAGCTGTATCCCCATTTGCGGACTGCCCCAGGCAGCGGTGACAAGTGAGAGCCAACGGGGACCAGGATTTCCATTATGCCCACGACGGATCGCAACAAACACCGCATATCCCATACGCCGCAAAGCCTCAATGCCTGACCTGTTCGAAGGAAGCAAGCCAGAGCTACCATGCTCAAACAGAATCGCTGGAAATGGTCCTGGCCCCTCAGGAAGCAACAAATAACCTCGCAACTGGTACCCATCACTAAAATAGGTAACGGTGAAAGGTTCAAAAAAGCTGAAATCATGGATTGGGGAAGTATTCACGGTTTCCATTAATAAAACCTGTGCTCGAATTCATAACAACATAACGCAACAATATATCTCAAGCCACACGAGACCGTTCGCTTAGTCGCAACAAACGGGCATGCTTGCGCGTTTCCCAATCCATCCACTCAACATCTGGCCGATCAGTCTCCGCTATGGTTGTGTTCGTAGATATAGAGGGTGTACGCTGCATGGGTTCAAAATAGCCTTGCAAGACGGCGATAAGCGCCGCATTCGAACTTACAATCGCCTGACACAGTTGTGCAGGCATCAGCACCCCAAGCAATGCTTGATGACCATCGCTCATAACCATTATATTTTCTGTGGTGAGCGTCGTGTGATCAGTTGACTGCACGATAGATACTCCACGCTGACGGGCCTGGCTGATTCCCTCAGCCACAACTGCCTCGCAGCTCGCTGGAATACTTAGTTCGAGTCGGTCGTGCGCACGTGCGATTATCTCCTGGCTGCGTTCAATGATGTTTTGCCGGCCTCGTATAACCCAGAATTCATCTGTTTCATGGCTATAGGAAAGCGTTGTCAGGGTTACGGTTAGCGCACTCAGAGTCTCCTCCATTGTTGAGCGTACCTGTCCAAGAAATTGCTGCGGATCTTGTGCGTTATAGCGCGATGGCTCGCCCGGTTGCACGCTTACCAGTCCCTTATCGACCAATCGCTCTAGCACATCATAGCTGCGTGATAATGGGACCTGCGAGTGCTTCCCCACTTCATAGCCTGTCAGCGGGCCGTGCTTTAACAGGGTATAATATGCTTCGGCTTCATATTTATTAAGGCCTATTTGTTGCAATTGCTCGGTGGTCGTTGTCATCATCATGCCCTTACCTAGTAACCACGATAGTGGTTACTAGTATAACACAAAAAATAAACGCCGAACAAGATTTTCTCTTACGTTTACAAAAATATAGCCTGTTATTTGATATTTGCTAGCGTTTGAATGAGAAGACGAAGGGAGCAATCCGTTTTGTCAGCAACCTGCTTGCACGCTTTTTTACAACTTCTATGGTCGGATCTGTATATGCTTTTTTTGCCATCTGTATGCTCTTATTTCTATAAAAGTTCAGATCCTCTTGTGGTATGCATTGTTCGGGGCTGACTTGCGTCCATATTTCAGAGCCGATACTGGTGCCTGGTCGGTATCTCCATATATTTCTTCCATGCCGGACATACACGTGCTGATCAGCACATGGCATTGTAGAGACTACCGCGCCAGAATCTATTAATCTGCGCACAAATCCCGATCCATCATCACCCTCTACGCTATCTTGAAAACGCGCCCGATTCATCCACAGTTGCTTCCGATATATTGCTGTACCATAATGCATGCCATCTACGCCCATTACAGGTGATGCAATATCCACACAGCGCCAGCCGCGCATATGTTGTACATCAAGTACAGCTTGCAAATGTAATCCTGTAACATCCGCTTCTCGTGCCAGTAGTGGAGCAACTTGATATGAGAGACGGGTGGATGCATACCAGTCATCGTCGTCCCAATGGCAGATGATCTCCCCTTGCGCAGCTTCGCATGCAATGTTGCGTTTCACTCCTACTGTATGTGCATATTGCGGCGCAAGGTAACGCACATGCGCATGCTGTGAGACAAGATCGACGACCAGGTCATCGCCATCATCGACGACTATCAGCTCTTTGTTGGGATAGTCCTGCTTTTCAAAATAGTATAATGCCTTCGCGACAAACTCTCGCCGATTCTTCGTGGGCATTATGCATGATACGAGGGGTTTTTCCATCCCTTCCACCATCCTTTTTGTTTCCATATTGCCTTTACGTGGCTGAATTATAAGAAACACACCACTCCTGCACAACACTCTTTTTTGCTATCTTCTATTCAAGCCAACAGGAATATTGCGCCTGCTTTCTCTCATCAGCTCACTTACACTCTGCATTATAACGTTAATACATGATTTTGTCAATATATGATATATTCAAATGATTTCACTACAAGTAAAAAATCTACATTCTTTATATATCTAAATGTACAATACACAAGAATAACGACGGCTGCTCTTCGTGAGTGCTTGACCCCAGCATATCTATATTCTCGTCCCGTAAGTTTGCGTGGCTTTGCTGCAACTCTATTTTTTACATACTTTTTGCACTTATACCTATTTTGTTTGCATATAAAAATAGGTATAAGTGCAAAAAGTATGTAAAAAATGCCTTAAAAGCAATAAGGGCGAAATCTAACGATGGCTATGGACTACCCTGCTTTAGCTCGTATGCATAACCTCTTTGTGATGACTTTTCAGGATTCGCTCGTTTGCTTTCATGACTTTGTTCGCCTCTTCTTGCTCTGCTACTACCTGGTAGCCATTGTAGAGAAATGGTTGAACAAAAAAGTCTTGCGCGAGAATGTGGTGAATTCCATAATGAGGGTGGCGATGGTGAATGTCACAGAGGACCATCATATTTTCTTCGGAGTCGATGAAGGCTTCCAGGCTTGCCCGATCTTTGACTTGTGGGAAGATGACTCTTATTTTGCGCGGATCACATGCATTGAGCAAGCTGCGTTCAATAGGATAATGATGCGTTTCAAGGGCTGTGGCATGAAAAGGATTCTCTTTTGGATCGGTGAGCGTGGTATGACATACACCACAAATCGCACATGGCATATTTTTTGTGTAGATCAGGTGGTGGTGGGTTCGCATGTAGATGGGCGTATCTTCGCGTGGGGGATGGGGCGGCGTCATTTCGATTTCTGCAATACCAAAAATGGTTGCATGGACATGTTGTAGGGTGGTCGTCGTGGTCGTTGTGGTCTCACTCCCATGCCCTACTTTTTTGATGTCAATGTCTTCGGTAATTTGCTCATGTATTCGAGTTGTTCTTTGCCCTCTCTTACTCTCTATGATGATATCTTCCTTGATCTTTTCGTGTATCGCGCCGCTTCCATGTTGTAAGCCACGAGCACTATCAACTTCGATCTGCTTCTGCACGTGTACATACGTTTGGGATTTCGCATGCGGAGCCGCCTGCGGGGTAAGTTGTAAATGAGCTAGCCCTGGCATCGCTTTCAGCAGTTTATTGAAACGTAGCGGTTTAAACATCTGTTTCCCTTCCCACATATCCTGTAAGAATAAAATCTCTTATAACTCTACAATCCCTATTAGGTAGGATATAGCCATAAGATTTTTCTATTCATACTACCACCTCTATACATACCTTTATCATAAATTTCGTTTCTCGCTTTTGTCAAGCAAAAACATCTTATATATAGTTTAATAGATATAAACGACAGATTTCTCTGCAGTCATTTTTTATTGCTAGCTATAATTTGCACTTTCCCAATATACCGCACAATGTATGCTATATTGGGAAAATGCAAACTATAGCTAGCAATAGATCAGAAAAGCGGCCTTGTCATGCAAGCTCATTCTAGAAAAGGATGCTATTTCTTTTTGCAACATTAATTAAATAGTCTCGCATCCTTTGTTCCATTTTTTGCTCTTTTTCTTCGTTTATAGAAATATATTCTTTTTCGCTCTCAGATGGCATAGATAAATTATTTACTGAATTTGCGCCTTTCATAGCATACGGTATGACATTTTTGCTATTCTCCCACATCGAGAATTTCAGTCTCCTTGCCGTTGCTAGCAAAAATGATAAATAGCCCTGATCCGACATCCGTGTAGCTACCGTCAAATACAGCTCGCTCAGCCATCCTTCATTATTAAACTCTCCCTTTGCCTTGCTCGCCACTGCGACTGCGGGTATATCTATTGCTATCTCCTCACCTACAAAACGTGCAATTTCCTGGCGCACACGCTTCATTTTTTGTTCATAGAGCTCTTGATAGCTCATACCTGGCTCCAGAGTTCCTGCATATGTAAAGACGATCAATGCGTAGCGCCAGGCATCGCTTCCATACGCTCGTGTGATCATCTCTATCGCACGTTTCTCACCATCAGTTATACCTGCATCGAGCAATGGAGTCACAAACCACAGGCTATCAAAACGTGGTGCTCCATCCTGCAGACGTGTTAAATAAATATAGTCCTTCGCTTTTTCTGCCAGCACATCGCAGAAGCCAGGTGTATCAACTATTGAGAATTTTATTCCAGCAATCTCGCGCTCATAAGCAGTCACCTGCAACGTGTCGGGGACTTGCTCATCTCCTGTTATCACTTCTTCACCTAATAATGCGTTCACCGGGTCTATTCTGCCTGCATCTGTGCGGCCAACAAGCAAGAATGTGAATTTCCCACGCTTCGCTCGTTCCAGCTTCTTCGCAAATATTTCTGCCAGTGCCATAAAACGCTGCCTCCCCTCGTCAACCATATTTCGTCTTGTCCGTTTCGTGGCTTCCCTATTATCATCTCGCTTTTCTATTATATGCTCAAAATTTTGCGTCAGGATAGATTCAGGCCAGGTACCAGTCTCCTTATACTCGTTCCCCTTCTCCTGTATCAACGATATGGCTCCTCCACCGCGTTGAACTCTCTGTCTTCTTTTTTGTTTATATACCTCGTTCATTGGATGCTCCTGGCTACCCAATGGAAAAATCTCTCGTCTTAAACTATACGCTTGCTTATCTAGCATATTTTCCTCTCACGCTTGCAATATTAAAAGTGTACACAACAACTTTTGTTTCCTGGATACCAGAGTAAACAGATATATATCATTTTCATTTATCATTCTCAAAAAGCATTTAGTATTCATGAAGGAAAAGGATGAATTGCAAGAGAGCAATCAATAACCAGAAGATGAGATGCATTACCATTGCGACAAACACCCCTGTAGCGCCTCCCAGCAGCAATCCTGATACCATGAAAAGCACGCAGGAGATATAGCAACCGGTCCACATTAACGGTATTAGAGAGGGCATTGAACTAAGATCTTTCCCTTGTTTCAACTGTTTTGATCCTGCATACCTTTCTCGGCTCTCCATCAAAAACTCAAGATAGCCTGTTACACAATACAACCTTTTACCTAAGAATATTGTATAGATTAGCCACTAATGTTACAATATCATCCATTATCATCCTGTTATCAGCTTATTTGATGATTCAGAAGATGTTTTTTCTATCAACGTGTGTTCGGACTTCTATTTTTGTCAGCAGGCCTTAAAACAGAAACGGTAGATAACGTTGCATAAAGCAAATGCATTACTTCGGCAAGCTCGCGAATTTCATGGCTGGACACAGGCCGAACTGGCTGAACGGATCGAATGCCCTAGTAGTGTTGCCATTAGTCGCTGGGAAAATGGGAGCGTTGCTCCGGGCTTGCACTATCAGAACAAGCTTTGCAAGCTTTTCCAGAAAACGCCTTACGAACTGGGCTTTCTTTCACATGAGGATGTTGAAGAGCATGATACACGCCAGGGATCGTCCCTTCTGAAGTCAATCTTTTTCTATAAAGTGCCACTTCCACATCCCGAAGAGCTTTTTGGCAGGGCACGCGAGAAACAACGTCTGGTTACACGTACTTTCCACAAAGGTTCAACTTCTATCACTGGCCCCAGGCGTATTGGCAAGACATGGCTCGCATCCTATACTCGTCTTATCATCCTTGATCAGCTTGGCTCTTCTTTTCGCTTCGGCTATCTTGATGCTATGTCACCCAGATGCTGGACCGTGCCGGGTTTTACGGCTGAAGCTTTGCGTGTGTTGGGGCTTGCTAACACTTCTGCCCAGCATGGTTTAAGCTCGCTTGCTGAGGGCCTGCAAACGTTACAGGATCAGAAACTTGTGCCGGTATTATGCATTGATGAGTTCGAATTCTTCGGCGATAACCAGGAGTTTACACGTCAATTCTTTAGCGGTCTCCGCGCCATGACTCAGATGCAAGATCTGGTGCTTATTGTTATCAGCCGTGATAACTTACGCAATATTGTTGGGCAGAATGCTCGTGGTAGCGGATTTTTCAATATCTTTGAAGAGATTCGCCTTAAAAAATTTACTTATGCTGAGGCTGACCAGTTTATTCAAACCAAGGGGCAGGCGGCTGGCTTTACACGCCAGGAATGCGATTATCTCTGGCAGTACGGGCGTGAAAATGAATGCGAGGAATTATGGGTTCCGCAACGTTTACAATTTGCGGGTCAGACTCTGTTAGACGATCTCTCTCTGGTACGTCTCAACCCCAATTATAAACATATTTTTGAAGAACATGTTAAAGCTGAATTCGGAGAATAACAAGCATATGAAGGTTGTTAAATATATCGGACATGAGTTTCTTTTTAGTACCTTATCTACAATTACAATATTGCTTTTTTCAACCAGTTCGCTTTCATCAGAACATTGAGCCACAGGGACTCCTTCAGCGTATCTCTACGATGCTGAAGCTTATTCCTGTGATTTTTCTGTGTGCTTTTCCTCCTATGCTTGCGCTACGCATCGGTCTTCTCCTGCTCATGCCCAATCTCTTCCCTCACTACGCGCTAGATACTATTGCGCCATTCGCGCCCGCTTTGCTCTGGTTCTTATTTGATGCTATCTGGGCTGCTCTACTGAGTTGTATCGGCATCGCACTTATTACGAGCCTCTTCAGTGTTAATCTTGGCATCGCTGCCGCGCTATCTCTCAGCTTTGCCAGCGGAGTTGTTATCAATACAAACAACGATATTCTGGTTGACATCATTTTTGGCATCGCTTTTGGCACTTTTCTCGGTATTAGCTTTAATAGCGCCCATGCTATTAAGCAGGGAGGACTGGAAAGTGCTACGATTGCAACCTGGCTGGCGATGATTATCGGCCTGCTGATCGGTTTTTTTGCGGGCGTGATCGTTGGCTATTGGGTTGGCTACCTGCTTGGCACGCTCTATCCCATGCTCCCAAACCAGGATAGCATCGTTGGGAGCATGGCCGGCCTCATATGTGGGGGCCTCACTGGCATCTTCTCTACTGCTCTGCTGGGCTCTCTCGCCAACAAGATTGTCACAGACAATGAGGCTGTGCTCGCGGTTGGCTTGCGCATCGCAATCGCTATTTCGACTGCTTTTAGTTTAGCTCTGGGCATATCAGCAGGTGATCTTGGTTATTGTCATTATACATTTCTCCAGGCCCTCACGTATGGCCTTACGCAAGAGTGTATTGTGGCAATGGCGTTTCTGTGCTTTTTTCAACTGAGTTACTATCGCTTACCTCTCTATCCTTTCAGTGCTTATTCTACGATTAGCGCCTTTCTTGTTAGTCAGAGACGCCACCAGCCGGCTCTCTATAGCTTGCGCCACTCGGCCCTGCATTGGGACGAGTGTACTTTTTTGCCGCTTCCTTACCTCAAGGAACTCCTGCTCCTGGCTTCACAGCAAAGTTTGAGTGAGACGCTTGAGGAGATCAGTTTTATCATTACTGATCGCCCTCAACAGCGCTGGGCGGCACAGATGACGGCCTATGAGCTGGCTCTGCGAGATCTGGAACAGCGTACGGTCTTGCGCGATATCAGTCTTGCGCATCAAAACCTTAATCTTCTGGTGCCACAGGTTGTACGCGAGCTAAGCCCAACGGCACAAAAGGTGTTTCGTATCCTTGATGATGCCAGCCGCGCTGCTGCAAGTTATCAGACTCAGATGAATAAGCAGGATCGCCAGGATGCTCTTGGACATATGACCGAGTACCTGAAGACGCTAAACCCCAGTAGCTCTTTTAAGTATCTTAACCTGAATCATCTTCTGGAAGGTGTGGTTAATCGCTGGATTATGCTGGCTGAACAGGGCAAAGAGACATTGGGCAGTACGTCTCGTGGGCTCTATATCGATAATCCTTATGTTCCAGGACGAACATTGGATCTGCGCAATCCTTTATTTGTGGGTCGTAATGATGTGGTGCAGAAATTGAGCCAGGCTCTCCATAAGCCCAATCGCCCGACTTTTCTGCTCTTTGGTGAGCGGCGTATGGGCAAGAGTAGCATTATCAGACAGCTCCCTGTTCTGCTTGGCCCTCACTATATTCCTGTCTTCTACGATTTACAGCAATCGGGCATCCTCGCCAGTATAGCGGCTTTCTTCAGCAATATGGCAGCACAGATTGAACGCCAAATGAAGGATCGTGGTATCCTTACTCCGACGCTAGAACGCGCCAAACTCGATCAGATCCTGCAACTGCAAGGTGAGCTACCAGTCTATGACCATTTCGATCAGTGGTTAGTCCTTGTAGAAGAGCTCCTCGAACGAGAAAAGCGTACTCTTATCCTTGCCTTTGATGAGTTTGAACAGCTCTCGGATACCGAGAGTGTGGGCAATCTCAATATCAAGCTCCTCTTCAACTGGTTCCGTAGCGTTATCCAAAATCGTTCACGGCTCGCGCTCCTTTTCAGTGGTGCCCGGATGATCGGGGATATGGGCCGTGGTTGGGCTGGCTATTTTGTTAACGTGGAACGCATTAAGGTGAGCTTCCTCCATGAGCAAGATGCGCACAATCTCATCGTACAGCCTGTGCCGAATATCTTTTCCGAGGAGGTTGCCCAGGAAATTATGCGCGTGACGCGCTGCCATCCTTTCCTTATCCAGGCTATCTGCAAGCAAGTGATCGAAATCCTCAATAGTTCGTCACGCGAGCAGGCAAGGCTAGAGGATGTGACGGATGCACAACAAGAGGTCTTCGAAAATTGGTCTGCTTACTTCTGGGATCTCTGGGATAACTGCGATACTCAGCAGGCCGCGTGCTTACGTGCTCTTCTTACGCTCACCAATGCCAATCTTGCTCAGATCGTTCAACAGACAGCACAACCCATGCAACCGGTGCTTGATGCCTTGAAAAAACTTCTTTTGCGCGACATCGTGCTTCTTGATCAGGGGCTTTACCGTATGGCTGTGCCTATGTTCGCTCATTGGATGACGCAGAATCTCTAAGCAGGCACAGCTATACAATTGCCTCAGCCTTATAAGGCTCTTTTAGCTCTTTAATCGGTTTTGGCTCAAATCCGTCCATAAAATTGTAACCATTGCACCTCGTCGGGCCGTATCCCTACTATCATCCATTTTTTACATCTCTCTTCGCGGAAGAGAGATGTTTTCTCTCTTTACATCTATAGACCAGTAGAAAAGGAGATAGGGACATATGGCAACGGCACCCATGAGCAACCTCTGGCGCATCAAACCAATTGATCGCATTATGAAACAAAGCGAGGGGCAAGAGCATGGCCTGAAACGCTCGCTCACTGCGTTTAGCATCACGTTACTTGGCATCGGCGCTATTGTGGGCACGGGTATCTTCGTGCTGACTGGCGTTGCGGCCGCTAAATATGCTGGCCCTGGCTTGATCCTTTCTTTTGTTGTGGCTGGCATTGCAAGTGGCCTGGCCGCTCTTTGCTATGCTGAATTCGCTAGCACGGTACCCATAGCAGGAAGTGCCTATACTTACTCTTATGCGACACTTGGTGAGTTGGTGGCCTGGATTATTGGCTGGGACTTGATTCTTGAGTATGCGGTAGGAGCTGCGGCGGTGAGTATTGGTTGGTCTGGCTATGTCGTTGATCTGCTTAAAAGTTCGTTGGGTATTACTGTTCCTAAAGCTCTGGCAACGTCGCCTTTCTCGGGTGGCATTATTAACTTGCCTGCATTTCTTATCATCCTGCTGGTTACTGCTCTGCTGATCCTGGGGACTTCTGAGAGTGCTCGCGTCAATAACGTTATTGTGATCGTTAAGCTTACGGTTATTGCTTTCTTCTTGATCATAGGCTTCGGACATATCAATCCTGCCAATTGGAATCCGTTCTTGCCCTTTGGGGTGGGGGGCATCTTTCGCGGCGCGAGCATTATCTTCTTCGCCTATATAGGCTTTGACCAGATTTCTACTTCGGCGGAGGAGACGCGCAATCCTGCAAAAGATCTGCCGCTTGGTATCTTTTTAAGCTTGCTTGTCTGTACAGTCTTGTACATTCTGGTCACGGCTGTACTTACGGGGATGGTGTCGTATACAAAACTTGATGTGGCTTCCCCGGTCTCTCATGCTCTAATATTAATCGGTCTTAATACAGCCGGATCTATTATCTCGTTTGGCGCTGTCTGTGGCCTGACGACGGTGCTGATCGTTCTACTCTATGGTCAGAGCCGCATCTTTTTCTCGATGGCACGTGATGGTCTCCTGCCAAAACTATTCTCACATGTCCATCCTCGCTTCCATACTCCCTATATGTCGAGCTTGCTCATTGGTGCCTTCGTCGCTCTCATTGCGGGATTGACCCCAATCGATGTGGTGGCGGAACTCACAAATATTGGTACGTTGAGTGCATTCGTGCTGGTTTCGGCGGCTGTGTTAATCCTGCGCCGTACTCAGCCTGACTTGCGCCGTGGCTATCGGGTACCCTTTGTTCCGCTTGTGCCTATTCTCTCTGTAATTGCTTCGCTGGTGCTGATCGTGAGCTTGCCATTGGTTACTATTCTGCGCTTCTTCATCTGGCTCATTCTAGGTTTGATCGTTTACTTTCTGTATAGCCGTCACCATAGTCGCCTGGAGCATGATGCGGCTTAAGGCTTGCTTTGAAATACTTCTTGCGCATTTTACCATTTTTTGGGTAGCAAAAAATGGTAAAATGCGCAAGAAGTATTTCAAAGCAGTAATCGAGCTCTCATTAGCTTCCTCGCTATTACCGCGCTACACCTACCACCATTCATCCCGTATGGCTATAGGAATCTGGCCGGAAATCACCTGGCTTAGCTGGGAGCGTGGGTCGATGCTCGCGGTACCACTACGCAGGTTAATGCGGAAATAGATTTCGTTCCCATGATTGCCATAGGTGCCATCTATAGTATCGGATAATGGATTGCCGCTGCGTGGCACTGTGATGGTTGGCAGGTGGCAAAAGTCATAGTCATCACAGCCGGGCATCTGCGAGATGTCTATCTTGACGGGCGCTTCGAGTTGCGTCCCATCGGTATCGTCGGCCGTACCCTGATAGACGTTGAGGGTATTTCCGTCGTTGCTTGTACTAATGATGTAGAAGTGGCCTTTGGTATCTTGCGTTATGCGCATCTTGACTGGATAGTCGATATTCATTCGCACATCTTTGATCAATTGTCCGTTTGCTAGAATGGCTTGATGCGCTCCATCATATATATTATCGTAGAGAATGTGTACTTGCCCAAATGTGTCGATATAGGTATCTACGATATAGGTAATGTCATGATCTGTGTCGTTTTTAGGTTGTACTTCTGTGATGACTTTTTGGATGAGTTCGGGCTTGTCTTGCGTTACATCTTTAATATAAAAGTATTTGATTGCATTAAAAATGTAATCAAATTGTCCATTGGGGGCGCTTGGGTATTTGAGGAGGTTTCGATGCACATCGCGCATGGCGGTGATTGTGAGGTCGTTGTTATCACCGGGTAGAAAAAAGGCATAGGTATAGCGGTAGTCAAATGTGCTGGTGTGAAATTGCCATTTCTGCGTGTCGGGATTGTAGTAGCTCCAGACGAAGAGGCCGGGTTTGTCGTTGCCGGTCTGAAAAATGACGATATCGCCTTTGGCATTGGTACCGCTGCCGGCATACCCCTGGTCCTGGCTTATCCATTTCCCTGGTACATTTTCTTCTTTAAATGTTTTCCCATTATCGGTTGAGACAAAATGATTGAGTATGCCTTGATCGCCGGGCCAGGCGAAAATATGGATCTCGTCGTGTGGGCCGCGCAAGATGTTAATTGGCTCGGTCCCAGCATTGCCGGACTTTATTTCTTCCCATTTGCCTGCGAGGGTCCTGTGCATGAGGTGCCAGTTCCGGTTTCCCGAACCGTCTCCCTCGGATGTATAAACGGTAAAGATGTCGCCCGGTGATGTTCTTATCACGCGGTTTTTGTGCACACCCCAGCTATTGGGTACATAGCTATCTTCTTGCCCAAATGCCTGGTCGGTCACCTGCTCAAGCCTTTCAAGCTTGGGGTTCCCTGGCGCTGATGCCTGGGGTTGCAAGGCTGCTACCCCTTCGGTGTTCGCGTTTTGTATGATTAAGTAATAGCCTCCCGCCCCTACTATAATGAGTATAAGCAATAATATAGCGAGGATTATTATCTTCGTTTGACAATTCAATGTCTCCGTCTCCAATCTACTGCGAAATAATATCTGCGCTCATTATACAATGCTTACACCCCATTAGGAATAGATGAGTGCTTCTACACTATCGCAAGACTTTAATTACGCACAATCACTTATCCCTAATAATGCAAAGGTTTATCTCGGTCGCTCTATGTAGTAAGGAGATCACAATTTCCACACCTGCGCGTTGCTAAATGCTACATCAGTTGGATTACCTGCACTACTAAACGCTCCAACACCAACCTGACCAGATATATAGGTACTATCATCCACACTATCAATGTGATGCAAATTCACATAGAGATCAAAATGACTCCCCTGTGCCACAACACCTATCTGGTTAGACTGACCCAAACCAGTATTAATAATACTTGGGTTCAATCCACTTTTCAGCACCCGAAAAACGTTGTTTTCTACAATATCAAATCCATAAGAACCATCTTGACCAATATAAAAAAAATAATAGTTCAGTGCCTTATCATCAGTGCGGAAGATGAGAGCGCCTGCATCACCGTTGCCAATTATCATGCGTGCTTGATAAGCAAAATCACTGAAATTGGAGGCTCCATTGCTACAAACAAAAGATTTTTACCCAAAATATTTGCATGATAGGCCCCAGCCTTAAATTGGCAATTACCACCAC
This sequence comes from uncultured Chloroflexia bacterium, assembly GCA_963850365.1. Lineage (GTDB taxonomy): Bacteria > Chloroflexota > Ktedonobacteria > Ktedonobacterales > Ktedonobacteraceae > Dictyobacter. The sequence continues at coordinate 90,054 of CAWKKX010000049.1, forward strand.
TATCTGAATTTTGGAACCACTTCAAACTGCTACTCTCAATGGGCCGTAAGGTACACGTCGCGCAGATATGAGAATGCATTACAAATCCTACAAACCTTTTAAGAAATAAAATCCCAAAGTGGAATAACCAATGTCAATGGAGCAGTATATCTACGCTCCAAACGTGTACTTATGCAGTGGGAACAAGCTTTGCAGGACATTTGCACAATTGTTTCCCTAAGAATCATAGTAGAATGGATCGAAGTATCCTTTATGGCATAACAAGGCACTATCTAAGATGCACGACAAGATTTTGATCGTGCTGTTGAAGCTCGATCTCGTGTTCTTTTTGCAGACCAATATAAGGGTAAAGCAGAGTCGGCTATGACACTTGAAAGACTATCAACAAGCACTACAAGAGTGTGAGCACGCCATCGCAGCAGCACCTCGTAAGGGCCTATCTTAGGCATCGCTCGCGGCCAATCAATGAGTCTTTTGAACATGAGTGGCGTAAGAAGCACGCATTATGGAAGCACTTGATCAAGATGAGTTCGCCTTCCGCGAGGCTGTTGAAAGATTGGTGATACAATATGAGACAAAGCTTATTTGTCCTTGACAAATGCCATGTAGCCGAAATTAGCCACATCAATTATACGCGGATTCAAGCTGATGGGTGGTTGCGGCTGAATATTGAGATCCTGGTACATCATCTGGCCAAGCCCACCCTGGAAAGGGGAACGACCTGCTAAAGGCTCATATCCTATGATGGCCGAGTTCGCGTATTGTGGTTGAACGGGAAAGAGAGCCGGACCAATATCGGAGCGGTATGGCAAATGACCACGAATCGGCTATTCCTATGGCTGGACGTCGCACTGGTTAGACTCTGTGAGCTAAATGCCAGATCAGGTCGGGTTGACGTAGGAGACTCTCTGGCACATAAGACAAAATAGATGACTTTGCACATCTGAGCCAAGGACCGCTGGCGATGGCATACAAGGCACTGCGCAGGTGAAGAGACACCAGCAACCTCTGCGGAGGGAGCATGTGGGAACTATATTGCTACTGAAGCAATCGGATACGACGTTCTGCATAGGCATCACCATGTAGTTGGTAGTGGTTTTCGCCTAACACTTCGTCGCGAATCGAATGAAGGCAGAACATCACGATGATCAAGCATCGCAATAGTACGCATCTCGCGTTGGAAGAGACGTGCAGCATCTGCTGTGGCCTCGCCACCAGCATATGTAGCGCCCCTACGAATAACCTTAATAGCAACCTGGCGTCTGATAGAGTTATCCGTTGCTAAATAAACCTCGCCCATCCCCCACTCAAAGCTAATGCTCTCAACTTGTACGCCCAGTGATTGTCCGCAACACAAACACAAACATAGTTTAATAAAAAATACTAGTAAATAAATCTTCATGAATATTTACTACGTATAGCAAATGCATTTCCTTCTTTTACTTCATAGGAGTTTAGCAATCGAACAGGTTTGTTAAGTATTTATACAAGGCAATTTCCATTTAAAATTTTGCGCAATCGTATCCCATGAGATACAAGTTGGAGAGGTTAAGATGTTACAATTTGATTTTGCCCGACCAACCTCCTAATTATAAGCTTTCGAGGAGATGAACACCAGTAAACAAAGTTCAGTATAAAAATTGGATATACTGACCCGCCTACTCTCGATGCTAACAACGCCAGGAAATCCAACACAACGCGGTTGAAATCGGCTGGCCGCTCCAGGTTGAGATGATGAGCAGTGTTCGGGATGACAACTTTCTTTGCACCTTTAATCTCCGTCTCTAAGATATGTGCAATCTCTATCGCTTCTTTCACATCTTTATCGCCGTAGATGACCAGTGTTGGAACGTTGATCTCAGCGAGCCGCTGTCTGGCGGGCGGCAGCATAGGCTGCGGCATGAACGATGCGAAGTCATTAGGCATCTGATAGTTAGCGGTCGTCATCGCACGCACCTGCTCACGGGCATGAGCATCAACCTGCTCAGGAGTACGCGTGGGGCCATCGGTCCAATGGCGCAGCGTGACTTCAACCGCGCTTGCCAGTTCGCCTCGCTGGAGCAGGTTGGCAAGCTGGGGCCACACATTCTCGTCCGACGCTGACTGGTAACCCATCAGGCCAGAAGCAACCGTAATCAGCGCATCAACCATCTCTGGATGCTCAATCGTGAAATCAATGGCCAGGGCACCTCCTGCCGAGAGGCCCAGCACATATGCCTTCTCAATCCTCAGAAAACGCAGCAGATGATACAGGTCAGCACTCGACGAATAAGGGGGCATCCCTTCTGTGATCAGCGCCGAAGCACCAAAGCCACGCATATCGTAGCGAATAGCCTGATAATGTTGCGCAAATGTGTAAAACTGCTCATCCCAGAGATGGCTATTCACAAGCAAACCATGAATAAGCACCAGCGGATGCCCTTCCCCGGCGACCTCATAGGCGAGCCGCGTTCCATTGACTTCCGCAAAACCTGTCCTGTTCTTTTCCATCGTTATCATCCTTTACTTTCACTATAGGCCAATTTTTGTCAACTTGTGGTATTTTTACCTCTTTTCACTTGCATTGTAGCAGCGCTATAGGTTAAAATTGATCCTAATACCTGGAACAGAAAAAGAGTGATGGAACGAAAGATCGCCTGCCAACGTATACAAAGTAGCAGGGACGGAAAACCAACCCTCAATGGAATAGAAAGAACGGCTTGTTTGTTAACTTCAGTAGAAGATGTGCGCTAACACACCTTACACTTGATATCTATACACACGGATCGACATTTTTCATTATCTTCCACGAGCCCATTACAATTTTTTGCATTATAGAGTTGCCGTATTTCAAGCTCATACGCACAAATGATAGTCTGCATGCTGCATTGTTGCAGCGCCCACCAGGCTACACAACTGCATAGCGATGATTATGAAGTAGCACATTCTTAAGAATTTCAGAAACATTAATAGATAGTCCAGAAGCATTAATAGCTCAGAGACATCACTTTTTTACCAACAACAAGAAAGATACCTTTCCCTGAAAGGAGCCGGGTGCTCCCACACTAAAGGCGAGTACCCAGATTTGAAGCATTTATGACAACAAACCACGCTTTACACCCTTTAACAGCCTATCGCGAACAGCCACAATTAGAAGCAACTGCCGTAAGAGAATCAGCTATCATGGCCCAGGAGCACCTGTTGAATCACTCCACCGATCAGCAGATAACAAGCATAGGATCAGGCGTACTGGATATTATGGAGGATGGCTACGGCTTTCTGCGACAGAAAAGCTATCTGCCCGGCCCACAAGATGTCTACGTCTCCGCCTCTCAGATTCGCCGCTTCGGACTGCGACGGGGCGATCAGGTCATGGGACAGGTACGTCCACCTAAAGATCGTGAGCAGTTTGCCGGTCTGCTGCGCGTTGAAGAGATCAACGGACGCAATCCCGATTTAAAGCAACGCCCACACTTCGATGTCCTCACACCAGTATTTCCACATGAACAATTGGTAATGGAGACCGAACCAAAGAACCTTTCGGGTCGCCTCATCGACCTGGTCTCGCCAATCGGGCGCGGTCAACGCGGCCTGATCGTCGCCCCTCCAAAGGCTGGCAAAACTATCTTGCTCGCCGCCATTGCTAACGCCATCACCCAGAATTATCCTGATGTCTATCTGCTCACCACGCTTGTAGGGGAACGACCAGAGGAGGTCACCGATTTCCAGCGCAAGGTCGGGGGCGAAGTTGTGAGTTCTACATTCGATGAGCCATCGCAGGTGCATACTCATCTGGCAGAGATGGTGCTGGAACGCGCCAAACGTATGGTTGAGGAGGGACGAGACGTTGTCGTGCTCCTCGATAGCCTGACACGCCTGGCCCGCGCCTACAACCTGACCGTCGAATCCAGTGGACGCAGCCTCTCCGGCGGCCTCGATCCAAATGCTATGACGTTACCCAAACGCTTCTTCGGCGCAGCACGCAAGATCGAAGAGGGCGGCAGCCTGACTATTATCGCCTCTGCCTTGATCGAAACCGGCAGCCGCATGGACGATGTGATCTATGAGGAACTCAAGGGCACTGGCAATATGGAACTGGTGCTTAACCGCAAACTGGCCGAGCGCCGCATCTTCCCAGCCATCGATATCGGGCTATCAGGTACACGTCGCGAGGAACTTCTCTACAACGACACAACCTATCACGCTATCGTCACGATGCGCCGTATGTTCGCACAACTCTCCGAGCAGCAGGGCCAGGAGGCCATGGAGGCCATTCTACAACAACTATCCAAGACAAACGATAATAAAGAGTTTCTGGCAACGCTGGCAAAACGCATCGCCTGATCGCCAGTTTAGCGTGGTTTCGCTGCGCTAACAATATTTATTACTGCACTGGCACAGTTCATCTGGCGGCTGGCCGCGTAGCGACAACGGCTTGTCCTTGCCGTGCCCCTATGGGGTCGTGGTGGCCCGGCTCGACAGGCGGTTCCACGACGACAACCACAAGGGTCGTCGCTACGCGGCGAGCCGCCAGATGAACTGGGTCAGACCAATTACAAAATGTATGGCCGCCCACACAACTATATGCTTGCTTTCACTCCCGCCGGCGTGAACTGGACCTGAATAGGCAACAATTCTTTATTTTGTTCTTCCATTTGTACACTGCATAGGAGGTAATGCTGTCCTTGCCAGCTCACAATCTGTCCAGCTACCCCCTCTTGCGCCGATGTGACGGGCAGAATGCGCCCGGAACCAACCATGCGAAAAGGACCAAAGGGCGTCGGGCTTACCATAGAGTACATTGTGGATGTTAGTTCCGCACCATACCTGGCAACAAAGTCAGTTGTAAAATCATGGGCATGGGCAAAAAATACGAGGTAGAAGCGCCGGTTCATATAATATAACTGTGGCACATCCATATTCTGCAATATCGGCTCCAGGATTGGCGGAGGCAGCACCTCCCAGGTGATCATATCGCGTGTCCGTGCTAGACCCAACGTGCCACATTGACCGGGCGGGCTACTCTTGCGGCATGCACACACATAGTGATACACCCACCCGTCATAACTAAAAAGAAAGGGGCTACACCAGTGCACGCCCTGCTTGCCTGCAGACCCCCACCGCTCATAGTAAAGCGGGTCTATGCGCGTGACAGGATTATACGCAACCTTTTCCCACCTGACAAAGTCATCAGAGACTGCAAGGCAGACAGCAGTCTCTTTTCTACTACTATCGCCCGTATTACCTGTATAAGCCAGCCAATAACGATCTGCATAATATAATACTGACCCGATTGCTGTATGTGCCTCATTCCACACCTCTGCCTCATCGTGTGTCAACGCCAGATCCAGGATATCCCAGCTCGTGAGATCAGTACTAATCGCGTGCCCTATCTCACCATGCGTCGAACAACTTTCATTCATGGGGGTTGTGAGGTAAAAACGGTGGACCATGTCTTCTTTAACATAGTACCAGGCATCACCAACATGTTTGCTGGGATGAAGAAGCATGAAACAAACTCCTTAGTTTTTTGATCTACTATCCTGATAGATAAGCTGAGCACTGCTCGCCACGACTATGCGGCTTTCCTGACTGCTTCTCAAAAGGCTTTTCTGTTAAATGAACGTTGCTTCATACAACATTTCTTTCTTTTCAGGTACATCTTTGCACATATAGGTGGGAAATACACGAGAGGACCATAGCTCTTGTTGCAGCTGATTTCCCTTATAGCCTTAAGAGAGACTATGACCATAACCCATCCAGCAGATCTATCATAACACAAAATTATGCCTACGACAAAAAAAGCTAAATGAGTTCGTAATTATGTATGAGAAAAGTTTTCTTCTTTTGCTACCTATAATAATAGCGTATGGCTACATAAAACAATTAGCCTGAGTACGCCTATGCAAGTTTGGCAGAGAGTATTTTTGTAATCTTTTCCTGAACCAGAGGGGCCTTTTTTGCATCAGATCCCGCTGGCAACTTTACGGTAAAGGTAGTCCCTTTTCCAGGCTCACTGTCCACTACAATCGTTCCTTTGTGTGCCCGTACAATCCATTCGACAATGGCCAGGCCAAGCCCACTACTCCCTCCTTCGGTATGCGTGCGTGCCGGGTCAACACGGTAAAAGCGCTCGAAGATGTGCGGCAAGTGCTCCTGTGCTATACCCACTCCGGTATCCTGGATGCTTATGCATGCTTGCGCTTGTCTCCATACAACTGATACGGTGACGATTCCTCCATTATTCGTATAGAGAATGGCGTTATCAATGAGATTCATTACCATCTGAATGAGCCGCGCCTCGTCGGCTAAAATAGTGACTGGTTCGAGGACACCTCTTTGAAGCGTGACGCCACGATCCGCTGCCAGAGACTCGGCGTTTGCGGCTACGATGTCAACAAGCTGGTCCAGCTCGACGGGTTCGCTTTCAAACTTTGTTTGCCCCTCGTCCCCTCGTGCCAGTGCCAATAGGTCATTGATCAGTTTGCTTAAACGTTCAGCCTCTGCGTTGACGTTTGTTAAGACCGAGATATATTCCTGCTGCGTGCTTGCATGCAAGAGGGCTACATCGGTCGTGCTTCTTATGACAGCAACAGGCGTACGCAATTCATGCGAGGCGTCAGCAACAAAACGGCGTTGTCGTGCGAATGTATGATCCAGGCTCTCTAGCATTTCATTTAAGGTGACTGCCAGGAAACGCAATTCGTCGCGTGCCTCTGGCACAGGTACGCGCTGGCTCAGGTTGCCCCCTTTGATCGAGCGTGCTGTACGTATCAGGCTATGAATTGGCGCAAGTGCCCGTAATGCCAGCAAGTAACTGCCAATTGCGCTAACCACGAGAAAAAATACTCCTGGCAATATCAACTCTTCGGCAATATGGTGCAGTGTCTCGTGCAGATCTTCCATCGATTGCCCAACTTGAATCACTCCAAATGGCTTCCCTTCTGAGGTGAGCTCACGACTGTAGACGCGCACTTGCTGGCTCCCATCTAGTGTGGTTACTGTGTCCTGCCACGGATGGCCTTGCAATGGTTGACTGACACTGACTGCTGGTACTTTGAGCGTGAGAAAGGCAGGGGTGGCATGCAGCGGGCGACCATGTTTATCTAACAGGCGCACAAGTATTTCGTAATTGACATCTCCATTGGTAACTCGCTGCTGATCGGCATCTTTATCGAAACCAGGCAGGTCGGCTGTCGCATCGTGCAGCTTGATCTTCCTATCATTATATGTAATATCGTTTGCTAGCTGCTGCGTGTGCGTCTCTAACGCCGAATCGAGGCTTTTCCCTAATGAGAATTCCAGGTGCAGATAGAGAAATACGCCCGCTAAGAAGAGCAACAATGCAAATACACCGGTATACCAGAATGTTAATTGCATACGCACTCCAAAAGGCCAGATGAGACGTATAAAAGACCTCATGTCGTTGATTCCTTCAATTGATAAGCAGTGCCTCTTTTCAGATCTTGCCCTAACATGGGATGATCTTCCGCTACTAGTATACACATAACATACTCCTCTTGGAAATGCTAATAGAGAAAGTCTCCCTCATATCTGCTACTATACACAGATTTTATGAGTGGACTATGAAATTTTGACTCTTTTTTCATTCTCATCTCATCTAGCAATGATACAGTAGTAGTAGGCAATAAAAGTTATAATCCGCTAGCTTTGAAAAGCTATATTCTCTGTCTTTATGTAATAAATATGGGTAGACAGATTGCACATATACTATGTAATTTCTATGTCAAGATCTTCAAATCTGATGATTGGCAGTGAATATTTATCATATGGAGGAACCCGTGTTCCAATCAAAACATTCTATTGAACAACACTGTGCACTTACAAAATTTGGCTCAACCGATATGCTTGTCTGCCCATTGGGCTTTGGTGGTCTGGAGATCGACGACTCATCTTTAGAGCAAGTGAGCTCTCTCCTCAATCAAGCACTCGATGCGGGACTTAACGTAATCGATACGGCTGAATGCTATGGACGTAGCGAGGAATTGATTGGTCAAGCCGTGGGTAAAAGGAGAAGCGAGTATTATCTATTCACAAAATGTGGACATGGGGATGGCTATGACTTGCCAGACTGGCACCCGCAAGTGCTGACAATGAGCATCGAACGTAGCCTCAAACGCTTACGCACCGACTATATTGATCTCTTACAACTACACAGTTGCCCACGTACTTACTTACAGCATGATGAGGTTATTACGATCCTGCAAAAAGCGCGTGCCGCTGGCAAAATACGTTATATTGGATATAGTGGTGATCGCGCCGACGCTCTCTATGCTATCTCTACAGGCTACTTCGATACGCTACAAACTACGGTTAATATTGCCGATCAGGAGGCAATTGAGCTGGTTATCCCAGTTGCTCGTGCACGAGGTATGGGCATTATCGCTAAACATTCTCTCGCGAATGCAGCCTGGAATGCACCTCAACTTCCCTATGAGCCTACACGTTTTGCCTACTGGCAGCGTCTTCGCAAGCTTGACTATGCTTTTCTCGCTCAGGAAAAGACTGCTGCCAGCACTGCCTTACGTTTCATTCTGAATGTGTCAGGCGTTAATGTAGTCCTTGTAGGCACGTCTCGCCCTGAGCGCTATCTATACAATCTTGCGGCCCTCCAACAAGGACCTCTCCCCCAGGAGCAATACGCGGCCATTCGCACTCGCTGGAACTCGCTTACGCGCTGGCGCAAACATCTTCCAGGCAGTAAGTTCGGCTGGCATGCACGTGTTTAAGCTATCTCGCATGGTTTTCTATCTTTTAGCTCCTACCATTATAGCCTCCTGACTTTCGTTCGCAGATATCAGAGATAATGTCCGCGAACAACTCATTCCTCTTTTTTATGTATTGCATATATATTGCGTTTTTGCTCAATATACAAAATAAGCAAAAGTGCAATGTATATGCAATACACAAACATTGCAACCCAAAAGTTTTCCTATCCGAAAACCTATCTTCTGCAATATATTTCACTTTATGCTAAAATATGTGCCAGAAAGATTGTTAACTTGCTTGCGTAAAAAATTATAGTTTCGTCAGAGGTTACACGATGGATCAGCAGTCAATGTTGACGGCACTTCTCCAGCAACAATATGGAAGTTGCGTTGTTAGTATACAATCTATGCATCGACATGCTTATGAGGATCGCGGGGTTTATCGCGTCTTCACGACTTCTTCGGAATCGGGCGTCTTACGAGCAGTTCATTGTTCTAATGTTACTACAACTTTACTTAAACAAGCTACAATCTTAGAATATCTGGCATGTTGCGGTTATCCTGCACCACGACCTATTTTGACGCTGGCACGTAAACCTGTAAGCTCTTACCAGAATTGGAGTGCCCTCTTCACTACTTTTATTGAGGGGAGCTATATGGATTCTTCATACGAGAATCTTGCTCTGCTTGGTGCAGCCCTTGGAAAGCTGCATAAGCTCACAGAACATGTGATGACTGGTTCTGCCACACCACTCTTACCTGGTTCGCGCTTTCAGCTTGCATCAGCTATCCCCTATGCACTTGGTCAGCTCTTACCCGAGGCTCATCGCGTCCCCCTGACAATCTGGCCGCTTTACAGTGGTCTCATTGCCACACTACACCGCATGCAACAAACAATGAATCTGCCAATCACTATCGTACATGGCGATAGCTGGCCATACCACGCTGTTTGTACTACGAATAATGAGGTGGTTTTGACCAACTGGAATAGTGCTGGCGTTGGGCTCGCTATCCTGGATATTAGCTATCTCTTGTTGATCAGTCACTTGAAGAACTCTGTTATCTCTGATAAGTCTGATAAGACTACATTATCTATACATTCCCATATTCAGCCTGACCAACACGCTATTGCAGCTATCATAGGGGGATACAGCCAGCAGCGCAAAATCACAACGGCCGAACATAATGTGTTGCTCGATGCTGTGCGCTTTGGCATTGCCTTTCACGGAGCTCAATACCTTCCTGCGATCCTGCATGGCAATTGGAATGAAAGCGTTCGTCTCAAAACATTACAAGCTTGCTATAATGCCAGTACAGAGATAGCAGCACTGGCACTCCAATACGTCAAGAAAGATTTAGCACCCTCTCCATGATTATTCTAACATGGTGATAGAAAAACTCGGCCACCAATCTTCACTCATTTCGACATTCAAACCACTTCCCTTGCTGTAATTGTATAATAGAGATGGGAACACAAATTCATACAATAATGCACAAAGCAACGAGGAAGATATATGGCTACTTACGTCTTTTTAAACATTCCTGCTCATGGGCATGTATATCCAACACTCGCAGTCGCACACGAACTGGTGCAGCGTGGTGAAAAGGTCATCTATTACCTCACAGAGGATTTTCGCGCACCCGTTGAGGCGACGGGCGCAACCTTTCGCAGCTATCAATCCCAGATGGGTAAAATAAAACCACCCGCTAACTTCAACTTCTCGAAAAACAATTATTCCCCAAACACGCTACCTTTCATGATGGTGGATGAAAGTGCCCGTGTCCTCCCACAGGTGCTTGAGAGTATACGAGCAGAAGAGCCCGATTATATCCTTTACGATATGATGTGCCTGTGGGGGAAAATCGTGGCACGTGCCTTGCATATTCCGGTCATACTCTTTCGTCCCAGCTACGCAGCTAACGAGCGTTTCAATATGGCTGCGATGAATCCCAATGCAAACAATAATACAGGTCTCAACGCGGAGGGCGGCTTCTCCGCGATGTTCGGTCAGGTCAACGGCAAGCTAGCACAGTTATGTCGTACTTATAATGTGCCACCCTTCACTGCGCAAGAGATGTTCCTGGGCGCAGAGCCACTCACGATTGTCTTCATTCCAAAGGAATTCCAGCCCGGCAGTGAGACTTTCGATGAACGCTTCGTTTTCGTTGGCCCTTCCCTCCAGGATCGCCAGGACAGCCACGACTTCCCGCTTGACAAACTTGTGGGGAAGACGACGCTCTACATTTCATTGGGTACGGTCTTCAACAATCAGGCCGAATTTTACAATATGTGTTTTGCGGCCTTCAGAGAGGAGCCATGGCTGGTGGTCCTCTCCAGCGGCAAAAATGTTGATCCCGCTTCCCTTGATCCCATCCCTGATAACTTCCTGGTCTCGCCACATGTGCCCCAGCTTGAGGTTCTGCAACATACTAGCGTCTTTATCACTCATGGTGGCATGAATAGTACAATGGAGAGTCTTTATTATGGGGTGCCCATGATCGCGGTCCCTCAGATACCTGAACAGATGATGACGGCACGACACATTCAAGAGCGTGGCCTGGGCATTGCTCTCGACAAAAATACTGTCACCGCCGAGCAACTACGCACAACAGTCAAGCAAGTCATGACCGACCCGACGTATCGCACACGTGCCCAAACTATGCAGCGCTACACTCGCGCCGCCGGTGGCTACAAACGCGCCGCCGACGCCATTATACAGTTCGAGCAAATTCATCACCAACAAACCACTAACAAATCATAATGTGGAATGATAACTATTATACATGTATGCAGTTTTTATAACTTTGCGCTTAAGCGCAAAGTTATAAAAACTGCATACATGTATAATAAAATCTATTTTGCATATTTCGTTTCTTTTTATCTACCTACCTGTTGTCGCCACTCCTGCTGTGCCTGCTCTAGCCCTAAGAGTTCCTGCTCAACTTGGAGGATCTGCCGTTGCAATTGTTCTTTTTGTTGTTGAGGTCCCAGCAGACGCATATCTTCGAACCATTTGTATCCTTTGCCAAGAATACCAGAAGGCACAAACGCAGCTGTTTCATGATATCGTGCCCGCGTACTGGACATCTGTGTAGTAATCTGCCTGAGATATATTCTTAATTGTTTCAACTGCAACTTTATCTGCTTGATCTGATCTTTATATGGATCTTGCATGCTCATACTGCTAGAGCGAACACTTCTACGCGAATTAGCAGAAGATGCAACCTCTTGCTCTTGTGTCTGATGTAGGGGTAGACCACACGCCTCACAAAAGTTCGCGCCACCCGGCACTCTCGCGCCACACCTGGGACAATTCATAGAAAACCTCCTGCATATAGAAACAATCTCATTTTGTCTATGCTCTTTTTACACGATGAATTGCTGTATTTAGATTTACATACATACCACCTTCAATTGGATGGATCATAGCCCCACTACGTCCAGCCTCGCCGCTCAATTCCGCAAAAGCCCGCATTACTCCACCCAACGGCAACCCCATGTGTCTCTCCGTGTTCGCGTAAGTACGCAAAGAGCGCATGGGCATGGCCTGTTTCCGCCCAGGCTGGCTCAGCCGCAGCAAACGGCGTCCGCGCACTCCGCCCACCATTCGACCCATCCCCATCCACAGCTGTATCGACAATTACGCGCACCGCCCCACTCTCCAGCAGTTCCTGACCAAACGCCTCCACACTTGTATAGCGCAAACACGGGCTCACCGTAATCTGTGTCCTGACACCCATAGCACTAGCTACGCGTACTAGCCCCCAACGTTTCTCTAGCGCTGGCCCACCTCTTTAAGCTCTTCAAGTAATCTTGCTCATCCGTCTCGATGGTCACCGAGAGCCACGCGTACGGAATCTGCTTGAGCAGCGACAGATCGCGTTCGGCCAACGGTGAACGCGTCTGCACGACCAGCAAATCTAGATCTTTATAGCGTGCGAACACTTCGAGGCACTGTCGTGTCACCTGATATTTGCGCTCAAGTGGCTGATACGGATCAGTTGTGCTGCTCATAAAGATGCGTAGCATGCGCCACTTCTCAGGGCTCATCCTGCCCAGCGTGGCATCTAGCAATTCGGCAGCGTTTGTCTTTACCTGGACCGCCTGTCCCCAGGCCGCACCGCCTCCGCCAAAAGACCAACTCGGCAGATATTGTGCGTAGCAATACATGCCGCATGTCGTTTGCCCAAAACCACATCCTACATAGGCCGAAAGCGTATGTGTGAACGGATACGGTTCCGCTGTCAGAAAACCATTGCGCTGCGGCGTCAAGATCCCCTTCGCCTCTTTAAGCATTATCTCCATCTTTCTTTCTTTCTCCTCGTTAGATATTCAGAGCTAGACATGATTCTCTGATTCTATTTCTTTCTATTCCTTATAAATAGACACGAAATAGATAGACACAGAAAAAAGGCGCACAAAAATGCTGAGAGCGTGGAAGATATTGTTATCAAGCTCTCAGCACCTGATAGAGGGAAAATGTTTTCAGCTACAATCTACACAAACAATAGAAGAGAGGCTTATTAGACGCGTACGTCATTGAGGCATCTTTAGCGTTTTTCGTTGTTGAGAAATGGAGTAATGTTGTGATGACCACACCTGGGACAATTCCATGTCACCATATTTAGAAAGCGAATCTCTTTACCGCTTTCAGCCAGGCCTATTTTGTACGTTCTGTGACAGTTAGGGCATTGAATGTCTCGCATCACCCTGTACTCCGGCTGAGTTTGATCATCGGGCATTTCGATAATAAAACTTTACTCCTTCTTTCATGATTCAGACGAAAAGAAGAGGCGCAAAACGCCGTACAGTAATTATACCAGATTCACATGATAAAAACAATTCTTCTATATGAAAGCAGAAGGATAATAATAATCTACTGATAGGATACTACACATGCTCGCGACAATCTCTTGCCAGTTCACATTACTGGAATTCGCTCGCCACTCAGAGTTTTGCCCGCAACCATTGCAACGCCTGCTCATACTTTTTGGGCCCTCGAAACAGGCGCTCCTCGCCCTCATGGTTGTTCAGACGAAAAGAATCGCCAACTGCCCCGTTGGGAAGCCTTGCCCACTTCACCTCATAACCAAGCTCTGATGCCAGCATATTGATGAGCAAAATCGCTTTGCCTGTTTCCATTCTTCTCTTGCCTACCTCTCTCAAAAGTTTTTCAGTGCCCGACCCCTCCCCTATATTCTATCTTAAATTAGCGATCCTCGATAGTCTATTGCGCAGCTTTTAAGAGTAGTTAACCAGCTTAATTATCCACAAACCCATTACGCCATGTTCTGCGCCCATCATGGTTGCGCAGATCAACCCCAAAATCGACTGCGGCTTTGAGTGCCATCAGCACCGAAACCCAGCCGGCCAGCGTCTCCGCCCGATCCTCCTCAGGTACACCACGCTCTGTCATGGTCAGATCAGTTCCTTTAGCCCCATCGCTTACCAGTGTAAACACCACTGTTGTGTGCCCAAAGTATTCCACGGCGAAGCGTAACGGTGGCGTATTCTCGATCAGCTTAAAACGTCCCGACGCTCCGGGCCAGCGCCAATCAATCACTCCATTCGTCTCAATCGCTGACTCCGCCCAAAAAAGTGCCCGTCCCGCGTCTGTTGCTAGCATCTCATGCACTTTCGCTGGCGCTGCCGCCAGATGCAACCGCCAGCGAATCACGTGTGGATCATTCTGAAAGCTCATAACGCATCCCTTTTTCTTACAACACTATACTGTTTTCTACTTCTAACTATTCTACCATCTTTCTTATCGCAGTCTAGTGGAGAGCAAAAGGTGCTGTCGTTCACACCAACTTGCATTCATATATACGATGTTGTTTGCTTATTATCATAACAAAGCCAAATAGAATTGGAAAAAACGACGATGCAAGCACTCGAAGGACTTCATAGCCCACGCTTACTAGCCTTACAACAAGCTTTACGCATGGAAAATAGCACACAGCAGTTCTGGCAAGATATAGTAGCACAGGGAACTCCGCTCGTTGAACCTGCCAGCGATGATGAGTTTCTGGTCACCTTGCTCTGGCGCGATCAGCAGACGAGCAGATCAGGCGACCTTACTTGCTGCCTGGGCGGTATCTTAAATAGTAGAAGCATGGCACACAGCCTGTTTCAGTTAGATAGTAGCGACATCTGGTACAGAACGTATCTGTTGCCAGCTACTATACGCGCGACCTATCATTTCTTCGTCAACAACGAACCTGTTTCTGACCCACTCAGCAAACGTATCTTGCTGATTCCACCGGATGAAGTGAGCGTTTTTCTCGACAAAGAGATGCGCCTGGCTATCGTTGAATTACCAGGCGCACCAGCAGAAACTCCATGGCTTGAGCCACGCAATTTCTTAGTGTGAAATAGAGTGTTATTTCGCCGCCTTTACTTGCCGCGCGATTACGTCCGTAACCCCACGAGCAGCGGGCTCTACCCCTACGACGAAGCGATATAACGGCCCAAAACTGCGCTGAGCCGAGAAGCCAAGAAAATATAACCCAGGCACACTACTCTCGAAGCCTTCCTTCAAAACCGGGTAACCCATATAGGTCTGGATCTTATCTTTAATGTCAGTATGCAGCAATGGTATTCGATTGACATCCGCTTGATAGCCTGTGGACAGTATCAAATGATCAGCCTGCAACACCTTCCCATTTGCGAGCGTCAAGCACACCTTGTTCTCATCATGTTCGACTCGCTGGACATGCGCATTATCGTGGATGAGCACTTTGCCCATTGTACGCTCTTGCAACCAGGATGACGCAGCCGAGACGTTGTGGGTAAGCAAATAATGATCTTTATATTTTTGCGGCCAGCGGTGGAAGAGGTAAGGGGACTTTTCCAGGATCAGGTTTGACCAGCCTGCTCCCATACCAGCTGTCGGCGCTCTCAATTGCCTGAGCACGGGCGGTAAGCTGGGATTGTGCTCACGCACCCAGCGAATGGGTCGCCGTATGACCAGTTCCACAGAGCTTCCAAGCTCATGTATAAGCGCTGCCATTTCAAAGGCACTTTGCCCACCACCAATTATAACAACATGCTTGTCCGCAAAACCGTCCAACCGGCAGTGATCCATGGTATGCGAAACAAGATCAGATGGCAGTTGCGCATACTCGGCTGGCCGATGCGCGTAATATATAAGCCCCACTGCCATGATCACGGCCTCACTCTGAATCACACGCCCATCAGCCAGGGTGATAATAAAACGCCCACCCTCTTGACGAACAATGTCCGCGACATAGGTCTCATCAACGTCTGGCACAACTTTTTTTTGGAACCACAGTCCATAATCTATAACAGTATCAAGCTGGAACGGATCTCGCTCAAATGCTCCCTTCGCCTTCTCATAATGATTCAAATCATGGCGCTTTCCTGGATCGGAGAGATTCGTCGCCCACCAGTATGAACGCATACGCATCCCCTCTGGCATGTTCTCACGCCAGAAACCCATCGGCTTGCCAAAAATAGCTATTTTGAGCCCTCGCTCTTGTAAATGTGCCGCCGCCGAAAGCCCATAGGGTCCAGCCCCTACCACAACTACATCATAACTTGGAACCGTTGCATCACTTACTTCCTCCAACTCACCTGTTGCGATTTTCATAAATACAATTTCCCTCACTATCTTTTCATTTTGTCCTGGCATCCTCGCCCGATGAACCATTCATACTCTTTAACTATCGGAACGAGAAGCCATAAGATACATGCATATCTATATAATTACGTGCCAATACTATAGCAAGAATACATGAGATTTTGATGAAAATACTATGCCAATTTAACTCTACAATTATATTTGTGCTATAAGCTGTGCAATAGCTTCTTTTCTTGTATAAACACGGCAATACAAAAAAGAATTCGAATGATGATCTATCATCATGCTTCTTTTAAATCTTCTCACCAAATATGCATTTTTGCATCCTGCACTCTGTGCCCGTTTTACCTCCTTCTTTCTCTCTACACTATCTATGCTTGCGATGATACCCATCCCTTACTGAGAAGGCATAAAGGCAGATATATCCTCCTACATGCCTTTTTACCTTATATCAGATGAGCATGTCATGACAGAAATATAACATATTCCTTGTGTATTTTGCATTATTTAATATAATAATAGTATATATATCCCTCTATTCATTTTCAAAACATTAACAATAGAACATGGTTTGCCAGTCTAAATTAATAATACAGCTAAAACAATAATGATACTCCTATTACCACGATGATAGCTCCACCGATTTTCTGTATTATGTTCTTCCTTTCATGCAAAAATACAATGCCCGGCAATGATAGAAATGGCTCCTTTCAGCCATGATGTGTGCACAATATAATTTGCCCTATTGGTACGGGTGTAGCCAAAATGCCGCCAGAGCGGCAGGAAATGTAGACGGGCAGGTTACAATGCTGATAAACTATCTTTACATTGTCGCGCCCAGAATCCAGGGGGCAAACTCTTCGTCGCCGATGCCCTGCGCTTCGCTCTTGCTCTGCTTGCCGCTGGCTACGGCGATAATCTCATCCAGAATCTGCATCCCGACGACTTGTGCGCTGACCCCATTCAGCACGACGCCTGCGTTAATGTCCATGTCATCGCGCAGATTTTCGTAGAGGGTTGTATTGCTTGCGACCTTGATGGATGGCGCGGGCTTGTAGCCAAAGCAGGAGCCGCGTCCAGTGGTGAAGACGATGATGTTGCTGCCGCCGGCAACCTGCCCGGTTACGGAGATCGGATCATACCCAGGCGTGTCCATGACGACTAACCCACGCTCGGTAATCTGTTCGGCATATTTATAGACTGCGTTGAGTGGCGTGGAGCCACCTTTGGCTATTGCGCCCAGCGATTTCTCGTAGATGGTGGTCAGTCCGCCCAGTTTGTTGCCGGGACCGGGGTTATTGTCCATTTCCATGTTATTGATGGCGGTATAATGTTCCCACCAGCGTATAAATTTGATAAATTGCTCGCCTACTTCCCGGCTACGCGCACGCCGCAGCAGGATGTGCTCCGCCCCATAAATCTCAGGTGTCTCGCTCAATACTGCTGTCCCACCCTGGCGTACCAGCTCATCCACGCAATATCCCAGGCTAGGATTGGCGGTGATGCCGCTCCAGCCATCGCTGCCGCCGCACTGCAAGGCGACGTTGAGTTCGGAGATGGGTATCTCTTCGCGCTGTACATCGTTCACCTGCGGCAAGAGTTCGCTGATCATGCTTACGGCCCTATCGACGGTATGCGCTACTCCGTGATTCTCCTGGATGGTCAGGAAAAGTGGCTTCTTCCAGTGCCGCCCGGCATCCAGCTCCCATTTGCTGATTAGCTCTTGCAGTTGGTTGCTCTCACAGCCCAACCCGACAAGCAGGTAAGCACCTATATTCGGATGGACGGCCATGCCAGCAAGCACGCGTTGCAGTTGCTCAATGGCCTCGCCACCGATCTGCATGGCACAGCCGTTTTTATGCGTTAGCCCAATGACGCCGTCTATATTCGGATAGTTCTTCATGATCTCCGGGCCAAAGCGACGTTGTATAAAACGCACTGTGCTGGCGGAACAGTTGACGGAACTGATAATGGCGATGTAATTGCGCGTGCCTGCTTTCCCATCTGGCCGCCTGTAGCCCATAAATGTACGCCGCTGCTCAAGGGGTACGCTCTCTACGGGACGCACATCGACGCCGAACTCGTAGATCTGGTGTAATGCGCCGACCGCTAGATTATGGTTGTGGACATGGGCACCTGCTTGAATGGGCTGTGTGGCGTACCCGATGATTGATCCATAGCGTAGAACGGGTTGTCCTGCCGCTATGTCATGAAGCGCGACTTTGTGCCCCGATAAGATTCGCTGCGTCACCTCGATAAGACCGCCTGTTATTTCCTCGGGTAAACGCAATACGACGCCTCGGTTGAGTGGCACTCGAGCTATCGCGACATCATCGTTGGCATATAACAGGACCGCCACTTCGTTCAATGCAATCGGCTCCCCTCGTGCCACAATCCCTTTTACAATCGTATGCACCTGCGCCACATTATTCTGAACTTCATGCTTATCCATCAGAGCAACCTTCTTTCATTTTCACGCCTTTGTGAGCTATGACTATACGACAACCTGACTCTACGCTCTACGAGATCTCAATTTACATATTGGCATTCGCTAACTCATGCTCAAAAAAGGTGGAAATGCATACTCACCTTCGAATGGGCCGACATTTTCGATAATCTCAACATCACTGCCAGCTCGCATATGTTCTAGCGCTGCATTACTGGCGAGTATATATTCTAGCTTGAGGGTATTCTGGATGCGAGCCAATCGTGTTAAATCTGGTCGCCCACTTGACCGTATTGCCGCTGCAACGGCTGTGCGTGCATCCTTCAGGACGAGAGGGACTTTCGTTGAGTTAAGTGCAATGACTCCGGCGGTGAGACCATTGATATAGGTCGCTTGCATATCTACTTTTTCGAGGAATTTTTGGGTTGTAAAATCGGCCAGGCCCATACCAATTGCGTTGCCATGTGATGCTTCGCTTAAGTCCAGTACGGCGATGCTGGTGATCTCCGTTGCTGTGGCCTTCTGCTCTCCCCAGCGTATACGCCCGATAATGTTGGGGTCCATGCCAGCGCCACTGATATTCTTGCCCATTTCGTCGATGACCAGAACGTCGAGTGCGTCCCATGGTAGGCGTGGCATATATGTCCTGGCCCGTTCTGTGAGTGCTTGTTCTGGCTCGGTTCCAATACCCTGTGGGGACATCAGGACAATCTCGGCCACTTCGTCGTATGCATTCTCGATTATGGCGAGGCCAAACAGGATTGCGGCATGCTGGACTGTAAATTGTGCAACCCTGGGCAGTTGGACGGTAAGCCCATCTAATCCCCAGCCATGCACGCTTAATGCCCCCCGATGCTTGCCAAGGCCGATTGCGATCATCTTCGCCAGCCCACTCTCGATGGGTGCGCTGAAGTCGGTGTGTGGCTTGATGCGATTAACTACGACGATGCCATCTGCTTTATTGGCTGCACGGTCGATGTAGACGGGCAGTCCATTGGACAATGTGCCAAGCTGGTCAACTTCAAACGAGGAGACAATGGGTGCACCTATATATTCCTGTGTGACACCCAGGCTCGTAAGTACTTCGACCTGCCCTTCAGCCGTAGCTCCCCCGTGACTGCCCATAGCCGGGACGATAAACGGGTCCGCCCCATAGTCTCGCAGTCTTGCGACGAGCGTTCGTATTATCAACGCGATATTCGCGATCCCTCTGCTACCTACTGCAATGGCAATGCGTGCATCTGGCGTGATCTGTGCTGCTATCCCCTCACCTTCCAATCTGGCCGTTACTTCCATAGCTACATCCGTCACTAACGGACGCGCAAAGCGCTGCCGCAACATCACCAATTCGGGCAAAGGTATCGCAGCAAGAAGACCATCATGATCTCGATACGGTTCAATAACCACTACAACCATCCAATCTTATCGTCAATACAACTCTGTACTACAGCATCTTTTATAGTCGCAAAATTTCAATAAAAACTATCTCCTTCAGTACTCTTTCTCTCTATTCGCGAATAACAACACACATCTCTATAAAATGATAACACATTCGTTGAAGCAGAACCTTATAGTTTTGCACATGCATTATACCTGCACCTTCTTGTCGGACGAGTTTTTGCGGCTCCGCCGCGCTTCAGGCAGAAGGCCGGACCTCATCACATCTACTATAGGAAATTAGTTCTCACTTTATTGCGTTGAATGCATTTCTATGTGAAGATAAGCATCAAGGAAAGCATACAAATCAAAGGAGTTGGCCTACGTGAGTGATATCTTTATTGGCATAGCTTATTCTCTGGCAGGTTGCGGCCTGCTTTTATTATGTATTGGCATTACTACTTCTATGCGCGAATGGCTCTTTCTAAAAAAAGCAATTGTGACGACTGGTACAGTTGCTGAACGCCACGAGGGACTTAACCCGGAAGGCGGCAAACTCTACATTTACGATATTCTCTTCAAGACGCGTTCCGATGAGGAGCAGAAGGTTTCACTTAAACACCGCCACGAGTGGGAGGTTGGTAAAGAGGTCTCTATCGGTTACCTGCCACAAACACCTACGAAAGCAATGTTCAAAAAGCCGATTGTCCCTGGCTTCACTGTTTTGACGGTCAGTGGCTTTCTCTTTCTGCTCTTTGGCTTGCTCTTCGTCTTTATTAGCGAAAATCTTGTTTCAATCTAGCAGGTATGGTGGGCACTTTTAACAGCAGCATGGCTTTGTCGTCTGCCGTTCATTCATATATTTTACATTTTTATCTATTTTTGCGCGGCAAAAATAGATAAAATTGTAAAATATATGAAAGAAAAAAAGTGGATGTTTTTGCATTAAATAGCAGTTTATCTATTTTATATTTTAATTCTGATATGTTATACTGACCAGGTGAGGAGGCTAGTAATGCAGGTCATACTTGATATTGACGGAACTTTGTGTTTTAATAACAAAGCTTTTTTTTTCGAGCTTTGCAATACAACATTTGCGCTGAATATGGCGGCGGAACGGTTAGTTGGCATGACGCGTACGAATTTCCTGGCTCAACCAGAGATGGTAGAGCTTCGTGCTCGACTGGGGGCTGATCTCCTCGCTCATCAACTTGGCTGGCTAGACTTTCATCCGCAGGCTATCCTCGCCTCGCTGGTCATTCCTGGGGCGGTCGAAGGCGTTGCCAGGCTGGTGGACCTTGGAACTGTGTCCTACTCTACGGCTCGCTTCGCCCATAATCAGCAACAACACGCTGCCATTGTTTCATCAACCCAACAATGGTTAGCCGATCACCAGTTCATCAATGCCCATAGCGTCTCTTTTTGTGATGGCATACAGCACAAGCTTCGCCAACTCATCCAGCTCGCACATAGTACAGGCGAACACATAGTACTTATCGATGATAGCTACAAACGGCTCCTTGCTAATATCGCTCTTATCACCGACAAACAAGAACGCTTTATCTTGCATTCTATGTTCACCCTCATTGCGGCACGGGCAAAAGAGCTACCAGCACAAACTCATGGTATGCAAATGCTCGCCCTTCCACACTGGAACGCCGTGACTGCCCTGATCCACCAGATACAGCAAAGGGAGGCCTTATGTCCCTGACCTATAAAACCGATGATGAGGACACTATCCCCGACACGCCACGCCCCGATCCAGTACCCAAGACACCGCGCCTTGATCCGCTACCAGAAACTCCACGCCCTGAACCTACTCCTGACGAGTGGGACGATCAATATTCAGAAGATCCTAGAAGGTAATTCTTCTATTTAGTATATTAAGAAATCTAAGTTTGCTTAAATCTAGCTTAACCTTTCTTTGCCTCGTTCAAATTCTGTATCCCTTTTTAGCTTCATTCTCGTGTAGTATCCAGAACGATGAATACTTGATAGCAATTCTTACATTCGGTATTCATCCTTGCATCAATACTTATTAACTCATAAAGTAGACGATTAAAGGAGAAAACAATGTTAACGTTTGCAACTCTTGTTATGGCTGATGTCTCTGCCAGCTCTATCGTTTGGTGGCTGCTCGTTGGCTTAATTGCCGGTGCTCTGGCCGGTCTGGTGATGCGTGGTGGTGGTTATGGTATTGTTGGTGACATCATTGTTGGTCTCGTTGGTGCGTTGGTTGGTGGTTTCGTGGCTGGCCTGCTTGGACTTGGTTCTTCTGGCCTTATTGGATCTATCATCATCGCTTTCATCGGTGCCTGCATATTCATTGCAATCCTGCGTGCCGTCTCTGGTGGACGCACACGTACCTTATAACTAATCTCGCTCTAGCAGGATTAGAGTACACGCGTCGCGTCTAAAAAGAAAGAAGCCGGATCTTATCAGATCCTGAGCTTCTTCTTTTATTTTTCCGATGTCTAATGATCTACAAACTGACGGTGTCCATAGGGACATATCCCTTTCCAATAATCAACTCCTCCCACTACATAGTCCTCATCCCATACTTCCTCGTAATCCATGTGTTGATAGCAATAGACACAGCCACAACTTTTGCAATAGAACGGGGCATACTCTTTATCTAGCACAAAAAGGGCATGCGGGTTACCTTTGCGCAATGCTTGCTCTATCTTTGGATATATATCTTCTTTCAGAAGATGCATTGCTGTGCTAAAAGGTCGCCCATTCTCCTGCAAGTACTGTATAACAAAAAATCTGGCATCTCTACAATCAAATGCCCCATTATCCGACGCATGTGCAACACCCTGTGCAGTCAGTTCAACCTGTATGATCTCTGTACAACCTGGAAACTGGCAATGCAATTGGGTCGAGAAGTGTCCTGCACCCAACTCGACTGTCGAAACCTGCATTGGCGCTGGTAGTCTTTCTTCTTCCTTATACACAGATAGTCCTCTCATCGCCTTATCGACAGCAGGTACAATATTGCTGATTTTTTGTTGTTAGTATAACCTCAAACCGCTCGATAATCCTCTATTTACATAGAAACAGAAAGACGATAACAATCTATTCATGGGATGCTATATTCATTGTATAGTCTTTTTCTCGCTTTTTCAAGGAGATATTTAACAATTACCCCTCCCTATACACTATGCTAAGGATGGGTGTACACGATACCAATAGTGATAAAGTTCCTGAAATCTAAGGCGTTCATACACCCGTCTTGCTACCTGGTTACTACTCACGACTTGTATATACGCATAAGTGGCTTTATTTTGCCACGCCCAGGCCAACATCCCATTCACCAGGCAGGTCCCATATCCTTTACTTCTCTGATTAGCAGCTGTAATAACGTCAAAAAGGCCAAATTCCGTGTCTTCCAGCACACCTAATCCGCATGCCACCGGTATCACACCAACATATAGAACGGCAAAATAGGGCCTGGAGGCAATGTGCGTGAGTATCTCCCGGTGCGACTGATGCTTCTCCAAGGGGCTCTCGCTCAATTGGCAAAAAATCGGTAACCATGTTGCAAGCGAAACTTCCTGGAGCACAAGGTCATGCATTTTCATACTTGCCTCAAGTTCCATTACCACTAATTCCATCATCACCAGTTCCATGACCAACACTAATGTATGATCAATATACTGATACTCCCGTTCTGCTAGCAACTGATCTAGCTCCTTGCTGATGGTTAAAAACGATAGCAAGCGGAATATTGTTGGTAGGCGCTTCTGCGCATACAACATCTCACATGCATCGATCTTCTTCTGCAAAGGGAGCAAGGTCGAGTATAAAGGTGTCACAGAATTGGCTCGTTTCGTATACCCTCTGGCAAAACGCAGCAACCACCCATCATAATACATATGTTGCAAGGCAGGCCAACTATTCAATGCAGCTTCTTCAATACGTCTCTCTAACATAGCATATCTCTCCGCTTATTTCGTATCAACTACATGGCCATTCATCCCTGAGCAATCTCTCCATTCATTCAAGCAATCCAAATTAATATTTTATACAGCTAGCGATATGCCTCCGCTTGCAGGTTGAAAAGTTCTGCATACCGCCCTCCTAAATCGAGCAGTTCCCGGTGTGCACCATTTTCGATGAGGCGTCCCTCTTCGATGACAAAAATGCGGTCGGCCAGGCGCACAGTACTGAAACGATGACTGATGAAAATGACTGTACGCTCCGCCACCAGGGTGCGGAAACGCTGGAATATATCATATTCCGCTTGAGCGTCAAGGGCGCTTGTAGGCTCGTCAAGGACGAGTACGGGCGCATTGCGCATAAATGCTCGCGCCAGGGCTATCTTCTGCCACTCACCGCCGCTCAGGCCTACTCCCTTCTCAAACCAGCGGCCCAGCATCGTACCGTAACTCTTCTCCAGACGCTCAATGACCTCGTCGGCCCCACTCTTCTGAGCCGCTTCTTTCAGCATGATGAGGTTCTCGATCTCTGCCACACGCCCGATACCGATATTCTCCCCTGCTGTCATATGATAGTGCACGTAATCTTGGAAGATTACGCCGATACGCTCACGCAGCTCATATGGATCATATTCTTTGATATTGCGTCCATCAACCAGAATTTCGCCTTCGCTCGGATCATACAATCGCGTAAGCAACTTGACAAGCGTGGTTTTGCCGGCCCCATTCTCTCCTACCAATGCTATGCTCTCGCCCACACATACCGTGAAGCTTATATCCTTTAGTGCTGCTTCACTCTTGCCGGGATAGGTATAGCTAACATGGCGAAATTCAATGCTCAACCCACATGCTCCCTCTTTTGTCCCTAATAACACAGGCTGTGCAGGTGCGACGATTTGCGGCTCATATGCCAAAAAGTCAAAGAGCATTTTGACAAACAGGTGATATTCGTAGAGTTCTGAGAGGCTGCTCAGTATCAACTGAAAATTCTGCCCCACCTGGTTAACGGCCAGCGTATACTGAGTTAAAGACCCAAGCGTGATAAACCGTTGCACTGCCCGCAAGGCAATATATAAGTAAATGCCGGCGTCGGCAAGCAGCGGCAAGACAGACCAGAGCAAACTAATACGTGTGTGCCTGATCTGCAATTTCTTATCCTCTTGATACATCTGCTCACTGATATCGCTATAGCGCCCGGTAAAAAAGTCTACCAGGTTAAATAGCTTGATCTCTTTGTTGAAGGTGTCCGTGGTCAACAAAGTCATAATATACCATTGCTGGCGCTTCCTGGACGATTGCCAGAATGACTTCCAGTAGTTCCTTAACCCATAGCGACTGTCAGCTAGAAAAGCTGGCACTGGCACAATCAGGGCTACCAGAGCTAGCCACCAGCTCAATTGAAAGATGAGGCCAAACAACGAGAGCATCGTTACGACGCTGCTACCCAGAGAGAACAACTGCATAACCATCGATAGCGGCTTGTTTGCGACATCCTGGCGTACTTGATTGAGGCGGTCGTAAAACTCTGCATTCTCGAAGAAGCTGAGGTCCAGTGTTCCGGCCTTTCGTAAGATCAGCAGCGTCATAGAATTGGATAGACGGTAGTTCAGCAATAATTCTAGCGCCGATTGCAGCCGTGAGCAGAAACGACCAGCCAGGCTGACGACTAATTGCAATACAACTGGAAAAATAAGAGGTTGGATACTGCCATGGATGATACCTTGTAATGCACCATCGATCAGCAAACGCGCAATGATTACGCTGACAACCGGGGTGATACCTTGTAGTAGCATGATAAACGCCATGCTTACTACCAGCGGAGGACTCTGACCTCCATACCAATCGCAATACCCGTGGCAGATCGGTAAACGTCACAAGCATTTGACGCCAACCAAATTCGCTTGCTTCATTCTCCTGTTCCATGACTTGTTTCCTTCAGTTTTTATCTATACCAACGCAAGAGATCTTATCTATATCGATACAACAACTTTTCCCATCCTGCCTCCTCTTATCCATTTGGTTGCCATCTGCTATTCTTGTATATCATGGCAAGAAAGCTGATATAAAGCAGCAGAACTAGAACAGTTATACTGCCCTTGCTAGCTCTTTTTGAGAAACACAAACAATACTATCATAGTATATCTTCTCATGTAAATACATCCAAAAACATTTTTTTCCATATACTGTTTATTTTCACTATCGCTATGCAAAGCAATGATAGTGAAAATAAATAGTATATGGAAAAGACTTGAGCACTGAAGGCGCGAATATGCAGGCAAAACAAATGAAGGCGAGTATGGTCGAAAGGCTGACACGCTCTCAAACAATTCGGATCATACAATCGCGTAAGCAACTTGACAAACGTGGTTTTGCCGGCCCTATTCTCTCTCACCAATGCTATACTCTTGCCCGCACATACTATGAAGCTTATATCCTTTAGTGCCGCTTCACTCTTGCCACGATAGGTATAGCTAACATGGCGAAATTCAATGCTCAAACCACGTGCTCCCTCTTTTGTCCCTACTAACGCAGTTTGTGCAGGTGCGACGATTTGCGGCTCATATGCCAAAAAGTCAAAGAGCATTTTGACAAACAGGTGATATTCGTAGAGTTCTGAGAGGCTGCTCAGTATCAACTGAAAATTCTGTCCCACCTGGTTGACGACCAGCGTATATGAGTTAAAGACCCAAGCGCGATAAACCGTTGCACTGCCCACAAGGCAATATATAAGTAAATGCTTGCGTCGGCAAGGCAAGTATGGTCGAAAGGCGACACGTTCTTAAACAATTGACTTGAAAATATTATACATTGCACCCATATCTGTAACATCTTAGACCCTCAGACTGAATATAGAGCATGAACGTTATTGTAGCGTCGATTGGAGCAGAAAACTTGCATAGCAAACCAGATAGTTTACCCGATGCGGCTGCTCTAGCCTGTACCACAAACGTAGCTCAGACCAAACGCCAACTACTTGAATTTCTTACGCACAATACAGGGCCGCTCCTGGGGACATTGCGTTCGTACGTGCAACGTATGGGACTTGCACAGGGCGAGGCTGTGCCCTCTACAGCTCTAGAAATTCTGCAAGAAACGGTTATCGAGGCTCTTGATCATATCGCACGCTTTGATCCTTCTCGTCAACCTATGGCCTGGTTGTTAGGTATCGCCATGAATATAATTAAACGCAAAAAGGTCGAACGGGCAAAATATTATCAACATGAGATTTCGATCAGTCAACTCACCAGATCACAGGGTGAACCACTAAGTGAAAGCGAGTACTTTGAGCTGGTCGCTCCACTTGCGTTTACAGGACCAGAACAGGACATAGAAGCAAACGAGCAAGCTACGCACATTCTAGCACTTGTCTCCCTAGAAGATCGTCACATCCTGCGCCTGGCCTATATCTGCGAGTTCGAGCGCGAGGAACTTGCTCAGCAACTTGGCATTACGTCTGGTGCGGCCCGCGTCCGTCTGCATCGGGCCCTGACACGCCTGCGCTCCGCATGGCATGAGCAACAACAACTAAAACCATCACCCTCGGAAGTTGTGAGGAGGCATAAGAAATGAATGAACAATGGACTACACGTCTACAGCAGCGCACAACAGCACTTTATCGCTATATGCATGCAATGGAACATGGAGATACCGATACGATGAGCTCTGTGCTGTACGAGGCCGAGCGTGATCGAGTACTCGAACGTATGATTATGGAAACAAATGAGATCTATCAGATTGAGGATCGGACAGTCGCTCACGCCGATGATATCGAAGCTACCCAGATTCTGCTTGCTGATATGCTGCCCGCATCACCCATCTCTCCTCCTTCGCGTAGCAATCCCCAGAGGGGATCGTCCTCTCAAACTACGAATCAACAACCACAAACACCATTTCTATCTATCCCAAATCACTCACCCAATATAACAAAAACATCTTTCACTGATACAAAATCCTATAAAAAGGAAACCTCTGCGCCTGGACGCTTACACATACCAACACAGACATCAATTAAAAGAATTGCGACATCTCGCTATAGCTGGCTTATAACGGTGGCTGCCACTCTGCTTATCTTGATCGCGTTGCCTGTCACCAATGTGCTCGCGAACCAGTTTCTGGCTCTCTTCCGCGTCCAACAACTACAGCCTGTGACCATCGACTCGCAAGAATCTATGCAAGCGTTACTAACAACATTACAGAGCATCGGCGACCTACAACCACAGCACCAGAATACAAGCGATAACCACCAGAACCTGACACAGGCTGAGGCAGAAAAAATCGTCGGTTATCATGTCCTTCTCCCTGGCCATTTACCTACAGGCGTAAGCAATGTACAAAAAATCACAGTCATTAGCAGCAATTTGATCACTTATACATTTAACATGTCTAAAGCCAAAGCGTATCTGGCAAAAAATGGGCAAAGCTCCATTGCGATTCCAGCTCAACTTGATGGTGCAAGCTATACTATTGCTACGGCTGCCAACGTCAACATCAGATACTCCTCTTGCACCCAGAACAAAGAACACTGCCAGCAAGGAACACCATTCGTTATAAATGAAATTGCCAGCCCATCCATACAGAGCAATGGGAACGCGTCAATCACTCAACTGCGTGACTTCCTACTTTCCCTTCCCAATCTTTCTGCGTCAACACATGAGCTTTTAAGGCATATCGATGAAAAGACCGGGACTCTCCCGGTGCCCATCCCGCCAGAGTCAAGCTCTGAACAGGTAACTATTCATGGCACCTCTGGCTGGCTCTTAAAATCGAAGAATGTAAGCGCGGTCATTTGGGAGGCACAAGGTATAATGTACCGAGTGGTGTTAGGTACAAACGATAAAACGCAACTACTAGACGCCGTGAACTCGTTCAACTAGCAAAAATACATACTCATTGGCGTCAATTCGCGCAGGAACAAAACAGAGCGGCCCTCGTGGTTTTTGCTCCCTACGCTCAAAGGTGCCCTTTATCAACTTATGATGCATGGCAGGGAAAATATACCCTGCCACGCTTGAAGGTAGAATACAATGACACACATATCGCCAGAGCCTGCGATTGAGGTGGATGGCTTTCGTAAGGTCTACGGCAATCTGGTTGCCGTTGATAACGTTAGTTTTGTGATGTATCGTGGCGAGGCTTTCGGCTTTTTAGGCCCCAATGGCGCAGGAAAGAGTACAACGGTAAAAGCTCTGACCGGGCTGATCTCTCCTACCGCCGGCAACATTCGCGTCCTGGGCCATCCTATCAATCACATTGCCACCAGGCGCAGAATAGGCTACTTGCCAGAGTTGCCTGCATTTCATCGCTGGCTTAAGGCGCAGGAATTCTTGACATTTCACGGTCGCCTATACGGTCTGCACGGCCTTATCTTAAAAAAGCGTTGTCAGGAGGTACTGGCACTGGTGGGGCTGGCCGGACGTGAGCAACAGAAGCTGGGTACTTTCTCAAAGGGTATGCTGCAACGTATTGGCCTGGCTCAGGCACTTATTAATCAGCCCGATCTACTCATTCTCGATGAGCTTATTACAGGGCTGGACCCGGTGGGTCAGCGCGATATGCGTGAGATTTTGTTGCAACTTAAGTCCGCTGGCGTGAGCATTTTTCTCAATTCACACCAGCTCGCCGAAGTTGAGATGTTCTGCGACCGCGTGGCTATTATCAATCAAGGTCGGATCTTAAAGACGGGCACACCGCGAGAACTGCTTGATATACCTACAACCCTGGAAATTCGCGTCGATTATGTGACCGAGCATCTACTGCGACATATCTCTGAGCGTGCACTCATCCTACAACATGATGCGGATAACCCACGCACGCTTCTCCTTCAGCTTGAGGACGAAGAGCAAGCAGCTGACATCGCGGCTATCGTCCAGGCCAGTGGAGCTCGTCTTTATTCCCTGATTCCACACCGCCAATCACTTGAGCAGATCTTCTTTGACACTATCGACTCTTCTGACTGCTCTGATTCTTCTGGCTCTTCTGACGTTTCGACACATCCATCAAAAATTTCGTGAGGTTTGTAATGGGTTTGCTGCTAATCACTGGCTTTACGCTACAGGAGGCGTTACGTCGTAAGCTTTTTCTGGCTATGCTCATCCTTGGCCTCTTACTGCTGGGACTTTTCGCGTTCGCGCTGCAAAAAAGCATTGAATCGCTTACGGTCGCTAATCCAGAGTCGAGTACAAATAGCATACTACTGCTCAGTGTAACCCTGACCTTGCCAGCTATGTGGATCGTCTATATGCTCAGTAGCATTCTGACGATCCTTTTTACTGTTGGCATGCTCTCTAGCGAGATAGATGCTGGCACCCTGGTCCTCATTGTTCCAAAACCATTGCGTCGTAGCGAGATTGTTTTGGGCAAGTGGCTCGGCCACGCAATCATTGTTAGCCTCTATACAGCTCTACTCTTCCTCGCCTTTGAGGGCACTATCTACTGGCAAACCGGTTATCTACCCGATCAGTTCTTGAGTGCACTGGGCATGCTTTTGCTGGGCATGCTTACATTGCTCGGCTTTACAACGCTTGGCAGTGCGCTTTTCCCTACTGCCGTCAATGGCGCTGTCGCCCTCGTGCTCTTCCTGGCTGCTCCTATTGTCAGTATTGTGCAGGCCGTCCAGATCGACACATCCAGCCTCGCCATCCAGAATATCGCGACGATCATTGATCTTGCCCTGCCCCTTAATGCTTTCTGGCATACCGCTGCTCTCTATCTTACACCCGATGCCACATTTTTCATCGCGCAAGGTATCTCTGAACGTAACTACGGCAGCAATATTCCGTTCATGTCGCCTCAGCCCATTGCTCCCGCTCTCTTTATCTGGGGCTTGCTCTATATCATTGTCCTTCCAATCATCGCTGTCTTACACTTTAACCGGCGTGATCTCTAATAGGCTCTACCTAATAATGCATGAAGGTATCCTTAGAGCCGTGATACTTTCATTTTCACACCGTACGCGGGCTGCCCGGTGACACCATAAAACTGGAAGATGTCCTGCTCCGGCACAAGTTCCAACTTATAGTTGCGCACTATATGCGAGACCATGGCCTTGATTTCTACCTGGGCAAAATTGATGCCAATACAGATGCGCGGCCCTCCACCAAAACCTACCAGCGCATATGGATTCTTTTTGTGCTCCTCACGTGGGGCCACAAAACGGTCCGGGTCAAACTGGTCTGGATTCTTGAAGATGTGCGGCAGCATGTGCGAACCGATGATAGAGTAGAATAAGAATACGCCAGCGGGGACGTGATAGCCGTTAAAGTCAAACTCTTCTGTAACGCCGCGTGGCCCATTGGCTACTGGCGCATACATACGTTCGGCCTCGCTCAATGCATTTTCCAGCACTTTCATGCGCTTGATATCTTCCAGTCCCGGTTCGGCCCTGGTGCCCAGGATTGTCTTTTGTTCTTCTATAACGCGCTGCATGTAGTCTGGATGCTGATTCAGTAGATATAACAGCCAGGCACTTAAACTGGTGGATGTCTCATGTCCCGCTACCAGAAGGATGTTGACGTGTGCTATGATCTGCTCATCGCTCATGGCCTGCCCTTGCCCATTACGTGCATTGACCAGCAGACCAAAAACGTCGTTGGTAGGATGCTTGCGCCGCTCTTCGATTTTAGGCCGTAAGAGGTCGCTCACCTCGCCCTTGAGCTTATTGAGATGCTCTAAGTACTCTTCGTGGGTGTTTACCGTTTCCGGTGTTGTGAGCAAGCTTACATATAATTCACGGAAGCGATCAACCTCCGCTCCCGCACTCAGACCGGTTAACGCTTCGGCTGCAATATTAAAAGTAAGCTTGCGTGCCTCTTCGTAGATATCTACCTCGCTACGTTCAACCCAGGTCGCAACTTGTTCGCGTACAATTCTGTTCATCAAGGGCAGGTAACGATCCATATAACTTACTGTAAATGCGGGATTCATGACTTTGCGCTGCTGATCATGTTCAGCACCATCCATACTGAGCAATCCACGCCCGAATGTATCGACGACGGTAAAAACAGAGCTCCAGCCAATATAATTTGAGAACTTTTGCCGCTGGCTGACCAGGACGAAACGATTCGCCTCTGGACCTACCATGTATACGATATCTTTCCCGAAATACGTGGAGCGAAAAATCGGCCCGTGCTGCTGATACGCGTCTGCCAGAAGCGGACCTAGATGGCTCTGATAATCATCTGGCAATGCAACATATGGGAGGGCTTCAAAGGGAAGAATTTGATTCGCTGCTATGTTATTAGTCATTTCTATTTTCCTTTCCTGGCAATGAATGAAGTTCATTCATTTTTATCGCTACACAATTTTCTACGTTCTCACCCAGGAAAAGTTACAACACATGATTTTCATCCTGCTTCTCATTTTGGTCCTTGTAGCCTTCACGCAGCGAAGGCCCAAAAAAGAGGCGCTCAACAAATTCTAGCAGATAGGCATGATACATATCTTCGCGCTCACCATTTTCGACTCCGAAGCATTGGTGGAGCACATCATGGCCTATATGAAAAAGCATTTGGGCATAAAGCTCGGTGTTGAAAGGTGCAAGTTCGCCCTTCTCAATTGCATGCCGGAAGATTGCAGCGAGGGCTGACTTCTCTTGCTGATGCGAATGCTCATGCTGCACTCCCTCCTCTGCCGACTGGATGTCGATCTGCAATAAAGCCATCAAGCTTTTATGCTCACGGCTGATGCGAAATATCTTGTCAACCAACCCTTTGAGTATATGCTCAAAAGGGAGTTCGAGCAGTTCAGGAGCGTGAAAAGCATCGGCAATAAGTGCCTCCATGTCTAAGGCCACTGCCGTATAGATATCACGTTTGTTACGAAAATAGAGATAGACTGTTCCTACCGCAACCCCTGCTTCTCTAGCAATGTCAGCAATGGTTGTATCTTCATAGCCTTTTTTGGCAAATAATATGCGAGCTGCTCGCAAGATGGCTTCATGCTTTGAACGTGCCTCTGCCGGTACTTTCGGAGAATCCATTTTTACCCCCACGACAAACTGAATTTCCTTCATTTTGTAACACGGCACACGCAACAAAGTCAAGCGGACACACTCTAGCCCTGACTCTGCTCTATCTCATCCTCATTACCCTTTGGCCCTACTCGTTCGGGCAACGTCCGCAGAGGACGACCTGGCAGGGCGAAAAACAATGCCAGAAGAAAACTAAAGACAATACAGGCTGGTGTGCTAAACCTCGCTAAGACAAAGGCAATAATGTAGAGCACAGGACCAAATGCATACTGTTGATTGATCGCCGCAACTGAGCGTACATCTACGTTTTTGCCTAATAATCGATTGCCCTTCGATGCGTAACGCCACAGGAGATTGAAGCAGATGGACATAACAAAATTTGTGCCACTGTAGAACAGTGCCGCTCCATTCATATCGAGATGACCAAGATACTCAGCAAGCAATGCAGTAGGGACAGGTACAAAAACAATAATCAGCCAGCAGCAAAAGATTTAGCAAAAGCAATATAGTATCAGTACGTTGAATATGTTTATAAAGTCTATGGTGATTTATCCACATGACACCTACCGTTGCAAAGCTCGTTGCATAGGCAATCAACATGGGCCACTCACTACCTAAAGCTTCCCACAACGCATCTTCGTCAAGGACGTGACCAGGAGGCAAATCTGCTCCTGGAATCTTAATATTTAAAACTAATAATGTAATAGCGACAGCAAAGACTCCATCGCTAAACGCTTCCAACCGATTAGTATCTTTTTCATCCATGACCAATTGCCCTTCACTTCTTCTTCTGTTTTCCATTATTTTTGCACGTTTACAAAATTTTGTAAACGTGCAAAAATAATGGAAAACAGAAGAAGAAGGGTAGCATGATCTATGCTACCCTTCTTCTCTCCTTCGGATACGGAAGAAACTATGCCAGCGAAGATACACTACTATTGAACAATGTGTCTAGCGTGTTCTTACGGACACGATAGCCACAACGTTTCCCGCTGTGTGGCAACGCTACTGCTTCTAATGCTCCAGATTTAATCCAACGTCGCACGGTTGTGTCATCTACACGCAAATGGCGTGCTACTTCTCTCACGGTAAGCAAATCTCCTCCCATCATGGGCTCATCCGCTTCTTGTTCTTCATCCATCTCAACCTGTTTGTATCTAACCATCACATATCTCCTTTGGATACTACATAGATAGCCTATTGCTACCTCTCAATTTTAACGCACTATTTAGTACTACTCAATTTCTCCCAACCTGACAAAGATATAAACGCATAACTTCCTTTCATTGCTCTGCCTCAATCTTTATAGTTCCTAAACATGAACTGTGCAGGTGCAGCATCTACCATTCCTGCGACTTCCTTTTTCTCAGAAATGGTCTGATTCCACCTCTGCTGCTATACATCCTCTTGTCCTTATAAATCCAGGCGTAGTGCCGCTTGTCCCACTCTCCCACCACATTAGTACTACACCCTCATATACAATCTCATGTATACATACCTGCACCGTTCCATTATAAAGACATGAGACGCAAGTGGACTGGATTAAGAAAGCAAGCATCCACAATAACTATTATACACTATGCCTTATAGCGATAAACACGATAAAGAAACACTCAGCTATTCTACTAGTTCTACCTATAAGATCACGATGTATAAAATGATACTTATGGCTAAAGAATTAGCAGTAGTTGTCACTTATACATAGTAAACGAAAAAAATAATGTATTTTCAGTGGCTGACTGCTCCACTTCTTTATCTACGACTCCTTGCCTGCCATTATTTCCCTACACTCTTTCTTTCTTTTCTTTCTTCATTCAATTTCACATGCTCATATGCCTTACATTTCGAGGATCGCCATGGGCGCTTCTTCCGTTGCCACCTCATGTCCTTGCTGACCCTGACTCTCGCTCGTGACTCTCTTTTGCGTACTCCGTACACGGATAGCGATGACGGTGATCATGGCTACAATAGTAATACCCAGGGTGAATAAGAATGCATCATCAATGGCTAGCATATAGGCGAGCCGGCGCAATTGATCGACCATGACGCTTATACTCGCTAACTGTGCTGCGGCAGGGCTAAAACCGTGAGCTACAAAATATGCAGCCTGCTCTTGTAGCAATTGCGCCGCCGGGGTGCCTGCGGTAACCATCTCCGCTAGCCGGATATAGTGGAAGGTGGTTCGCGTCTGTACAAGGGTGGAGAGGACGGCTACGCCTAGCGAACTAGCTATGTTACGTATGACTGAGTTGATGGTGGTCCCTTGCGAGAGTTGCGCTGGCTTGATCTCTGCAAGGACTGCAACGGTCAATGGTTGCAGCGCCAAACCCAGGCCGAAGCCACGCAAGATAAGTAATACTTGAAAGTTCAGAAATGGGGTTTGTAAGGTGACAAATGAAAATCTCCATAGGGCCACCGCTAAGAGCATCAATCCTGGTAACACGACGGCTTTTACTCCGATTTTGTCTACCAGACGCCCTCCTATCAATACGGCTGCCATCGAGCCTAGTGCCTGAGGCAAGAGCAACAAACCCGATTGAAATGCATCCTGCCCACGCAAATTCTGCAGATAGACCGGCACCAAAAAGAGGCCTCCAAAAAGGGCAAAGGTGACCATGACGTATGCGATATTTCCTGTGGCAAATGGTTGATTCTTAAAGAGCCGCAAGTCCATAAGTGGTCGCCCACCTCGATTGACAATCTCTAGCTCTACAATAACAAAAATTACTAATGCTATCAGTCCACTTCCTAGAAAACCTATCACTTTCGAGGAACTCCATCCATCGGTGCTGACATCCGATAAGCCATAGAGAATTGCTCCCAGGCCCGTTGAGGAGAGGAGAAAACCTGCCAGGTCGAAACGTACGTTCCCTTCTGGTGCGATATTGCGCAACAGAATGAAACCTAATATCAGGCCCACTATGCCAATAGGAAGGTTAATATAAAAGATGAGTGGCCAGCCGAAATAGGTGACAATATAGCCTCCAACGGTAGGCCCCAGCGCCGGTGCCAGGAGAATCGGCACTCCAAGCACGCCCAATGCCGTCCCTCGCTCTTCTGGCGGAAACTCGCTGTATAAAAGTGTAATTGAGAGCGGTAGCAAGCAGGCTCCTCCCATACCCTGCAGAAGGCGAAATACGATTAGTGCAGGCAAACTCCATGCTAATCCACATAACGCCGAGCCAAGTGTAAATAACGCAAGGACGATAAGATAAAAACGTTTGAGTCCCAATTGACTGGAGAAAAAAGGTGTTAGCGGGGTGGTTACACCTTGCGCGAGCGTATAACCCGTGGAAACCCACTGGACGTCCGCCAGATTCGCACCAAAAGCTGCTTGCAGTCGAGGAATGGCGATATTTACAATAGTTGTATCCAGGATACTCATAAAGATCCCAAATATAATTACTATTGCTACTACCCACTTGTAGGATAATCCATTCATGAAATACCCGCCTTCTTTGGCACTTAATACATGAATATTATCTCTTTATTATAACATATATACACCCAAATTTAACATATGCTACATGTAGTGAAACTATTCGGATTTGATCAAAAGAGGATTTCGCGGTGAAGGCCGCAAGGCACACGTTGCTCTTCAAAACATCGTTGTTGCACTATACAAATCTATTGCCGCTCTCCCGCTGACCCTTGAAGGTCAGATTCGTTTAGGAATGCCCTCATATGTAATTCAATCCAGCTTAAACAGTGTACCTTTGGGGGAAGATATAGATTATTGAGCTAGTTTCGAGTATGATAGAAAAAGACAATGATGTGTATTTTATTACTAGAATATGTTCCGACAAAAAGCATGGTGGTAATAAATCTCAAAGGCAACGGATCAGAGACAATATGGTTTAGGAGAGACACAATTTGATACACGATGATAATCAGGAAATCAGAACAGATCTTTCCCGTTCTTACCTGGGCAATTACCGCCTGATCCGCTTGCTTGGGCAAGGCGGCTTTGCCTCCATCTATTTAGGGGAACATCGCTACCTCAAACGTCTGGCCGCCATCAAGGTACTACGAACCTCACTTGTAGATCAAGAAAAAGAACATTTTCTTCGGGAAGCACAATTCCTTGCTAAGCTTTCACACCCCCGTATTGTTCGCGTTCTTGAGTTCGCAATCGCTACAAAGCACACGCCTCTACTAGAGAGGACGATCATAGAAAATATTCCGTTTCTGGTGATGGACTACGTTGCCGGCGGCAATTTACGCACTATGCATCCGGCAGGTACATGCCTTTCTCTCAATACCGTTGCTATCTATATTAAGCAAATAGCTGAAGTGCTACAATACGCACATAACCAACAGATTATTCATCGCGATATCAAACCCGAAAATCTTCTGTTCAACGAACAGCAAGAGATTATGCTCACCGACTTTGGCCTGGCCTTATTCGCCCCGCGCACCGGCTTCCTGAGTCAAAAAGAGATGGCGGGCACGCTTCTCTATACTGCGCCAGAACAATTACGCGGCAAACCGGAGTTCGCCAGCGATCAGTACTCCCTGGGTATTATGGCGTATGAATGGCTCTGCGGTTACCCTCCTTTCCGTGGTATGGATATCGATGTTATGATGGATCATGTCTCTTCACCTCCACCACCTCTACGCAGCAAAAACGCTTTCATCCCCCCGGCCGTCGAAGAGGTTGTGATGAAAGCTCTAGCAAAAAACCCACAACAACGCTACCCTACTGTTCTGGCCTTCGCACAAGCATTAGAACAGGTCTGCAATATACAAAAGCCTTATTCAGTTGCCAATCTACCTGTGATGACCAATATACATCCTCAATACACAACTGACCAATACACAACAGGGTATAATTCCTCGCAGGCACTTATTTCGACACCGACGATCAGGCAAGTTCCTGCCCGCCTATCTCGCTTCAAAAAAAGCCATGCTCTCCTACTCCTGCTTAGCCTGGCTATCCTGCTCTCTTCTATCCCTATCTACAATTATGCTTCTAGCAATTTCGCGCATACAACCACATCATTGCTACCAGACACTATCGGTGTCGCAAAAGCGCCCGATGGTGAACTTATTGGTATTAGTGATGGCACTTTTATCTTTGATACCCAGAGTTCTGCCGCCGCTCTTAAAGAGCAAGCGGCACAAAAGCTGAAACAGGGTGATACGGGTAGCGCTTTTTCATTATTTAGTGCGGCCCATAGCCAGGATACCAGCGATGCCGAAGCGCTTATCTACCAGGAAAATCTACGTACGCTCAATTCAAAATATATTACGCTCGTTCTAGGGACTACTCTGACGGGCGATCCCAACTCTATAAGTGTAGGTCACGATAACCTGCAAGGCGCTTATATTGCACAAAAAGAATACAATGCGAGCGCAGAACAACACAATGGAGTGAAAGTTCGCCTCCTGATCGCAAACTCAGGGAGTAAGGCGAGCTATGCGTCTTTGGTGGCTCAGCAAATCGCTCACCTGGCTCAAAAAGATAAGACAATTGTTGCTCTGATGGGGTGGAGTGTAAGCGCTCCTGCTTTCGCGGCCGTGACACAGCTTAGCCAGGCTCAGATCCCTATGGTTTCGACTGCTGGCGGCGATAACCTCACGGGCATTTCAAAATATTTCTTTCGTGTCGCCGCCCCGGCTATGGCTCAATCCAGTATCGCATCACAGTATGCGACGCATACTTTGAAAGCGAAAAACGCGGTCATCTTTATTGATCCTACAAATGATTATAGCCGAAGCCTGGCCGACGATTTCAAGACAAATTTTGCTGTTGATACCAATACCATTCTTGCTACTGAGACCTATACGGTTGGTGACGCAGGGAAAAAAGCAGAACGCCTGACAACAGAATTAAAAGATGCTTTGCACTATCATCCTGATCTTATCTATTTCGCTGGCTATCCTGCAGATGTTAGTATCCTGCTTCAACATATGCAACCTTCCGATCCTGTGGTCATGGGTGGCAATGCTCTCTACGAGCTGGGTGGCTACACACACGTCTCGCCCTCTGGCCTGAGCCATCTGCGCTTTACTGCTCTTGCCTACCCTGATGAGTGGGATATCTTGCACTTATCTCTACAAAAACCGCCTTTTTTCACAAACTACCCTCTTGCCTTTGGCTCCAGCAATCCTAAACATATCTATGGCTATACACGTGCCGATAGTGGCGCTATGCTGGCCTATGATGCCACTCTGGCAATATTACAGGCAAGCAATCTTTCCTTGAAAAATACATATCCCCTTACTGGCCACGATGTCCAACAGTCTTTAGCCCGGCTCAACGGTTCTCAGGCTTTACAAGGAATTACGGGGCAACTGGCCTTTGATGCTGAGGGCAATCCTATAAATAAAGCGGTTACGCTTGTCTGTAATAAAAACGGACTCTTTAAATTAGATGTGGTCACAGGCCAATTCCTTCTCAATGCTCCACCTTTTACTAGTTATCCTGCTACCTCGGTCTGCGCATGATTATGCCTTCGGCGCTTGCACCCGTTTTTATCTATATTTCAAGATACACTTCCTGCCCTTTAATTACTACTGGATATGTTTTTACGCGTAGCTTCTCTGGCGCAGTTAAACATGACCCGGTCGTTACATCGTAATCAAAGCCGTGCCATGCGCAGCGGATAATCTCGCCTTCCCTGCTATAACTAAACTCTTCTCCCGGCCCTCCCGCCTCGGTCAGTCCTCCCAGTATGCCTTGTCCCAGCAGGCTACGCTGATGCGGGCAAAATCCGTAGATGGCATAGAATTCGCCTTTCTTGCTATGCACGACCACCACCGGAAAATTCTTGACTGTGTACGTTCTCATCTGGCCTACAGGCACGTCTTCTTTACAACATATGTGATATTCCATACGTTCCCTTCTCTTCCTGCTACTTTACCTTACTCTGCAAAGCCATAGAGCTCTTGCGCATTCTCATAGAAGATTTTTTGCCGTATGTCGGCAGGTAGGCCACTCGGAATCGATGCTTCCGGCGAGTCAAAGTCCCAGTGTGGGTAGTCGGTGGCGAAGACAAACATGCGGTCACTCTCCAGCATATCCATCAGGCGCAGCCAGTTTGCTACGCTGATGTCTTCTACCGGTTGTGTGGAGAACTTGACACGCTCACGGATATGCTGCGATGGCAGGCTCTTGACCCAGGGGATCTCCTGATGCAACGATTTATAGTTCTGATCTAGCCTCCACATGACATGTGGCAACCAGCTATAGCCGCTCTCTAGCACTGCAAATTTGAGGCTGGGGTACTTTTCAAATACGCCGTTGCTGATCAGGCTGGTGAGCATTGCCATTGCGCCCTGAGGTACATTGACGTGCCACTCAAAATAATAGCGTCCCGATCCTAGCGCCCCTTGTACCTCTCCATGATGGTGCAGGGCAATGACGAGCTTATGCCGCTCGGCTGCGGCGAAGATTGGATGATAAAATGGATCACCGTAGGCCCATTTCCCTATCGGCAACATGACTTGTACAACCTGTGGATGGTCGCCCAGTCGCTCAATTTCTCGTGCCGCCGCCTGTGGATCTTGCGGGGCAACATGCAAGCTGGTACGCAATCGCTTATCCTGTACCAGCCAGTGCTCCTGCACATAATCGTTATATGCCGATGCCAGAGCGGTGGCAAATTCGAATTGTCCCGGCATCACTCCTGGCACAAACTGACCCGTTAAAATACCATATTTAATCGGATACAGGTCAAATACTTGTTCCTTCAATAGTTTATAATCGGAACCCGCTCCTGTGCCAGATTCAGGCAGGGCATCACCTCTCATTACACCATGACTGGCCCAGTACGCTAATGGTGAAACAATACCCGTCCATGCCTTGCGTACTATTAGTCCTCGCCATGGCTCCTTCAGATATGGTACCAGGTCTTGTAATGATGTGAATGTCTCGTGAATATCTGTATCAATAATCGGACCTGTGTATTTTGATCCTTTAATACTTTCTGTAATCGCTGTCGTCGTCATGTAACTCTCCTTTTCTGAGTAGAATGTTTAGAGGGTCAGTCTCTTATCTTTTCTGCAAATAATGAAATTTAGCAGCGAATATTTTTTAGCTGTGTAAGCGAGCATAATGGACATGTCGGATAATACTCTCTATAAAATGTTCTATTTTTGCCTGCATCCCCCCAAAAAACAGTACCTACTTGTGCAACTATTCTATTTTGCCACATTTTATGGTAATCTACGAGTCACAGTTTGGTAACATTTCTAACTGCTTTTTAACAATTGACAATTTCGCAATTCTATTGATGTCTTTTTGAATCACATCATAGGCACGCTCTTATCGCATATTTATGGTTGACTGCAAATCTGTTCTATTTATTTATAATAAATATACTAATTTAGCCGATAATTTGGTCAACTTTACGATATATCTATAACACCGCTATCTATTCGTTAGTGGTGCTATAGATGTTCGTTCCCTTTGTGTTGCTCTCAACTGTAATTATCCCTCGTGCAATACGATTTTGTCGCTTATGATTCTCCTCTTGTTGAATATTTTTCTGCATGCCAGGAGATTACTTTATTCTTAGTTTCGTCAGAAAGGTCCATACACATGGAAGACAAACAGATCCACTCATCGCCTCAGCCAGCGGAACCGACACCCACATCATCAGTATCTACGTTAACAAGCCCCGTCTCTCGACGTTCTTTTCTTAGCTATGGCGTCAAGGCTGGCGTGGGTGCGGCATCGTTAGGACCCTTGCTCGCCAGTTGTAGCAGGTCGTCTGATACTACAACTACAACGACTGCAAGCGGACCCGTGACTATTCAGTTCGCAGCCCTGAACGATCAGACGGGCGAGCAAGTTGCGGAAATCAATAAATTTAATCAGCTTCATGCCGGCAAAATTAAGGTTGAGTACCTGGAACTTCCCCCGGTCGCTACCGATCAATATAGTAAGTTTATTACGGCATTTAAAGCTCAGTCGGCAACGCCTGATGTTGTGCATATCGATGTGACATGGCCCGCTCAATTCGCCGCCGCTGGCTGGCTGGCACCATTGGATCAATACGCCCCGGATAGCTACCTGAAGCAGTTCTGGCCCAGCGCGGGTAGCGTCGGCAAGGTTTCTGGCAAGCTCTATGGCATCCAGCGTTACATGGATATTGGCTTGCTCTACTATCGCACCGATCTGGTGGAGAAGTATGGCAATGGGACGGTTCCCCAGACTCGCGATGATTTGAATGCGCTGGCGACGAAGATTCTGGCCGATAAAGCTGCCAATGGGGTGAAGTTTGGCTATTTGATACCTGGCAAGAAGATTGAGGCGATTGTCGATGAGTGGCTTGAGCTCCTGTGGGGCGCTGGCTCTACAATTGGCGATCCTGGCAACCTGGTTGTTAATAACCCCACAAATATCGCGGCGCTACAATATCTACAAGGCTTGATCTATGGCTCGAAGCTTGCGCCTGAAGGCACAAATACGTATGCGCCAAATGATATTCTGGCCCTGTTCAGTAACGGCCAGGCTCCGTTTATGCGCAATTGGACGTACGCTTACGCACTCGCTAACAATCCTGCGAAATCAAAGGTGGCGGGCAAGGTTGGGATCGCGCCTACCCTGGCGACCAGCGGGAATGCTGGTCATGGCTGCACAGGCGGCTGGGTGCTTGGTATCAATGCCAATTCTCAGCACAAGGACGAGGCCTGGAAATTTATCGATTATCTGCTGAGCAAAGATTCCCAAACGACGCTTGCTACAAAAGCTGGCCTGGTCCCCAGCCGTCCCGATGTGCTGAACGATCCTGAATTGCAGGCTCAAAAGCCTCAATTCAAACAGTTGGCTACGATTCTCAATGCAGGCTATAATCGTCCATTGCTCAAAGCCTATAATCAGTTCACGACACCTTTACAGGCTGCCATCAATAGTGTACTCAGTAACCAGAGCACTGCCGCTGCTGCCCTCAATAGTGTGCAATCACAGATAGCATCTATCGTCTAAAAACTATCTCACGGAGCAATATAATGGCTGTACTTCGTATAAAAACCAGGCACTCACCCCTGGCGCTCAGGGAAGAGCGCTTAGCATGGGCAATGTTAGCTCCTGTGCTCCTGGCGTTGATCGCGCTGTGCGTCTATCCTACCCTTAGTACGATCTGGCTTTCTTTTCAGCAAGGTGGCTCCTTTGGCAATGGGACGACGTTTGCTGGCCTGCTGGGCTATCGGCGACTCCTGGGTGATAGCCAGTTTTGGAGTGCTCTGCGCTTTTCGCTGCTCTTCAGCGTGATTACGGTGACCGGTCAGATGATCTTTGGGACTGCTCTGGCGCTGTTTGCGAATATTCAGTTTCCTGGTCGCTGGCTCCTTCGTGCAGCTATCATTTTTCCCTGGGCTATCCCTACGGCGACAAATTCTGTGATCTGGGCCTACATCTTTAACGATCAGTATGGCCTTATTAATAGCCTTTTGATTCGTCTCGGTTGGATGAGTGCTGCTCATCCA
Organism: uncultured Chloroflexia bacterium; assembly: GCA_963850365.1. Classification (GTDB taxonomy): domain Bacteria; phylum Chloroflexota; class Ktedonobacteria; order Ktedonobacterales; family Ktedonobacteraceae; genus Dictyobacter. Next base: position 133,529 of record CAWKKX010000049.1, read on the forward strand.
ACTGTCTGGCTGGGATCGGCGCAGCTGGCGACGAACCTTATCTATGTGCTGGCTATCTGGAAGGCGAATTCGCTGGTGGCTCTTCTTGTCCTGGCTGGCTTGCAGGCAATTCCTGCGGAGGTGCTGGAAGCGGCTCGCGTAGATGGTGCTTCGGCCTGGCAGACTCTCTGGGTTGTGACGTTGCCTTTGCTGCGGGCAACGCTCGTGGTTACGCTGGTTCTGCGCACTATCGAGTCTCTGCAGGCTTTCGATCTGATTAGCGCGTTCACAAATGGTGCACCCGGCACTGCAACACAGAATCTGGGCTTGTACATTTTTACTCAGATTCAGCTCTACGGCGATTTCTCTTATGGCTCTAATATTGCGGTCGTGCTGATGCTCATTTCGTTTGCATTTATCTATATATATCTCCGCACACTTTATCGCCCTGGTTAGTTGTGGCCCGCTCACCCTGGTTTGACCCACCGAGTAGCGACAAAATTTCAATTACTCTATCAAAAAAGAATGAGCTGGCAATTTATCTTGAGAAGAAAAATGCAAAATTTATGCATCAGGCAAGGAGAAGCAGTATATGGCGCTGGTAACACATAAGAGTACGTTGCTTAAATCTTCTGCAGAAGCAATAGCTGCACGCAAAAGACAAAATAACAGAAAGACTATCACCACACGGACCATTATCTATGTTATAGCTCTGATTGTGCTGATTCTACAGTTTTTCCCACTTCTCTGGGCTCTTCTGACCTCGCTTATGACCGCGCAGGAGACGACCTCTGTCCCTGCGACGCTGCTACCCGCTCATCCATCCCTTGATAGTTATATCCAGGCGTTACAGGGCAATATCGGTCATTACTATGTGAATAGCACTATTGTTTCAGTTGCTTCGACCACTATTACTATGTTCCTGGCGACGCTTGCTGCTTATGCTTTTGCTCGTTTACGTTTTCGCTTTAAAGCTCCGCTTCTTCTTTTTGTGTTATTCTTTTCGTTGTTCCCTGCTCTTGTACAGGTAATTCCAATTTATCAGATTTTGCTGAGCCTGCACCTGCTCAATACGCTGGGGGGCTCTGATCTTGCCCTATTCGGTCTTTGGCTTGCCTGTGGCGGTGCTTGTACTGATCGCTTTTTTCCATGATGTACCTATCGAACTGGAGGAGGCTGGTATTATGGATGGGCTCTCGCGCTTCGGGACTTTCCTGCGTATCGTTTTGCCCCTGACTATTCCTGGACTCCTTGCGACCACGATTATTGTATTTGTGGGCGACTGGAACGAATATCTTTTCGCGCTCAATTATACTAGCTCGAATACCTATACACTGCCGGTCGGTATCGTCAATATTAGCCAGACAGAATTCACGACTAACTTCGGCGTGCTTTCGGCGGCGACGATCCTATCGATTGTGCCGCTGGTCATTTTGATTCTCTTACTCGAACGCCGCATTATCTCGGGGCTAACTGCTGGCGCTCTTAAAGGGTGAGGTTCCGATTATTCTCTCTTCCCTCGTTTTTTAGCCTTTTTTCTTTATTTCATTTCTTTTGCATTTTTCTATAGCTTTGCGGCGCAAAGCTATAGAAAAATGTAAAAGGAATGTGATATCAGAGCAAATGTGTTATTTGCTCCACATGATCAATCTCGTGCACAATTACCAGGAAGACTACTTCCTTGAGCGTGACAGGAGTGCCATCGTGTCTTATCCCTTTTCTCATCCACTGCTCTTCCTGTATATTGCTGAGAACCTGAATGAACTCCTGGCGTGTCGTAGACAACGAGGCCAAAACACTACTCAACTCCTGCTGCTTATATTGACCACGAGCAGCCATGACTTCGTTGCTTTCTGGAACTGAGAATGGCAGATATTCCTCCTGGAGGATCAGCCTGGCTCGTTGGAAGAAGATATTCTCATAATCGCGTAGATGACAGAGAATTTCAATGATACTCCACTCTTTGGGATCAGCAGGTGTTCGCTGAGCATGCTCTGGAGTAACCGAGCTTAGTAGCGTTTCAAGAATAACATGCATTTTACGCAAAGAATGCAACAAACGAATGGACGTTATTAATGTCATAGAGCCAGTGTCAGTCATGGGATAAAGTCCTTTCTATACATAACGAAGTATTATCGATTGAAAATGCCAGGTTACATTTTCGAGCGCGATTGTCTTGAATGAGACAATTTCAAAAAATGGCGCAAGGGCCTGCTTCATAAACTCATCTGTATGATGGGCAAAGAAACGCGGTGGCTGATGCCCATCGCTCTCGCGTACGCCTTCATCTTCATTGCCTCCGTACACGCCAAGGAAGAAAAGACCACCGGGACGTAGGAGACTACGCAACTTTTCCAGCACGCGCGGCAGATCGTTTGTAGGTACGTGCAGCAGGCAGTTTAGCGCATAGATGGCTTCGAAAGATGCGGGCGGAAAATCCAGGCTTAAAAAATCCATGGTATAGGCTTCCAAACCTTTTGCACGACACAATTCGACCATAGCAGGAGAAAGATCGGTACATATCACATGCATGCCGCTATTCTGAAAAAAAAGACCATCCTTGCCTGTCCCAGCTCCTATCTCCAGCATGGTCTTCTTTCCTTCTTGCCGCAAGAGAGCCAGAAAGTGTTGGCGCTCAGCCAGCTTCCAGTTTTCTTTCTCTGCCTGGTCTCTCTCACTTGCACTTTTGCCGCTATATGCTCTTTCCAAATTGGTAATTACTTGCTGATATTCCATAAAGTATATAGGTCCTGACTAGAGCTTTATTGACGCAAAAAGCGCTCAACAAGCGTGTTGAGAAAGGGGAAAAGCCGGGTTATATTATATAGCCTTAGCTGAACTTTGTCTATTCACTATAACACAAAACCTGAAAAATAAGAAAGACCTGCGTTAATAGTGTTTGAAAAGATAGTGAAATATAACGTTTTATGACAGGTTTTCAATTGTAAAGAAGCCCTTCTCGCACGATGTGAGAAGGGCTTCTTTACATTCACTACAACTTCCACTTCATCTCTATTACTATCTTTGAGTGAGAAAAGGAAAAAAAGAACAAAACTCTATCTGTTTCTAAAAGGTCTAAACCGTTGGTAGATGTATTTCGCTTGCCAGAAGCCTTTATATCTAGTATTATTGAGATCTTAGATGCAGGTTTGGATTTCACGGCCCCATCCATATAACGCTTCTGCAAGCCCTTACCTTTGTTGAGAAACACCATATAACGAGGAATGTACATGTCCCAAATAGCTGAGGCACCAATGCAGCAACCTAAACCGCCAACCAGGCCAAACGGCGTAGAACGATTACCAATTATTGGAATATTTCAGGTCTTTGTATGGCTTTTGCTTCCTGTACTGGGAATTGCTATCTTAAAAAAATGGATTTCCACTCTCCCCGTCTTCGAAGGAATACTGGTGCTAGCATTGCTCACGTTTGCCTTTTGCCTGGGACGACTAAGCATCACCCCCGACGATGCATCCATATATTCTTTAGCTCGCACCAATACAATATTGATAGCTTCATTACTGACTTTTTTCATTCTTTTATCGTTCCCGATGATAGTTGTGCAATACAAACCGGCCTACCTGGTTACCTGGGTAGGCCTACTTTTGCCCCTCTTGGGCTGTTTGCAGGCCACATTGTGGTGGGGGCGCAAAAAACAGAAGCAATCCGCACATTAAAAACTCCGATATCACATACGCCAACAACAAAAAGAGAAAGCTAATACAATTTGTTTTCACTAGAAAGGTGAGCCATCCAAAACGTGAATGAAACCGTTTATGATATTCAAAATCTGGTAAAGCGTTATCCAGGGCAGGAAAAACCGGCCAATGATTCTATTACACTACAGATCAATCAAGGGGAGATTTTCGGCATTCTAGGAGACAATGGGGCAGGGAAAACAACGCTGGTGCGGCAGATGGTTAATTTGCTGCGTAGTACTGCGGGTCACATTACGCTCTTTGGTCAGGATATTAGTCGCAATTCCCATCTTGTGCCGCAGTATGTTGGCTATATGCCTCAGGATAGCGATGCGCTGAACAATCTGACGGTGAGCGAGGCGCTCTACTTCACAGCACACCTGCGGGGTTTGAGCCGGATCGATGCGCGAAAACAGCGCGACTCGTTGCTAGAATTGTGGCAAATTCAAGACTTGCACAACAAATACAGTAGCCGACTCTCCGGCGGTCAAAAGCGTATCTTGCGCCTGGCCGTAGCCACAGCTGGTATGCTACCAGTGTTGATTCTGGATGAGCCAACCAACGATCTCGACCCCTATAAGCGCAAATTGGTCTGGGAAGTCCTGCGCGAGCTGAATAGAGATCGCGGCCTCACGATCATCTTTATCACCCACGACGCTATTGAAGCGGAAAAAATTGTGCAGCGCGTCGGCATTATGTCTCATGGACGTTTTGTAGCGTTGGGGCCGCTAGCCGAGCTAAAGAAGATTGTGGGACATAAGATGCGCCTGGAACTCTTCTTCGCACCTGAATCCCCACCGTTGCTACCTGCGACCCTTTCTTACCACGAAATTACACCTGGTCGCTGGCTCTTATTGGTTGAGCGGGACGAGATCAGCGAAATATTGCAATCTTTACCACTTGATCAGCTCGATGATTTCCACCTCTATTCGGCTACACTGGAGGATATCTACTTATATTATGCTTCCCAAAAGAAATAAGCAGCCAGGCCTGCTCACACAACTCATCGATGTGCTATTGATTGAATTAACCAACTGGCGCTGGTCATGGCGCAGCATGATTATCATTGGCACGCTCTCGCCCATCCTGAGCATTGCAGGATTGGGGGTATTCGCACGCGATTCCGGCGCTGAGTCGCTCGGTTATGTGCTGGTGGGAAATGTGGTACTGTCGATTATGTTCAATAACATGAATAACGTGCAAAACCATATAAGCTTTATGCGCTTCCATGGGATGCTGGATTATTTCGCGACACTGCCGGTTCGGCGTATGGCGCTCATTCCCTCGCTCGTTACCGCGTTCCTGTTGATCTCGCTGCCCTCGCTGGCGACAACTTTGATCGCAGGCTCGTTGCTTCTGGGCATTCCGCTGCATATTAATCCGCTGGTGCTGGTAGTGATCCCGATCTGTGCAATGCCCCTGGCCGGTATTGGTGCGCTCATCGGAACCAGGGCACGTACGCCGATGGAAGGGAATTCTATCAACTTCCTGGTGATGTTCCTGCTCTTGAGCATTGGACCTGTCATAGTGCCGCCGCGCAAGTTGCCCGCCATTATGCTCGTTCTGGGACGTTTCAGCCCGGCAACCTACGCATCCTCGGCGTTACGTCAGGTTCTGCTTGGCCCGATAACAGGACAGCTCGCCATTGATATCACGGTTCTACTATGCGCAACTATAATAGTCTACGGGTGTGTCAGTAAAGCTATGGATTGGCGGCAATAGCGACGTATATAAGTTGCATTCCCTCTTTTCAAGATCTTTCCAGGAGTAAATCAATGATGGCACGTGCAAAATGATGACAACAATCACCGGCTCTCGCAGTGACGAGATCTTCATCAACCACCACATTCTGGTCAATATAGTTCGCACCCATATTGCGTACATCGCCAATCAGATTATTATGCACAGCGACACGCCGATTTTTTATCAGATCAGGCAGTGGTGCCACAAGCCACATACCATGGCAAATAATCCCCTTCAGAATACTTTTCTCTGCAAAGGCACGCTTCAGAAAAATCGAAGCGGGTGGAAGCTGATGAATATCTTCTGTATAGCGAAGACGATCAGATACGATTCCTGATGGCACCAGGATAGCAGAAAAACTTTTGAGAGCAGCATCATCGATATGCTCAAAACTCTCATGGCACTCGAAAGGAATTTTATAGTCATGTCCAAAAAAAGTTTGCGATGGCTGCTTCCAGAGACGTGTCAAAAAATGAAGCTCCACCCCTTCTTCCTGGAAACGATGTTCATAGTAAAAAATTTCTTTTTCATAAAAATCGGACTCGAGAAGAATACCAATTTTTTTGCCACGCAGTTTCATAATACCTCCCATGCGAAGAGAAGAGCATAGAAAGCTCTTCTCCACTTCAACATTATTCTACAATCTCAACTGTTATAAGCTATACGTTGCTTTGATGATATCAGAAGCTTTTTCCGCAATCATCAAAATACCTGCATGGCAATTCCCTGATGGTACCATCGGTATAATACTGGCGTCAGCAATTCTGAGTCCTTCTACTCCATAAACGCGCAATTGTGGATCAACCACCGCCATTGCATCCAGGCCCATTTTGCAGGAGCCGACCTGGTGATGATAGGAATCAGCCGTGGAGCGAACAAATTGGCGCAGGTCTTTCTCAGATTGTACTTCCTCACCTGGCACTAATTCTTTCTTGATCCACGTGGAAAACGCGTCCGTTCCAAAGATCTGACGAGCAATTTTCACTCCCTTGACGAGACGCTCCAGATCAGCTTCAACGCTCAGATAGTTTGGATTCACCAGTGGTTTTGCCAGAGGGTCCCTACTCGCCAGCCGAATCCAGCCACGCGACAAAGGTCGCACCACACCAGGAAGAATGCTGACCGAGTTTGGATGTCCTTGACCTACTATAATGTTAAATGGTACATGGACAAAGGCTATTTGTAGATCCGGCACAGGCCAGTCTGGATCAGACTTACAAAAGAGCGCACTTTCGGATAAATTTTGATGGGGAGCCGGTACAGGCTGAGATGCTTCGTTAATGACGCCCGTTAAGATATGATTGTGAAAGTTTTCGCCAACACCAGGAACCTCCGCAACGAGAGGAATGCTGAATTGTTTTAGCTGTTTGGGGTGGCCAATACCAGAAAGTAAGAGTAGTTTGGGAGACTCCATTACACCGGCACAGACAATAACTTCGCGGCTCGCATATGCTGTTTCTACAACGTCTCCTCGCTTATATTCGACACCTATACACCGTTTCCCATCGAATATGAGTCTCGTCGCTTGAGCTTCGGTTTTGAGCGTCAGGTTAGCACGTACCAAGGCTGGCGTGAGGTAGGCATCCGCCGTACTTTGACGCCGCCCATTCTTGATATTGACATGATGCCAACCCACACCCTCCATCTGCTGACCATTAAAATCATTAGTAGAGACGTACCCTAATTCTTTACAGGCTTCAATAAACACTTCTGAAGTAGGATTGGGATCATGTAAACGCGCATTGGCGATATAAAGTGGACCTTCTTTTCCGGCCCACGAGCTCGTATCGTCTTCTTGATGTTCCAGCTTTTGAAAGTATGGTAAAACATTCTGATATCCCCAACCAGGACAACCATTATAGGCCCAGGCGTCGTAATCTGCCGGATGCCCACGAACATACATCATAATATTCAGATTACTTGAACCGCCAGGAATCTTCCCTCGCGGTTCATGAGTCGTTCGATTGCCCAGGTCAGGTTGTGGAATACTACTATAGTTCCAGTCAATTGCAGACCCAAGCAGTGTAAACCACAATGCTGGATTATGAACATTTTCAGGAATATTTGTAGCTCCCGCTTCCAGAACCAATACGTCCACACTAGCGGTCTCACTCAGTCGATTTGCAAGTACTGATCCCGCAGATCCTGCTCCGACAACGACAAAGTCATATTGTTTTTCGTGCCCTTCAATTGCAGCCATCTCTTTTCTCCTTGAAACTACAAAAGATTTACTGAATGATATAGCTACTACTCCCAAGGGTCTTCTGTAAGAAAGGAAAGATGCCAGTTTGTATGAGTTTGCAGCATTTCAGTAGTATTTACTACTGATTTTGGATGTACAAATTTACTTGCGCTGAACACAAAGCTGTGAATAAACCGTGTATATACCAATTTCTTGCTCCTTCACTTTATAAGTAGGCTACTACAAATTAAGATATTTTCTCAAAGAACACGATTTTCTGCTATCTCCCTCATCTATAGCACGTTGTAGTTTGCCAAAGGTTGCAAATCTTTCACATTGTATAATTACGTACTATAGTGTATTTGCTCTAATCGCTTTCAATTGAATCTCTCCACAGCACTCTTGCTCTGACCCACTTCATTTAACGGCTCACCGCGTAGCGACAGTGGCTTGTCCCTGTTGTCCTAGCTCGGCTCGACAGGCGGGTGGACGGCAACAACCACAAGGGATTGTCGCTACGCGGCGAGCCGCCAAATAAACTGTGCCACAGCACTCTTCTCGCACAAGAATAAGTTCAGATAAGCGGATTCAGTTGAGGAGTATGAGCTTCAATGGGAACTATCTCATCGGGAATCAGCTCTTCCCATACACCGACGCTTTGAAGAAGGACGCGTATTTCTGTATTCGCACCTATAACATGCATGCTTTTAGATAACGACATTTTTTCAACGGCAAAGCTTAATGCGCGTGCAGCTTCTACACAAAGTAGCTGTAAATTTTCCATATGTAAAACAATCCCTTCTGGTTGCTCACTGACAACTTGATCTAACTGTGCTTTGAAGACAAGCGTTGCAACATCATTGAGCGAGCCAGAGAAATGAAAGTGCACAATTCCATCCTTTCGCTCTAGCCGTAAATCAAATTGCACACCCGTTGGAACGATATGGACTCGTATTTTCAGCTCTTCATCGCCTGAAGGAAGCCTAACAGCCATTGTTATCGGGTCAAAATCGCTATAGGTTTTTTCATTGATCCATACTTTTTGTAGACGAACACTTCCAGGTGGCAAAATATCAGGCTGAACACGCAAGATATTATCTGGAAATTGGCCATACTTCGTTTTAAAGTAAAAGTCCATAGGTTGCCCGTTCGTTAAGAGATTGCTATAGACGGCCGCTAGATAACAAAGTTCGAATGAATGATAGCCAGACATAGAATGGCTACCTTTAAGGCGTTCTGTTCCGAGAAGATAGGGGATGCCAGTGGCAAGAACGTTAAAATAGACGCCTCCACTATCGTGGTCAAGAAAAAAAGCGTTATAGAATGCAGCGGCTTCATAGGCCATGCGTTTATGCTCTTCTCCTTTAAGAGAGCCAGAAAGTATCATATAAGCGAGAATCGCCTGTTCCTGCTGCCACCAGGCTTTACGATCATGCCAGACGAGACGATACCATTCTTCGCCTTCTTTAAGAATACGTTCCATGACATCGTACCAACCTCCACGTTGTCGATCCATGCCAATAGAAGGCATCGTATCAGCTATTTTTTTTGCAAGGTGAGTATATTTCTGGTCAGGGCGTGCATGATGAACACGCATCAAGTTCCAGGCAATCTTCAGATTATGTCCAACAACAGCACGATTCTGTTGCCAACCCCAGTCACGGTTCCAGCTCCAATCTTTATGAAACCTCTCCTGTACAAAAGGACTATGGTCGTCATCGGGAAAACGGCTCTCGATGAGATCGGCGAGCTTGCTTATCATATCTGCATAGACAGGCCGATTTGTCGCAAGCCAGAGATTAATTAAGTACGCTGGAATATGATCGCCAATTGAGTTCCAATTTTTGTGTGCGCGGTCTTGACCCAGCGTTTCAGATAAAGGGCTAAAAGAGATAGGATCAATGTGAGAATAGTAGCCGCCTTCTTCTTGATCCCAGAAGAACTTGTTGAACAGGTTGACTGTCCATTCGGCGTCTTTCAGGATGAGCGGATCACCAGTCACCCGGTAGGTCTGTACAGGACCAGCCAGCGCATAGATTTGTTCGTATGCAGGTAGAGCTTCACGATCATCACCAAACTGGGAAGAGAAAATTTTGCGTGTACGGCCATCTTGTAAATCCATAGCATGGTACCAGTACACGATGTGTTCATTTTCATCGATGGCACGCATATGTTCACGCAGGTATTCGGTCCCTTTTTGGGCTGCCTCCAGGTAGCGGTCTTCTCCTGTCAATAAATATGCGGTCGCAAAACCATAAATCATTCGCGAAATCGTATCAGTTTCCTGGCGCGGACTATCAATTTTTCTCCCCTCAAGTGTAAGTTGTGTACGATAATCGCGATAATCAACATTTCCATCAGGAAATTGAGCATGAATATAAAACTCAGCCAATGCACGAACCTGATTTATCCACCAGTCTGGCTCATCGAAACGATATTCATTGATGCCACGACCAACAAGAATAATGCGTTTCACTTCAAAGGTAAAGGTATTGTGCTCTGGATAGAAGATGCCATATGCGAAAAGGAACCTGCCAGGGACAAGCACACTTTCTAACGTTTCGTCAAAACTTTGAAACGGCTCGTTCAGATTCTGTAGAAGCTCCATGTTCGTGGTGTCGGTTAAAGAAACTTGAAGATACCTACCATCACTGGTTTTAAGCTGAAATGCCTTTTTTTCTGCATCAAAATTACTTACATAGCCTGCTATAAGATCTGAAAAAGTATGTTCAATCTTGTTCATCTGTTCTCTCCAGTTCTTTGAATGAGTAATGCATCATTTAAATAACCCGTTCACGCAAACAACGACGCTATGTTTTTTCACACGATACACTGTTTCTGTGATGGCATTTGCGTGCTTCACAAAATCATTAGGATGAGGCTGCCCCGTATCGATAATCCTGTACCACTGCCGAGTGTCTGATGGAGGAAGCTCGAAGTCTAAATCTTCCCATTCCATATTCATCATGATATGGATATCATGATCGATTTCTCCACCTTCTTCGATACTTCCAATGGTATAGGCAAGAACACGAGAATCAGGATTATCCCAGCCAGGTTGAGACAAAAAACATCCATGCCAGGCGATATCTACAATCCCACGAGAGTTATGCTGCCCACTATAGAACCAGTTGCGTCGCAAACATGAATATCTTTTGCGAAACATAATCATGTGCTGGAAGAAACGGAACAGTCCACTATTCTTCTCGACAAGACTCCAGTCGAACCAGCTTATTTCATTATCCTGACAATAAGCATTGTTATTTCCCTGTTGCGTTCTTCGCACCTCATCGCCCGCAACAAACATAGGAATACCTTGTGAGAGCATGAGAATGGCGAAAAAGCTCTTGATCTGACGTAGGCGGAGTTCTTCAATAGCAACATCATCGGTTGCACCTTCCCAGCCACAATTCCAACTGAGATTCTCATCAATACCGTCAGTATTATTCTCGCCATTTGCCTCATTGTGCTTATGATCATAGGAGACCAGATCGTTCAGCGTAAAGCCATCATGGGAAGTAATAAAGTTGATGCTGTTTAGTGGAAGCTTTCCATCTCGCTCAAAGATATCTGCACTTCCAGCAACGACATCAGCGACCCTGCCAACTAATGATTTTCCTTCATCATACCCTTTATCTCCACGCACAAAATGACGAATAACATCTCGATAACGTCCGTTCCACTCGCCCCAGCGATAGCCTGGAAACACACCAACCGTATAGAGTCCTGCTGCATCCCAGGCTTCTGCAATCAATTTTGTCTCGACCATCACCTCAGACAATTCTATCTGCCATATTACGGGGGGGTAGAGCATCGGTTGACCATTCTCATCACGACACAAAATTGCGGCTTCATCAAAACGAAAGCCATCAACATGCATTTCAGTTACCCAATAATTCAATGAATCGACTATGAGCTTTCCCATAATCGGATGATTCCCATTGATCGTGTTACCACATCCAGAGTAATTCATATAATATTGTTTATCAGCCGACGAAAGTAGGTAACAACAGGCATTCGCAAATCCTTTGAGATTGATAACAGGCCCTTGTTCATTTCCCTCATTTGTGTGGTTAAAGACTACATCCAGGATAATTTCTATGCCCGCTTTGTGAAATGCCTTAACCATATCGCGAAATTCAGTTACATGGTTTCCACTCTCAGGTGATTGGCAATAAGAGCCTGGAGGAGCAAAAAAGCTGATCGGGTCATAGCCCCAGTAATTGGTAAGGCCTTGTCCATCAGGGCCAAGATGCCTGATTTCTGTTTGATCAAAATCAAAAACCGGAAGCAGTTCAACCGTATTAATACCTAGCTCTTGAAGGTAAGGAATTTTCTCAATGATTCCTGCGAATGTACCTGCATTCTGGCAACCAGAGGTGGAGGATTTTGTAAATCCTCTGACATGCATTTCGTAGATGATGCATTCGTTAATAGGGCGCTGTAAAGGTTGATCGCCTTCCCAGTCATATTCATCTATATCAATAACTACGCTGCGCATGGAGGTACGTATATTGTCTTCATCCGTACATGCATCTTTACGATTCCAGAGCTTATCTGTATTCCCCCTGGCATAAGGATCAATGAGAACCTTGTTGAAATTATAGCGATCACCTTTCCCTGAAAGATCGTGTGGACCATCAACACGATAAGCATAATGAATCCCTGGCCGAGCACCTTTGATATAGACATGCCAGGTATGAAATGTCTTATGCTTGAGAGGATTGAGGCGAACGGTAAAAATTGGATCAAGATCGTCACACTCATCGAATAATAAAAGCTCAACGCTCGTCGCACGGTCGGCAAACACTGCGAAATTGACCCCCTCAGCATCCGGTTTGGCACCCAGAGGATGTGAACAGCCATCTTTTACCTGATAAATAGCATTTTCTCTATATTCATCGGCAAGTATCACACCTGATTTTTCCCTATCTCGCTGCATTTCTTTTGTACTCTGTTCTGCTGTTATTCTCTTATCCATTGGTCTTTGCTCCGTATGTGAGAGTATGTATACTTGTGCGACACCATAATAAACAGGTAACGCTTCAGATACCTTTATACCTGTAGAGGATTCTCTTGATCGACAAAACCTTGACTTATCTCAACAATATTTCCTTCTGGATCAGCCAGCCAGACGGTACGCCAGCCAGGAATAACTTCGTCGAAGTTGAGCGGTCCCAATGTTATGCGAGCGTTCTCGCCTATTTCGGCCAGTTTAGCGTCAACATCATCAACCTGGAAAGCAATATGCCGCCAGCCTGGATATTCTATACCCGAACCTTCTGGTGCTTTGATGTGTCTCTCTTCATGCTGAAAAAACAATTCGAGATAAACCGTGCCAGTTTTGAGAAAAACAATCTGATCCTCACCAGGATTTACCACGCGTGCTCGCGTAAAGCCGAAGTATCGCGCATAAAAGCGTTCTATAGCCAGAGGATCTTTACAGGTAAGAGCTATATGCGAAAAGTGCAAGTAAGACATAGCATTCCTTTCATGGTGAGCTATCTGGCCCATCGGATGACGATGGGCCAGATAGCTCGATGTTTTCCCTATCGGAGGTCCTGATGCAAAAATGGCTCGAACGGGACAGTATCATGAAAATTAGCCATATAGGTAATTTTCTCATCTACGATGCGAAAGTAATTAGCTACCTCAGCTTCAATAGGCACACCTACGGCATTCGCAGCCGAAATGTGAGATATGACACACACCTCGTCTCCATTGATAACAATATGCCGAGGCTGATTTTGAAAGCGCGAATAGCCTTTTTTCAGGCCCCCAACGGCATCACGCAAAATACCAATTCCTTCGACATGACCAGCCAATTGTTCATCAATCACCACATCATTAGCGAAAAGAGTTAACCATGTATTCCAATCGCCTGCGTTCACTGCATCGTAGTAGGTGGTAATGATAGACGCTGTGCTCATAGAGCTGTATTCTCCTTTACCTATAATGCTGGCGAGCCAGGCATAGGGGTCAAAGAGTCAACAATATATGTCGCAATCACCAGGCGATTAGTTTCTGGATCTACCTTTACTATCCAACGTTGAGCAGCATCAAAGCCAATCCATTGGCTGTTGGGAGCCGGTGCATCCCAGACATATGCCTGCCAATTTACGACCAGTTGCACATCAGCTTGCTCTGGACCAACATGCACATCCAGTTGTTTCATCGTATGTGTCTCGTTAAAGAATTTGTGCGTGACCGTGTCATACCAGTGAGCAAAGTCCTCCTGGCTGTGCAGGGTTGTTTCTGGCAGACGAAACTCGAGCTCTTTTGTCGTAAGGAGAGGCAAAAACTCTTCAAGAGGCGCATGTACATCGAGTTTGTGGTACCAGTCTAAGACAAACTGTTTAACGTCTGTTTCAGTCAGTGTGGCAACTGTACTCATCTTGTTATCTCCTTTAATCATTGTTAATACACGTACCAATTAAGTGTACGCATATAAAAGTGAATATAATCAAAGTCTTACGTCAGACTATATTTATGCACAGCTTTATGCACTACGTGATCAGGAACCTCACCGGTAAGTAAGACATTAATCAGAAATGGTTCATCATCTGAAAGAGCAAGTCTCAGCGCAGGAGCGATCTGTTGGGGATGTTCAATCGAGATTGCCTTGACACCCATCGCCGTAGCCAGAGCGCTAAAATTGATCGCTGGTTGATTCAAGTCAAATGATGAGGGAAATTCGTGCTCATCCATATTACGTTCGCGCCAATATTGTTGCAGATTGAGCTTTAACAACTGATAACTGCCATTGTTACAGATGACAAATTTTGCGCCAATCTTATAATGGGCCGCCGTCCAAAGGGCTTGGATGGTATACATGCTACCGCCATCACCGCTAAAACCTACCACAGTCTTTTCTGGATGAGCCAGTTTGATGCCCAATGCACCTGGTAGGCCGACCCCTAGTGATCCCCCACGGGTCAGGAAGTAATGTCCGGGAAGATCTGGAGGAAGATAATGAACCAGATCAGGAGAGACGGTAAGCGCCTCATCAAAGATGATGGCATCTTTAGGTAATTGAGCTGCAAGTTCAGCCATGAAACGTGATGCGTGCAGAGGAACGGTATCATATCTTACTGCATCTAAATTCTGACGCTTCTCGTCTTCCAATCGCCTGCTCTCCTCATAAGCGATCACCCTCGCTTTTGCCTGCTCTTTTTGCTGCGCACTCATATTTGCCTCTAAGGCAATAGCTAATTGCGCCAATGTCCTTTTCGGATCACTCACCAGGCCCAGATCAACTGGAAAATTTTTAGCAATTTCGTAGGCATCGAGATCAATATGTATTGATTTGGCGTGTGGAGCAAAGGCATCAGAGAGTACAGGAAAGACTTCAGGGAAAACATACGTACCACAAATGAGGACGACATCAGCTGGCGCGATAATCGAACGGCTATGTTCACCAAACATATGTCCAAGCTGACCACGAAACAATGGATGGCTCGCACTCATATTGACTTCAGAGCAATCGGCCCCCCACACCTCAGCGCCACACAATTCAGCGAGACGAGTTACCTCAACAACGGCGTCGGAAGCAGCGATACCATCACCGATAATCAGGAGTGGATGTGTCGCCGTATTCAAAAGCGCAGCGGCTGATGCAACAAGCTGTGGTATGGGAGTTACCTGTGTGCTGGGTATTGAAGTAGGAATAATGCTCTCAGAACAGTGAGCATCCAGAACATCCATAGGTAAAGCTACAAAAACAGGCCCCCTTGGAGGGGTCATCGCAATCTTGATGGCTCGGCGTAGGACTCTAAGCAATGAGGACGCATCTAGCACTCTTGTGGACCATTTTGTCACAGGTCGAGCCATCATGACGAGATCGCTTGCCATTTGTGCATCCATTGCATCATAACGCAGCCCTGCGTCACCAGCAAGAACAATAAGAGGAGCATGGCCACGGTAAGCTTGATAAAGCATCCCAATCCCATTTCCCAATCCTACTCCGCTATGGAGTTGGACAGCAGCAGGATGTTTTGTCACACGTGTATAACCATCAGCCATAGCAATCGCGACAGTCTCGTGTAATGCTAGAATGTAATGCATGTCGGGGTATTCTTCTATGGCATCAAGAAAACCTTCTTCGACCGTACCTGGATTCCCAAACATGTAGTGAATACCATCAGCTAAGAGCTGTTCAATGATCGCAAAACGTCCGCTATTGCCAGCCATATACCTTCCTCCTTCAGGAGTATACTTGAGAGAGATAGATTGGAAGTGCTTCAACTTCATTCCTCTGATGGAGCTAATTACCAGCCGTAGCGTTGAAGATTTTTTTCGAGGACCTCGACTATCTTCTCTCCAGTCAGATAAGAATCGGAAGTGGAGCGGCCTGTAATAAAGGGATAATCGACGATGACAGAGGTGGCTTTACCAAAATTACCAATATAGCCACCTTCTGGCCCTGTGGCATCACGCAGAATATACTCCAGCGGATAAGGTGGTGGTCCCATATTAAAATTAGTACCAACGAAGCCGGTGCCATCCTTGTAATCATATTCTTTACAATGACCTGTCACATGCTTGCCCTGAATAATGCTCTTTCGCTCGATTAGATCTCGGGCAAAAGCCAGACAACTCACACCGTAGCATTCGGCTGCTACCGGTTTCCCAAGCTTATAAAAGCCAAGCAGTAGATCATGAACACGCTGATTATTGGCCAGGTCAACAAGTGGACCACTACCTCCAACAATAAGGATCGCATCGTACGTGGTCAGGGACTCCTGAACCGCACTAAGAGCCTCATAGTAGTGTTCCATTTCGCGTAAAAAATGAGGTGAGCACCAATAGGGAGGCTCAGGTAGCCATTCCTTCAAACTGAGCGGACTATTTAAGCGGTAAGAATTTTCCAACTCACGAACTTTGTTTGCCATTTCAGGTGATGTAACGGATTTGCCTAATGGCGGGTCGATGTAATCAGGGTCCATACTGGGAGGAAGGGCAACGGGACCTTTTCCTGTTGGAGTTGCAAAAACCACTTCGTATCCTGCTGCATCAAAGGTCTCTAACGGACCAACCAGCTCTTCGCCCCAATAGCCCCATTCGGATAAGACAATCAAAATCTTTTTTGGCATGTGTTGAACTCTCCTTTTCTCGGTTGCATACTACCCATTTACCCATCTAAGTTGATGAGTTATTATCCTCGCTCAACTTTTCTCTTAGCATCATATTTGTATGCATGTATGTAAATACAATCTTTATCAGTAGAGTACTTACTGCCAATGTAAAATATATTTGCTCTTATTCGTTAATAGTTTGTTCTTCGTTTACATTCCTTCAATATAAAAAATACCCATAAAAATATACAAACGAGATGTAAACTATTACTTCTTAATCTCCAACATATTGAGAACTTTTCTCGTGTATGCTTTTTTGAAAAGGATTCTGCGTATTAGAAGATTATTAGGAGGACAATATGACCCAAAGCAATAAAGATCTACCTTCGGCAAAGCACGTTGAGACACAATCAGTTGAAAATCAACTAACCTTGCAGACCCTCTTACAAGCATTGGCAACAAGTCATGATACAGATGAAGCCGAAGCGGTCCAAGCTCAAATTGCTCTATTGACAGCACAAAATAGTAGCCAGAATCAAGTCAAATAAAACAAAGGAAAGGATTGCCATGCAATATCAGAGTATTAATCCCTATACAGGTACCATACTAAAAAAATTTGAGGAACATAATGATCAACAAGTAGACGTTGCGCTCAAAAAAGCTGCTGGCTGCTTTGAAAACAGCTGGCGGCATACTCCTTTTGCTGAACGAGCGAAGGTTCTACAACGCGTTGCCTCGTTGCTACGTGCACATGCAGATGAATTGGCTCAGGTAGCAACTATGGAAATGGGAAAACTTATCGCAGAGAGCCGATTTGAGGTCGCAATTAGTGCCGATATTATCGACTATTATGCGGAGAACGCTGAGAAGTTTCTTACACCTCAGCCTATTACAACACCGACAGGTGAAGCAGTCGTCGAGCAGAGTCCATTAGGTATACTACTTGGTATTGAACCCTGGAATTTTCCTTACTACCAACTTGTTCGTTTTGCGGCTCCAAATCTGATGGCAGGCAATGTTGTGCTCGTCAAACACGCTCCGTCTGTTCCTCAATGTGGTATCGTTTTCGAGGATTTGTTTAGAGAAGCTGGCGCGCCTGATGGTATTTATACAAATCTGAGGCTTTCTAACGAGCAGGCTAATCAATTAATTGCTCATCCTCTTATCAAAGGCGTTGCATTAACCGGGAGTGTGAGAGCAGGATCAACTGTCGCAGCAACTGCAGGAAAATACTTAAAAAAATCAACTATGGAGCTGGGTGGAAGCGATGCTTTTATTGTCCTTGAAGACGCAGACCTTGAACAAACTATTCCCTGGGCAGTCTGGGGACGTATGATCAATGGTGGACAGTCCTGTGTAGCCGCCAAACGTTTTATTGTCGTCGAAGAGCTAGCGGATCGCTTCCTTGAAAAATTTCAAACTGCACTTCAAGCTCTGGTGCCGGGAGACCCGCTAGACGAGACAACTACTCTTGCACCATTGTCCTCGGAAACTGCACTAGAACTTTTACTCGATCAGGTCAAAAGATCTCTCGAAAAGGGATCGCGCGTGATCATTGGTGGCAAACGGATGAACCGAAAGGGCGCTTTTATCGAACCTACCATTTTGACTGATATCACACCTGAAAATCCAACCTATTATGAAGAGTTCTTTGGGCCTGTTGCACTTTTCTTTCGAGTTCGTAATGAGGAAGAAGCAATAGCCCTTGCGAATGATTCTCAATTTGGACTTGGCGGAGCCATTTTTACAGCCGATAATGAACGTGGAAAGCGAGTAGCCAGGCGTATAGAGTCAGGGATGGTATTTATTAATCATCCAACTTCGACAGCGCCAAACCTTCCATTTGGTGGTATTAAAAACTCAGGCTACGGACGAGAACTTGCTGATCTTGGTATCCAGGAATTTGTCAATAAAAAGTTGATTTATTCTATTCCTATCGATGCACCTCCAACCTAAAAAAACGTTCAGTAGAGAGTAACTTAACTCTCTACTGAACGGCTTCTGGCTGTCTTGATTGGCAAGAAACGCCTCTTTTAAGTATTTTATTTACTTGAGAAGTTTCTGGGCATATTCATCATAAACACTCAATACTTCACCATTACAATCTTCCTGTAACCACTTCACAATCACCTTTGCTGGTATAGTAGGAGAAAGCAATTTGTTCGTGGACGCTAGCTCTTGAAAGAATTTTTGTGACTCCTCACCTGCCTGCTCTGCTGGTATAGTACGAACATATGTTTGCATCTCTGTATCTACCAGGCCTGGGCGTAATGCATTAGCTGTCACCCCAGTTCCTTCAAGTTCATGTGCCAGATTGCGAATCAGCATTTCTATACCAGCTTTCGTCACAGAATAGGCATTTCCATGTTCCATGCCTATTTCGCTGGCTACCTTACTTGAAAGATTGATAATTCGTCCCCACCCAGCTTTTTTCATATCTGGCAAGCAGGCATGTATCCAACGAAATGAGCCACCAAGATTTATATTCAACGTTTTCATCCACGCTTCAGGTTCTATATCCTCTATGGGGCCCATTGGTTGAATGACTCCAGCATTGTTAATAAGAATATCAATCTTTCCTAATTTCTGTGTAATTGCTGTATGTGCCGAGGTAACTTGTGAGCTATCAGCAACATCACAAGAGAGGGCAACACATCGTCTTCCAAAGGCTTCTATCTCAGGTTTTACCTGTATAGTCTCTTTTTCTGTGCGTGATAAAATTGCCACATCACATCCTACTTGTGCAAGCTCAATGGCGATAGCACGACCTATACCCCGTCCGCCACCTGTGACTAGAGCAATTTTATTCTGTAACAAACTCATCATGTCTTCCTTTTTCTAGAAAACCGTTGTACAAGCAGATTTAACGAATACGTAGAGAACCTAACTGTTTATGAGCGAAATACTCGCTCCTGCACATTTGGCTTTTCAGAACTCTGGAGAGGTGCTTTATTCTGCACCTTTTTCGCTGCGGGAAGCAGAGAGGTAAAAATTAACGTTGCCAGCGCCAGAATCACAATACAGTAGAGAGCGGCTACAAACGATTGCCCATACGAATGCCCTGCTGCTAACGGACGGCCTGGAACAGCCTGCCCAAGCACTTCAAAGAAAACAAGACCAATAGCCGCAATACCGAACGCTTGAGAAATTTGTATGGTCGTAGTGAGTAATCCTGAGGCAGCCCCCGCATTTTTCGATTGGATACCAGCAAGAACTACATTCATGAGTGGTGCTGCAATAATACCTTCTCCGAGACCAACGATCAGAAGAGGCAATAGCAACTGTATGCCATTAGCGGCCAGAGCAGTCTGCTGAAGAGCAATAATTGTCCATATCTCTCCAATGCCCATAATGATCGTCCCATAGCGCAACACCCATGGACCCAGACGAGGCACAAAACGTGGTGCAATCAGAGATGTCGCAAAAAAGCCAATCCCCAACGGTAAGAAAGTCAGACCAGCCGACAAAGGCGAATATCCAATGCCAAACTGTAGATACAATGCAAGAATGAAGAAAAGAGCGCCATTCTCGCTATAATAGGTAAGTGCGGTCAGCATGCCCAGGTTAAAGCTACGGTGAGTGAACAACTCTAGCGGCACCAGAGGTGCACCGCCTTTGGTGGTCAGCCATGCTTCATAGAAAACGAACGCGATGAGCACAGGAATAGACAAAATCAAGCTGATAAAGGTCCACAGCGGCCACCCTATATCATGGCCTTCAATCAGCGGATACACAAGCAGGATAAGCCCGACCGTAAGGATCGCAACCCCAACGAGATCTAAATGATGCTCTTTATCTTTTGGAGTTTCACGAATCAGCAAAAACGTTGCAATCAGCGTGAGGAATCCAATCGGTATATTGACTAGAAACACGCTACGCCAGCCCAGACCGAAGATATTGCTAGTGATAAGCAATCCACCCACAATCTGCCCTGAAATAGAGGCAATGCCGACGGTCGCTCCATAAAAACCAAGTGCAACCCCTCGCTCTTTAGCCACAAAATTTACCTGTATGAGAGCAACAACCTGGGGTGTCATTAATGCTGCGGCAAATCCTTGCAAGACACGCATTACAATCAATATATTTACTGTAGGAGCAAGTCCACAGAAGAGTGAGAGAACCGTAAAACTCAGCATGCCAGTTTGAAATAGCCGCCGTCGTCCGTAGAGATCTCCCAGGCGTCCTCCTGTAATCATCATGACAGCATAGACAAGAGTATATCCCGCAATGACTAGTTCGATCTGGCTAAATGTGCTATGCAGGCTACGCTGGATCGAAGGGACTGCAACATTGACCACGAATGTATCGAGAATAGCCATGAAGGTTGCCGCCAAAATCACTATTAAAGACAACCAGCGACGTGGATCTGGAGCCGATTCTTGAGATTGCATAGGTTTGAACCTTTCCCTAATTACAAAAAATGGTAAGTTTTTATGCTGTAAAAACACCTCAACATCTTTGTCTGGCATGCAAAACTATGTCGTTAGTTTTTTGATGCGTCATCATCGACCCCACACAGTACGTGAATACTCGTTTTCAGTGGGAAGAAGCAACACTATTAAGTTGTTGCATCAGCTCCCACAGATTCTCCGTAAGCTCTTCTGAAACAATAAGATTGTTCTCTATCTGGAAGATGCTCATACCACTCAAGGTAATCGTCTTATTCGTTGGCGGTCTCCCAGCAAATGAACCACTATTTGTACCATATCCATTCCAACTGGTTACAACTTTATTATCTTCCGCTATCACATCTGCGACCTCAAAATGAATATCAGGGGCTGCCTTACGTATCGTGCTAATCCACTGCTCTAGACCTGTCGATCCATATTTTTTCCCTTGAGGAGTAGAAAGAACGAATTTTTCTGCTATTATAGCATGAACAGATGAAAAATCCCCTTTATTCCATAGCTGTTCCCAAAATATCTGTACTAATTTTTTGTTATCTTGAATTGTCATATGCCAAATCCTTCCTTGAATAAGACTTACCGAGGCAGAAAAAAGACTTTGAATAGCGAACTCTTGCAGGCATTCACAAAGAATACCTACAAGAGAAGATACTAGTGTGATATAGTAGGCTCTGGAGTGGCTACAACTCCAAGCTGTTGCATAAGCTGTAGATCGTGTTCATAAATCCAAATTTCTGCAATCTTCCCATTAGCAAGGCGAAAGATATCAACTCCATGATCAGTAATAGACTTGTTTGTCGCCGGAGCGCCCAGGAACGTGCCGCTCTGTGTACCAACATTGCTCCAACGTGCCGTGACAAAGTTTCCTTCAGAGATGACTTTTCCAACGTTGAATACTAGATCAGGAAAAGCTCCTCTCAATCTCTGAACAAACTGCTTGAGTCCTTCTGGGCCTCGAATGGGTTCTGGTAAAGTCAGAATGGTTAAAGCAAATTCGGGGGTCACAAGTTCATCGATCAGCTCTAGTTTACCCTGGGTCATCACTTTGTCAAAGTAGCGATCCATGATATCCGCTACCTCATCTTTGGATGCTAGATGTGTAAGAGGTTGCTGCGAGGGAAGTCCGCCGAGTTGTCCTATTAAGCCCATTGCATCTTCACAAACATAGGATTCAACAATCTTCCCATTCGCGATCTGTAGCCAGGACACGCCATGAATGTTGAATTGACGGCCATCAGCAGGGATCGCTCCCATGCCGGTCACAAATGGGCCTCCTGTGTGGGTGCCGCTGGACTGCCAGTTTCCCAGCACAATGTCATCCTGTGCAACCAGATGTTCCACTGAGAAATGTAGATCAGGTATGGCATTTCGCATCATACTGATCAATCGTTTGAAATCTTCTGGTCCAGACAGAGGCTCAGGGTATGAGCCAATCGTCATCGCAAAGTCAGGAGCGAGGAGATCTTCGATTGTTGTTAGCGCTGCCCCATTAAAGAAACTATAGTACTTGATCGCAAGTATCTTGTTTTCTTCTGTAGTCATAGTATTTCTGCCTTCCTTTCGCAGTGGTGAGGACGAGTCAAAAAGCTCATATGCTAAAAAGTTTGGTAGAGAATGAAGAGTTTGCTGTTATCCTCTCTTTCTTGTAACGAGATAAAACATCTTGTACTATCTCATTTTCTATTACTATTAAAGTGTAAATGAAGTGAATGAGAATCAATTCACTTTTTTTGTTGGCGAGTTAGCAGAAAGTTCACAGTTTGTTTGCATCTAATGAAAAAAAGCAAGCTTTGTGATTATGTTTTGAGAAGCATTAAAAATATGGTTCTCAAATAGTGTCGAAGCATTCTGGTCGGTTGGAAGCAGCATTGTTAAAGAAGCTTTTCCAATGTAATCGGCAGTTCACGGATGCGTTTCCCTGTCGCATGATAGATAGCATTAGCGATGGCAGCGGCACAACCAATCGTGCCAATCTCGCCAAGCCCTTTAATACCCAGGGAGTTTGTCAACTCATCTTCTTCCTGAATAAAGAAAGCTTCAAGTTGGGGAATGTCGGCGTGAACGGCGACATGGTAATCTTCGAGACTCATATTGGTAATGCGACCAGTATGGGGATCAGGAATCGTCTGTTCTAAAAGTGCCATACTTATTCCCCACACTATTCCGCCTATAAGCTGGCTATGAGCAGTTTTAGGATTGACGATACGCCCTGCACTAAATGCTCCAACATACCTGGAGACCTGAATTATACCTAGATCTGGATCGATACTTACTTCCACAAAATGAGCACCAAAAGAGTATGAGGTATGTTTCAATCGTTCTGATGAAGGCACTGATTTTTCAGTTGCGTCAACGACATTAAGTGCGTGACGCCGAAGAATCTCCTGATAGGTCTCTGCTCTGGTATTATCCTCTTTAAGGAAACAGCGCCCATCTCTGGTAACTATTTGCACCTCTTGTTGCTGGTAAAGCGGAGATGCAGGATCAGAGATAGCAAGTGATAAGAGCTTATGACGGAGCTTCGTCGTAGCTGCATTGACCGCAGAACCCACACTCGCGGCGGTCATCGATCCAGCCGAGATAGGTGCAGTAGGCATATGGGTATCTCCCAGTTCAAAGCGTACCTGATCAAATGCAATCCCTAGTGCATCAGCAGCTATCTGGCCCATAATGGTATAGGTTCCAGTTCCTTGATCAGAGGTCCCGCTCTCTACCAGGCAGGTTCCATCGTCGAAAAAGCGAGCAGATGCCGCAGTTGGCAACATCAGTGAGTCAAGTGCCGACGTAGCCACTCCCCAACCTACTAAATGACCATCCTGGCACATTGAACCTGGTCTGGGATTACGCTTCTGCCACCCAAAACGTTCCGCCCCTTGCAAATAACATTGTTTCAAGGATTTGCTTGTCCATGGTAAGCCAGTCTCCTGGTCAACTTCGGCATCATTACGTAAACGCAATTCGATTGGATCAATAGCTAGTGTATAAGACAACTCATCTAAAGCAGACTCAAGAGCAAATGATCCTGGTGTATCCCCTGGACCTCGCATAGTAAAAGGGCCTGCTCGGTTCAACCGGACAAGACGATAGGTGGTAGCAATATTAGGACAACGATATATTTTGCGGCTGGTTTTCGTCACTGGTGCGACAACCCTATTGTCAAATTGAGCTGTCTGGGCAACGGTGTTATGAACAAGCACAGTCAAGTGACCAGAATTGGTCGCACCTAAGAAAATGTGGTGATGTATTTCTGGTCGATATCCTACCGAGGTGAATGACTGTTGACGAGTCAGAACAAGTTTGACAGGTTGACCTGCACGTTTTGCGGCGATAAGCGCGAGCGCCACATGTGGCCATGTTGGGCCTTTACAACCAAAGGACCCTCCAATATAGCGCTGCAACACCCGAATCTTGTTGATCGGCATGTTAAACCAGAATGAGACGGCTCGACGTATTCCGTCGATCCATGTAGAAGGTTCATATAGTGTGATCTCATCATCTTGCCAGACAGCGATAGTTGCATGTGTCTCAATTGGGTTGTGATGTTGCATGGCTGTAACATAGGTCTGGTCAACCTTGTGGACAGCTTCTGTTAGTCCTTGCTTAATATTTCCCTTCACCGTATCTGCTGGATCACCCCAGACCATCTGAGGAGCAAACGCATGGCTATGCTCATCTTGCACGTTCGTCATTGGCGTTTCTTGCTCATATTCAACCTGAAGTTGAGCAGCCGCATAGGTAGCTTGCTGTAATGTATGAGCAACCACAACTGCAATATGCTGTCCGTTATAGTAAATAACGTCATCTTGTAAAGGCATATGCCTTTGTCCTGTGGTACCGGCCATGATGTTTTTTTTATCGGCTGGCAGACCTAGCGGTGAAGCATATATTCTAGGTGCATTCAGATGGGTAATAACATCTACAACGCCAGGTAATGAGGCGGACACTTCGGCGTTTATATGTAAAATACGTCCTCTTGTAATTGTGCTTTGCACGATGACAGCATGAAGCACATTCTCAATTGGCATTTCAGCTGTGTAGCGGGCAGTTCCTGTCACTTTGAGATAGCCTTCAACGCGATCCAATGATTGACCAATGCTCGGTTTAATCATCATTTCCTCCTGCTAACTCAAGTGCGCGGACAATGGCCCGTTGGGTTAATTCGATCTTGAAGGCATTATAGCGCTGTGGTTGTGCCTCTTTTGTCGCAAGTGCTGCGACTTTTTGATAGCTACTAGTCTGTGCAGGGTTTCCAATGAGCCTCTGCTCTGCCTCATACACGCGCCAGGGTTTTGGTGCTACACCACCTAGGGCTATACGTGCATCACAGATGATGCCATCCTGGATATCGAGTGCGGCTGCAACTGATACCAGGGCAAAAGCGTATGAGGTACGATCACGAACTTTCAGATACTTGGAATGTGCAGCGAACGTCGATGGGGGTAGCTCAATAGATGTAATAAGTTCGCCTTGCTCCAACAACGTTTCTTGCTCAGGATGATCACCGGGTAACCGATAAAGCTCAGTAAGAGGAATTGAACGTGAGCCGTTCAGGTTCTGTATCTGTACCTGCGCATCCAATGCAGCTAGAGCAACACACATATCTGAAGGATGTACAGCAATACACAAAGGACTTGTGCCAAGGATGGCATGAGCACGATTATATCCATGTAAAGCAGAACATCCAGAAGCAGCCTCCCGTTTATTACAAGCAGTTGCGGTATCACGAAAATAAGAGCAACGCATCCGTTGGAGGAGATTGCCTCCAACTGTTGCCATATTCCGCAGTTGTGCTGATGCTCCAGACAAAATAGCTTCTTTGACCAGTGGATACTGTTCACTCATGAACGGGTGATATGCCAACTGGCTATTACTGACCAATGCACCGATGCGTACTTTATCCGCCAGTATTTCTATATTTCCCAATGGAAGTGCGGTAATATCAACTAAAAGTTGTGGAGTAACGACATCAAGCTTCATTATATCGATCAAGCTTGTTCCTCCAGCAATGTATACAGCATGAGAGGCGGTAGCACTAGCGTTCAACGCAGCAGACACTTCTGTTGTTTTTATATATCTAAATGGGTACATCTTGCGACTCCTCTTTCCTGACAGCTTGAATAGCGGCTATAATGTTAGGATAAGCTCCACATCGACAGATGTTCCCACTCATAGCTTCTTTGACTTCTCGGTCAGATTTTCCTCCTGGTTCACTGAGCAAGCCAAGGGCTGAGACAATTTGCCCAGGTGTACAATAGCCACACTGAAATGCATCGTGGGTAATAAAAGCAGTCTGTAAAGGATGAAGGATTCCGTCTTGTTCAAGTCCTTCTATAGTTGTAATAGTCTTTCTATCACTCATAATTGCTAATGAGAGACATGATAATATACGCTGTCCATTCATCAGGATAGTACAAGCACCACACTGTCCATGATCGCACCCTTTTTTTGTGCCGTGGAGACCTATGACTTCGCGAATGGCGTCGAGTAAAGTCATCCATGGCTCAACTTGTATGTAGTACTCTTTACTATTGATGAAAAGGCAAACTTCAACACTATCTATCTGCCGTGAACTATTATAATCCAGAGAATGGACGGATCGTTCCACAATAGCCTTCTCCTCTGCTCTATTCAAACAATATGCATTCTTTGAAGCTCACCACATCTTTTGTGCGATGTCTTACAAAGCATATATAGGAAGCCGCATTATTAGCTAAAAGAAGAGAATATAGAAGTATCTCATTCTCCTTTTACGTAAACAATCATATTTTGAAGATACTATCTCTATATTCAATTCTTGTTTACATTATTTGAAATATAGTTTGCATTCAGTCTACAGCGGCAGAGCCGATGCAAAAGTGTTCAGAAAATGGTGGAGACCCTAATACAACTTTTATCAAAATATAGATTCTATTGATGATATAAAAAAGGGAATGACAAGTTACATCATATTTGTTATAATATTTTGCCATCCTTGAAATACGTAATCAGCTTAAAAAAAGATGTTAGCCACACACTTACATGTAGAACTTTTCATATTTTTGTAAAAATTAGCTTTTATGACAAAACTATCTTGACAGATAAACCTGAATAGGCTATATAATGTATATAAGAATACCGAGTGATATAGACTCTTTTCGATACCTTGCTTTACTAGTCGAAATTGATGAGAGCAATGTGCAGGTACCAGGATATTCAAGATACTGTTAAATAAGCTTTTTGACGGTTATCAGTGAATATATACATCCTAAAATGATATAAAAGATTTTCTGCATATATTCCAATACTAGCGTCTTTAATATTGGAATATATGCAGAAATGATTATAGCAAGCTATACCAGATATAGTGTATCTAAAAGAAGAATAATGTTTCCTATGTGGCTAAGCTTCAGTTTCCCACCGAGAAGATATAGCCACAATACTTTCGAAGATGTATTCTGACATACAACGGAACAGCGTGGATAAACCATGCTGTTCCGTCTTTATTAACCCCTGCTTAATAAAGAGCAATGGACAAGATAGCAGGAGAAAACTACACAATGAAACGTTTTGTTGAATTTATGCGTGTACTATATTGTCATGTGCAATGGCAGGCTTTGCCGCTATAATAGACCTTTAGTGTAAAGAGATAGGAAATGATATCTTTTTACATTAAAGAGCAAATGCTTTTCTCTTATTGTATATCTCTATGTCTTAAGGAGGCTTACTATTAGCATGAAAACAGCTCTTTTCAAAGGAGTTACAATAAGTCTATCCTACGAAAACAATGCCAATGGTAGCTTTATGTAGAATGCAGCTAAAGTAAAACTTTTGAAGGTGAAAAATAAATCATTCAGGATGATCGGGTAATAGCAGACTGCACTGTATATTCCTCATCAGGTAGCTCGAATGAGCTATAGAAGATGCTCACAATGATGTTAGCCCCCAAAGAAGGTACTAATCTTCCTGTTTACCACTAGTAAACTTATCGACTGAATTTTATATTATTGCCCTTGAGGTAATAATCCAACTTTTTATGGCAAAAGCTGTAAGCTTGTGCTTATAGTAATTGTATTCAGAGGTAAAAGGAAAGCAAATGAGTACTTCAGGAAAGTTTATAGGGCCTCACCTTTCTAAAACAGTGCTTCATCGTGAACGATTATATCAAGCACTTTCTGATGCTATTATCAAGGATTCAAGAGCGATAGAAAAAATAGTACCTCACTATAAAGCTGTTTTGTGTTACGCTCCTGCAGGCTATGGAAAAACAACCATCATTGCAGACTTTGTCAGCCATACCTCACAGCCTTGCTGCTGGTATTTTCTTGATACTACAGATAGTGATAGATTAATCTTTCTTCAAAGACTCCTGGCAAGCATCCGCGCTTGTTTTCCTCAATTTGGTCAGACGCTTGAGGGGTTGATTACGAATGCTCTTGATATACAATGCCAGGAAAGTGAACAACACTTTGAAACCTTGATTGACACTCTTGTCCAGGCTATAGATACTGAGATCCCACAATCATTTGTCCTTATCCTCGGCAATTATCATGCCATTAATGCTCATCAGGGCATTAATCGTTTGGTTACCCGCTTACTTCATCATCTTCCTAGTAATTGTGTCATCATCATTGAAAGTAGGGCTATTCCAAATTTAGATTGCGAGTATTTTTTACTTCAGCATGAGTTACTGGTGATTGGTACTAATAAACTAATGTTCACTGCACAAGAAGTCGAGGAATTAACGCATCTACAGGGAATAACGCATTTAGAGCGCAAAGAGATAGAAAAACTGACTGCCTATTTTGAAGGTTGGATCGCAGGTATTTTGTTAGGTACTCGTTTAAGCGACATAGAATTTTTATCTTCAGCCGCTGGAGGCCGAGCGTTTTTAGAGAAACCGATGAATCGAGAAAAGCTTTTTAGCTATCTCGTCAATGAGGTCTTTCATCGTGAGCCTGAGGTCTACACTTTTCTGCAAGATGCCTCCATTTTGTATCATATGACACCTGGTCTTTGCAACGCCTTATTAGAAATTACGGACGCCGAGAAACGCTTGATGTATATTGAAAGGCAGGGCTTATTTATCACCAGTAGTAAAAGTGATAGTGATACCTTTTATTATGTGTGCCATCCAGTTTTGCGTGAATTATTTTATGAAGAATTAAAACAACTTCAATCAGACAAATTTATTGCTTTGAACTATCAGGCTGCCTGTCTTCTTCAAAAAGATGAGCCGATACGTGCCATCTTTCATGCATTAGAAGCTCAAAATTATACTTTTGCTGCTGACATCCTTTCACAAATCTCGCAAGATATGCTGATGCAAGGATATTCAGAAACCATTTCTCATTACATTGATGTATTACCCACGCATATTCTGGATGGCTATCCCCATCTCTTGCTTTCACGAGCAAATATTTATCTCAGGCAGTATGAGATAGGTAAAGCTCTTGTTCTTCTTGAGAAAGCATTGAAACTGCATCAGGCGTTTCAGGGCGAAGATAAACACACAAAAGTTGTGACAGCGGAAATCTTGATTGCTCAAAGCAGCGCTTTATTTCACCTCGGTGAATACCTTCAGGCGGAAAAAATTTGTAAGCGAGCTATTGATCTTTTACCAGTGGAAGAATATACGCAACGTGCATTGGCATACCAGCGCCTTGGACTGTGCGCAAGTGAAATGGGTGACGGAAATCATGGTCTTATCTATCTCCAACAAGCCTTACAACTTTGGGGCCATCATATTATCAATCGCCAAACAGCCTCTTTATATGGTCAACTAGCAAAAGCATATAATATGATTGGTAATTATGCCCTCACTGAACATCATCGAACACGAGCCATACTTTATTGGGAGCAGCTAGACGATATTGAAGGCAAGGTGAATAATCTCATTGGGCTTGGGGTAACATACCTCCATCAGGGAACATATGCTCATGCTGAGTCTACTTTGGATCAGGCATTAACGCTCGCTCGTGCTCATAATTTTCCACGCAAAGAAGCATATGCGCTTATTAATTTGGGTGAATTGTATCAAGAACAACATCACTATAAAAGCGCGTTAACGGCAATCGAAAATGGGCTTGCTCTGGCTCGCCTATACCGAGATAGTTACCTTACAAACTATGCTCTCTGCTCGTTAGCGATGGTATTTTCGTTAATGGACGATTCTCAAACAGCTCTCCTTCTTCTTTCTGAAGTCGATCTTAAGGTAAACCAAAACATGAGCTATGAAGGATGTTTTTACCACCTTATTCAGGCAACAGTTTTGCTGGGTCAAGGTCGCTATGAAGAGGCTTACACCTCCCTGAGCAATTTAGAAAGCATTACAGACCGAGCTGGATGGAAACGTCGGCAGTTACAGGTTCTCATTCGACTCACTGCATGCCAATTAGCACTGGAAAAGAGTACTCTTGCAGTACAAACTATCGAAAAAGCAGCTGGATTAGCTCGATTATGGAATTATGAACATCTTGTACAAGTGGAGTTACATCATCATCAGGCCGTTGCACAGTTAATCCAGATGAGCCCCCCTCAAAATAGCAATGAAATGGCAGTTCAGAAGGTTTCTCAGCAAAGCCAGAATACCTGGAATATTCATGTAAATCAGCCCTATCTGCGTACATTGGCTCTGGGTATTCCAACTGTTCTGCTTGATAACAAGCCAATTTCACGATGGCGTATGACAAAAGCAATTGAATTATATTTTCTGCTCCTTGATAGTGATCGTCCTCTTCATAAAGAACGGATTACGGTAGCCCTATGGCCTGATGCTAATGAACAAGCTGACCAATCTTTTCGCTCAGCTATTCACTATTTACGTAAGGCTATTGGAGAAGAGTGTGTAATCCATCACAGTGGGACCTATGGACTCAATTTACAGAACTTGTATGGAGATCATATCTGGTACGACGTTGCTGTTTTTAAACATCTTTATACACAAGGTAAGAATGCGTTGAGAAAAGAAGATGAATTAAAAGCCAAAGAGCATTTTCAAGAGATGATTACGTTATATAGAGGGGACTATGTACAATCATTCTATAGCGATTGGTGCCGCCTACGTCGGGAAGAACTTGTCCGTATATATATGGATGCGCTGACGCGTATAGCTCATATTTCATGGAAGCATGACTTATTTGAGGAAACATTCCATTACTATCAGAAGATGCTAGAAGTAGAAAGCCTTCAGGAAAATGCACATTATGGTATCATGCGTTATTATATACACCAAGGTAATTTCACTCAAGCCTTGCAGCATTATCAAAACTATAAGGAAAGCTTGCAGAATGAACTATCTACAATTCCTGGAATTTCCATTCAAAAATTATATCATAAAATTTTGCAACAAAATTCCGAATGATTTGGACCGAGTGGCCTTGTGACCCAGATGTTGTCTAATGTATTGGTGTGTCAGCAAAGCTATGGACTGGCGGCAATAGCAGTACTCGCCTAAAAATCATCTAAAAGTGAACCTGGGCGAGAGCGAGATCCCAGTTTTTCAGCTAAAAAAGTACTTAACCGTTGTGCAACAATCTCCGGCAACTCAACGGCCAGCCAGTGACCATTCTGCGGAAAATGCTCAACATGTGCGCTCCCAAATTGTTCTGCATAATCAGGTGTGATAAAGGGATCTTTATCGCCCCATAGGACGAGCGTGGGAACGTGGGCAGTCAGGTCATGCAAACGATCTTCCCGCCCAACAAAATCTTTGGGATTGATACTACGATACAGCTTTAGCATCATGCGACGAGTTTCAGGCTTTGCCAACGATAGAGCATAAGACGCACGCACATATTCAGAACTCACTAATGGAGCATTTTGACGCATCATTTTTTCATAGACTGGGAGGGTTAGCGTTGACATAGCGACTTCTCCGAGCAGTGGGATACGCAACAAACGAGCGTTTCCATGCCACCGATAGCGTGAGCTAAAGTTTGAGCCACCAGCAATGATCAGGCACTTTACCTTTTCAGGATAGGTCGCCGCCCAGGATAGGCCATACGTTGCCCCAAAGTCTGCAACAACAAGGGTGAGCGGTGTCGGGATCGCAAAACTTTCTATCAGCTCATTCAAAAATTTGGCCATGTTCTCTAACGAGCAGACGAAATCTGCTGGAGCGGTAGAACGCCCAAATCCCGGCAGGTCAGGAGCGAAACAATGATAGTGATCCTTCAAACGATCCATCACCCCGCTCCACATCTCAGCCGAGTCGGGAGCTCCGTGCAGAAAGAGAATGGGGGAACCAGTACCATAATCCGCTAAATAGACGTTCACTCCTTGCACATCGTGTAACATGTTCTTCTCCTTTTCTCGTGATGGCTCACTCCATTAGCATTTTAACCATTTTTGACAATTACATGTTTTATAACTTTTTTGCACACAAAGCAAAAAGTTATAAAACATGTAATTGTCAAAAAAAACAATCGAAGCGCGACTTTCCTGCACGAACACTGTGGACAATGAGAAGCTGATACTCTTCTCCAAAAGATTTCCTTGTAACTATGTCTCTGTACATACTATGACTAGAAGTCATAGTATGTACAAGCATAAACCAGAAATATGATTATTGTCAAGGCAACATATGACGTGATATCATATTACTGATTAAATTCATTCAGGCCATTACATTACTGTTAATTGTTCAACTCCTGTGGTGCTTCCTGAGTGTGTGTGGACGCTGGAATGAACCGAATTGCCATCAACGTAAGAATTTATGAACTTTTTGAGTGAGAAAAAGGAAGCTATGGGTGTTGTATTTTTCATGTAAAAAATACTTAAACCCATAGGTGCCGATTTATCGTGCACATACCGGCTTCAGCCGGGAAGGCATTACAAAACGTGCTTATACACACAAACGTTCACCTATCTCATATACACCAATTGCATATATTGCGCCTTTTATTGATAAGTATGTGGAACCCATGTGTATTTTTCAGGCTGCAAAGTCAAAGCGAACATCGGTGTGTAGAAGCGCGTTTCGTAGAACCCTCCGGCTGAAGCCGGTATGTGCACAATAAATTGGCATCTATACACTTCAGATGTTTTACGATCAAAATCGATGTTCGTGTCACATTTCTTACTTAAACTAAGCTCAGCAATTCTTAAGTTGATGGCACTGACGGTGCACAACAAGTTGGCATTTATATGTTTTAGAGTTTTCATGAGCAAAAACGATATTTGCGTCACATTTCTCATTCAGAATAAACTCAGCAATTCTTACGTTGATAGCTATTGTGGGCGCTGGGGATGGACCACCTGGGATGAGGATGTAGACGATAGATAGGAGAAGATATAGTGGATCGACCAAACACCTATCCAATTACCTATGGTGTGCTAGGGCTGCTTGCATTTTGGGGACCTTTATCGGGCTACGATCTCAAACGCCTTTTCGATCATATGCTCGCGCCAATGTGGGGAGCAGCACATAGTCAGATCTATCATGAGCTTCGCCGCATGAAAGATCTTGGCTGGGTTGATATGGAACGTGAGGAGCAAGAATCAAGACCAGATAAAAAAGTCTACTCGATTACGCCATCGGGCCGTGAGGCGCTGACCGCCTGGCAAGCGCAACCAGCAAGTGTCCTACAACTGCGCGACGAGCTATTATTGAAGATCTTATTCGGCTCCTTCGCCTCTCATGATGACTTGGTGACAAATGTACAAAAAGGCATTGCAGAACACGAAATCCGCCTGCTCAACTATCGCCAGAATTTACACCATATTCCAACACGTGGAGAACGCATACAAGAGGGACGCCGCCACAACCCATATACTGACACCCAGGAAGAGGAAGATCCCTTCTTTAATCTCATCGCACGCTTCGCCATTGAGCTGGAAACTACCTATCTACATTGGCTATATGAAACTCTTGCGTTTTTAGAAGGGAAAGATGGTACAACACGCAGCTAGTAATAGAGAAATGCTCTACTTTCCATCTTTCTGCGTGAAGCGCAAAAAGATGGAAAGAGGTAAAAATCTATACTAAAAAAAGAAAATGAGCAAGCAGCGAAGGTGCGAACGGGCAAGTAAAGCGCGTAAGAAAATTGGATAACGCATAACCTATATCAAGGTAGGATCAGATGCATATCGCCGAACTCGTGCCAGAGATAGCCACCGCGCAAAGCTTCGGCGTAGGCAAGCTTGAGATGGTCAAGCCCGGCCAGCGCCTCCAGCATCATGAGATGCGTTGAGCGTGGTTCGTGCCAGCCTGTGAGAAGCCCATCGACTGCTCGGATGCCGCGTTGTGGCGTGACAATTACACGCGTCCAGCCCTCGCCTGGGTGCGTGATAGATTGCTCATCGGTAACGGTCTCCAGTGCCCGCACAACAGTTGTGCCAACGGCAATGACGCGCTTACCCGCTGCCCGTGTTGCGTTGATAAGGCGAGCCGTCTCCGCTGGCACACGATAGAACTCCGCGTAAGGGGCCTCATGTTCCTCCAGACTCGCCACGCCTGTATGCAAGAGCAAGGGCGCAATCACCACACCATGGGCAACCAGCCGGGTAATCAACTCTGGCGTAAAAGCTCGTCCGGCTGAAGGCATCTCAGCACTGCCTGGCTCCGTTGCATAGACGGTCTGATAGTACGATAATGGCCAGCGCTCTTTCACATAGCTATAACGTATCGGGAATCCATACTGTTGCAGATATGTCATGAGTGCATAAGGCAGATTGAGCTTGGCTAGCCACAAGCGTTGAGGACCCTGTTGAGCACTGAGGCGATCCTCCTGATACGGGGCCAACAACGCAACTTCTGCGCCATCGGGCAAGTGTAGTACCTCGCCAGCTTTGCTAGCATAATATGGCAAGGTTGTCTTATCAGCTTGTAAGCGCAACTCTACAATCCATAGATCTGTGGGCAGATGGGTCGAGAGGTGCAGTTCAAGTTGCGTGCCATCCGCCCGCATAGCTGGAAGCGCTGCATTCATTGTTCCGCTTGTGTTGATGACCAGTAGATCGCCTGGCTCCAGTACATCTCCTAGCTGGCGAAACTGGCTGTGCACGATCCGCTGATCCGCACGATAGGAGACGAGCAGGCGCACGTCGTCGCGAGCCAGCCCGCGTGCCTCCGCTGGCTCACCGGCTTCGAGCTCTGCCGGGAGCGCAAAATCGAGCACATGCGCACCTGGAATGCTCGCTGGCACGAGTTGCTCAAGGGATTCAAAGGGCAATAGTTCTCCATAACTTGCCATCAATGAGTCTCCTTTTCTTTCAGTGCGCGAGCCTGGTAGCGTCCACTGGGATAGTGACCGGAGATGAGCGTAAGGAGGCCGGGCACGCTCTCTTCTGGCAAGGGGCGGTCGCTGATATCCTCACCTGGAAATGCCTCCTGGTGCATCTGTGTACGCATATCGCCTGGATCAACCCAGTAGACGCGCAACTCAGGATTCTCTGCGGCCAGAATATGCGAGAGCTGTTCAAACGCCGCCTTGCTCGAACCATAGCCGCCCCACCCTTCGTACGCTTCTACGGCGGCATCGCTCGTAATATTGATTATGCGAGCCCCCGGCTTTAACTGCGGTCGGAGAGTTTGCAGCAGCGCAAGGGGCGCGATAACATTGTTAAGATAGACCTGCTCAAGGGCCGCAAGAGGATAGTCGAGCAGGTGTGGCTGTGGACTGGGGCCAAGAATGCTAGCATTATTCACAACTATATCGACTCCACCCAGATTCCGAGCTGCATCTAGAAGTGCCCGACGATGCTTTTCATCGGTCACATCCCCATGGATCGCAATCGCCCGTGTCGTAGCGGCCAGTTCAAGCTGAACGGCTATCAAGGCCTGTTTCCCCTGTGTACCACGTGCATCTATAATCAAATTCCAGCCGTGACGTGCCAGCTGACGTGCCAGAGCAAGCCCAAGACCTCGCGAAGCACCTGTAATCAAGGCAGTGGAGTTAAGAGATGGCATCATAGCATGCTCCTTTTTCTATAGCAAAGCGTTTCTTATATAGAAACAAGTTTTAAAAAGCTAGCAAAAACACTAGATTTTTCAGAACTATTTCTAGCAATCAGCCTGATTTATCTTGCGCAACCCCTGCATTCTGGGTGGATGTATAATATCGCAAATACAAATCAGACCAACCATTACTGTGTACCATGTACTCTATGCTAAAATTGGGAGCACTACATCGCACAAGAGGACAGGATACCAACTGTCCTTTTGGGTAGGTCGATTTCGGCGCGGCCTTGTTCTGTGGTTATAAGAGCGGACGCAAATAATTCCCTGTCTGCTGCACCAGTAGATCATAGTAGTGCTCAGAGAGAACGCCGGTCCCTTGATCGTGCAAGAATCTCTCTGCACTCTGTGCCGTATGGGGTAGAGTAGCCACCTCGATCTCTTGCTCCGCTAGAGCGGCTGGCGTACGATCAATTGGCACAACGAACTCCCCGGTCAAGTAGCCATAGTAACCGATCTCGCGCAACGCATTGGTGTACGCTCGCCAGTCAATTGATCCCCACCCTGGCGGGTAGCCGTTGTTATCAGCCACATGGAAATCGATCAGGTAGGATGTGGTTTGTTTTATCGCCATAATAGGATTGGCCTCCTCAATGTTGAGGTGGAACGTGTCCAGCACAACTCCCATATTCAGGCCAACCTCTTGCGCCAGCAGGATAGCCTGATCATGGCGATTAATAAAGTTCGTCTCATAGCGATTGAGCGGCTCGATACCTGGGCGGATACCCTTCTCGCCAGCGTAATAGGCAACTTCGCGCAAGCCCTCAATAGCCCAGCGCCACTCCTCTTGAAAGCTTGCCATCGGCACAACTTTCCCCATCGTCGATGGCACAATACATAGAATCTGCCCACCCAGCCCTGCAACCATATCCACACAATCTTTCATGTAGCGGACTGTACCGTAGCGTACATAAACATCTTCATGAATAAGGTCACGGCCAGCCGTCATAAACGTAGCCGCACCCCAACACTCAATGTTGTATTGTTGGAGGAGCGAACGCACCTGTGCTATATCATAGCGTGCAGGCTCCCCAACGATCTCAAGCCCCTGGAAACCAAAGCGTGCTAGCCGTTTAAGCGTCACCTCGATGGCTTCGGCCCGCATCCAATTGTGCATACCAAGCTTCATCGCTTCCCTCCTTCTTGTATATCTCATCCAGAACTATAATCGACAATCGTTCTATGTAATGAAGAAGGCTCTTTTACTTACTCACTCGCCCCGCTCCAGCAAAGCATAGCCGCCAACATCCCGATAGATCGTTTGCCGCTTCTGCGCGTTATTGAATGTCGCGAGATCTATCAACCAGAAAAAAGATGGCTTACGTTTATGTGCTCGCGCCTCATCGGCCATCAAACGCACCTGCATCATCTTCCAACCGTGTTCCTGGTAGAACATCTCACCATCATCTAATATTAATCGTACCGGGGCGTTCCCTTTGATAAGTCGTTTGTCCCAATTTTTGCGCATATATTGCAAGCCAGTGGCCGTCATAAACTCTGTAAGCAGCCAGTGAAATCCTGCCTGGGCATGCAGGTCAGTTACCAGCGAGCCCAGTTGTTCGCTGGTGAGGTACACCGCAAGCCCTTCCATGAGCACAAAAACTTGCTTTGCCTGGGCATTGATACGCTCAAAGAGCGCTCTACGCGCGGGAATGTCGGCCAGATCCAGGCTAACCTGTTCTAACTCGCACTTTGGCTGTTTACCCGCTAGCTTCTCAGCTTTGTAGGAGAGGATCGCGGGCAGATCTACCTCGATCCAATGCAATGAGGAAGGTAACGCAAGCCGATAAGGCCGTGAATCAAGCCCGGCGGCCAGGTTCAATACTGTATCGCAGCCAGATCTCTCGATGGTCTGCAGCAATATTTCATCTATCATCCTCGTGCGCAATACGACTTGCCAGGCCAATGTCTTTCCATTGCGCATGCTGCGTGCGATCCCGGCTCCGCGCTCTCCCGCAAGTTCGCGAGCGTATGGATCATGGAAAAGAGCATCCGAACGCTCACTTTCCAAGGCACGTATATAGGCAACCAGGAGGGCTGTATCAGAAATGTTCTCAATGACATAGGGAGCAGAATTCATATTTTTCCCCTTACCTACGACTCTTACGCTACTTCTCGTAATCCCCAGAAAAAAACTTTCTCACCCTTATTATATCACGACAAGCCAGCCTTCTCTAGTGAAAACTAGAGTTCTTGGACGTACCATTCCGAGGCAATAGTGAAACTTGATGCAGTCAACATATTCCGTTTGGGAGTATCTTGATGTCCACAGACAACAACTACAAGAACTCCGTTTCGCCGTTTTGCTTCTTGTTTCACCTCATCAAGCAGGAGTTGACCAACCTCTTGCCACAAATTATCTTCAGCAACACAATAATCATCGACCGTACAGATCAAACCTTGCGGGTCATACACGGCAGGAGCCTTGACGAAGGATGCAACGATAAAGCCATCGATGCGCTTCTCACCTTCATGAAGCAGGATCACTGTATTTTTCTGGCCTAATAAGTGCTCAAAATAAGTGTGTTGTTTGACACTCGAATCTACTGCTTTGCGCCAGAAAACTGGTTGATAGTCTTGATATCGAAGGCGCTTTTGCTCTGAAAGATCAACCAGGGCGACAAGATCTGTCTGATGAGCCTGGCGAATACGTCCCTGGATCATGAAAGATTCTCCCTTCACTGCCGCTTCTCCATTCCTAAAAGTGGGGCATTTTTATGCTATCAGGTTTAGCAAGCAATTGTACAGGGAAAAGATCCTCAGTACCATCACCTTCTGCGGCCTCTACCACGATAACACTGACATTGTCTTCACCGCCACTCTCAAGGGCCGCCTGAAGCAATACATCGGCCATCTTCCTCAGATCAGAAAGCGTACTTTTCATCATCAAAGTGCGACCTGCGGAAACCCCCACCTGAAGGTGGCACGGCTGGCTTGAGACATGGGGAGGAAGCAGGTCTTCCTTTCTTGGGGCTTGGGTTGGGTTCACCCTTGCCCATAGCTATATCCATCGCAACGATGAATAATCCGACAATAGCGTGCATGGATGCCCTCAACAGTTTGTGCTGAGGTCGTCACGTTGAATGAGCCAGTGGCGCGAATGGCTACTTTGCCTGTATAGGTTCCTTTCTTTGCCCCTTGCGTGACCACAGCTCTTACCAGATCCCCTGTTTTGAAACCGTGCACGCTCTTTGCGCCTTTGGGCTTTGTGCGTGGAAACCCATGCTTGCCCATCAAACACATTTGTCTTCGTCCATGCCCTGTTGCCGTGATGAGCAGGGGCACGATCCCTTTGATCTGCAGCCGATCAGGCGTACTCTTGCCCACACACGACGCGTCTCGCCAGTGGGTCTTTGGCAGCTCGCGTCTCGTGCGGTTGTACTTGGTCAAACCACCTGAACCACACTCCAGCGGCAGCCCCATTGCTTTCAATCGCTCAAAAAGTGCCCACCTGGTGGCATTAACGGCTGCTGCATCCGTCAGCGGTCTCTTGAGCTGGGCGAGGAGACGCGTGAGCACAGCAGGTTTCTTTTTGAGGAACACCGCAACGTCCTGTGTTCCTTTGGCACGATTGCACTGCTCGCACGCAAGACACAGGTTGCTCAGGCGGTTCGTTCCGCCTTTGGCACGCGATTGGATATGCTCAATTTGAAGGGGAGCGTCTTTTTTGCCACAATAGACGCAGGTACGCTCCCATTTCTCAAGCAACAATTCACGGATTTCATAGCCTGCCAACTCGCCCTGCTGGTAGCCCACGCCTGCTATCTCTGCGTTCTCTATGAGTTGCATGTCGAACCGCACCACCTCCATACTGATCGCGGCAATGGGACAGGACCACGAGAGGCGATTGACCCAGGTCAACACGTTCGCGATCCTGCTCTCTAACGATGGTGGGAGCCACCCCTTCTTCTGGTTTTTCCGATTTTGAAAGCGTGGCTTGCGATACCTCGTGTTGCGTGCTCGTCGGTGGTGTCGAGAAGCCCGACGGTCATCCAACGCCTTCTTGACCGCTTGCCCACGATGGATCAGTTCAGCCGCGAAGACGACGTCACCGGTTGCATCATTGACGATGGCGATGCCTGTTGTGCGTGAGCCAGGATCAAGCTTGATGCGCAACGGTTGGACGTGGGCCTCCTGCACTTCGATTTTCAGCACAAGCGTAAAGGGATATCTTCTATACACCGCGGCTTTGCCCTCCTTGAGCAAGAGACGCGCCCGGCCTGGATGGACCGGGTTGAGTGGTTTGCCGTACGTATCTATCACAAACACGTTGCTCATAACGAGCCTCCTATTGCTAGGGTAATGGGTGCCTCGATCAAGTTACTGAGTGGTTTGACGTTACAAACACTGGCTTCACCCTGTACACCTGTTTAATTTGCAACCGTAGCGGTTGGGACTGGCAACGCATCCCAACGTACCTCATTTCACTCTGTAACGTAGCCTGCTTTCACAAACTGGATCTGGTCAGGTGTGGGCTTGCAGCAAAGCGAACCTTGTGACAAGCCCCCGGATTTTATCCGTGGGGTTCCTGACGTGCTGAGAAGCATTCTACCAAACATATACAGCCCACTTATAGATACGCTGTACCTTGTATCCCCGATTTACAGCAATAAAATATACAGCGGGCAAACGCTTTCTTTAAATGATACCATCAATGCTATCATCGGGTCAGAGCAATACTGTAAAATCCGCCCTCTCTTCTTCGCAGAGGATCTGCTTTTATATCGATAGGCATGGTTCACGCTCGTTTTGAACCATGCCATAATAATAAAAATGCGAATATACCCTTGACAACAGAAGTGTTTTTATGATATGTATCTAATATGCACCTGATATGCTTCTGATATATCAGAGCTTGAGCAAGATATCCCCCCTTCTCATTGGAGAGAACTGAATTCAGGGTCTGCTTATCTACTATCACCGACAATTGTGATGAAGTCAGGAATAAACGACTAATTAAGAGAAGGAGATAGCATGATTACTATCGCAAACAAACATGTATATACGACACTCCCCGAGCTAATTGATCCTCGTCATACGGCGGTCGTGGTTGTCGATATGCAGAACGACTTCTGTAAACCTGAAGGGACTCTCGGCCAGCTCGGCATACCCATGACGATGTATCCAACGATGATTCCACACCTGGCACGCTTGCTTGCGAGCGCTCGCTCTGTACATGTGCCGATTATTTATATTCAGATGACAACGTTCCTTGACCGCAGAACGGATTCGCCTGCACAGATTCGCTTTAATATGCGCCTTCATCAGGCTGCACATTCTGCAACTGAGCCACTTTTGTATACTATCAATGGCACACCTGGCCAGGAGATTATTCCCGAACTGGCCCCCGAATCAGGCGATTTCATCGTACAAAAGTATCGTTCAAGCGCTTTCTGGGGCACTAACCTGAATCTACTTCTACGCAGCAATAAGATCGAGACGGTAATTATGACTGGCTGTACTACCGAGGGCTGCGTCGAGTCTACGGCCCGTGACGCACTCTTCAACGATTACTATGTCGTGCTACCAGAAGATTGTGTGGCGAGCGATGATCCCAGCCAGCATGAGGCGGCGCTCTTCTTGATGCGCCATCGTTTCGATATAGTCTCATCTCACGATATCCTTCACAACTGGCAAACAGGACAATTGCTTCACCAGATACAGCCGGAGATCGCTGCTTTTACAGGCAAATAACTTTTTACAAACGGGACCGCACTCGCATTCATCGCAACAAATCCAGAAAGGCAAGTGGTCGCGACACCTCACTCGCTGGCTCATTCACGGTCAACCGTGGTACACTGAATGTAACGATTGTTAACCTTGCGGAAAATACAAGCGTTTCCATACAGGAGCCATGCATATCATCGATTCAACCATAAATACGAAAAAAGCCGCGCGTGCCAGCGATATCGCCTATGAACAAATTCGGGATATGATCGTTAGTCTACGTTTACAGCCAGGGATAATGCTCGACGAATTGTCCCTGGCTGCTGAGATAGGGCTGGGACGTACACCTGTCCATGAGGCGGTCGCACGACTGGTTACAGATCACTTGATCACTGTGCTACCCCGCCGTGGCTTGATGATTGCTCCCATCGGACTTGAGCAGGTACGCGAGATCTTCGAGGCACGTGAAGCTATTGAATGCGCTAATGCCAGTTTTGCCTCAAAAAATGCAACTACCAACGAGATTGCGAACCTGCGACGCCTCGTCGAAAAAGCAGAGAATGCACGCGAGGAGACCGATGCCCTGCGCTTTCTTGAGGATGACCAGCTCATCCATCGTTTCCTTGCCCACTGTGTACACAATGCCTTTCTTCAGGATGCCACGGACCGTATCTTGATGCATAATTTGCGCTTCTGGCGCTTTTATTTTGCCACCTATCACGTAGAACACAAAACTCTTATCTCCCACGAGTCATTACTTTGTGCTTTAGAACAACGTGACACCGAACTAGCTGCCAGGCTCATGCGTGAGCATATACACACTTCGCGTGCATTGCTGAATACTCTCTTCTAATCCAGCTACACGCGTTTGTGTACAAATTATACGTTCCTATTCACACGACCTCCAGCGAAAGTATACTTTTTCCCTGTTACAACGTGTAATCTGTATCAAAGATTTATAGCAATGAAGTATACATAGAGCAAAGCTCTTTTTGAAGAGTACCACTTATAACATCACCAGTTCAGGACACATGATGTCAGGTGATCTGTTTCAATATCCAGGTGTAAACTACTTCAAGATCTCTTCAGGCTGTCCACACTAGACTTGAAAGAAGAGATAGTAAGAAAAAAAACTTACAAGTTGAGAGATAGGTTTGG
Source organism: uncultured Chloroflexia bacterium (assembly GCA_963850365.1). Taxonomy (GTDB): domain Bacteria; phylum Chloroflexota; class Ktedonobacteria; order Ktedonobacterales; family Ktedonobacteraceae; genus Dictyobacter. Next base: position 176,371 of record CAWKKX010000049.1, read on the forward strand.
ATAGCGCACAAGTTATTTCGTCTATCTCATTAATTAAAAAGAATTACCATATTGGGCCTATAGAAAAAGAATAGCTATGTGAGGAGGTAAACAACAATGGCACATATAAAATATTTCAACTCTGAGCAGAAAAAGGTTACTGGATCTATTAAACGGGGTATACAGCTTGTTCGTAGTCAGTTTACTTATCTACAGGAGCATCCAGAGCTCGCACCCAAAAATTATCGCCAGCTTAGCCGTATTGAACTCAAGTTGGAGACGATGAGCCGCCTCCAGCCAACTCGCATAGATGCAAACAATGTCTATGCCATCCTCGATGAGCTCTCTAATATCGTCTGGCACTTACAAAACGCGGCCTAAAACTGTTTGAGATCGCTTGAAATGTAAGCGTGTTCCTGTGCAGTGAGATGTATGACAACACTGTCACACATCCCACTGCACAAAAACACGCTGTACCTATGAATTACAAGTCATCACCGATCAAATCCAGGGTGTAAGGATAGGCACGAGGCCCATCCTTACGCCATTGACTGCTTACAAATCAGCCACTACTACAGGTCGAACCGTTAAGACTAAAGGACGTTGGACTTGGGTTACTGCCATTCCAGGAGCCGTTAAAGCCGATGGTAGTGGAAGTGCCAGCTGCGATAGCGGCATTATAGCCAGCATCTTTGGCTGTCACATTCGTTCCTACCTGCGACCAGGTCGCACTCCAGCCCTGCGTGACTTTCTGGCCACCAGTGAAGGCAAAGGTCAATGTCCAGCCGTTGATAGCCGCCGAACCAGTATTGTTCAGCACAACATTGCCTGTGAAACCTCCAGGCCACTGATTGACCGTGTAGGTTACTTTACAGACCGCAGGTTTTGGCGTTGCTGTTGCTGTTGCTATTGCCGTCGCCGTCGCTGTATTGGTTGCTGTTGCCGTCGCTGTATTGGTTGCCGTCGCCGTTGCTGTATTGGTTGCCGTCGCCGTCGCTGTATTGGTTGCCGTTACCGTTGGCGTGGTTGATGAGCCACCAAACAAGATATCAACGTCAGCATTTGCCATTGCGATATCGGCCTGCGCCCAGAAACGATGATAGTTGAAGGTCGGGGCCGCGCCACCGTTCAGGTACGTCTGCACCTTTGAGAATGACGGGTCCTGATTGTACTTGGGACGCTCGCTGAGGAACGTCGTTGACGAATTTAGGGTCGCTCCCTGAGCATTCGTGCCAGTCCAACCTGCCGGAATAGAGACCGAGTCATTGAACTGATTATAGTCTGTGCGCACTTCCGGGTTGGAAATGCCAATGCTATCCGAATATTTGGTTGCCATGCGATCCAGCAACGCCTGAGCCAGGGTACGCGAGGCGGTATCACCAGATTTGGCCGAGTAGTACAGCAGCGTCTTGGCCAGGGCAGCCGCAACACCGACATCAGCTGTTGTGTTGACAACCGTGACATGAAGACTTGCATTGGCCCCTGGACTACTTGCATTCCAGGTATCTGGCTGCCCGCTCCAGTTGAGCGTTGAAGGGATCGAGTAGGTTCCGTCTGCGTTCAGCGTGGTTACTGATTTCGCCCAGGTGACCCACTTATCGAGCAGTGCCTTTGCCGTCGCATCGCCAGTTTCGTAGTAATACTCGGCAAAACGCTCCATCGACCAGGCCTGGAAACCAAACCAGTTGTTACTTGGTGGATCATGGTATTCTGGCTGCCAGTCATAGTACATTCCATAAAATGTGGAATTGCCAGCCGGTGCCGTTCCATAATGACCATCCCATCCATTGACAGCACCACCTGCGATAGCTCCATCAGAGGATTGCAGCCAACGGAAGAACTGTAATTGACGCTGCAAGCTGGTGGCCCAGTCGCCCGATGCGGTGGGCGATAGCGGCTTGAGCGCAGATACGTTGCTCAGTGCCCACGCGGCCAGAGGATTCTGATAGCCCTGGTGAGCATAACTGGAGCCGATACGGAATCCCCAGGGTGAAGATGTGGAGACTGAGCCACCCCAGGCATAGTACCAGTCAAGCAGATAGGTCGAGCTATTTTTGCCCGTTCCTGCAGGGCAACTTGGACTCGAACATCCCAATTGTTTAAAGTATTTGTCATACTCGGAGTAACGCAGATAATCGCCCATCTTGGCTGCCTTCGCGACACTGGCGGAGACTGCGCTGGCATTTCCTTGCGCACTCGCCCAGGTATAAGCCCAGAATGCGGCCTGGACTGCGCGGGCATCCGCATCAGGTGCATCGGTATAGCGCCACTCCTGCGCAAAGCCTTCGCCCGCTGCCGGTTTGTCGAAGAGGCCGAGGAAACCGGTGCCGCTGGTGCTTCCCCACTTAAAGGTTTCGCAGCTCGGCTGGACGACTGTCTTCCATACCGATTCCGATGGCCCACGTTGATACGAGTTGATAAAAGCAGGTTTGGTTGTGCCATCTCCGCAACGACCATACCCATACCAGTTATCGGTATCAAGCAGCCAGGCCATACCATAGATATCGGAGGTACCGTAGGTCGATTTCAACTCATTGGCCAATGGGTCCTGACCAGCCGTTACTGTCTTGTCTAGCTGTACAGGATAATCGCTGAGATTATCCGACTCTGGAGCGTATTCAGCTGGGGAGTTGGGGTTATAGCCAGAGTTGGTCGGTTGATCGGTATGCGATGGAATGGCATACTGCTCCACCGTCGCCCAGGCATTGTTGAAGGGTTGCCAATTGCCTGTTACCTGACCATACGTTGCCTCTAGCCAGAGCCAGAAACTCAACCCTTCCGAGGTTGTCTCATGCCCATAATCGGGCGCTTCAACCATCAGGGTCTCGACTGAATGATAGGGAATTCCCTGGGCGCTAAAGTAGCCATTCGCAGGGTTTTTAATCTCATTATAAAGTGTCGTGAAGCGCTGCGTGTACGCCGAGGTTGCAGCGGCATTATTGGCCGCCGTTTTAAGCTTCGTGCCGCTAGTAACGCTCGCAGCATTCGATGCTGCCATAAGATGCTGGTTTCCCATAAATGAGATACTCACCAGTATGCATCCTATGATTACTAGCACAATAGAACGTGTGATCTTTTTGGTCATCCTTAACCAGCCTTTCAGATCCGTGAAAGTATAAAGCACCGGTACATTTCCTCAAAGCACCGGAACGATCTTTAAAGACTTACTATGGCAAAATGCATTTTGCGCCTTTTCCCCTAAAATTTTCCTCCTTTCCATTTTCAGGATAATGTGAAGTACCGGTACATTTCCTTAAAGTACCGGAACAATCTTTAAAAGTACCGGAACAATCTTTAAAGATCTACTGTGACTGACTACATATCACTCGTATTTTCTTAAAGTTTTCCTCCCCTTCTAATTTATATTTGCTATTTATATATATACATGTAAAGTGCTATAAAAGTCAAGAAAAAATTGAAATTGGCAGCGAGCAAAACTTCTCAAACTTGAGAAGCTCTGCTCACACGAGCTCAATTTCGATTGTATTCCTACCTTCACTAGATGAGTTTATTTACACTTAACACTTTTCTCGATCACTCTCTCTCTATTTCTGATTTACACAAACAATTGCTTCTACTGCATTATTTTACACAAATACAAACATGCAAAATATAAAAAAAATCGCAAGAAGCGCGGAACCGGTAACAGGAAGTAGGGAAGAGATGTTTATAAAGTGTTGACGCCATGCTGTTGTTGTATGTTATAGTGTAGAAGAAAGATTACACAACCAGCTAGTACTCTGTTACTCTTTATCAGATTGCATCGGGCAGTAAAGAGGAGACAGACTCCATGGATGGAGTTGTCCCCTTTGTCCTTCTGTCTTCTCGCTTTTCCTATGGATGGGAAGTAGGAGTCGGTTCTCAGGACAAGCTGCCCACACGACGCTATCTGGAGAGTAAGTTTTTGGCAGGCAATGTTGCTTGTCAGGTCCGGTAAAGTAACCGAAGAAACGGTTTCTCTTTATGGAAGGAGAGAAGAAGGCCCATGTCAAGGATGTTTGCTAATTTTCGTTTGCCTCACTTGTGGAGAGCCAGAGGCATTTACGCGGCGTTGCTCTGTCTGGCAATCTCCATCTTCGCCCTTGTAAGTCCTCTGGGCGTAACCAATGTCTCTGCTGCAACCAGCGCTCAGGTCACGGTCGATGCCAGCCACACGCTGGGCACGCTGACCAACACCAGTAAAGGTCTCAACACCGCCGTCTGGGATGGAAATCTGCTTGACGGCGCTGCGACAACGGCCATCAAAAATGCTGGAGTGCATATCCTGCGCTACCCCGGTGGCTCAACGTCAGATACCTATCACTGGCAGTCGAATACAACATCGCCAGGCACGAATTTGCTGCCTCCAAGAATAACTTTGATGCTTTTATGGGTATGGCACAAACAGCCGGCTCACAACCAATGATTACGGTTGACTATGGCGCAGGTACGCCACAAGAAGCGGCCGACTGGGTAAAGTACGCCAACAAGGGCGGTGCCGGCTATAACGGACCGGTGCCAACCTATAGCGGAGGAAGTAGCACTGGCCACAACTACGGCATCAAATACTGGGAGGTCGGCAACGAGGTCTATGGCAACGAACTCTATGGCGGCTACTTGGGAGTACGACGGCCATACCAAGACTTCTGCCACCCATGCCTTAGACGTTGTTGCCTTTAGTCAGGCGATGAAAGCCGTTGATCCTACCATCAGCGTTGGTGCCGTGCTTACTGCACCTGGGAACTGGCCGATGGACTGAC
>CAWKKX010000050.1:0-50906 GCA_963850365.1 uncultured Chloroflexia bacterium
GAACCCCGATTCCGTCAATGATCTTCACGCTGCCATCGTAGAAGGAGAAATCACCACTCAGGATGCCGACCGCATCTATCGTGGTCAGACCGTCTAAGGGAGGTGATGTCCGATGTCTTGTTGTTTTGAATTTGACGAAAACGAGCAATCCCGCTCCTCATCTTTTCTTGTGGCCGACTGGACATCCCTGGATGCGCTGGCACACGCCTTTGCTGCGTTTGGTGCTGAGGCGACCAGCCCTCTTGCTTTCCAGGCGGTTGGCTGTGCATTTCTTGCCCTCTCCTTTGAGGTGAGCGCCCACAAGCACTACACCCTGGCCTATCACGGCTTATGGGGCCATGTCCCCTCCACTATTGTACAAGGGCTTGACCAGGCGCTTGCCGATCTGGATGAAGCAACAAAGCAGTGGGGTAGTGTGGTCCTGTGGTTTGAGAAGTTCACAGCAGAACAACCTGCCCACCTTGATCTCGTTCGTTTCCACTTTGACACGCTCATCCAGGAGCATCAGCAGCACCTCTGGAACTTGCAGCTCCGCCTACGCAATGAACGTGAAAGCATGCACACCCGTCTTGCACCACACGAACAGGAGGTGCAGTCATGACCACCATTCATACGTTCCATACCACTATTCAGTTCCCAACATCACCAGACGATGATCTCTTGCCATCGCTGTCATCGTTCCCGTTCCTGTGGCCCGATTTGCGCCCACAACGTGAGACCTGGACCACCGTTGATGGTCGGGACCCTCTGCTGCACTCCGTTCTTGACTATGCCACCGATGCCATTGATGAAGAGCATGCATATCGTCGCCACTATCAGCATGCGTGCTCCTTTCACGGTGCTGGCAATAGCTTTCTTGCCGCCCGGTGGATGAATTCCGACGATCGAGAGAGTGATTGCCACGGTGCACCGCTGGATGGATGTGGCCGGGATGCTCGTGATGGTTGAGCGCGATGCCCCGTGAACTTACTCCAATAGTGCATCCCTTGCTTGAACAGGTTGGCAGCCAGCAACAACGCTTGTTCACCTTGCTTGCCATCCTGCAAGGCGTTTCCTTCACCTACTGCCAGACTCATCATATGATGCCCACGTTGTTCTCCTCTCTTGAAGGGGAGGAGAACACTATGTTGCCGCTCAGTCGCATCGAGAACGTGTACCATCAACAGCAAGAGGAGGTGCAACCATGAAGCGTGCTCCTGTACCCCGCTCAGTGCGGATCACCTTGCCCTGTGCACCTTTCACGCATCAGTGGCGGGCAACACGCATCACGGGACGATGCATCTGCCTCTCCTGTCAGGCGCAGAGTTGGTGTCCTACATGCCGTCATGAGAGCCCACATTTGTTATCGGTTGGTACCTGGATGGTGTGTTGTCCACCATGTGTGAGGGTGCAGCAAGCGCAACAGATCACACGCGCATTGCAGGAGGTGTTTGCATGAGCACCAAAGTGCAACACCGCATCCCACCCCATCATGTGAGCACGCAGCCCGGCATGCATCCCGATGATCAGCCCACGCTCACCGCCGATCAACCCAGGACACGCAAGCTGCCTCCTGGCATCGCCACCCCGATGCACTTGCCACCGGTTTCAGCACGCCAAGGGGACGCAGCACCGTATCTGCCATCTGACCGTGAGGAGCACGCCATTGATCGAGGCTATGACCACCATCCCGCACGACCAGCAAACACGTGCCGGATGTACACACAAGCCCCACCACGTACCATGATCCGGGTCACGCATCATGGTGCCGTTCCACCTCGCGCCCATGCCATGCAGCAGACCGTCGCGCCACCGCGCCGCAAGCACCCTACCCATAAAGCACAACAAGCACGACCTGAGAGGGAGCCGCGCCCGCACTGGGTCGGGTTCATCGGACTTGCCCTGATCGTGATGGTGATTGGCTGGCTGGTCCTGTGCTTGCTGTTCAACTGGTGGCAAGGGGTGCAGGATGATTGGCGCTATGGACGTCCACGCACCTTTCAGGGAGATGCGATGGTTGGAGGCGACTCAGCGGCCACACCCACACACTTTCTCGCTCTCAATCTGCATGGGCATATCTCCATCATCGAGATACATGCAGGCGATCCCAACCATACCAGCATGCTGGTTGATCCCACCACCGTGGGACCGCTGGACCCGGTGATCCTGCAATTCAAAGATGTGAACCAGGACGGCAAACCAGATCTTCTGGTTCTGGCTCACCACACCATGTCCGTGTTCATCAATGAGGGCAATGGCACCTTTCGACCGGTCGATGCATGGTGAGAAGATCAGCCTGTAGCAAGAAAGGAGGCACCATGGCAAAGCAGATGATGATGCTCACCTGCACACAAGTATCTCACCACGATGGTGGAAGAGTTTACAGACCAGTTCAGCGCCATCGAAGGAGCCACCATTGTGCTCTACGGCATCACCAACAAAGAGCACGTGGGCTTCATCCTGATACGCTGGACCAGTCCCATTCCCGCATCATTTCTTGACCGGCTGGGCACCGATGTCGATGTGATTGATTACGTGCCCTATGACCTGGCACTGCACACCTCGTAACACAACAATCAGGGGGAAGCATACACTGCACTGCTTCCCCTGGCTTTAAAAGAAGAGGAAGCAATGAGTAAACATAAAACTGATGAGATTTATGCTGAGACAAGCGTTCCCGATAGTGATGCCTTCCCACCAGGCACGATACGCTTTATTGATGTGCATATCTATGACCAACCCGCACAAGAGGAAGTGGAAACGGTAAACAGTGAGCAGAGCATTGAGGATGGACAAGCAGAACCGCAAGAGAACAACCAGGCACCACACGAGCAAGACGCCGCGAGACCATCACAACGCCGCCCCCGGCTCAAAACACTCCTGTTCGCCTTGCTGATCCTGTGCTTAGGTACAAGTGGTGCGGTGCTGTTTGCGACTTCCATCTTTCCACATCTCACACCAGATGCAACCGTGACCATTGTTCCTCGTACGCAACAGGTCGCCATGACCACGAAGATCAGCGTCGTCCCTGGACAGACAGACACGACAGAGCAACACATCCAGGGCAGAGTCTTGCCAACGATCACGATGAGTCAAGCACAGAGCATCGTTACAACGGGTACCCATCACCAGGATGCATCCAGCGCACATGGCACCATCACTTTTTACAACTTTGCCACATTCAGCCAAACAATACCCGCCGGGGAACTTTTAACAGGTGCAGACGGAGTACAGGTGGTCACTGATCAAGATGCGTTCATAGCAGCAGGCACGCTTGCGATCAACGGACGTGCAACAGTCAGAGCTCATACGATCATGACCGGGCCAGCAGGAAATATCCGCACTGGTGATATCTATGGGCCTTGTTGCCGGGTAAACATTTCAGCCGTGAACAGCACCTTTGCCGGTGGACAGGAGGCACGAACGTATCAGACCGCAACAGCACAGGACATCACCAACGCAAGCGCATCACTGACCACGAGCTTCCAATACAGCGTGCAGGCCGCACTGCAAACACAAGTGCACAGCGATGAAACCCTGATCACCCCACGTTCCTGCACTCAAAGCGTGACAGCAGATCATCAGCCAGGAGAAGAAGCTGTGCAAGTACACCTTACCGTGAGTGAGACCTGCATAAGCGAGGCGTACGCCACACACACCTTTCATGATCTCATCGAGCACATGATGAGCCAGCAAGCAACAAAACAACTGGGAACAGAGTACATCCAACGGGGAGAGATCCAGACGAGCATTCTCCAGGTAAGCACCAAAGAGCACGGGGTGATCGAGATGCAGGTGAAAAGCGTCGGCACCTGGGCATATCAGTTGAGCCAGGAGCGCCTTGAAGCGTTCACGCATACCATTGTCGGCAAAGGGAAGCGCGAGGCAACCGATATGCTCTTACATCTGCCAGGCGTGCAAACCGTCTCCATTGAGCTCAAGCAGAACACGGACAGGCTTCCAGACGATGAGAAGAACATTCATCTTCTGTTGCTGGAGACAGCGTGGTAGTTCTCTTCATACACTTGCGAAGGAAGACGGCCAAGAGAACACGAGAGCCCTGAAAGGCTCCTGCACTTAAGTACATTCAAGCTTGAAACGCGGAATCCGTGCCCAGGTTCCGCGTAGCGACAAGGGGTGGTGTGGGGCGGGCGCGGGGCCCTTGTGGTTGTCGTGGGTGCCCTGATTCAAGGGACTCAGGGATGGGAGTACATTCCGCACTTCATCCTTGAATGCACTTAAGACAGAACATACAGCATACAAAAAGAGCCTCACCCATTCCCCACACCCATTTTTTACAACCGTTTGACTCCCCAAGCGTAAATATGCTAATATTAGCAATCATAAGCCACGAGTGCCAGATTCATTCCCAAACCGGAATAATTCTTACGCACCCATCGTTATTATTAGCGTATTAGCAATCGCACCTATCGATTGCCAAAAACCTCGCGAGGATGGAATAATCTAGCGAGCTTGACTGTTCTAGTAGGTAGTTGGCAACGACAATCCTTGATTGCTAAAAGCCCATGTTCCAGGGAATAACTCTTCGCACCCTATTGTTATCTCTAATGAGTTGGCAATCACGATGGATGATTGCTAAACAACCAACTGGTATTTCCCGTATGGTGTTTGTTCCCGATTTCTACAACGCTACAATCCAGTGCTGCGTTACACATGTAGCGGCAGCGCATTCTAAATATACATAGCTAGGAGCATTTAAATTTATGAAATGCGAACGATGTCAGAAGAACTCTGCAAGTGTCCGTGTCGATCAGATGGTTGATGGTCGCCGCGAATCCCACTTCCTCTGTCAGTCCTGTGTAGAGGAAATTATGGGTGAGATGAACCAGGCTGGCAGTGGACAGGGCTTCCCTGGCTCCGGTGCTCCCTTTGGTTTCTCTGCCAATAATAATAAAAGAGAATCCCTCAGCGGCTCGTGCTGGCGGTACGCAGACTGCAACTGCTGAAAGGCAAGCGCAGAATAGCAAAACTCCGACGCTCGATCAATTCGGTCGCGATCTTACGCAGGAGGCAGCTGAAGGTAAATTAGATCCCGCCGCTGGTCGCGCTAGCGAACTTCGCCGCATGGTTACTATCCTGGGCCGTCGCCAGAAGAACAATCCTGTTCTGATCGGTGAGCCTGGCGTTGGTAAAACTGCGATTGTCGAGGGCCTTGCTCGCCGTATTCACGAAGGCGAGGTGCCTGCTAACTTACGTGGCAAACGTATCGTTTCTTTGAATATCGGTGGCATGATTGCTGGTGCTATGTTCCGTGGTCAGTTTGAGCAACGCATCAAATCTATTCTGCAAGAACTGCGCGAAAGCCCTGAGATCATCGTGTTTATCGATGAGCTACACACTGTCGTAGGTGCAGGCAATGCCGAAGGTTCTGTCGGTGCAGCCGATATGATTAAGCCGGCTCTGGCCCGTGGCGAACTGCGCTGTATCGGTGCGACTACTCTTGATGAGTTTCGTAAACACATCGAGAAGGATGCCGCTCTAGAGCGCCGTTTCCAGTCGGTATTGGTTGATGAGCCTTCGGTTGAAGATGCAATCCAGATGCTTTCTATTGTACGCCCGAACTACGAAGCCCATCACGGTGTGCGTATCACCGATGAGGCTATTGAGGCGGCGGTGAAACTCTCTGATCGCTATATCAATGATCGTTTCTTACCTGATAAAGCTATCGATGTGATGGACGAGGCTGGTTCTTCTCTACGCCTGGATGCTTCCGAAAAAGGTATTGCAAGCCCGACCTTGCTCTCCGATCTGGAGAAAGAGCTGGCTACGATCCAGGAGCAGAAGGAAGCTGCAGCAAGTAGCGAGAACTATGAGCAAGCGGCCAAACTACGTCAGCAAGAGCTGTTGACGCTGCAAAATATTGAGAATGCTCGCTCTCAGAATGTCGATGGTTCGGCCCTGGTCGTTACTCCTGAGCATATCGCCCAGGTTGTGGAGCTGTGGACCAGCGTGCCCGTTACCCAGATGTTGGAAAGTGAGCGCAAAAATCTGCGCACATTAGAAGATGACTTGCGCAAGCGTGTGATTGGTCAGGATGAGGCTATCAGTGCTGTGGCGCGTGCTATTCGTCGCTCCCGCGCTGGCTTGAAAGATCCAAAACGCCCGATTGGTTCGTTCTTGTTCCTTGGTCCAACCGGTGTTGGTAAAACTGAGCTAGCCAAGGCCCTATCCGCCGAACTGTTCGGTGGCGAGGACCATATGATCCGTCTGGATATGTCGGAGTACATGGAGCCACATACCGTCTCTCGTCTGTTCGGTAGCCCTCCAGGATACGTTGGTCATGACGAGGGTGGACAGTTGACCGAGCAGGTGCGCCGCCGCCCGTACAGCGTGATCTTGCTGGACGAGGTTGAGAAGGCTCATCCTGAAGTCTTCAACTCTCTGCTCCAGATCCTTGATGATGGTCGCTTAACCGATGGTCAGGGTCGCACCGTTGACTTTAAAAACACGGTTGTGATCATGACCAGTAACGCTGGTAGTGCTGATCTCAAGCGTGCTGCGAGTATCGGCTTCACCTTCAAAAAGGGTGAGGATGATCTCGATGAGCAACATGAGGCAATGCGCTCGAAAGCAATGGAAGGTCTCAAACGCCTCTTCCGTCCAGAGTTCATTAACCGTATCGATCAGGTAGTCGTCTTCCATTCTTTGGGCAAGAGCGAGCTCTACCGCATCGTTGACCTTCTGCTCGATCAGGTTCGCGCTCGCTTGAGCGAACAGGGTATCGCGCTGGAGATCAGTGACGAGGCACGTGATTTCATCTTGCGCGAAGGGTACGACGAGGAATATGGTGCCCGCCCATTGCGCCGCGCCATCCAGTCCTACATCGATGATGCCCTGGCTGACGCTCTGCTGGCCGACGAAATCGCTAGCGGCCAGACCGCTCTGCTAACCGTGGAAAACGGCCACATAGCCGTTACCGCACAACAAGTAATCCAGGCTGCCTAACCTACAGCCCTCAACGATAAAAAGCCAGGCCGCTCAACTGAGTGACCTGGCTTTTTAGGGTTTTCTTTCAAGTCCAAAGGGAGTAAATACTTTCACCAAAATCTAATTGCGTGCTCCTCACATAGTATGCTCCAACGCCTTCGCCGCCACATACAACCGTTGATAAGACTCAAACGAGGACTGACCAGGCAACTGATTGATCTTAGCCGCAATCAGATCGCGCACATGACGAAACGCCGCAAGACGCTCCTCCTCGCTCCCAGTCACCCGGCTGGGATCAGGAAACCCCCAGTGGACCTGCCTACGTGCATTAGGAAAGATCGGACACGCCTCCTGTGCCTCGTCACACACCGTAATCACGAGGTCAATCGGCGCTTCTGTAGCAAAAGCATCAATCCCCTTCGCGCTATGGCCGCTAATATCAATGCCCAGTTCACGCATCGCTTGAATTGCCAGTGGATGCACTGCAACCGGCTGCGTGCCCGCGCTCATAACCTCAAAGCCCGCTCCGCCACGAGCGCGAAGCAATCCTTCAGCCATTTGCGAACGCGAAGAATTATGTGTACAGAGAAAAAGTACGCGCATAGGACTCAATTGGTTATTCGTCTGTTCTTCAGACATGAGTGCTCTCCTTGTTGTATTCTGAGGAGGCATCCTCCTCGCTACAATTAGTTATCGTCGCCCCGCTCGCCTCGCGCAACCAGCGATAGACATATGCTCCCGCCACCGCGCCAAGCAAAGGCCCGACAATATAGATCCACTGCGCCGTCCAGGTTCCGCTTACCAGAGCTGGCCCAAGTGACCGCGCTGGATTCATCGACGCTCCGCTGATAGGGCCCGCAAAGAGCGCTTCTAAGGCCACCGTTGCGCCAATAGCCAGGGCCGCCGCTTGTCCTACTGCACGCGTATCGGTCGCCATCGCCATAATCACGACCATCAAAAAAAAGGTGAGCAGAGTCTCCAGCGCAAAAGATTGCCAGGCACTACCACTCGGCAGGGTTGTGCCGAGTGACGCGACATTCCCGAATAAGAGGCGTAAACATCCAGCCGCCAGCGTTGCACCCACAAACTGGGCTATCCAATAACCTATCAACCGTTGTATGGGAAAATGACGTGCAAGGACAAAAGCAAGGGTCACGGCAGGATTAAAATGGGCCCCGGAAAGATGTCCAAATGTGTAGATCATGACGGTGATGATCAATCCAAAGACCAACCCAACGCCCACATGGGTTATCTGACCATGCGAAAGCGTGTCAATCATGATTGCACCGCAGCCAGCAAAGACAAGGCCAAAGGTGCCTATCCCCTCTGCGACATACGCGACCCATGCGTGTGTGCGTTCCTGTACTTCAGGTGTTCCCGTCCCCTGGGCAATTCGGAAGCGCTCTACCATATGCCTGCTCATGCGCTCTTGCTCCCCTCGCACTGACTCTGGAGGGAGGCCAGGAGAAAACGCAGGCGCATCGTGAGTTGTTCCGCAATCTGCTCGAATACCTGCAATCGCTCCTCTTCGCTTCCCTGATTGGCAGCTGGATCGGGCAAACTCCAATGCATGCGCACCTGATCGTCTGGAAATGTCGGACAGACCTCGCGCACACGATCACAGACGGTGACAATAGCGTCAAATGACTGTTCCTGCAAGCTCTGTACGCTCTTGGGAACAGCCACACTCATATCAATCCCGCGTGCCTCCATAACCCGTACAGCAAGGGGATGTACCCGCTCCGCTGGCTTACTTCCAGCACTGAAGGACTCGACCTTACCACGACTAAGATGTCGCAATAGCGCTTCGGCCATCTGCGAACGTGCGCTATTCTCTGTACATAGAAAGAGGAACTCGTGGTGAGGGAACCGAAAGCTGCCATTCCTCTCGTTGTCCATAACGAAATTGTGCCCCAATGGCCGGATGCAGCACGTCAGCCGCCTCCAACGAGAGGGCAAAAAGTCGCTTGAGATCGAGACTGTAATAAATAGAACGCTCATCAGCACTACTACGCCGCTCGGTGACCAACGTCCCCTTACGAAGTTGCTGCAAATGATAAGATACAAGATTTTGTGGCAGTTGAAGCATATTAACCAATTCTTGCACACGATAATCGCTCTGGACCAGAAGTTTCAGAACATTCCAACGCACCTCATGCGCTACAAGCTTGAGCACGTCAGGCGGCGCGACCAGGAAACCCTTCATATTCTCTCCAATTCTATTTGAATCAATCTTATTTGATATAAATATAGCAGAGAAAGGTGTAAAAAACAAGAGTTATAAATCACCCAAATTTTTCACATGTGTCACTTGCCTGTTCACGCCTTCGGCGCTTGCTCCTTTTATTGATGAGTTATAATATACTTTTCCATTTTCCATCTTTTTGCTATGCAAAAAGATGGAAAATGGAAAGTATATAATAAATCACCTTCTATCCTCTTTTTCTTGTTGCCACAACCGCCGCATCTCTTCACAGCTAGCGAGCAATGCATCAAGCGTGCCCTGCGCCTCAACAACGCCATCTTTGAGCACAACAATATGCGAGGCAAGCGCAACGCCAATAAACAGCAAGCCAGCTAGCACGAGCGAGAATGATGCACCACCCGCAAGAGCAGCGTCGATGAAGTAGCGCAATATCAGTGGATTAATAAGTTCAAGGGCAATACTAATAAGCAGACTGAGCGCCATGAGTGATGCTCTAAGCCACTGCGGTTTGATATAGGTGACAAATGCCCTTTCTACACCCAACTGCTCCCATTCCTTCAGTTTATCCTCAATATCCTCTCGCCAATCCCACACATAGGTCGAGATCGTAACCGCCCGCCCCGCCGCCTCAATCTCCCGCCGTGCCACCCGCATCAGTTCCTCATCCGCATACACATTTATCTCATCCGCATACTCCACAGCGCTACGCAACAAACGCTGCGATCTCCCTACCCCTACAACCACGCGTGGTGCCCTGTTGGGAGTTGGCACACACAAGCCGCCGTGCACCTGTATATGCTTCCCCTCAAATGTAACCTCCTCACCTCTCCATATTTCCCGCAACACCTGCACTGTCTCCTTCAAAGCCTCAACTCGCTCACCCGCCCCTGGCACAGCCACTCCCCAGGCTCGCATCTCCTCAAAATAATCGCCTGCGCCTATCCCCAGTTCAAATCTCCCGCCACTCAACAGCGCCAGCATCGACGTCTCTTTCGCCAATACACCCGGCAAATGATTCAATCGACAAATCACCATCGGTACTAGCTTCACCCGATGCGTCACCATAGCCAGCGCCCCGTACAGCGACCATCCACACACGTATCCCCACTCCGGCTTCACCGCATGATAATGATCCAACAAACTTACCGCATCCAATCCATACTCATCCACCTTCTTAGCTACCTCTAGCACTGCCTTCCAATTCCCTGTTGGGCCCAAATTCACGCCTATGCGCATATGTGCTCTCCTCTTTACTATCCGGCATCTCTTGCCCATCTCGATCTCTCTTTGCATATCTTAGTCTTACTACATGTCATCCAGTGTCATATTATTTGTCAGGCATCAAAGATCAGGTGGATATATCGGACATATGGTTATGTCATGATGAGCAACACTTGCAGTAGATACTTTCGGTCAGAGCTTGCAGATAAAGACATTTCAATACAGCTACAACTCAAATCAAGAGAAAAGGTTGCTTTAATCGAGAATCTCTTCTTCATATGTCAGACAATTAGCCTTGACAAGTGTGTAGAAGTAGTACATATTTGTCATAGGTAGAAGTGGCTTCCTACAACGAAACACATAGGAGAGAGGCGTATCGGTATCCTAAAAACGTTGCTCTGGGGAAAAGTCATATGTAATCTTGTTATTGTTCATTCGTAAAACCACAAGAGCAGGTTATCTCTAGACCACAATAGTTGGTTATTTCTGCATTCTCATTCTTAATCACATCCATCAGCTCAAAAGAAACCCTTGTCTGCCGGGACGCATAGAAGCTTTATATCGTCGCATCTCAGAACTTCCATTCTGCTACGTTGGGATAAGGAAAGTGTATGACGATTGATAGCAAGCCATCAGGGAACCGTTATGAACCTGGATATGAAACTATCGCAAAAAAAATTATCCAGTTCATTATAAGCTCGGGTCTGCAGCCAGGTGACCGATTGCCTACCGAACTGAATTTTGCCGAGCAATTGGGTGTGAGTCGTAGCATGTTGCGTGAAGCTATGAAACTTCTGGTCGCCCGAGGGCAGGTTCACACTCGTCGTAGAAGTGGTACATTTGTCGGCAGTGGGGATGACCACGTTGCCAATGCTGCTATTGATCTCTCAATGCCTGTCGATCTTGAGCATATTCTTGCCCTGTTCGATTTCCGCTGTATACAAGAAATGGCAACGGTAAGGATGGCAGCAGAACAGATCACTCCGCGTGAACTGCGTGCGCTGGAGGAGATAGTAGTGCTCAACCAGCAGAGTGCGAAGGCAAGAAATGTAGAGGCCTTTCTGGAGAGTGATACAGCTTTCCATCAGGGAATTGCTGAGGCTTCACATAATCGTTTTCTCATTGAAACAGTTGCTACGACTTTCCGCTTTCAACATTGGATCATCAAGATTATTACTGGTGGTGAACCTGATTCTCTTCGAGTCAGCACTGAGCAGCATCTTGCTATCTTTCTTGCTATTAAAGATGGCCGCTCAGAACATGCGGTTGCAGCTATGAAAGTTCATATACAAATGGTGAAAAAGGTGTATCAGAGCGAGATACGCCGGCTCCTGACCAGGCACATTGAAAAACCTTTATAATATCTCCATAAAAAATACTACCATGGGCAACAGGCTATCAATAGGATGTAACACTCTCGCGTAGTAGTAAAACGCTGCACCCCTTGTGATTGTCATGGGAGCCATCCACGACAACAACAAGCTACAGTTTCTACGCAAGCGAAGCGACTCTTGAATCTTTCTTGTGAAGAGCAAAGATGCTGAAACTATTCGTTCAGGAGAAATAACATGAACTCATCAGGACCTGTACCATTAATACAATTGCAAGGTATCTCGAAGCGCTTTCCCGGCGTCCTTGCAGTTGATGATGTGTCCCTTGATATTTATCCTGGCGAGGTACATGTCGTTGCCGGTGAAAACGGAGCTGGCAAATCGACCCTTATGAAACTCTTATCGCAGGTCGAGCGCCCCTCCAGAGGAACGGTCATACTCAATGGGCAACCTGTCCATTTCAATGGTCCCCGCTATGCCCAATCCCTTGGCATTGCGATGGTCTATCAGGAATTCGCCCTCGCTCCTCATCTTTCCATCGCACAAAACATGTTTCTCGGTCAGGAACCGACACGCCTGGGTATGATTGATCGTAAATCAGAAGTGCGTCAGGCACGAGAATTACTTATGCGCGTTGGTTTAAATATTGATCCTCGTCGTCTGGTCTCTGAAACTCTCCGTGGCTGAACAGCAAATGGTTGAGATTGCTAAAGCCCTGGCGATTGATGCAAAACTCGTGATTATGGATGAGCCAACGGCTACACTCACGGGCCAGGAGATCGAAGACCTTTTCTCCGTTATTCGCAATCTTACATCCAGGGGAATCGGCATCCTGTATATCTCACATCGGCTGGACGAAATCTTCCGTATCGCAGATCGTATTACGGTGATGCGTGACGGGAAAGTCGTGGCAACCTTGCCCAGAGAACAGCTTGATGAGAACAAACTCATACGTCTTATGGTTGGTCGTGCTCTCGAAAATCTCTACCCTAAACCAGAATCAACCATAGGGGAGGTACTTCTGCAAGTCGAGGGAATTACACGCGCCAGGGTATTGCATGATTGTTCATTTGAGGTTCATGCGGGCGAGATCCTTGGCCTGGCTGGCCTGGTTGGAGCAGGAAGGACAGAACTGGCACGTGCAGTGTTCGGAGCGGATCATATTGATGCAGGTATCATCAGGCTCAATGGTCAACGGCTACGAATTAAAACGCCGACCGATGCGATCAACCATGGTATTGGCTATCTGACCGAAGACCGCAAGAAAAATGGGCTGGCAATGAACCTTGGCGTGGATCAGAACATCACCCTCGCCAACCTCCCTATGTTGGCGGGGCTGCTTGACCTGGGCAAGGAGAAGCGCATTGCTCTGCGAGCACGAGACCAACTCCAGATACGAACACCGTCAATTCGACAAAAAGTGCAATTGCTTTCCGGTGGCACCCAACAAAAAGTCGTTGTGGCACGCTGGCTAGAAACAAAAGCACGCATCTTGTTCTTCGACGAGCCGACGCGGGGTATCGATGTTGGAGCCAAAGCCGAAATGTTTGAGTTGATTGGAACATTAGCGCAACAGGGACGGGGTATTATCCTGATATCTTCTTATTTACCAGAACTATTGAATATGTGTGATCGTATTCTGGTCATGCGGGAGGGCCGGATTGTTGGAACTGTGGAACGTGAATATTTCTCCGAAGAGAAAATCATTGCCCTGGCAACGGGAGCCAAGGAGGTTGAAGCACTATGAAAGATGTCGCAAAGCCAGCCAGTGAGGGAGATCACAAACCAACTATAGAGAAAATAAACCTCTCCATTACACAAAGATTGCGTGTGGGCCTGTTAGATGTTGTGACACAGCTTGCCGCTGCTGGTGCCCTCATTATCGTCTTTATTTATCTCTCCTTTGCTTCACCTGTGTTTCTTTCTTTTAACAACTTGTTCAATATAGTAGCCCAGACGACGGTTACCGCCATTATCGCTATCGGCATGACATTTGTGATTGTTACGGCTGGTATCGATTTGTCCGTTGGCTCAACTGCAGCTCTGGCTGGCGTGGTTGGAGTCTCGTTGATGCTACGTGGCTTGAGCTGGCCCCTGGCGGTCGTTGTCGGCGTTCTGATCGGGGGACTGGTAGGAATTGTGAACGGTCTGCTGGTCACAAAAGCACGCTTGAGCCCTTTTATTACAACATTAGGAATGATGAGCGTAGCAAGGGGGCTAGTCTATATCTCTACCAATGCGGTGGCTGTCTATGGAGCTCCCGATGACTTTGCTTTACTGGGACAAGGTATCATTGGCAGCATCCCTATCCCTCTTATCATCCTGGTTGTGGTTGCTGTCATCGCTCATTTTATTTTAAGTCGAACACGTCTGGGACGTTACACCTATGCTATTGGCTCGAACATAGAAGCTGCTCGCCTTTCCGGTATTCCTATTGGACGCTACCTGACGGCAATCTACGTACTACAAGGGCTTCTGGCTGGCTTTGCTGGCATGATAGCTTCTTCTCGTGTAACATCGGGCCAACCGAGCTTTGGTATCGGTTTGGAGTTAGATGTGATTGCAGCTGTAGTGGTTGGTGGGGCCAGTCTCTTTGGTGGACAAGGGACGATTATCGGGACACTTATCGGAGCATTTCTTATTGCTCTCATCCGTAATGGCGCGGTTTTGCTCAACGTGAATATCTTCTATCAGAACGTGATTATTGGCGTTGTGATCTGGTTGGCAGTCTTCTGGGATCAATTCAGGAGGCGAAGGCTCGCAACCGTCTCAGAATAATCTACAGAAGAGGCACATCTATTGCCAATCGTGACACACACTTATTCAAGTTCCTGGATATCCTTATTTTAGAAGGAAAGGAGGAGAAGGGACTCTTTGTAGAAGAGCCTTAGGCAGAGTCAGAGAAGTACATCATGTTTACCCATCATATTATTGTTTGACATTATTGTAGACTTTTCGATACGTTGTATTCATGATGAAAAAAGGAGATGACGATGAGGCGCTCATTTGCACAAGGGCTAACGATCCTCGTAATGGCAGTGCTCGCGCTACAAGCAGTAGCTTGCGGTCAAGTTGTACAGCCCACTACATCCAATGGTAGTAGTGGAGGAAACAACGCTACGAAGGCGCTCAAGATAGCAGTTGTGCCTAAGTCAGTTGGCCCTGATTTCTGGGAACAGGTTCACAAAGGAGCAGTATGTGCTGCTTCCAAGCAGCAGAATGTCAACGTTCAGTGGGATGGTGTCACAGCTGATACGGATGTCACAGGCCAGGTCAATTTACTCAAGAATTTCCTTACTCAAGGGGTTGATGGCCTTGTCTATGCAGCAACCGATGCCAAGGCACTCGCACAGGTGTCGGATCAGGCGATAAAATCGAAGGTCCCGGTTGTGAATTTCGATTCCGGGACGAATCCACAACCAGCGAGTGTGCCGCTTTTCGCGACCGATAATGTTGCATCTGCTGTGAAGGCTGCTGATCTCCTGGCACAGGCGCTGAATAATAAGGGGAAGATCGCATTTATTCCGTTCCAGGCTGGCTCGAATACCAATGACCAGCGTGCGCAGGGCTTCAAACAGGGATTGACCAAATATCCAGGATTACAGCTGGTCGCTGAACAATATAGCCAGAGCGATGCAAATACGGCGCTCAGAGTGACGACCGACATCTTAAGTGCTCACCCCGATATTACTGGTATCTTTGCGGCAAATGAGCCAGGAGTAATCGGAGCTGCAAAAGCGGTTCAGCAGGCCGGTAAAACTGGCAAGGTTGTGATCATTGGATGGGATGCAGCGCCAGATGAGGTCAAGGGCGTACAAGATGGCTCGATCAGTGCTCTGGTGGTCCAAAATCCGTTCAAAATGGGTTATGACGGACTTAATGCCGTGGTGAAGATGATTCGCACTGGATCTTCTGTGGCCAATGAGGATACCGGTGTAACCTTTGTCACCAAATCCAACATCAACGATCCAAAGGTACAGGCGGTTCTCACTCCTAGTTGTGCAAACCCGCCAGCGTAGGCTCTTCCAGGGAACTCTCATTCTCTCTCGCCGCTTATAGCGGTGAGAGAGGCCTATAAGATCATCTTACCCATTGTGGCGGATGAGTTCACACGGCTTTTCCGCTCGTCCAATCTATTTATTCATATATTGCCCCTATTTTTCGTAAAGCACAAAAATAGGGGCAATATATTATGAATAAAAAGAACCCCGGCTACTTCTCTTCTTTCGTTGGACAAAGTATCCGGGGTCATAAAGTCAGCAGACTTTTGCAAGATCGTTATGATCTGTTGCTACTTTACATAGCAAAACTTGTAATTGTTTACTTTTGGATCGCCAAAGACACTATTCTTACAGGCAACTCCTCCCGTGATGGTCTTATAAAAGAATGAGCCATTGGTGCCATATGCCACCTGCATTGTGCCTGAAAAGCCGCAGGTCCCGTTCTCAGGTGCACAGAACGTGTATCCAGCGGGACCACCACCGCCGTTTCCGCCCTCTTTGAGCACCGTACCATGGCGCACAACCCCCGATAGACCATCTGGTAGCTGCTGCTTCGCGGTCCAGGAGTGAAAGATGTCGTGGCTATCGCTATACCAGAAAGAACCAGCGGAGTAGCCATCCATCACAATGCGCCAGGTGCCATCATCCAATTGATAGAGGGCCGGACCTTCGAGATTATTCCCCCAACCAGCCCAGTTACCGGTACCCACAAATGTATACGGACCCCCAAGCTGGGTCGCTGTAGCGTGCTCAATGTACTTCGTCGTTTCATTCTTGACGAAGACGTGATAGGTGCCGCCGATCTTGACTGGAAAGGTGTCAATATAGTTCGGCCCAATACCGGTTAAGGGCGTTGCGGCACTCCAGGAGGTCAATGAGCTATTGAGTGCGGTGAGTTTGTGCGGAATGAAGTTAGAATCTCCACTATTCGTTCTGTTCAGGTTGACGATAATGTTGATGCTCCCATCGCTATCTTTGAACCATTCCGGGGCCCACGTTTTAAAGGTGCCCGCTGGCATATGGACACTCGCTAGAAAGGTCCAATGGATGAGATCTGTGCTATAGGCGATGCCAAAGGTGCTATTATTATTTGTAAAGGTGTTGTCCGTATAGGTGACGTAGTAACGCGATCCTATACGTGTAATGCTGGGATCGCGCAGATAGCCGGTTGCCGGCGTGTAAGCCGATGCGGCCAGTAGTTTAAAGTTGAGGCCATCAGTGGATTGATAGACATTCATATTTGACTGGCTGCTATTAGTAAATACCGTAAAAGTGTAGACCGCTCCTGCTGCATGCGCTACAGGGGTAGTGCCAATCGCTCCCAGTAGCGCAATGGCAAGTGCGCCACATAGCTTCAACCAATGGGAACAAATGGATGCTCGAATTGACATCCGTGACATTCGTATTATCCTCCTTGATATGCTTCATTTCTTCAGACATCCTTACCTGGTGGTTGTGCATCCCTCTTTCGTTTTGTCTTCGTAGTTGTCAGGTTCTGTTTCGCAGTGTAACGCAAAGCATTGCTTTTGTCCAGATATAAGGTTCCCTATTTCTCTACTTCCAGGACTACGTTGTACTATGTATAGTGCATTATTTATTACATACAATTGCATTTTGCCTATTTACACAATACGCAAACAGGCAAAATGCAATTGTATGCTAATAAATATTTGATTCTGGCAAAGGCGTACGAAACATCTGGCGGGGGCTACGGGCATTCGGCTCTAATCAGCGGAAACGGCTACATCAATAGGTTTTTCATCATACGCATAAACCCCAATAGAACGGAGCTTTTGATAGCGTCTGGACAGTAACTCGTCTTGCGAAAGTCGCTGCAGGCGCTCCAGATGCTGGAGCAGAATGGTTTTTAGTGTTTCAGCCATTATCTGGTAATCGCGGTGCGCACCACCGGGAGGTTCAGGAATTAAGCCATCGATCAGGCCCAGCTTATGCAGACGACGCGCACTTATATGCTGTCCTTCAGCCGCCTCGGCCGCAAACTTTGTGCTGCGCCAGATAATCGAGGCCACAGATTCGGGGGCTGCTACGGAAAAATATGTATGCTCCAGCATAAGGAGGTAATCGGATACCCCCAATGCAAGTGCACCGCCGCTGCCGCCTTCTCCGATTACAGTCGCAATAATGGGGACCCGAAGCTGTGCCATTTGTAAAATAGAGGTTGCAATCGCCATAGATTGGCCTCGCTCTTCGTCCTCCAGTGCAATAGAGGCTCCTGGCGTATCAATCAGGCAAATGACAGGGAAACCGAACTTCTCTGCCTGTAACATAAGCCGCTGCGCCTTGCGAAAGCCTTCAGGGCGTGGCTGGCCTGCGTTGTGCTCACGCTGCTCTTTTAAGCCACGCCCCTTCTCATGGCAAAGCAACATTACAGTAGTATCTCCTAGTAATGCAGGCCCCCCTAGAATTGTTGCATTATCACCGAACGTACGATCTCCATGCAGCTCAAAAAAGTCATGGCACATCAGCTGGACTAGATCAATTGCATGCGGCCGATCTTTATGACGTGCCACCTGCACCGTTTGCCAGTCCGTTAGCTGAGCATAGATCTCTTTTGTGAGCCGGGCCAGCTCCTGCTCCGCTTTTTGTACCTGCTCCTGCTCATCTCGTTTTAGGCGCTCTCCCCTTTTGCGTGCAATCTTTTTTTCAAGATCAGCCAGCGGCTTCTCAAATTCTAAATCGTAAGCCATAAATCCTTCTTCCTTTAGTTTGTATCTTCCTTTTTTGATCTCCCCACCATACTATACCGAATTAATACAATTTCAAAATAGTATACACACACAGTATAAAATATAATCGATTAAATAGGCCAACCTCGACATTACACGGTATGACCTCTCACAAGCTATAATATATGAGGCACAAACACACATATACAAACTCATACAACACTGGATAGAGCTGATACTTTTTAGATATGATATGTTATGTTGGTGTAAAGGTAGAGCCAAGAAAGGTAATATATAAATGTTAGAATCAGAAGGTTACAATTTCGCTGAAAATCGCTATTCTTCAATGCAGTATCGCCGCTGTGGGCGTTCGGGTCTCTTGCTGCCTGCCATCTCGCTTGGTGCGCACGAGACCTACGGTGGCTATCGAGATGCAGAGGTAGCCCGCGCATGCCTCTATCGTGCCTTCGACCTGGGTATTACCCATTTCGATCTTGCAAACAACTACGGTCGCCCACCAGGCAATGCCGAGAAGGTCGTTGGCAAAATTTTGAAAGATATGCCACGCGACGAATTGATCATTTCCAGCAAGGCAGGCTACCATATGTGGGAAGGCCCATACGGCGAGTGGCTCTCGAAGAAATCGCTCGTATCGAGTCTCGATCAATCTTTGAAGCGCCTGGACCTGGACTATGTAGATATTTTCTATGCACACCGTCCCGATCCTCATACTCCGCTCGAAGAGACAATGGCTGCACTGGATCTGATCGTACGCCAGGGCAAAGCGCTCTATGTCGGTGTAAGCAACTTCCCAGGCGATCACCTGGAGCAAGCTGTCCAGGTGACGAAGGCGATGAACCTGACACCCATCACCATTCACCAGCCACGCTATCATCTTCTCGAACGCCGCTGCGAACATAACCTGTTCGATCACACAACGCGCAATGGTATCGGCGTTATTGCCTTCAGCCCGCTTGCCAGGGGCCTGCTCACCGACAAGTATCTGGGCACCAATCTGCCCGGCGATTCGCGCTTCGCCTCCCTCTACAATCGCACCAAAATCGACGAGGTTGTCAATGAAACACAGCTCGTGAAAATTCGCAAACTCAATGAGATCGCTCGTCAGCGTGGACAGACGCTCGCCCAGATGGCCCTGGCCTGGGATCTACGCCTTCCTGCCGTGACCAGCGTGCTCATCGGTGCCTCCCGCCCCGAACAAGTTGAGGAGAATGTCGCCGCCCTTAAAAATCTGGAATTTAGCCAGGAAGAGTTGGCCGCTATCGACGAAGTTGTACCACGTACATTCTAATAGTACATGCTCGCGCCTTCAGCACGAGCACCTTTCTTTATTTAGTATATATTTTTACACTTTGCCATCTTTGTGCTGCGCACAAAGATGGCAAAGTGTAAAAATATATACTAAAAGCCTGTTTTGTTTATACTCTCTCAAAACCATAGGCAGCCGCCCCGATTAAACCAACGTTGGGATTGAGAATAACATGCACAGGAATATCGGTCAGCATGTCGGAGAAGCGCCCTTTGTTCTTAAAACTACGTAGAAACTCCCCCTCTTGCAAAAATTCGAGGATGCGCGGAGGAATACCGCCGCTTAAATAGATACCACCTGTCGCAAGGGCTTTGAGCGCCATATTCCCGGCCTCCGAACCCAGGATCGAGACAAATGTCTTAAGGGTGCCTATACAAATATCGACGGCTTCTGTGCCTGGCTGCCCCTCTAATTCTCCCTTGGCTGCATTGACTATAATCGGCGTCTGGTCTTTGCATTTCGCCAGCATCTCGCCGAGCCAGGGAGGCTCGTTGAATATGGCGGCTTCTTTGAGATAGGCATAAATATTTGGTAGGCCCAGACCCGAGCAGACTTGTTCGTAACTTACATGTGGCCAGCGTTCCAGCATATAGACAAGCAGACCGATCTCGAAGGCGTTCGTCGGGGCAAAATCGGTATGACCACCCTCCGATGGATGCACATAGTAATGATTTCCATCCCAGGTTAACATTGCTTCTCCCAATCCGGTGCCTGGGGCTACTAGCGCCAATGTTCCGTGCTCCACCGCTTTTCCCTCGTTCAATGTAAAAATATCTGTATCTGTCAGTAAAGGAATCGCGGTTCCCATTGCCGCCAGATCATTGAGGAGAGTGACTACTGGTATCTTCAACGCCTGCTGTAACTGGCATTCCTCTATATGCCAGGGAAGATTGGTGGCCTTTGCCTTCCCATCTACCACTGGACCCGCTACACCAAAGACTGCACGCTCGATTGGGATGTTGATGAGATCGCGCTGCGACAAAAAATCTTGTATCAGGGATGCTAACGTGTCATAGTCAGCACTGGAGAACTTTGCCTCGTGCAAAGGTCTATGCAAATCCTCTTTCGCAGCAAAAAGAGCGAGGTTCGTCTTTGTTCCCCCTATATCGCCTGCCAGTAACATAGTATTTCGCTACCTTTCGATAGATTTTTCCCATTCATGCATCGCTCTCCTGCCCGCTTCAGCCTGGCCTCCCCAAGGTATGCATAATAGAGCTATACCGTTACTCGAACATAAAAGGTAACCCATTCTTGAGAGACTGCTACGACTATTCCTACTACTAGAACACGAACAAGGAAAGCAAGACTCATAGTAATTATGCATCTATTGCAAATGATACCACATCATTGAAGTACCATGCGAACAGAGCAAAAATCTCTAAAAACTACTGCTGTTGTGGCTCCTGCTGGTGCAGCCCTCCCTCTTCATACTCGTAGCCATCGTGCATTGTCGGCACCCAGTTCGCTTCGAGCGAGAGGTCAGCGCTCGGCGGCGGTGTCTCGGTCGGATAGACGCGAACAGTGACGGAGAGTTCGCTCTCAGATTTCCCCCGGAAGACGCCGCGTGTCGGCGGCACATCTGCGTAGTCACGCCCAATCGCCACACGGATATGCCGCTCACCGGCAATAAGGTTATTCGTTGGATCAAAGCCTACCCAACCTGGTTCTGGCAGCAAAGCCTCTACCCAGGCATGGGTAGCGCCCGCTGTTGAACGGTCAGCTCGCTCCCCATGCTGAAAGAGATAGCCACTAACATACCGACACGGGATCTTCAATTCGCGGACGAGCGCGATCATAATATGTGCAAAGTCCTGGCACACACCACGCCTGATCTTCAGCGCATCATCTATCGGCGAATCGACGCGCGTATTTTGTTTCGCATATTCAAAGTTGTTATAAATTGCCGCATTTATGTCTTTGATCACGGTCAATGGGTCATCGCGCCTTCGTACATCAAGCTCGCGCACCAATTGATGCAGCAGTTCTGTCGGTCGTGCAAAATGGCTGGGCTGCAGCATATCCCAGTACTCATCATTTTCTGTCAATTCATCCAACTCTTCCCAGGCTGCTGCGCTAAGGGCCTCCGGCACAACTGGTGGGGTTGTCACCTCCACTATCGTTTCGGCAGTGACGGTGAGATGATTGTGCTTGTTTGGTACATCAAAATGATGCACACGGTTTCCATTCTCGTCGCGATAACCCAAAATTTGTGCTTGCGGACTGGTATTCAAGCGGAAGTCGAGGCAACGCTGGTTCCCCTCACTGCGCGGCTGAATGCGCACCTCCATCATGCTCTCTGTTATTGGCGAGCTATAGCGAAAGCGTGTTACATGATGAACTGTATAGTACATTTTTTCTTTTCCCCGACAATTCTACTAAAACTCAACTCCCCTCGCAGGGCGACAACCCGCGAGGGATTGCCGCCGTCCTCCTGCGGGGGTGGTCCCTATCATCACGCCTGTGCAGCGCCTCGCTCGGTCAATGCTACATCAATTGGATACACAATGTACACTTGATAAATCGCATTATGAATCTGTGTACACTGCCGCTGAACCGTGTCCAGATATGCATGCATATCACCTATGACATCCTCTACCTGATCGTATTCAAGCGCCGAACGAAAACGGCCGGCCAACCGTTCTACGCGTCCAGCATGCCGTGTATTGGTCGATCTGGCAATCGCTTGTAGCGCACTTTGCATCAAGCCCCCTGCAAAGCGGATCGAGCGCGGCGATTCAGCGTTAAATAGCAAAAACTCGGCAATCGCTCTTGGCTGGATGTTTGCTGCCGTGTAGACTTTACAATATGCTTCGAAGGCCGCACATGAGCGCAGCAGGCCAACCCAACCCATATAGTTCAGATGATCAATTGCGGCACGCAAGTCGTTATAGTCAGCGTCAAAGAAGGCACGAAAATGAACATCCAGTAGTGTCGCGGTGGCATATGCTCGCTCTATAAAACGTCCCAGACGGATAAAGTGCCAGCCCTCGCTATGATTCATGGTGGCATCGGTAATCCCTTGAAAGAGCTGGACACCGTCTTTTACACTGGTCAGGTATGTATGCGGCTCACTAAACCAGACTTCGTCAATGGTCGTATGCCTGATCTGCAAATAGAGCCGGTTAATCTGCTCCCACATCTCGGAACTGATGAGCTCGCGTACCTGGCGAGCGTTCTCGCGTGCTGCTGCTATCGATGATACTATTGAAGCTGGATTACTTGTATCAAATGTAAACCATTCCATCATTATATAAGCATCATCTTCGTCCGGCTTCTTATCTGCTGCCGTGGTAAGCAGGCTGGCACGCAACCGCTCCCAACGCAAGTGCTCGTCCTCGGTGCCCTGATCCAACATCTGCTGCAAATTGACATCGATGAGCCGTGCAGTATGCTCAACACGCTCTAAATAGCGACTCATCCAATAGAGGTTATCAGCAACTCGTGAAAGCATTCTTTTTGCCTACCATTTCTCTCTGTGCTTTTCTGCTCTTTTATGCGTCTATTGCAAAAAAACTTGAAATTTTCTGCTTTCCCACGTATAATTTCTTCAAGATGTGAGCAATGTGGCGGAGACGGATTGTTGATCCGCTTGAGGGATACTGAAAGAAGATCCTCCCCTACTCATACAGAACCCATGTATCTTTGCTACCACCACCTTGCGACGAGTTGACAACCAATGAACCGCGCTTAAGCGCGACACGCGTCAGGCCACCTGGCACGATGGTTACGCGATCATCACCACCGCTCAAGATAAATGGACGCAGATCTACGTGGCGCGGCTCGATCTTGCCATCAAGAAAACATGGGGCGCGCGATAGGGCCAGCGTGGGCTGCGCGATATAGTTGCGTGGATCAGCAATTATGCGTTGCCGGAATTCTTCGCGCTGCTTGCTGGTACTGTATGGCCCGATGAGCATACCATAACCACCTGACTCACCAACTGCTTTGACCACAAGCTCATCAAGATGCTCCAGCACATAGCGCCGCTGCTCATCGTCGCTCACAAGATAGGTTTCTATATTCGGCAAAATCGGTTCTTCGTTCAGGTAATATTGGATTATCTTTGGCACATAGGCATAGAGCGCTTTGTCGTCTGCTACCCCGGTACCGATGGCGTTGACGAGCGCAACATTCCCTGCACGATAGGCATTCAAGAGGCCAGGCACACCCAGGCTGGAGTGTGTATGAAAGGCCAGCGGGTCCAGATAATCGTCGTCGATGCGCCGATAAATAACATCTACACGGTAGAGTCCTCCGGTTGTACGCATATAGACTATGTTATCATGCACTATTAAGTCACGCCCCTCGACAAGCTCTATACCCATCTGACGTGCAAGAAATGTATGTTCAAAATAGGCAGAGTTATATACCCCTGGTGTCAGAAGAACTATAGTCGGATCGGGACGGGAAGCGGGGGCCAGCGAGATTAGCGTGTTCAGTAGCTCTTGTCCATAGTGATCTATTGAGCGTACACCGTGGCTGACAAAGAGTGATGGCAGTACACGCTTCATGACTTCTCGGTTCGCTAACATATAGGAAACTCCGCTGGGCACGCGCAGGTTATCTTCCAGGACGGCAAACCTTCCATCTGGCACGCGTACCAGGTCGCTCCCGACAATCGAAACATAGATATCATGCGGCACACGCAACCCACGCATCTCGCGCCGATAGTGGCGGCAGCTGTACACAAGCGCACGCGGCACTACTTTATCTTCCAGGATATGCCCATCATGGTAGATATCTTTCAGGAAAAGGTTTAGTGCGGTGATCCGCTGGATAAGTCCTCGCTCGATTATGTTCCACTCAGCTGCTGTGATGATGCGTGGCAACAAATCATACGGCCAGATACGCTCGGTCCCCTCCTCATCGCCATATACAGTAAACGTAATACCTTGATTCAAAAAAGCCATGTCTGCCGCTTGCTGACGCTGGTGCAACGTCTCGGCGGGCATTTCTAATAAGCGATGAAATAAGTTTTGATATGCCGAACGAGGTCGTCCTTGTTCGTCAAACATCTCGTCATACGCAACATCGAGGTGATAACTTGAGAAGGGAGGCGGCATCGCAGGCCGCCCCGAAGTATCTGATAATACCATCGGCAATATCTCCGCAGCCTAAACAATAAAATACCTCACACCACTGTCTGTGTGAGGCACCATAGCCACAAATATACATAGCTAATAATTTTATGTATATACTATAATACTTAGCAATATACTCCTTTGTCAAGCTACTCAAATTGTACAATTCGAAAAACCCGGACAAAAGTCCAAAAGTCCAAATCTGTACCATATTTTCGTTTTTTATCGTATAATAGATATACCATTTAAATGTTCCTGCACCCATATATATAAGTACACTTATAGTACACCCATATACATTTTCGTAGCCGTCACAAGGATGTTGTCTTCTCTATACACTCAGACAGCCAAAATGTATCTATATCAAGGGAGTTCTCTGCTCCAGCGTTTGCAAGTACTCTCTACTATTAAATAAGGCGATCTTTATCGCTGCTAAAAGGAAACGAAACCCATGCATATTCGAGTAGGATGCGAATTTCAGTACGAGGCAACGTGGCCTACTCCGACTGTTATTCTGGTGGAACCTCATCAGGATGGTGTACATACTATTGTGCGTGAGGAGTGGGAGACAACTCCTCAACTTGCCCGGCATGCGTATCATGATATCTATGGCAATCTCTGTCAACGCGTTGTCCTGGCTCAGGGTTCACATACGCTACGCTACGATGCGATAGTGAAGGTGTCCGATAGCTGGGATGAGGTCGCGCCCGCTACTCCGCAACTTCCTGTCGAGGCTCTACCCGACGATACGTTGCTCTATACGTTGCCCAGCCGCTTCTGCCAATCCGATTTGCTCTCGGATACTGCATGGCAGTTGTTTGGCAATACTGAACCCGGTTGGAAACGTGTTCAAGCTATCTGCGATTGGGTTCATGAACATATCCGTTTTCAATACGGGTCAAGTAATCCCCTCACCAGTGCTGTTGATGTCTACGAGCAGAGTGTCGGCGTGTGCCGGGACTTCACACACCTGGCTGTGACTTTCTGCCGCGCTCTTAATATTCCTACGCGCTACGTTTTTGGCTACATCCCAGATATCGGCGTTCCTCCACCTGACGATCCGATGGATTTTTGCGCCTGGATGGAGGTCTACCTGGGTGATCGTTGGTGGACGTTTGATCCTCGCAACAATATGCCCCGCGTCGGGCGCGTCTTGATCGGGCGCGGACGCGATGCCCTGGATGTCGCTATGGTTACGTCTTATGGCTCTCCTACGCTCAAACAGATGACGGTTTGGGCCGATGAGGCTCCTGACCCGACCGCTCAGACAACAACTGCATAATGGGTTGCCAGCTCTGTCTGGCAACTCAGCTACTATGGAGCAAACAAGGATATATAACAAGCCTATGAAGCAGGGACTACCAGATCTTGAAACCGCCATTTCAACCATCGATCTGCTTAATCACTACAGCGTAGACTGGTCTCGCGTCCAGTATAGTGCTTATCTGATCCATCAGCACTTGCGCTATGACTATCCGGGCCCCATTCACGATTTACGGCAGCATCTGATGATTCTTCCCCCAGTTCAGTACGGTGATCAGTGTCGCATCGATCATCGCCTGACTGTTACAAACTCAACGGTTGAGACTATCTATCAATACGATACCTTCGGAAATACGGAGATCAATCTCTTCGTGCCACATGTCGAATGCGCTATCGACTTCGAGGCCTGGATTCTGGTTGAACGCTCCACTGAGCATGGTCCACACTATCTCTCCGCTGATTGGCTTACTGATGTCCGTTTACTCCAGCCTTCAGCTCTGACCCAACCCGACGATGCCTTGCGTCAGGTTGCAGATCTCTTAAGCAAGGATGGTAAGCAAGGCATTGACCTGGCCGAGCACATCAATTCCTGGGTATATGAGTTGATGACCTATTCACATGACATAACTGATATCCATACGACGGCCGCACAGGCTCTCGCTCTCAAACGCGGGGTCTGCCAGGATTACGCTCATATCATGATCGCTCTCTGCCGCCTGTGTGGTATCCCGGCACGCTACGTCTCCGGTCACTTGCTTGGCGAGGGGGGCACACATGCCTGGGTCGAGGTGATTCTTCCGACCGTCAATGAATTGGGCAGGGCACAGGCTATCGCCTTCGATCCTACTCATGGACGTCGTGCGGGCATTAGTTATATTAGCATCGCCGTGGGTCGCGACTACTTCGATGTAGCCCCAACATCTGGTACATACCGTTCATCCTATAGCGGCCAACTCTCAGCACGCAAACGCGTAGGTGTCACTATGTACGAGTACAACGACGATTTCTTTTTGTTCCAATCCCAGGCCAGTTGATTTCAATCTCACATTTAAGGTCGCTGCTGGGTGGTTCCTAGATTCTCTTTTCCATAGTATGAGGCCTGGTGCCAATGATTAGCACCAGGCCTCATACTATGGAAAAAGGCTTACAGTCCGTGCCGGCGGCGTACGGTATTCACAAACTGCTTTGTGTCGTGGCCAAGTTTCTGTGTTGGCGTCACATCCGTTATGGCCTGGATATCCTGAATTCCGGCTGAGGTCTCAATCATTTTCCTGCCTCTAAAGGGGATCAGCACACCCTTCACCTCGCCCTGACTCGTCTTCGCCTTAACATATTCGCCTATATTCGCCTTCACTTTTTTACCGAACATTCTCTTTTACCTCTCTTACCTCTCTACATTTTATACATTTATAATTTAAATTTAATTTCTATAGTACATATATTATATTTCTTTATCTCTAAAACATCATTGTGAAGGAAATATCATTTGATCTCTAGACAACATTGGTTTTAACTCGTACGTTGAGAAGGGCTCGTTCTCGGCACTCAGCAGATATTGTTCCGATGATAGTGTATATAGCATGTCGGCGATGACAAAAATAATAGTTTAACCTCCATTGCGAAATAGCTCTTGTGCTATCTCTAAGTGAGAAGAACAGCTTCTCACTTTCTAAAAGCGCTGCTTCTTTTTGAGAAGCAAATACCATTTGGAGGAACTATCACTTACATTATAGCACAAAGAGAGGGAGATTTGGTTCGTTTTACCATTCTTCCCATTTTCCATAGGTGGAAAGAATGGTAAGCAGAAATTATATTAAAAACGAAGAGAGCTAAATAAATAAGGGAGCATGTTTGGCATAGCAGCAAAAAGCAACAGCGAAAGTACGAGTGTGGGCAGTATACTGAGGGCTAGAATCCGTCGCGCTGGCACAAAGAAGCAGATCAACCAGATCAAAACCACCATGCCCAGGCTTATCCAGAAGGCAAACGAGAGGACAAAAGGCGTCGCACTGACCGTGAAAGATGTGCGAAAGAAGGATAAAAGCACTATCAAACTAATAGCTGGTAGCCCTCCTATCACCAGACCTGATACTATTTGCCAGAAAGAAGATTGTGGCTTTTTTGGCTCATTATCTTCATCCTCAGACGGCTTCTTCGCTAGATCCGGGCTTACCGCATCCTCCATCGCTTTTCACTCCTATCTACTACTCTTGTTCCACACATCAGTTAAAAGCTAACTTCCAGGCATAACCTACATATGGTGGATCTGGTTCCCAGACAAGCTCATCCACTTGCTTATCTGGCGACACAAGAAAGGAAATGTCACCCTCGATCACCTCTCCTGGCTTTATATCTTCTCGTGCAAAAAGTGAATGCTGATCATTATTGAGAGTTGTGCTTGTGTCACTATAGTTAGTAGTGGAATTTTGAACGGTAAAATCGGATGGGCTAGGGATTTGCTTTACGGATGAATTATTCTTGAGCCTCACATGAACTACAATATAGTCTGCATGGGATTGCACACTCTTATGCATTGAGAGCAGTGTCAAGGATAATTTTGTATCTGAGTCTGTCGCTGTCTGGTCAGGCTGCATTTGTGTAGGAGATACTGCTCCCGGCATCGTGACCGGTTGAGTAATGTAATTGAGAAAGCTTGATACAAAATAAAAGAGCACAAGGGATAGTGCAAGCGTGGGCAGCATACTGAAAGCCACCGTCCGTCGCGCTGGCAGAAAATAACAGATCAGCCACAGCACACCAACCATGATCAGGCTCACCCAGAAGCCCTGGTAGAGCACAAAAGGCATATCGTTGAGCGTAAAGGATGTGTGAAAGAACTGCAGAGGCGCTATCAGGCTAAAACCAGGTAGCGCTCCTACGACCAGACCTAGCGCTACCTGGCAGAGGGCAGATATATATGCTCGCGGCTTTTTCGGCTCATAGTCCTTAGACGGCTTTTTCGCTAGATCCGGGGTTACTATATCCTCCATCGCTTTTAACTCCTATCTGCTAAAAATTTATTTAACGATCTCTTTCCTAATAATTAGGCAAATGCGTAATATCGCTTGATTTATAAATGTAGATGTGCTAATCTTCACGTAGGTATTTATCTGGCATTATAGCATATCTCACAGAGGGGAAGGCTTGCAGGTATGCCCAATAGCAACAATGAAGAACTATTCGCTAACATCAGCGCGATGCAATCTATAGGATCGGTTATCCAGAAAGATGCTACGAATTTGCAATCACACTTGCAACAACAGTGGGGAAGATTTAAATCGTTTGCATTCGGTAGCGAGGTCCCAACATGCCTGAAAAACGACTTTAGCGATTTTGCCAATCTGCATCAACCTGAATTGGCGACATTAGCTGAGCGGCGTCAACGGATCGGCCAGGAACTCGGTCAAGCGGCAGATCTAATCACCTTCCAGGATCAACTGGTCAAAAAGAGCTTCGCGGATATCAATATCTACAAAGAAAATAACTATTATACTGATATGAGCAAAATGAACGTAGACAATTTGCAGCCACCTACAGGTTTCAATCATGGCGGTCAACATAAATGATAGAAATACTTTAGTTTCCTGGCTGCATTATACTCAAACTTAAAAAGATGCAGTGCAACCCTTACTAGTAGTAAGTCGCTATATAAAGAAAGAGATGGGAGTCATGCCATGGGAAACTGGCTTCAAACCCACACAACCGCTTGCAGTACTCAACTGACCAATATAGCAGAAGTCCTACAAACGATGGAGAACACTCTTACCGATTACAACGACCGCTACTATACAACGGCACAAAGGACAACAGATCCCCAAACGTATCAAGGGAAAGGCGCGGTAGCATTTCTAGCGGCAGTCAATACCGATCTCAATAGAACCAAATACATGGTTGAGGGTATGGGTCATGTGTCTAGCGCGGTGGCTATGCTGAATACGGCACTAGAAGACCAGAGCTATGACAATAGGCTGAGTGCGCTTGAGAATGATCCGCGTTATAGCGTGCCACAGAATCTCTTTGATAGTTGGCGAGATGAACTCATCAACGATACGCTCAATGGGGTGGGTGCGGGCGGGGTTTTGCTTGATGATGTGTTGCGTATGGGGAGTGGCTTTAAGAGCGGTGTATGGAACTCTGTTTTCTATCGAGTTTCCGCTCAGGTTGATACAGCTGCCGACAACTATATCCTCGATACGGTGCTACAACCATGGGGGCTATCCGCTCACGCCGTGCAAGGCGTGCATTCTCAGCCCATCATAGAGGCTCTCGACAAAGCAGCCGCAGCCTTCGATAATCAACTTTCCTCATTCCAGCCTTATCAAAGCTTGCAGCAGGACATACGCAGGCGCTTTATGGCAGCTTTTAACCAATTAGCCTCTGCTATCGATCATGAACTTTCTTTGTGGGCCGATACGCTCCAGAAGGCGTACCATACCTTCCAATCTACGATCCACAATCCCGAGTATCTGAGCGCCAGAGATCTCTTCTACTCTATTTATAGCCCTATCGATGGGACGCAGAGTACAAATAAGCCCGTCACGATTACGCCCTACATGACGAATGATGGCAAAAAAGGTCTGTTGATCACACTCAGTGGAACCGATATGGGGCACTTGACCTGGGAGACCAGCGTGATCACTGCATTACAAACAGGAGAAGATGTCTCTGGCAAACTCGTATATGAGCGCCATCAAGCTTGCTATCCTGGATTATATGGCCGAACATCCCGAGATGAAAGGGTCGCAGCTCACGCTCGCGGGCTATAGTCTGGGTGGCATGATGGCCCAAAAATGGGCGCAGGCTCTTTCTACCGGCCGTTACCCGGAACTCTCGCAATATAATCTACAGGTCACAAACGTCGTCACCTATGGTGCACCCGTCATGGGACCTCCCTTAACAAATGTTCACTATGCGATGTATGATGCAAGCTACGATCCAGTTCCACTCTTATCATCCTATGAAAATCCCAAGCTGGGTGCTGGTAATCTCAAACAGATCGTCAGTAACCTCACGCAAGGCCAACTACCTTCGTCAGATGAGTTGTTACAACCCGCGACATCGAATGCTTATAATTCTCTTGTCAGCGCCGATCAGCTGCCGTGGGACAAAAAACTTAGCACCTATATCGATCCAGGTAACAAGTATCAAGGCCAGATATTCAACATTAATGATGTCGGAACAGCTTCTCAGGGGACGGGCCTGCCAAGATGGGAGTCCGCACCCATGCAACTCCCTTTCCCTTCTCTGCAAAATGATCCACAAGCCACCACATTAAATATTGGGCATACGTTGAACCTCGATAACCACATGAACTACTTTACGAGCAACCAATTAAACGCCGCCTCAACTTCTTCAGCATTACCAAATATTAACCCTCAAACACTGGGACCAAGCGAGTACTTTGGCTTACATGCGTAAAAAGAAAGAGACACAGAGAAATACCGAGAGACACAGACGATAAAGAAGGATGAAACATGGCCGACGAGATCCTACTTCGCTTTGCACCAGAAGAGTTAGCACTACTGCAAGAGGTGCTTAGAATCAAAGAATTTCCAGGGCTTCTGCCCGATATGTTGCACGAGCTAAGCGAGGAGAAGCGCACAGAGGCCATGCTTATCGCTGACCATACGTTGCGGGCACGCTCGTTCGTTGGCTGGAACCACGAGCAAAGACGCATCATTAACCCCGCCATTTCGGCTATTTTGCTCGACTACGCAAATCCACAGCATACTATCTTCGTCGATACTTTCATCTCAGCCGGCCGGGGCATACCTTTTCTCTATGCCTTTGGAGAGCAAGGCATCTATGAACAATGTCAACCGGAACCAGACGTGCTACAGTTGCGTGTTCTACCTGACCAGCAGGAACTACAAGAACGGCTCACCCCACACCTCACATCCGAACCACTACCAGAGGCAAGCAACCTGCAAGGACACATTACATACCAGACCTTAGCCCAGGGCTTAAGTGCAATACACGAGAATGTAGAGAAAGCATATCTCTTATTCGCCGGCACCCTGCCAAGCGAACTGGCACTGGCGCTTACCGCCGCATTTCATAAGCCACACATTGTGCAATATATTGCACGTTTTTCCAATGTGCCAACTCCGCAAGACCCACTCCCCACCGCCGCACTCACGATCCTACAGAGCCGCAACAAAGTCTACTTGCTCTGGATCGAGGAACCGCTCCAAGGAGATTCCTCCCAGGTCGCCGTAATGGTTGCAACCTCTCTACTAATACAGCACTATATACACATGGTAATTCCTTAAACACATGTTTTCTAGCCTTTACAGAGTCACTGGATAGAGTACCCGCTCACAGGTACAATAATACACCTATCCCGAGAAACCAGAGTTAACAAATTTCTATAAAATGATATTTATTTTTCTTCAACCAGGCAAACGACCAACAGAAACCACCTCTCTCCACATGCAAAACAAATCCTCGTCATATTCAAAATATACATAGCTTCGCCCTCTATATTCCAAAAATTTATACAAATCATACATAATTGTTATGATTCCTTTGTTTGTATTGACAAGCAAGAGTTTTATCATTATCATAGTTAATAATGTTGATCAATTAAGTCAATTTAGAAAGATGGTGTTCGTGTAAGTATAGGACAACATGCTATCGTCTGAGCACGTAGAATGTCATTTCACTGCATTATCCATGAGTAAAAAGGATGTATAAATGGGACAACAGGATATCGAGCCGATAGTCAAGCTCTCTCACGTCTCTCTGGACTATCGGAATGGGCATAACCAGGGGGCATCTATTGTTGAAGATGTAAACTTTTCGATTCAGCGTGGCGAGAAATTTGTGATTATTGGACCGTCAGGCTGCGGCAAAACGACGCTTCTTAAGGCAATCGGTGGCTTTTTGCAACCACATCAGGGTCAGCTATTGGTACACGGAGAGCAAATTAAGAGTCCAGGCCCGGATCGTGCGTTCGTGTTCCAGGATTTTGAGCAACTCTTCGCCTGGCGTACGGTGCTGGATAATATCGTCTACGCTCTGCGTGTGACAAAACATCTATCCCGCCAGGCATCAATTGATAAAGCGCGTTTCTACCTGGAATTGGTTGATGTCGCTGCTGCCGCTGAAAAATATCCACATATGCTTTCCGGCGGCATGAAGCAGCGTGCAGCTCTGGCTCGTGCTCTAGCACTGGAACCGGACATTCTATTGATGGATGAACCCTTTGGTGCCCTTGATGCGATTACGCGCAATCAGTTGCAGTTAGAACTCAACGATATATGGAAGAGTACAGGTGTAACTATCATACTGGTGACGCATTCTATTCAAGAGGCTGTCTTCCTCGGACATCATGTAATGGTTATGTCATCCTCTCCTGCTCGCATTCTTGAGATCGTTGATACAAGTCAAGCAGAGGATTTTACCAGTCCAGCCTTCGTTAGCATATCTACGCATCTGCAATCGCTGCTCGTTCGCCGAAGCCGCCTGCGGGAAACGGTACGAGAACCTGTTATGCAGTTGAGCGCAATTGAGTAAAGAAAGGAATCTAGGGGAGATATATGAGCACAAAAAAAGGTCAATTCAAGCTAGGAGCTTTTTTACTCAATACGGGCCACCATGTCGCAGCCTGGCGACATCCCGCTGCATGGGCCGAGAATGGTCTGGAATTTGCCCATTACAAGCAACTGGCCCAAACAGCTGAACGTGCAAAGTTTGATATGGTTTTCCTGGCTGACGGGGTGGCTGTCCGCCGCGATCAAAATTTGGAAGCGTTGAGCCGCTCAGGCCAGATCGTCCATTTCGAGCCGCTCACGCTCTTGTCGGCACTTTCAGCGGTGACAGAACATGTTGGCCTGGTGGCAACTGCTTCGACGACCTATAACGAACCCTATCATATCGCTCGCAAGTTTGCTTCGCTGGACTATCTCAGCGGGGGCCGAGCCGGCTGGAATGTGGTTACGTCCGCATCGGAGGCTGAAGCGCATAATTTTAACCGTGAAAAACATATGGATCATGCGTTGCGCTACGAGCGTGCCCGTGAATTCCTGGATGTTGTAACTGGCCTGTGGGACAGCTGGGATGACGATGCTTTTATACGCAATAAAGAATCTGGCATATATGTCGATCCCGACAAGATACATGTACTCAACCATAAAGGCAAACACTTCTCTGTACACGGACCGCTTAACGTCGCACGCCCAATACAGGGCTATCCAGTCATCGTTCAGGCCGGTGCATCCGATGATGGTCGCGATTTCGCAGCTTCAACGGCTGAAGTCATCTTCACCGCCCAGCAAACTCTGGCCGATGCGCAAGCATTTTATGCAGATATCAAAGGTAGACTGGCAAAATATGGACGTACCCCCGAGCAGGTGAAGATTATGCCCGGTATCTTCCCGGTGATCGGTGAGACCGAGACCCAGGCAAAAGAGAAATATGATCAGTTGCAGAGTTTGATCCATCCAAGCGTAGGGTTAGCGTTACTCTCTGGCCTTGTGGGTGGCTTCGATCTCTCTGGCTATCCATTGAACGGTCCACTACCAGAGTTGCCTGAAACAAACCTCCAAAAGAGCCGCTTGCAGCTCGTGACGAACCTCGCCAAAAGGGAGAACTTGACGATCCGTCAACTCTATGAAGCAGTTGCAGGCGCTCGCGGGCATCGCACAATCTGGGGTACACCAGAGCAGATCGCAGATCAGCTGGAGGAGTGGTTTGTATACGATGCGGCCGACGGCTTCAATATTATGCCTCCCTATTTGCCAGGCGGCCTGGACGAGTTCATAGAGCACGTGCTCCCTATACTGCAACGACGTGGCCTGTTCCGGACTGAGTACGAGGGCCACACCCTGCGCGAAAACCTGGGCCTGACCCGTCCGGCAAACCAGTTCAGCGCAAGGGCGGCGTCTCCGGCCCTGGCTTAACTAAAAGACAACTTCCTTCTTTCTCTTGTGTTCTCCTTGGCAGGCTTACAGACTGCAATGACGCAGCGGTAAGCCTGCTTTTGTCAGCTTGATCTCCTACACATTCGGGGAAATAAGCTCACCATCTCTCATGGCGCTAATGCAGAATGGCAGCCACTAACTGTTTCACCACACCAACCTTCCTTTTTTTCGGCGACCTCTCATTGCGCAAGCGTGGATTCGCCACTTCATCGATACCAAAGTTTACAAGCGTGAGCGCAGCTGCAAGCAATGCAATACATAGACCGGGCGGCACAACCCACCACCACGCTCCCAGGAATAGCGCATCATTGTTCTGTGCCCAATATAACATTGTGCCCCAACTTATATCCGTCGATCTCCCCAGGCCCAGAAACTCCAGGCCAGCAGCCGCCACAATTGCATAAATAATCGTCCCCATAGTACCAACAGCAACAAGTGCAATCTCATTGGGCAGAATCTCAAAAAAGATGATACGCCAGGGATGTTCTCCCGTCATACGGGCCGCCTGCACAAAATCGCGGCTACGTAACGTCATCGTCTGCGCACGCAACACACGCGCGTTAAACGACCAACCCGTCACTACCAGGACCAGAGATACTGTGATCAGGCCTCTAAAGGGCAAGAGAGAGGCCAACACAACAGCAAGCGGAAAACCAGGAATCAGGAGAAAGATATTGATGAAAAGCGAAATAATCTCGTCAACAACGCCCCCCACATAACCGGCAATCAGACCGACCATAACCGAAATGATCGTCACAACAATGCCAGTAAAAAATCCCCACAGGACCGATGAGCGCGTCCCATACATCAACTGCGCAAAGACATCTTGTCCAGTCTGCGTCGTTCCCAGCCAGTGATCAGCCGATGGAGGTGTAAGCGGACTCGCGGCAAGTGCATTTGGGTCCTGCTGCGTGAGCAGTGGACCAAAAAGCGCCACGAAAAGGAACACACTAATAATACTAAGGCCAACCGCTACTTTACGATTCATCTGGATCAAGCGCCAGATATCGCACAATTTTCCTCTCATGTTTACTCGCTCCTTAACCCCTGGTAATACGTACACGTGGGTCCAACACTGCATAAATCAGATCCACCAGGAAATTGGCTACGAGTATGACCAGCGTTAGGAGCAAAAAAACACCTTGCATCAAGGCATAATCAGAGTTCTGCACGGCCTGTAAGAGCGCAAAGCCAATACCAGGATAGGAAAAAACGATCTCAATGAGCAACTGACCAGTCACCACGGAACCAAGTGCAATAGCAAAACCCGTAATATTGGGGAGAATGGCATTGCGTGCCGCATAAGCAAGCATAACACGACGTTCAGATAGCCCTTTGGCTTCCGCCATGATCACGTAATCTTCCCCTAATGTAGTCACCATCGAATTGCGCATGCCAAGCATCCAACCAGAAAGTGAGACGATAATAAAAGTAAAGGCCGGCAGCAGCGCATGCTGAATGGCGCTGAGAATGAAATCCAGCGACCAGTCTGGCGACACCGACGCATCATATCCCCCGTGCAACGGAAACCAGTTTAACATAAACCCAAGCACATAAAGCATAACCAGAGCCAGAAAAAATTGAGGAATGGCCGAGATAAAGCTGAGCACAGGCGGAAGAAGGCCATCTATAAACGATCCACGATTCCACGCAATAAATACACCTAGCAATGTACCCAGCACAAAACTCAGAAGCAGGGATATCGAGACGAGGATCAATGTCCAGGGAAGTTCCTGGGAGATCATCGTCGCAACTGGCGTGGGAAAGTAGGTAATTGAGAGCCCCAGGTTACCATGGAAGAGATTATCTAGATACTGCACATACTGCATCCAGAGTGGGTCGTTTGTTACACCAAACTGTATCTCTAGCGCATGGAGTGCCAATGGACTAATACGTCCCTGGAAGCGGCCAATCAGCGCAATAGCTGGATTACCCGGTGCCAGATGCGGAATAAGGAAATTAAGCGTGATTGATACCCAGAGGGCAACAATATAGAAACAGGTACGACGCAACAAGCGTGCCATTTATGCACAACCTTTCTTTCAGGTATCGATTTGCGTAGGCTGCTAACCATATACCAGGCCCGATCTTTGTTTAGTATCTATTTTTAACCTTATCGCTCTTCATGACGATAAGGTTAAAAATAGATACTAGAAGTTAAACAGGCTTAAGATTCAGAACCACGAACTCACATTCAGGAGCTTTCCAGGGAGCTGGCGCAATAAAGGGATTGTTCTCGGTAGGCCAACCCGTAAAATGCGCCGTACTATATTCATAGAAGAACACTCCGTAGAATAGTGGAATCGCTGGCAGTTGTTCTGCAACGAGGGTCTCCAATTGTACAACAATCTGCTTCTGTTGATTGATATCAGAGGTGGAGGCATACTGGTTTAATAACTGATCTGTGGCAGGGTTTTGCCAGCGCTCCCAATTCGTTGATGCAGCCTGCCCGATAGGCGCTGAATCCTTGCTATTCAGCAAAGCATCGAAGAAGTAGAAAGGTGTCAGACCATTCGTGCTTCCGTTGAGTGCCATATCAAAGTTGCCCGTCTGCAAATCATTGAAATACGTGCTGTACGAAATAGCATTGACCGAGACGTTCATACCAATCTGTTTCAAGTTATCGGCAATAATTTGATCGTTTGTAATCTCATCCGTCCAACCGGAGACACCAATGACTGAAAAGGTAAGCTTCTTCCCACTCTTGTCAGTATAGAAGCCATCAGATCCTTTGGTGAAGCCAGCTTCCTGCATCAATTGGTTCGCTTTCACTGTATTCACGGTGTTCAGGAGCACATTGTTGTACTGCGGAGCCAGATAGCTCTGCTGATTGGGTAAAACCAAGCCAGTTGGGCTAGGAAGCTGTGAATATCCACTCTCGCCCACGGTCACCATTTTCTGACGGTCGAGCGCAAGACTTATAGCCTGACGTACCGCCAGCTGATTAAACGGCGCACGCGTAAGATTTAGATAGAGCAAGGCCGTATTGCTCGGTGGGAACCAGTAATGGAAATGAGCGGGATCACGGCTCACATAGGTCTGCTGAATATTCGGCGAGAACAGGCCAGTCCAGTCAATGTTTCCATGGTCCATATCCAACTCAACCGACTGATTACTATTGTAAGCCGGGAACAGCAGTTTGTTCACGAGTGGTTTGCCCGGTTGCCAGTAATTCGGGTTTTTCGTAAGTGTGACAAGCTGAGGCGTGAACTTACTAAAGAGAAAAGGGCCAGTACCAACAGGATTAGGGTTGGCATACCGGGTTGGGTCACCTACATTGGCCCACAGATGCTGGGGCACTATGTAGACCCCTCCGATATAAGAGATCATCGGCGAATATGGCTGTTTCAATGTTATGGCGACAGTACTAGCATCAACCGCCATAACGCTCTTTGTCCTGGCCCAGATACTAGCACCGTCTGCCGCTGGATACTGTTTGAGCAATTGAAAGGTGAAGGCTACATCGTTGGCGGTAAACGCTTGCCCATCCGACCATTTGACGCCTGGGCGTGTATGGAAGGTAATCGTCGTAGCATCGGGCGAAACCTGGTAACTTGATGCTAGCCAGGGATTGGTCGTTCCCTTAAGCAAGTTAAACATGAGTAACGTCTCGTAGATCATTCCTTGTGTACCAGGAGCCGCACCCGAACTGACTAATGGTGAGAAATTCCGCGACATATCACCTGTCGGCCCACCGACTATCGTGAGTGGTTGATTTGGATTCGATTTCGGAGCGGCGGCACCGCACGCGGAAAGTACCAGACTAAAAACGATGAGGAGCAATGCACACAACGCTCCGACCCTGCTCTTTGCCTTGAGGATAGTAGCAACAGCGTTACTCTTCATAAAAAACCTCCAAGCATGAAAAATACTGCAATCCTTTATTGACCCACAACATTACCTGCATTTCATGGGAATGCGTTATGCCTATCAATAGGGTTACACCTACAAAAACTCAAGTCTACAACCACTGATAAGGATGTCTAGATGCTATGTCTACCGGAATCATACATCAATTAGAAAAGCTGCAATGCACAAATGGTGTATGTCTACCATACTTCTCGTATACTCCTCGACCCGAAATGCTGGACAGCCCGCAATTTTTACAGAGGGCCAGATGATGCCCGCACAATGAGTTTTGTTTCTAATTGTATATGTATCGCTGCAAGCCTCCTCCTTTCTCTTTTTACCGGAACTGCGAAGTGTAGGAACAGCGGTATCATGGGCAGAATCTATAAGCGATATCAGGAGTTCAATTCCTCGGCGGCCCATCTCGTTGAATGGCTGTTTCATCGTAGTAAGCGTTGGTCGCACCAGAGTAGAGGCCGAAAAGTCATCAAATCCCATCAAAGTAACATCTCTGGGAATGGATATACCGCATTGCTCCGCAGCAGAAATCACCCCATATGCCATACCATCACTGGCAGAAAAGATAGCGGTTGCACGTTGTTCTGGTGGCAAGGCAAAAAACTTGTAAGCTGCAGCTTCTCCGCCGCCTGCCCCAAAATCGCCCTCCTGCACAAGCTCAGCATCAACGGGCAAGGCTGCCTCAGCCATTGCCTGACAGTAACCTTCGTACCGTTCGCGTGCACAAAAATAATCCATTGGTCCCTGGATATGCGCAATACGTCGATGGCCGAGAGAAATAAGATAACGTACCGCATTATAAGCCCCACCCCGATTATCGGATACTATCCAGGGAGTCGCTGATGGCACTGCCTGATCATTGATCATCACAACTGGCAATGCCCCATCTTTGTACAGGCCCTCGATCTGCTCTGCCCACTGGCCTGGTAGTATTGCCAGAAGCCCCGCCGTGATCTTTGGGAACAAAATACGGTCGATGAGATCTCCTCTTCGACCATGATCCTGCTTGATGCTATCGATAGTATAGAGGAGCAATTCGTACTGTGTATTGGCAATAGCTTCAGAAACGCCATGCATAA
This sequence comes from uncultured Chloroflexia bacterium, assembly GCA_963850365.1. Classification (GTDB taxonomy): domain Bacteria; phylum Chloroflexota; class Ktedonobacteria; order Ktedonobacterales; family Ktedonobacteraceae; genus Dictyobacter. Next base: position 39,915 of record CAWKKX010000050.1, read on the forward strand.
TGTCGGGAATAAAGGACCAGGCAAATGAGGGAACTAAGATGCCCAGGAAACGACTACGACCGCTTGCTAACCCTGATGCGATAACGCTAGGAACAAATCCTGCCTCTTCTATGACTCGTAAAACATGATCGCGCGTTTCAGGATCAACGTGCTTTTTATTGTTTAAGACACGCGAAACGGTGGCGATAGAGACTCCCGCTTTCCGTGCAATATCATCGATGGTGTGCTTGCTTACCATACGAAATCTCTCTCTAGAAAGACAACTACGTCTTTCCTGGGGTAGCACTTCCTGGCACAGAGTTGTCGTAATAAAAATATACCTGATTTGTTTGATGTAAGCGCTTACAGACTAGTATACAGAGCTTGCAGCTCTCTGTCAAGTTGTATCATTTTAGCAAGCCTCGCCGTAAACCCCTGTTTTGAGACCTGATTCTTACCCACACTTTTAGGTGCCACCTGATATGGCTATCCCTAAAGATGAGATTGTAAATGAACCAACGAGTGCGCAAAGCCTCCGAGGCCAGTTCACAAAATCGCTTTGTAAAATGTGGGTAAAAGACAGGCTTTAGCCATGGGTACTTCACGCCAGCTTGTACCCACATTCCTGGCAGAAACGCGCATTAGGTTCTGCACTGATTCCACAACCAGGACATGCTATGATGCGTACTTGTGGAAGCCGCGTCCCACATTCCTGGCAGAATTTGCCAGCTGGCCCCTGATGGCGACATTGCGGACAGACAACGAGAGGAGGAACATCAGGTGAATATGCTGGAGTTGCCTGCCCAGACTGAGGTTTGGGGCTATTCAACATGTCGGGGGTTATAGCCGATGGCACTGCGCCGATATTGAAGCGCGGAGCTTCATACCCTTGCTTCACCTGCTGGCGTTGTGCATCGATATTTAATTCATGCTTCACCTGAGCCGCATCGGCACGCAGGTCAGGAGCATCACGTAGACAGAGGCCAAGTTGACTATTAAAACAGCGCGTACAAACTGTATGCTGACATTTGGGGCAAAAATGAAAGTGGGACGCAACATCGCGCCAGGATCGTTGGAGGGCTTCGGCCTGTTCCTGGTGCCAGCGACTGCCATATATTTTCTCACCGGCCTCCGCTGCACGTCCCCAGAAACCTCCGAGAAGCCCAATACCGATATCTGCAATATTTGTCACCGTACTAACCGTTGAACGAATCGGTTTCGTGTCGATCTGCCAGTTGCACTGCTGGCAAGTAAAGCGAAATGCAAAATATCCTTGCCCCTGGTTGCTCATGTCATAATAGATACTAGGCACAATATAATTCTGTTCCATTGCACTCCCCCTAAAAATATAGGTATTTATGCCTGGCGAGCCAGCATATCGGTTCCAGGCTATATTTTTGGCTTCAATGCCATTGTGTGCCTCATTATAACATGCATGCGCTTCTATCAATATTCCTTTTTGAAATGCTTGCAGATAGGGCCGCTCAACCTCCCACATTTCATCGAAGAGGGCACTGATCTCAGCGGGCGAGCAGACTGCTGCCGTGAGCGGATCAAGCATCAAGGCATAACGCGCGGCCTCTTTATTGCGCTCAAGCAGAGCATCGCACATGAGGCTATGAACACTCATGTGTGCGCGGTTGAGCGCCGCTAGCTGTTCGGGCAAAGGCCCAAAGTGCGTTGGCTGCACCCCATTGCGATCCACTAAACAGGCCACTTCAACACAGCCATCGGGCAGATTATCGATAAGTTTATCGTTGCGCACATTCCCATAAATAACGGTTGGCCGGTGCTTCGTGATGCTTTCAATGATAAAAGAGCCATATTCATGGCTGCGCTTAAACGGCATCTCTCTAGTACCATCTACCATTTCACGAATAGTCTTTTCGTTATTGGCACGCCAGGTCGGCCAGTTGTTGGCATAGAAGCCGGTCTCGCCCAGGTAGCCTGGACGGCAATATTGCTGCAATAAGTTCGGGACGCTTGCGGAAATAAGGCACGTACTCGGAGAAGTGTCCGCTACTCTCGGTGACAAATGCGCCAAAGTGCAGCATCATTTCGAAGCGCACCGGATCTTTCTCGTACAATTTAGGATTCGTTGTGACACGCTCACGCAAGCGGGGATACATGTCTTCTCCCTTGTGCCGCAAGACGGTGAACCAGGCATTATGGTTGATACCGGCACAGCGCCACTCTAGCTCCTCATAGGGCACATCCAGGTAGCTCGCCAGTTGCCGCGAAGATCCCTGGACGCTATGACACAATCCAACGGTACGCATGCTCGTCGCCGTGAGGGCCACCATCGTCAAAATAGACATGGGATTTGTATAATTGAGCACCCAGGCATTCGGGCATAACTGCTCTGCATCGCGCAAAATAGCCAGCCAATCGGGGCCGGTGCGCAGCGCCTTGAAAATTCCTCCTGGTCCAATCGTATCACCAATGCACTGATTCACTCCATATTTCAGCGGAATATCAAAGTCGTGCCGCACATTTGCCATGCCTGCAACCTCGATTGTATTGATGATAAAATCGCTCCCGGGCAGTACATCTCTGCGCTTGATAGAAGACTGCACATCCCACTGCTTCCCGCTATGCTTCACAAGCTGCTCTGCAATCTCATGCGCTAGCTCCAACCGGCCCGCATCAACATCCACCAGCGCAAACGTCCCCTTATCCAACCCCTCCATGCATAAAACATCCGTCATCAATTGCCGCGCAAAAACTGTACTTCCCGCCCCCATAAACGTAATCTTTGTCATCGCTGTAACCTTTCTTTCCTACTAACAACACTATAAACTCCACATTCTCTCACAGAGGCCCCACCTTGTATTAGCTCCCATCACGGCAAAAGTGGCAGCTTACTACGCACAAAACTCTTCATAATTTTCAAATAAACGAATGTACACATATACTATACGATACAAATTTTCCTATGAAGAAGCATTATTGTACCATCGGTGCCTATCTGGCAACAATCAACGCTCTTATTAATATCAACGCCACTTACACAAACAAGTCGAATTTGGAGATTTTATCCTCGTACTTGCAAAAGAAGTAATTTCCTAAAGCCTTGGTGATGCGTGTTGCATTTCGCCACTCATCTCCATGACACCTACCGAGCAAGGAAAAACTCTGGTCAAACTGGCAACAATGATTAGAAAGAAGTTACTTCTCGATGGGAAATAATTTCGTATTATTTCTTATCGTTCCCCACAATTCCAATTTCTCTCCCTTGCCATTTCCTTGTCTATTGATTATAATTACTAAGAGCACGACGATTAAGGTGCTGACAGAGTATCATATTTAGTGCCTGAGTCTTCTACAATATAAACAGTATCTCGCGAGTTCGGTGACACTTCCAACGTCTGGCATAATTCATAATCTGTCCACGAGGTATACTCATCGATAGGACAATGAGCTAGCATTCGTTGCCTTCTCAGCCCTAAATTTTGGGCTTCATTTTTTATAGCACTAAAGGTTTTATGAGGTAGCAAAGAATGTAGTTGCTCTCTCTTACCCTGTACATAGTGTGTTTTTAGCACTTCCCGTTCCTCTTCTGTCCACTCTGTAAACTTGCCTTTGCGTCTGTGGATGAATAATGTTTCACTTGCCCATGCTGGATGCACCCAATGAATAGTAAGCTTCACCCAATGCGGCGCAGCTACAGATAAAACTGCTTTCTTTACTAGGAGATTAACAAATTCTTTCTTCTCCTTAAATAGCTTTTCATCCCATACATTTGCAAGCATTCTAACTTCTGTTTGAAAGTCTGCAAAAGTCCGTGCGATCTTAAATTGTTGCTCTTCTTCTTCTTTTGGTAATTTTGACTTTAAAACTTCCTCCCTCTCTTTCAGCTTCTCTGATCGTTTAGCCAGACGCGCAAATTCTGGTTCTGCTTCTTTTTCAAATCGATCTTTCAGTACTTCTCTATCTGCTGTAGGATCTTTTTTAGCTAGCAATTCTTTGATTTGCTGGTTAATATGCTTGCGTATCACTAATTTCTCATCGAGAATTGCCTCTTGTTGTTGCTCTATCTCTTCAAGCTGTATGTGAATTATTTCAAGCTGTGTTGTTTGTTTTTGTACTATCTCGTCAATCCATTGCCTGAACATGTCAAAGTCGTGGGTTTCCTGCAAGTGAGCAAAGAATAGCTTTGTAAACTCATGATCAATAAGATTTACAGCTATTTCACTCTCCTGGCGAGTGCATAGTTTTGTGTCTTGTTTGGGTGTACAGTAGCTATGTTTATCCTCACTTAGATGTACATAGATTGGTCTTCCTCCAGGTGCTTCGATACGGTTTTTGAGTAACCCTGCCTCATCGATTGTACCTCTCTGGTAAAAGCGTCGAGGGGCTATAATTCGCTTCTGGTTTATCTCACCCTGAGTGGTATATTCAGAGAGATGGTCAAATGCATACCAAAAGAGATACTGTTTTTCAGGCGGTATAAGGGGATCATGGTTCTTCGTGCTTACGACATCGCCCTTAATAATAAACCAACCAATATTTACAGGATTGATTAACAGTGAAATCAATCCTCTCTTTGTGATGTGATAACCTCCTGGGACCTTCTTCCAATTCTTATCCCTGATATTACGCCTATCTACCCAAGGCTCATAAAGAGGAAATACATACGGCATTTCCTCAACCTCTCGACAAAATTGCGAGAGATCAGCCTCTAAAGCATAGAAACGCTCATACAAATGAAGTATCGGTCGATTATAAGGATTGTAGGGAATAAATTTTTTGTAGGTGCGACTATTCTTATCATAATCAACAATGAAGCCACGTGGAATACAACCAAGTCCAGCATAAAAACCACGCCTTGCTTTTCTCATGCGTGCAGCATGTAAGAGGCCAATTTGTTGGGGGATATATTCAGCAGCGTACTCTGCTAAAAATCGGAACATCTTTAGGTGCATGCGATTGCTAAAGTTAAACACCATACCATCTGAGGTAACAAGCACACAGTTATGTTCTTTGCAGATTTTTGCAAATGTGTTATATTCAACTCCGGTATCGTCTCGGAACAGGCGGGAAATCTGATAGACAAGCACAGCTTTTATCTGATCCGCTTTGATAAGTTCTACCAGTTCTTGTAATGCCGTTCGCTCTATAATTGGCAACGTTCCCGATACGCCTAAATCAGCATCAAACAATTTCCATTGCCCATCTTTCACACCTCTCACCAAGAGCCACGCGGTAAGATCGTCTGTCTGCATCTCGGTGCTTTCCGAGTTCTTTAGCATTTGTGCTGGCGTTGATTGTCTGGCATAGATAGCCCACATAACATCGAGCGGTATAGAACTATACCACATGTCATCCTGCTGTGGTTGTGATTGAAATGTTCGGGTCCACGATTTTCTTTTTGGATCGTCTGCCATTAGTCCGTATCTCCTGTTTCTTTGTTGGTGGTGCGTTTAAAAGCCTGATAAAAGCTTTACAAATACGCTCAATTTCTTGACTAGATAAACTTATGTACGATGTTGCTTTTTCTTCTGCTAGCATCTATAACACTCCTTTGCTTATCTCATTACTAGCATTGGAGTATATATCCGCTTGCTTTATTCTTCATGAATGATCGTTTTAAATCGTAGAAAAGTTTTTTTCACTCACACATTTCTAGCCGATTAACGTTCTAAAAGTACATAAAATTATCTATAGTTCCTAACACTTACTATTTATCCCTTGTTTCGGTGTTAAGCTCCTTGTATTGGTTTATTCTGCCTCTTGTATAATGGTCTATTTTGGTGTTTGAGGGTGTAGCTAGGCAAGAAAGGTTCTAGCCTAGTTACTATGGTTATATAGCTACCGCTTCTACCTCGTAGTACAGAAGGGTGTAAAAATCCGTATCGGGGTTGTGGGCATCGGGAAAGTATCCATTTCTTGCTTCGAAGCTCTTCATCCGTTCTCTTGCGGCTTGTGCATCCTCAGGTGTCCAGGGAAAGAGATGAACGCTGAGTATACCGATAATATCACCAATATTGGCGTACCATTCCATCTTACTCAGGATGTGCCGTGATTCCGTTTGCTCCCAATCTTCACCTAATACTAAGTCTGTGATATAGCGTAGCAGCTCGCTATCACTTATTTCCGGCATAGGACGGATAGGGGTAATGAAATTGCATTCACGAGCGATACTATAAAGGCGTTGTGCTTCTGGATGTGTAAAGGCTACGAGGCTTGTTACATGGGGCTTTACAGTTCCATCTGGTGACAAAACAGCAGCATGCAGCATACCGGAGTATGCACCGATGCGCTCGTTTATATCCTGGTTGTTGTGTCCATCAAACGAACTGGTAGCCGCGAAACTTTGTAAGGTTTCAACTATGTCTTCGTCACTCAAAGGGCTAGCAAGTTCGTTCTGTTCGAACAGGTACCAATAGAGACCACGCTTGTAGTGTTCCTCGAAAACGGGGTTATGAATGTCGATGATAGGGGGAATGTGTTGTAGCTTCTCTGTAATCTGTTGCATTGTTGCCATTGTTCAAGCGTCCTTTCTGCTTGACTTGTGGCTGCTCCGTGGGTATGATGCAACACGGAGAGCCTAAAGTTGAGTTAAATTTCTCTAGTCTTTTTGTGCCTAGCGTTGACGCGCTAGGCTTTTTTAATGTGTTTATGTATCACATTACATCTCACAATATACTCACTGGCCCCATTCGATTACTAATGAGCCTATATGATGACAGTGTAACCGCTTTAGGGACATATTTCAAGTATGAGGACATCAGGGAACAAATGAGGACATTGACACCGATGATAGAATAAAGGAAACCTTGTGGAGATAGTTCTCATGCCAGATGACGAGTTATTCACAGTAGATGAAGTTGCGGAACAATTGCGAGTCAGTAAAAAAACTATTTTGCGTTGGATTAATGCAAAGTTACTGCCAGCGATCAAACTTGAGAAAGAATACCGCATTCCTAAAAACGATCTGGAAGAGTTCAAAAGAAGTAGGCGTACAGATCAAAAAATATAGGAAAAATACCATATAAAACCCGCTTCCTGTTTAGTATTAGGAAGTGGGTTTTATATATCCAAGCTTGAATACGACTAATCTAATTTTGCTGCTCTTTATGAGATATTATTTCTTGAAATTCTTCTATAAAGTCTCTTACGTCTTTAACCGATCCGCAACAGCAGGCTAGATAGGCATGAACATATGCAGCTACATTTTTGCTTGTCTCGAAGGAGAGGTCACGCGCTTGTTCCAGGTGCTACTGCATCTTCTTTCTGTCCTGCATGCTCCAACTCTGTACCAACTGTAAGCAATGCATGAGCAAGCCAAGTAGATTCTTTTACTTGGATGTGATTGGCCTACGCATATAATACCACAAATAAATAAGCTGTTAGGAGTGCACAAATATAGGCGAACTTACCACTTATTAGACGTGACAATACCCCAGAAAGAAAGGACATCTTGCACATGATTAGCGATGTTGCCGGTATCGAAGAAGCCATTGTAACATCATCTATGGCTGCACAACCTGAAAACGAAATCCAGGCGGCGAAGTTTGGTTCTGCTGGATATGATCATTACCTCAAGCATTCAGACTATCATAAAAAGACAAGAGACCATTCTTATCATCGAAGAGAACCAGGCTATTCGAGACCTTCTCACATGGGTATTGGTCACGGGCAGGTATCGCCATATCATGACAACATTGGGGGTAAAGCCCCTGCAAGATGTTGACCTCATTATCATTCTTTACGAAAAGTCCGCTCTTTACCGATAAAGAGCGGACTTTTCGTCTTTTTTTATAAAGGCTTTAAGGCTTTTGTCTTCTAAGGCACTTACGCCCCTTTCTCTGTGACTTATCTCTACGTTCACGATCAGCTAGGGCTGCCAGGATGAAAGTATTTTTGTTGCTGTACAAAAAAGTGGATAGGTACAATGCTTCTGCTCCAGTGAGCCCGATTTCTTTCTCATCAATCTTGATAACAAGTTCATCACCTACGACGTTTAAGAACAAATACACACATTTGATTGAAAGTGTTGTATCATCTACACACTTTTATACACCACTTGCTTGCTACCTCTTACACTCATGTACAAAGAAGTAAACAGGCAGAAATCAGAGAAATAGGAGACAAGCAAGTGGTGTATAAAAAGAGTAAACAGTAGAGAAGTTTCTGATCGGGCGCTTGCTTTTTGTTAAGCACCCGTTATAATAGAGCTCAAAGAGGGCTTTTTGTGCCTTCGGATTCTTGAACATACCTTCTGCCCCGCACAAAAGTCGAGTAAACCGATACTTTCTACTCAGGAGACATAAAAAGCATGAAGGACCAAAATGAGATATTTATGTATGACCATATTCACAAATTCATCAATCAATTCGAGTATATTTATGAAAGCGGCATTACTCTCGAGATTGAAGAGGTCTTTTCCGGGCTCTATATAAAAGGTGAGATTAAAAGCTTTACCCTCTTGTTTGATAATGACAATCACCACTACAGAGTGGTAGTGACCCTCGAAGAATGCAGCCAGGCAGAAACCCACGGCATTTTCTGGTCCTTTATCCATTTTATTTCCTATTCAGGAGCCACAATCTCTGCAAAAAAACAAACGGAAAAGGGAGTTCATTATGTGTGTGCCAGCTTCTCCGAAGATGGTCGCGGTTTTTGTTGTGAAGTCGATTTTCTGGCCGAAGAAGTTGGGGCAAAAAGAGTAGGAAGGCAAAGTTACAGCAAGGATACGTCCCTGGTAGTTAGCGCACTGAACTCCGATCCAAACAACAACCTGCTATCAAATGGCAACACAAAATAAATATTGCCGATAGCTGTCCTCTCATCGCATTTCAAGACATGCTCTACAGTGCGAATATGGATGAGGCAACTATTGAGGCAATTGATGCCGAAGAAGGCACGTTACGATGGCGCGGGGAAATAAATCTAGATCAACACTCTTGCAGGATCACCTCAGTTCCAAAGCTGGAGCATAAAATCCTCTATGTGCCGGTTGAGTCTCAGCAGGATGGCGAATACGATGCTTCCTCCTCTGCCATCTATGCAATTGATCTCCAAACCGGGCAGACCTTGCAATCTTTTCCTCTCTCTTCGCTTCAGTCTACTGCATCAATTGATCATCTTACTGTATATAATGGTATTGCCTATCTAAGCGTTAATGATCGTGACATATCAAACCCGCACGTCTTGTGCCAGGCCATTGACCTTCAGACTACAGCAGATGTATGGGTTACAGATCTAGGCAAACAAGAGGGCATTAGTGTTCCCCTTATTGCACATGATACGATTTATCTCGTTACACGTGATTTCGACTCTGATCATCAATGCTTCGGACATCTCCATGCTCTCAACGCTCGGACAGGAGAAAAAATCTGGCATTATACCTTCAAAACGATATGGACCGATAAGATTCCGGTGGCAGTTGTAGATACAGATATTTTTGTCGTTAGTTCTACCCTTGAAGTGCTAGATGCCACAACCGGCGAGAAACGCTGGAGCTTGCCAGGCCTGAATGTTTCGCTACAAGGCACACCACTGGTCAGCGATGATCTGGTCTGTATCAGCTACGAACGTACCCTTGATACACGTAAACTAGAACTGAAAAAACCACACGAGGTGCTTCTGGCCAGTAGATCATTGTATATCGGAGGAGTACTAGCAGTGGATCGTGCAAGCCAGGAACTACGCTGGATGATGGAGGAGCTAACACGAGGTTACAGTCACATAAATACTGCAGGGGCTGTAATTGCCGATGGTATACTCTATACAACCTGGAATCATCATCACATCCGCTCTACTCTCATGCACTCAATACGCATACAGGGCAAGAACACTGGCGCTTTGAGACTGATAGCCTCTCTGCTCCTTTCGCTACAAACGGCAAAGCCTTCGTCCAGGGAGGTAAACACGAAGATCATTCTGTCTTTGCGCTCTACTAGAGTTTATCCAAAAGGGGCTAAGTATGACTACATCTATACAACCATCAAAGGCAAAGCCAATCCCATTTCTCTCCGAAATCCCGTTGATCGGAAGTCTGCCCAGCTTTATGAACGACCGTCTAGGCTTTATAGAGCGACTAGCTCAAGTAGGTGATGTCTGCGGTTTCCATCTCGGTCCTATACCCATCCTCTTCTTCAACAAACCGGAATATGCGCAGCACATTCTGGCTGATAATGCCCACGATTTCTCTAAAGGGAAACTCATACATAAAGCGATTAACAATAATGGGCTCTTTGTTAGTGAAGGCGATTTCCATCGCAAGCAGCGAAAATTGATGGCCCCTCTGTTCCAGCCACGACACATTGTCCAGTATGTTGATACAATTGTTCAGTATGGCGAGCAACTGGCGCAGGGATGGGATAATAAAGCACTTATCGACTTGAATCAACAAATGATTAACCTGACACTGGGTATCATCGGTAAGGTGCTCTTCGATATCGATATGCTAAAAGAAACTGATGAGCTAGGTGCTGCTATGGCTACTGGCTTTGAACACACTGTTCGCAAGCTCTCATCACCCTTTATGCTTCCAGAAAACTGGCCGACACCATATAATCGCCACGTACACGAGGCCGAAAACTTTCTGGAAAATCGCATCCTTCAGATGATTGAGGAACGGCGCAATCGACGCACACATCAGGATTCTCCCGAACGCCTCGATCTGCTCTCCGTCCTGCTCAATGCTCAGGACGAGGATGGGAGCCATATGAGCGATCAGCAGGTGATGGATGAATGTATTACCCTGCTTGGCGCAGGTCACGAAACTACAGCTGCTGCCCTTTCCTGGACATGGTACTTCCTCTGCCAGCATGCTGATTTGTATGAGCAGGTACAACAGGAAGTGCAACAGGCCCTAAGAGGACAAAGAGCGACCTTTAACGATCTTACCCGACTCCCTCTCTGTCTACAGGTATTCAAAGAGGCGATGCGTCTCTATCCGCCCGCACCAGGCATTTTCCGCGAAGCTATACATGATACCACAATTGATGGATACCGGGTTCCTAAAGGGGCAAACATTTTGATCTCTCCTTACACTCTGCATCG
>CAWKKX010000051.1:0-281533 GCA_963850365.1 uncultured Chloroflexia bacterium
TGACAGTCTTTAATATTCCTTGCATTCAAGCGATAGTTTGCGCATATATGCGGTGAGCCCTCGCAACGATAGTTTCGCGTTTGAATGCCTCTAAAGAACTTCCTACTAATTACAGGTTGGTAGAAAAAACTGACAGGTGGTACGCTCGCTAGAGCATGCCACCTGTGCACTTACTTGTCTTGTGTACTTTTCGCGATCTTTCAGTGCTCTATGTTGGGTATAACGAAGGAGGGAGCAACTGATAATCCCAAACATATTTTTAGGTAAATAAGGTGCTTCTTAGCGCTTTATTACCAGCGGTTGTGAACCTGTTCGCGTATACGTGAATCGTAGATTGCCTGTACACGATGCATAGTCTCATCGCTCAATGCCGGAAATTCGGAGGCCTGCACATTGTCTGCGGCTTGTGTAGGATTTTTTGCGCCTGCGATGATGGTTGAGACCTGAGGGAACATTAAGATCCAGCGCAATGCGAATTGTGCCATGCTCATACCTTGTGGTAGGAGTGCACGCAGCTCTTCGACGGCCTGTAAACCCGTCTCGTAATCGACGCCTGAGAATGTCTCGCCCTGGTCAAATGACTCACCATGTCGGTTATAGTTGCGGTGGTCAGTAGCCGCAAACTGCGAATCGGCTTTGAACTTGCCTGTGAGCAGCCCACTCGCCAGTGGGACGCGCACGATAATCCCAATCTTGCGTGCTTGTGCTGCCGCGAAAAACTGCTCGGCCGGTTTGAGGCGGAACATATTGAAAATAATCTGCACGCTCTTCACATTAGGGTAGGTGATAGCTTTCAGCGCCTCTTCGACCTTTTCGACGCTTACTCCATAATTACGTAGTTTCCCCTGCTGTACCAGTTCATCCAAAATACCAAAGACCTCTGGCATGTCAAAGACCTCTGAGGGTGGACAGTGTAGTTGTAGCAGATCGAGTGTCTCCATCTCTAGATAGCGCAAACTGCGTTCCACAAAGCCGGTGAGATTCTGACGATTATTATAGCCCTCTGCAGAGTGCGGATTGAGCCGCCGTCCTGCCTTCGTTGCAATAAATAGTGGTTCACTTCGTTGCTTGCGCACCTTTGCAATAAGCTGTTCAGAGTGTCCATTGCCGTAAACATCGGCGGTATCGATGAAGTTCACGCCCAGGTCGATTGCTTTATGTAAGGTAGCTATGGATTCTGTATCATCTGTCTTGCCCCAGGCATCGCCTCCGATGCCCCACGCGCCAAATCCAATCTCAGATGCATCCCAACCCGTGCGTCCAAAAGTACGATGTTTCATGTTTGTTCTTGCCTTTCTTATCGTAAGCAATTCACGTATTGTGATATACCTATCATCCAATATAGCTTACTGTCATTAGACAGCGTTTGTAAAACTGAGCAATTGATAGGATACTTTTCGCAGGCTAGTAAGCAAGCTGGGGTGATGTGTTTTCTTGACAAGTAAAAATAAATAATTTATAATTTATAATATTGGATGGATATGGGTCAGAGAGTAGTAGACTTAAAATATGACGAAAGATTTATCAGCGGAAAATGATAAAATGAGCCTGAAGCAAGATGTGTTACCCCCAACGCGTGCGGGTTGGGTGGAGCATCAGTTGCGCAGAGACCTCTTATTTGGTAAATTCAGCCCTGGCGAGCGGCTGCTGGCGGCAGATCTGGCGAAACAGTATGCTGTCAGCGGAACACCACTGCGCGAGGCGTTGCAGCGCCTTGCCATAGATGGACTGATTGCTATGACTCCTCAACGCGGTGTACGTGTTGCCCCTATCTCGCTCCGTGAGGTGAAGGAGATCTATGAACTGCGCTGCCTCCTTGAGCCACTCGCACTGCGTAAATCGCTGGAGAGGGTTGATGAGGAGTGGCGCATGCGTGTGCAGGATACTTATGAGCGGTTCAGTCGTGTGCTAAAAGATGAGCAGCATGAAGCTGTGGATGCCGAAGAAGCTAATCGAGCCTTTCACTATGCGCTAATTTCTCGTTGTGAATCGCGTTGGCTGCTGAACATCGTTTGTATGCTCTTTGATCATTGCACCCGCTATCGCTTCCTGTCCTTCAATCCGCGCGGTGGTAGGGAGGCGCTGGTTGCTGAACATCGAGCGATCTACGAGGCGTGTATGCACGGAGACAATGAGATGGCTGTGGAGGCTTTGGAATGTCATATCAGGCATACATGCGAAAGCCTCATCATGCTCTTCCAGACGGCACGAGGGCGAGAAGAAGAAGAAGATTAGCCTTGTGGTGCGCCTAAGGTGCATGATGTTTCGTTATTAACATGACCTATTGAGAGGGAAAAATAATGAATATGGATATAGAGAATCTGGTCGCGATAGATATGCACACCCACGCTGAGGTATCTCAGCGTATTCCCAGCGATCCCATGTGGAAGGCAATGCAGGAGGCGGCGGCTGAGTATTTCAAGGATGAAGGTCATCGAGCGACGATTCCTGAAATTGCAGCATACTATCGAGAGCGGAAAATGGCATGTGTTATCTTTCCCGTCGATATGGAATCAACGACCGGCCAGGTGCGAGTCTCCAACGAAGAGGTTGCGGAAGTCGCGGCGGAGAATGCCGATGTGCTTATTCCCTTTGCCAGTATTGATCCGGCAAAAGGGAAGATGGGGGCACACGAGGCACGCCGCCTTATCGAACAATTTGGCGTACGTGGCTTCAAATTTCATCCTTCTTTGCAGGAGTTCTACCCGAATGATCGCAGTGCTTATGTCCTCTATGAGGTAATCGCGGAGGCTGGCCTGCCTGCAGTATTTCACACGGGGCATTCAGGCATCGGAACCGGCATGCGAGGGGGTGGAGGCGTACACCTCAAATATTCCAATCCTATGTACCTGGATGACGTCGCCGTCGATTTTCCCGATATGCCAATTATCATGGCCCATCCATCTTTCCCCTGGCAAGACGAGGCGCTGTCGGTCTGTATGCATAAACCACAGGTTTACATTGACCTTTCTGGTTGGTCTCCGAAATACTTTCCACCTCAGCTCATCCAGTATGCGAATACCCTACTTAAGCATAAGGTGCTCTTTGGATCTGATTATCCGCTAATCACGCCCGACCGCTGGCTAGCCGATTTTGAGCGGATACAAATCAAGCCAGAGGTGCGACCTTTAATTCTCAAGGAGAATGCGATCAAGCTTCTTGGCCTCCGCTCCCACTGATTTAGCGCGGCCTCGATGCGCCGATAACCCAGCTTTACCTATTTTTAGCGCTTTTACATTTATTATGCATGATATAATAAACGTAAAAGCGCTAAAAATAGGAAAGGCATGTGAGTACGTACGAGAAAAGGGAATAGGCGAAGGTGACGGAAATCAAACAGTCTTTTGTGGATAGGGAAATAGAAATGAGGCTCATTTATGGTTGTGACTTCTGGCGCTCTTGTTTCAAGCGATCAATGAATAGACGTCCAAAAGTGTAGATATGGTCGCGTATAGTCTTTTCTATCTCATCAGGATCGCCGCGTCGCAAAATAACAAATAGCTCCTGGTGATTTGCAGCAATCGTGCGGAGATTTTCGTTGAGGACATAGCTAGCCGCCATATGTGGTCGTGTCTGTATACTTGTTTGTTCTATTAACTGTGCCAGTCGCTGATTGCCTGAGGCTCCTGAAAGAATACGATGGAACTCAACATCTTGCGCAATAAGATCATTTGTCGCCCCACGTTTACCACAATCTTCCATGTGTTCGATAACCGTGCTTAAAGCTTTGAACAAAGCTTCATCGAGATGAGGTACTGCCCGGCGTGCTGCAATTCCTTCAAGGGCTACTCGTATGTCAAGCAACGCTTCAATATCGTTGATAGAGAGCTCTGTAACCCAGATGCCACGATTGGGGGCATAGGTTACCAGGCCCTGCTCTTGCAAACGACGCACCGCCTCGCGAATGGGACCACGGCTCACTCCTACCTCCTGAGCAATAACAGTTTCATGGAGCCGTTCTCCGGGTTTGAGTTCACCACTCAGGATCTTGTAGCCAATTACTTTTACTAAATAATCGGTGATCGTAAGCGAGGGAGCACGGTCAAATCTAGGCATGCGTGTCTCCTGAAACGTTTAATGAAACTCTTGCAATGAATTTCACACATGTGTCCTCTACAATAAACAACATTGGATTATTGACAATGAGCACAGCAGATGGAGGTGTCGGGCCATAGGAGCATTGCAGGCGGAGAAGCTTCTTGCGCGGATTCCTCCAAGGTCTCATCCATAGCATATGCTAGATATTGCACATTGTCAACAATCATACTGTTGACAATAAAGCAACAATATGGTATTTTTGGGCGGAGAGCTTTTTTCAGTAACGAGCTTGTATATTGTGCCACTTAAGGAAGCTATTTAGCCAGGGAAAGCGTATTCTGTAGTTCGCAATATTTTTTCGTCAATTGATGCATAATTTCGCTGTGCGGCGAAGTGCATAGTATTTTTGGCGGAGAGCTTTTTCAGTAACGGGCTCCACAGCTTGTGGCATCGGAGAAGGAAGGCTATTGAGCTGGGGAAACCGGATTTCGTAGCTTGCAACATTCTTTCGTCAATCTATGGTAAGGATTTGTATGGATTTATTATGTTGCGAAGCCAGGTTATATTTGTAAGAAAAATCTTGGATTGACGGATTATCTCATCAAGCTACGGCTAGCAGACGCTCACAGAGAAGTGTAGAGTTAGCATGTCTGGACGGAATCCAACATGCGGGAGGAGAAAATCATGACATCGAGGTTCCCAGGGCATCTACGCGTGCTCGGCATGCTCGTCATCCTCGCTACGACAATCCTGACTGCCTGTGGAGGCTCATCAGGTCCTGCACCAACGACAGGTAGCACATCATCATCTGGTTCTGGTGCGCTTGCACCGGATGCAAGCTTCAAGCTCGGAGTTTCGCTGAGCTTCAACAACACCGACTTCTGGACTAACTACATCTCGTATGAGACTAAATTCGCTTCTCAGTACAAGGCCACACTGGTCGGGCCACTCGTGGCCAGCGGCGACCCAGCCAAGCAGATTACCGACATCCACACACTGATCCAGGAAGGTGCTCAGGCACTGATCGTCAACCCGGTGGACAGTGCTGCAATTGCACCCGCGCTTGATTATGCCGCCAGCAAAAACATTCCCGTGGTGAGCGTGGACGTTGCGCCAAGTGCTGGCAAAGTCTTCATGATTGTGCGCGCTGACAATGTTTTGTATGGTCAGAACTCCTGTAAGTTTATTGCCACACACGCCACAGGTTCTGGCGGCCATATTGCAATCCTCGAAGGGGATCTTGCCTCTTTGAATGGTAAAGATCGCACCGACGGCTGTAACCAGGTCATCAAGTCGAGCTACCCACAATTCAAGACGGTCGAATATGCAACCAAGTGGGACACCCCGACCGCAGTTAACGATGCCAAAACCGCACTGAGCGCATACCCAGACCTGAAGGGTATCTACGTTGAGTGGGGTGCACCTGAGGATGGTATTCTAGCAGCAGAGAAAGCCAGCGGTAAACTAACGCCAGTGGGCAGTTCATCACATATTGTCCTGATTGGTAACGATGGTGTGCCACATGAGCATGCGCTGATTCGTGCCAACCAGCTCGACGGAACTGTTTCACAGCCGGCCAACTTGTATGCACAATACGCAATCTTCTACTCGCGAGCGGCACTCGAAGGGAAGACCTACTCAGCTGGTCAGAGCACCGACCACAACAGCTCGATTGTCAGCCTGCAGGGTAACCTTGAGGATGCAATCAAAGCGCCTGTTGTGGATAAGACGAATGTTGATGATCCCTCACTTTGGGGCAACGCGAAGTCTAGTTCCTAACACAATCGTACTCAGGGTCGTGTTCTGTCAGTAATTTTACTGGCAGAACCGAACCAGTGAATGGAGGGCTATTAATGGAACTAGTGAACGGAGAGCCAGCTTCAGTCCGGCTCCCCGTTGGCATGGCACAAGGTATTTGGAAAGCTTTTGGAGAAACTCAGGCACTTCGTGATGTGTCACTTGATGTCGAGGCCGGCGAATGCCATGCATTAGTTGGGCGTAATGGAGCAGGGAAATCTACCCTGGTAGCTGCCTTTACGGGTTTAATCAAGCCTGAGCGTGGTGAAATCCGGCTTGGAGGCGAAGCCGCTCCCCCATTAGCGGACCGTGCTACCTGGCAACGCCTGGTGGCGTGCGTTTACCAGAAGTCGATGGTGGTGCCCAGCCTGACGGTCGCCGAGAACGTTTTCCTCAATCGTGCAACAGGAGAGAGAGATGATCATGGTCTCGTCAACTGGCGTGCCATGCGCTCTCGTGCACGCCAGGTTATGCTTGACTGGGGTTTTGACCTGGACGTCAATCGCCTTGCAGAGGGCCTGACCGTTGAGCAGCGTCAAGTAGTGGAGATTGCCCGCGCCCTTTCAGTTGGGGCACGCTTCTTGATCCTGGATGAGCCTACGGCATCATTGGAGAAGGCGGCCATCGACCGCCTCTTTGAAAGTATTCGGCGGCTCAAGAAGAGCGGGGTGGGTATCCTCTATATCTCCCATCATCTAGAAGAGATCTATGAAGTGTGCGACCGGGTCACTGTACTCCGTGACAGCCGGCACGTTTTGAGCACATCGGTTGGAGAGATTACACAAGAGCGATTAGTTGAGGCCATGGTGGGGGCCGTTCCACAGCGAGCGAAAGAGGTCACCACGGCGCAACAGCGTGGCGTGGCGGTTCAGCCCCGGCTCGAAATTTCCCATCTTACTGTCCCGGACAGGTTGGGCCCGGTACGGGATGTTAGCTTGTCGGTGGGTCAGGGTGAGTGTGTTGGTTTGCTTGGTTTGCAAGGTTCTGGCTCCGTCACGGTTGCAGATACGATAGTTGGCCTCATAAAGCCGGCATCAGGCGAGATTACGCTTGATGGCAAGCCAGTCCAGACGGGTAGCGTGGATGCAACGCTGCGCCAGGGCATTACATATGTACCTGAGGATCGCCATGCACGCGGCTTCATCCCCCATCTCGGGGTGGGTGAGAATTTAACTCTAACCATTCTTGATCGTCTATCGAGCTGGGGAGTTGTTTCTCGTGCCAGTCGTGACAAGATCGCGACTGACTGGAAAGAACAACTGGGTATTGTCGCCAGCAACCTTGACCAGCCGGTTGGGCAACTGAGTGGTGGGAATCAGCAGAAAGTTGTTGTCGGGCGAGCGCTAATACGGCAGCCAGCCGTTCTCGTTGTGATTACGCCGACAGTCGGTGTTGATGTAGCCTCTAAAGAGTCTCTGCTCAATGTCATTGCCGAGGCACGCGATGGTGGCACCGCTGTATTGCTGGTCTCCGATGATCTGGATGACCTGCGTATCTGTACGCGGCTGCTCGTCATGGTGAAGGGTAGGCTAGTCAAAGAGTATCGTGAGCCGCCCTGGGATCGACATGAACTGATCGCGGCAGTCGAGGGTCTTGAGCCAGCTTCTGCACTTGGGGAATCAGAATGAATAAGGAGAAATCGTGATGAGTAAGTCGGCAGTAGAGCGTCCGGTTGATAGATCGGGGCAGACCATAGCCGGGACACTGCGGCACCATAGCCGAAACATTATGGGCAGTTGGATTCGGGAACTTGCCTTGCTGCCGGTGATCGTCCTCCTCCTGATCATCGGCGCTTTTGTGAATTCATCTTTCCTAACCGCTAACAACTTCATTAACGTCGCGCAACAATCGGCCGCGCTAGGAGCCGTGGTAGTAGCCGAGACGCTGATCCTGTTGACCGACAAGATTGACCTGTCTCTTCAATCAACATATGGCCTGGCTCCGATGGTGGGGGCGTGGCTGATCGTCACGAAGGAGGGTCAGGGACTGGGCACGAATTGGAATCCGCTGGTCGGGATTGCAGTCGTTCTGCTGATCGGACTTATCATCGGGACCATTAACGGTTTTCTGATAATCAAGTTGCGTTTTAACCCTTTCATCTTCACTCTAGCCATGCTCATCTTGTTGGCGGGTGTTCAGGTAGGTATCGTGAGTGGACGCACCGTTTATCGTTTGCCCGACGCGTTTATTTATCTGGGTTCGCAGTATCTTCTAGGGGTACCTGTCTCTGTTTGGGTTACTGGTATAATCTTCCTGATAGCAGCACTTTTCCTGAAGTATCACCGGGTTGGACGCTCGATCTATGCGATTGGTGGCAATATAGAAGCGGCACGTGCTGCTGGCATCCGGGTAGACCGGATTCGCATCGGCATTTTCATGATAGCCAGTGTGCTTGCTGCGCTTGCTGGCTTGATGACAGCCGGGCAAGTGGCGGCGGTTACCTCCAACCAGGGCACTAATCTCATCTTCTCAGTCTTTGCGGCCGCCGTTATTGGAGGGATCTCCCTCGATGGTGGGCGAGGGCACATGATAGGGGCCCTTACTGGCGTAATCTTGCTGGCACTGGTCACAAATATCCTGGTACTTTCGCAGATCCAGACGTTCTGGATTGACGCCGCGACTGGTCTTATCATCTTGATCGCTCTGGGGCTGGCCCGTTTGATCGGCACTGAGAGCAGCTCATCGTAGTTTAAAGTTGGAAATCTGATTTATTACAAAGATTGCATGTATAGAACTATTGCGCAATAGTTCTATACATGCAATCTTTGTAATAATGTCAGGCATGCTTTGTTTGTATGGACAAAGCAGAAGTTTCCTCTAATTTTCTATTTCTGTCCTGCTGAATGAAAGGGGATTGAGTGTACAACAATGTCTTGCCCTGGAGAGCTACGATAAGTGGGTCGAGGGTCGTATGTGTAAAGGTGAGACAGGGCAACTGATCTTGCAGTTCAGCTTGTTGAACTGTACTCACAGAAAGGCGCACGGCCTGCTCTGTTCGTCGGAGTTCTTTTTCGGCTATGACTGCTCGCTGGAGGCGTGCCAGTAGGATATTCAATGCTCGTGCAATTTGCCAGAGCACGTTATCGTGTGAGAGAGGCGCACGCGCATTGAGATTTCCATTTGCGATTGTTACATGCGTTTGCAAAATTTGCTGGATGCCCCATTCAAGATCTCGCTTCTGCTCCAGAAGGGCATGTTCGAGATTTGCAACCGTCTCCGCTCGATCCGCACGCACAATTGCCTCTGACATACTATAGACCCATACATATGCTACACCTGCGACGATGAACTGCAATGCAATCGGTCGAATCATGATGGGAATGAATTGTGTTTGTAAATCGTTTGCAAGCACGGATGTATGTGGTTCGTAGAGCAAACTTCCCAGTATAACGCATGAATTGGCGATGGCGACAAGAAAAACGCCGCGTGGTGGAAGCAGCGAGACCGCCAGAAGCACGGTCATAAGGAACAAATCGTAGATCTGAATGCTGGCTTCGTCGAAGGGCGTCGTTGTAAAGATGATGACTGTCAACGCAATTTGAAATGCAACGACAATCAAGGTCCCGGCAGCCAATGTCATTCCCTTGTGATTCATGCCCAGGGCAACAAAGGAAAGTACAATTAGCATTGCATCTATCCAGAAATCATAACGATTTGGAAGCAGCAGACAACAGGGGAGAAAGACGATAATCACTACTGTATAGAAAAATAATACAGTACTGAATAAATGTGATTGACGAGCTGCCTCACGCTGCAAAAAACTTGCCTGCATTGTTGCTTCGGGAATGGCTGTGAGATCGTACCAGAGTTTAAAAACACTATTTCGCTTCTTTTCTTCGGGCTTAACGACACTGCGAGAAGACCCGTTTCGTTTGGAAAGCGTACTATCGGGAAATGGCGTGTTGTCGTTCATCGTACTAAAAACCTCCTTACCACATATCCATAAACAGAAAAAGGGGAACACGTGATCTTTTTCTCCTGTTGAGGCAGATCAATGACCTATGATAGATACTATAACATATCGCACATAGAGATGTATTAATTTCTTATTAATACATACTATAAATCATCTATTCTCTATGAATGCTTTATAATAAAATATTGCTAGCTATATAGACATATTTATATATAGATCATTTGGCATTAAAAACATATGAATTCTTTGTTACAATATAATCTATCTATTGAATAAATGTACATATTCATATATACTACAAAATATACTTACCTGAAAGGGTGAATACGCATATTCATAAAACTTTGCCTGTAATGCTGTTTATAAATGAAGGCTCTCAGGTTTGAATACGATTATTATCTATTTAGTGAGAAGGAAATGTAGCAATGGTGGAACCAATCGCGATTATTGGGATGGGGTGTCGTTTTCCTGGTGCCCCTGATCTCCAGGCTTTCTGGCAACTCATGTGTAACGGAGTTGATGCTATTACAGAGGTACCGACAGATCGGTTTGATGTGCAAGCTTTTTATCATCCTCAGCCTGCAACTCCTGGGAAGCTCATGAGTCGCTGGGGAGGGTTTTTGGACCAGGTAGATTGTTTTGATGCAGCATTTTTTGGGATCACTCCAAGAGAAGCTGCACGTATGGACCCACAGCATCGACTGCTCCTCGAAGTTGCCTGGGAAGCGATGGAAGATGCTGGACAGGTCCCAGATAAGCTCTCTGATACAGAAGCTGGTGTGTTTATCGGAATCATTACGAGCGACTATTGGGATCGTCAATTCCGTGATCCAGCCAGCCTTGATGTCTACAGTACAGCCGGAAGTGCACGCAGCGGTGCCGCTGGACGTATATCTTATGCACTTGGTTTGCAGGGTATAAGTGTTGCGGTGGATGCAGCCTGTTCGTCATCGCTTGTGGCTGTGCATCTTGCCTGTCAAAGTTTGCGTAGTGGCTCGTGCCGGCTTGCCATTGCTGGTGGTGTCAATATTATTCTCAACCCTGACCACACCATTGGCTATTCTCAGGGCAAAATGATGGCACCCGATGGGCGTTGCAAGACATTTGATGCTCAGGCAAATGGGTATGTACGCAGCGAGGGGGCGGGCATTGTGGTTCTGAAGCCACTATCTCTGGCTCTGGCAGATAACGATCCTCTTTACGCGGTCATTCGGGGGAGTGCTGTGAACAATGATGGGCATAGTGACCTTTTTATGACGCCAAGCGTGCAAGGGCAACAGGCTGTCCTACGGCAAGCATATCGTGATGCCGAGCGGAGTCCGGGCCATGTACAGTATGTCGAGACCCACGGAACGGGTACCAGCGTCGGTGATCCGGTTGAGCTCAAGGCATTAGGAAGTATCCTGGCTGAAGACAGGGCGGCAGGCGATCCCTGTATTATTGGCTCTGTAAAAACTAACATTGGTCATACTGAAGGTGCAGCGGGACTGGCAGGCTTGATCAAAGTTGCATTGTGTCTGAAGCATAAGGCTATTCCATCCAATCTCCACTTTCACGAACCTAACCCTGCAATTCCCTGGCAAGAATTGCCCCTGGTTGTGGCGCAAGAGCTAAGAGCCTGGCCTGAGAGCGGTCATCCGCACCTGGCGGGAGTAAGCAGTTTCGGCATCGCAGGCACAAATGCCCATCTTGTCATAGAGGAGGCACCATCTCTACAAAGGTCAGCCGACGACATACATACCAATGATACTTCCGCACACATTCTTTCCCTATCGGCTCATTCCGCCACTGCACTTAAAGAGGTAGCAAGAAGGTATCAAGCACACATAAGCAGGCAAGAAGCGGTTGCGCATCTTTTTTCGGATATGTGTTATACGGCCAGCGTCCGTAAAATGCATCACGATTATCGCTTAGCCATTGTTGGTCATGATCTAGAAGAAGCGCAGAGTGGCCTTGAGGCTTTTTTGCGCGATGAAACAAATCTCAATATTGTTACGGGATCTACGCTTGCTCGCCGCTCACACAAGATGGTCTGGGTCTTTCCTGGGCAGGGTGCGCAGTGGGTCGGTATGGGTCGTGACTTACTCATACAAGAGCCTGTTTTTCGTGAGATGGTAGAGCGCTGTGATCAGGCAATGCGGCAGTACATAGATTGGTCGCTGCTCGAACAGTTCCAACCTGTAATGGCTGAGTCTCATCTCGATTGCGTTTATATTGTCCAGCCGATGATCTTTACTATTCAGGTCGCCCTGGCTGCGCTCTGGCGCTCCTGGGGTATCGAACCTGATGCTGTAGTTGGTCATTCGATGGGCGAAGTTGCAGCTGCATATGTTGCTGGTGCGCTTGATTTAGATGATGCGGCCAGGATTATTTGTGGCAGAAGTCGCTTACTCCAACGCGTGAGTGGCCAGGGGGCTATGGCCTCTGTGGAACTGTCGCGGGAGGAGGCGCAACTGGCTATTCGTGAGTATCAAGATCGTGTCTCTATCGCGGTTAGCAATAGTCCACACTCGACAGTATTATCGGGCGAGCCAGCCGCTCTTGCTGGCATCCTGACACAAATAGAGCAGCGTGGAGTCTTTGGCCGTCTGGTCAATGTTACCGTTGCCTCTCACAGTCCGCAGATGGATTTGATTCTCGCTGATGTTCTTGCTCTTCTGGCACCTATACAGCCACGACCTTCCACTATTCCTCTGTATTCAACGGTTACGGGAAATATCTGCAAAGGAGAAGATCTTGGTGCCCCTTACTGGGCGCGGAACCTGCGCGTACCAGTCCTGTTTTTGGATACTGTACAACGATTGTTAGAGGATACTTTTGATATCTTCCTGGAGATCAGCCCCCATCCCCTTCTGGTCGGTTCCATCAAAAAGACTATGAACGATAGCAAGCATAGCGGTACCGTTCTGGCTTCGTTGCGGCGCGAGGAGGAGGGACGAGGTATATTGCTGGGGGCTCTTGGTGCGCTCTATACTCTAGGCTATCCCGTTAACTGGAATGCGTTATACACAACTGCGAGGCGGCACGTTTGCCTGCCAACTTATCCCTGGCAGAGAGAACGCCTCTGGAACACTCATTTGGAAGCTGTAACGCATGACCCCAATTCTCAGGCTGCGAGATGTAGTAGCAGAGGCAGCGGTCATCCCCTGCTTGGACCGGCTATCCAATCAGCTTTGCAGCCAGGTACCTATCTCTGGGAAACAACGCTTGACACCACAAAACTGCCCTATCTGTCTGACCATTGTATTCATGGGCTCGTGGTATTTCCGTCTACAGGCTATATTGAGATGGCTCTGGCCGCTGCAACCGAAGTGTTTGCAACTGAGCAATTTAGCATACAAAATATGTCCTTCAAAAAGGCACTTTTCTTTCCCAAAGAGCGGTCCCAGACCGTCCAGATCACACTTACGCCTGAGGACAACCGCACGGCCGCGCTACAAATTTTCAGCATGCAGCCAGCTATAGATGAGCGAACAACGGCTTCATGGATGCTTGTTGCGAATGCGACTATTCGTCTACAGCAAACGCCTTTTGCGCAAGGTGCTTTACCCTATCCAGCGCCAGAGCAGATACGACAAGCATGGACATATACAGTCTCCGCAACAGAGCATTACCAGGAACTACATAGTCGTGGGATTGAACATGGTCCACACTTTCAGGGTATAACCCATATCTGGCAACATCACACAGAGGCAATGGCCCAGATTACGATCTCAGAAATGCTTACCTCAGAGCTTCCTCTCTACCAGTTCCATCCTGCCTTGTTAGATATCTGTCTTCAGGTCGTTATGTCATTATTACCAGAAGGTACAGAAGAAAACACCTATGTACCCATTGCGGTGGAAAAGGTAACGATGCTGCGACGACCGGAAAGAGAGAGCGATCTGTGGAGCTATGCGACTATCAGGCCACATAACCAGAGCGATGTGCTTACCGGCGATATACTGCTCGTAGATGGGAGCGGACAGAGCATTCTGGAGGTAAGGGGCTTCTGCTTACAGCGTCTGGAGGGCAGCACGCAGATGACGGAAGACAAATTAAATCGCCTGCTCTATACACTATATTGGGAGCCATCCCTCTCTGTTGAGCGCCCGCAACCCCAGGCGATAAGAGAGCAGTGGCTCATCTTGAGCGAGAAAGATGGGATTGGGCAAGCCCTCGCTGAATCTCTTCAAGCTCGTGGAGTAAACTGCGTTATTGTTTATCCCGGTCAGGCGTATACCCATCTGGATGCGCAACACTATGAAATAGATCCTGCATCCCCCGCTATGTTTCGACAACTGCTGACCGACATATTTGCAAACACGACTGCATCCCCATGCCAGGGCATTGTGTATCTATGGGGAGATACAAACGGTTCGCAAGCAATAACTCTGCATTCATTGCAAGCAGAGCAGCAAAAAGGGAGCGTTGCTGCACTCTACCTGATTCAGGCAATTATTGGCGCGAAATGGGAGATCCTGCCACGGCTCTGGCTTGTCACATGGGGCACCCAGGTTGTTCAGGAAGCCGATCAGGTTATGTCACTTGCACAAGCACCACTCTGGGGACTTGGTCGAGTCCTTGTCTATGAACATCCAGATCTTCGTAGCACCCTTATTGATATCGATATGGCCTCTACACATGAGAATATAGAGGCCCTGTGCAAAGAAATCTGGTCTGATGATCGTGCGGATGAAATTGCGCTCCGTGGCACAAGGCGCTTTGTGGCCAGACTTGTACACGACAAACAACGATTTTTGCCGGCATCTACATCCAAACGTATTGTATACGAGGCTGATTCCGAGAAGCACCTTGAAATGCCGTCCCATACACATAACGTTCAGACGTCAGATAGCCATATGCAACCACTCTTGCGTGCTGATGCAACCTATCTCATCACCGGGGGACTCGGCGGCATTGGTTTAAAAGTCGCGCAGTGGATGGTTGAACAGGGAGCAAGACATCTGGTCTTGCTCGGACGCAGTGGAGCTTCCACTATTGCGGAGAAAACGGTCGCTTTAATGCAGGAAGCTGGAGCCCAGGTAAAGGTCGTCAGGGGAGATATCGCACACACATCATTTGTCGCAAACACTCTGGCGGACATACAGCAGTGCATGCCACCATTGCGGGGTATTATGCATTGTGCCGTTGTCCTGGATGATAGTATATTGCTGCAAGCAAACCAGGAGCGCTTTTCAGCGGTGATGCGACCAAAGATTGATGGAGCCTGGAACCTGCATGCATTGACGCTAGATCAACCCCTGGACTTCTTCGTCATGTTCTCTTCAGCGGCCTCCCTGATTGGCTCACCAGGTCAAGGAAACTATGCGGCGGCCAATGCCTTTATGGATGCACTTGCACACTATCGTAGGAGCAGAGGATATACAGCGTTAAGCATCAACTGGGGGAGTTGGTCCGAGATTGGTCAGGCTACTCTACGTAATCGTAGCCAGCGGCTGGATTCCAGAGGCTTCGGCAGTATGAAACCACAAGAGACACTTGCCATGCTTGGGAGTTTGCTGCAAGGAAACGCGGCTCAGGTAGGCGTGATGTCCTTCAACGTGCATAAGTGGAGTCAGTTTTATCCCACATTGGGCACATCATCGCTTTTTGCATCCCTGATGCAGGAAAAATCTACTATGCCAGCAGGACAAGTTTATGCACGGCTAACGCAGGCAAGCTTGCTTTCAATGCATCCAGAGCAACGCTTGCAAGCGACTGGCAAATACCTCAGTGAGCAGATAGCAAAGGTGATCGGACTTTCCGCGTGCAAGATTGATGGGCGGCAGCAACTCAGCAGGCTTGGTATCGACTCGCTGATGTCCGTCGAGTTAAAGAATCGGATCGCATCAGATCTGCAAGTTGTGGTACCTGTTGCACGGTTCTTGCAGGGCATCACGCTTGAGCAACTTACCCGTCACGTTTTAGAACATGTAGAGGCGGAGAGCCGTGCATTGGAAGAGCACGTGCTTCTCGATTAGCAGCAATACAACTACCTACATAGGAAAACAGCTTATCATTCAACGATAAAGCAAGCGTTAACACACTTTGGGGGCACAGGGATTGTCACTCAGCCGCGTAGCGACCCCACAGGGGCACGCCGTGCCCCTGTGGGGTCGCTACGCGGGCCAGGAGCCTCACCTTCTCGATTGTCTGCTTGTGTGCTAGAATAGATATATGTTAAGAACAATTACTGCGACGCGCTACGTCACTCCTTTGCGCGAAGGTGGTTCGCTGCCTGCGGTCGTTGAAGCAGATGATGATGGTCTCTATGTGCTCAAATTTCGCGGCGCGGGTCAGGGACTCAAGGCCTTGATAGCTGAACTGCTGGCGGGTGAGATCGCTCGTGCCCTGGGTCTGTCTGTACCAGAGATAGTGTTTATGGAGCTCGATCCCGTCCTTGGTCGTTCTGAACCTGATTTTGAGATCCAGGGGTTGCTGAAGGCCAGCGCGGGCCTGAATCTTGCGTTCGACTTCTTGCCGGGCTCGCTGAACTTTGATGCATTAGATGCTCAGATGCTCGATCCTCTGTTAGCATCTGAAATAGTCTGGTTTGATGCTTATGTGACGAATGTTGATCGTACGCCGCGCAATACAAATATGCTCTGGTGGCATCGCCGTTTGACGCTGATCGATCATGGAGCCTCGCTGTACTTCCATCATGTAAATGCCGATTATATGGAACGTAGCCGCACCCCTTTCACAACCATCAAAACCCACGTCCTACTACCAATGGCGACTGCTCTGTGCGAGGTGGATCAGCGCTTAAAAGAGCGTTTAACGTCAGCGATCTTGCAGGATATTGTGGCTTTAATTCCCGACGACTGGTTGAGTCAAGAGTCTATATTTGCGGATACTACAGCCCATCGCAAGGCTTACCTGGATTATTTGCTAGATCGTCTGGCACATTCAAGCGTTTTTGTAGAGGAGGCCCTGCGTGCCCGCGACCAGCTCGTATGATTATGTGATCATTCGTCTCGTGCCGTGCGTAGAACGTGGAGAGTGTATCAATGTTGGCGTCATTCTCTTCTGTCGCACGCGTCGATTTCTTGGCGCTCTCATCCAGCTCGATGAGGATCGTCTGCATAGCTTTGCTCGAGACATGGATTATACTTTTGTGCAGCAGCATCTCGATCACCTGCTCAAAGTCTGCTATGGTAAAGAGGACAGCGGTCCCATCGGCCAGCTTTCCCAATCTGAGCGTTTCCACTGGCTTGTCTCCCCACGTAGCACCATCATCCAAACATCCCCCGTCCACGTTGGACTCTGCACTGATCCCACCGCTGCATTGCAGCAACTCCTGAAGAAACTCGTGTTATAGTATCATTTATTATATGTTTTACATTTGGCTCTTGCACAGCCATACAAGAGCTGAATTATAATAATAATCGCGCTATGAGATTTTTCTATTCTCATCCTACAAGAATGTTTTTACACTGTTTTGTGTTCTGCCAGCCCTGCTAAATTGTGGTACCCATAGCGCAACTTTCTATATGGATAATGGATTGTGCATGCCTGATTATCACGCTTGATATAGTATGCTCAGTTTATACTAGTCTGTTAATCTTCAATTGACGGCTTGCCGCGTAGCGACAACGGCTTGTCCTTGTCGTGGTGACTCAGCTCGACAGGCGGTTCCACGACGACAACCACAAGGGATTGTCGCTACGCGGCCTCCCGTCAATT
This sequence comes from uncultured Chloroflexia bacterium, assembly GCA_963850365.1. Lineage (GTDB taxonomy): Bacteria > Chloroflexota > Ktedonobacteria > Ktedonobacterales > Ktedonobacteraceae > Dictyobacter. The sequence continues at coordinate 17,420 of CAWKKX010000051.1, forward strand.
GAAGATTAACGGTCTAATACTAGACCGTTGCGGGTCATGTGATGGCTTGCCGCGTAGCGACAACGGCTTGTCCTTGTCGTGGTGACTCAGCTCGACAGGCGGTTCCACGACGACAACCACAAGGGATTGTCGCTACGCGGCCTCCCGTCAATTGAAGATTAACGGTCTAATACTAGACCGTTGCGGGTCATGTGATGGCTTGCCGCGTAGCGACAACGGCTTGTCCTTGTCGTCCTGGACCGGCTCGACAGGCGGGTGGACGACGACAACCACAAGGATTGCCTTCGCCCAGTATGACACGGCCCGCGACATGGTTCGAATGAAGTTTGACAAAGCAATACGAATGGGCATAATTGGGGTACCAATTTTGCAACTTTCTACATGGATAATGGATTGTATACACCTAATTATCTACTCTTGATATAGTATGCTCAGTTTATACAGATGGGCATAATTGGGGTACTAATTTTGCAACTTTCTATATGGATAATGGATTGTGTACACCTGATTATCTACGCTTGATATATATATACAGTTCATACGGATGAGCATAATTGGGGTACTAATTTTGCAACTTTCTATATGGATAATGGATTATGTACGCTTAATTATATATACGGATTTTATTGTATTTGTAATAATTGTTGGTAAAATTGGTAAATTGGGCGATTATTAACCGTGTCAATTACTATCTGGATTGTTTTATCTATGTGCATCACTTGTGCAAAGTTGTTCAATGTTGAAAAAGGAAACTCTTGTTAAATCTTTGCTTCTTTATAGAATCCATATGGTGACATCAGGTCAAGTAGACAAGGTAGTGAGAAGAGCTAATTATGAGCTTGACTAGAATGAGCCACAGGCTTCTATCGAAGTAGTTTTGAGAGAAAGTAGTTTTGAAAGAAGGAAGTCACACCGATGAAAGTAGCTAAACTGACAATCATAGCCAGTATTTTGATCCTTGCTGTAACCGTTATAACAAATTTACCGATAAACACGCATGCTGCTGGCCTGACAGCCACCGCACAAAAAACAAATACTATCGCATTAGCCACCAAGGCGGCGAAGCCAGTGCGGCGACGGCCATTCCTGCGGCCCTGGCCGTCCCTGCCGGAAATGTCTTAATCGCTCAAATTTATGGGACGGGAGTTCTGACTTTTGCTTGCCCCACCAGTGCGGCTTCAGCAGAAATACCAATAATAATTACATCTAGTGATGCAGCGGGAAAACAAATTATCGGAAGCCATTTTCTGGACGTCGCAGGTTTGGCATGGGAAGGTTTGAATGGTGATAGAGTCATAGCTGCACCCGTAGCGAAAGTTGTAGTGAACGCCAATAATGCTCCGTGGGTATTGCTCAAGGCAACCCTGAACAGCGGCACTGGTACGTTTGCAAAGGTCAAATATATTCAGCGTGTATTTACTCAAGGTGGCATAGTACCTGCTGCTGGTTGCCAAAATGCGCAACAGGCTGAAGTGGAAGTGCCATTTAAGACGCAGTATCGGCTCTTTGGCGCAGCCTAGTAGCCTAATAGATGATCACATGAGATAAAACTATAAAATGCATGATAGGCGTTACTAAACGTTGAGCATGCATTTATTTATATTTCATTCATTTTGCATTTTATCTTTTTTACACATATACAAAAAAGATAAAATGCAAAATGAATGAAATATAAGGGAAACGAAATGTTCGCGCCGAAGGCGCGAACATGCATAGGAAGGTGCCACTTTCTTAGCGAAAGCGACTCCCCTCCTGCTTCTGCAATAACATTTTCACCTCTGCAGGACTAATAACGGCGATATCACCAGGAATACAGCGTTTGAGGGCCGCAAGCGCGTTTCCAAATGTAAGCGCAGTCGTGCCGTGTTCGCGCTGCATCTCGCGATAAAGTGGTCCGTCCAGGTAGGCATAAATATAGCCAGCATCGAAGGCATCACCTGAGCCAAAGCGAAAAGTTCCCTCAGTTGCAAATGCCTGCTCATATGCATAAATATTGTGTTTTAGATGGGCAGATCCTTTGCTACCCAACGTTAATACCAGCGTCTTATCTGTGTCAGGGATACAAAAGCGTTTGCTCATCTGGCGCAAGACCATCTCCGCATTGCCAATAAAGCCCCATAGCTCGGCCGCATCCAGCATCGAGCAGAAGAGGATATTTGCCTGTCTGCATGCTTCTTCGATCTGCTGTGCTGCAATACTTGCCGACCAGAGTTTTGCGCGGTAGTTGACATCGAAGGAGAGCGGTATCCCTCTCTCCTGTGCCCGTGCGAGTAAGCGCTTAAATACGGTGTGCGCCTGCTCTCCTAGCGCGGGTGTGATACCGGTCAGATGCAGCATGCGAGCTGTATCGACAAGAGAATAATCAATGGCCTCGGGATCAACGAGTGCGCAGGCCGAATTTGCCCGGTCATAGTAGACATGGATGCCCAGTGGTGTCGCTGACTCCTCAACATAAAAAGTACCAAGGCGACTTGTTGCAGCCGCCCAGACGACCGAAGAAGTATCTATACCATGGCTGCGCAGTTCGCGTACTACGCTTCTACCAGTCGGATTATCCGGTAATGCTGAGAGCCAGGCAACGTGAAGGTTCAGACGCGCAAGGCTAGCAAGGGTGTTAGATTCGGTTCCACCAATATAAATTTGTAGCTGCGAAGCATTTTCAAGCCTTGTGCCCCCTGGCACCGTGAGACGGAACATCGTCTCACCGAAGCTAACGACATCGAATGGCATATTCTACCTTCTTCCTTTTCTCGTGCATCTTCACAAGAGGTACCTGGGTACATGATATAATGAATTACCTGCATGGGGCAACTATATATATATACGCATTCCAAGACTTTTCAAAAGTGAGAGCGACCCTCCACAAGGGATTGTCGCCCTGTGCCCCTCTAGGCTAGGGTCGCTACGCCTGTGAGCATTGTGTAGAGGGAGGGATAAATGCATGTCACAACGTGTTGTAAAGATACTTCAGCCGCGTGTGCCAATTGCTATTGTGCGTCTGGACGATCTTGATGATGCCATTGAGCTGAGCGGAGCATTGTTGGCGGGCGGCGTTACGACGCTAGAGTTTACTCTGACAAATAAGAAAGCGAATCAGGCTATCACAAAAGTACGGCAGATGTTTGGGGATCGTCTGATAGTAGGTGCTGGTACAGTGCTGGATGCTGATAGCGCTGCCATATCAATTGATGCGGGTGCGCAATTTTTAGTAACGCCAATCCTCGCCCCTGATGTGATAGAGGTGGGCAAGGGGTGTGATATTCCAGTTGTATGTGGTGCGTTTACACCAACCGAGATCTGGACTGCCTGGAAACGAGGTGCGGACCTTGTCAAGGTCTTTCCTGCCGGACAACTTGGCCCTGGCTATTTTAAAGACATTTTAGCTCCCCTGCCCGATCTTTTACTGGTACCTACAGGGGGCGTCAACCTGGCGACCTGTGGCCCATTTCTTGCTGCTGGTGCCTATACTGTTGCGGTCGGGAGTCAATTAGTCGGCAAAGAAATTGTGCGTGCCAAAGATTGGAGCGCGTTGACTACGCTGGCACGTAGATATATCGAGGCATGCAAGTAGCAGCTGCATATACTGATTAATCGACTTGAAGGAGAATTTGAAGCATGGATACTGTGGTAGAACATATCTTACCCTGCCGTAATAAGCTGGGCGAAGGAGCCTTCTGGAGCATTGATGAGCAGAAACTCTATTGGGTCGATATCAAGAATAATAGTTTTAGCCGCTTCGATCCCAGCTCGGATAAGCAAGAAGTTTTTCAAGTTGATCAGTCTATAGGCGTGCTGGCCCTGCGTGCCTCTGGTGGATTAGTCATGGCAACCAGAAAGGGTTTTGCATTGTGGAATGAGCAGCAGCGAGAGCTGAAGTACATTGCGCAGCCCTATGGCAATAATCCAGAATTGCGCTTCAATGATGGAGCCGTCGATGCCAGAGGCCGTTTCTGGGCAGGCTCAATGGCCGATGATGAGCAGCCAGAAAAAGGCATCCTCTATCGTCTTGATCCCGATGGCTCTATACATGAGATGGTCAAAAAAGTGAGCGTCCCGAATGGGATCGGCTGGAGCCCGGATAATAAAACCATGTATTTTACAGATTCTCATGCCTGGTTAAGCACTATCTTTGCCTATGACTATGATATCGAGACTGGTACTATTGCCAATTGCCGCGTCTTCTCGGCCCATACCGACGAAAAAGGTACCCCCGATGGCCTGACCGTCGATAGCGAGGGTTTTGTGTGGAGCGCCTTCTGGGATGGCGCGAAGATCATCCGCTTTGATCCCAGCGGCCAGATTGAGCGTATAATTGACTTGCCCGTTTTGCGTCCCACGAGCTGCGTCTTCGGTGGCTCCGGTCTGACAGAGCTCTATATTACATCAGCAGCCGTAGCTGAACCTGATCGTGCGCAGTACCCACTTTCCGGCGACCTGTTTCGTATAAAGACAGGCATCAGGGGGCAGCCGAAATACAAATTTGGAGGCTAATGCTATAAAGCATAGCAAAGAAATTGAAAAGCGCAGCATTTTTTTCATGAAGGCGAGGAAGCTCTTATGCAAGTGAAAATCCCTTATGGCAGTACGCAGTGTAGTGTACAGTTGCCAGAACACACCACCATCTTACGTTCGCGCCCCGCGCCTGTATTGGCCGATGAGCATAATGAATTTGTGAAAGCCCTGCGCGAGCCTATCGGGGCATCACCTCTGGCCGCGCTCGTACGGCCAGAAGATCGTATTGCCATTATTATTTCCGACATTACCCGTCCCACGCCCAATGAACGCATCATCCCCTGGTTGTTACAAGAACTGGCCCATGTTCCGCGCACCCAATTTGTTATCATCAATGGCACCGGTTCCCATCGTGCAAACACACGCGCGGAACTTGTACAGATGCTGGGCGAAGATGTCGTCAATAGTGTTGAGATTGTAAATAATGACGCCTTTGATCCTGCTTCGCTGGTATATCTGGGCGTAAGTGCATCGGCTGTGCCCGTATGGGTCAACCGGCGCTACGTCGAAGTCGATTTCCGCATTGTAACCGGCTTTATCGAGCCACATTTTTTTGCGGGCTTCTCCGGTGGTGCCAAGGGTATTATACCCGGCCTTGCGGGTATTCAAACAATTCAGGCATTGCACAATGCACGCTTGATCGGCGATGCGTACGCGACCTGGGCCATGCTCAGAGGCAATCCCATTCATCAGGGTATTCTAGATGCTGTGCGCCTGAGCCCGCCTGAATTTATGGTCAACGTCACGCTCGATCAGGAGCGTCATATCACAGGCGTCTTTGCCGGCGACTATATTCAGGCTCACTATGCGGGTTGCTCCTCGGTGGCACTTATGGCTACCCAGGCCGTTGATGCGCCATTTGATATTGTCATTACCAGCAACAATGGCTATCCGCTCGATCAGAACCTCTATCAAAGCGTAAAAGGCATGACGGCGGCCGCGCAAATTGTACGTCCTGGTGGTGCTATTGTCACTATCGCAGAATGCCGTGATGGTCTTCCAGAGCATGGAAACTACAAGGCGTTGCTGCAAATGCGCACAAGTCCAGCTGCTCTTCTCGACCTGATCAATAGTCCAGATTTTCAGATGCACGATCAATGGCAGGTGCAGAAACAGGCCCTGGTACAACTCCAGGCCGATGTATACCTGCATTCTAGCTTGCCCGACGAGGTGGTCCATGCTGCACAACTGCTTCCCGCTCCTGATCTACAGGGCACAATTGACCAATTGCTACAGCGCTTTGGCCCTAACGCGCGTATCGCAGTGCTCCCCGAAGGACCAGTCATGGTACCATATGTAGCTGCACCCGCGGCCACCCCCTGAAAAAGTCTTTTGTTGAGAGGAAAAGTCCGGGTAAATTCCCGTGGGAAAACATCCTTTTTTGCCTTGCTTGCTCGAACAAGCAACAACGCAGACGCTTTTCCAGAGCCTGGAGAATCGGACAGAACCGTCATCATACATCGCGAGAGAGCAAACAATGTAACAGTTGCGCAAGCAATTGATACGAAGCATCAAGATCGAACGTCGGGTCGAGGATCTTTTGCAATGCCAGTCCATCGAAAAGAGAGAGCAGAAGAGCAGCCAGGATCGTTGGATCGTGAGAGGAAGGCTTCGTGCTTTCTGCCCGCTGCTGCTTATTCAAGATCTTTGCCATGACTGAGCCAATCTCCTCCCGTCGCTGTGCAAGCCGTTCTCGCACCCCAGGTGCAATAGTGGGGTTGTGTAAGCCAAGCGAGAACGATTCGTAACGGAGGCGATACACCTCAGGTTCCTGCCCAACACGTTCAGAGAGTTGAGTCAAGACTGCTTCGAGAGACTGATCGCCAGGCACCTGCTGGACCAATTGTTCCATTCGTTGATGAAAATGCCGCCCAGTCGCTTGTAGTACCTCAACGAGCAATGCATCCTTGCCACCAAAGTAATAATGCACCAGTCCTGGTCCAGCCTGGGCTTCGCGTGCAATTTCCCGAAGCGTTGTTGCCTCATATCCCTTTTGTGCCAGGATCTTTGAGGCTGCGGCGATGATGCGTTCTCTCGTCTTCTGTTGTTCCTCAGATTGTTCATCTGTATTATGTTGCTTGCTCATGTGAGCAATATAACATAGATAAACAAAAATGGCAAGCCCCTGACGGCCCTTTTTCTGAAACTGGCTCGAAGTGGTCCTATAGAATGCTGGGTTGTTTATGCGTAGCTTCGGCTAACGCAACCACCACCTGTTCTCAATTACGATATTCAGGTCGTCACCATGCCCACCAAAAAAGGAAAAGTGATCAAGATGGTTACCACTGCATCACCAAACGGAATCTATGGACCACCATGCCAGTGGCCATAGATTCCGTAGTTGACTTGACTAAACTTTATAGTTCAGTTTAGCGACCTGCACCAGCGAAAGAAGTGACCTCGCTGACCACAGAAGAAGTCGCATCAAGTGTGTAACCATAGGGTGCTCTGGTGAAAGAGCCTATCTCGGGTGATCTTAATCGGACTATTGGTGAAAGAGTTCCCACTTTGATTCATGAACCCGTCAACCTTGCTGTCCCCAGTTGTCGTGATTGCAGTACCACAATTTACAAACACGTTGTTCTGGACCAGCATTTGTGCGTTCTCGCGTGAGTGAACTGCATCATTTGTGACATTCTGGAAGTAGTTATTGTAGACGTGGCCGGTCCCAAAGCGCAGGCTAGGTAAGCGAGATCCTACGTTAGAGAACCAGTTGTGATGATAAGTCACATGCAGGTGGCCGGTATCCTGAGAGCCGTTGGTGTCAGAGTGCCCTACCAGTGAGACCTTGAAGTGATTGTGGAAGTAATTCCAGGAGACCGTAACATAGTCAGAGCCACGAGTGATATCGACCAATCCATCATAATAATCTTTGCCATGGTTGAGATCGTCGAAGAGCGTGTTGTGATCAACCCAGACGTGATTTGTGCCATCGATAATGTGAATTGCGTCTCCGGTTGAGTCAGAAGCCTTGACGAAAGAAAGGCTCAGATTACGAATGATCACGTTCGAGACTGCGTCTAGATTCAGGCTTATGCCGACCAGAGCGCCAGTTGAGCCAACACCCTGGATCGTTTTATTAGACCCAACGTGGACATCAGTTGCGCCGCTGATAGTTCCCTGAACATTGACAATCTTAGCTGCAGAGCCGCTTACCGCACTTGTGAGAGCGGCGAGACTGGTCACTGTTACGCTGGAGCCGCCTGCGCCCCCAGTGGTTCCGGCACCGTATCCAACCAGCGGGTCAGCAGGAGCTGCGTGAACTTTGCCGCCCGAAGTAAATAGTGGAAAGGTGGCGGCGAGCAGTGCCAATATCAGGGCCAGAACGAGTAAACCAGGCCAGGAAATTTCTTTTTTCTGAGATATGGAGACCATGTGTGTTTATCCTCCTTGAATGTGTTTTACAACCATATTGTTGTATCTGGAACGCAGTCATTGTGTTCCACTCTGTTTTGACGCTTTGAGTGTTTTTTCATAAAAAATGCTTATCGCATTTCGGTCAGTTTCATCGAGCAAAGAGTACCTTTCTCATCCTGTTCTAGTAGACACTTTGCCCTGATTATACCCATCCTTTCTTGTTTGTATCTCATGAAGCCATTTTCCAGCTCATAGGCTCGAAATGACATGCAGTCTTGCGGATGAGCGCTCTACCGGCGTTCAGTTTGTCGCATCATCCATAGTACAGGGACTCTATAGCAGGGTCATATCTGACCGCTATATTTTCCCATCACCGGTCGGTTGATTTGTGACCGATCACATTTATTATATGCATTATTTTTCAGGAAAAGTCAAGGCATACAGAATATTTCCGGCAAAGATCTATAAAGTAATAAAAAAAAAGGCTTTTAAGTCCTGTGTGTACTGTGAACGATCACAGACCAATAGCAAAGTTCTACCTCTGCCAAAAAGATAGATATAGGCAATAGAAGGAGTGTAGAAGCCATGTGAGCTTATCAGCGGAGTTTATAGAAAAATCCAGAATTATCGTGGCAGTCCGAACGCGTAGAGTTTTTTGTCATCGGAGCCAACATAGACAACACCATTGGTGATTGCGGGCGAGGATTCGATAGCGCCCTCGGTAGAGTAGGACCAGAGGGGTTGGCAGATGCTACGACATGTAGCATCAAAAGCGTAGAGCTTCTTGTCAAATGATCCGACATAGATAATCGTGTTGGCGATGGTTGGTGAAGAATGGATAGCGCCCCCGGTGGAGTAGGACTAGAGAGGCAAGCATGCGGTATGGCATGTAGAATCAAAAGCGTAGAGCTTGCCGTCATTGGAGCCAATGTAGACAATTCCGTTGGCGATGGCCGGAGAGGAATGGATAGCGCCTCCGGTGGAGTAGGACCAGAGGGGCAAGCATGCAGTATGGCATGTAGCATCAAAAGCGTAGAGCTTGCCGTCATCGGAACCAACGTAGACTATCCCGCCATATGAGCTTAGCAGCGGAGTTTATAGGAACGTCCAGAACTATCCTGGTAGTTCGAACGCGTAGAGTTTCTTGTCATCGGAACCGACATAGATAACACCATTAGTGATAGCGGGTGAGGATTCGATAGAGTTCCCGACGAACGGCTAGCTCATGTCAAATGTTCTTTGGAAGGGCTTTCTGTCGGTGATGCTTTTGGTAAGCAGTTTTTTACCTGCCAGATAAGGTCCAGCATTAGATAAATGGATACAAACCCGGCAAGCTAACTGGCAAGTGTCCTTGCGACTGGATCTCGCCAAAGAGCACCTGCGTTGCTGCTATAAGTGCGGGTGGAGTATATTCGTACGTTACCAGGTATGTTTCTAGTTGTGGAAAGGCCAGCAAGTCGTATGGATTATATACCGCAAGTCCAACAACAGGTTTACCTATTTGTAGAAGTTTTTGTATCACTACTCCCTGATATTGATCTAGATTTGCATTTAATGTCACGACTATAATTATAGCGAAATCATTAACTATTTGAGCAATGTTTGTATCACATTCTGTTATTTGTCGCTGTGAAATTGTTTGTATCTCTGTATTTGCATGGCGTTGTCGGATGCTCTTGATGAGAACATCTGCGACCTGATATTGATCGGCGACTGGCGTGTATATTCCTGGTTGTGGAAAGAGCAGCAAGAGACGTTGGTCTGGCTCCAGTTTTAGTGGCAACAGCCCTGCTTCGTTTCTTACCAGCGTTGTAGATAGCGCATAGGCTCGGTCGCGTAATTGCTGGTGGGCTGGACTGGCAATCTCCGCGAGTGCCGTCTCTTGCGTTACATCTTGCCAGGATAACATTCGTGCCTTAAGGTCAAGCACACGTTCCGCCGCAGTCGTGATGATTTCATGAGAAAGTTCACCATTTTCAACGGCCGCCTGTACCACCTCAAGACTGCCTTTTTGATGTAGATAGTGGTGCGAAATCAGGATCAGGTCATTGCCTGCTTGTAGTGCCATAACTGTGCCACGCTCGACGCCAATAGTCTTCTTAAATGCATTCATCTCCAGGCAATCTGTAATAATAACGCCTGTATAGCCAAGTTGTTTGCGTAGCAGGTCACGTACAACGACCGATGAGACCGTAGAGGGTAACATCATCTCCCCTTGCATTAGCAGAGGCAGATAGAGATGAGCGATCATCACGCTATCCGCGCCAGCCGCAATGCCGCTTTTAAACGGAAGCAGTTCTACTGTTTGCAGCCGCTCTAGATCGTAGGGAATAGTGGGTAGTGCGAGATGCGAGTCTACCGTTGTATCGCCATGGCCGGGAAAATGTTTGAGGCTAGTGATAACATGTGCTGCCCGATAGCCCCTGACCATAGCTGCTGTGAGATGTGCAACTTGCTTTGGATCTTCTCCAAAGGACCGCACACCAATCACCGGATTGGCAGGATTATTGTTTACGTCGGCAACCGGTGCCAGGTTCATATTGATCCCAAGCGCTTTAAGCTCACGGCCGGCGGCTAGCGCAATATCATATGCAATCTGCTCTGACCCAATCGCGCCCAGCGCCATATTGCCAGGGAAGATAGTAGTATGCTTGCCGAAGCGCTGCACCATACCATTTTCGTGATCGATGCTAATCAGTAGCGGATAGCGCTGTCCAGCTTTTCGAGCAATCGTCTGCAACTCGTCGGTGAGCGCCCGAACCTGTGCGACATCATGGATATTGCGTGCGAATAAAACAATACCCCCAACATGATAGTTCTGGATCAGTTCCCTTATTTCCGTTGTTACAACAGTATCGGGGAAGCCAACCATAAAAAGTTGCCCGATCTGTTCCTGCAAGCTCAGATCAGCCGAGAGCCTCTGCATACATCTTCCATTTTCTTATAGTCGAAATTATTGTCGCGTAGCGACCCCACAGGGGCACGGCAATCCCTTGTGATTGTTGCCGTCTAACCAGGTGCGAGGCGGTTCCACGACGACAACCACAAGGGTCGTCGCTACGCGACATGAACGGTGCCAGGGGAATGGTTGCAATGTCTGATGATCTTTGATATCTGTCTATTCCCCACCTATTTAATCGAGCCGGTTGGTCTCAGCAACGACAAAGTCAACCACATCCTCTAAACGCTCAGAACGTTTATAGACCTCGCGTTGCTTTGTTGCTCCATTGCCTGTTTGTAGTATATGGCGTACACGTGTCGAGACCAATTCCCAATCGTCTTCGGCTTCGAGTGCCGGACGCAGGAATGTTAGCATCTGTTCTATCAGCTGGCGAGCAGGAACGCTGCACATATGTTGTGTATCAACCAGCTCTGCATCCAGACCATAGCGAGCGGCTCGCCAGTGGGCTGCCCTGATTACATCATTGGAGACCGTGGGAAAAGGAACATTGCGCATGACCTGTTCATAACACATGCGTACCAGGGCGCGTATGAGCCCTGCAACCATAACTGACTCGCTTATAGTCATACACACATCGGTGATACGAAACTCAATTGTGCTAAAGCGCTCTGATAGGCGTAGATCCCAGTAGATTTTGGTCGCATCCTCTAAACTTTTGGTGTCGATAAGATCCTGGATAAGAGCTCGATACTCGTTATATGACGAGAAATATGGCGGCGGCCCGGATTGTGGCACTGTCCACCATAAGCTCGTCCGATAATCCGCGTAACCAGTATCAGCGCCCAGCCAGAACGGCGAATTGGCAGTCAGGGCGAGCAAGGATGCAAGCCAGGGGCGTGCATGGCTCAAGATCAGTATGGCAGTCTCGCGGTCCGGCACCCCCACGTGCACATGGCAGCCGAAGATAACCTGTTCACGTATCAACTGTCCAAAAGTCTCGGTCAGCTCTTGATAGCGTGGCTGGGGGGTTACCTGTTGCTGATTCCAATGCGAGAATGGATGCGTCCCTGCTGCTGCAATCGACTTCCCTGCATCGCTGGCGGCATTGATGATTGCAGAACGTAAGCGTGCAAGTTGCGTATGCACATCTGCTAATGTAAAGCATATAGGCGTTACGGCCTCAATCTGTGAGAGGATCGTTTCATACTGAACTGCATTCCCTACAACTTTTTGCGCGTTAGGAAGGATAATATCTGCTGCTGAGCTAAGCTCACGTGTGTGCGGATCAATAATCTGATATTCCTCTTCCACCCCAATCGTAAACTTCCATTCCTGCACGGACATGAAGCCTCCTTACTATTACTGGGCACGCTTGCCCTTTTAGCATGAGGGGCATGCCGCTATTTCCAACTACGTACGATACAATACAATACGATGAGATTGCAAGGATGTATACAGCTAGAGCACAAAAATTGGGATAACAGTTCCCTTTGCAGATAGGTGTGTAGCGTTGTGGCTGAGATATCAGGATGCGCAAAAAAGGAAGATTTTACTCTACTATGAGTAAAATCTTCTTTCAGAACTACTATATGCATCATTTAGTTTATGGCGCATGGTGATGTGTGGTCGTGCTAATGACAGGCCAGTTACGAGTCCTATAATGAAGGCGACGAGTACGAAGATAACAATGGTGTCCATTCAGGAAATCTCCTATCCCCTATTGGATAATATGAGGTTTAGCTAATGTGAATCCTGCTATCAAGCCTATGATGAAGGCAACTAACATCAAGATGATGATTGTTTCCATGCTGTGGAACCTCCTGCCTGGCAAGCATGCATGACCATTTCAAACCAACCAAAAAGTCAGTAACACTTGTATGAACGCAAGGATGTCTAAAAGGTAAAACAACGCTTGATCAACGAAAGTATTTGTCGCTTACAAGTACACCAGGAGAATGTGGTAGTATGTAATAGGGTGCAAACGTATACGAAATTGCGTTAAGCTACATGCTTTAATGCATGTAATTTTTTGCGTGCGATAGAGAGCGATGTACGGAGCGACTGTAGCTCGTGCTGCTCTTTGGGCCAATGTGTACTGGCAATGTCAATGCCGCAGAGGGCGAACGCTTCTATAAACACAACATTGCCGGTGCTATAATCTTTCAAAGCGCAGATCATCGCATAGCGTTGTTTTGGGGGTAAAGCCCGCACGGCCTGCGCAAGCTTTGTAATAAGGTGATAGTATGTCTCTTCCTGTTCAAACAGTTCGGTGGGATCGGGGTTGGGCTGGCTTAAGGTCGCCAGAATATGTTCTTGATAAAGTTCTCCATACTCATCCAGGGGCAGCGGTATGATAGGCTTATATCTCCTTATGAAATCGATAGTCTCCGTATAAACAATACTATTTACATAGGACCTGACATTGGAGATGTGTTCGCGTTGCATTGCCTGCCAGAGTTTTATCCGGGTACGTTGTGCAATCTCATCTATTTCGAGGTCCAGAACTGCGCTGGGAATAATTGCGCGAGGGATCTTTCGGCGCACTACATCGAGGATATACGAGTTGATCTGCTTCAACGTCTCGTCGTACTGAGTACGGCTGTCAATATCGGTATGTTTCGCTACACTATATGCTGGCATTATGTACCCCCTCGTGCAATAAAGACTATATAGTAGCAAGTACAATCATGCGTATGAGCCTGGAGCTTGAGAGATGAAATGACGCAGTACAACCTTTTACAGCTACATGAGCCAGCTATATAGATGTGCCATTAAGGCTGCTAGTGTTAAGAATACGAGGGCTGTATATCTACAGAGATAGTTTAGAGATATGTCTGAATGTAAATATCTTTATAGCTCTTTAATACCACAATTTAAGGATATAGTCAAGGGTTGTTGTGACATTTTTGTGTCTGACAGGCAAGAATGGAGAAAGCGGTTCTTTTTAGATGGTAAAAGAGGGCAGAATCTAGACGTGCAAATGTTTTGCACGATTGTACAGGGCTTTTTAATAAGCTTGTACAATATCCGTCTGATTTGTAGGACTAAAAAATATTCTTTATCGCTAATGTCTTTTTATGTCCGAGAGCATGATATTTATTTGTTTTAGACTTTAAAGAGAAATGTTTGCATTTGGGGGAAAAGATCTGGCCGAAATGCAGATCTATGCACTCATTGTGTTTGCAATATAGAAAAGTTCTTACTAGCCACACGCGAGGTGCCGTGATGGATATTCACCAACTCATTGAGACTGTTACTGTGTATTCAAGTGCACCAGGTATAGAAAATCTCCTTCAGTCTGCCTTTCGTATGGCATCTGAAGCGCACAGTGACTTTAGACGTATTGATGGAGAACCTTTCCTTAACCATCCTCTGGCCGTTGCCACAATTCTTGCCGGGTGGCATGCACCTCCACATATTGTTGCAGTTGGACTGTTACATGATCTTAATAATCTGGATTATTCTGTCGGTTATAGTTTGGATGTGATTGAAAGTGAATTGGGAGCGGATGTACGCGAGTTGTTGCAAGCAATGGTCGATCTGAATAGCTTTTTCAGGCAGATCGAATGGGATCTAGCAGGCGCAAATGATGGGCACAGTATTGACTATTATGTGACTTCAATTGTGCAGCGGGAGCGCGATACTATCATCATAAAGGTGGCAGATCGCTTGCATAATCTGAAAACAATATCTTCGCTGACACGCGATTTCCAGGAACGAGCAGCTCGTGTTGGCATTAACTTGCTCGTTCCACTTGCTGACCGGCTGGGCATGGCGGACGTACGCCAGTTGCTAGAGGATTATAGTTTTGCTGTTATGCACCCTAAATATCATAGCATGTTTAAGCAACACTATGATTTATATACCGGGGAGATAGAGAATATACGCAAGAAACTGCAAGAGCTGTTGGTCAAAGACATGACCAATGTCGAAGTATGCTGGCTTCCGTTCTCACTCTATAACCTTTATTGTCGTCATGTGGAGCAGAATACAAAGCTTGGGAGGCCAATACACGCCGATCTGCCATCTTTAAAATCGCTGGATATGGGTTCTCTGCTTGTCCTTCTTGACGAGGCAAGTGATTGTTACCGCATTTTAGGTGTGTTGCATAAATCCTTTGCTCCTATAGAAGGGCAATTTCGTGATTTTATTGGGAGCCCTAAGGAAAATGGGTATCGCGCTCTGCATACACAGGTGCGGCACCCTTCGGGAGCCGCAATGCAAATATTTATTCGCACACATGAAATGGATATTGTTGCACGTCACGGCATTGCTTCCCGTTGGTTGAACATTCCTGAGGAGTTGCTTCCTCAGTTGCCTGAGGAGGCGAAGCAGCTGCAACGCACCCTGCGGGTATTCACGCCAGCCGGTGAGGCGAAATATTTTCCCCCAGGAGCCACCCTGCTTGATTTCGCTTATGACATTCACACTGAGATGGGGCATCATTGTATTGGAGCTTTGGTGAATGGGGAAGAGCAGACCGATCTCTATCAGTCCTTAAAGCCAGGCGATACAATAGAAATTAAGTTGGATGGGGCAAAGGTTGAACCACGACTGGATGCGCTACAACATGTAAGAACCTCTCATGCAATGAACCGGATCAGAACATGGTTTGTGCAGAATAAACGCGAGGATATGCTCAAGCTTGGCCGTGAACTGCTCACACGCGATTTGCAGCAACAAGGTATGCATACAAACGATGAATATATCCAGCAATTGCTTACGCAAATTGCGCAGAACGAGCAATTTAAATGCCTGGATGATCTATTTGTCGCTATTGGTGTAGGTCGTCAAAAAGTTTCGCGCGTGGTTGCACAAATCAGGTTGTTGAGATCTTTAAAGCATAGGAATTCGGAGGCTGATATATGGCCTGCAGTGCGTGTTGGAGCCCTTTCACCTCAGGAGAACACATTGCCACAAATTGTCGCCAAATGTTGTCGTCCTCTCCCTCTTGACGATATCGTCGGCTATCATCGGAAAAAGGATCAAGTATTGATCATTCATAAACGTACCTGTGCGCAGATCAAGGCTACCAGAGGGCTTGTGCCGGTAAAATGGGAGGAGCTAGATGAAGGCAATTATGTGGTCGCCGTAGAGGCTGTGAATCGACAGGGTCTGGTTGCTGATTTGAGTCGTGCGGTACAGAGACAGGCCTGCGATATGCGTGACTATAGTGTCACACGGCGGGCTGATGGCTTCCTGAGCGAGGCTCATATCTATCTTGGTAAGACGACGGTGGCACAGCGGATGCGGCTCAAAAAAGATCTGGAAGCTGTTCCATATGTTATAAATGTTGAGGTTATCTTGTCTTCGCAGTTGCCTCCGCCCGCACTGCAACGAACCCCGAAGTCAACCATCTCTATAACAAACAACATGTGGTCCAGTAACCCCTATGGACCAAAGCCAGCTGTAGGTATACGTTTCTATGGTCGTGAACAGGAGTTTCATCGTATCTATGAACTCCTACAGGATAAATCGCAATCGGCAACCATCCTTTTATGGGGCCAGAAGCGTATTGGCAAGTCTTCTCTCCTACTAAGCTTAAATGAGCGCTTTCGCGGCAGCTTTCTGCCTGTGTTCATCGATGTACAAAGTCTCCAGGAAGCCAGTGTGACACAATTTTTGTATCATATTATGCATCGTACTGCCGACGTAGTGAACGCGCAGGCTATAGATGTGGGACCAAAACTGGTGGTACCTGATTTAAAGAAGTTCCGCAAAGATGCCCTTGCACGCTTTGATGCGTTCATGTCTTGTATTCAAATATCTGTTTGCTCTTATCCAGTGGTAATCATATTAGATGAATTTCAATGCCTATTCAGTCTGCGCGAAGACCAGGTGAGCAGGGACACACTTTTTGGCCGTTTACGTAGCCATGCGCAACATGGTCAAAGCGTCCATTTAATTTTGAGTGGTGGCGGGTTGATAAGCCAGCTTACCAGCCAGGGTGGAATAGCTGCACTTTTTAGCAGCGTTAACGATGAAAGGCTGGGTTGCCTGGAGAGCGTCGCCGCTACCCAACTTATCAGAGGCGGTCTAACACAAGTGGGCGTCATAGAAGAAGATGCTATTGACTATCTATTGTCTATGACCGCTGGTCATCCCTTTTATTTACAACTGCTCTGCCGGAAGCTCTATGAATATGTGCAGGAGCATCATGTTACCCTCACCAGGGAATATGTAGCAACCTGTGTACAAGAATGGGTAACCAGGGCTGATGCCAGTCGTTTTCAACATCTATGGGAGGCGAGCAGCAACGGGCATATGCAGCGGAACAAGGTGATCCTGAGCGCGGTCGCACAATTGAGCATCGAGCAGGGCAATGTTAGCTATGACAGCATTGCCCATCTTACCTGTTCTATTATGAGCGGAGTGTAGCCTCATCGAAACGCTTAAGGATCTGGTCGAATCAGGGGTATTGAAGCAAAATCGCTTAAGCTATGTTATTGAAGTTGAGCTACTTGCTTGCTGGCTGCGGCAGCATTGGCCTTTTGAATTACTATCGAAAGAGACAAGTTTCATACACAATAATTTAGCGTGATAGATATCCTTTATCTCATTTGTTATTCTGCATCTTCCAATGTAACAGAACAGGAATAAGGAAGAATAAACGATGTCAAAGCAAGGTGAGGAACAATTACAGTTTCTAAAGCCTCCTTTTAAACTGTTTTATTGTTATGCGCGAGAAGATCAAACTTTACGTAGCGAACTAGGTAAACACTTAACAGGACTACACCATAGTAAACTCATTACTAGTTGGCATGATGGCATGATTGTTGCTGGCACAGACTGGGAACGGGAGGTAGAAGCTTATCTCAATACTGCTCACATTATTCTCCTCCTGGTCAGCCCCGACTTTATCAATTCAGACAGTAAAGAGATGCGTAGAGCTATTGAACGACATGTAAACAATGAAGCACAGGTTATTCCTATCCTACTACGTTCAGTAGACTGGACTGATATGCCTTTCAGTAATCTGCACATGTTACCTACTGATGCCAAACCTGTCAATACATGGGATGATAAAGATGCAGCTTTCAAAGATATTGCACTTGGTATTCGACATGTGGTTGAGAATCTTCAGCAGCCTCAACAAAAAAAACAGTATGTAAGAAGTGATGCAGACAAGTGGTTACTTAAAAAGACTAGTGTCTCCGGCACTGAAAGTGTAACGAGGCATGTCAAGCAAGATATAGGATCGGTAAAAGCTAATGTGAGATTTACAACCCAATTGAGTGCTTATCGCTTTTCTGTAGCGCAGAATCCTTTCACGCGTGGAGTATTCTGGGGTAGACTGCATGAGCTTGATGCTATCTACCGCCATTTACAAAGTGATCCACCGCAGAGTTGCGCTTTAATAGGTGAAACCTATAGTGGCAAAACAACGCTACTGCGTCGTTTGGTAGATACACGCGAAGCGAAATTTATAGATGATAGAGAGTACGCTATTAGGAAAGATTATGCGTTCGTGTATCTAGACTGTATATCTTACTATAATTCGGAACTAGCGCAAAAGGGAGCTTACGCGTCCTTACTCTTCTGGTGGGAGCTTTATAGCGAAGTGTATGCAAAATTACAGCCTCCACGACGCGGGAAGCGGGCTCGACCAGTTTTTAGTGCTGAGGGCAAACATCTAGAGGCCGCTTTTGAGATAAAGTTCGAGCTAGAAGAACTCATACATGATCATTTTCAACATGTGGTTATTGTGCTTGATAACTTTGAGGGGGTGGCTAATCTGCAACGCCTCAATAGTCATTGGTTACGTGCTTTGTGCCAATCAACCTGTACACTTATCGCCGCAAGTCGGCATCTGCTCTATCTTACATACCAGTATGATGCACGCGATCAACAAGACTATTCACCTTTATGGAACCTCTTTTCTGATCCGATCTATTTAGGCTTAATGGATGAGGATGAGGTTATGCCATTTTTGGAAACGGCCCGCGAGAAAGCAAAAAATTTGAAGAGTTTCTGGCAACAAGAAGACATTGATTTTATAAGAAGAATGGCCGGCCGTCATCCAGAGCTTATACGCATTGTTTGTATGTATCTCTTTGAATATCGTATTCCCGCGCAACAAAAGCAGGAACAGGATCAGTTGGAGTTTAATATCGTACGCGATGCGCGACCGATTTGCAGGCAATTATGGTTTGGGTTAGACGATACCGAGTTACGCGATGAATTTCCGCTCGTGTATTACCGTTCGCAGATGGAGAACGAGAATCAGAGATACTCCCCTTATCAAGCGGCTTTACTGGATATCGCCTATGGAAGAGAGTTTGTGGAGAATAATGCCCTTTTCCTCCTGGAGCAGCGGGGTTTAATTGAATACCGGGATAACAAGTGGCAACTATTTGCTGAGATTATGAAGCGTTTTGTAGTGGAACAAGATGAGCATACACCATCGCTCAATGTAGCCACATCAATAGATAGGTCGAGCGATCAGGGGCGCATGCCGCCATTCTCCCATCTTGAGGGTAAGGTCTATGAATATCTCTACTCACGTCTAGGGCAGGTATGCGATAGGGGCGAGATCAAAAATGCAGTCTGGGCTGCCAACGCTCCAAGCAACAGCGCTTTACAGAAGATCATAGAGCGTGTTCGTGAAAAAATTGAACACGGTCCCGACAGTACGCTTCATCTGATTGCGGTACGCAAGAGAGGTTATATGTTGCGTTATTCTATACTAGAAAACGAGTCGGACAAGCAATTTACTCCTTGAAGAAAGTCCTTTATAGAAAGGGAATAGAGAGCTTGCCCGTTTCTTACGGCTAAAAGTATAATTATTGCAGGACGGCCTCAGGTATTTGCGGTATCTCAGGTATCTGTGGTTTTGTTGACTCTTCAGATTGTGCGGCGCGTAGCCGCATCGCGAAAAAATCGTGCCAGCATACCTCTGCAACTTTTAAAAAATACATACCAAGCTCAGGTAGATCATCATAGACAATGCTAATTGTTGCACCAACAAAAGCCTTTTCAATCAAGTAATAGTTGAGTATTATATGTGCGGCTTTATCGTTGTCTTGTTTAGTTGCTGTTAGATACTGCGTGATCATTTGTTGTGTGAGCCAACAGGCAGATGGAGTACAAAGTAGACGCGTTTGTATATCAATAACAAGCGTGGCAAAATCGCTGAGAGTATCAATGTTACTATACATTGGATTAAAATCGATAGCATCCAGGATAGCGACATCGTATCTCTCGGTAGAAGCATGTTGTTCAATCCAGATATTAGGACCTTTTAAGTCGCCGTGACAATGTTTGATGTTGCCCTGGCTAACCCTTTGTGCAAAATATTGCTCATATGGATAAAGGTCAAAAATCTGCCTCAAGTTGTCTTTCAATTGTGCGAAACGCTCGCGTAGATGACTATCCTGACTAGAATTGTGGTCGTTTCTGAAGAGTGGATCTGCTAATGAAAGATTATGTTTAAGCTTTTGCTTGAGCTTAGAAAAACTACCCCACTTTTCTCCCTCTTCAGTAGATAATGCCGGACTTTCTTTATGTAAGTCTACAATGCGTTTTACCAGGTGATGTATATATTGTCGCAGCATTTTTTCGTTTGTATTCTCTAACAAGAAGTCCAAGCGGCTCTTTGAGGGGAGGTGGTGCATGATCAACGCATACTCTGTATTTGCATTGAGTATATCGGGTTGATGTGTAGGATGACTAATTATAATGCGCTTTTGTTGTGTTTGTAGATGATAAGTATTGGCTAAGCCAATATATACATCAGGAGAAAATATGCGATTGCAAGCAAGTGCTTCGATTTGACAATGTTGACGACGCGATAATAAGTCCAAATGGTAGCGTTTATCGCTATAATGGCAGAGAAGTTTAATTACATACTTTTCATCTTCTTTCTGCTCTTTATGGACAAATAAAATCCAGGCAGATTTAGATTTTTGTACGTAATCGATGATATAATATTCGCTTGTCTCTTCTATAAGATCTATAGTTGATGTCTGTTTAGAAACAAGGTTAGCGAGTTGAGCAAGTAGCTCAGGTGACGCTTTACGTGGATCTACAATTACACTCACTGTACTATTCCTATCCTACGAATCCTACAAACTTTTATGATATAGGACACAGACATGTAAAAAGCCAATGTTTCATCTTCGTCAACACTTCCACTTTAGTTTATAGCACAAATATATTTGTACTGTTCTGGCAACAGCATATTTTGTATTACAATATATGTATTCTTTTCCTTACATTGCTATTACTATTGAATAGAAACAATTCAAACATTTTTAGGAAAGTTTTGTAAAAAAATATGCTTTCTTTCTATTTTAAATGGTACTCAAAAATTTCCAAGCTTTAGACCTATTAATAGACAAAGATACTACCTGGAGCTACAAGTGTCCAGGTATGAGGGGGTGAACTGGTCACGCGTGTGCGAAAAGAGTCGATTGTGGTGATACTGCCTTGGTTAAGTATGAGCAGACAAAGAGGATTATGTTTGCTAAACAGATCGCAAGAATCCCGCTCATAGACAAAGGGACGAGCGAAAGCTTGCCAGGTAATATCTGCGCAAGCTTTGCTCGTCCCTTTGTATATCAAATCACTTACTTTAATGTGTGAGCAGTAGGCGGCGTTTTAAAGGGCTGAGTTCACGGTCGTCTCGTTGCTGGGCTGGTTTATGTTTTGTGTTTGAGTGTTGGTTTGTACGCGCTCGATTCTAGTGGCGATCAAGATGCCCGCTGTCAGGAGCAGGAGTGAGCCGAGCAAGAGTAGCGACAGGGTGCTGATGTAGTATGCAAATATACAGAGCACAGCCGCACCAAAGAGTATTGCCAGCACAATGCGGTCAATATTGTTTCGACCACGGAAGAGCCAGAGCAGCGAGATGAGAGCCGCAATAAAGATGGCTGTCGCTGCAACGCCCTCGGCAGTAAACACGGCTTGACTATACACTCCTAGCAATTGTACGTTCCTTGTGACCAGTAGCAGGAGGGCACGCTTTCCAGGGCTTGCCAGGGCGAGCAGGCAGGTAAAGCCACTCAAGAAAAGCAGTGCACGTTCAGTATGTGCAAATGTGCGGTTCCAGCGTTGTCTTACAAGGGCAAAGGCATAGATGAGTAGCAGCACTACAAAAAGTGCGTCAAGGACATACTGATTGCGTATTGGAATCTGTGGTAGGCTGCGGTTCCACGCGTGTGGGTTTAGGGTCATTGCTGCAATATAGCTGCCCTGATCGTTGGCCGAGTTCAACAGGAAAAGTGTGCCGAGCGTGATGCTCAATACCATAAGGATGCCAACCACATTCTCTATACGTCCCAGCCAGGGATTGTCATGGCTGAAAAATGTGTACATGCCCACCAGCACAAGCGTGAGAATGGTGCATATACCAATCACATAGGCGATAATGATAAGACTATACGCGGTCGGAACCAGATTGCCTCTTGGTAGCACGGTGAATATTGTTTGTGCCTGCAAGAGGTCGTTTTGCCCCAATGACCATGCCGTAATGCCGACGGCCAGCGCTATGATCGTGGCCGTTACGCCATCTATCCAGTTTAACTGGCGGCGATGCCAGTAAAATAGCAGGCGAAGTACAAGCAGAAGCAATGTAACTGCCAGGACATAGAGTATAAGTTGCCCGATCAGCGTGTTGCTATCTGCCCTAGCTTGGATGCTGCTGCCTGCCTGCGCTCGTATGGCTGGTGCGGCTGTGACAAATTGTTGCAAGATCAATAGTTGCATTGCCAGCCAGAGCGGCGTAATAAAGCGCCACCGCTCGGCTAGCACTGCCAGAACGCCCAGTGCAAGTGGCACTATAGAGAGCCCAAGATTAATATTGGTAGCCAGCGTTTGATTCATAGCTGGTGCGAGCCGAGTCAGCTCCCCAGCTCCAAATGTGTACTGAAACAAAGCGCAGGAAGCACTGAGGATGAGCACTATCAAACCATCCAGCCACGTTAATGGGCTTGTAAAGCTGATCAGAGAGAATACGACAATTATACCCAGCAGTAGAATGGTTATCGTGTTCAGGCTCAGCCCAGCGTATACTACACTGTTGAAAGGGACCTGCCGAATCTGGCTGCCTGAGAAAATTTGTAGCAACAGTTCGACCCCCGCGATAGTCGCCATGGCCAGATGTGCAAGACCTGCAAACCAACTGTTCTGCTCATATGTCATATCTGCAATACGTACTGCCCTGTCCGTCGCAAGTTTTCCTAACAAAGCCAGTAGAGCCAGAATCAGTGCTGTATAGGCGAGAAATGACCGGGCTGGTTGTCCTGGGCCAGTTGCTACCGGCAGGTTAGATGCGGCCACAAAGAAGAGCAATGCAAGCAAGATGAAGCAGCCTGTACCCAGCAGAATCCTACGCGCTACAGGTCCCTGTAGAAAGCTTAGAACGCTAATACCACACACAAGCAGGAAGGCTGTCAACGCCAATGCAACACGTGCATATGAATACTCAAAAAGCCAGTATACAATAATACCCAGAATGATCTGTCCCGCTAATGTTAGACCCAGATTGATCTGAAAGCGTGGAGTCCATATATTCTCGCCGGATTGAACCATGATAGCAGAAAACTCCTTTTGAGATGGGCCACTTGATCCTCAAAAATAAGTAACCAACACATTATTTACGTACGAACTTGCATGTCAGTTCCATACATTTGTTTTTTGTAAATACTTGACAACCTGACAGTTATATGGATAAATAATGATCTTAGGAGCACTGTTGTGTTGTATAATGAATAGCACATATTTTTATGTCACTGAGTTAGTTCATGTAGTGCATTACACTTATATTGTATAGAGGAGTTGAAAAAGCTTTTCTGCTTGGCTATTGTACTATTACCTTTTAGCTATCTTACCATTGACGGAGATAATTTTTGTAGTTCTTTCTGGTGGCTAGTGCAATCGCAGCTTCTCATAATTTATGCGAACTTTAAGTATTATACAAAGGAGTATTCGAGCCATGAATTATCTTTTTTCGCCTCATGGAACGCGACGCTTTTCGATGAGTTTTTTCCTCGTTAGCCTGGCGTTGGGAATTATGCTTCCCCTTGCAGCTTGTGGTGGTAGTACAGGTGGTTCAACTTCAGGCACCAGCAGCACGACTTCTAGCGGACCAGTGAACTTGACGTACTGGGGCTGGATTCCAGGGACCGATAAGATGGTCGCATTATTTAACAAGACTCATCCTGGAATTCATGTCTCATGGGTGCAAACGCCTGGTGGTCAGCCAACATACGACAAGATGTTTACGGCTATCAAGGCCAACAATGAGCCAGACCTTGGTCAGGTTGAGTATCAGTTATTACCCAACTTTGAGAGCACCGGAGCTCTTGTTGACCAGTCTGCATATGGAGCTGCATCGATAAAAGATCAGTTTGTGCCGTGGACCTGGAATCAGGTGGTACTTGGCAACGCGATCTATGCTATCCCAGGCGATACTGGCCCACTGGGTATGTACTACCGCTCGGATCTCTTTAAACAGTACAACATCCCGGTCCCAACAACCTGGGCCCAGTATGCTGACGCCGCAGCTAAACTGCATGCAGCAAACCCCAATTACTATATCGCCGATTTCCCGCCGAAGAGCGGAGGCTGGTTTACGGGGCTAGCATGGCAGAATGGTGCACACTTCTTCGGAATCAATGGTCAATCCTGGACTGTGAACGTAGCCAACCCTCAAAGCTTGCAGGTTGCCAACTTCTGGCAAGGGCTACTCGATAAGAAACTTGTTAAGACCGAGACGGACTTCACACCAGGCTTTTATCATGATCTGGGAACAGGGGCAATTTCAACGTGGATTGGGGCCCCATGGACTGCTTCGACCATCAGTACCAATGTTACTGCCACTTCTGGCAAATGGAGTGTGGCACCTATTCCCCAGTGGGAGGCGGGTCAAACCAAAAATGGCAACTGGGGTGGTTCCACCGAGGTTGTTTTCAAGAGTAGCAAGCATCCTAAGGAAGCGTCCGAGTTTGCTCAATGGCTCTATACGGACCCGGATGCTGTTGGCATCTACATTTCAGACGCTGGCGCGTATCCAGCCAAGTCAGCGTTATTAAACTCAAAATTGTTGAATGCTCCTAATCCCTACTTTGGCAATCAGAATCTCAATGACGTGTTCCAGACTGCCTCCCAGCAAGTAGACGCAACCTTCCAGTGGGGCCCAACGATGAATCAGTTCTATCTCGATCTTGGTGACAATTTCACCAATGCTGCCAATGGTAAGGGTACACTCGCTGATGCACTCAATGCTACACAGACCAGCACCGTCGCTTCTATGAAGAAGCAAGGTTTCCCTGTTAGTGGCTAGGAGGGCAGAATTCTTGTGTGAGAGGCATGGACAGCTGCTTTGCTGGCTATCCATGCGTCGCGCAGGCGAGACATTGTGGTAGTAAGCTAAGCATAGATATCAAAGTGACAGAGCGTGGCAAGATGTCTATGTTTGCACATCCAAGAATGCCTCGGAGTGACAAAACATTCCTCAATGATCATTCTCTTCAGGGAATGATCATTGAGGAGTAAGAGAGAGGAGAACTCGATTATGGCCCTTAAGACATCATCTACGCAGGCAGCATCACCAGTACCTCCTATGCGTACAACTTCACCTATATCGTATAGCCTGCGAAGAGCATCAACACCCTATCTTTTCATCTTGCCTTTTGGGGTGCTGTTCTTATTGTTTTTTATCCTCCCCATTTTTTATGCCATCTATCAGAGTCTGTTCCGTTCCATGCATAGTGGGTTGGGCCTGGGTGCAGCAACCATTTCTTTCAATGGCATTGGTAACTATGTGGATGTGTTTCATGATCTTAACTTTTACGTTGGAATAGGTCGTGTTCTGCTCTATGGGATCGTGCAGGTGCCTGTGATGCTGATTCTGGCCCTGATCATGGCTTTGCTCTTAGACTCGGCTGTAGTGCGTTGGAAGAACTTCTTTCGTGTAGCTATCTTTGTACCTTATGCCATCCCAGGTATTATTGCTGCGTTGCTGTGGGGCTTTCTTTATAACCCGGCGCTAAGCCCTTTTAATACCATCAGTCAGGCTTTGGGTGGACATGGGGTGGATTTTTTTGGTTCCGGGATAGTATTGTGGTCGATTGCAAATATTGCTACATGGGCGTGGACCGGCTACAATATGTTGATCATCTTCGCAGCGTTGCAGGCTATCCCATCAGAGATCTATGAGTCAGCTCGCATCGATGGAGCTTCGGGGCTTAATATCGCCTGGAACATTAAAGTTCCGTTGGTTGCTCCGGCACTGGTACTGACCGCTATCTTCTCTATTATTGGCACCTTGCAGCTATTTAACGAGCCACAGGTATTGTCGTTCGTCACACCCAATATAAACAGTTCGTACACCCCAAATTTTTATGCCTACAATGTGGCTTTTACTAACAATAATTATTACTATGCTGCTGCCCTTGCCGTTGTGTTGGCTGTCTTCACTTTCATCCTCTCGTTTGGCTTCTTGCGTGTTACCCAGCGACAATCAGGAGTATAAGGACAATGAGTAAACAAGTTGTATCCGTTTCGTATCCATCTGGCCGTAAAGCTGTGACGGGTGAGCATACCGAGAGTCTCCGTTCGAAGCGGTTCAATATTAGTAGCCTGGGCGCTATGACATTCCTCACTATATGTACGATTTACTTTCTCATTCCCTTCTTCTGGTTAATTGTGGCTTCGACTAAAAACCAGGGCGATCTGTATGGCACGTTTGGGTTCTGGTTCGCGCCGACCTTTAGCCTGTTTTCTAACTTGCAATTGCTTTTCACATACGATGGTTCGATCTACCTGTACTGGCTGCTAAATACATTTCTCTACGCAGGTGTTGGGGCGCTGGTTGGTACTTTGGTAGCAAGTATGGCTGGTTATGCGATTGCTAAGTTTATCTTCCCAGGCCGCGACTTTATGTTCTCGCTCGTCCTGGGTGCTATTCTGGTGCCTGTAACGGCCCTGGCACTGCCCCTATACCTGCTAATGAGCAATGTAGGGTTGTCTGATACCTACTGGTCGGTCTTGCTGCCTAGTATGGTTAGTCCTTTTGGTGTTTATCTCTCTCGCATCTACGCGGCGGCATCCGTGCCAGACGAACTGATCGAAGCTTCGCGTATCGATGGCGCAGGAGAGTGGCGCACCTTTTTGATCTCCGCTCGCCTGATGGTTCCGGCGCTGGTAACCATTTTTCTCTTCCAGTTTGTGGGCATCTGGAATAACTACTTTTTGCCTCTAGTGATGCTGAGCAAAACTGAGCTCTATCCTGTGACTGTTGGATTGCAGCTCTGGAATTCCAATAGTTCAGGAGCACATTTGTTCCTCTCTAATCTGGTGGTGTGTGGGTCGCTGGTCTCGGCGATTCCGTTGCTGATTGGTTGTATGTTCCTCCAACGTTACTGGCGTGGTGGACTGGGTACGGGTAGTGTTAAAGGATAAAAGAGACGCTGAAATACAATTTGGCACTTTTACTGTGTAAAAACAAGTAAAAGTGCCAAATTGTATTTCAGCGTCTTCTTGCTAATCGAAGAGAGCGTGAACGGCCTGGCCAGGTGTGGCCATGATCAGGCCATAATCACTCTCATCACCTGAGCGGCGCTCCTCGACAATCCATTGCTCGCCCTCGAAATGACCGGCTTCAACCAGAAGCCAGGGGTCTAATGCTCCCTGCCAGGGATCTTTATTGAGGAGACGATAAGTACCTATTTTTGGGCGAATGTATACGGTGAAGCCGACGCCAGTAACATAAAACTCTTTTGGCCCGGTCTGAATGAGTAAGCCGCGCCCACGACCAGTCTCGCTGGTTCCTCCGGTTGGTATTGGTCGTCCATACCATGATACGCCAAAGCGTACCAGCGCTTTGTAGCCATCCAATTCGAGATACTGCATGCTGGCACCCTCTTCTTGCACGATGGCGTGGATGCGTCCGGTGCCCTGGTAGGTTGGCAGCAAGGGCTGGATTGCGCGTACGGCTGCGAAGCTATCGACCAGGGCAATACAACTATCGATGATGTTCCCGTCTTTATCGATGAGGCCATCAATGCCGAAGGGGGCGATGCCGATGGCGTTGTATTTTGCGATGGCGTAAAACATCAGACGCGAGGTACCAGGCCAGCGCCCGCATTCTGGGATGAGTAGCGGGTTGTCTGGTCGGTTATATGTCTCGCAGATCTGGCAGAACTGGGCTGTGTCGGGCAGATAGATATCAGGGGCCAGCAGGTCAATGTGTGGGGCGGCGACCTTCCAGACATCGATCATCTGGCTCACCGCACCTCCCGCTGGATAGTCGTAGCCAGCCGTGCGAAACCCGTTCTCGCCCAGCCACACATTGACGTACAGGGGCAGGTCATAAATGTCCTTGCCAGCTTCTGCGATCTGGTCGATGTAGCGTGCCACCGACCAGGCGGTGAAGGTCTCCGCCGCCATTTCGCCAAAGAGCTTTTGCCAGGAACCCTGTGTGCGTGCCCCGTTCTGCTCCCAGGCCTGTCGTAGCGCCGGGCTAGTTGATGGGAGGATCGCGGTCAGAGTTTCCGGGACATCAGCGGCGAAGAGGGTGTTTCCTTGCTCAGAGAAATCGCGTTCCGCGCCATTGCTGCCTGGTTCGTTCTCGATCTGGAGCATAATTACGGTTCGCTCGGTATCATCCGTCTTTTTGATATGCTGGAGCAGGGCGCTAACGGCGCGTTTATCGGCTTCCAGTGTTGCCTGGCAGTGGGGAGATAGCACTGGTAGTGCCAGACCCTGGGAGGTGATAACGCGCTTAAATCGCTCTGGTTGCAGCTTCATCCAGCCAGGAGTATATTTCATGCTGCCATTTTTCCAGGTGCCAAACCAGAGCAGAATCAGCTTGAGACCATGCTCTTGCGCCCCGCTAATCAGGTCATCGACAATGCTGAAGTCGAAGTTTCCCTCCGTTGGCTCAACTTGTTCCCAATAGACGGGAACTTCAGCCGTATTGGCGTGCATACGGACGAGGGTATCCCAGAGTGGGGCCATACGCTCTTTGTTATAGGCGCTAGAATTGTGCACCTGTCCACCCAGGATAAAGAAAGGCTTACCTTTTACTTTTACATATTGTTCAATATTAGCCATCGCTCCCCCTTGAATGTGTCTAATAGAATGTAGGACTGTCGTCACTGTTACTTTCTCTTGCTTTGGCGTCTCGCGGCTTTGCAGCTCTATTAACTTTATTATATATTGTACATTTATGCAAATTATTGCAGCGCAATAATTTGCATAAATGTACAATATATAATAAAACGGTCCCCATTCATTTGTGATGGTTATGCCCGAATCTAGAGATCGGAAGATAACCCATTGTCGAATAGAAGCCCTCTCTGCTATACTTTATAGTAAAAATAACGTGTAGAGAGTGGAAATGGCAATATGAGCAGGATGACAATTCATGGATCTGAGTATCCCATCAGGAAAATTTTTAGCGACGACTTCTTCTTCACTATCCCGCGCTATCAGCGTCCTTACTCCTGGACCACAGAGCAATCAGAAGAGCTATATCAGGACCTGACGAGGGCTGTGCATGATTTCAATGGGTCCATTGACGATTTTGCGCCGTATTTCTTAGGCAGTATCCTGCTCATAAAGGGAGATGATCCACATGCGGAGGTCATCGATGGCCAGCAGCGCTTAACGACGCTGACAATGTTGCTATCAGCCATCCGCAGTTTGATGAAATCTGCATTTGCCGAGGGCCTGACAGGATTTCTCTGCGAAAAAGGCAATATCATTACTAATACTCCGAAGCGCTATCGCCTGCGATTACGCGAACTTGATGAAGAGTTCTTTCGCACCAAGATCCAGGATGAAAATGGTATTGAAGAGCTAAAGAAGCTAAATGATGAGAGCCTGTCGGAGAGCCAAAAAAACATTCGCGAAAATACCCTTGGCTTCCTGCGCGAACTGGAGAAGCTCTCACAAAGCCAGCTAGAAACGCTCACCCAATTCATCGTCAACCATTGTTTTCTGATCATCGTAACCGTCTCTGCGCCTGACCTGGACTCAGTATATCGAATCTTTTCAGTTTTAAATAGTCGCGGCTTGAACCTCTCTTACTCGGATATTTTGAAATCTGAGATCATCACAGCCATTCCTTTGAACGAGCAGGACAAATATGCAACAAAATGGGAGGAGCTACAAGAGTTGCTGGGTGCAGAGCAATTCGAGACGCTCTTCTCCGATTTACGTACAATCAGGTCAAAGAAGCGCCTGAATAGAGGCATGATCGAAGAATTTCATGAATATGTCTATCCTACGCGCACCCCAAATCTTTCAGCCCAGGAATTTATCGATGGCACATTGTCCCCCTATGCACACGCGCTCGACAACATTCTAAAGGCGAATTATCAATATGGAACATCAGCGGATGCAAAAGCAATCAATACGATGTTCAGGTGGCTGAATCAACTTGATTACAACCGCTGGATACCGCCAGCGCTTTTCTACTTTGTGAGGCATCATCGTCAACATCCAGCTCTGGTTGTGAAGTTCCTCAAAGATTTTGAGCGACTTGTTGTTAGCTTTATGATTTGTCGCGTGCCACCCTATAAGCGTATTGATCGTTACTGCGATTTGTTAATCGCCATTGCACATGAAGAAGATCTATTTATCTCTGACTCCCCGCTGCAGCTTACGCCAACTGAGCGCAAAGAGATGTCTCGCGTCCTAAAAGGAAATATCTACCACCTGCACTATGTCTGTCGCTATGTATTGTTGCGCCTGGATGCGTATCGTGCGGAAAGTGGGGCATCATACGATTTCCAATCCGCCAGTGTTGAGCATGTATTGCCGCAACGGCCCTCGCCAGACAGCAAGTGGAGGCGGCTCTTTCCCACCAAAGAGAGCCACGGAAAATACGTCAATTGTCTGGGCAATCTGGTGCTCCTCTCACGGGGGAAGAATATCAATGCAGAAAACTTTGACTTTGAACTGAAGAAAGAAAAATACTTCTTCGCGAATAATAAATCTACCCCCTTCGTGCTTACAAACGAGCTACGCGACACCAAAGAGTACGGCGAGTGGACGCCAGCAGTTATTGATAAGCGTCAAAAAATGCTGATGAGCGCTCTACAACAGATGTGGCGGTTGTGAGGAAGAGGAAATTCGATCTATTTTTCAATCTGGAGATGATGTATTTTAAGGAGAGTCTTTTCCTCTTCCATGTAATCCTCTATACTACTATAGGTTGCTAGTAAGAGTTTATATGTTTAAAATAAGTGTTCAGTTTGTTGTGGAGGGTATATATGGAGGAGATAGAGCCGAAGCCTGCCAATGAGGCGGCTATCCAGTTTCTCAAGGGACCATTAGTAGAAAAAACTATCTTTATCCAAAAATCGAAGGTTGTTATTGGCCGTGAGCCAAAGAGCGATATTGTTGTACCAGACCCAAAAGTATCCAGGCAACATGCATCCATTAGTTATAATAATGGTTCCTGGATGATTAAAAATATCTCGCAAAGCACATATGTTGTTATTAACCAGCAACGTATGCAGCAAAGTGTGCTCCATCATGGCCTTGTTGTCGATCTTAGCGAAAATAGCAGCTTTGTCTTTCTGCTCCGCCAGCCTGTAGAGCAAGCACAATCGCGAGACCGACCTACCCCCATCCCTGATATATATTCTGCTCCAGTTGTCGCTGTCAGGCCAGTCGTGCCAGCACCAATAGATCAGGCCATGATACCTATACCCCCTGCTCCTCCTAATTTATCCAGCCTGTACGCCCAGCTTGAAAATGTCTCTCCGTCCGGTACGGCTATTGTGCCCAATATAGACCAGGGTATGCCATTGCTGACTGTGAGTAGCAATATTTCTAGTGATCGGCAGATCCACTTTTTGAGCAAGCCACTTATCGATATTGGACGTGACCTTGATAACACTATTGTTGTGTCTGAATCGATTATCTCCAGTAAACATATGCAAATAGTTCGTGATGACAAAGAACTTTTTTTGGTGCACCCACATCCTTCGCGTGACAAAACACAGAATGGATTCTGGTACAAGGGCCAGCGTATTCGTGGAGAGCAGACATTTCGCCAGCAACTTGTGCACGGCGACATCTTTCGGGTGGGCGGAGATTATGGCACGCTGATAACATTCACCTACGATGATGGCTCAGGCAATCCTACCGAGACGTTGACTGCCCTGCCGCCTATTCTGCTTAAAAACGAGCAACTTACCATCGGCCGTATGTCCGATAATAGCGTCGTACTCAATCATCCACAGGTTTCAGCGCACCATGCTCTGATTACAAAAGTTGATGGTGGATATCGTATCCTCGATATGAGAAGCACCAATCGTGTCTATATCAATGGGCAGATTGCCGTTAGCCAGTTATTACGCACTGGCGACGAGATTCGCATTGGCCCCTATCGCTTCACTTATACTGGAACTGAGTTGAAACAATATGACGAAAGCACGCATATTCGTATTGATGCTCATAACCTCAGGAAAGTGGGCAACAACTCTGTAATCCTGCTCAACAACATCTCATTAGTCATCCCTCCGCGTAAGTTTGTGGCATTAGTGGGTGGCTCTGGTGCGGGTAAGTCAACGCTTATGGATGCATTGAATGGCTTGCGTCCGGCGCAAGAGGGGACTGTACTTTATAATGGCGTCGATTATTACCACAATCTGGCTGCTTTTAATACTCAACTTGGCTATGTGCCGCAGGATGATATTGTGCATCGTGAGTTGACGGTTGAGCGTGCGCTTTATTATGCGGCCCGCCTGCGTCTTCCCAGCGACTTCACAAAAGAGCAGATTAAATGGCGTATCGATGAAGTCCTCGAAGATGTAGAGATGACCGACCGCAGAGCCTTGCTCGTCAACAAGCTCTCTGGTGGTCAGCGTAAACGTGTCTCGATTGCGCTCGAATTGCTAGCGAATCCCAGTATCTTCTTTCTGGATGAGCCGACCTCTGGCCTCGATCCTGGCCTGGATCGCAAAATGATGTCACTGCTACGCCGTTTGGCCGATAGGGGGCGCACAATTATTCTGGTAACGCACGCTACAAATAATATCAACGCCTGTGACTATGTCTGTTTTCTGGCTCAAGGGGGTCGCCTGGCCTATTTTGGTCCCCCCGACAAGGCGAAAGAGTTCTTTGAGAAGCCAGACTTTGCCGAAATTTATAGTGCACTGGAGGCGACAAAAGAGCAGCCAGACATCCCTGCACAGGCTGAGGCGCGTTTCCTCGCCTCAGCAGATTATCAACGTTATATCGTGCAACCGGGTAGCGAGGGGCCACCTGTGCCAGTGCCAGTGCCAGTGTCAAAAACTCCGGCAAGCCCACAAATGCTACCAACGTCACGTATTAGAAAGAGTCGGCAGGGAAAGGGCTGGTCGCA
The DNA here is from genome assembly GCA_963850365.1 of uncultured Chloroflexia bacterium. Classification (GTDB taxonomy): domain Bacteria; phylum Chloroflexota; class Ktedonobacteria; order Ktedonobacterales; family Ktedonobacteraceae; genus Dictyobacter. The sequence goes on from CAWKKX010000051.1 coordinate 50,515, forward strand.
GTTTCTGCTCTTATCGCAGCGTTACCTGGAGTTGCTCAAAAACGACAAGGGCAACCTGCTTATCCTGCTGCTACAAGCGCCAGTGATCGCCGTTATGCTCGTCTTAATGGTACGTTTCGAGGTCGGTGTGGGCGTCTTCGATGCGAATAAACTGGTGCAGTGCCGCACACAAATCCTCACATCGTCAGGCCCCATAGTCATGCCGCAGGCAAGCAAAGAAGAACAGATCGATTGTTCACAGGTAATCACCTTCTTAAAGAATGATAAAGGTGGTCAGGCACTTATACGCAACAAAGGAGGGCAGCAGCAGGCGTTACAGAGCTTTATCTTACCTGGACCGGGAGTAGACGCGCAAAAAGTACTCTTCATTATGGCCTTCGCAACCGTCCTCTTCGGCTGTATTAATGGGACACGCGAGTTTGTCAAAGAGGCCGCCATTTATCGGCGTGAGCGTACCGTTAATCTTGGTATCATGCCATATATGTTCTCCAAGATCGTCGTGTTGGGGATACTCTGTTTTGTACAGAGTGCTGTACTTACATTTGTGGTTGAGGTGGGTGAGCCATTGCATCAGGGCATTTTTCTACCGCCGGTCCTGGAGACCTATATCACGCTTACCTTGACCGCGTTTGCAGGCCTTATGCTTGGACTGACCATATCGGCAATTGCCCCTAATAATGATCGTGCCGTGAGTTTTGTTCCCCTCATCTTAATCCCACAGGTAATCTTTTCGGGGGCGATTATCCCGCTCAAGGATTGGCTGACCCAGATAATGGCGGCGATCTTTCCCACTCGTTGGGCGATGGCCGCGCTAGGATCATCCATTGGCCTGCATGCCGATACCACGGGGGGAGATCGCTTATTTGGCGACGATTATACCTATCATAGTACCCTGTACTCTATATATAGCCAGAGCGACGCAACTCATCGTCTCTTGTTGGCCTGGGCGGCACTGATCGCAATCAACATTGTCCTGGTAATTGCTATTGGGCTGTTCCTGAAACAAAAGGATGCGAGAGGTTGAGCAAAAGGAGAGCGGCCCTCGTTGAAGGGCCGCAAGCGGTAAGTATTTGTGCTTTGTAGTTAATCTGCTTAGCAGATCATTAGATCATTTTGAATCCATCGATCCATCATTTGTAGTTTTACTGAGGAAGCGCGACGCCCAGTTGTGAGAGCATACCAGGAACACCACTATCAGGACGGGCATCGGTGCTAAGAGATTGCAACTTACCATCCTTAACAGTATACGTCTGTTTTTCCTCTGGCAGACTTATTTTTTTGCCTGTGGCTGGAATGGGTGGAAGATCGGGAAGCGCGAGTGTACCAGTCTGCGTTCCTGTGATGTGTGACTTTACGATAACTGTATCGCCATCTTCCTCGAAGTTGGAAAGGTTGAAAGCAAAATCTGGAAGTGCGGTTAGCATAATATGCATAAAGCCGATAAAATCTGCTTTACCAAGCGGCTGAGGTGTAGGGCCAATCAAAACGAAATCTTCTGCCAACATTTGCGACAGGGTGCCGGCGTCGTTAGCTTCCCAGGCCTTCGAGCCAGCCTGAACAAATTCGGTGTTGGACATAGCAATTGTCTCCTTGCATAATCAATCACGAAATGTTGTAACACATTGTTGTAATCTGATAGCTATCCCTTGTTTTTCAGCGAAACTTACGCTAGAATGACATCGAGTTGTACGACTTTTTGTCTATCCTACGATTGTAAGTATAGCGAGGGAGCGTGGTAAAAGCGTGAACAAAAGCGTGAGTAAAAAATAGATGGCTCAGTTACAAATAAAGGTACTCGGAACTCCCGAGGTGCGTCACGAAGGGTTAGTACTGAAATTTCGTTCGCGCAAAGCGCTGGCCCTTTTGCTCTATCTTGCTGTCGAAGGGCAGAGGGTTACACGGAAGAAGATCAGTGCGATATTCTGGCCTATGAGCGATGTAGCGCGTTCTACGTTGCGTCGAACTCTTGCTGACCTGCGTTATGCACTGGATGATAGCCATACCCATACACACCTGATTATCGAGCGTGATGCGCTCGCTGTCGCTTTTCTACCCGGCGATGAGCTGGATATTCGCCTAGTAGATGGTGTATTTGATCTGTTACGCTTCCCTACTTCGGCTCAGGAGCAGGTAGAAAAGCGACAGGAACTACAGCATCAAATTCAACAGATAGTGCAGATATCCGGTGATAGTTTCATGGAAGGCTTTTCGCTGGGTGATACCCCAGATTTTGATGATTGGGTGAGGGAGCAACGAGCAATATATCAGCAGCGTATGAACCTGGTTTATGAGTGGCTGGCACAGATGCAGGCTGATAAGGGGGATGTGCATGCTGCTATTAAGACGGTTGGTCGCTGGTTGGTGCACGATCCCTTCAAGGAATCTGCTTACCAGTCTCTTATGTTGCTATATTTTACTATAGGCAACTATAGGGCAGCGCTCAATACTTATGAAGCCTGCCGTAGCAGATTGGCTGAAGAGTTGCGTGCCCTTCCGCTACCTGAAACACAGCTATTAGCCGAACGTGTTCACCTTGCCGCAAGCCGCGATTTGCGGCCAGTTGCATTGGCAAGGACGTTATCTCTACCGCTTGTCTCTGGAAGAAGGGAAGTGTTTGTTGGAGAACCATCTCGCTGGTCTATGATCAACATGCCTATGGTTGGTCGCGCCAGTGAGCATCTGGCATTGGTCGAAGCCTATCAAGCAATGCAGGGCGGGCAAACGCAGATAGTTTTCATCACAGGAGAGGCGGGTATCGGCAAGACACGGCTCATTCATGAGTTTCTTAGTTGGGTGCAGGCACATGGTGCGGATGTTCTGCAAGCGCGTGCCTTTGAGGCAGGGGGGAAGCTGTTATATCAATTATTGGTGGAGATCTTCCGTCCTCGCCTGGAACTTGAAAATGCTCCCGATGATCTGCTTAGCGATACCTGGTTGGCCGAGCTTTGTCGGCTCTTTCCCGAATTGCGCGACCGCTATCCTGATCTCCCCCTTGTGGTTGGGGATGAAATGACTGCATCTATACGACTTTGTGAGGCTATTACACGTCTAGGGCAGGCGCTTGCGGAGAAAGCGCCTGTTGTTCTTTTTCTGGATGATCTTCATTGGGCTGATGGTGCAACTCTCGATGTGGTCTATTACGCGGCGCGGCACTGGCAAGAAAGCCATACCCCGCTTATGCTCCTACTGAATCTACGCAGCGAAAACCTCACTGACTGGATGTCGGCCATGAAGCGTGATATACAGGCTATACATCTCCAACTTGATGCATTGACTTACGAAGAAATCGTTCATGCCTTGGAGACACTAGAGCTCAATTCCAAGCCGCATATTGAGGAACTTGCACGCTGGCTCTTTACAGAGACACGTGGGTGGCCCTTGTACATTATAGAAACTTTGTTTGAGTATGGGTTACTCTCATGAGCTAATCTGTAGGGAAGTTTTCGGGCTGAATCCGTTTTATGAGAGTAGTTTCGATCCTGGTAAGAGAGTGGCAGATGAGTATGTTGGGCGTTGATCGGATTATTGTAGAATCCATTGGACGATACGTTTGTCTATATAATAGATATTGTTTCAATTTCACGCCATGAAAAGAAAGTTAGCAATAGATATTTTATAGGGGATGTCTCACATGAATGCACAAATGATTCAGCTTCTTATGCTTGCTATAGCTGGTGTTCTATTTCTTCTCGTCATCGCAGCTTTTTTCATTCGCCGCACCGTTATTGCCACAATCGCTGGCTTTTTCTGGGAAAGAAAAGTGCTTCTTGAGCATTATGTCTGGCAGCAAGAGACCTCACATACAGGCTACCCGGATGGGAGTAGGAACCGGCAACGCACAACTGAAAGTTACCAGTCCTATGAGCTGATTCGCTATGAAACAAGGACAACGACGACGAATGGAAATACCAGTACAACAACAGAGCCGGTCTATGGCTATGTTCCACGCAGCCGGACAAAATATATTTATGAGATTCAGCGCTGGATCGATAGTAGGGAACTTATGGCAAAAGGGGAGGAACGTGTCACGCTCCATTGGCCTGCTTACATACTTGATCGCAGCACTAAGGAGCGAGAGAAGAGGAAGTGGGAAAAATATCAGGTCTTCTTCCAGACAGCTAAAGGCAAAAGATACAAGCAAGATCTACCTAAAACCGATTGGACGGCCCTTGATGATAAAGCGACCTATATATTAAAAGTGAATATATTCGGGCAGGTCATGCATTTTGCCCCCGATGCGAAGCAGCTTGCCGCAATGCCAATGCAAACTCCCTGATGGTTGTTCAAGCTCTGATTTTACATATATGTTGCGCATTTTCATTATTTTTGCACATCGTGCAAAAATAATGAAAATGCGCAACATATATGTAAAATTTAAAAGAGGTGTGAGCGCCGAAGGCGCGAACTTAGATGTAGCTAAGATATGCCAGGCTAGCAGCCAATTGTTGTTGTTCGTATGCGATGATGTCTTCGGCTGGCTCTCCGCGCTCAAAAGGGGTGCGCCAATCGCCGATGGGCTTTGCATTCGCCTGTACGAAGCGTATCACTTTTGCCAGTTGTGTTGCCGAGCGGGGAGGATAATCGGGCCAGTAGTCATCAGCCAGGACGCGAATATGGCGGGCCTCCAGTGCCCCAAGCTCAATTGACATGGTGACGTTGGGGCATGCTGTTGCCAGGATTTTGAAGAGGGCCGGGAAGTCGATTACACCTTGGCCAAGTGCACAGCGTACAAGGCGATAGCCCTCTTCGCTGAGATATATGCTGTAATCCTTGAGATGAACATTTTTTAGATAAGGGGCAACACGCCTGAAGTAGTCCAGCGGCTCCTCGGCAGTTGCGAGCGGATTGCCCGCATCCAGGTTGATACCGAAGCGTTCAGAAGCAATAGATTCGCACAGCCAGAGCAGCTCCTCTGAAGCCAGGTCTTGATGATTCTCGACGGCGAGGTTCACTCTGGCCTTTTCGGCACTGGCGGTGGCTTCTTTTAAGTTGGTCAGGACATCCTGGAGAAAGGGTTGCCAGCGACCGGCCAGGGGGCTACGATCACCACCGATCTTCGCCCCCCCGACTACTGTGCGTACGGTTTCAGCTCCCAGCTGTGCGCCCAGGTGAATGGCATCTATAAGTGGCCTGGCCGTATAGCCGCCAGTTGCGAGTGTGATAAACAATCCTTGCGCTCTGGCCATGTGTGCGACAGAAGCTATATCCTCACCCTCTAAGAGTGCAACAGGGATCTCTACCCCTTGCAAATGAGCTGCAAGTGCCCGCTCCATGAGTTGCTGAACGTTGATTCTTGGTTGGCCGGACGCCGGGTGAAGACCCATGCTAAACGTCGTGCCATATACCGCAAGGCCGATACGCATCAAGGTTTTCCTTTCAAATCAAATTAGCTGTATTTACTCTGCGGTCCAGCCACCGTCAACGGCCAGGGCTGCCCCCGTCATAAAGCTGGATGCATCCGAGGCCAGGAAGGTGATAACGCCCTTTAGCTCTTCGGGTCGGCCCCAGCGTCCCAACGGAATATGACTGACAAAGTATTGATTTGCCTCAGGATTATTCATCACGGGAATATTAATATCCGTGGCAAATGGGCCGGGGCACAAAGCGTTCACCGTGATGTTATAAGCAGCCCATTCTAAGGCCAACACTTTTGTGAATTGAATCAGCCCCCCTTTACTTGAACAATAGGCACTCCGTTCGGGCAGGGCTGCCATGCCTAGCATAGATGCCACGTTGATGATGCGGCCCGACCGTTGCTCTCTCATTTGACGACCCACCGCCTGGCAGCAGAGAAATGGAGCCTTGAGATTCGTTGTTTGCACCAGATCCCAGCTAGCCTCATCAAAATCCGCGACAGGCTTGCGGATATTGATACCGGCGTTATTTACCAGGATATCGATGCGCCCAAACGTCTCCAGGGTAGTTTGGACCATTGCATTGATCTGTTTGGCATCGGTGATATCAACGGTAACTCCCAGGGCACGCCGTCCCGTTGCTTGTGAAATAGCGGCGGCACTCGACTCAGCATTCTCTTTGTGGCGGCTCGTTACCACCACATCAGCGCCAGCTTCTGCCAGTGCCTGAGCCATCACAAAGCCCAGCCCTTTATGCCCTCCCGTGACCAATGCAACCCGACCATCCAGCTTAAATATCTCAAGAGACATAGCGCAACTGCCTTTTCTTCTAACCATTTCGGATATATAGTGTTATTGTACTACCAGTGGCCCGCGTAGCGAAAATCCCTTGTGGTTTTCGTTGCTCGCTTGCCTCGAAATATGCATCTTTCTGTGCAGGCTAACGACGACAGGGACGAGCCCGGAGTGCAGGCCAACGACAACAGGGACCCCCAAAGGGGCACGGCAAGCCGCTGTCGCTACGCGGGGCGGATTATTGGTGGGACATCCGCGACATCGACCCAGCGCCGTTCTTGCGCCGATTGCAGAACGGCGTCAATTACGGCCTGGCAGCGCATACCGTCGTAGAAGGTGGGTATATCGCTATGACCGTTGACGATAGATTGGATAAAGGCAATGTCCTGGTCATAACGGAACGTCGTGGTAGGCTCGCCCACAAGAGGATCACGCGGAGAACCAGGATAGGTGAGGAACTCGCGTGGTACCTGTACTGTTTCTAGCGTGCCATTGGGGCGGCCAATAAGTATCTCATGGGGGTGATGCAGGTGATAGATCAGCGTTCCTTCGGTGCCATATACCTCGAACTCGTCGAGTCCCTTGCCACCTTTCCCACGCCCCTTCGCGACTTTGCTGAGATCGAACGAAGCGGTTACCCCCTGTTCTGTACCAACCCCGTCAGCAAAATCCGCAAGAAAGACTGCGAAATCTTCGACATCGGCTGAGACTGGTTTCCCATCGCGTCCAGTACGTTGTGGGGCAAACGTGCGCGTCACGCTGACTACGCGGGCAATGGGGCCAATAACGTCATGACAGAAATCTATGCGATGGGCTCCCATATCTCCGACCTCGCCCGATCCCGCCTGCGATTGCTGTTGACGCCAGCCCAGGTCCACCTCTGGAAAATCCTGTATGCGTGCTATGCGCAGGTGACGTGGCAGGCCAATTGTACCCTGACTGACAAGATGTTTTAGATAGCGCATGGCTGGCACGAAGCGATATGTGAAGGCCGTCATATGCCGTATGCCAGCACTTTTAGCCGCTGTATACATCTGCACTGTCTCTGCGTAGGTCATGCCCAGTTGTTTCTCAACGAGCACATGCTTGCCGGCGGAAATAGCGGCGAACGCAATCGGGGCATGGAATAGCGTTGGTGTGGCGATGACAACGGCATCAACCGCTGGATCTTGCAGCAGGTCTTCATATGCTAAAAACGTATGTGCGACCTCGTATTCTTTGGCACGCTGCTGCAAACGTTCGTTATTGTTATCGCATAAAGCCACAATCTCTGCCTGCGGACTGAGGCGTAATCCCGGTAAATGTACCTGGCTACTGATGCCGCCAGTCCCGATTACACCGACGCCCACTTTCGAATTGCGCATACTGTATTCCTTTCGTGTTTTATGTGCATTACTGGCTATTCTCCCCAAACGGTCGTTTGTGGCTGACCAGTTTGCGCACAATCGTAGATGCTACGAATACATGAGAAGTTAAAGAGAGCCTGCTCGTTTACGACTGCCGATGAAGGCTCACCAACCGTGCGCCGATAAAAATAGGCAAGTGGTTTCTCGCTCATCTTTAAAGCATCGGGCCCCGGAGGCGGAAACGATACTGCTTTGCTCTCGATCATACCATCGTGATCATAGCTGTGTGTCAATGTTGTATTTCTTTGTAGCGAGGGCCATTGCCAGCGTACAGTCCCTTTCAGGCCCTCTATTTCAATGCGCGATTGCTCATCACTGTGCGAACAGGATGCTCGCTCGTATGTCATGATGAATGTCTTGCCGCCAGCCAGGTGATAGCGCAATGTTGCCCCGGCCTGTTGCTCAACGTCAAAGACGGTCTCAGGTGGAAGGTGCAAGGCCGTTAGCGGGTTTGCCATCCAGGCGCTGAGGACGTCTACACGTTCTGGCTTGAACAGGTCATTAAGTACAGTGAATTCATAGGGAGCGCGATCCATTAAGGTGCCACCTCCGCTTTTAGCGTGATCGAGGAACCAGAATGTGCCAGGCTGATATTCAATGCCTGGTCGATTGCGCTGTTCACGGTTGATGAAGCGTACGTGATAGATCTCTCCCAACGCATGTTCATTGAGTAGGCGGCGTGCTTCTTCTGCCGGCGGCCAGTGTAAAAATCTGACACTGCAGCATCCCAACAGGCGGTTATGAGCTTTTGCCATGGTTAGCATCTGGCGTGCCTGCGCCATATTCATAGCCAATGGTTTCTCACAGAGCACATGTCGATCTGTGGATAAAGCGGTGCAGGTTAATTCACAGTGGGTAAATGGTGGAGTGGCAACAATTACAATATCGGTATCCTGCGCCGGTTCGGTCAGCATTGTCTGTGCATTGTCGAAGGTGCGTGCGTGCGGATAGTCTGCGCTGAAATCTGCCAATATATGTGGATTTGGGTCTGCCACTGCCAGGCTCACCAGTTCCGGGTCTGGTAGCGTGTGTATTGCATTTGTGTGTGCGCGTGCTATCTTTCCAGCACCAATGAGATAAATTCTTCGGGTTCGCATGTATATGATTTCTCCTTCGTAATCTCCCTTCAGTGTGGGATGGCAGCCTCATCTCCCACGACAATCACTGTGTGCCCCGTTAGATGTATCTCCTCTCTGGGGTTGTTGCTGTTACGCCTTTTTTGTAGCCTGGCGAAATTGCCAATCTTGCTGAAAGAGATCAAAGAAAACATCTTCGCGTGGATGTTCGGCGATAAATGCCTCGTTCAGCTTTACACCAAGGCCGGGTGCCGTGGGCAGTGGGAAACAACCATCAGCTGCATCGACCTCGGGCACACCTTCTGCCACTCCTTTGACCCAGGCGTCCGCGAAGTCGTTAAAGTGCTCTTGAATCTTGAAATTTGGCGTGCATGCTGCCAGGTGAAGTGCCGCGACCGTGCCAACCGGACCACATACATTGTGTGGGGCGATCATCATGTAGTAGGCATCAGCCCAGGCCGCCAGTTTTTTTGCAGCTAGAATGCCCCCGTAATGGCTGATATCTGCCTGGACGATGTCCGCTGCTTGCAGCTCGAATAATTCGCGGGAACTCATAAGCTGTATGCAGGCGTTCGCCAGTTGCGATAGGGATACCAAGTGGGGCGACCGCTGCACTAACTTTCTTGAGCACAGCCAGGTTTTCCGGGGGCACGGGTTCCTCAAACCAGCCTGGAGCGAAGCGGGCCAGTTCGTTAATCAAGGCAATGGCTGTTGGGGCATTGAAACGTCCATGCATCTCGACGAAAATATCAACATCGGGACCAACGGCGGAACGTACCGCTTCGATGAGTTGAATGGAGTGGTTCTTCTCTTTACGCTCCAACTCGTAAAAACCAGCGCCGAACGGATCGACCTTGAGGGCGCGATACCCACGAGCGGTAACCCGTTGAGCGGCTGTATGAAACTCTTCTGCTGTGCGCTCCACCGTGTACCAGCCATTGGCGTATGCGGGTATGCGATCACGCACGGCCCCGCCAAGCAATTGATAGACGGGAACACCGAGCGCCTGGCCCATGATATCCCAGCATGCCATCTCGATTACCGCAATGGCTGACATCATAATTTCGCTGGCACGCGCAAAGTCGCGGCGGAACATCCGTTGCACCAGATCTTCGATCTTCATCGGGTCTGATCCCAGGATATGATGTTTGCCTGCCTCTTGCAAATAGCCTAGCAGAGAGTCAGTATGGTTGACCATGCGTACTTCGCCAACTCCCCGTAATCCTTCGTCCGTTTCAACGATGACATATGTTAGATTGCGCCAGGGTGTGCCCAGCACCAATGGCTTGATTGCACTAATCTTCATATATAGCTCCTTCTCGTTTAGCTGATCTGCAAAACGATTTTGGTTGCCGCGACCTGGGCTGCGACGAGTTCTGCAAAAGAGGACGGCCCGGCGGCAAGTGGTCGTTCTTCTAGCCAATCGGTTCCGGCTTGCAATAGCCCATGTGTGAGTAAGTCGAATGCACGGTTAAAATCGCTATGGTCGTAGCCGAAGCTGCCGCGAATAGCGATCTCCTGGCGCACAAGATAATTTGTGGCGAGTGAAGATGTTTCGTCATGTAAACCGATAAAGACGACATTTCCACCTGGGACAACTGCCTGAACCGCTTGAGCGCGTGTACTGTTAGCGCCAACTGCGTCAATAACCGCATCAACGCCGCCTGGGGCGATCTCCTGGATCGTTGTGAGCACATCGCGTTCACGCGCATTGATCGTCTCGCTGGCACCCCATTGTCGTGCAACCGCCAGGCGCGATTCTGCGAGATCGCTGATATAGATACGTTTGATGCCTTCGGCGCGTGCTGCTATAAGTGCGAAAAGACCAATTGGCCCTGCACCTGTTATCAACAGGCTCTGTTCGGGACGTATCTGCGTCAACTTGACTGCACGTAGTGAGCAGGCGAGTGGCTCTGTTAATGTGGCGATAGTCTCTGAAAGGTTATCTGGGAGGGGATAACATTGCGCGGCGGGTACGGCAACAAATTGCGCGAAGGCACCGGGTCGATGGGCTCCGATAAGCTGGCGCTGGCGGCAGAGGTTTGACAGACCTACCTGGCAACGATCACACTTCCCACAGGTGACGAGGGGGTTGAAGGTGACGCGTGTTCCAACTCGTGCCGGGTTCCCGTCTGCGAACATCCCTGTGGTAGACTGAACAACCTGACCAGCCGCTTCATGTCCCATAACAAGTGGTGGTTTGCGCAGGCTATTTTGTCCCAGATAGCCGCTTAACTCAGAGCCACAGATGCCGGCGGCACGTACTGCGATGAGTACCTCGCCGGGGAGTAGTTCTGGTATTGCAGTGTGCTGCATCTCCATCTCGTGTGGTCCTAGCCAGACAAGAGCTTCCATCTGTTTTGTGGCGTCCATTTTTGCTCCTTTCGATGCTACGCGTGTTATTGCATTAGAAATGCCTCGATGCATCCTGATATATTTCGACGTGCTATAAGTACTTATGGTACAGCTTGCTCTTGTTGTAAGCGTTGTTCAATATGTTCAAGATGGATCAGCATTGCCAGGTGTGCGGCTTCTGGCTGGCGTTTACCAAGTGCCTGGATGATGTTCTGATGATCTTGAATGGTTTGCTCTACAATTCCTGGTAGCGTGGCTGTCCGTCTGCGACTGGCTTTTCCAAGGCTACGCAAGCTGCTCATGAAGCGTTGCAAAAGTGGGTTGTTTGCCGCCTTTGTAATGATCTCGTGCAAGTCGAGGTCAGCTTGTAGATAGGCTTCATAATCTGTAAGCCCCAGTCTGGAACGCGAGAGACAGTCCTCCAGTTGAGCCATCTCTTCCTCTGTAATGCGTTGTGCGGCGAGTGCACAAATGGGAGGTTCTAGTGCCTTACGCGTTTCAAATAACTGCAGATACGTTGAATTGTCGAGTGAGAAGACAAAATCCAGGTGCTCTATAAGTCTGGCTGGTTCCAATGCTGTCACATAGATACCAGATCCATGGCGAAGCTCTATGACACCCATAACCGAAAGTGCGCGTAAAGCCTCGCGTAGTGAGGGGCGGCTCACATCCATCATCACCGCCAACTCCCGTTCAGGAGGCAGTTTGTCGCCTGAGCGTAGCTTTCTCTCACGTATCATCGATAATAGCTGATCTACAATACCTTCTGCGACCGCACTTTTGGAGATAGTATGAAACGATGGTGATAGCACCTTTTACATACTCCATTCGCTAAATTGGTAAGATGACTTGTCCAAAGAAAGCGTAACATCTATAAGCATCGATTGTCAAGAAGGGGATTGTTCTAAAACATAGAATTTACATTTTTTGCATATTTTTGTGCAGAATGCAAAATATGCAAAAAATGTAAATTCTATGTTTTAGAAGGAAAGAAGGGTGAGCGCCGAAGCCGCGAGTAGCCACGACAAACACGAGGGATTGCTGCTATGCGGGGTGTGCGTTTTGTGGGATAGTTGATTGGTTTTTTTCTTCTTGTCGCTGTGCTTTTTTACGTGCAGCTGCTGCCTGGGCGGAGGTTCTGCGTCGCTCACGAATAAGGGCCTGATGTTCGTTGCGCCAGAGTTCAATGTCGCTGCTCGTCAGGGCCAGGATAACCCGTCGGTCGTAGACCGCATATTCATGATCGCTGCCACCTTTGTGGAAGCTGGCATAGGCGAGGACGGGAAGCTTTTCCTCTTCTGTCCACCGTTTGCGCTCGGTTGTTGTGCAGCCAAGCAGCGTTTCGAGTTCCCAGGGTGGCACAGCTAGCTCAATAGCAAAGACTTCAAAAAGCTGGGCCAGGGCAGTTTTGTCTTTCTCCATATGTGTTGATAGGTGCTGCACGAGATTGGCCTTGATCTCTCGTGAACTGGCGGGCAGTTTCAGAAAGGTTAGGAATGCTCCCAGCTGTTCTTTGGAGAGCAGAGTTGGCCAATCGGCAGGCAAGGTAGTGGTTGCCGCGAGCTCCGGGCAGGTTGTTGCCTGTCCTTGAGCGCTCAAGCGTGCAATGGTCTTCATCCAGGCGGGCTTGCGGGCTTCCTCTAACTCGCGTTGGCGGATCTGGTAGGCGGCGCGGCTCACTTCGAGTTGCTTCTCGTATTGTGTCAGGATCTCCGGCCATAAAACCATGAAGTCCTGAACCGCCTGGGGAACGTTGACCTGCGAGATCTGTTTCAGTTCAAGGACATCCCTACGCGGGGAGAGTATAAATGCTTCTTGCTGTACTAACTCTGATCTAAGGCTGTATTGTTCTGAGAGTAACGCCAATCGTTGTCGTATGGCGTCAGTTGGCACAAGGGTGGGTTCGGGTGCGCCGCTAAAGAGTTTTCCTTCGGCCTCGTATATCTTGCGAATCGTGCCTAACTCGATGCGGATGTTGGCGGACTGTGATCCCATCTTCTGTACGCTGATATACGGGCGTCGATTTTTTTTGCAGCGGCTCTGGACGAGCGTTAGAACCTGGTTGCTAACATCCGGCTCTAATAGAAGATAACCGCACTGCCATGCCTGTTCGACCAGCTTATTCTCAATCTTACGCTGTTGAGCTTTGCGCTGCTTATGCGTGAGTTGCTGCTGTTGGGTAGGTGGTGGAGTGGCGAGAGTGGTAGACGAATTCTTGTGCCATTCTTGTTTATCGAAAGGTTCCTGAGCCCCACTTCCAAGCCAGGCCGCTAAAGCACGTAGCCAATCCTGTCCTATCGGCAGGCGGGATTGACGCTCGGCATACCGTGAGCAAACTTGATAAGCTAGCTCGCTTACAAGGGAGAACTGCTTGATTGGCATGGTGATAAGGCGATGCTGCAAGGCTGCTATATCCAGGCACTCGAACTCGCCATCTGGATCGTTCGAGCCTTCCACCTCCCACCAGGCCGTATAGGTTGCATACAGGATATGCGAACTCGTTGAACGTACCCCATAACCCAGCAACAGACACAGGTCGTCCAGATCCTCGTCCATATCTTCTTCGCCAATCATACGCTCGAACCATGACACGAACAGTGCATTTAGCCGTTCATTGTCGTACTGTAGAAGCATTGATCGGCACTGTTGTAGCAACCTCTCCGTTTCTGGTTTCATAATACGCGCTCCATTATGAATGCCTCAGCCTTCTTTCTGCCATTCCTCTGGCTCCGCTCCTCGTCAATCGAGAGCCCACACACACTACTTCTAGTGATGCATATTTTACACTCATCCCGAGTTTTGCGCAATATGGAGACGATTACTTTTCTGCACATCTGTTCAAAATAGAATATATAAGGTTGGGTCTTATACTGTTTGCGTGATACCATATCAACAACACCTATTATGGAGGCTTTTGATTACTATGAATCATGCACCAGAGAGCACATGGCAAGTGCTACGCTCGCGCCTGGCCGAGCTTTTCACCGATGAAGTGCAGCGCATAGTCTTTTTGACACGACTTCAGGATCGTTTTGTTCCTCTCACCGATCTGCTAGCGAGTCTCTATGGTGATCGATCCGATTTTGCCACGCAGTTGGAGCAGATTCTGATTACAACGGCACAGGCATTTATTGCTCGACCTTCAGCATTGCGCGAACTTGATGCCTGCCGCGATCCACGCTGGTTCCAACACGAACGCATGATGGGTGGTGTTTGCTATGTTGATCTTTATGCCTGCAATCTGGCGGGCATTCGCGCCCGCATTCCTTATTTTCAAGAGCTGGGACTGACCTATCTCCACCTTATGCCCCTCTTCAGCTCGCCCCCTGTCTTTAACGATGGTGGCTATGCTGTGAGTAGTTTCCGCGAGGTACGGCCTCAACTGGGCACGATGGCCGAGCTAGCGGACCTTGCGACCGACTTGCGTGCTCATGGCATCAGTCTGGTGCTCGATATGGTTATGAATCATACCTCTGATGAGCATGAGTGGGCCCGGTGGGCGAAGGCGGGCGATCCCGTCTATCAAGACTATTATCGTATGTTTCCCAATGATGTATTGCCGAGGCTCTATGAGCAACACTTGCGCGAAATCTTCCCTGAACAGGCTCCAGGCAATTTTACCTATGTGCCAGAGGTGCAGCGCTGGGTCTGGACAACCTTTTATAGCTATCAATGGGACCTCAATTACGCCAATCCTGCCCTCTTTAACGCTATGTTGGGCGAGATGCTCTTTCTTGCCAATCAAGGTGTAGAGGTGTTGCGACTTGATGCCGTCCCCTTCCTCTGGAAAGAACTGGGCACTAACTGCGAAAATCTTCCCCAGGCACACGATCTCCTGACCGCCTTTAACCTGCTTGTCCAGATTGCCGCGCCCGCAATGATCTTCAAGTCCGAGGCGATTGTGCACCCGGATGAAGTCGTGAAGTATATCGGACGCGAATGTGCCACCAGCTATAATCCCCTGCTCATGGTTTTGCTCTGGGAGGCGATGGCGAGCGGCTGGACACACTTATTGCTGCATAGCATGGTCAAGCGTTTTGCTATTCCCGCCAGCACCTCCTGGGTTAACTATGTACGTAGTCACGACGATATTGGCTGGGGTTTTGCAGATGAAGATTGTGCTGAAGTTGGCATCAATGGCGGCGTTCACCGCATCTTCCTCAATAATTTTTACACTGGCAACTTCGAGGGCAGTTTTGCCATTGGGCTCCCCTTTGGTCATAATCCACGTACAGGCGACATGCGTATCTGCGGCACAACTGCCTCGCTGGCTGGCCTCGAACAAGCTCTGAACGGCGGCAACGACTATGCCATCGAACTTGCCATTCGTCGCATGCTGGCAATGCTAGGGATTACACTTACTGTTGGCGGCATCCCACTCCTTTATCTTGGTGATGAGCTCGGCACGCTCAACGATTACAGCTATCAACAAGATCCAACCAAAGCCAGCGATAGTCGTTGGGTCCATCGTCCCTTTGCCAATCCGCATACCCTTGCGCAACGGTATGATCCTACTACTGTCGCTGGCCGCATCTTCGCTGCTCTGCGGCATATGATCGTGTTGCGCAAATCAAATCCTATCTTTGCGGCTAACCAGCCCACGCGCTGGCTAAACGCCAACAATAATCATATCGTCCTCTTTGCCCGCCAGCGAGAGCGGCAGAGCATATTTGTTGCCGTTAATTTCACGGCTCAGCCGCAATCTATTGAGCTGAAGCATTTTTTTACCGGTCAGCGTGCAATTGATCTGCTCACGGAAACGTCGTATGATCGCGATGAGCTCTTGACGTTGCCTGCTTATGGGATGGTCTGGTTGTGTTGTACGGCTACGGATTCGGATTGATGATGTACGATACAAGATCCTGGTG
The DNA here is from genome assembly GCA_963850365.1 of uncultured Chloroflexia bacterium. Lineage (GTDB taxonomy): Bacteria > Chloroflexota > Ktedonobacteria > Ktedonobacterales > Ktedonobacteraceae > Dictyobacter. Next base: position 66,369 of record CAWKKX010000051.1, read on the forward strand.
GGCTTGTTCGGCTCAATAGGGCTCCTGCTCCTATTGAGCTATTCGCCCTATGATCTTGAGAGTTCAGTACCATTTTCACTGTTCCGGTGAGCAACGGCGTCTCCCTCTCCTTGTCTCGTACCGTCTTTTTCTCGCGTTACTTCCCCTGGCATTTCAGGGCAATGGGGAACAGCAGCATGCCGCGCATCTCGTCTATGAAATGAAAAGGGTTTTGTCCCTCGATATTAGAATTCTTTGCTGGGCGCTGTGCATTATAGAGAGAATGCGTGTTTAGTCAGGTGCCATATCTATAAGTGTCTGACGCAAGAGGAATAGAGATAATCAGTATTTGGAATTGGTCGTGTCTGGGCAGAGTAGCATCAGAAATACGTTCTTCCCAGACATGTGTTCTGGCAGAAGAACAAGAATAGGGAAGAGATTCCTTAACTTAGGTGGAGTTGGTTTTTATAGTGAGATATTTGGTCATCCGATCTGAAGAACTAACACTGTTTAGCTCTTCTAATAGCAGATGTCTAACCACTGTCATTGTTGGCCCAGCGTTAAGGAGATAGAGCTTCGTAGCCGCAAAGTAGATAACTGCGGCACAGTTGTCTGTGAGGATCAGTAACAGAGTGCCAAAGAGGTCGTTTCTCTTCATTCAGCACGGTCACCTGACCGTAGAACTATTATTTTTTGCACAAAAAGATAGAGCACCAGCAAAACGGCTACTATCATAAAGGGTAAGGCTACTGCATCTGGCAGTCCATTGTTCATAAGGCCGTTGATGAGCAGCGGGATAGAGATCAATAAATTAGGCCAAATCCATAATCTTTGCAATACAGAGAATTTTTTTTTTTTTTTTTTTTTTTTTTTTATTTTTGTTATATAGAGAAGTTTTTATATTAAGGTAGAGAAGTTTGATGAGTTTTGTTTTGTATGGTGAATTGGAGTAAATTTATAGTTAAGTAGTTAGGTATTGGAATGGTAAAGATATAGTTTTTTAATAAATGTGTTTGTATGAGATTGAAATGGTAATTTAGTTATATAATATAATATAATAAAAAAAAAAAAAAAAAAAGTCCTTATACCAAGGCAGAGAAGTTTGACGAGTCTTGTTTTGCACGGTGAATTGGAGTAAACCTACAGCCAAGAAGCTAGGCACTGGAATGGCAAAGATAAAGCTTCTCAACAAATCTCTCTGTACGAGACCGAAATGGTAATTTAGGTAAAAGTTAAGCAAGAATAAGACAAAGCAAAAAAGAATGATACTAGTTGTGCGAGCGCCAATACGTTGAGACTTTTGGGACGAAAAGAGATTAGCCATAGAATTTTCTCCAGTGCAAATTGATATTGTTACTTTATAAGGTATTATACATGTCTGGATTACAAGGATAAGCGCTCGTCTTGGGAAATGGCCTTACCAGTATCATCTCTTAATAATTGCGCATTTGAATGCTATGATTTTTTCTGGCTGATGCGTAAATTGTTGCAGACGTCTCGGATCTCCTTAGCAATCTGGAACCATGTCTCATCGCGATTGGCAGCTCTATCAATAGGTTGATGAGAACGGGGCAGCACTTGTAGGTTGATGAAGGGAGTGCCACTTATGTCTACTGAGTGGATGATGATTGGTATGACACGAGCAGTGCCAGCTATATGTTGCTCTATAGCAAGCTTCAATACTTGATCATTAAGTTCGTCTGAAGCCAGGAAGTTTGGGCTAATCAGGGGCAGAACAATCTGAGACTGATTGATATGGTCATCAATGGCCGCTCTTGCCCTGAAAACTTCTTCAGTTTGCTGGCTGTACCATGGACGAATAGTGCCATCACGTCTAAGCATAAAGAGATGGGTTTCCAGTTCTTCTTTGAATCTCTCATCCTTCTCAGAGTAGTATATAAAGAGATTCAGCAAAGCTGGTTTTGTACTATTGCTTGCCTCAGTTGTGGATGTGCAGGTTCTTTGTGGCGTTGATAGGTTGGGAGGTTTTGAGTTCGTAGGAGGCGTGGGAGTATTGCTACTTTGGGTTTCAATAATGCCAGCTTTGATGAATGCATGGGTGAAAGCGCCAACTGATTGGCAGGCGTAGGACGTCAAGCTGTTGTCAGATTGAAGGCCAACGATGTTGCTGATGCCGCGAATAGCCATGAGCGGATACTGCTTACAAGCCTGGTGAATACTGATAACTTCTGTCTCGACTGCTAAGATGTCAGGCGTATTTTGTAGCCATTGGATTAGAGCGTGAGGATCGCGAATCGGCGTGTTGTTTGCCGCAATAGTGCCAGTTTTGAAAAGAGGTGCGCGAGACTGATTTTCTGTGTTGCCCGTTTGCCATTCTAAGGAGGCTAGTATCCTTTGTTGCCATGCGCTGTCCATATCAGGTAAAACTTTGACGTGCTCTTGTGATAGTGTAGGACGGGGCAGACCTATAGATTCCGTAGTATTCCAACCCTCAAAACGATGAGCATAAAGAGGTAATCGGGCAAAAACATTGCTGGCCAGTGAATGTATGCTGTCTTTGACATCGAAGTCGCTCGTGGTACTGGGTTGTGGTGAGCTGTCAACCAGATTATAGATATGAGAGGAGACAATGACATCGCCAATCATCAATTCATTGTTAGGAATACCATCGGCAATACCAACGATGAGTAGAATAGAAGGGTCTAGCTCTCGGATGAGGTCATTAGTTACCTGCTGTGATGCCGTGTTATTTTGTTCAGGATAGCGTATCAGGGCAACGGTGCAGACCTTGTTGCCCTTCGTGATTGGTACAGAGAAGATTGCATATGTGCGCCCGCTGGCATCTGTTAACGGCTCAAACGGATATTCTTCGAGCCGATCAAATACCGCGCCAAACTCGTCCTCACGACTAGTGAGAATTGCGATATCTGTCTTCAGGCTATTCATACCATCCTCCTGATCCACCCGCTATTATCTCTCGGAATTGCGCATTTAAATGTTATGATTTTTTCTCTATATCACGTAAAGCATTGCAAATGCCCCGAATCTCCCTGACAATCTTCACCCATTCCTCGTCATTGCCTGGTTTATCAACGGGCTTGAGAGAACGTGGTAGTGCTTGTAGGGCACTAAAGGGAGTGTTTGTTATGTCTACTGGACGAAGGATGATCGGTATAACGCGGGCAGTACCCTCTGCATGTCGCTCCATAGCACGCCCCAGCTGTTCATCATAGAGATCATCTGAGGCCAGAAAACTTGGGCTGATCAGGAGCAGGATGATCTGAGAGTGATCGAGGATATCGGCAATTTCCGATTCAGTGCCTGCCTCTGTTTGCTGGCTGTGCCATGGACGAATAGTGCCATCGCGTTTAAGCATGGTAAGCTGTTTTTCCAGGTTTTCTTTAAACTTCTCGTCGTCTGCCGAGTAGCTTATGAAAAGGTTGAGTGGAGCGGGTTTTGTGCTATCCACTGTGCCGGTTGTCCATGGGGAATTCCTGGTTCTTGACGGAGCTGGCTCTTTGGATGGCTGTGAGCCTGCAGCAGTTGTTCGGGCGTTGTTCTCTGGCGGTCGTGGCTCAATAATCCCAGCTTTAATGAAGGCGTAGGTAAAGGCACCCGCAGTTTGGCAGGCGTAGGACCGCCAGATAGAGGTCGTCGCGGTTAAAGCCAACGATGTCGCTGATGCCGCGAATGGCCATGACCGGGTATTGTTTATCTATGTCATCGGCGGCTTGTAAAACACCTGCAGACTCCATTTCGACAGCTAGAGTGCTACGTACGATATCCAACCATTGTGTTGGGATCTTTGTGTTCTTCATCAGGCTATTGCTTGAAGCAATGGCACCCGTTTTGAACAGAGGATGTTGGGAGCGGATGGCGGATGCACCAAATTGAGAATTGAGCGATTTGAGCGTCTTCTTCTTCCACTCGTCATCACCATACATGTTAGACTCTACCTCTGAGAGATCGATGGATGGCCGTACCATGCCTATGCTGTCAACATCATTCCAGCCTGCCAGGCTGCCTCTATACATGCGTAGGCTGGCAACGATATCACTAACGAATGGGTGAATATCGCCTTTGGCATCGAAGGTGATTTTCTCCTGGTCATGGGCGTTCACATCGAAATTGTGGATACGCGAAGAGATGATGACATCACCCAGTGTGAAGTCATTAGTAGGAAAACCTCCTGCTATGCCGACAACAAGTAGGATTTTTGGGTCCAGGTCTCGTATCATCTCGGAGGCTATCTTTTGGGATACATCATTGCCTTGTTCAGGACTGCGTGTCAGGGCGACTGTACAGGTTTTGTTGCCGTTGATTGGTACAGTGATGATTGCATATGTACGCCCTTTGAGACCTTTTACTATTTTAGATGGATGTTTGTCGAGCCGATCAAATACCGCCTCAAACTCATCCTCACGAATCGTGATAATTGCAATATCTGCCCTCATTGCAGCCCCCTCATTTCTCCATATAAATAAATAGCAATATATCTATTAGTGTAGCAAACATCCTCTAGTATATAGAGTAAACGCCAGCACTGCAAGAGTTTGTGAGGTAATTCAAAAGTTGCTTGTGTACGACATATAATTTGCGCATTTACCTATTTTGTCTGCAGACACAAAATAGGTAAATGCGCAAATTATGTGTCCTACAATATTAAAAAGGCAGAGCGACAACCTCGTGGTCTCTTTAGAACGAACAGATCTTTGCTTACAAAGCGAACGCCAATGCACGCGCCAGAACGACATCCACCGTCAGTTGTGCCAGCAACGGCTCATGTAGCACGCTTACATTTGGGCCGATGGGTCGCCAGATCTCCGGGTTGCTGGGACCAAACATCGCTAGTGTGGGGAGGCCGAGCAGCGCCGCCAGGTGAGTGATACCTGCATCGTTGCCGATATAGCCTCGACACTCCTGGAGCTGCTGGGCCACCGTCAGCAAAGGAGCATCGATCAACGTATTGAACAATGTGGCTTGTGGCGGTGCTGGCAGTAGTTGATGCATTTCTGCGATGCGTTCGTGATCAGCAGGGCCAGCTAACAACAGAACTGGTATCTCGCGCAGCCATAATTGCTCGATCAAGGCCACAAAATAAGTGATAGGCCAGCATTTCTGTACGCCCCCGCTGCCAGGGTGAATAGCAATTGCGCGTGGTTGCGTTGAGGAGGAAGAAGCGGATTTATTCCAGGCATACGGCTCTGGCACTTTCCATGCGATGCTACAATGTTCACCAATGCTTTGTCCCAGGTAGGCTATAATATGCATATGCATATCTTCTGTAGGACGCCCTGGTGCCACAATGATCTGTTTGATGCCCATTGCTTGCGCGTTCTGTATGAGAATCGGGCCAGGATCGCGCAGCCAGAAGATCGCCATATCCATCTGATACACAATTTCTTGTAGCCGTGTTGACCTTTTTAGAGGGAGGATTGGTAAGGGGTACAAAGAACTGTCCCCATTGTGGCTCCTCATAATTGGAGATTGTTTGGGCAAGCCCGAACGCCTTTACAAGTGGCAGGACGCTGGCATTGCCGACAAAGGTAACCTCTGCCGGGGCATATTTCTTATGCAAGTGTTGCAGAATGGGAAAGGTAAGTAGCGTATCGCCGATTGCTCCTGGGCGTAGAATAAGTATGCGCATATGTTCCTGTTATGGTGCTAGAAGCCCACTTACCGTTTGTAAATGGTAAGTGGGCTTCTAGCACCATAAAATGCTGGTGGCAATTAAGCAACGATAAGTTCATCTGAGAAGAAGTGTACCCATAGCACAACAACTGCCAGACCAATAATGAGCGCAAAGAAACCAATGGCACCACCAGCTGTATTGCTCGGATCTCTGAATGGGTAGAAGATAATGAGCGAGAGCCAGACAATAGTGAGCGTAGCGGTCAAGCTAAGTTTCTTTGTTTCAGTGCTTGCATTGATAAGAATGTGATAGAAAACGACCACGAGCAGTCCAATCACGCCCAGGACCGTTTTGAGAGGGGTCAGGTTTGAGGCATCACCAGCCCAATCGATCACGATTGAGTCCTTGATGAAAATAAATATACACATCCACAGCATGGCTAGTACAACGCCCCAAATGACCTTGCGAATCTCCAGGGGACTATTCACGGTATAAGGCTCCTTTCGAGGAGAAATTGTTGCATCAAGAGAACTGGATAGTACCTATGCACAAAGTCCTTTTGTATATTTGTATTATGCTAGTATTGTAGTCGTTATGTTGGAATAAATCAACATCTCTGATATGTGAACTTTTGCGTGCTCACGCCTTCGGCGTTCGCACTTTTTACTTTCTTTTTTTAAAATCACATTTTGCATTTTATAAATTTTTGCGCCGCAAAAATTTATAAAATGCAAAATGTGATTTTAAAAAAAGAAAGAGGAAAGCATCTAGAGAGCGGTGAAGCCGCGACGAGCCAATGAGGGTCCCACTAAAGGGCCATTTGGACTAGTACCCTTTGCGCTCTTTACATGTGCATGCTATATTACATCTTGTAAGCCATCATACTTCGAAGCGTGTGAGCATGTGAGTAGCGAGTATGTAAAGATATTGCAATTTCCGTGGTGTAGAGTCTATGTAGTAAGGTATCGGAGCTGACTTTAATCGTTTAATCGTTTGTATCTGTTAAGTATAAAGTAGGAGTGTTATATGTCTTTCGTTAAAAAATTGTTGAATACTGGCTTATTTGTAGGTGGTGCATTAGGTGCACTGGCCCTTTATAATAAGGTTACCGAGACGATGGCGGGCGAACTTGATACTGTCTTGACGGGCCAGGAGCGCCGCTATCCCTGGAAGTATGGCGATATGTTTTATGAGGTGAAGGGGGATGCTGGTGCGAAGCCACTGGTCCTTATTCATGGTTTTGGGCCAGGAGCATCGTCTTATGAGTGGCGGAAAAATATTGATACGTTGTCTGAGCAGTTCCAGGTGTATGCGCTTGATCTATTAGGCTTTGGTCTCTCTGATCGTCCCTCGGTTGACTATGATGCTGAGACCTATACCGATCTGCTGAATGACTTTGTACACGAAGTAGTGGGCAGGCCCGCAATTGTTGTGGCTCACGGCTTGACCAGCGCTTATGTTATTGCCGCGGCTTATCGACGCCCACAGTTATTCGAGCGTCTTGTACTTGTAGCCGCTCCTCCTGTGATTCTGACGGAAGACTATCCTGGTCCCATCATGGATGCCTTGAAGTTTGTCCTGCGTGCCCCGATTGTTGGCGAGTTCATTTACAATATGCTGACTTCACGCCAGGCTATCCGTGGCTATTATAGTGGTCAGGGCTATCACAATCCAGGTCTGATTACCGATGAGCTGATTGAGTATGTTTACACGAGTGCACACCAGCCCAATAGCCGTTATGCTATAGCCTCGCTTCAGGGTGGTCACTTAAACCTGGACGTACACGAGCCATTGAGTCGCCTGCAGGTACCTGTGGTCGCGATCTGGGGCCGCGAAGGCTTGCTGCCCCCCGCCGAAGCAAGTGCCGCTTTCAAGCGTGCCAACCCTAAGATTGATGTGCGTATCATCGACAAATCCACTCTTCATATTCAGGATGAGCAGGCCGCTCGCTTCAACAACATTGTGCGCGAGTTCGCTGGCATAAAAGTGAAGTAAAACAAATTTTAGGTTATTGGCAGGTTTACAAGTTTATTGCCCGGCAACAAACTTGTAAACCTGCCAATAACCTAAAACAATTTCTCCTGTTTAGCTTTCTGGCTGTGTAGCTTTCTGGCCTTCCTGGATGGGATGTGGTGCAGCCCAATCTGGTTGTGTATCATCGGAATACAAATTTCTAAAGCGCTCATTATATTTCCTGGCCTGTTCATACTCCTCTTCGTATTTCCTGGCCTGGTCATATAAGTTGAGTGCAGCTCGTTGAGCATCGAAGCTAATAGTCTTGTTGGCCTCAGGATCTTGTGCCACCATCTCGAACTTGGCAGCGATATTCCGAATCGTCTCTGGATCGGTAACCTGACCGTTTTGCACGGTTTTATATGCTTGAATCAGTACATCCTCTTTGAGTTGATTAGCAGGGATAGCTGTTTGTGCGGCCACTGTTCCTGACTGTTCGGCTGGTTTTGGTGCTGGTACCGTCTGAGCATGGGCCGGGGATACTGCAGGCCTGGGCTGCAGCTCCGGGGACTTTGTTTCAACGGGTGGAGCCTGTTTTGGTTCGGATTTTGGTTCGGACTGCGCTTTAGGTGCAGGCGCAGGACGTTCATTGATTACCAGGCTTCCATGGGGAGCCAGTTCCACATCACGGATACTGACCCAGTTAATTTGCACGCCCCAGAGCGCGACTTTATCGCGCATAAGGCGGAAAAGATAGGTATTAATCGCTTGTCTGCGTTCAAAGCTGCCTGTGAAATCGTCATCACCCTCCTGAATGGTATGTTGGATATTGTTAGTCTGCCAGGGGATGAAGTCATTGGGTGTAAAGACCGTAGCGATACTTTGCAGAGTCGTAGCGAAAAGGGTACGCAGGCTCTCCTCCCAGTTTTTAATCTGCGTGACGGCGAGATAGGCATCCTCTTGTAATAATTGGTAGGAGATAACCGCACGCAGCATTACATCTTTCTCGTTTGAGAGTTGTACCACCTGAGCGGGGCAGATCCATTGCACTTCTTCGGTGTTTAGCTGTGTGAAGACCTTTTCCCATGGCAAGAGAATGTTGAAGCCTGGATAGAGAGTGCGGCGATATTTTTGTGCTGCGAAGATAATATCTACAAACCCTTGAGGCACTGGATGCAAACTACGGCGAGCCAGTACAACTCCTATGATGACGAGCGCGAGGAGGACCAGGAAGCCGGGGAGGGGTCCAAAAAGGGTAAAGCAGGCAACGAGCAAGAAAAGACAGAATCCTCCAGCGGTACCTAACGCCCCCATGCCATTGTCTGTACCTGCATAATAAATAGTTACACCTTGCGCGATAGTAATCGCCAGGATAACCAGGAGAATGGGCCAGAAGCCTTCAGGCGGCAGGCTGGCTCGACCCGCTAAAACCGCTGGCAATACAATAAGGCAGGTTAACGCGCCAAAGAGAAGTGGTATAATGATGAGTGTAATATACTGTCCAAATTGCTTTAGCAGTTCAAATGGAGTAAAGGCGGACTCGGACGATGCTCCGGTATTGTTCGTATTATTGGCATACGTCGCCCTTCTTCTCACATTTGCTGCTTCAATGGCATCAGGCGTAGTTTGATGATGTGCACCTCCTGGCTGTCGAACGGGAGGAGGTGTTTCCTCCTCCTGATCTAGTGCTGGAACGTGCTCTTGCGACTGTTGTGGTTGCTTCCAGTTGGTATGAGGTGTTGCGGGTCCTTGCCATGTGGAGCCCGCATCATTTCTGTCTGATGACATGTTTGCACACACCTTCCTCTCATCTCTTCACCAGATAGTCGATTGGTTATTATTTCTTTTTGAGACTACAAGAACCGCAACCGCCGCCGCCTTTAGAGCTACTGCCACAACCGCCAGAGCCGCAACCACCAGAGCCACAACTGCCCCCTCCTGTGCTGCAACATGCGCCGCCGCTTCCACAGCCGCTTTTCTGCTTCTTCTCTTCTACTATATCGACAGGGACGTGAATAGTGGCATCGCTTTCAAGCATTACTTCGACAGAGTTCTGTGGTACATTAATCGAAACAACCTTGCCTCGACCGCTCGGAGTGTCGAGAAAAGTTCCAATTTGTGGCATCTGCTGCTTGGCTTGAATATAATTGTCGTTTTCATAAGAGAGACAACACATTAAACGGCCACAGACGCCGGAGATTTTGGAGGGATTTAGTGGCAATCCTTGCTCTTTAGCCATTTTGATGGATACGATGCCGAAGTCAGTAATCCAGGAACTACAACACAGCGTTTTGCCGCATGGGCCAACGCCACCTTGTAGCTTGGCTTGATCACGGGCCCCTATCTGGCGTAGCTCAATGCGTGTGCGAAACATCGCTGCCAGGTCGCGTACCAGGGCACGAAAATCTACCCGTTCATCCGCTGTGAAATAGAAGGTCAGCCGACTACCATCAAACGTATATTCAGCCTCGACCAGCTTCATGGGCAGGTGATGCTGAACAATACGTTCATGGCAGTGTACCAATGCCTCTTTTTCTTTACTCTTAAACGAGAGCATGAGCCGCAATTCATCCTCAGTTGCCAGGTGTAATACAGGCTTGAGAGGATCACTTAAATCACTTTCCAGTACTTTTTTTGCGGCGATCACCACTCGTCCAGCCTCAGCACCGCGACTAGTCTCCACGATGACGTACTGGCCGTTGGTGAATGTTTGCTCTTGCGGATCAAAATAGTAGATCCGACCCGCTGGGCGAAAACGAATGCCTACTACGATAAAACTTTGTTCTGTACTTGCTGCCAGTGACATCATTTTTTCAATCTTTACTAGACGGAGGAAGGGCGCAGCCTCCTTGCTTCACCCTCCCTATTGCAATTTCACCTTGTAGGGTTTAGTGCATATGCATTCCCCTGGGGAGTGCACTGCTAAGTTTCAATTGAGGGTATTGGAACGCTACATTTCATTGGTTAGTAAGATTGCTTCAGCTACTTCGCGCATGGATTTGCGGTTGTTCATGCTGGCCTTCTGGATCTTTCGGAACGCTTCTTGCTCAGTGAGACCCTGTTTCTCCATTAAGAGCCCTTTTGCCCGTTCAACGACCTTGCGTGTTTCTAGCTTTTCAGTTAGCGTTCGGTTCTCTTCTTCAATTGCACGGAACTCGCTGTAGCGTGCCAGTGTGACTTCAATTGCAGGCGTAACTTCACTTTCGCGTAGTGGCTTCACAATGTAGTTAACCACACCGGCTTCTTTCGCTCGTTCGACTAATTGCTGATCTCCGAAGGCAGTGAGCAATAACACAGGTGCAATCTTCTCTTGCGCAAGTGTTTCGGCGGCCGCTATGCCGTCCACATCGGGCATGCGAATGTCCATGATAACCAGGTCTGGTTTTAACTCGCGGGCTAGATTGACAGCGCTCTGTCCATCGCCTGCTTCGCCGACGACCAGGTAGCCCTGTTTTGTCAGCACATCCTTCAGATCCATGCGCTGAATGGCTTCGTCATCGGCAATAATAATTCGTGTTGGCATAGTGTCTCCTCAAAGCCTTTGGTCTATTCCCACCCATCTGACGACGTACTCTTACTACATATAAAGAGTATATCATAACTGTGGATAAGGAGTCGATAGGGGTGAAGGAGAAGTTATCCTTTGCTTTTCAAGCTACATAAACTTCCCGTTTCATTATGCTAGCAAATAGGCGTGTTTCCTGGACGATTATCTGTAATTGTGCGGGGGTAATTGATTGTTTACCATCACATAAGGCGCTGTTGGGGTCGGGATGCACTTCGATGATAAGCCCTTCTGCTTCGGCTGCAATGCTGGCTCGCGACATTACTTGTACTAATTCGCGTCGTCCTGTTGCGTGGCTGGGATCAACAATAACTGGGAGATGTGTTAGCTGGTGGAGCAGGGGGACGCAGGAGAGGTCGAGCAGGTTGCGCGTCTGAGGATCATAACTACGAATGCCACGTTCACAGAGAATGACGTTTGGATTGCCGGCTGCTACGATGTATTCGGCCGCCTGTAACCATTCGTCAATCGTGGAGGACAGGCCGCGCTTGAGTAGCACGGGTACTTTTTTGCTGTTGAGACCAGCCGCGAGTAGAAGCGGGAAGTTTTGGATGTTACGGGCCCCGATCTGTAGTACATCTGCATGTTGTGCGATGATCTCTACCATGGCAGGCTCCATAACTTCGGTAATGACGGGCAGCCCTGTAATTTCGCGAGCTTCTGCCAGCAGGTGTAGCCCTTCAACGCCGAGACCCTGGAACTGATATGGGGATGTGCGTGGCTTGAATGCCCCTCCTCGCAATACTTGTGCACCTGACTCCTTGACTGCACGTGCGGTCGTGATAAGCTGCTCTCTATTCTCGACGGCACATGGTCCGGCCATAATGACTGGCTCTGCCATGTCGCCACCTATGGTCACTTGCTCGCATTCGTGGTGTTCGCCGATGACTATGCTGCTGCTCTGTGCTTTGAATGCTCGGCTGACGAGCTTATAGGGTGTTTTGATCCTTTGTAGGCGCTCGACCGCTCTTTGTTCGCCCAATGCTGCCTGTGCCTGGGCATCTATACGGGAGGCATCAAGTGCAATCACTTCTTGTCTATCTATCTCGACGGTTTTTATCGGATGCTGGTTGCCTGTGATGCGGCATAGCAATGACATAAGTTGTGCTCGTTCTTCACTGGATGCTTCGCTGTTAATCGTGATAATCATGGAATGTAATCCTCTCTTTACTCTAATTAGTGCTTTAAGAAAACAAAAAAGCAGAGGTTTTTTTCCTCTGCTTATCCAGCATGCTGGTGGTCATTTTTTGCTCAGCCCAAAGGGCCCACCATCATGCTGGAGGGCTAAACCAATAATAAAAGCTAGATTGTATGTTTTGTATGTAATTGCTGAGCATGTGTTTCTTCCATTTATTATTATAGTGGGCTCTATCGCCTTCACTACTATGGTCTGATTATAGAGAGGGCGCTAGCATTCTGTCAAGAGGGAATGGGAGCAAATACGTTTTACTATACTATGTGACTATAAACAGCTGGTCTCTTAAAGAAGAAATATACATATTGCACTGGTTTAAGCCATATTTTTGCACGTTCACCATTATTGTGCTTAGCGCAATAATGGTGAACGTGCAAAAATATGGCTTGATTAAATGAATGGTTAGCGTTTCTTTTCGCGGCGTTGACTGGTACGATAGGCCATATAGAGGTCGTCGTGCTCGCCCTTGACACCTTCGCGTACAGGTTTGGGCGCAACTTTCTCGGTAACTGTTCCATTTGCACTCTGTCCCGTTCCTGTTTTCCCCTGTTGAGTCTGGGCCATCTTTTTGCCGGTGGGCAGGAGATCGAAACGTACCAGGAGATAGAGCAAGATGATCAATGTGAGAATGTTGAACAGGAATGAGGTTGTGATGGATGCGTTAAAGCCAAAGAATGGAAAATCAGCTAGCTTTTTCTCTATACCTGTGCTGATGGCGAATAAGCGTTCATAGGGTAAAATAAACTGAGCGGCTAGCAGGTAGATAGCCATGCCGATGATATGTCGGGTCTTAAATAGGCTCGGTGGACGATTGGGTGTTGCTTTGGCAGGGGTTGAACTGGCGGTGGCTTTGGTTACTTCTTTGCTGTCTTCCTTTTTTACTGCTGCCTTCTCGTTTACAACGATACCTTTTCGCGCACGCGCCATACGTGCCTGGATAACGTTTGCCTCTTTGGTCGTGTCACTCTGGTCGCTTTTGTCTACTTTTGAAAAGAAGTTGGGCAAAAGTGATGACCGTCGCTGCGTTGATATAACAGGAGGAGGAGTGGGTTCAGCTATTGACGTTGTTGATATTGTTGGCTCTGCTATTTCTACGGCCTGATCTTCGCTTGCAGAAGAGAGGTCCTCTATGGATGTGGTATTTGTTACAAGGGTAGGACGGTTGCGCGGTGAGCGCGTACGTTTTTGCTTCTTTGGCATGGTATTGTATTCTTGACTCATTTTTGTTCTCCTGAACGGTTCGGGTTGGCTGTATCAGAGTGAAAAGCCCTATGTGGATCTTTTTCAAATACAGGCAAATGGTGTGTTGTCGGAGGTTCCTGCGCTTGATCTTGATAAAATGATGATGCCATTTCGTTGTTGGCAGCCAATGCTACCGCTTCAGCGTTGCTACTCGTGTATGCTGCTGGTGAAGCGGAGACAGGTTGTGCACATAGCCTCAATGATGGCAACGCCGGCGCGTGCTATGTCATCGTCTCGCCCCGCTGCATTGCCCCCGCTTACTCCTACCCCACCGATAGTAACGCCATTTGAACGTAACGGCCAACCGCCAGCGGCCATTACAAATTTGCCATGGGTCATAGCAGCCAGACTAGATGCAAAGCCTGGTATGGCCGCGCCCCATTGTGCAATTGCGTCGGTTGGTTGATTAAACATCACTGAAGTATGCGCCTTCGCTATGCTCATGTCTCCTGTGGCCCAGCCATAAGGAGCCATCATGCGCTCGAAAAGTACGAGATGACCTCCCGCGTCAACGATGGCTATACTTACAGGGGCGCGTAACTCGCGAGCACGCTGTTTGCAGGCTCCTAACACGCGTTGTGCCAGTTCAATAGATATACTCACGCCCAGATACTCCTTTTTTTGCCCTTTACGATTGCCCATTGTACCCCACATACATTCTGTATGCAACGTGCACTTGCGTGCTAGAGCATTGCCGATCTGTGTATTTTCCCAGCGCATCTCTGGTCCTGGTATATGTAATTGACACAACTGACGCCACGAACCTTTGTATATCTACGAATGAGCCCTCTTCCAGGTTAGACCAGGGTGATGCGCTATTAATGCCATGCTAGCTGATTATACTTCTCGTGCACGAGTTGTCGGGCCATATCCCATTCGGATTGGCTCAGTTCGCCTGCGACGAGATCCTTCTGCAGGAAACTGCTGAAACCAGTGTGGAAAGCCTGTGCTACGTCATCCCAACTTGCCTGGGGAACAAAAGTGTGTAGCGGCGAAGCTTTTTCTTGATAGAGTGCCAGTGCTTTCTGGCGTGCTTCTCTATTGGGATAGCGGAGCAGTTCAAAGAATTCGTGGGCATGATCTGCAAGAGGTAAAGAGCCTTGTTGCAGTAAAGTATCGTTTTTCCATACCTGGGCGCTCCCTATCAGTTTAAAGCCGCCACTGGTGAGATCCGCTTGCGTCGAAGATGCGAAGCAGGCTGCGGATGGATGTTTGCTGACGCGCTCGTTGCTTAATTCGGCTTGCACTCCAAGTAAACGTAATGCGGCGATCAGGCCCTGTGCGAGATAAGCATAGGCGGCAACAACGCCTGCTGGTACGCCATCGCGTTTGCCAATAACAATGCTATATGTAAATTCGTCTCTATGATAGACGGCCCGCCCGCCCGTTGGACGGCGCACCAGGGCGATCCCTGCACAATTTTCCAACTCTATTTCGCGCTCGACGCTCTGGAAACGGCCCAGGGAGATGGCTGTCTGCGACCATTTGAAGACGCGCAACGTAGGAGGAACTTCTCCCTTGAGATGGTGGGTGAGAATGGCCTCGTCGATTGCCATGTTAAGGGCGGCATCCTGAATACCTGTATGAATGAAACGATATGTTGCAGTCTGCATTGCTTTGTTGTTTTCCTGTGTGCTGGGATGTTAGGAAAAGTAAGTATGGTACTTACCTACCTGCCTATGCCGGGATGATAAGTTGCGGGCCCTACTCTTGTATTCTTTTGGATCTGGCTGTCTGCTTCCACTTTTCGCGTTGGGCCTCGCGCATATCCTCGGAAGCGGGGATGTAGCGTGCCAGGAATTCGTCGCGGAAAGCCGGGTAGTTGCCAGCGATAATCGATGCACGCAACTGGTCGGCCAGGCGCAACATAAAACGAATATTATGAATGCTGCCCAGACGATAATAGAGTTGCTCTTCCACACGTGCCAGATGATGGACATAGGCCGCACTATAATTCTGACAGGTATAGCAGTCGCAGTGCTCTTCAATGGGGCCGTGCATAGTACGGAAACTAGCGCCCTTGATGCTGATACGCCCATCGCGCGTGAAGAGCCCGCCGTGGCGTGCGACACGTGTGGGCAAGACACAGTCGAACATATCCATGCCTAGCCCGACGCCAATGACGAGATCTTCTGGCGAGCCAACCCCTAACAGGTGACGTGGCTTCTGGCGGGGCAGGTTAGGAGTGACGTGCTGGAGCATCTCCCACATTTGTGCTTTTGGTTCACCAACAGAGAGTCCACCAATCGAGAGGCCAGGAAATGGCATCTCCCCAATAATGCGGGCGCTCTGCTCACGTAGCTTTGGTTCAAAGGCTCCCTGTACAATGCCGAAAAGCGTCTGTTCGGGCCGTTGTCGTGCTTTTTCGAGGAGTGCTCGCTCTTCCCAGCGATGTGTCCACTCCATGGCCTTACAGGCTTCTTCTGGCGAACAGGGATAAGGGGCACAGATGTCGAGGGGTAGAATGATGTCTGCACCAATCTCAGCCTCGATCTGCATAACACGTTCAGGTGTAAGGCTGTGTGTTGAGCCATCGATGTGCGATTTAAAGACAACTCCATCTTCGTTCAATGTGCGTAGATGCCCCAGGCTCCAGACCTGAAATCCGCCGCTGTCAGTTAAAATGGGGCCGTGCCAGTTCATAAATGAGTGTAGCCCACCAAAAGAATCTATCAGCTCAGAGCCGGGGCGCAGCATCAGATGATAGGTATTTGCCAGGATGATCTGCGCCCCGGCTGCATGTAGCTCTTCGGGTGAAACACTTTTGACGGTGGCTTGCGTGCCGACGGGCATGAAAATAGGTGTTTGAATCATGCCGTGAGGTGTTTGGAGTGTGCCTGCACGTGCCCAACTCGTGGCACATTCGGCCTCGATTGTAAAGTTAAAAGATGACATACACTTCTCAATGGAAAAGAGAAACAAGTAAGCTTACTGCCCTCTCTATCTCCTTTTCAACTTTCTTAATCCTTACCTTATTGTCTCATGAGCGTCAAGGTTCTTCTACTATTTACATTTTTCATAAATTTTTATGCTTTACAAAAATTTATGAAAAATGTAAATATAGAAGAAAAACGATCATTTCATCATCTACTTAAGATTAAGAATGATATTTGTATATACTGGTTGTTATCATCATATATAGATTGGTGAATCCTGTTGGTTATAAGAAATACATAAAAATATGTACCATAGGGACAATTTGTCATTAAAAACGCTTGCAAATCGTGAAAAGATGGTGTATGCTTTTCTCCGGTATCCAATCTCGGTCTCGCATACAGTGCTCGTCCAGGGTAAAAATCCCACGCTGGTAGGGGGAAAAGACTGGTGACAACTGCTAAGGATATGGACCCGGAGGATTACCAACATATCACACAGGAGGTCCCTAGTTGAGCTTCGTTGACAAAACCCTAAAATGTCGTGAGTGCGGAAATGATTTCGTATTCACTGCAGGTGAACAAGAGTTCTACCAGCAAAAAGGTTTGATGAATCAGCCTGGTCGCTGCCCATCTTGCCGTGCCACCCGCCGTCAGGCATCTGGTGGTGCCGGTAACCGTGAGCGTGCCCCCCGAGAAATGCACACAGTTACATGTGCTGAGTGCGGTTCTGAGACGCAGGTGCCATTCTTACCTAAAAATGATCGACCCGTCTATTGCAGTTCTTGCTACGACAAAGTTCGCGCCATTCGCGACTAGTATTTTCGTCTAGAGCAGCAAAAAAGAGGCTAAGCCGAGGTGTGTTCTTGGCTTTGCCTTACATTGCGTTTTTGGCGGACTCCGCTTATACTTGATAGAACATATGCCTGATATATGTGTCTATCTGGACGAGGTGTCCGATCATTTATTTGTTTTGATCGGGAATGAAACTACTTTCGTTCCTGTTTACTTATGGTAAAGGAAATTATTATATATTCTTTACCTCCATCCTGTGTCCGAGAACCCTCTTTATCTACCTTCCCTTACGAAGGAAGGTAACTTCGCATATGTGTGACAGCTACAAGTTGCTCTCTAATAATGGAAATAAAAGAAGTGTTGAGAGTGAGAGAGTGAGAGAGTGAGACATCTATCAAGTTGTGTACGTAGCCTTATATATATGAGTGGAATAGCAAGAGGGATTTAATTTGGTGCAGGGCAGATGGCATAGCATAATACAGCAGGTGTCAAGAATGGCTACCAATTTCGATAAAGTCGCTAATGAGTCTGGGCAATCTAGGGAGCCAAAGGCCATTATACCTATGGTGAGAACAACCATGACATGGGGGACACAGGTGACCCAATCGCGCATGACTCTAGATGATTTACTGGCAGAGACAGAACGTTATCTTACTCCGCAAGACATGGAGAAGATTCAGCGTGCCTATAATCTGGCTAAACATGCGCATAAGGGAGCTGTGCGCCGTTCGGGTGAGCCCTACATTCAGCATCCATTAGAGGTAGCCCTTTTGCTTGCTGGTATGCGCATTGATGCAGATGGTATTGTGTCTGCGCTGTTGCACGATGTTGTTGAAGATACCGAATACTCACTTGAAGACCTTGAGGAACAATTTGGAGTGGCGGTCGCCAACATCGTGGACGGTGTAACGAAATTTGATGCTCTGGCCGGAAAAGCCCCTCCCCCGCCTATGGGTGCGCAAGAAGAGGGTGTAAGCCCTGATGTGCCTCCTCCCCCCCTCTCTTGTAGACAAACGTCGTGCGCGTACAGAGACAGTGCGAAAAATGTTGCTTGCAATGGCAGACGATCCTCGTGTGGTTGTACTGAAGCTGGCTGATCGCCTGCATAATATGCGTACACTTAGCGCAATGTCGGCGGCTCAGCAGCAAAATACTGCACGTGAGACCAGTGAGATTTATGCTCCTCTTGCTCGACGCCTGGGGATGAATCTGGTACAGGCCGATCTGGAAGACCTCGCCTTTGGTTACCTGGAGCCGGATAAATATGCTCGCCTCGCCCTGCAGGTTGAAGAAGAGGTGAAGCGCCGTCAACTATTCATCAACGAAGTCTGTCGTGTGTTGCGCGATGAAATGCAGCGTGCTGGTATTCACGCCGATGTGCTGGCCTGGCAGAAGCATCTTGCCAGCGTCAACCGCAAATTAGAGACCTCTGGCAATGAGTTGAGCCAGATTCACGATCTGGTCAGTTTTCGTATTCTTGTTGATAGTGATTATGAGTGTTACCTGGCCCTTGGATATATCCATGCTCTCTGGCGTCCTAAAGATGGTCGTATTAAAGATTTTATTGCAACGCCAAAATTAAATGGCTATCAGTCATTACATACGACGGTTTTCTGCCTGGATAATCGTCTGGCGGAGATCCAGATTCGCACGTATGATATGGAGCGTACCGCTGATTACGGCATCGCTAGCTACTGGTTTCTGAAAGAGCGCATGGGCAAAGATGAGCAACAGCGCGATGAAAATGAAGAGCCAACGCCGGGCAGCTGGCGGCTCTCTTATCGGGAGATGGTTACCTGGATTGAGCAGTTGCGTGAATGGCAAAGTGCACTACCACAGAGCGCCGACGAGTTTGTCGAAGCGGTAAAAGGCGACATTTTCCAGGAGCAGATTTTCGTTTTTACACCACAGGGCGAGGTAAAAGATCTGCCGCGCGGCTCTACTCCGCTGGACATGGCTTATCGTATTCATACTGACATTGGTGATCATTGTGCTGGTGCACGCATTATTACAAATACGGATGATAGCGGTCGTCTGGTCACTCGACTTGTCCCTCTGGATTACGAGCTAAAGGGCGGCGAGATCGTCGAGATTATGGTCAATCGCACCGTCCATCCAACGCGGGACTGGCTCTCTTTCACACGTACTGCAGCGGCACGTAATAAAATTCGTCGCTATCTCAAGACCTATGAGCGCGAAATCAATCTGCAACTGGGTCGTGAACGTTTGGATTTTGCCTTGAAAGCATCGGGTATGTCTGGTGCAGGTGTGCAAGTTGAAGAGATTGTGCTACACTTGCAAGAGCTACCCGTCAACGGTGCTCTCAAGAAGTATGCAACCATTGATGATGTGTATGTGGCCCTTGGCCGCGAAGATTTACAGGTCGAGCCGCTATTGGCTCAACTCCTGCCACTCTTACCAGCAAGCGAGCGTCATGGTACAACGTCTGGTGGCAAGAACAACGGTTACTATGAGCATAAAGAAGGCGATAACGCAAATCTGGTGCAATTGGCTCAATGTTGTTGTCCCATCCCTGGCGATGCCATTATTGGCTTACCTACACCTGATCAAGGTATGGTGGTCCACCGCTGCGATTGTCATATGCTGCGTCGTAATCGCGAAAATGCAAATAATTTGTTAGAAGTGAATTGGCATCAGATTAATCCAGATAGTTACCTCGTGCCTATTACCTTGATCGCCCATGATCGTTCCGGGCTTTTGCGTGATGTGGCCGCTGTCGTCGCGGATGCGGGCATCAATATGGTTTCTGTAAACTCTACTAGTAGTCCTTCATTACAAAAGGCCGAAATTACAACGACGCTGGAGATCGCGGCTGATGTAAACGTGCTTGATCAGATTGAGCGCATCCTGCGGCGTTTGCGCCAGGTTAAGACCGTAGTAAGTGTGGAGCGTGCTCTAGGAAAATAGGGCTATGCTTTTTTGTAGCCATAAGATGCGTGCGGGCGCTTGTACCCCTATGGCTAATGGGGTTCTTCTCTGTTTGACATACAGAATATTCATAACCTTATGTGCGAAAATAGAGTTATAAGACATGCGTGTGTCCTGGCATGTCGTGAGTATAGGAATGTTCCCTTCGACTATTTTCCCTTCTAACCATAAGCATCTTAAAACGTATATAATCTCGTAGCAGTAGGTCAATAGCTTTATAGGCTATCCCTTTTTAGGATATGCCAGATGGTCATAGATAAATCATGATAGATAGGTTTGTGGGACAACAATTTGTAGAATATACCTACCCCGATGCTATGGCGCAACTTCTAACCCTGGTGAGTCAGTATCTATCACCCACTGAGATAGATCAAGTGGTAAAAGCGTTCCATTTGGCGCAAGAGACCTGTCGGGAGGTTCCTGGTACTGCTATACGCCCCATTCCCCCACTGGAATATGCTCTGGCTGTGACGACCATCCTGGCGCAAATGATGCGTATAGACGCAATTGGTATCTCTGCTGGACTCGTCTTTGAGGCAGTCGATGCAGAACTTTTATTACCTGAGCAGGTTGAGTATGTGCTGGGTTCACCCACGGCACGCATTGTGGAGAGCATGACTCGTCTGAATATCCTGGAACGCAAGAAACAGAATGTCATTACCGGCGCAGCTGCAATACAGAGTGCCCAACCCTCTTCATCCAAGAAGTCACATGATAGCCGTGAGGATGAGGGGAGTATGTCTTCGCTTGATAGCAAGAAACCACGTATTCGTGAGGCAATGCGCCGCCAGCAGGCTGAAACTGTACGCAAAATGTTTGTGGCTATGGCCGATGATCCCAGGGTGGTGCTGCTTAAACTGGCATATCGCCTGTACGCTATGCGTCAGATGTCCCAGCCTGGCTATAAAGGTGATCGGCAGGAGATGTTGATGATGGCCGAGGAGTCACGCGAGATCTATGCTCCTCTCGCGGGTCGCCTTGGTATGTCACGGGTCGAGAGTGAACTGCAAGATCTGGCTTTTCAGGTTATTGAGCCCGAAAAATATAATTGGGTATGTAATCTTATTGAAGCAGAAAGTAAGCAGTGGCGTTCTTATGTTGAGCGTGTGTGTGGGGTTTTATGCGCTGAGATGACCTCAATCGGCGTGAAAGCCGAGATTTCCGGTCGCGTAAAACATGTGTATAGCTTCTATAAAAAGATTACCCGTAGTATAGGCGATGAGATTACAGACTTTGAGCATTTGAAGGTTGCCGTTGATATCAGTCAGATTCATGATCTGGTGGCCTTTCGTATCCTGGTTGATACCACTACCGATTGCTATATAGTGCTGGGGCATGTGCATAGCCTATGGAAGCCAAAAGAAGGGCGCATTAAAGACTTTATCGCCAACCCCAAACCCAATGGCTATAGCGCACTACATACGACAGTTTTTTGCCTTGATGACCAGCTGGTCGAGATCCAGATTCGTACGCATAATATGCATGAGATGGCGGAGTACGGTGTTGCGATGCACTGGCACTATAAAGATGTTGGCGATACAGCCTCAGCCTCGGCTAAAGAGCTTTTGACGTGGCTGCGGCAGCTGGCCGAGTGGCAACAAGACCTTAAGGTTGCAAATGCAAGTGATGCGGAGTTTGTAGAAGCGGTTAAGGACGATATTTTTCAGGAACAGATCTTTGTCTTTACTCCACGTGGAGAGGTGAAAGACCTGCCGGTTGGTTCGACCCCGCTCGATTTTGCCTATCGCATACATTCGAAGATCGGGGATAAATGTGCGGGTGCACGTGTTATCTCAGAAGCCGAGCATGATGGTGCAGGTGAGCGCCTGGTAACGCGCATGGTCTCGCTTGACTATGAGCTAAAAAGCGGCGAGATCGTTGAGATCATTACCAGTCGTAGCGCCCATCCAACGCGAGATTGGCTGCACTTTGCCAGAACGGCCGCCGCTAAAAATAAGATCCGCCGCTATCTCAAAATCAACGAGCGCCCGATTAATATTCAGATTGGCCGAGAACGCCTGGAGCGCGAGTTGAAAGTAGTGGGTTCCCGTAGCATAGAGACCGTTACCGAAGATGCTGAAGATTGGGTCTGCACGGCCATGAATGTGACCTCCTTCGACGATCTCCTTGCTACTATTGGCTCGGATGATATGCGCCCGCGTGCCGTTGTCATGAAATTGCTGGAGTACTGGCAGCTGCAGGAGGGCGATTCTAAAGACGCTAAGGCTGATGACGAACCGCTAAACCTGCCAGCGGCAACCAACAGGCGTACAACAGGCCAGCTGGAGGTAGCTGGTGTTGGCGGCCTGCTCACCAGACTAGCCAACTGCTGTTCCCCCTTGCCCGATGATGAGATCGTAGGCTTTATTAGTCGAGGTAAAGGCGTCATCATCCACCGCGAAAATTGTCTGAACATTGCCCGCTTCCGTGTCCGTGATCGTGAACGGCTGATACATGTAAGCTGGGCAGGTATGAGCCAGCAGCACTACCAGGCACCAATCGTGATCACGGCACGTGATCGTACCGGGCTCATTCGCGATATCGCAACGGTAGTATCGGATATGGGTGCGAATCTCATACTGATCAATTCAAAGGTCAGTTCCAATCATCAGACCGTTGTAGTCATGGCCACGCTTGAAATTGAGGACCTTGAACAATTACAGCGCCTCTTCGTGCGCCTGGAAAAAGTGAAAGATGTAACACAGGTTGCGCGCGATCTAGGGCAGCGTAAGAATAACAAATAAAAGAAAGTGATGTGAGCGCGGCAGGAGCAAGCAAGCAAGCACAAAAAGAGCATAAGCACAGGCAAAGTCCCCCAGGTAGATGTATTGCTCAGCGATACACCTACCTGGAGGACTTTGCTTGTTTCATGGCTCTGATTATTTTTGAGTAAGAAAAAGAAGGATCAGACTAGCCGCGTAGCCGTTCGAGTACGGGTGGCTGACGTAACTTTGCCAGTGCACCGGCCTCAATTTGCCGCACACGCTCACGCGTAATACCCAGTTCGCGACCAACTTGTTCAAGAGGATGTGCCTGACCATTGCCCAGCCCAAAGCGTAATTGCAAAACCAACTGCTCGCGTGGTGTGAGAACAGACTCAAGGACGCGTTGCACTTCATCTTTCAATGTCTGGGTGGTTGCCAGTTCTTCTGGTGAGGCTGATTCTGTATCGGCCAGCACATCGCCCAATTCCTGTTCTTCATCTTCGCCAACAGGAAGTTCGAGCGAGACAGGAGCGCCAGGTGCCGATTGTAGCTCAATCATACGAATCGGGTCAAGCCCGGTTGCCTCGGCCAATTCTTGCTCACTTGGTTCGCGGCCCAGTTCTTGCAGCAAGCGCTGTCGCTCGCGGCGGATACGGTTCAAGGCCGTATTTACATAAACGGGTAAGCGAATTGTGCGTCCTTTGTCTGCTACCGCGCGGCTAATTGCCTGGCGAATCCACCAGGTAGCATGCGTAGAGAAACGGTGCCCACGACGCCAATCGTAGCGCTGAACGGCACGGATCAGGCCAATATTCCCCTCCTGGATCAAATCCAGTAAAGTCAACCCTCGCCCAACGTAGCGTTTGGCAATACTGACAACGAGGCGTAAATTTGCCAGGATAAATTGCTTCATCGCGTCGCGGTCGCCCGACTCAATGCGTTTGGCAAGCTCTATTTCGCGCTCATGTGTGATCATAGGAACACGACCAATTTCGCGCAGATACGTCATAACCGCATCGGACTCGCCTGCGTCAGCCGCGTTCACCTGATTTTCGTCCTGATCTTCAGCGCGACGGCGGCGCATAACAGCACGACGAGCGGGATGATCCTCTTCATTTGTCAGTGTCGGCATCGTAACCATCGAATCGACTCCCATATCTGTTGGGTTCGCATCATCATGCATATCTGATATTTCTTCCAACTCAAGGGGACTCGTCTCTAGCTCTAATGAACCATTATCTATGCCACCGAGATCATCTAACTCGGATTCTTCTTTCTCCGCCCCTGCCTCCGCATCTTCTGGTGTATAGTTAAGATCCTTCGAAAGTAATTGTTCAACGATATCGAACGGTTTCTCCAGATCACTATCGTGTGTTTTATGTAAGGTAAGCGTCGTTCCCGTCATGGCACGCTTGGTGTCTATCATTGTGCGCCCTCCATGAAAAGTAGTATATCCTAAGCAGCAAGATATCTGTTCGTCGGTCTGGTCCTACACTCAGGGAAAGCGAGCCTTCGTCGAACTAGATTGTCCGAACGCCGAGTGGGAGGAAATCTATGCTATGCTTCTTCTTATTACTAATTGAAACATTGCATGGTCGAAAATTATTCCTCTTCTAATTATAACGCAAGTCGCCCTTTCATTCTAGTCCCTATGGCCTGGATTTGACGTGGTTTCCATAGAAATTTGTAACCTGTGTGTAATCCATCTTTAAGTTTATACGTTTGAACCTCTTATAAGGTGGCAAGAAATGTAACCCTCGCGTTAAAGTGCTCCTTTTTGTATGCTATATGTTGTTTCTGCTGAGCTCGATACTTGCTCGATCTGTATGGACTCTTTTGCCTTTCTCATTGCTTTCACGCGACGCAACGTATGGATGAGTAGAATGGTGAGATATGATACAATCAGTAAAGCCAACACAAAGAGTGATATGGTTGTGAGTAGCGTACCTACCGCTTCCCAACTTACGCCAAACACATAGCCTAATAGAAGCGGGATCATTGCACCTACTATTTCGCCGCCGATATCATAGATCAGGAAACGAGGATAGGGATAGCGTTCTGCGCCTGCTACTATATTGATGCTGCCGCCAAATGCAGGTATTACACAGCGGCTTAGCAAGATAGCCCAGGCACCACGCTGTTGAAAGTATATTTGTGATCGTTCGAGTACCTGGGGTGAGATGAAATTAAGACGCCTTTTCTTGCTCAACCAGGTAATAATGCCACGGCCAATCTGGCGACCAAGCAGATAACCGCAACTATCGCCACAGACCGATGCACTGCTGGCCGTTAGTATGAGCAGGTAGATGTTGAAGTCTCCAAGCGCTGCAAATGCCCCCATTGAGAGGAGTAGCAGGCTAATTGGCAAAGGTGCCCCCATAGATGCTACGAAGATACAGAGCCATAAGGCTGGATAACCGTAGATCTGCAACCAGCTAATCAAAAGGGGAAGAAGTGTGTTCAATGGGCTACAAGCTCCCCTTTCGTTATTATAGGGGTCGGGGTAGGTTTGGGTTTACCCGGAGGATGCAATTTCCGGTAGGTAAGAATTATCTCCTGAACTTTGTGAACGACTTTCTCAACTGGCTGCTTCTTATAGGTGGCGATGATTTGTAGAGTGCTGTGCCGTATAGTTGGATTGCTTTGCAATTGTAGGGGTTGGTAAAGTGTACGTTCAGGAACACGATAGACATGGGCAATATATGGAATAGTCATCCAGGACTGAATGAGATTCACATCCTGGTTTCTCACCATGATCTCATGCTGGTGGACGTTTTGAATGGCACCCCATGTGGCATTAGCAGCAAGTATGCTTGCGCAAATTGCTAATACAAGAAGGCCGGCTATAAAAACAATCCTGGTTTGTACGCTCACAAGTAAACTCCACCACGTACTCTTTATACGATACGGAATTAAGGATACTGAAAATTATTATGGATACTCACACCCAACTTTTAAACGTAAAAATGAAGCGAGTCGATACAGAGCTACCATTGCCTTCTTATGCCACGGCAGGGTCAGTCGGCTTCGACTTGTTATGCCGTACAGATACAGAAATTGCGCCGCGTGCACTTGGCCTTATCCCTGGTAATCTTATTATACAGACTCCACCTGGTTATATGCTACTCCTTACTATGCGTAGTAGCACAGCACGCCGGAAAGGGTTGTTGATGCCCAATGGAGTGGGGGTAATTGACCAGGATTATGCTGGTGAGGGTGACGAACTGCTGATTTCGGTGTATAATTTCTGTGATGCTGCTGTGACCGTCTTCCGGGGCGAACGTATTGCTCAGGGCATCTTTGTTCCGATTGCACGGGTTGTCTGGAATGAAGTGGATGAAATGGGAAAAGGACGCGGGGGATTTGGAAGTACAGGTGTTTAAAAATGGCTCTACCAGATTATTATGCTGTTCTTGGCGTTGCCTCTGAAGCAACAAATGATGAGATCAAGCAAGCTTATCGCCGCCTGGCGCGTTTGTATCATCCTGATCTCAATAAGCAGACTGAAGATACCCGTATTAAGCGTCTCAATGAGGCGTATGCGGTGCTTAGCAATCCTGTTCATCGGACGGCCTATGATATCCAGCGCCTGGAGAAGATGAAGCGCGATGTTATCATAAACTTTATCGTGCAGCAGCGCGACCTGGCCCGGCGCGAGAAGCGTATGACCTGGGCACAGGGAGCGGCGGGCTTTGTAAAAGAGCTGAAAAAAGGTATGCACGAGAATTGATTGTTTTATGGCATTGTTCCATTTTTGCATGTTAGCATGCAAAAATGGAACAATGCCATAAAACAATTTCTTGTTACTTTCCTTCTTCCTGTCTTGCTTGCAAGAATGAAAGCAGAAGTGATCCTACAAGCACGCCAACTAGGATGATCTCCATTGTGCTGAATGTTCTTTTCTTTTGCATTTTTTTGCTATCCTTTCTTTACATATTGCGATGCATCATCATGGATCATTATACACCATCCGTCTTAACCCATAATTCTTGCCCACCGCCGTAGTCATGTGTGAGATGGAAGTGTAGCTTCACCCAACTACTGAAGCCCGCCATGTTCTGAAAACGCCCTGTATAAAAAAGTATTGCGTGTACGCGAGGCGGCGAGGCTAATTGTACAATTTCTTGCATTGTAACGGACCCTGTGTGGATACGCACCGTCGAGGTATCTACCAGTTCTGGCGGCGTATTACGATTCGCTAACGCTGCAACGAACTGACCATCGGTAACCACCAGCTGCTCAGGAGTGATCGCTGCTTGCAGATCACGTGCCGCTTGCCCATTGGTGCGCGTACTTTTGTAGTTTGCTTGTGTATCCATACTTCGATAGTAGTTGCGGTCGGCCCGTATATCCACAAGGAGTGTGGAGAACACCAGGATGAGGTAGAGTATGTTGATTGCATAGGTCCAGCGCGAAATGCTTTTCCAGCCCTCGTTTAACTGCAATGGTCTGAAACTCATGCTCGATAGCCCAATAAGTGGCGGTACCAGGATGACGAGATGATGTGTGAAGAGTGGGGCTTGTTGCAGAAGCATATAGATGAGTGCAAGCAACCAGGCTAGTAATGGAATGATGCGCCAGTCACGTCGCAAGAGTGCAGCAATAGTCCCATAGAGCGCAGTGTAGGAAATAAAGTCGTGCAGCAGGGAATCTTGGATCACTTGTGCGTTTCCTATAGTCGTACTAACTTTAAAGGCGACGGTATGGAATGTTATCACTTCCGACCAGAATGATTGAAATACGCCTGCGAAGGGCAAAAGGATCAAGGCTGTCGCAACGAGGAAGACTATAACGCCCAGGATGAGTGAGATCATAGGGGCGAAACGATTATTGCTTGTTGCTTGAACTGGCTGCTTGCTCTGTTGGCCTTGCCGGTTCTGTCGAGCTTGCTGAAAGGTGCGCCAGCAATGTGCCAGTACCAGCAGCCCGATAGGAACCAGCGCTGCCACCCCAAATAATTTACTAAAAATGCTAAGTGCGAGCGTTAGAGTGCACAGTGAGGCATAGCAGAGACCGGCCCTGCCCGTGGGTTTCTGCCACCAGAGATAGGCAAAGGCAATAGCCAGCATCGAGAACGCGACCTGTGGCCCCTCCGCCTCGATGGTTTGTGATGCTCGCAGGTAAAGCGGGTTCAGCACCAATAGTGCGAGCCCGATGAGCCCGGCAATATTGCCACGTAGCGCCTTTCCTAGCAGAAAAGCTCCGCTCAGGCCCAGGAGTCCGACTACCACGATACCCAGGCGTGCCGACCACAACGTTTGCCCAAGGAGCACATATACCGGGTAGATTGAGAGCAAGAAGGCAGGCGGCTGTGAGTAGAATGTTGGAGCGTAGAGGGTATTGCCCGCACCCATAGCCCGCAGAGTTTGCCAGTAGACACCCTCATCATATCCGTCGCGATCAAAAGGCACATTGAGCGTTCGCAGATACATCCAGAGTGCAATGGCGAAGAGTATTATGATACATAGAGTGAGCAAGCCTCTTTGCCAGCGTTCGGCTCGCTGAGTCACATGACCACGCGTATAAGTTTCTTCAGATATTGTTGTACCCATACTGCTCCTGACACGTTTCGTCTATTGCTGGAAACGTTATTCTCCGTTATGCATGGCATGAATAGACTAATCTATACCACCTTTTTTATAGTAGCAAATTCATCACAAATATTCAAGCGTTTCTATGCAAATCAGTCGATTTACCTACGAAGAAAAGCGAGATACCCAGAACGAATGGATATCTCGCAATATGTGCTATGGCAAGTAATATTGGTTATTTAGCGGATTGAGCAGGTTTCTCGTATGTAAGCGGTGTTCCTCTGGCGACAAACCCTCCTGGTTGTCGTGGTTGCCCGCAGCAAAGGATGTACCTATGTTATGGGCCAACCACGACAGGGACCCCCAAAGCCAAAGGGGGCATACCCCTACGGACGGGGCACATGGCAACAAGCCCGGTCGCTACGCGATAGGGTTAGACAATGCCGTCATCATTGCTCATAAGAGGCGGCATATTATTTGTGATCTCAGTATTGAGAGGGCCAGCCTCAATGCGTGGAGCATTCAGGTAGCCACCTCCATTAGAGTGTCCATTTCCGTTTTTCTTAGCGCCATTGCCATTGTGTCCATTGCCATTGTTACCGGCCTCTAAGAGCGGGACGAAATCACTGAACACGATCTTCGAGATCTTCTCGCATCGGCATTTTCGATAAGCTCTTTGATCTCGTCCGCGACTAACTCGTCGCGCTCGATTAACGCCTCAGCAATTGCGATGAGGGCTTCGCTATGCTCTAAGAGCAGTTGTTTAACGGCTTTGAGCTGTGATTGAAGCAGAGCCTCCACACGTTCAGGCAGGTCTTTTACGAAAGCAGAATTCACGCCGTAGTAAGAAAGGGTACCATCCATGCCATAGAAGCCAATATATGCTGCAGCAGTCGTGGTTGCGTTTTCAAAATCTCCAGTAACACCGCTTAGCTGCGTGTTGAGGAACAACTCTTCGGAGGCGCGTGCAGCTAGCGATACCTGAATACTAGCCAGAATGTCTTCCCGGTTTCTAGTGATAATAGTTTCTCTAGGGCGTCTATTCGCGAAGGCTGCCGCGCCTTCCATGTCGCTGCGCATATGTATTGTAACATAGGCCGGAAAGTAACGCTCCGCCATGAGGTAGTAGTTAGCAACTGTGTGACCAGCCTCATGATAGGCAATACGGCGACGCTCGATGGGTACAAGTTCTGCCATCTGGCGTAGCCCATATTCATGGACGTCTTGGGCTTCGATCAGGTCCTTATAGGTTATTGTAGTGCGGTTATCAAAGTGAGCGATGATCGTCGCTTCGTTGATAACGTGTTTGATAGCCACTGGTGTGTATGACACCAGGCGTGCAGAAAGTGCTTGAATCGAGATGTTGGGTTCGTGCTCTATCTTGGCAAGGTAATACTCAATGACCTCCGGGCGATATTTGTCGGTTGGGGCTGCAACGTTAATCTGACGGTCGAAACGTCCAGGGCGCAAGAGTGCGGCATCCAGGGAGCTGGGCATATTAGTTGCGCCAACGGTCAATACAGGCGGTCCCTGGACACGGCCATGGTAGAGGCCAAGCACGCGCATGATTTTTTTAAACCAGCCGGTCTCAATATTAGGTGGGTCCATCTCCATGAGGAGCTGGTTGAGGCCGCTCGAACCACCACCCATCATGCCCATCATGCCGCCACCCATGCCCATGCCGCCAGCGCTGTTACCGCGTGCGCCACCGATTGCGTCGATTTCATCCAGGAATATGACGCAGCCGCCATACTCGCGTGCCAAGCGGCGGGCCTTGCGGTAGAGATTGCTAATCATCAGGACGTCTATACCCATAAACATGGCGCGGAAACTGGCTGCGCTGGCATAGGCGAAAGGAAGACCCGCTTCTGTACTCATACACTGTGCCAGGTAGCTCTTGCCTGTTCCGGGAGGGCCTGAAAGGAGCAAGCCACGTACGGGACTACCACCCATTTTCTGGAACTCTTTGACACCGCGCAGCAAGGCTACGATACGTCGCGCCGCTTCCAGCACTTCCGGGTTGCCTTTGTAATCGTTAAAAGTGACGCCTGTCTCTCCCGGCATAACCCAATAAAGGCGTGGGCGAGCCAGGAACCAGAACATCGCGATGAATTGGACAAGGATGAAAGAGACGGCGAAGATTATTTGGAGTAGTCCACTGAGCATGACTCCTGGATCTAGACCAAACAGCTGGGCACCTGATGTAAGGAACCAGATAATGCCTATGACCAGGAGAATCCCTAGCCAGCCACGTTTGAGAAAGCGCCCAAACTGGTCCATGCCCAGGTCTAATGATTTATCTAAGTCGCTGCGCTCTTTGCGCTGTGGTTTAGTTGCATTTGTTGACACTGCTCTTAATTCCTTCCGCGTTTCGTTCGGGGTCAACTTTTTACTCTGCTTTGAAGATTTCTAGCTCAAACGTACTGATACATAATCTAGCATGTAGATGCGTCCTGCAGGATCAGTTGCGAAATGCCAGAGAGTGATAGCCTTGGTGGCACCATTGCTCTGAGCAGGAATCGTCATGTCGATCTCAACGTATGTATCGACCACGCCATCGGGGGCCGTTTTTATACTGGTCACATCAACATTTGTCCATTTTACCTGTCCGCGTGGTTCACTAAACTCGAGTACATAGAGGGCGGCATCAGGTGGTCTGGTTGAAGGATTTATTGATTTTTGGATGGAGAGCATCAAAGGAATATCGCCATTTTGTAAGGCTAGTATCCAGTTCTTAACATCGTCACTAAGTTGTGGGTTCTTTTGAACGCTGTTTTTTACACCATTTGAGTTGTTCGTAAGAGGGACGCTACCTGTGACGAAATACGATGTTGCGAAGATGCTTGCCAGGAGCAAAATGATGGCGGCAAACGCTGCTATCTTATGTGCTCTTATCCATTTGATAACATAGTAGAATGCTTTGAGTATAGGGCGCAATATGGCTTTGATTACGGACCCGCGTTTCTGTGTGGCTTTAGGGGGGAGCGGCGGCAATACAAAGCTGTCTTTTCTACTTTCAGACTCTGAGTACTGCGCAGGCCCTATCGGCTCTACTGTTGGTGGAGTGGGTGAAGGGCTTATCATTGAATTTCTCATCTCAACTTTCTCGAAAGCTAGCTAGCCGCTGAGAATTGGCTGTAATTAGGTATAGATAGCACAGGCTTTTACAAGAGCAAAATGGTAAACTGATAAGCGTGCATATATATTGGTCTATACTATACCTTTTGATCAGGGCGTTCTTATTATTGTACCATACACTACATCTCACCATTTATCAAGACATATCTTCCATTAAGATCAGGTTTTTAGGAGAACAACAATCGAGGTATGTTCGTGATGCGAGGTGACGTTTGGGAAGAGCTGTGCAAGGGAGCGGAGATATCCCTGAAATACATTTTTGATATAATGTACATATAGAGTTTTGACCGCGACACATCTATGCTTGAATTGCAGGTAGAGCAGCTTTGTAGGAAAGCAGGTGGGCACGTCCATGAACGATAATATGAACCAATGGGCTGAGTCTGGGCCCTATATCTGGTTACGTTACGCAACACAGTATACCAAAGATGGGCAGACACATACGGTTGAGATGAGTGTTCCGGTACCGGTTGGGGCAAGCGTGGAGGCGCGGGAACGTTTAATCCGTGAAGCGGAGGCAGGCATGGGCCAGTTAATCAACCACGTTGAGCGACGCGGCACCCAGTCATCTCAACGCACTCAAAATATGCCAACAACGCAAGCTCCCCAGGCTCCACAAGTTTCGCAAGGAGCAACGGGGGCGCAACGATCTGTTCCACAGCCTGCGCCAAATACCAGGCCGACGCCTCCTGTGCCGCGACCAACTGTGAAGCCTGCCGCAGCCTCTGCCCCACAAACTGCGCCGCAGCCCCCTGTTATGCGCGATAGTGAGTCTGAATATGAGGTTGTGGGGCGTAGTCCCGATGCCTCGCGTCCAAATAGCATGTCAGGTACAACTAACGTGCCACGCACTCCTGGTCGAGCGAGCGAGATGGGTGGCAATATGCAGCTTCCACACTTCATCCAATACATTAAGGAAAATCTGGACCTGACCCCGAAGCAAGCGATGGAGATGCTGAATGTGCGCTCTCTCTCGACAGGTATCAATCTACGTGACGCAATTGAGCAGCTCAATGCGCTCATGGGACGAGACTCTTCTGGTACTAATGGGGGGCCAAGACAGGAGAATAACGATGTGCAACCTGCAAGGGATAGTTATCCATCATTCTCTGATGGCGACTCCAATCAAGGTGGGAATGTGAGCTCAATATCACGTGCTAGCAGGAGTTCTACTCCTATTATCGAGATGCGTGTGGGGCGGCCCACCCCGATTTTTGATGAGGAGGTGGGACCCGACGACCGTGATGAGGTAGATGATCCATTTGATGATCTGGAAGATCTCGACTCGCCTCGTGGATTGAGCGCCCAGGCAATAGAGAAGGCGCAGTCCAAACTGGAAGAGTTGCGTGAGTCGCAGGGGGCTGCAACGGCGAGTGCGGGCCGTTTGCTGGCGCTTAATAATGTCGCCATCTCCCAGGTCACTGAGGAGCAGTTGCAGGAACTTGTCACGGGCGTGTGGGGCATCACGTCACTGAAGAAATTGAAGGTTGATCAGGTGGAGGCATTGATTTCCTGGGCTAAATTAGAAGATGATTTTGCCGAGCAGGTGGAAGCTGTTCTGTTTGTGCTAGAGGAGGAACGTTATGCGCGTGGTAACAGGTGAAGCAAAGGGGAAGAAGCTTAAGTCGCCCAAAACCATCGGCACACGTCCAATTATGGATCGCGTGAAAACTGCACTCTTTGATATTCTTGCGCCCGAAGTGCAGGATTCGCGTTTCCTGGATCTGTTCGCGGGTACCGGCGGGGTGGGTATCGAGGCATTAAGTCGTGGTGCAGCCTGGGCAACCTTTATTGAGATGAATCCTCAAATTGTGAAGCTTATACGCGAGAACTTGCAGATTACTGGTCTGACTGCTCGTGCCGAGACCATTCATGCGGACTCTTTTAAATTCTTGCAGCTCTATTTGCCGAAGTCGGAGCCCAGAATGGGCGAACAAGGGCGACCTATCTCTATTCCTGCACCCGCAAACGGTCAGCCGCGTGTATATGATATTATCTATGTTGCCCCGCCACAGTATGAAGAGATGGCGGCTCGTTCACTTGGCTTGCTCGATAACTCAGCGCTGCCTGCTGAAGATGGCTTGATTATCGTCCAGATCCATCCCAAGGAGCGTCCAGGTGTGGCCGCTGTCGTTTGCCAGCACTTTGAGCTAAGCGATGAGCGTCGTTATGGTAGCACGCTCCTGATGTTTTATCGCCGTCGTAGTATATAATGTTCTCTTTTGTGTGTATGCTCACGTCTTCGGCATTCGCACCTGAAATATGAGAAGTGAGGTTAAAATGGTAGGTAGACCTGGTGGTGGTCGCTTTGCTTTTATGGATGCGGGCGAGGCCGCGAAACGTCTGGGAGTTGATCGCATTACCCTGGATTTATGGGTGAAAGAGGGTCGTATCAAAACTCATCGGGGTGTGGGGCGTGAGGCTTTCTTTCGTAGCGGCGAGGTCGAGGCTCTGTATAATGAGCTGCATCCCGCCAGCGAATTGGCTGAGGCCGTCGTGGCCGATGAGATGGATAGCGCGGGTGAGTCCTCCAGCCCGGTACGTAAGAAGCAGGACCCCCAGATGCGCGTTTATCTGCGCTTACAGGCCGATGCCAAGTGGTACGATGTCTCTGAAGAAGAGATCCGCTTCTGGTTTCAACAACTGGCTCCCGACGGCTATGAGCGCAACAAACGCAATGCGGAACATACCATAAAGAAATTGCAGTATCTTGTGAGCCTGATTGAAGATGGTCAAAGGCGCGAGGCTGAACAGCAATAACCGGATATGATTCCTGCCTGTAGGAATAGACAGGTTGTGTACAGGTACTTTAGACTGTACAAAAGACTGGTGGAAATAGCGGTGTTGTAGTTCCCCTACGCAGGTATACTACCACTGTGCAGAGAGAAACGACCAGCGTGATACCAGCGATTGGGACGATGCTGAAAGTGGAACCCGGCGTCTAGTAATTGTACGAGCAAACACTCTTAACAGTGCGATTTGTCTGCGGGCGAGGCGTGACGAGAAACACAATTGAATGAGAGTGGGTCGCTTGTGACGCTCCATCGGATATGGTGCTGATGGTATTTACGCTGGTCGCGAACTCAAATGCGGTAGAAAGCGTCGGCTCGACTTCGAGTTGGTATGCATAGCAGCCTGGTTGGAAGATCAAGCTGAGAAAAGGAGCACAAGATGTCGCAATGGGCATACAAGGTTGTATATATTGATTATCGTGGGCGCATTTCTTGCGAAGGCGTCGAGACCCTGATTGGGAATGAGCGACGCAGCTCTTTTGCTCGTCGCTATCTGAATGATTTAGGCCGTGAAGGATGGGAAGTAGTGGGCATTCAACCCTTGACTTCTAACTCGGCATACTACATTTTGAAGCGGCCTGGGCAAGAGAGCGATTATGCCGAGCCAGCCCCTGCTGCTACTGCTGAGCAGCCAACACCAGAGCAGCCCTCTCCAACATCTACCAGCGGTGGCCCTACAGTAGAGAGCGTCTAGCAACACATTTTGCATGTTTTGCGTATTATGCAAAACATGCAAAAGTATAGTAAAAAAGAAATCGGAATTGACCTATGTATTATGTATCGCTACGCTGTAACGCGAATTGTTCGAACATAGCCTCCCAAACCTCCTGGTTTTCCATGCGCTCGCGTGGATTGGCGACACGCCCATTGATCATTTCAAAAATACTGATAAGTAAGCGCTCCAGGACCATTGAAGCCTCATCATAGAAGCCGGCGGCCTTCTTAATATCTCCACTCACAATTTCGTAGCAGAGGGTAGTGAAGCTCTCAACATCGATATGGTTCTGATCCACGCGAAATTCATAGCTACCCATGTGCCAGAGATCCTCGTTAATCATCAATGTTCTGAGTGTGTTGGAGTCAAGATCGATGCCATTTTTGCGGCATGTCTCGCCCAGAGCATCCATAGTCCAGTTAATGAAAGTGACCAGGGCGGGGAGCTGTTCCATAGGAGTGTGCCGCTCCTCCCATTCCTGCTCCATACGACTGATCAGATCGAGGAGAGCGAAATTTTCCAGGCGCAGCTTTTCGGCGGGATCGGGTAGGCGCAGTTTGCTGCCATTTTCGTTTGCGGCCGGTTCCTGATAGACCGGGAAGATAAATTGTTGCTCGATCAGTTGAGCTAATTCGCGTGCAACCTCCTGTTCTGGACGCCGTAGGGCGCTGGCGATACGGCGTACGCGGCGGTACAGGTTGACGTGGGTGAAGAGTTCCAGGCTACGCATATCGAAGCGCATCGTGTAGGCAATAGTCGGGGCTAGTTGTAGCATCGTGCGCATACCCTGAGGGAGATATTTCTGCAGTTCTTGCCATTCATCGTCGTAGCGAACCATCTCCATCGTAATGCGCATCACCTCGATGTCGAGCGAAGACTCGCCGTAGGGTAAAATCTTCTTAACTTTTGGACTAGCAATAAACTCATAGGTGCCATCGCGCCACAGCGAAAGCTCACGTGCCGTCCAGAGTGCCTTTGTGCGTAGCGCTTCGCGCAACTGTTGCTCACTAATCACGCCCATCATCACCAGTCGCTCACCAATGCGCTTGCCAAGAGGATCTTGCAATTGCTGTGCATAAGCTTCTTCAATATGTTGATAGGTAGTCATGCCTAATTGCTGCAGGATATCTCCAATGGCTAATGCGCCGGGATCTAGCTCTGAGGTACTGGCCAGCTTCCCTTCATTGAAATAGAGGATACCCATACGTCCTGTACTCTGTTTCAGATGGATTGCCCCGGTCATGCCGCCCAGCTCTACAATCTGTAGAACTTCTACTAATCCAAAATCTCTAAGGTTGCCAGACAATGCTGTGCCTGTATTCATGCTTTTCCTCTTATGCTGCCGGGTTGATCTGAATGCATGCTATACCGTTCAGTTGATAGGTAGCCAGAACTAGCAGTGTTTGTAATGGCTAGTACTAGCAAGGTACTCTTAAAAGCTGGAGAACTACTTCCACCTCGATTATATTCACCACAAAAGCTTACGCACTGCATTATATCAGAGCCTTAGAGGTTTCAACAAGCTTCCATGCAATATTAAACGTATCACATTGGTTCATTTTGTTCACTGTATCTCATATGTAATCTCCTGCTATAATTTACACT
The DNA here is from genome assembly GCA_963850365.1 of uncultured Chloroflexia bacterium. GTDB lineage: Bacteria > Chloroflexota > Ktedonobacteria > Ktedonobacterales > Ktedonobacteraceae > Dictyobacter. The sequence goes on from CAWKKX010000051.1 coordinate 102,999, forward strand.
ATGAGTATGAACAAGCAAGTCGTAATTATTACTGGTGCTGGACGCGGAGTTGGACGGGCCACGGCTCAGCGTTTTGCCAATGCAGGTGCCAGGGTTGTATTGTTCAGTCGCACACGTTCTCAGCTTGAAGAGGTGGTGGCTGACATTATCAAGGCTGGTGGAAGCGCTCTGAGCGTTGTGGGCGATGTTGCACGCGAAGAGGATGTGCTGGCACTTTTTCAGCAGGTGCGTGAGCACTATGGATGTCTGGATATACTCTGTAAATTGTGCGGGTATTGTTGTGGTACGTCCATTTGTTGAGATGGATGCAGCAACATGGGATCAGGTGATAAACGTGAATCTGCGTGGTACCTTTTTATGTTGTCGCGAGGCTTTTCGCATCATGAGCGTGCAAAAGCGGGGTGTGATTATCAACATCTCATCGCTGTCAGGGGTAAAAGGGGTTGAGAAGTTCCCCGGATTGAGCGCATATAACGTCTCAAAATCAGGTGTAGCAGGCCTGACTGAGATTCTGGCCGTTGAAGGGAAACCGCACAATATACGTGTCTGTGCCGTTAGTCCTGGAGCGGTAGATACTGAGATGCTGCACCAGGCTGCGCCACACTTGAAGGCTGGTATGACGGCCGCAGAGATGGCGGAGATTCTCTTTTTCCTGGCCGACGATTCTGGCCGTATGTTTAGTGGGAGCAATATCGAGCTGTTCACCAATGCTTGATGATCTTACCTGTTGTCTGGAAGAAAAGGTTGAATGGGCGCTTGCTGACGGAGGACTGCCTGTGCCCACATGACAGATGGCGTATTATGTCCATATAAATGGAAAAACTTTAAGGAACCTTTTTTTACACTTACCCATATGGGTATATTACAGAGGAGCCAAGCATGGTCTACCTGACACGGCGTGTGACTTTTAGCGCCGCGCATCGTCTCTGGAGCAACTATCTGACGGAAGAGGAAAACCACACTATGTATGATAAGTGTGCGAATCCGAACGGGCATGGGCACAACTATACACTTGAAGTGACGGTGTGTGGAGAACCTGACCCGAAGACTGGTATGGTTATGAATTTGACTGACATGAAACTTATTACGCATGAGCAGGTCATTGACTGGGTTGATCATAAACACCTCAACTACGATGTGCCATGGTTGGAAGGGGTGGTACCGACTGCCGAGATGCTGGCAATCAAATTCTGGGAGCGCCTGGAACGCAGTTTCCCGCCGGGTTTGCTCTATGAAGTGAAGCTGCACGAGACTGAAAACAATAGTGCCGCCTATCGAGGCGAACATGCGTAATTTATGAAAAATGTAAATTATGTAAAAACGTCTGATGGGCTGCGAAGCCGCGCGAACTCGTAGAGAGTAAAGGAGGCCAAAGGCCCATGAGAATTGCATTGGTAGCGCCTCTTGTGACTACTATTGCCCAGCCCTTTATTGGTGGTGCTCAAGCGGTGGTTGCCACACTGGCACAGGGGATGATACAGCGTAAGCACGAAGTAACACTTTTTGCACGAGCAGGATCGTCTGTGCCTGGCGTGGATATCGTCGAGATTGCCACACCCGGCAACGTGGTGCCTGCCAGATTTTCCACGCCCGGCAATGCTTATCCTGTGGATACAGGCTTTTTTGCGCAGGCCAATCTCTTTCTGGATCTTTTCTTAGAGATACGGCAACGTGCAGATGAGTTTGACCTTGTACATGCGCACGCCTTTGATTGGCCCTCTTTTGTTTGTAGTGCACTTGTTACCGAAATTCCGGTATTGCATACGATCCACCTGCCAGCTATCATGCCTGAGATCAACGAAGGTTTGCGTGTGCTCCAGCAGAGGCAGCATCCGCTCAAATTAATCACTGTTTCACATGCCTGTGCGCGTGGCTATGCACCCTATACATCCTTTGATCATATTATTTATAATGGCTCGAATCTGCAAGCTATTCCATTTGTTGCGCATGTGCCTGAGGATGCTCCCTTGCTCTTTGCTGGTCGTATTACGCCAGAAAAGGGTGTCGAGGAGGCAATCGAGATCGCGGAACTGGCTGGCCGCCCTCTGTTAATTGCCGGTGGTATCTATGATCGTACATACTATGCTGAGCGCATCCAGCCTCGTTTGCAACGTGCCGGTGATCGTGTTACATATCTGGGTCAATTGCGGCATGATGCTCTTTGGGAATTAATGGGCCAGGTGAGCGGTCTGCTCTTTCCCATTCAATGGGATGAACCCTTTGGCCTGACGCCTGTAGAGGCCATGGCTGCTGGTACTCCTGTTATCGCATTCAGGCGTGGCGCGGCAGAAGAAGTTATCCGCCATGGCGAGACTGGTTTCCTTGTTGAGCCCAACGATTGCGCTCAGGCAGCCGCCCTGGTTGATAAACTGGGAACGCTCGCGCGTCCCTTCTGTCGTGCACACGTCGAAGCACATTTTTCATTGTCGCATATGCTAGATGCATATGAACAGGTTTACAGATCAGTAGTCAAACGCGTTTAGATGATTGGTAAGTAGCGTTCGATCTCCCAACTGTGAACTTGCTGGAGATACTCGGTCCACTCGATGCCCTTGGCGTCGATGAAGCCTTCGTAGATGGTATCGCCCAGTACCTCGCGTATCAGCACATCTTCGCGTATATCGTCCAGGGCCTCGCCGAGTGTGGCGGGCAAGAGACGAGAGCGTGGGCGCATGCGCTCATTTTCATCCTGCAAAAAGATATTTTCATCCATTGCAGGCGGTAATGCAAGATTGCGCCGAATGCCATCCAGGCCGGCACGTAACATAACTGCGAGCGCCAGATGAGGGTTGCAACTGGGATCAGAACAGCGTAGTTCGACGCGCATTGATGCATTGAGATCAGTGCGGGGACGAGGCACACGAATAAGCGCCTGCCGATTCACGCGCCCCCAATTGACCACGACAGGCGCTTCATACCCACGTACCAGGCGCTTATATGAATTGACCAGGGGTGCAAGGATAGCACACATTGCGCGTACATGCGCTAGTTGACCGGCGATAAAGCCACGACCAACATCGGATAGACCATACTCACCATGTTCATCGACAAAGGCATTTTTGCCATTCTCCAGGTTAAGTAGCTGTTGGTGAATATGCAGGCCTGAACCATTAATGCCATAAAATGGTTTGGGCAGGAAGGTCGCATACAGTCCATTTTGCGCGGCCAGCGTCTTGATGACATATTTAGCAGTCATCAGGCTATCGGCAATATGCAGGGCATCCGAGCTCTCCAGGTCAATCTCATGCTGACCGGCGGCAACCTCGTGGTGACTGGCCTCAATCTTGATGCCCATATGCTGTAGTGCATAGACCATTTGACCACGGATTGTCACGGTGAAATTGGTTGAGAGATCGAAGTAGCTACCAGAATCATTGCGGATAGGCACGGGCTTCCCATTTTCGAATTGAAGCAAAAAGAATTCTAATTCGGGGGCGACATGATAGCGAAAGCCCATCTGGCGTGCCTCTTCAATCACCCTTAGCAGGGCGGCGCGTGGATCGCCATCGAAGCGCTCACCCTCTGGTGTACGGATATCGCAGATCACCCGTGCCACTATATCGCCATCGTTTTGTGGATCGCTTACACTCTGGTTTGTGCCTGCACCCTGCACTGGTCGGACCTTGTGCGGGAGAATAGTGAACGTGGAGAGATCGGGGTGCAGGTACATATCGCTCTCCGCTATACGAGCGATATTTTCCAGTGCTGAGCCATCAAACCACCTGCCGTGTTTTATACTGTCGGGAAATTGTTCTGCTGGAATCGTAACGCACTTTGCCGCACCAAGAACGTCCGTGAACTCCAGGTTTATAGAGCGTACATGCTCATTTTTTATGGTTGCCATGACCTGCTCATAGCTGGCATGGTCTCTTTTATCTGCCATGCTTTTTTGCTCCTTCGCACCACTACTTCTTCTATGTTGCCGCAAAATAATGCAAATATCCAAATCTATAATAAAAGAACACTCTTCTTGTACATACCAGGAAGATACTAGAATTTAAATTGACGCGTGACTACATCTACTTGATATGTAGCCAGACAACGTATTGTTGCATGCAAGTTGCACTCTGTCAAGTAAGTGGTGAACAATTCAGATGATAGGGGTGATCCTATTCGACGAGCACTAATAAGCGCCAACCGCCCAGCAGACGTACCGCGAAATCTGGCTGTATAGCGAAGAGGAGCAGGCGAGGAACACGATACAAGACCCGCCTCAGCAGTTTCAAGAGCATAAGTGGAATTCTTGCGGGGTGTCGCAGGGCTTCTTGCCATGACCAGGGATTCTCAAAGGGCTTCAACTCATAAATGACGTCGCGAACCTTATAGCCAGCATCGCGCAATATTTCTAAGGCAATGTCTTTTGTGAAGAAGTGCAGATGACCGGTTGCATGACGATATTGGATAAGCTCATTTAAGATGACTGATAATGCCGAGATATCTAGTGGTAGTTGCAGGATCTTATAGGTACTTTTGGGTTTGATATCGCGCAGGAGGCGGAAGCAGTTTTCAAAGTGTTCAAGCACATCAACAATCAAGATAAGATCGTAAGTGGTATTGCCCGACTCTTGAACAAAGTCTCCCAGGTAGAAGTGCATATGCTCGTTTTCACGTGTCCGGGCCATCTCAATCGCCTGTGGTGCGATATCATAGCCTACAAATGTGCACTGAGGGTCTAACTGCCGTTGCAAGATACGCAAGATCTCTCCGGCCCCACAGCCAATTTCACAGACACTCTTAGGATCTAGCTTGTTTCTTTTGATCATTTGTAGTATAGACTGGGCTTTCCAATGAGATGTACCAATGTGCCAGTCAGGATTATTTTTTAGGTATATATCGCTAGTATAGAAATCAGTGGTGACCATTATCTTTTTTCTTTCTTATTTACTCTTTAAAAACGGGGGAATATTTTTCTTATCGCCAGGAACATACTATTACTATAGCAGCACTATATGAGATATAGATGAAACTTTCTGCTATGAGAATAAGGGGATGACTTTTTGGGACCTATTCGTGATTTTTTTTAGGAAAAAGCTATATGTGTTTTGAATGCGAGTAAGAAATGCCCTATTTACATATACTTTGCACGAGATAGGTAAATCTGCAAAGTATATAAAATAGGAAAATCAGATTCAATGGGAAGAGGCATCTCATAGTACACTATGAGATGCCTCTTCTGTATATGCCTCACCTATTTGGAGCACGTTCTATGATAGAGAAACGTTTCAGGATAATGTATCCAATGTATCGCTAACCAGTTCTTCTTTTGCTAGTGGCCCGATAGCGGCGATGGTCAACGGATTGACTGGCGAGAAGCGATGGAGGACATTGAGGATCTGTTCCTGTGTGACTGCATCGATAGCATCCTTGATCTCCTGAATTGGTTTGAGCTTGTGCTCATACCACCAGGAGCGTAGAAGCGCACTCATACGAGCGCCTGAGCCCTCGCTGCGCATCACATTCTCACTTTTGAGTTGTACTTTGGCACGTTCCAGCTCATCTGAGGTAATGCCCTCTTGCTCCAACTTACGTAGTTCATTGATAATAACCTGTAAGCATTCGCGGCCCTGCTCTGGTGTGGTGCCTGCATAGACGCGCATTGCGCCGATATGCTTATTGCCCGCCAGGCCTGCGGAGACTCCGTAGACGAGGCCGCGCTTCTCGCGTACTTCGACGAAGAGGCGCGAAGCCATGTTGCCGCCAAGAACTTCAGCAATCACCATCGCTGCATAGTAGTCGGGATCAGTATAATTGGGGAACGGGAACATCATGGCCAGGTGTTCCTGCTTACCCTCGCGAAACTCAAGTGAGACACTTGGAGTTGGATGTGGCGTCTGTTCTGCTGAAGCTCCCGCTTGCCCTTCCCACGCACCAAAGTGATCCTGGATCTTCTCAACCACATGATCCCAATCAAACTTGCCAGCAATCGAGAAGAGCACATTATTGGGATGGTAGCGCGACTGCCAGAAGTTGAGCAGGTCCTGGCGTTGCAGGTTCTTTACGCTCTCAGTGGTCCCAAGAATCAGACGGCTCAGGGCTGTGCCACGATAGAAATCTGCGCGTACCAATTCAAAGATGCGGCTCATTGGCTCGTCATCGCGGCGACGAATCTCTTGCAGAATGAGGTTGCGCATCTGATCTAACTCGTCGCGTGGAAATGTTGGCGTGAGCAGGATGTCGCGTAGCAGGTCAAGGGTGGCATCAAATTTAGTGTTGACGATCTGCGCCCAGAGCATCGCTGTTTCCAGGCTAGTGCTTGCCCCTTTTCGCGCTCCTAATGACTCGAAGGCCTCGTTCAGGGCGCGTGCATCTTTCGTCTTGGTGCCCTGAAAGAGCATATATTCAAACAAGTGAGCAAGTCCCTGCTTCTCTTCTGGCTCGTGGACGACGGCTGCATCCAATTGGAAGCCAAAGCTGATTGAGCTAAGGCTGGGCATGTATTGACCAATAAGCTCAATGCCGTTGGGCAATTGATGGTGAAAATAATTGGGGGGTAACCCTTGTTGGTCACTCATTTATAGGAATTTTCCTTTCTCAGACAAGGCGTAACCGCTTACAGAAACATCGTTAAGTATATCACACGAGCGGCAAAAGGCGCTTAGCAACCAGGCGTAAAGCGCATACAGATGCATAATTGTACTTGATTGCGAAATCATCTGCCTGCTAGATGGTTACTGTATTCTCTTGTGCTGTGCTGAGCTTTGCAAGAGCTAGCCCGGCAAGTGAGGTCAACAAAAGGAGACCTGCGGTAGACAGAAACGTGGCCTGGACGCCGATATCTGGCAGAAGAACGAGCACCGGTAAGAATGTACCAACGATGCTGCCAGCGGTGGAGATTGCGTAGAGCATGCCCGCTACACGCCCTGAACTGCCCACTTGCTCTATACGTAGCCGGATGGCGAATGGTGAGACACAGCCAAGCAGAACTATTGGTACAGTGAAGAGTAGTAGTATTGCGACCAGGGAGCCGTAAAATATGCCAAGGGCATCATTGACAAATGTTGTGAGCGACCAGCTTAAAACAGCATGCGCGGTAAATGGGATAATGGCAATGAATACGGCGGCAAGCGCTGTAATTGTATACAGGATGACTGGTTGGGGATGACGGTCGGAGAGGATGCCACCAACATAATAGCCTACGGTGAGATAGAGTAAGATAAGGCCAATGAGACTGGCCCAGACGAATAATGACGTGCCAAAGTATGGAGCGAGGAGACGTGAGGCTGATAATTCAACTGCCAGCGAGGCTGCACCGGCTATAAAGACCAGGAATATAATTGACCCTCCCTGGAGAGAGTGAACGTTCTTTGTGTTAACTGCCTGTATCTTTTTCGTTTCCGTTGTGGTGGACATGCAAGAAGCTCTCTTTCGTTAACGGATATGGCGAATCTGTATCAGGCAACCTCATGGTCCCCCGTACTACTTGGTCCTATTGTCGCATATTCGCTACCAGAAAGCGAGAGAGAAGTCTCTCTTTTTTCATGAGTGCTCACGCCTTCGGCGTTCGCTTTGTTTTCTTATATATTATTACATATTTTACATTTTTGCACATTTTGCTCTTCGAGCAAAATGTGCAAAAATGTAAAATATGTAATAATATATAAGAACCATATTGGCTGTTTGGTACAGCCACACTATCCGGTGGAGAAGCTCAAATAATTACGCAAAAATGAGCTTAAACGAGAATACCTCTACCACTTCATGTTGCTCTATTGGCTGTTTACATAGATGTAGGGAAAGGGGATCGGTTGTATTATGTTACGTATTATCTATATGGGCACGCCGCACTTCGCGGTTCCTGCACTTGAAGCTTTAATTAAAAACTCAGCGCCAGGGGCGCTTGTACCAGAGGGCCTGGAGGTTGTCACGGTTATTACGCGCCCCGATAAGCCAGCGGGACGTGGCCGTGAGATTGTATTTTCGCCCGTCAAGCAGACCGCGCTGGCGCATGGTATTCCAGTCTGGCAACCAGGATCATTTAAGAAGGCGGAGAATAGTGCCGCGCTCGCCGACTACCATGCCGATCTGTACATTGTAGCCGCTTTTGGGCAAATCTTGCCGCAAAAAGTGCTGGATCAGCCACGTCATGGTACTCTCAACATCCATGCCTCGCTTCTGCCTCGCTACCGGGGACCTGATCCTATTGCCGAGGCTATTGTACAGGGTGATCGCGAAACGGGCGTTTCTATCATGTTGCTGGACGCGGGTATCGATACTGGTCCTGTCTTGCTCAGGAAAAGCATGCCTCTAACAGGCGAGGAGACAACTGGCACGCTTACAGTACAATTGGCTGAATTGGGTGCAGAAGCTTTGGTCGCGACCATACCATTGTGGATTGCTGGCAAGATTGCCCCACAGTCCCAGGATGGCGAGAAAGCTACCCACACACGCCTGCTGCAAAAAGAGGATGGGCAGATTACCTGGAGTTTGCCCGCAACGGTACTGGCCCGTAAAGTTCGAGCCTATCAACCCTGGCCCGCCGCCTTTACGCATTGGCGGGGCAAAGTTATGAAAATTATTGCCGTACAAGCACTCAGCGTCGAACTCGCTGCAACAGTTCAGCCAGGCACGGTTAGTGTACAGGAAGAAGCGGGGCATAAAGTACTGGCAATCGCCACTGGTGCCGGTCTGTTACTCGTAAAACAACTACAACTTGAAGGCAAAAAAGCGCTGAGTGCAGAAGAATTCCTGCGCGGTTATGCTCAGATTGTAGGAGAAGTTCTATCATAGCACATTTCATGCTATATAATTTGCACTTTAAAAGTGCAAATTATATAGCATGAAATGTGCTATTTGGCGGCCGCCTGTGGGCGGTTAACAAGGGCGGCGAGGATGCCCAGCACAGCGAGTATAATAAAGGCGATCATGTGTTTAAGGTGAAAGCCAGTTGGATTGTCTGATACAAGGACATGGTAGATGCCAGGAGTAGCATAATAGATGGCAATAGCAATTGCAACGACCGTAATACCGATAGCTCCAAAAAAAATTGTTGACCTGCTCAATTTCATTATCACAAAACCTTTCTTACTAATTGTAGTCCGTCTAATAGTAACTTTATCAAATTAGTATTACTATAGCAAAAATTTATGAGATGACTATGAAAATCCAGGCTGTAGCAATCAGCTTAGACCGGGCGTACGGTATAGAAAAGAATGATTGATAGCAAGCCAAAACCCCAGCAGTAGTACGCAAACGGATCGAGCCGTCCCGTCTCAAAGTATTTCATCAGAAATTTGGTGCTGACAAATGCTGCGACGCCCGAAATAAGCATACCCACCAAAATTTCCCAGCCTGGAAACTGACTTTGATGCAGCAACGCAGGGATTTCTATCGCCGCCGCCGCAAGGATAATGGGTGTGCCGAGTAGAAAAGAGTAGCGAGCCGCATCCTCATGTGTCAGACGCACGCCCAGGCCAGAGATAATGGTCATGCCAGAGCGTGAGAAACCAGGAATCAGAGCCAGAGACTGGGCCGAGCCGACGATCAAAGCTTCTTTCCAGGTAAGCAACTTGAGTGGACGGAAGTAAACCTCGCGTTCTTTAGGTGAGAGGGACTGTATTTTCATTTCAGCGCGACGGCGTAGAGCCTCACCAAGGAACAGGAAAGAGCCATTAAGAATGAGTATAGCCGCGACCAGAATCGGGGAAGTAAACAATCCCTCCAATTTGTTTTTAAGCGCAATACCCAGCACACCAGCAGGGATACAGCCGATGATAATCAACCAGCTTACCCATTCCTCGGTCCCCCTGTGTACTTTCCTTACTTTGACCGTATTGACCATAGTCAGGCCGACTTGTAGCCAATCGCGCCAGAAATAAATTATTAATGCGATACTGGTGCCCAGGTGCAGGGCCACGATCAGAGGCAAGAAACAGCTCTTGCCGCCACATGCAGTGCCCCCGACAAGGTCGCCCCAACCGAATAGACCTGGAAAGATCACCGTATGGCCCAGGCTACTGATCGGGAACAGCTCCGTCACCCCTTGCAATAAAGCTAGAAAAATAGTTTTTATTAAATTTGGATCCATGCTATTTACTCTCTGTACTTATAGGCATTCAGAAACATAACCCTTGTCTTGTTGGTTGCATTCCTCGCACCTATTTATTGCAAGGGTTTACTTGAATGCAAGGAAATTTTAATTATTCACACCATCTTGTTGTTGTTTTTGTTGAAAATCGGTAAGTGTAGCTGAGAATACTGAAGACCCATCTTTTTTAGCAAAGAAATAGATATAGTTTGTCTTTGGTGGGTTCGCAGCTGCTATAAGACTTTCCAGGCCAGGACTACAGATAGGCGTAGGGGGTAAGCCTGGCTTTACATAGGTATTCCAATCGCTATCGGCTGCTATATTGGCACCAACATCCTGTAGCGGTGACCAATAGCGTGTGGGAGTTTTCTGTGTATCGCGTGCATACTGTACGGTTGGGTCAGCTTGTAGTCTTCCTCCTGTCTGATTCTTGCCATTATCGGTATAAAGCCGGTTCCAATAGACACTTGCTATATTGCCGCGATCTTGTGCTTTGCCAGCTTCACGCTCAACAATCGAGGCCAGTGTGAGCATTTGATAGAATGTGAGCTGATGTTGTGTCGCCTGTTGATCAAGATGATTCTGTTGTATTTTATCATTCATCTCTTTAAGCATTGCATTTACAACATCGAGAGCAGTACCATTGGCGGGGATATTATAGGTATCAGGAAAGAGCAAACCTTCCATACTTACACCCTGGGGCGTATTTTTGAAGAGCAGAGGATATTGATTCTTATCAGGAAATTGATCGATGTGTTTAGTATATTTGAGGAAATCGGCTTTTTTGAAATTGGGCAGATTAACGTTTGCAGCAGCATCTGCGATCTGCTCTAAGCGATAACCTTCAATAATCTTGACTTGAATTTCATCCGGTGCAGCAAGTTGAAGATTATCAATAATCTGGCTGATCGTCATAGATGAATTTATTTTCTTGTAGACGCCCGCCTCCAATTTTGTATCCAGCCCTTTGACGCGTGACCAGAGGCGAAAAGCAAGAGCATTGCGAATGATGCCTTTATTTTGCAGATCATCGCCGACCTCTGCGGTTGTCTCTCCTGGTCGGACCGTGACAGGAATGTTGCGAGGTGGCCCTGGTATGGGCTGGAAAACGTCGTTAGCCAGGTTCCAAAGATAGAGAACCAGGATAAATATAGCAATGCCCACTAGAAGGACTGAGATGATGGCTACTCGTGCTCTGGGTCGTTTCATTGGTTTTATTCCCTTTTGTTCTATTTGCCTTGATGATCCAGGTAGTCCTGAAGAATAACTGCTGCGGCAAGCGCATCTATTTCCTGGCTACGTCGGCGCTTCCTGGTCTGAGAGCGCTGCCGACCGCCTCGCCTGTGATGATTCTCCCCCTCATCCTGACCACGTTGCATAAGAAGGCGTTGGGCCTCAACCGTTGAAAGCCGCTCATCCCAAAAAGTGAGCGGGATGGTAATATGTTTGCGCAAACGCTCGGCGAAAGATTGTATGCGCCGTCCCTGAGCATGGATCTGCCCATCCAGACTGATTGGTAAACCGACCACCAATCCTTCTGCATCGGTTTCGCCGATGAGCTGTTGGATTGTAGTCCATGTTTGTTGCTCATCGTGTGTAACGTGCAGCGTCGTATATGGGGAAGCTAGAAAACCGCTTGCATCGCAGACTGCTACCCCGATCCTGGCCTCTCCAACATCCAATGCCATCAAACGAGCCATACATTTTTTCCTGACACCGTACATGACTTTTAGCATAGTAATTTTGTCGTCATATTCAAAAGAATATAATAGTGGATTGGAAGCTATGCTTGAGCAGACACTGATAACTATATTTTAGCGCTAGTGTCTGGCTATCTTTTACACGGAGCTACAGTAAGCCCACATTAGTGCATTGTAACGAAGACTCCTTTGTTCTGTCCAGTATATAGCCGTCGGGTTAGTATTTTAAGGTAGAATGCAGTCAGATGAACATGCATCTGACTGCATTCTACTGCATTTTTTAAGAATGTGTGGGAGGAGTGTTCGAGGATGATCCTGGAAGGACAGTGACATCTATATGACCTTTCCACCAGGAGACCCACGGAAAGAAGCCTGGCGTTATCTGAATCCGCACATTCTGTGTTCCTCGAATGCTGTTTATGAGTAGCGTGCGAGCTGCATCGGGCGTTCTGCCACTGACCAGATTTTGCACAGTCTCTTTTGGAATGACGGGTATTGCCTGTGCCGCTGCACTAAAGTTAATTTTTAATGAATTCGCAGCGCTCTGCTTCTTAAGTTGTGATATAACTATTGCTGGCTTTGCATCCTGAGCAATAGTGTAGCCTGAATAGCTTTTGTCCTGGCTAATGTCTGTATTGAGCTGATTCAGAGCATATTTCTGAAGCTCAGTATTATTTACAAAGAGCATGCTTGCTTTTACATCCACCTCTGCTGGGAAAGTCGTGCCGCTATCGAGTATTGTATCTGGGAGTGGCGCATCTACCAGTGTGGCATTTTTTACTACATCGCCGGTGATCCCATCTTTAGATATATTTTGTACCCAGGTATCGATCTCGCCCTTGAGCTGATTGCTTAGATCCGTTTTTGCGTTATCGAGGTCTTTAGCGGTAATTGTCGGCGCTGGTTGCATCCCGCCGCCATTGACAAGCTCGCTATTGTTAACAGTTAGCTTCAAGCTGGTAGTTGCAACTTTATTATTTTTCGCAATCGCATCCAGGCTACTATCTGGGATTACAGTGATGCTGTCAGCTGGTACATTGCCAGTCTCACCAGGCTTGATTGCCTGGATGGGGAAGACGAGCGGATCATTCGTACATGTACTAAGTGCCGGGACAACACCATCTGCGGTTGTGGCAAATTGAACGCCTGTGCTGGTTGACACAATACTACCCGTTGGAATATCGACAATGGCATTGTTTTTGTTGGTGAAGCAGACAAACCCCCTGGCTATACCCTTGCCCACCAATTTGCTTCCTGTCACAGGCTCCGATCCCTTTTTGTGAAAATCCTGTACAAGCAAGCGTGCGGGTAGTGCGCCGATCTGATTGTTGCTACTTGCCGTTAGATCCACTGCATGTGTGTAATTATGTGCGGTGACAGTGAGTGTAACATGTGCAGAGGGACCGGCATAAATCAGTAGTGCTAGCGCGAGCAATACAACAATTACTGCCGTGATAAGCAATATATTGCCGCGTCTATTGCGTTGAGTAGTAGTGCGTAGACCTGGTATGATAGGAGTACGCAAACCTGTATTTGCCCGTCCCGTTCCCGTTGTTGGGCGTGGTGGTCTGGGTGGTAGGTTTGGTATGGCTGAGCTTCGACTGCGCAGGTCGCCAGAGCGTGGTCCGGTGCTGCGGAGATTGCCAGAGCGAGGCCCGGCGGCGCTGCGCAGGTCGCCAGAGCGTGGTCCGGTGCTGCGGAGATTGCCAGAGCGAGGCCCGGCGGCACTGCGCAGGTCGCCAGAACGAGGTCCAGCGCTGCGCAGGTCGCCAGAGCGTGCTCGAGCAACGCGTGCATCTGTTGAGCGTGACCCTTCGCGTGGCTGGTTTGGCAGTTGTACTGGATCTGGTTCTTTGCCGCCGCTGCGTGATACTGGAGTTGTTGGCTCTACAAATGGGCGTGGGCTGATGATCTGCGTCCCATAATTATCCTTAGCAGGTTGATGCTCTGCCTGGCTCTCCTGCGTTGAGGGGGATAAATAGCCTGAGCGACTACGCCTTGGTCGCGTGCCATGCACACGTCGTGCGTTATCCTGACTAAGATCCCCCTCCTCATCCTCGTCCTCACCGAGGACTTCCTGGCGGTTCTGTGTACCTGGGCTGCCAGTTCCCTGGATGGCTGGGAGTAGATAATCATCGTTATCGTCGCGATATTCAATTTTGTGCTCTAAGATGGTGGTAGGCAGTTCTGCAACATCATGTACCTCATGCTCGATTGTATCTATGTCCTCGATAGTCGCGTTGCCCTGTTGTTCATGCAGTAGTGCTGGTTTTGAATATTCCTCATGTTCGAAAGGATCGGCGAGGGGAGGAATGGATTTTGTATCACGTATTTCGTGTCTTTCATGGGAGCCAGCTCTATTATCAGGTAGCGAAACTGCGCCGGCCAGGCCGGGAGTTGAGGGCACATCAGGCTGTTCTTGCTTGCTCAGACCAGCAGCCTCGCGGATCTTTTCTGTATGGGCATAATCTTCTGCCCACATGTCGCTCTCTTCTTCAATCGGGTCAGAGGGAACGGGCCGAATGGGTGATAGGGCGTCTGGTTGATTGATGCGATATTCATATGTGGACGATTGGGTTTTCTCAGGCTTTTTGTAACGTGAAGAGATTGAGACATCCGTTATATCATCGCCATTTACCTCTTCGATCTGATAATCGGGCCTTTTTTGTCCTGTCGCTGTGCGTTTTTCAGGTGTTGGAGCATACCATACCTCTTCTTCTGGCTCAGGAGGGCGTTGGCGCAAGCTATTTGTGTTGCGAACCATATTTTTGGGAGTGGAAGTGCGGCCAGATGCCAGCCTGCTACGCACGCCTGTACTACGTGTTGGGCGACTGGTTGGGCGAGATCGACCCTGTGGATTTGACTCCAGCGAGTGAGCTACTTTAAATTTAACTGCATGAGCCACGGAGCGAACCTGGGGATCGGAGCTTACGATTAAGACTTCTTTGCCCAGTTCGCGTGAGCGAGCATACAGTAATTTCCAAGCTACATGGCTACGCAGCTGTGTATGAGATGGTATTACCAATGTGACACGTCGTGATGTAATCTCTTCTAAACGTTCACGAACGGTTGTTAAATCATCTTCTGGGCTGATATATATTGTTTGCTCATCACTCATAAGCCCTTTCACCCCCTGGTTCCATCATACGGTTTCTCTTTTGGATACGGATGATGACACGCATTTTTATTACCTGAATGCTCTCCACTTGCAACTTTTATCAATGTTATAGGCATTTGCTGCATTGGTGACATTATTTTGAAATGCACTAATACACCAGGCCATCTGGATCATCTGGATGAAGCACCTCTAGATATGCATTGCGTTAATTACACGGTCAAGAGCCCTTTCTAGTACATTATTTTCATTATTCAGTTCAACTGCCTGATAGGCCAGGGCCATCGGTGTAATGTCTTGCACGCTGACAAGCATACCTTCGTGATCTATAATACTGCCCACCATCTCTGGCTGGACGGAGCGTATAATTGGCTGGCGCGAGAATGGCAAGCGCTCTGTCCACGGGAAAGATTCCAGGCGTTGACGTAGATCTGGTAGGGCAGAGCCACCGCCCACAATATAAATAGCTGGTGGGAGCAACTCACCCTTTGAGAGTTCTTCAATTAGTAGTTCTACGCTATCCATCCAGGTTTGACACTCGGGAGCCAGGATGGCCTGGATCTCATCCAGAGTGCTACCTTTCATCTCTCCATTACTATAACTGATTTTGATTCGTTCCGCATCTTTAATGGGTATGCCCTTACTTGTGGCTATGCGTCGAGTGAATGTACGCCCACCCAGTGCGAACATGCGCGTCTCTTCGATGCCTCCCTGGCGTACAAGCGCGATATCAGTAGTGCCCCCACCGACATCAATAAAGATCGCGCCGCTGTCCGCACTTGCGTTTGTGCTGAGGCAGCGTGCCAGGGCATAGGGTTCGGCCACAATTGTGACCAGTGTCAGGTCAAGCCCCTGTGCTACTGTCTCTAGTGCCCCCAGTTGTGTAAGTGGAGCAAATGCGCTGAAGAGTGTGAGCGCGAAATGACGTCCACGGAAACCAATGGGGTTTGTTATAACCTGCCCATCGATACGTACAGAAATCACGGCGGCATTTGTCAAACGTACATCGATGTTTGTGTAGCCCGTTTCGGCGGCTATACGCTCTTTTGCATTCTTCAGCAGACGTTGTTGTGCCGTTGTGATCAGCTGTTCTAGTTCTTCAGCGGTGATTTGTTTGGTTGGCTGCTGTCGCTGTTTGCTGACAGTTGTTGAGCTTCCTTTGACCAGCTCGCCGGCGATCCCAATTACGGCTGAGGGCGCGATGATGCCGCCAGCCGCTTGTTCTGCTTTAAGTAATGCCTCATTACAATTGGCGATTACCCCTGGTATATCGGTAACGATACCATCAGACATGTGGGCGTAGCTTTGTGGGTGGCGACCAACGCCTAGCACCTCGGCATGATCTCCCCGCACTTCGACGATGATTGCTTTTGCATAAGCTGTTCCAATGTCGAGTGCGGTGAAGAGTTGACGTTGGCCGCTGCCTGCTATCTCACCTGGATTATCATCTTCTTCATCATAATCATCTTCATAATATTCTTGATCCAGGTCGTCATCATATCCATTGGCCCTCTTCCTCCCCTGAAAGAGGTTACGTAGACTCTGCAAGAGATTTTTCATGTGTCCATCCCGAACTTATTGCTCCACTCGCTGCCACCTCTGGTTGCGCAGCTTTCTCTTGACCTGGGCTACTACTGCACGTGTTACTTTATAACACAAAAGTGACTTTTTTAGCAAAACTAGTATTCTACCTATCTAAATATAGTGTATAAATTGCCCAAATCAGGCTTACCCCGCGTAGCGACAATCCCTTGTGGTTGTCGTGGTAGCCAGTGATGACGACAACCACAAGGGATTGTCGCTACGCGGGTGTGCCCTGTGTCCAAGCGGGCTTACTTGAGATTATCACGTATAAAGCCGCTCACAAGATCTAACGCTGAGGCAAGTGCAGCTTTATTTTTACCTCCGCCCTGGGCAGAGTCGGGGCGACCACCGCCCTTGCCTCCCAGGCGTTCTCCAACTGCACTTGCGATTTTGCCTGCATGGATGCCGCGTTTTGTCAGTGCCGGGTCAACGCTTACTTGAATGGCGATACGCTCGCCAAGATCACTTGCGAGCACGGCTACACCTGGTTGCTGGAGTCGTGTGCGTACCATCTCGCCCATTTCGCGCAAGACTTTGTCATCCGGTGCAGGCACGCTTGCTGCTACGACGGAGACCCCGGCTATGTCTTGTGCCTGTTGTACTACTTTCAATGCTTGCTGCTGTGCTTCGTTGCGCTGGTATTGCCCGATCTGGCGACGTGCTCCTGCCAGGTCCTGTAAAAGTTGTTCGACTCGCCCTGTGACCTGTTCGGGTTGGACTTGTAATATGCTGGCGATGCTATCCACTGTACTCCTCTGCTGACGCAGATAAGCCTCGGCTGCACGCCCGCTGAGGGCTTCGATACGCCGGATGCCGGCTGCTACGCTGGTCTCTTGTATGGTGATGTACACGCCGATCTGCCCGGTAAAAGTACAGTGAGTACCACCACACAATTCAATACTACTACCCATTGAAACTACACGGACAAGATCTTCATATTTCTCACCGAACAGGGCCATTGCGCCAGTGCTCATGGCATCCTGCAACGGCATTATATTGGTATGAACGGGGAAGTTAGCGCGAATCCAACGATTGATTTGCGTGTCTATCTGTGCCAGGTCTGAACTGGTTAAAGGACGTGGGCTGGTAAAGTCAAAGCGTAGCCGCTCTGGTTCGACGAGTGAGCCACGCTGCTCAACCTGGGAACCCAGCAGGTCGCGCAATGCTTTATGCAGCAGGTGGGTGGCACTATGGTTGCGAATAGTGTCTTCGCGCCGTTGCCCAATGACGTCTGCCTGTATGCTATCTCCAACTTTGAGATGACCTTCAGCGAGTTCACCATAATGAACGATCAATCCCTTCAAGGGACGCCGGGTGTCCTGTACATGGAAGGTGCCCATGGGACCTGTTACGTCGCCGCGATCTCCGATCTGGCCTCCGCTCTCGGCATAGAATGGGGTTTTGTTCAGGATGACAAGTGCCTGCTGTGGTGCGCTAATGCTCTGCACCTCTTCACCATTAACTACCAGCGCAATGACCTTGCCGCTATCCGTCAGTCCATCATAGCCTGTGAATGTGGTTGGGCCGCCACGCTTCAGGATCTCTGTCAGAGCGTGGTCGTCTTGTGCCTGTGCAAAGGTGCTGCTGGCACCGGCACGGCTACGCTTTTGCTGCTGCTGCATCGATTGTTCGAAGCCGGAGGTATCGATTGTGATGCCTTGCTCGGCTGCAATCTCTTGTGTGAGTTCCACGGGGAAGCCATGTGTGTCGTAGAGCTTAAAGACCTCTTCGCCTGGAATGACGGTTTGCTGGCGCTCTTTGAGTATAGCGAGCATCTCGTTGAGTAGGGCCAGGCCTGTACTGAGCGTCTGGCTAAACTTCAGTTCTTCGAGGCTCAAGATTTCCACGATCCGTTCGCGCTGCGTGTGCAGTTCGCTGTAGTAGCCGCCCATCAATTTGATGACAGTATTTGCCGCCTCGGCTAGAAAAGGCTTGTCGAGCCCAAGCAGCTTGCCGTGGCGTACCGCTCGCCGTAGGATGCGGCGGAAGATATAGCCACGCCCCTCGTTGCTTGGTAACACCCCGTCGGCGGCCAGGAAGACGAGCGCACGAGCATGATCGGCGATCACACGTAGAGACGTATCATGCTTGTTATCCTGCCCATAATGCACATTAGCAATTTCTGCAAAATGATCGATAATTGTGCGAAAGAGATCGATGTCGAAGACCGATTCTTTTCCCTGGAGCACCATTGTCAGGCGCTCAAGACCCATACCTGTATCGATGTTGCGCCGTGGGAGTGGTGTGCGCGTACCGTCAAGATCCTGGTAGAATTGCATAAAGACGAGATTCCAGATCTCCAGGAAACGCTCACAATCGCAGCCAGGCTTACAGTCGGCTTCTCCACATCCATATTTCACGCCCCGGTCGTAGTAGATCTCTGAGTCAGGGCCGCAGGGACCTGATGCTCCTGGCGGACCCCACCAGTTATCTTCCAGGCGAACTATCGCCTCATCGGGGTAGCCCGCGATCTCGGTCCATAGATGGGGCGCTTCGTCATCGGCGGGGTGAACCGTTGGGTGCAGGCGATCTGGCGGCAACTGCATAACGCCGGTGAGAAACTCCCACGCGAAACTGATCGCATCCCGTTTAAAATAGTCGCCCACAGAAAAGTTGCCCAGCATCTCAAAGAAAGTGAGTGTGCGCTGGTTGCCTACCTTGTCGATATCGGTTGTGCGGAAACATTTCTGTGCCGATGTCATGCGTACCGCAGGAGGTGTTTCGCGACCCAGGAAGTAAGGGATCATCTGCTGCATCCCAGCGGTGGTTAGTAAGACGGTCGGGTCATTGTGTGGTACAAGAGATGAGCTAGGCATTCTTTGATGTCCTTTGCTCGCATAGAAATTCAGGAAACGCGCACGTATTTCGGTTCCTGTCAGGGTCGTATCAACAGACACAGCATCCTCCTCGGTAAGTGTATATGATCAAGGAATACTCACATCGTATCAGCATTCCTGGAATTGAGCCTGGTAAAGACGTAGCATGAAATATTTTTTCTTCACTCCCATTTTTCCAAAAAAGAGCAATGGCGCAGCTTATAGTTGTGTGTACAATGTGCCCGCATGCGCATTATAGCAGAAAGGGGGAATACAACGGGTCGTAATCCTCCCGTAGCCGTTCACACGGTAGTATATCAATTTCTGTATTGCTATGTCTACAAAATATATGCGGCTTTGTGAGATTTTTTGCCTGTTACTTGCCGTTTTGCCCGCATGTGACCTTTTCTATGTAGCAATTCTGCCATTTTTTTGGCGTTCTATTTACTGTATAATATGTATTATGTTGAGTTCATCCATTCAGGTTAGCGAGACATTAGCGTACAATTATATGTTGTATGAGATGGAAAGGGTGCTATTGTGCCTTTCTAGCAACGAACGTTGGATTTCTGAATCCTGATAGACACGAGAATGTGCACGGAGTTTTTCTATGGAAAGAATGTTGCCGCTTGAGGAGAAACAGATTATCTTACCTCGACGAACATTGATTGTTCTCTGTGGTCCAGCAGGCTCCGGCAAGAGTACGTTTGCAAATATGTTTGTTGAACAGCACGCAGAGCAGGGCTATCGAGCGACTACTATCGTGTCATCCGACTATTGTCGCGCTCTTGTCTGCGATGACGAAACCAATCAGCAGGTGAATCGCGATACATTTGACCTTTTCTATTATATCATCAATAAACGTATGTTTCAGAATCGCCTGACTATTGCGGATAGTACCGCGCTACTGGCAGATGCCCGCCAGCGCTTATTGAACCTTGCTCAACAGCACCACTATGTCACCTGCCTTCTGGTCTTTAACATGTCGTTAGCGACCTGTATGTTCCATGATCAACAGCAATCGCGTGGCCGCATTGTGGGCGAGCCAGTGATTATCTACCACCAGGAGTTGTTGCGGCAAGCCTTGCAAGTTATTCCTACCGAAGGCTGGGACCAGGTGCACATCCTGGATAAACAGCACCTGCCTGGCGCAATCACTGTGGTGCTTGATTAAAAACTTCTCCATTATGAAAAATATATAGAGATAAGAGGAGCTCATGCCTTTAGCGTGAGCTCCTCTTAATTTTGTTATTGCAGGCAATAAAGAAAAAATTAGCTATGCGCGATCTGGCAAATTTGAAGCTGTAACGGCGATACACATCTCACAAAATTGAGATGTGTATCGCCGTTACAGCTTCAAATTTGCTGATTTTTCTTTCTCTGCGTATGTAATAATTACTTATGTAAAAATAATACTCATACATAGTAACGCCCATAAATAGGAGGTATCAATTTATGTTGCGGCAGATTCTGGCTCAACCCGCTTCTGAAGGGACACGATTGAGTTTGGGGTATCTGAGTAGTTACTTTTTTGTTCTCTACTCAACCTTAAATGCCTCACTTTTCTCCGTTGCTAGTATATCGAATTGCTCATTGTCAAAATACCAGTACTAGTAACTTAGTAATACTAATAACTTGAGGATTTCCATTTTATTAGATATTATGATTTTTGTGCGCATTTGTTAAAGATTCTCTTATTCCCTCATCTTCATATATTGATAGTTGTCAATGATTGTCGTACTTGTTTCAACTTTTCGGCTCAACTTGAGTCGAATCTGTTAGAAACGTTTGCAAGGAGAGAATATGCATGTCGAGTAACTTGTTTAAGTGGCACAAATTAGTTTTAAGAGTGTCAGTCGTATGTTTTGTTACAACTTTGATCAGCATAAGTGTTTTTTTTGCTCCTCCTACTGCTCATGCTAAGACGCTGTCTATTCAGGAGGTAAAGAGTCAATCGCTACTTCTCTATGAGCGCCTTCATAATGAGAAACGCTCTCAGGCTGAGATTGATGCTGCAATGGAAAGCCAGTTCGGATTGCAACGGATCAATGTAGATCAAAAAGCTACTCCATTGACCTCATCAAGTTCAGATGTCGATCTGCCAACACCGAGCATCTATAGAGATCGAGTACATGGAGTAACATTTATCGATGCAAACTTTAGCTGGAATACGCCACCTTATAGCGATCCGACGGATTTCAATGATGTCTTCGGAATATGGTTCACTCAAAATGTTCCTGTCGGTTCCACTGCCCTTATAGTCTCCGAGGTAGCAAGTGTACAACAAGTCTACCATAATCCAGCAAACTATAATCAGGGGGGGGTTGATTACGTAGAGAATGCAAATTACTGGCGCTCTGGCTATCTGGAGGTTTCATTCAACGGTGACCCGCCAGCCGGATGTACTCAAGTCTTCTCGAAGTATACTCATGGATGGTCCTCAAATGATTTGACTTCGACCGCAATCTCAGTGGGTCTCCCAGCAGGTTTTGGACTTCAAGTTACCTATAGTGTGACTGCCCATAGTTGGCAAACCAACGGCTCACAACCGGCAGAATACGGGTGTCCAGATGAGCGCCAACAATGATTATTGACGAATTCGGGCTATGAAGATGGGTCCGAAATAAGTTCACTTTTTTAGGGCATATAATTTGCGGTTTTACCTGTCTTACATAATGCAAGACAGGTAAAACCGCAAATTATATGCCCTAAAAAGGAGAGGGGAGTAAGCGTTATATACGTGAGCACGCAAGGAAAAGAAAAGTGTTAATTTAGGTAGGGAAGCAATTGCTTGTGAGATATCGTATAAAAGTTAACGTAAGTTATATAGATGCAGATACATTTTGATGTTTTGCGAATGTATGAAGCTGTGCTTTCGTCATTCCTGTTGATGCAATGGAGCCTTTAAGGTGGCGTAGGACAATTGTTGTTGCTATTCGAACCGGTTCGCCTATATTGTGAGAACCTATTTAAACGGGGAGGACCCACTTTATGCTGTCTCCTACTCATTCAGTATTTCATGTAACGACCAGGAAGCTACCTGCGTTTTTGCTCATGTTTGCAGCTTTGCTCTCGCTCTTACTCTCTGCGTGCGGTGGTAGTAGCTCCACTACCACCAGCACCCCTGCCAGCGCAAGTACACCAGTTGTGAAAGCAGATATTACCATACCTAAGAAGAGTCTGGTCACGGCTGGCACGCTTACCGTTGGCAGCGATACCACCTATGTCCCCATGGAGTTTTTCGATAACCAGAAAAACGACTATACGGGCTTTGACATCGATTTGATCAGAGCGATGGGCCAGCATATGGGCCTGACTGTAAAAATCCAGAAGACCGGTTTTGATACACTCCTTACGGATCTTGGCAATAAACGTATCGATCTTGTAATCTCAGCCATCACGGTGAGCGACGACCGCAAGAAGTCATTCGACTTTGTAAACTATTTCAGCGCAGGTGAGTCGTTGCTGGTGCAAAGAGGAAACCCCAAAAATCTCAAATCGGTTGCAGATCTTTGTGGGTTAGACGTTGGTGTGCAGGTTGGTACTGTTGAGAAGACCGATCTCGACACAGGCAGCAAAGATTGTATTGCTAAAGGCAAACCTGCCATTAAACAAACCATCTTGCAGTCGCAGCAGGATGTTATTCAATTGCTTGCCACCAACCGTGTAGTTGCAACATATCAGGATTCGCCTGTGACCGATTACTACAACAAGATCAACCCCGGACAATTTGAGGTTGGCGGTTCAGTAGTCAATACAGCTCCCTATGGTATCACCGTCCGTAAGGGTGATACAGCGATATTAGATGCGACCCAGAAAGCGCTCCAAGAGGTGAAGAGCGATGGCACCTATGACAAACTCTTCAGCACCTGGGGTTTCTCGGCTGCGCAAAAAGCGTAGCATCCAACGTGTACGGCGATACAGCTGTCTGAAAACGTGGTATATTCTTCCTTAACATGTTGGTTACTTGTAGAGTGCTCCCTATCCCTTTTTCGTATAAAGAGGTAGGGAGTTTATATCTTATATATAGAGGAGGGTCGCTATGTTTCGTTGGGACCAGGTCTGGTACTACCTTTTTCAAGATCCCCATCTTTATTTTTTGCAGGCGGCATGGCTCGTGCTCTGGATCTCGGTGATATCGCAAGCCATCGGAGTTGTGCTTGGTCTATTCCTTTCATTAATGCAAATGTCCAAATCCCCTTTTCTGCACTGGTTTGCCCAGGTGTATGTCTGGTTCTTTCGTGGTAGCCCCTTGCTAGTTCAGGTCTTGCTATTGTGGGATGGTTTGCCTAGAGTTGTGCCGGGCGCTTTATTGCCGGCCTGGGCCTGCGTGCTCGTCGCCTTCTCGCTCAATGAAGGCGCGTACATGTCCGAAATCATCCGTGCCGCTATCGGCTCGGTAGATAAAGGCCAGATGGAGGCCGCTCGTGCGCTGGGGATGCGCTATAGTCTGGCGATGCGTCGTGTCGTTTTGCCGCAGGCTGCACGCGTCGTTATCCCCCCGCTAGGCAACGAGTTTAACAATATGTTGAAGACAACATCAATTGCATCAGTCATCGGTTTACCAGAACTCACCGGATCGGCGGAAGTCTATGGCTCGCAAGCCTTCGTTATCTTTGAGTTGTTGATTGTCGCAACAGTTTACTATCTTATCCTTACGACACTCTGGAGTTTTGTGCAAAATTGGATTGAGAATCGTCTTGATCCTGATAAAACAAATGTGAACCTTGATGCAAAGCAAAGAAGTACTGCAGCACGTTTACTTGGTTTTGCATCTCCTCGTGTAGGTGCAGGTGTTCGCTAACAGAACTTGAAGGGGATAGCATGACGACATCGATTACAAATGATGGTACACAGGTAAACCAGGATGCTGTGATGGTGCGCACAGAGAAACTAATCAAACGTTTTGGCGACAACATTGTGCTAAATGGCGTTGATTTTACGGTTGAGCGTGGTCAGGCTGTGGTAGTCATCGGGCCGAGCGGCTCCGGCAAAACGACCCTGTTGCGTTGTCTCAATCACCTGGAAAAGATTGATGGTGGACGTATATATATCGACGGGCAGCTTGTGGGCTATCGTGAGCGTAAGGGTCAGCTCGTGGAAGATACAGAGGGCAATATTGCACGTATGCGTTCACATATTGGCTTTGTCTTTCAGCGCTTCAACCTGTTCGCCCACATGACCGCCCTTGAGAATGTCATAGAGGCTCCTATTCATGTGCTGGGTGAGCCAAAAAGTGTGGTGGTTGAGCGTGCGCATGCTTTGCTGGCGAAGGTCGGTCTGGCCGAGAAAGCCACGGCATATCCACACAGGCTCTCCGGCGGACAGCAGCAGCGTGTGGCTATTGCGCGTGCTTTAGCCATGAATCCCAAGCTCATGCTGTTTGACGAAGCTACATCGGCCCTCGATCCTGAACTGGTGGGAGAGGTGCTCAAGGTCATGCGTCAGCTGGCCGAAGAGGGCATGACGATGGTTGTGGTGACCCATGAAATGGGCTTTGCTCGCGATGTGGCCGATAAATGCGTTTTCATGGATAAGGCTCAGATTGTAGAACAGGGTCCGCCTGAGCAGATCTTTGTGCAGTCACAGAATGAGCGTACACGGAACTTCCTGGGCCGTTTCTTCGATAGTAAGTAGAATTTTACGTTTCTTTCATATTTTATGCACTTTTACAGCTATTGCGTACATAGCACCGTAGTTGTAATAGCGCAAAAATATGAAAAAAATGATAGAATGCATAAGGTAGTGCTCTGATGGCGGTTCCCGCGTAGCGACGACCCTTGTGGTTGTTGCCGTGGAAGCGCCTGTAGAGCCGGTCCAGGACGAAAACCACAAGGGTCGTCGCTACGCGGCCAGCCGCCAGATGAACTGGGTCAGTGCAGTAGAATTTTTTTGTTATGCAAAAAGCACCACTGCAGCGGTGCTTTTCTTATCGGAAGGGCCTTTCATTATGCATAATCCAGTGATCTGGCGGAGACCGGACCTGTTGTTACCTCAACCCTTTGATAGCATCTTTTTTGATGTAGATGGTGTATTGATCCAAACCATCAATTCGTTTCGTGCTGCCAATATCGCCGCAACAGAGTACATCGTGGGCGAGCTCCAGGGTCTTGACTGGGATCGACGCGAGGGAAAAGCGCTAGTCACGCTCAACGACATTGATATCTTCAAGCAAGCAGGTGGATTTAATAGCGACTGGGATATGTGTTATCTGCTGGTCTCCCTGGCTACGGCGAGGTTGCGCGAGTGGCGTGGCAGTGCGCTCAGCCAGCGCACTGCGGAAGAATGGGCCTTGCTGGCACGTGCGGCCAGCAAGCAAGGTCGTGGTGGTCGTAAGTGGGTGGATGAAGTCTTCCCCGCCAGTGCGCGTCCCGCTTATAAGCAGGTCATTGAAGTTTTCAATGAATTTTATTGGGGGACAGACGAACGCAAGAAGCGCATAGGCCATGCGCCTGGATATTTGCCGTATACCACAGGCTTTGTGCAGAAAGAAGAGATGCTCTACGCGCCAGACTTTTTTACACGCCTGCGCAAGGCTGGCATTGTGCACCTGGGTATGATCACCGGTCGCGTTGGTGTAGAGGTCGAGAGCGCGGTCGAACGTATGGAAGCCTATAGCGGCGAGCGCTGGTGGGACGTTATTATCTCTGCCGATACACATATAAAGCCTGATCCGCGAGCGTTGTGGGCCGCCATTGAGGCCGTTGGTGCGCAGGGTGGTCTGTATATTGGCGATACTGCCGACGACTTTGACCTCGTAGCTAGATACAAGGCTGAGAATGAGGGTACAACGAGAAAAAATAAGCCCCCGATGCTTGCCGCCATGGTTGTACAGGCAAGTGATGAAGAGGTCTATAAGCAGCGTGGTGCCGATATTCTGGTGCATGCGGTCGAGGATCTATTGGCCTTATTGCCCGTATAAACCGGCGCAATTTGTTGTAGTGAACTTAAACCGGGGAGGACCTGGTTGGTACAACATAATTTGTGCCGTCCCTGCTGCCTGGAGCCATGCTGTGCTTCAGGCCCGGACTGCTTTTATTGCAATGGCAACTGGAAAGAGAATGTTGTGCCCTGCTGGGTATCGCTTATCGTATCGTCGTTGTGAGGCTCCAAACACAATATCCCATTATGCGCATCAATGATTGATTTGGTGATATAGAGACCCAGGCCAGAACCCCCACGTGTGCTCATACTGGCAGCGGATAAACGCGTAAACGGGCGAAAGAGCTGTCCAATCTCAGAGGGAGGTATACTTGTGCCCTGATTGTGTACACTGATAGACGCCGTGTTATGTGTAGTCGTCACTGTTACAGTTACAGTCGTATGTTCATCTGAATACTTGAGCGCATTATCCAGCAGATTGCCTAATGCTTGTTGTAGGCGACCACTATCCCAGTTGCCAACAACGGGAGTAGCTGGCGCAACGACGACCAGAGTGTGATAGGGTGCCACGGGTCGTAGCTGCTCAACCATCTCGTTCACAAGCTGCACAATATCGCACTGCTCACGCAGCAACTTAAAGCGACCGGAAGAGAGGTGAGAGGCATCCAGCAGATCATTCACCAGACGGCTCATACGTTTGGCCTGGCTAATAATAATGCTTGTGCCACGCTGAATAGAAGCGTTCTTCTTCTCCAATTGTTGTTGGTCTGGCGTACTTCCATTTTTGGATATAGTCGTGTTGCGTGCGAGCATCTGGGCATAATTAATAATAGGCGACAGGGGACTACGCAAATCATGGGCAATCATCGCCGTGAATTGCTCTTTTTGTTCCAGCCGTTCTTGCAACAGGCGATTCTCCTCTTTCAGTTCGTCCACCTGGCGCTGTAGATTGTAAATAGTTTGTTTGTGTGACTGTTCGCTTTGAAGTTGCATGACCCTTGCTCCTCGCAACTGGCGCTTTAGTAAAAGAAGGCATTCCACCAGTCATCATTAAATTGCATACTTATAGTATACACTGTTTCAACTTACATACCGTGAGGACTGGTGTTTGTATAGGAATATTGGGTGCTGTTACTTCATTATGTAGAGCACAGAAACACCTATGCAGAAGAGCATTTCGCATAAGGCATTTCTGTACATATAGTTTAAGCCCGATCATCTGGCAAGAGGTGGAGTTCCTGTAACTCTTCCCGTGTCATCTCACTGAACCTCGTGCGGTCTAGCGTCGGATCGGCGTGCGATATAAGGTGACGGAGACGCTCGACTATTGACTGTTGCATATAGAAATCGGAAGTCAGGAGCAATTCTCCAATTGTTATTTCAATCTGTTGTCGCTGGATAGCGCCAAGTGCTGATTCAGCCATACTCTCTATCCTTTGTGCCTACTTCGTCGTTGCGGTTGTAGCCGTTGTAGTGGATGAGCTGTTACTGTCAGATTTGCTGGAGCTGCCCTCGCCACTCTTACTGCTTTCGCCGTTCTTGCCGTTCTCGGCCGATTTTTGTTCGCCATTTATTTTTGTATCGGAAGTGCCTTCACTGCTATTGCCCGGAGGAATGGCGGCGGCCTTCGCTTTGGCGCTATCAGTTTTGTAGAAGCCAGAACCCTTGAAGACTACCCCGGCGGCATAGAGGACGCGACGGATATGATTGCCACATTCGGGACAAACAGTCAAAGGTTCATCGGCCATTTTCTGCCACGTCTCGAAGCGGTGGCTACAGGTTTGACAAAGATACTCGTACGTTGGCATGTACCAATCACCTCTTGATAAAAATTGAACGCAGCATATACGATCAACGTGTTTCCGAATAGGCGAATGATCTTCGCCGCTCGTTCGCTAATTTCTTACCCTGTGATACGTATATTTTGCGATTTAAGAAAAAATGTGCCAGTCATAATAAAAGATAGACGAATAGGTCAACGAAAATCGTTAACCTGTCTCTAATAGTACTGTGCTTTTGTTGTGCTGTCAATCATCAGGTGAGAGTGCTAGCACTCTCTATAAAAATTTCTATAAAGGAAAACAATGTCGTATGGGTAGATTATTCCATGCGCCCGATATATTCTTTGACCTTTTCGGCGGCGTCGCGCGTCATACCATCGAGTGCAGCAAGTTCATCAACGCTGGCCGCGCTGATAGCGCGTACCGAGCCAAAGTGTTTCAATAATGCTTGTTTGCGTTTGGGGCCGATGCCAGGGATCTCGTCGAGCGCGGATTTGAAGGTGTGATTCGAGCGTACCTGGCGATGATAGGTAATGCCGAAGCGATGTGCTTCATCGCGGATACGTTGCAGCAGATATAAGCCCTGCGATGAGCGTGGTAGCATAATGGGCTCCGGTGAGTCGGGCACAAAGATCTGTTCGCCAGTCGCCAGTTTTGTATGTGAGCCTTCATCTTTAGCCAGACCTATGACAGGGATCTCCACGTGCAGTTCATGCAGCACCTCCAGCGCACCATTTAACTGTCCCCGACCGCCGTCGATAATAATTAAATCCGGCATAGCCCAATCATGTTGCAAGGCAACCGTTGGCCCCTCGTCTGTTTCCAATGCTTGTTGTTCTTGCTGCTCTTGCTGTTCTTGCTGCTCGTGTCCATCCTGAATAATCTCAGCGATAGTCTCACCAATGGGAATGTTTATATCCTCGTCGGGAGCGCTGGCAATGGAAGAGCCAGCCTCTTTCCGTGCACGGAATCGTCTGCGCAGAACTTCCTGGTGGCTAGCTACGTCGTTGGCCCCTGTGACCTGTTTAATTTTGAAGCGGCGATATTCGCTATTCTTCGGGCGACCGCCCTCGAAGACAACCATGGCACCCACCGAGTTAGTGCCCTGCGTATTCGAAATATCGTAACACTCGATGCGCCTGGGAGGTGCTGCGAGGTTGAGCGCCTCTTGTAGTTCTTCCAGGGCCAGTTGTGTCTTCTGGCTATCGGTAAGCCATTTGATGCGCTGCTGCTCCAGGACCTGCTGTGCATTTTGCTTCACCATCTCCACCAGTCGTACTTTGTCGCCGCGTTTGGGGGCGCTGATAGTAACATTGGCGTTGCCATCTGCTCCTATGCTCCCCTTGCGCTTCTCTTTTAGCCAGCTCTGGACGACGGCGCGGTCGTCGGGCTCCACTTCTACAATCACCTCGGCAGGCACATGTGGCGAACTTTCATAGAACTGTTGCATAAACGAGCCCATGATCTCGCCGGGGCTGCTATCGCGCGTCCCTTGCAAGATAAAGTATTCGCGCCCGACGAGCTTACCGGCGCGGAAAAAGAAGACCTGGGCACACGTTTCATCGTCTCCCCCGGCCAGTGCGATTACATCCTGGTCATCCTGGCCCTCTGTATTGATGATACGCTGCTTCTCCAGCACGCGCTCGACGGCCTGGATACGATCTCGGACGCGTGCCGCCTCCTCGAAATTGAGATTTTCAGCGGCCTGTTCCATTTTCTCCCGCAGGTTTTTGAGTACTTCATCGTGCTTGCCTTCCAGGAAGAGGATGACCTGCTGAATCACCGCATTGTACTCTTCGCGCGTGGCATAGGCCACGCATGGCGCGATGCAGCGATGAATATAATACTGGGTGCAGGGGCGGGCAAGCAGTTTTTGTTTCCAGGGCGTTGAGCCAGAGGATGGTGGTGCCCAGGCGCTGGCATCGTAGCGGCAGGTACGAAAGGCGAAGAGCTTATTGAGCAGATCGAGCGTGGCATCGACCGCCCCCGAATTGGTATAGGGCCCGAAATAACGATTGCCATCGTGGTGGAAACTGCGTACGCGATAGACGCGCGGGAAGTCTTCGCTGAGGGCAACCTTGATATAGGGATAGCTTTTATCATCGCGCAGAAGAACATTATATTTGGGGCGATACTGTTTGATATAGTTGCTCTCCAGGACAAGAGCCTCAATCTCGTTTTTGACAACGAGAAACTCAATGTCATCGATCTTCGCCACCATACTGCGATTCTTCGGGCTATGCTCAGTCGATTCCTGGAAGTAAGAGCGCACACGATGAAATAAAGAGATCGCCTTTCCCACATAAATGATTGTCCCCTCGGCATCCTTCATCAAATAGATACCGGGCTTGTGCGGCAGCGAATTCAGTACAGACTGGATTTTTTCATTCATAAGAAGTGATCTCTTAACTAATTTGATCGAGTTGAAAATATTCTTCCAAATGCTCAATATGTAGGCAACCAGGTAATGCAGTCAGCAAACAGTAAGTTCATTGCTTTCCTATGATTTATATTATAGCGCTTCATGGCTCAAGTTGTCGATCAAATGTTTTATGTATGGTTATAGTAGAGTTCTGTCCAATTAGACATAACTGATTATAACAATGATATTTAGCTATATACAAGCGAATAGCTATACTTAGGCAGATTTTTACTATATATTAATAAGTGTGAGGTTATAGGCTATTCGTACTTTTAGTAAGACAAGTATTGTTGTATATTCACGAATAGGAAAAAACTCCTAGAAGGAAAGGAAATAGACAAAACGAGCGCCGAGCAAGCAGAGACAGGACATAAAAACGATCATAAACTCGTCCTTCAACATATCTATAAGGTATTTCATCATGGCCGATCTTCTCTACCTGTGCTTGAGGATATTCATATGATAGTCAACAAAGGTGCCTTTGTGACCCTGATAGGACCTAGTGGCTGTGGTAAGAGTACCCTTTTTAACATGGTAGTTGGCCTTGATGAACCGAGTTCAGGGCAAATCATTCTTGATGGTGAGGTAAATGGGACCCGAGCGGGCAAGGTTGGATATATGCCACAAGCACCATCACTGTTGCCCTGGCGGACCGTAGAAGAGAACGTACTTTTAGGCCTGGACGTCCTTCACCGCTCACGGACGCAAGCGCGTGAGCAGGCACGGACTATGCTGAAGCAGTTTGGGTTGGATGAGTTTGCTCATCACTATCCTGCCACCCTTTCAGGTGGCATGCGCCAACGTGTTGCACTGCTGCGCACAATTCTTTTTAACCAGACGCTATTACTATTAGACGAGCCCTTCGGAGCGCTTGACGCCCTGACAAGGCTCTCATTACAGATGTGGCTGCTCGATGTGTGGCAACAGTTTCATTCGAGTGTGCTCTTTATTACTCACGATGTACGTGAGGCTATTCTACTCTCTGACCGTATCTATGTGCTCAGTGCACGTCCCGCTACTGTACTACGCATAGTAAATATCGGTTTGCCGCGACCTCGCCACCGTGATCATCTTGCGTACCCGGAAGCGGTGGCTCTTGAGCAGGAACTCCTTGACTTATTGATGAAGGAGCAGCGCCTATGAAATTGCGTGATCTCGCTAATTATGGTCCGGCAGTGGTGCTGGCATTAGCTATCTTCGCTTTATGGGAAATCTCCGTTCGCTCTGGAGCAATGAGTCCACTTGTGCTACCAGCTCCAACGGCGATTGTACAAGCACTCCTGGACAACTGGGAGATACTTGCAGGCCATACCGTGCAGACATGTCTGGAGACTGTCCTTGGGCTTGCTATCGCTGTTGTTCTGGGTTTGCTCTTTGCAATCCTTATTGACCTTTCTT
The DNA here is from genome assembly GCA_963850365.1 of uncultured Chloroflexia bacterium. Taxonomy (GTDB): domain Bacteria; phylum Chloroflexota; class Ktedonobacteria; order Ktedonobacterales; family Ktedonobacteraceae; genus Dictyobacter. Next base: position 134,721 of record CAWKKX010000051.1, read on the forward strand.
CCTGGATACGTAGAGCGCTTTACCCTCTTCTGGTAGTATCTCAGACTATCCCAATTATCGCGCTTGCACCAATTTTGTTGTTCTGGTTCGGCTTTGATATCGGCCCTAAAATTATTGTAGTCGTGCTCTATTGTTTTTTTCCGATTACCGTAGCTTGTGTTGATGGCCTTTTAGAGACAGACCGGGATTTGATGCGGCTAATGCACAGTATGCATGCGTCGCGCTGGCAAATATTGTGGCTTGTTCGTTTGCCCGGAGCCCTGCCATCATTTTTTTCCGGGGCACGTATTGCTGCTACATATAGTGTTACTGCCGCTATCTTTGGAGAATATGTTGGAGCCTATCAGGGCCTGGGCATTTATATGGAGAATTCAACCAATGCTCATGTGATCGTGCTAGTGTTCGCCGCTATCGTGGTCACTGCCTTGCTGAGTCTATTGCTCTTTAGTTTTGTCTCTCTTCTTGAGTGGTTAGCGTTGCCCTGGAACCAGGCATGGTCAAAGCAAAAGAGGAATTAGGAAGAGAAGCACCTGCACGCCAGGGTAAGTATGGCTGAAGTTTCATTATTTGTGTAAAGAAGGAAAAGGAACGTTTATGAATCCACGTGTGCGCCTTTGGCTAACTATCGCACTACCTGTTGTTGTGGTTGTAATTGTTATTGCTATTCTGGTTCTGCGCGGGACAGGAAGCACGACAGGGAACGGAGCGCCGACGCAAGCGGGAACACAAGCGCCCAAGAAAATGACATCGATGAAGCTGGCATTGGATTTTACTCCCAATCCTAATCATACGGGTGTCTATGTGGCACTAGAAAATGGTTGGTATCGCGAACAAGGAATTGATCTGACGATCCTTCCTTTTTCACAAAATACCTTTCCTGACACGTTAGTTAGCACGGGGAAAGCCGATGTTGGCATTAGTGGGACAGAAGGGGTCGTGCTCGACGCCGCTGCAAATCAGAAAGTAGTCTCAATTGCGACAATTACATCACATAACAAGTCTTATCTAGTGACCCGTGCCGATTCGTCGATCCAGCGACCACGCGACCTGGACGGGAAAACATATGGAGGATATGGCGCACCCTATGAGACCCCGATAATGAGTGATGTTATTCAACATGATGGGGGCAAGGGCCAATTTAAGTCTGTCACGCTGGGAACCGACGCGATTCAAGCTCTCAACAGCCATCAAGTCGATTTTGCCTGGGTGTTCAAGCTTGATATTGTCGCCGCTGAACAGCAGGGTATTCATTTGAAAGCATATCCTGTGACAAGCTACGGAGTGCCTGATTATTATTCACCTACGTTTATCACTAGCCAGACAGAGATCACCGACAAAGCAGATCTGCTGCATCGCTTCATGATGGCGACGGCAAGAGGATATGAATTTGCGCGGACATCACCTCAAGAGGCCGCTCAACTATTGATAAAAGGTGCTCCAAAAGGAACCTTTCCCGATACAAAGCTGGCTGATGCAAGCCAGCAGGCTTTGAGTCCACTCTATGCCGATTCTGGTCATAAGTGGGGAATCCAGGATGCGCAGGCCTGGCAGGGCTATGTCAAGTTCATTCTGCCAACTGGATCTGTCAAAGATGCAGCCAATAAAACAGTCTCACAGATAGATACTGCTCAACTCTTCACCAATCAGTTTCTTCCCTCGTAGTCGTGTCCTGCTTAGAAACTACAGGCCGTATCAAATCTGATATGGTCTGTAGGCCCTGTAGCGTTTTGTTTCTAGTGCCCGATAGCGAAAGGTCATAGTCGTATGGACCCATCCTGGAAGCATACTTTTGCCATGACACGGACAGAGGGGGAAAAAGCGTCCATCCTGATTCGAGATTGTACAATTTTGTCACTCTTATCTCCTCACGAAGGCAGTGGTCTTCAGCAGCAAGATATTTTGATTCGGGGCAATCGCATCGATCAGGTTAGCTCACCAGGAATACTCGTTCCACCATCATCAGCGTGCGTGATTATTGAAGGCAAAGGGAAACTTGCCATTGCCGGATTGATCAATGCGCATACCCATTCGCCCGAACATGTGCTGAAAGCCACTATGCCTGGTATGCCAACAGAGCTATGGGGCATTCCTCTGTACAGCGATTTCCTCCCATGGTCGCCGCGCCTGACGTATCTGAGTGCTCTATGGGGCAGCGTGGAACAACTAAAATCGGGCACAACAACGGTGCTTGATCACTTGTGGACAGTGGAAGGTGTAAGCAGGGAACATATGGATGCAGCCATGCAGGCATACCAGGATGTTGGCATTCGCGCGACTGTGGCCCCCTTCATCGAAGATCAAGATCTGATTATAGAATCGGCAGCCCGCCATGGTCTACGCTTCCCTTCCCATCCATTTGTTGATCGCTTCTCCAGTTGGCCTGTGTTAGATAGCCAGTTGAGTGAGCTGGATGACTTCTTTGCGGCCTGGCATCAAAAAGCTTCTGGGCGGCTACGTTGCATGCTCGGACCTGTAGGTATCCAGTGGTGTAGCGAAGCACTAATGGCCGCTTGCCTTGAGCTCTCAGAACGTTATAAGACAGGTATACACCTTCATGCCCTTGAAACTCAGATGCAGGCAAACATTCTCAAGGAGCGTGTTGGCCACGGAGGCATCGCCCATTTACAGGAGATGGGTTTGCTCAAGGCTGGAACATCGCTGGCGCATGCGATCTGGTTGGAAGCTGGTGATCTTGAGTTGCTTGCTCAAACCCGAACCAGCATAATTCATAACCCTATTAGTAATATGCGTTTAGGCTGTGGACGTTTTCCGCTGGCTGAGGCGCATCGGTATGGAGTGCCTATTGCGTTAGGGAGCGATGGTGCGGCGAGTAACGATAGCCAGGATATGTTTAGCGTCCTGAAAGTTGCTGGCCTGATCCATAACCAGGAGCAGGAGTATCGTCACTGGCCTCAAGCGCAAGAGATCTTTGAGATGGCTACACGTGGAGGGGCGGTGGCGCTTGGCTATGAAAACGATCTGGGAGCGCTTCAAGCCGGCAAGCTTGCCGATATCGTGCTGCTAGATCTTAATACTGCGCCCTTTATTCCTTTGCGCGATCCTTTGCTTCACCTTGTCTACTGCGAGGCGAGCAAGGCAGTTGATACTGTCATTGTCGATGGCACAATTGTGATGCAGCATAGAAAGAGTCTCCTCATAGATGAAGACGCTCTACGTCAAGAATTGCAAGCGATATGTAATATTGCATGGCCAGGTTTTCAAGCATATGTGGAACAAATTCCAACCACCCATGGTGTCTTAGCGCTACTTGAGCAACTGCGACATATCTATACAAAAGAAGATCCGCTCTAACCTCTCATTTTCCATGTATTTTGCATATTTCTCTAATTTTGCGTCGGGCGCAAAATTAGAGAAATATGCAAAATACATGGAAACGTTATAGGTAGATAGCCAGAATGACGATGGTAATGTATACTTCATGAATACATGTTGTTTGCTTGCACTTGACTGACAATAGTTGGGAAAAATGAGTTGCATCGGTACTGCAGGCCATGTGGACCATGGCAAATCGACGCTCGTCAAAGCACTGACTGGTATTGATCCAGACCGCTTGACGGAAGAAAAAGAACGAGGCATGACCATCGACCTTGGTTTTGCCTGGCTTCAGTTGCCTGGGGGTCGCGAAGTCAGTATTGTGGATGTACCCGGCCACGAGAGCTTTATCAAAAACATGTTGGCAGGTGTTGGTGGTATCGACGCGGCCTTGCTCGTGGTTGCCGCTGACGAAGGCATTATGCCGCAAACACGTGAGCACCTGGCAATACTTAACCTTTTAGGCGTGCCACGTGGCGTCGTGGCCCTGACCAAGGCCGACCTTGTCGATGAAGAATGGCTCGATCTGATTCGTGAAGAGGTTACCGAAACGTTGCGCGGCACTACGCTGGCGGCATCCGTTATTATCCCTGTTTCGGCATATACGCGCCAGGGTTTACCTGAATTGTTGAGGGCGCTTGATCAGATACTGGATGAATCTGCGGGCCGTAAAAATATTGCACGTCCACGTTTACCAATTGATCGCGTATTTTCTTTAACAGGCTTTGGCACCATTGTGACTGGTACTCTACTGGACGGCAACTTCAAGATTGGGCAAGATGTAGAAATATTGCCACATGGTATTAAGACGCGCGTGCGCAATCTGCAAACCCATCAGCAGCAAATTGAAACGGCACAGCCGGGCAGCCGCGTGGCAATGAATATAGTCAATGTGCCGCGCTCAGATATTGAACGCGGAAATGTAGTGGCGCTCCCTGGTCAGTTGCGTACAACGATGCTAGTAGATGTACAAATTCATCTCTTAGCTGATGCTGATCGGCCACTTGCACATAACGCGCAAGTCGATTTTTATTGTGGCGCACAAGAGATTCCTGCGCGTGTTCGTCTTCTGGAACTAGATGAATTGCAGCCAGGGAAGAGTGCATGGGCTCAATTGCGCCTGAATAAGCAAGCCGTGGTTGCACGGCATGATCACTTTATTCTGCGTATTCCTTCGCCCAGCATGACTATTGGGGGGGGCGAAATTATTGATATATTGCCACGCTATCACCGTCGCCATCAACAAATAATAGTAGAGGCATTGGAGCATTTGTCGCATGCAACTCCCGAAGAGCTCGTGCTGGCTGTGCTCGACACACGTATACCGGCTAAGGTCGCAGCAAATACAAAAATGGTGCCAGGTTTTCCTGGCTATTCTCTTGAGGATATAGCTAAGCTATGTAATTTGGCTCAAGATGTGACGCAAGAGATACTAGAGACGTTGTTATCAGAAGGAAGGGTATGTAAGATTGGCAAATTGTGGTGTGCGGAATATGTCTGGGGTGTGCTAGCTAAAGAGGCGGTTGGTTTGGTTCAGGCATATCATCAACACCATCCACTACGCAGTGGGATTTCCAAAGAAGAGTGGCGTACACGTCTGGCTCTGCCCACTAAAGTTGTAACAGACGTATTTACAGTGTTACAGGTTGAAGGGTATTTAGAGGCCGTCGAGCCGTCAAATGGCGAATTTGATATGTTGCCTGGGACATCTTCGCGTAGTAGTGGCTTAATTCGTCTAGCTGGTTTTACGCCCAACTTTACTCCTGTTCAGCAAAAACAGGTTGCACAATTAATCCAGCGTTTTCGTGAGCAACCTGCGATGCCGCCAGGCCATAGCGAGGCCGAAGAGATCGCGGAAGTAGAAGTAGTGAATGCGCTTATTGAGCAAGGGCGGTTGATTAAGTTAGGAGAGAGTATTCTCTTTCTGCGCGAACTCTATGAAGAGGCTATCCACAAATTGGTTGCATATATGCGTGAGCACGAGAAATTGACCGTATCTGAAGCGCGTGATGTATTGGGTACAAGTAGAAAATATATATTACCCTTGCTTGAACGCATGGATACTTTGCATATCACGCGACGATTGGGAGATGAACGGATCTTGATAGGAAGTGCGGGAGGGAAAGTAGGTACCATGAGTACAACCCAGGCCGATCATCGTGCGTAAACACAGTGCCAGTGTTGGTGCGATATAGGCCAGTCAGGCTATACAATTGTAGGAAACCCGTACTTTCGTGTAGAGTGTTCCATTCTGATGTAGAATAAGTTAGAATAGTTGCGCAATGAGTGTTACCTTTTCCCTGGATAGGGAGACTTGATCGTTAACCTGGTGCTATCGCTGTGGCTTCTTTTCGTTTATGTCCAGTGTAGTAAAGAACAAGGAAACTGCCACATGGATACCCTGGTAGTAGGACCATTGGACTGGTTGGTACCCATAAGAGGTGCTCCGACAGTTATTGTCCAACTGGCAAAAATGGGCGCTTTTGAATAGTAGCCCTTACAGTGCGGAGAGCTATGCAAATCGAAGTTTTGGGTGAGCGATACCAGTTACAAGACCCCATTGGACGTGGCGGTATGGCCACGATTTATCGGGGCCATGATATGCGCATGGAACGGACTGTGGCTATCAAGGTGCTGCGTGAAGTGTATAGCACCGACCCAAAGTTTGTGACGCGCTTTCAGCGAGAGGCAAAGGCCGCATCCTCACTACAACATCCAAATATTGTGCAGGTCTATGACTATGGTCAGAGCGACGGCAATTATTTCATTGTTATGGAATTGATTGAGGGCACTGACTTGCGCCGCTATTTGCGCTCTCGCGGCGTCCTTGCTACCGATAGGGCGATCATTATCGCTCACGATGTTGCTCTTGGCCTGGGGGCGGCCCATCGTCGCTCTATCGTCCATCGTGATGTAAAGCCGCAGAATATTCTTGTGGGGCGCGATGGCTCCATTAAACTGACGGACTTTGGTATCGCGAGCGTTTATAAAGATATTAATGCTGAGCGCTTGACTACAACAGGTATGACTCTGGGCACGGTTCAGTATTATGCCCCCGAACAGGCACAGGGTGAGATTGTGAATCCCGCCGCCGATGTGTATGCACTTGGCATCGTTATGTATGAGATGCTGACCGGGCGTACTCCGTTCGATGGCGATACGCCAGTGGCTGTGGCGATGCAGCATATTCAGGATATACCTGTACCTCCTACACAACTTAATCCAAATATACCTCCCGCACTCGAAGAAATAATTATGCGCTGCCTGGAGAAAGTGCCTGAGATGCGTTTCCGCGATGGCAATGTGCTTGCACGCGCTCTGGAGATGCTTGGGGAAGAAGACAGTAACTCGACGATCCCTGCTAATCTGCCTTCCGCTGGCCCTTCAACTCCTGCTCATGGGCTGTATAATCCAGGGGGCCCTTCTTCAAATCCGGGTACCTATACTGAAGGGCGTCATGGCCAGTTAACTTCGTCCCCTAATAATAGAAACGGGCAGACTGCCTATAATAACCAGGGTGGCGTACTGGAAAATGCTGCTGCGACGGTTCTGCATTCCGAGCAACCCTATGCTCAACCTTATGCGCCAGCTGCGAATGATCCAGCTGCAGCTACATATGTCTATAGATCAACGCCAGCTGCCACCTTATAGTATGGTAGATCAGCATCGTCAGGCGCAGCCACCCTATAATGTTTTGCAGGGTGCAGAGTCCGGCGTGACGCGCCCATTCAGCAATAACGCGATCAATCGTCGCTCTGCGTTGGTTCAGGATCAACGGGAATCACGCATGGCTGGTATTATGACGCTCTTCATCCTGGTGTTAACACTTTTGTTATTGGGCTTTAGTATTTACCTGGCTATTCAGTTGAACTTCATCCCATTTGGCAACACAACCCCAACACCTGTGCCTACTCCTGCTGCTACTGTCATTCCTTCGGTGGCCGTGCCAGATCTGGTGGGGCAAGATATTGCAAGTGCGCAAAGTCTCGCGCAATCCAAAGGCTTTAAACTCCAGATTAATAATGGCTTGACTGCAGGTAAGGTAAAGAAACAGGCTCCAGATGCGAATTCTAAAGCGGCCTCTGGCTCGACTATTCTTGTTGAGTTGGAGAAGACGGTGAAAATTCCAGATCTGGCGGGGAAGACAATTATCGATGCAACTGTTATGCTGAAAAATGCTGGCCTTCAATACACGATCACGTCTGATCCCGCGAAGCCGAAAGATCCCAACGAGGATTTCAATGTCGTTACGCATACAGATCCAGCCGCAGGTTCCGATGTGACGCTCGATAAACAGGTGACCTTGTATGTGACAAATTATGTAACTGTAACTCCAACTATCGCTCCTGTAATCCAGCCGACTACACCGCCTCCGCCTCAACCGACGGCGGCACCAACACCGACGCCTCAACCAACGGCAACGCCAACGCCGCTCACCACGGCAACACCGACGGCCTCGGTGACAGCGGTGGCAACGAAGAAGCCTAAGCACGGGTAAATCGATATATTGATATATGTGTATGTAGGAGCGGAGATACGCATAGAATAAGGATAGAGAGCGAATAGGGATAAAAATTTCCACAATTTTATCCCTATTCGCTTCTCTGCTTTCCGATGCGTATTTGCGCCGTCGGCGCGCAACCTCTGAGAGAATCTTCCAATAAGATATTGATAACTTATTGCAAATGTTGTTTTGCACAAATATGCTGAGATTTCCGTTTATCTTTATAATAGTGATCTACTGAATATGCTGGGATATAGGTGTGTGGTGAGGCATATATTTTAGTTGATGGAGTGGTATGTTATGCAACGGAATCTCTTGCACAATTTCTTGTTTCTTGGCCTGACGCTTTTGTTGATGGGGGGCACTGTTGTACATCTGGTTGCTGTACATGCGGATATGCAGCCACGTGTTGCTTTAAATACGCAGATGCTGCCGCTTCTGAAGCATGCGCAGAAGTTGCAGCCAGCGCATAGCGAGCAAAAGTTAGCTCTATCAATTGGTCTGCGTTTGCGCAATGCCGGGCGTGCTCAGGAGCTACTGCATGAAATCTCCGACCCAAAGTCAGCGAATTATCATCATTATCTTTCTCCCGATCAGTTTAAGGCTACATTTGCCCCGACGTCTGCCCAGGTACAGCTGGTGCAAGCATATTTACAGGGTCAGGGCTTGCAGGTCGGTGACATAGCACCAAATAATCTGCTGATCAATGCGAGTGGGACCGTTGCACAGGTGCAGCAGAGCTTTCAAACGCAAATTAACACCTATCAAACAAAAAATCGCGTCTTTTATGCCAATTCAACCCCACCAAGTATGCCTGCGGATATAAGCCAGCTGGTAGCCTCGGTCGGGGGACTGGACAATGGTCAGCAGTTCTATGCACATGATCGGCGGATTGCCACGGATAATCCAGTCCAGCAAGCGCCATCTCAGCCAGTTGGCCTGGGCCCAAAGGACCTCGCATCTGCTTATGATGTTAATCCTTTCTATGCTAGCAATTTGCAGGGACAGCAACAAAACATAGCACTGCTTGAATTGGATGGCTATCAAAGTAGTGATGTGCAGGCATATTTTCGCAATTATGCCCTTCCTGCCCCAACCATTAAAAACATCCTGGTTGATCACTATAATGGGGCAGCAGGTCAGGGTTCGGCGGAGGTTGCGCTTGATATTGAAATGGTTGGTTCGATTGCGCCACGCTCAAATATTTATGTTTATGAGGGTAGCAGCACGACGCAGGGGATGAATGATATCTACACGCGCATTGTGAATGAGAAGCGAGCCCAGATTGTGTCATTGAGCTGGGGCCTGTGCGAAGACAGCCTTGGCGGGGCCGAGGTGCAGACACTCGATAATACATTCACGCAAGGGGCCCTTGAGGGCATGTCATTTTTTGCCGCCTCGGGCGATTCCGGCGCATATGATTGTCAGGACGACAATCTGGCGGTAGACTCACCAGCCTCCGATCCTAATGTTACGGGCGTCGGTGCGACGGTTTTACAATTGAATGCCGATGGCACCTATGCAGGTGAAGCGGTCTGGTCGAATCCTCATAACATCCTGCGCGGGCCAAAGGGCTCTGGTAGCGGAGGGGGACTCAGCAAATTCTTTGCACAACCTTCATGGCAGAATGCTCCAGGTGTCCAGAACAATTATAGCAATGGGAAGCGCGAGGTGCCAGATGTCGTGGCCTTTGGCGACATGGAGACGGGCTTCAGTGTCTATTGTACAGTTAAAGATGCAGGGTGCCCGCCGGGGGGCTGGCTAAAGATTGGCGGCACCAGCGTTGCATCTCCATTCTGGGCGGCCAGTTTTCTGCTTATTAATCAGTATCTCCAGGTGCAGAAGCAAAATGCCATTGGGCTTGTGAATCCAGCCCTGTATGACCTTGCTAATGCGGCGCACCCATATCCCGCATTTCACCCCATTGGCACGGGCAATAACCTCTATTATCCCGCCACCGGCGTTTACAGCCTTGCTGGTGGGCTGGGTTCACCCGATGTCTTTAACATAGCTCGTGACCTCGCCGCAACATCCAATTCTAACGGGTAGGGCAATTTTTGTGTGGTATAATATGCTTTCCTGTATGTATGCTGGTTGTTAGTTATAGACACGTGTTATACTACATGTAAGAAGTATGACATGTCTATTTAACAAGTATAGATGGGTGTAGTTTCCCGTAATGTGTAGCCTTTTGGTAGAAGCATAATATTTTCGGTTTTTAAGCTTATCACAGACTGCTTTTGAGTATGTAAGATCAGGTTACGCAAAAGTTTGCATTGCACCCAGCATTGATGATGACACACAAGATAGAATTGAAAGACGGCGATCAGGTGCCGCAGCGTTTACGGTCTCCACTGATGGGGGGCCGCGCATCGTGTCGATACCCACCCTGTATTCATTATTTTGCGTTCTGCTGGCCTGATGTTCGACGAAGGTGTCAATGTTTCCCTTCTCATATAACAATAAAGAATGAGGACGACAATTATGAAATTAGACGGAGCAATATCCCCCGAGAATACGCTATTCGTCCTGCTCTGCTTCGAGGGGCCTGATGTCTACTCCACAGCTGGCGGTCTGGGTACACGTGTCTCTGAATTAAGTGAGGCTTTGGCTGCACAAGGATATACAACCCACCTTATTTTCATTGGTGATCCCTATAAACCTTCGGTAGAATATCGCGTAGAAGGGCGGCTGATCCTTGAGCGCTGGTCGCAATGGGTAAGTAAATACTACCCCAATGGCGTCTATGATGGTGAGGAGCAGAAGCTATACGATTATAATGAGAGTGTGCCTTATCATATATTTAGTGAAATTGTGCGTCCAGCGACGATGGCGGGTAAGACCGTTGTAGTGATGGGCGAAGATTGGCATACTGCTGAGGTAATGTGGCGTACCTCTGATCTCTTGCACTGGTTTGGAGTACGTCAAAAAGTATTATTGCTCTGGAACCTCAATAGTTTGATGTCTCTGAACCGTGTGAATTGGGAACGCCTGAACTATGTGACGACTTTATGTACAGTTAGTAAATATATGAAGCATAGAATGTGGGATCTGAGTGTAAATCCATTGGTAATTCCCAATGGTATCCCATCTCGTCACCTGGAGCCAGTCAACCCTGAAGCGGTCGAGCGTTTGCGAGCTATTGCGCGTCGTGGTGATCCTGAGCGACTCTTCCTGTTTAAGATTGGTCGTTTTGATCCCGACAAGCGCTGGATCATGGCAATTGAGGCAGTTGCACGCCTGAAGGATAGCGGTCACCCTGTAACGCTATTTGTACGTGGTGGCATTGAGCCGCATGGGGCTGAAGTCTTCCGTTATGCTTATAATCGTGGATTGCACATTCAAGATGTTGTTGCGCAAAAACCCAATCTGCAACAATGTATGGACGCAATTGAGAACGCAGGCCATGCGGATATTTATAACTTGCGCTTCTTCCTGCCAGAGGAGTTTGTGCGCACGACCTACGCCGCTGCTGATGCGACCCTGGCAAATAGCGGTCATGAGCCCTTTGGCCTGGTGGCGCTTGAAGTCATGGCCGCGCAGGGCATTGCAGTGACTGGTTCAACTGGCGAGGATTATGCGGTCTCGTTCGAAAATGCTATTGTCACTGAAACGGATGACCCGGATGAAATTGTGGGTTACCTGCTCTATCTGCGCCGCCATCCTGAGCAGCAGGAGCATATGCGTAAGGCGGGCCAGTACACAGCACAGCAATTCTTGTGGGATCGTGTCATCGAAAATCTGGTAGGAAAATTGGAGTTTCTGGCTCGCAAGCAAAACATCGTGTTACAGACGAACGACGAGCCAGCCAGGTCTTCTGGTTTATCTGTACAGAAGGAAGTAATTCAAGAATCAGGCGCAATAGCAGATTTGGCAAGCACAGAACATAGCAGCGTCGTCTAATGTAAGTGTTTGTTTCTTGCACGCTCAGATGTCTCCAGGGGAGTGCCTGATAGCTACAGCATGTTAGCGCTATATCTTCTGAATGGACATTTGTGTCGTGCTGGGAAAGATTATCTTGCAGATAGATGGTTCAGTCCAATCGCTTGCCCGCAGATAGATGGTTGCGGCCGATTGGCGGAGAGGCGATGTTGTTCCCTTGCGCCATGGGAATAAGCTAGCTTTAAATGCTAATACGTTGAGAGGATTAAGAGGATGGTTGTGGATTTGGCAGTTTATACTGTGGTGCATCAACCTCGTCGCTTGAAGCTTCCTGCCCAGCCTATACCACGAGGAGCTTCAGTCGAGGATCTTGCCCACTGCCTCTTTGATGAACATATGAATGAGCGCTATTTCCGAAAAGTAGCTGAATATAGTTATTATCCTGCTGCACGTATGTTTTTAGATCTGGTGCGGCAGGGTATGAAACTTTCGATTGGTTTTTCGCTCTCTTTTGTACGCCAGGCAGCGATCTGGGATGTGGCCTTGCTTGATCTCTTCCGTGAGTTAGTGGCCCACGAAAATGTTGAGCTTATCGGTGCCGATCCATATCATAGCTTTCTTTTTTTGCTGGATTTGCCTGCATTTGTAGCATGGATGAAAGAAATGATGCAGGATCTTGAGGCTATTTTCGGCAAACGCCCCGTGGTGACGGATACAAGCGAGATGTTTATGTCGGCGTCTCTCTATAATGCGCTTGATGCCGCTGGCTTTCACGGCGCATTTATGGATGGTCACTCCTGGCTGATGGATTGGCGTGAGAGTACCCATCTCTATCGCTATGGGGAAGAAACCCCTTTTGCGCTTCCACTTGATACTCAGTATGCCAGACGCTCACTGCGTAAGGGCGGGGCCGATGGTGAGCATGATCAACGTGCGAGTAGCCCCTATCTGCTGACACGTCACCTGGAACTGAGTAATGATATTAGCTACCGCTTCTCTAATCAAAACTGGTCCAGCTATCCACTCTATGCAGATAGCTATGCGAACTGGATTGCCGCGACCCGTGGGGATATGCTCGTGCTTGGTTGGGACCTTGAGACGTTTGGTGAGCATCATCGTAAGGATAGTGGCATCTTTGACTTTATGCGTGCACTCCCTGGTGAACTTTCGCGCCGTGGCGTGTCTTGCTATACGGCCAGTGAGTTGATTGAGCGCCACAGTGCCCATGTCAATCATTTGCCATTGCCAGCATTGCCGACGACGTACGCAGACCGCGAAGGTGTAAATCTCTCCCTGCATAGTGATGCGCAAAAAACGGTTCTCCAGTTGATGAGTGATGTTTATGCTATGGCGAAGATCACGAACCATCCAGATCTGATTGATCTTGCCATCTGGCTGGCTCAAGCAGATAATTTGCATCTTATTCAATGGTATGGGCATAGTGGATCTGAAACTGATCCCATGGTCTATTTTACTCCTTTCGAATGGGTATCTCTGGGCTCAAATCGCGTAATCTACGAGTTGCAGCAGGTCTATATTAATGCTCTCAATGCAATGCAACCCTATCTGCCAGCTCGCTTACTGCGTCAATCATCCCCACAGCGCAAAATAACGCGGCGTAAAGCTGCATTGGCTCAATGATATGCTAGCATTGGGCAAGGGGCTCTCTGCACGCCTGAGTTGCTAAATTGGAGCATCGCACCTCCTTCTTGTCTCTATGATTTATTTTGCAAAATAAATGATAGAGACAAGAAGGAGGTGCGAATGTGCATGGAAAAGATGGTTACCCATGACTTTTGGCCTGCTTTTACGAAACTAATTGACGGGAGCTAGTTTATTTAGATAGACTCAACCAAGAGCATGAAGAATCTAAAAAAAACATCCTGATAAATGAGGTAGGGCTAATGTCACGATTTCACTCTCGACAGTCGGTCAACGACGGCGATGCCGGACTAGCAAGAGAGCGCAAGTATTATGTTCCACTAGCGGATTGGGATGTAGAACCAGACTTCTATACCAACCCCATTTCTGCATTAGCTCCAGAACAAAGTAAACAGACATCAGGCAAACTTGTCACTGAGCCTCTGACATCGATCTCTGTTCCTTTGCAGGCAATGCATACAACACAGCCTTTTATGTTGACTTTACAATCAACAATGAATCCGCGCACGGGCAAGATGCCTCTCGTTATTTCGGGTAGCCGGCAGAAGATCTCCCCAGCTGGAAAGTTGCCGCAGCCTGCTCGTGGTCTGCACCCGTCTATTCGCCTGGGCGTTGTCACACTGGCGACTTTAGGTATCCTGCTTTTTACGCTGTTCTCTCTGAGCCCGCTGGGAGGGGGGCAGAACAGTTTTTCACTGTTTGATGGGGCGATCAAATGGACGCAGGAACAGCAAATAGCCTGGGATGGAATAGTCAATCGCATGGAGCAGAAGGGTCAGCCCGCAGTCGCTGGTGCCAACACGACGACTCAGCCGGCCACGACCAATCTTCCCGCCGCTACGAATTTGCCACGGGGCACATACGTCAACATTGCACGCCAGTTTGCTGTCAAGTATGGTATCAATCCAGATAATTTTGTACGCCAGATACAGCAAGAAAGCCATTTTGATCCCAACGCACAATCCCCCCAGGGTGCGGTTGGCATCGCACAATTTATACCTTCCACTGCCGCTTCAATCGGCGTAAATCCTTATGATCCCGTCTCTGCACTTGATGGGGCTGCACGTCTTATGGCAAGCCTATCGAGCCAGTTTGGCGGTGATTATGCCAAGGCGCTTGCCGCGTATAATGCGGGCCCTGGCGCTGTCCAGTCGGCTGTTAACATTGGTGGCATGGCGTGGTTGGCATATCTTCCTGCCGAAACCCAGAATTATGTACGCACAATCATGGGTTAAACATTTTCTCCTATGTTATTTATTTTACAGCTCATTGTTGTGTTGAATGAGCTGTAAAATAAATAACATAGGAAGAAGATAGACTATTCACATCTTCAGCGCTTCGCTGCGCGAACGTAGCTAGCAAAAAGGTGTAGTTAATGGGAAACAGAGATTTTCTTAGTGGCCTGCCGAAGTTTTCTAGAAATAGAGTGCGTGATGCGTTGAGCCGACGGGCCATTGCCGAAGACAAAGCGATAAAGTGGGCCAAAGGTTCGTAACGAGGTCAGACCTATAAAATAGAGTCCTGGTACACTACATTCGAACCATGAGTTCAGGCGGGGAATGCCCTCATCCATATCGATCTGTTTTAGCAAGGACGGCGTTAACATAGGCAACTTGCAAAGATCTACTATATAACCTGTTGCAAACATGATGTGATCGGCCGTCAACAATGTGTTATCAGAGAGTTTTACCGCCAGGCCATCATCCACCTGGGTTATCTGCGTAATCTGCCGGTTTTCATGCAGCGTCACTTTGTCGAAGATACGGTCTCGTAGCCAGTCATTCGCGCTCGCTTGATAGTTACCACGGATATAGCGGTCCTTTTTCTCCTGAGGGAAGCGAGAGAATAAAAATGGCATCAGTTCAAGAGTCAGGTTTTTCCAGCCTGGGGCTATTTTTGCGCGTGGCCTTTTGATCTGTTGCCATAAGGTGCGACCTTCGGAGCGGTCGGGACCAAGCCAGAGAATGCGGCGGCGTGCAACCTGGTGTACATTGGCACCCGCTTCATGGAGCAATGCTGCATACTCGGTGGCGCTTTGTCCTCCTCCAACCACAATAAGTGTTTTTCCTGCGAACCGGCTAAAATCGTTATGATCAACCGCATGAGAGACTAGCTCAGGTGGTAGATGGGCGTATTCAGGTGGACGGGATGCATAATATTGCAGGCCGATAGCCATGACTACCGTTGGGCTCCTGATAATGCGTTCATCTGCCAGGGTCAGAATAAATTCATTCTCGTTCCGCTCAATTGACGAAACATATGTTTCATCAACATCTGGTACTACTCTTTGTTGAAACCAGAGACCGTACTCGATATATGCTTCTATAGGCATAGGATAGACTTTATTGTAATGTGTTGATTCTTGTAGAAAGCGCTCGAATGTGTAACGCCGCTCTGGCTCAGAAATCGTACTTGCCCACCAATGCGAGCGGAGAAACATGCCTTTTGGCATATGATCGCGCCATAATCCGAATGGCTTGCCCAATATCTTTACATTTAGCCCTTGTTGGCGCAAATGTGCTGTTGCGGCCAGACCATAGGGACCGGCTCCGATAACTATAGTATCGTAAGTTGTTGTTGAAGAAGATGAGCGCATCTGTTGCTGAACTTTTGCCAATATCTAGCTTCCTTTTCACTCAAAAACTGTGTGTAATCATGATAAAACTGCGTAGATTAAAGACATCGCTATCGTCTTTTTATTGTAACAGAGAGCCATAGGTAAAGCAGAATATGAGAGGCATGATAGCTATTATTGATGATATCATGATGAAAAACTAGGAATAATGGAGTGACTTATATAAATTGCACGTTGCCATATTTTTTGCCAGACAAAAAATATGGCAACGTGCAATTTATATGCTCTAACACTCTCTGTGAAAATTAGCTGTGTTCTCCACTAAGATGTACAGATCTTGAGGATTGCACGTTAGAGGTCAGGTCGTAGCCAGAGGGGGGCGCTATAGGCATGTTTGGCTGACCATTATTGCTTTCTATAGTATCGAGTTGGAAGGAGACGATGCCTGTACGTATCTCCTGGGCCAATGTGTTGAGCTGGCGTGCTATGGCTATGATATCACTGGCTAGCGCGGTACTGAGTAGCATAAGTTCCGATGGAGCCTCGTGCTCTGTTCTGACAATTGCGCTACCCGATATCTTTTTTGACCTTTGTGTGCGGAGTGCAATGGAGATTTGGGCCATTTCATGGTCCAATGACTGGAAATTTTTGAGGATCTCTCTTTCTGTGTTTTGCAACTCTGCCATCACACTTTTAAGCTGGCTCTCCAGCGTGCGTACCTCTGCGAGTATACGTTTTCTAATCTCTTCTTGCCGAATGCCAGATGGGGTTATGGCCCCTATTAACCTGGTGAGGTGGTCAATTGCTGTGGAAAGTTGTCCGGTCAGATTTGTGACGTTGTGACTCTGCTGGATAATTCCATCTTGCGATAATCTCTGGAGCTGTTCCCGTATCTCTTGTATATGTAAAGTTATCTCTTGTATATGTGTGCTATCATCTTGTGATTGGAGATGAGATGGTACGTTCCTTGTTGGTGGATGGAGATTTGTCAGGTTGTTTGTCTGTGTTGTTTTGAGACTCAGTGTAGATTGGGTAAACTTCTCGGCTCGCTCAATCTCTTGCAGGGCAATAACATCGATCTGCTCTGCTATTGTGCGGGTACGTTGCACGAAGCGACGGAAGCGTCCTACCGTAAAATTAAAGGCATTGGCGAGCATCCCTATGGGGTCGTTACTGACTGGCGCATTCACACGCAGGTCGCCTGCACTGACTATGCGCATATCGGTAAAGAGATGTTCGGCGGCGTTTGTTAGTGCGTCGCGCTGATGGCGTGTCTCTTCCAACAATCCTACTATTGTTGCTAGCATGCCGTTTACTGAGGCCGATACATCGGCAATTTCGTCACGCCCTATGACTGTAACGCGTCTGTTTAGCTGCCCTTGCTCCACCGCTTGCGTTACCTCGCGTAGCAGGTTGATACGCCTTACGATTGTGCCTGAAATAGTCCAACCGATTAGAGCAATAACTATAAAGGCGATGATCGACGAGATAATGGTTGTAAGATATTGTGCTTGCTGCTCGACATTGGCGGCATCTTGCACTGATAAAGCTAATTTACTATCAAATTGAATTAATGCGCGTAAGGCACTTAACGTATCGGCATTCGTTGGTTCTACCTGGAATTGCTCCAGGTGGACCGCCTCTGCTGTTTGACCGTTTTTTATAAAAAATAATACTTGTGTTATTGATGCTTGATAAATGGTCCAGGTACGTAATGCACTGGAGCTTAATGTTCTTTGTTGGTTTATTTGTGCCCCGTGGTTGCCTTCCAATAATAGTGCGGTTTCATTGGGATGTTTTGTAAGTTGATCATTATTTATGTAATTTGTGAGTGTGGTATTATAGCGTCCACTCAGGTTTATAAGTGCGAGTTGCTCATTGTTTAGCGTCTCTTGTGATGTCTGTGTTGATGTAACCTGGGTCAAAATACTCTGGGTTTCAGCCCTCATCAATTGGAGATACTGGGCTCCAGTGGTC
The DNA here is from genome assembly GCA_963850365.1 of uncultured Chloroflexia bacterium. Classification (GTDB taxonomy): domain Bacteria; phylum Chloroflexota; class Ktedonobacteria; order Ktedonobacterales; family Ktedonobacteraceae; genus Dictyobacter. Next base: position 152,654 of record CAWKKX010000051.1, read on the forward strand.
AGGCTTGTATTGACCTGGAGGAGATTTTGATAAAACCTGGATTGATTGGTCAATGACTGTGAACGTTGAATACCAATTGCTCCTACAACAAGCGCTGCAATGAGAGCAGCAGCAAGAAAGCCTAACGTCAGCCGCATGCCTGTTGAGAGATTCACAAGTAAGTTACCATCGCGATGATGCCGCGAGCGAATCTTCAATGTTTGTCCCCTTTGTGGTTGGGGTAGTAAGCCGGGCGAGGAGGATGAAGTTGAATACGTTGCGTTAGTAAGCTTCACGTTGTATACCTTCGCTTTCTTGGAAGAAAGAGCGTAAGTAAGAACTGCCCTGGTCTCTTTCTCTTAACGCTGCTACTGTCGGTAGTTTCATTGCATCGATAGGTATATATCTGAGCTTCTGAGCTTGCTGTTGTACCGTTTGCGTAAGCATAAAGTCTAGAAATATAGCAATGAGCTGATTGTCGTCACCCAGTGTGTACATATGCTCGTATGACCAGAAGGTATAACGTCCTGCCGCTATATTTTCTTGCGTTGGTGACTGATCGTTAATTGCTACTGCATGTACACTGTTGTCGAGTACTGAGAGTGCCAGATAGCCGATTGCTCCTGGTGTCCTGGCAACTGTTTCACGCACAGTTGTTGATGAGTCTGTCTTGAGCAACTGACCTTTTTCGTCGAGTCCGCCCAGGATATATTTACGGAACGTATCACGAGTTCCAGATGTCTGGGGCCGCACGACGGGAGTTATACGCAGGTTTGGCCCACCCAGTTGCTTCCAATTGTTAATTTCGCCGGTCGAAAAAATTTTGATGATCTGGTCCTGTGTTAGTGACGGAACATTTACATCGGGGTTGGTGATCATGGTAAAAGGTATGACGCAGACGATGTGATCTGTCATATCTGGATCTGGGTAGAGGGCCGGGTCTGCATAAATGTCAGAGTCACCAATATCCGATTTTTTGCTTGTAACATTTATCAGGCCCGTTATACTCCCGCCCCCTTCGACCTCGATATGTGTTTGTGGATGTAGTTGCATAAAGGATTTAGCCGCGGCTGTAATCAAGGGTTGTAAGGCAGTTGAACCACTAATCTTCAAATTTCCCCTTAATTCACCTGGGGTCATTCCCGTTCCAGCACATCCACTGAGCGCAATACTTAGAATCACCAGAAGTAGTGTTGTCCCTAGAAGGTTTGGTAACACAAAACTATGGCGTCCCTTGTACAGATTGATCTGAGTCTTTCTTGACATTAAAGATATCCTTTGATTACAATGGCTGGCTACAAACAGAGCAAATCAATGCTCAATAAGATTATCGTAGAACTACTTTAAATAATAGTTATGGGTATGTAAAAGAAGCTCTGGCAGCGGCCGTTTGGTTACCCTGTTAAACCTCCTGATAGGCCAGTCTATATCTTGTGTAATAGGACAAATTGCTGGATTTTGCTTACTATAATGGATAGCTAGAGCGACTAGCAATAAAGTCCTGTCAATAACTTCTCAGTGACCTTGCTTGCATACGTAAAATTGAGTGGAGGGTCTGCAAATATATCTCTTGTATACATATAATGAATGAGCCTTCCTTGTCAAGGGGAACTTTTATTGACGAGACGACGTCATGGTAGTAATAGTTCTTGTAGAATGAACAAAAAGGAGTACCTGCTATGCTACATTTTTATGCGCTTAAACACGGAATAGGCCGCACAATATTAACACTAGGTCTTTTAATAGTAGTTTTTTCTTTTGTATCAACTGCCTGCGGTACCAACTCTGCGAGTGGAGCGGCGAGCGATGTGCCCACTGTTGTTCAGCCAACGCTAGCGGCCACTGCTGGCTATGGAACGTCTCAGGGCTGTCCAAGTAATGCCGTTGTTAGCAGCCCTACAAAGGCCACAATAACGGTACTAGATAGTAATAAAAGCTCTATAATTAACGCTCATCGCGGCGATGTGATCGAGTTTCGTTTGTCCTTTGGGAAGAAGTGGAGTGGACCAACAACTTCGCAGGGTGGGCTAGAGTTGCAGACTCCTGCCGGCTATGCTGTGAAGACAAGTAAGGCTTGTGTCTGGGACTTTGTAGCAAAAAGTACTGGTACCACTGCACTTACTTTTAATAGCCAGGCATTGTGCAAACGTGGTGAGATGTGCCCTATGTTCATTGCAGTCTTGCCTTTTACGGTACAGGTCAAATAACTCTTGACAGCGCTCGTCTCGCACTATATTATTCTGTTAATGAGCATATCGTTAGCGGGTATGTTAGCTATTGACAGTCTGGTTATTGGGGATGGGCGCTATTTAAAAATGAGAGGTACAAGACGCATTCCAGGCGTTTGTACCATTTCTTATTTCTTCTCGATCCTGGCATACTTCAGCGCAGTAAGAAAAGGCGTTTCCTATACAAGGTTGTGCCTGGGCGGTAGGTGGGTGAACAGACTGGCATCATAGAACTTTTACAGCTCTGGAGCTCTGCGCTTTATGGTCTGAATATTTTTGCTGGGGTTGAGCATATGCATACATTTCTTCAATTGATTATGCACTTTTTAGGTCTGGAAAAGGATGTTCCTAACCAGGATCACCTCTTGCATATTGATGTTGCTCTTCTTACAGATGTAGGGCGTAAGCGTCCAATCAATGAGGATAGCATGGCGTCAGTGATTCCAGATGAGCCGCGTGTGCTGATGAAGAAGGGTGCTTTATTTATTGTGGCTGACGGTCTTGGTGGACATACCAAAGGTGAAGTGGCCAGCAAAATGACAGTGGATGCAGTGCGTAATGTCTACTATCAGGAGGGGGGAAATACAGATATTGCCTCCTGGTTGCTCCATGCGGTACAGCGTGCTAACGAGGTTATTTACCATCAGATTGATGTGGAAGATAAAACAAGCTTTGGAGCTATGGGCTCGACTTGTACTGCGGTTGTGCTCCATGATAATATTGCTTATATTGCTAATGTTGGTGACAGCCGAGCTTACCTTATTCGTGATGGTCTACCGCGCCAGATTTCACAGGACCATTCCTGGGTTGCTGAACAGGTGCGTACCGGTAAGCTAACGTCAAAAGATGCACGCGGACATTCGAAGGGTAATATCATTACACGTTGCCTGGGTACGTGTCCCGATGTTGAGGTTGATGTCTTTATCGAACCTGTACAGGATAGAGATGCGCTGCTGTTGTGTTCAGATGGCCTCTCGAATTTTGTGCATGATGAGGAACTCTCGGCTTTCGTTGAATACTATGAGCCGCAAGAGAGTGTCGCTCGCCTGGTTGCATGTGCAAATGAACGCGGGGGGATCGACAATATTACTGCAATTGTTATCCGCATGAGTCCACAGCGGGGAAATGGTATTGCAACAGTTTCTTATGTCTCTCCACAACAAACTAATGGCTTTTTTCCTTTCAATACCGACATCGATGATGATGCAGCTAGTGGTACCCGCACGTTAAGAGCTTTGGATGGATAGTAGAATGTCGTGATGCTAAAACATAAATTCTATAGTTTACATAAAAAACCATTGCATTTTGTGCAATGGTTTTTTATGTAAACTATAGAATTTATGAAAAGATTGAAGCTTTTCTCTTGACAGGAGGTTCTCTTTTCTTTACAATGATTTGTAACTACAGTTACAAATCCCGTGGTGAAATAGAATTTGATGATTACTTGTATGGGAGTGTGCAAAAGATGAGACAAAGAATAATACATATTCCGTCCTCTAACCGGGCGGGCTTTTCGACATTTTTGACCAATACCAATTCGATTAGTTCCGCATTGTCCCTCCTCTCCTATCCCTGTCTTTCCTGTCCTCATATGTGCCTCTGCTGCCGCTAGTCTCGCCTAAAACTTTTCAGATTTTTTAAAACGCTAGCTTTGCTATGCATACCATTTCTACCTTTTGTTTGCCTGGTTGTGTTTGCCAGGTGTGTTTTTGTTTGTCCGTCAGCAAGCAACCAATTTTAACCCAATGGAGTGAAATATATGAACAGGAATAGTTTACCTCAGGCGGTAGATGCTCTATCGTCTTTAAGTATAAACAAAGTACATAAAAGGAAGATAGATCTTCTGGCGTTGCGCTATATGGCACAACAATTGCGTTTGACTTTGCACACTATGGAACAACCGCTCACGGACAAACTGCCAGTGCTCTATGCTGCTGCTGAGCGGCGTTGCTGTGCTCATCGCATTGCTCTCTACGATCCTCAGCAGTTGATGCAGAACAAGCCGCTTGCATTTGTTGGCTTTGTCAGTGGCCGATGGGCAGACTCTGATGTAGCTGTGAGTCACGAATTGTATCACGCTGATGCTCAGATGTTAGCCGCACTGGCACATATTCCAGGTTTGCTGTCCTACTCTTCTCTGGAGATACGCCCAGGTCGCTGGTATAATCTGGTTGTATTGCAAAATGTGAGTGGAAAGGCTCATCTCAAGTCTATTAAGATGCATCAGTATGCAGCCTACGAGTTGGCTCCACGAGCTTATGACTGGATACGTATTCATAGTGGCCTGATTCCTGCTGGACTTGCTGGTAATGCTATGGATATACTGGGAACGAAACATTATGTCTACGAGCATACAGATAATACTGTTTTGATGTGCGAAGTTACCTATGAAGAAAGCGACAGTCTTATATGGTGCTAACAGCCAGACCGCTAATTCGTTTCGCTAATTATCTCTCCCCTTTATTGCATGAGACATATACGTATATTGCTAATAGCATGTCGATACGGGTGGGCAACCCTATAGTGCTTAACATAGGTCAGAATTTCGATGAGTTTACACACGGGCTGGTCGATGTAGGTTTCCTTTGTGGCTTGCTCTATGTGCGTATGGCGGCAGAGGAGGCTTGCCCGGTTGAGTTGTTGGCTGCACCGGTCTTAACTGGTGCACGCTACCTGGGACAGCCCATCTACTTCTCTGATGTGATAGTACGCGCTGCTAGCCAGTATGCTTCGTTCAATGATCTGCAGGGTTGTATCTGGGCCTACAATGAAGGTGCCTCGCATTCTGGCTGTAACCTGGTGAATTATAGCTTACTTGAGCGTGGACTCTCTCCCAGCTACTTTGGCGGCCTGGTGAAGTCTGGTTCTCATCTTAAATCGCTGTATATGGTGCTGACCGGCGAGGCCGATGCTGCTGCCATTGACTCGCATATATTGGATGTGATCTTGCGCAGGGATGCGCAACTGGCGGCTCGCATACGTGTGGTTGATACGCTCGGTCCCTCTGCAATTCCGCCGGTCATTGTTGCCAAACGGCTTGATCCAGCCATCAAACGTGCTCTACAGGAGATGCTAGTTACGATGCATAATGACCCTTTTTCCGCTCAGATTTTGCAAGAGGGAGGCATAGAGCGTTTTGTGCTTGTAGACGATGAATGCTATGATGACATTCGTCATATGTTTGCCTCTGTACAGGCAACGGATTTTCCACGTGCGTTTAGCTGAGTGCTCGCGCCTTCGGCGCTCGTGCCCCATTCTTTCTTCCATACATTATTTCCATTTTTCATAATTTTTTGCGCACAGCGCAAAAAATTATGAAAAATGGAAATAATGTATGAAAAGTTTGAAGTGCGGCAAAACTATGCGAACTTATATTTTATTGCAAAATTTATGCAAAAAAGCACTCTTACATTTTCACACATTATTGTGTACCGGCACAATAATGTGTGAAAATGTAAGAGTGCTTTAAGAAATTTAGGTTACGCATTGTTTTTAGTGCCGGAAGGACAGAGATACACGCATGACAATAGACTCTGAAGTGGGCAATGGTGCTGTTAATCCCCGCCGATTATATGCTGCACGCATAGGCTTTATGGCCAATTCACCCAATTTTCCTGCTGACTGGGACCAGATAGTGGAAAAGGTCAAGGTTGCGGACGAACTGGGTTTTGATTCGGTCTGGCTGGGCGAGTCCTGGGGCTATGAACTTTTTACGTCGATGGCTGACCTGGTGCGTGCAACAAAGCGCATCCAGATTGGTGCTGGTATCGCTAATATTTATTCGCGCACTCCTGCACTTATCGCAAGCACCGTGGCGACCCTGGACGAGCGCTCCGGCGGGCGTATTAAGCTGGGGTTGGGACCGTCCGGGGCAAATGTGATTGAGCACTGGCATGGTGTCCCTTTTGAAAAGCCATTACAACGTACTCGTGAATATGTCCAGATTATTCGTATGATCCTGGCTAATGAGAAGCTGATGTACCAGGGTGAGTTTTTTAAGCTCGAACGTGGCTTCAAGTTGCGCTTCAAGCCGCTGCGTGCCGATGTGCCCATTTATATTGCAGCGATGGGGCCCAAGAATATTCTCCAGACCGGAGAGATCGCGGATGGCGTAATGCCTGTGCATTGGCCCGCGACGAAATGGGGGGCTTTGCGCGAGCAGTTAGATGAGGGTTCACGCCTGGCAGGTCGTCCTGCGCACAGTGCAGCTATTGCTCCTTATATCACCAGTATTTTACTGCGAGAAGGCGCGACTGCAGAAGAGCGCCGTCGTGCAGAACTTACTGTCGCTTCTCCGCTGGCTTACTATATTGGCAAAATGGGCGTCTACTATGCGCAGATGCTGATACGCAATGGCTATGCAGAGGATGTGGAGGCGATACTAGATGGTTGGAAGCAAGGTATGAAGGTCGCGCTTGAAGCAGTGAGCCCACGCCTGCTTGACGCTGTATCAATTGTTGGGACGCCACGCGAGTTTGTTGCGAAGCTTGATCAATGGACTGCTGCAGGCGTAGATGAACCTTTAATCTCTATGCCTGAGGGGTCCATTGATGACGTTGCTGCTCAACTTTCTGCGCTTAAAGATGCGCTGTCTGCATAGCCTGGGCGTATCTTAAAATCATCGGCATGCTGGAGACGTTTCTTGATCGATGGGTGTGAGTGGAAGAGAAACTCGACGATGGGCGCTGGCTCAATCTCGGCCAGATTTTGATTGGCCAGTCGCGTCATCGCATTCTTGAAGGCCTCCACTTTCCCGGTGGATTGCAATGCGTATTCGTCGGCCTGGTACTCGATTGCCCGGCTATAGCCGTTGCTGATAGGCATGACCAGGAAACCGAAGATGCCCACGAGCAAAAAGAAGAATGGTAATGTGGCCGCGTCGGTGAGCGCACGATAATAGTGCTGCTGATCGATAGCCCAATGGAGCACCAGGTTGGCTAGAAAGAGGCCCAGCAGTGTCAAGGCTCCCTGGCTAGCAATAAGCTTCCAGATGTCGCGGTGTACGTGATGTCCAAGTTCATGTGCCAGGATCACCTCGATCTCGTCCGTTGTATAGCGGTCGATCATAGTGTCGCCGAGCACGATGCGGCGCGTATTGCCCAGGCCCATCAGGGCGGCATTTGCGGCTGTCGTCTTTTTGCTCATAGTCATGGAAAAAATCCCACGTACCCTTGTATTGGCTCGTGCCGCCAGGCTGAGCAGGCGTTGAGTGAGTTCTCCCTCTGGCAGTGGTGTGAACTTATAGAAAAGTGGGAAGATGAGGATAGGGGCGAGGTTAGCCATGACAACTGAGAAGAAAAGGATGATCAGGGCAGCCCAGAGCCACCATAATTGTGGTTGCCAGGCGAGCAGTGCATACACCAGCGAAATAAACGCTGCTTCCAGCACGATACTCAGCCCAAAGCCAATGCCCAGGTCTTTCAACCAGGCTTGTATACTCATGACCGAGATACCATAGCGGTGGGGGAGTATATAACCTGAGTAGTATCCTAGCGGCAGGGTGAGTATTTCATAGGCCAGGAAGATCAGTATAAAATAGGCGATGATCTGTAAAGGGAACCAGCCTGGCTGCGGTTGCCAGGCCAGAATGGGTAGCCTGCCTGTTGTGCTCTGTATTACATCACGCAACCATTTGTCTAATCCTGTTCCCAATACTACCAGTACACAAAGCAGTCCGATGCCCATGCTAATATATGAGAGTCGTCGTCGTTGCCGCGCGTATGTCTGTGCTTTTTGCTGCCTATCTATATCGATATCTACGTTACCAGCGTTACCAGCGTTACCAGCGTTTGTATCCATGGCATTTCCTCCCCAATAGTGAAAGGCGATATATTAAGAGAGGGGGGTTTGATTCCCATCCCAATGGGCAGTTTTTCCCTATGTGCTCACATCTCTCTTCAAGATCTATTTCATTTACCATACAATTTTACAACATTTTGTGCATCGCACAAAATGTTGTAAAATTGTATGGTAAGTGAAATAGATCTTGATACATGCGCAAACACACAAATGAATTGCCTGTACTAGTAGATCACGAGAGAAAATCCATGTTTGATAGTCACCGCTCGTTTATCTTTGGCTGAGTGCCAGGCAGCTTTACTCATACCCGCTTGCTTGCGCAATGAATTGAGTTTATCCTCAGGAAAGTGCTCGGATGCCACAAGCACTATACGTCGCAGTTCAAGACGGATAGCATTAATGCGTGCTTCAAGTTCTGCAAGCCTGTGCGTATCATGTGGTAAGCCCTGAATTGCCAATCGTGCCAGATCTGCCCACTGGCGGGCTGGCATGCGCATCGCTTCGACCTTTTCCTTTATAAGGACGGTTATTTCATCAAAGTCTGGTACTGATGAAAGGGCGCTCATACTCTAACTCTCCTTATAAGTGCCAAATAAGTGCCAAAATAAGTGTAAAAAGCTATAGAACCGGATGAATTCCCTTACTACAATTTCGATAATCTTCTATAGAAGCAAACCGCAGTTTACAGCAAGTAGGACTATCAGGTCAAGCTTCTATGCATATTGTCGAATGAATTGCGGGCGCTCTCCAGCGAGGGGATCGTAGGCTTGTCATTTTCTACGATATAGATATTGATGCCGGCTGCCTCTCCTGTCTCAATATAGGTTGCAATATCCAGCGTCCCAGCGCCTATCTCAGTAAAAGTGCGCTCTGGCGTCATATCTTTGAGGTGTAGGCTGACGATGCGACTGGTGTAGTGCTGAATAAGTGCAACGGGATCGACGCCCGCGTATGCGGCCCAATAGGTATCCAGCTCCAGTTTGACCAGTTCAGGGTCCGTTGCAGATGCAATTCGAGCAAGTAGAGTCTCATTGCCTACTTTTTCGAACTCGAAGTTGTGGTTGTGATAGCCGAAGGTCAGATTGTGCTCTTTGCAGCGTTGCCCAAATGTATTGAGCTTCGCAGCTACCTGTTTGAAGGTCTCCTCATTGAGTAGAAGCTGTTTGTCGATCCAGGGTAGGATTAACAATGGGCAACCAATTTCCAGGCTATATTCTATTTGTTGCTCCAGATTGCTCTCCAGAGTCGCGAGCCCTACGTGTGTGCCTACAGCTTTCAGCCCTGTCTCATGAAGCAGTGTGCTCATCTCTTGTGCTGTAAGGCCGCCGTAGCCAGCGAACTCTACTCCTGCATAGCCAATTTCGGCAACACGATGCATTGTCTGTTTGAAATCGCGTGCAGTTTCATCGCGTACCGTATACAATTGGAGTGCAACGATATTAGTCATAAATACCCCCAACTCGTGAACATTACATTATTTCATTCAGCCGTATGGATGAGCTGTGTGAGCAGCGCATGATGGCATTCCCGACTGACTTTCAGTACGTTCTATTTTTTACTGCAAAAACACAGGACCTTTTCGGCATTCCCATGTACAATTCCTCAAGGTGTGAGCTGCCTGGCTGAAACGGAATATCGATCCGCTCCAGGATACTGAAATGAGGATATTAAAATTACTACCATGCTTTTTAAGTATACCATCTTTGTAGAATCAGTATATCTAACCCAGTTTCACACTAGGAAAGAAGGTAATATATCAAGCTATTTAGTCATCGGTCCTAATGCCCGGTGCGACGACCATCTCCCAGTAATCGCTGGTAGGCAAGTGGGGATTGTTTGTGCCTCGCTCCAGAAAAATGTGTCCTTTACCGTCGCAAGCGGCTGCACCCAACACCGAGCCACCAATCGTCAGGTCCACTAATGGACGCCATTGCAGTGTTTGCAGATCGATAAGCCAGGTATTTTTGTTGCCAGCATCATGTGATGCATCGTATCCTCCAATGATAGCCAGTTGGCCGGGCCAGACCTGGCAACCTGCTGCACCACTGATGGCTTGTGGCAGACTATTTATCGCCTGCGTCCAGCTATCTGTCGCGATGTCGTAGCGATAAATTTTATTTGTTGCGTTATGTTGTCCGGCGTCGCTGGCACCACCTAGTAGTAAGATGCCGCCATTGTTATCGTTGGCCGTGAAGACATAGCCGAGCCCAATTGGTAATGATGCCAATTGATGCCATTGTGTTGTGGCGATATCGTAGCGGTACCAGCCTGTCCCTGCTTGCGCGTGTGGATCGCCGGGTCGTGTAAAGCCCTGGTTTATATAGAGATGGCCGTGCCGATCTGCCAGTATAGTTGCCCCGAAGCCGAGCGGCATTTGTGCTGGCGGCACAATTTTTTGCAATAAAGCAGTACCTGGGTCATATATATAGAGGAGCGATGTTACAGTATATGTGTCAGATGAATAGCCGCCGGTAAAGAAGATATGTCCTTGTTCATCAACTGTTGCTGCATTATTCACCATGCCTGGGAAGTGATTGTTGCTCACGGTCTCCCAGTGTGCCGCCTTGATATCATAACGATAGAGGTTGTGGTCGTAGGTTGCGGGGCCGCGATAGCCCCCATTTAGATAGATATATGCTCGTCCTTGTAGCTCTACATAGACCATCGCGTTGTCGGCTTCGGCCGCTGGTAATGACGGTAAAGCTTGCCAGTAACTATTGGTCAGATTGCCGTTTGTGCTCTTAAGTGCTACTGATCGGTGTGTCCTGCGTGCTTTGTGAAATTTGTGTAGGTGAGGGGGTAGGATGGGTTGTGTAGGTTGGGTATTGCCTAATACTAGCATTGTACGTTGTATCAGTGTGTTAATGCTACCTGCTACTGGTTGAGCAACATGGACATATACTAGTATGGATGCCATAATTACGCATAAGACGAGAGCAAGCAAAAAATTCACTTTAATAATACGATGGAAACGCCGTATTGCTGGGGCTGTCGGTGTCTCTGTTCGTGCTATTGCCTGCAATGATATTTGTGAGAGTGAGATGTTGGAGCGTTGTTTCAAACTCTCATCTACTAAGGACATTTGAACATCGATCTGCTCCTGCTCCAATCGTTCCCAGCGTAATCTTTGTAACGCGGTTCGTGTGATCCTGCGTTGTGCTAACTCCAGTGTATGTGACATAGTGATGGGCGGTGTATCCTTTTTCCCCTGTTCCCACTCTGCCGACACTTGTTCTTTGGAGACTGAATTTTTTATTTCGTTGGGAGCCAGCTCTCCTGGTACCTCTTCGTCGTTTGTCTGTTTATGTTCTTCTTGCTTACTTAATTGGACTAAATGTTGTTGAAAGGCACGCTGCTCTTCAATCTGGTATGCCCGCTCCAGTGCCAGGTAGAAGGTTTGCGCTGACTGAAAGCGTTCCACTGGATCTGGCCGTGTAGCTAACCTTATTATGCTCTTAAGGAAAGTTGAAATATATGGTGCATTTTGTGTCTGGATATCGTGAATTTGCGTGCTTTGTCCTTGCGAAGGAATATCATTTTGTGAAGGCCAGCTGTTAGCTTGCTCTGATTGTGTAGTGTTTTGCTTTACGCTTTTTGCATACAGCATATCGTGTAGAATAATGCCCAGGCTATACAAATTAGCAGTTATCTCTGGCTGTGAGGCATTTGTATCATATTCTTCTTGAGTATCAATATGTAGAGCTTGTAAAGTATGTATTGCGTGTATATCTGTTTGGGTGTCTTTGGAGTTCTGTGTGCTTGCGTTTGCAGTCTTCTGAATATCGTCTTCAAGCTCTTTGCTTTGGGAGCTTTGTACGCCATCGAGGTTTGTCAGCATCAATATCCCTTCGGGCGTCACTATAATATTATCTGTTGTGAGGTCTCGAAACAGAACCGGTGGTGTTTGTGTGTGGAGATAATCTAGCGCATCGCAGATCTGTAGTGCGCAATTAAGCGCTTCTAGCGCAGACAAGGGTGCATGCTGATGTAAATATGTACGTAGTGTGTAGCCTGGTATATAGTCCATTACCAGATACCAGTAGCCATCTTCGCGAAAATAATCATAGAGTGTTGGGATCGCGGTATGCTGCAAGCGTGCCAGGAAAAGTGCTTTTTGTGCAAAATAATCTGTTGCGGACCCTTCAGGGATAGAGAGGTTACTCTGCCCTTGTACCTTGGGAGGGGTAGTGAGACTTAAACTATCTCCATCGTATAAAATATAATCGAGTTCGGCAATCACACTTTCTGCCAACGGCTGATCAGCTTTCATCTGCTTGAGTGCTAGAGGGATCATAAGTGTTGTATGTATAACGAGGAAGATTCTCTCCCTTTCACTTTGCCCTATGATACGCTGAACCTGATACTCCCCGTCGCGCAATGTCTGCCCAACGATGGTCGTGCGTTCTAATCCATCCAATGCTTCCTGAGGAAAGATCATAGCCTCCAACCCTTTCACTAACTACTTGTGCTGCATCTTCCTGATTCTATAGTAGCCCCATACAACCTCCACGTCAAGTAGCAAGAGCAATGTACATCCTCTTAATTCCATATACTTTGCACTTTTTCATATTTTCGCGTATCGCGCCAAAAATATGAAAAAGTGCAAATTATAAATATATGGAACTATGCTCTGGCCCTGAATTGCAAGATAATTTGCTGCGAACTATGTGGCTTAATATTGAGGCGATCTTGTGGACGATTCAAGCCATCTTCGCTTGTGACAACTGGTTCGAAGCAGACAAAATCGTGGTCAGGTGCCGATGCTGGCTCGGACCACACCTGCATAGTCGAGAGGACATATGCATCCGCGACAGGCTGTTCCAGGATTGTCAGAGTGCCACGCTGAGGAAATTTGATCGTGACTTGATGTGGAAAGGCATAAGGCTGATTGGGCGGCTGTGTATTCCACTGCACCTTTGCTGCCGCGAAATCAGCCAGCCCATCGACGATCAGTTGGGCCTTGTCCTGCTGTTCTACGCTGAAATAGGGATGAAAACCGGGTGCAATCGGCATCACTTCATCGCTGCGATTTTCCATTGTCAGAGTATAGGTGAGTGTCCCTTCAGTTCCCTCCTCGCCCACCGCGATCTTTGCCGTGAATGTGAATTCATAAGGATAATTTTGCCGTGTCTGCTCATTGCTAGTAAGCTGGATGCTTAAATGAGTTTGCTCTTGCTCAACCACCGTCCAGGGCAGATTACGCCCAAAGCCATGGATAGGGAGCGTCGTGCCCTTCTCCCGAAATATCCCTTGTTTGAGGCGTGAGAAATTTGGAATCATCAGTGGCAAGCCCCAACGTTTGACATTGCCTGTTTCGGCTGCTCGATAGAGTACTGGCCACGAACCAACCTGGAAATGTGAGACCAGGCAGATCTCTGGTATCACAGCAACCTTTGTATTCCCACAGGTTAGTACATGCTCTCTCTGCATCGGAAAATTTGTAAATGTAGCCATCATATCTCCTCTTAAAAACTTTTTCGCTGGACCGTTTTATCCTCGCGGTCACCTCCCACTGTTATATTGTATCTCTTTCGGCTATAGCTGGGCATATTCTATTGCGTTTTGAAAGTCCTGTGCTTATACTGTATGATATGTATGTACACATATTACGGCATTGATTGTGGTACCTGTACCATCCTATACGTACAGCTTCCAATAATGGGGATTAAAATGTATGGAGGAGCTTACAAGTAAAGAGGCGTCAACGGAGCGCTCACGTTCAGCTATAAGCAGGCTGCACAAGGAGGAAAATCAGTCTGTGCCAGGATATATTGCCATAAAAGGAACACGCAATGGTCTCCTGTTAACTCTAGAGCCAGGAACTCCATTTAGCGATTTGCTCAATGCACTTGCCGACCGTATCTCTGAGTCGCCCGCATTTTTTCGGGGGGCGTCATTGTCTGTAGATACAAGCCAGAGGTCATTGCATTCAAATGAACGTTTGCAACTAGAAGACCTGCTCGCCCATTATCATATGTCGGTAGCACCGATAGTACCTGTACAAGTGGTGGAGAGGCATAAGGGGGCTCAGGGGGCTCAGGGAGGTCATACAACAATTACCTTGCCCCTTTCAGACTTCTCAAATGAAGGGGTCGTGACGAAAGATATGGAACAAGTGCAGCGCGATGGGCGTGAGACAGAGGATACGCTCTTCCTGAAACGGACCGTACGTTCAGGTCAGGCGATTCATCACCATAGTAATGTAGTAGTGCTCGGCGATGTGAATCCCGGCGCAGAAATTGTAGCGGGTGGCGATATTATTGTATGGGGTGTTTTGCGTGGTATGGTCCATGCTGGCTATCCTGCAAATGATAGTGCCCTGGTGTGCGCATTGCAGTTGACCCCTGTACAGTTACGGATTGCCCATTTACTCTCTCGCCCCCCCGAAGGTTTTGAGGCTCAACCCCAACCAGAGGTTGCCGCGATTAAACAGGGGCAGATTGTAGTCGAAACCTGGGTTAGTGGGCGACCTCCACGTCGATAGATCGAGATATATTCAATAAATTGGATTATGCAAGTCTATTTATCGAAGAGGTTCGTGATATACTGAGACGACTGTAAGGGGCTGCAAAAAGTTGCCCTCAGCGAGCGACTCACAAATTTCTTAGAGGGGGTAGAGCTATGGATAGCCGGGTAATTACGATTACATCTGGTAAAGGTGGTGTTGGCAAAACGACAACGACAGCAAATCTGGGAACCGCACTTGCAATGCAAAATAAGAAGGTTGCTGTGGTCGATGGTGATATCGGCCTGCGTAACCTGGATGCAGTGCTGGGCCTTGAAAACCGTATCGTCTATGACCTGGTTGACGTGGTTGAGGGGCAGTGCCGCTTGCGTCAGGCGTTGATAAAGGATAAGCGTCAGCCCGAGCTCTATCTGTTGCCTGCGGCACAGACACGCGATAAAAATGCGGTCAATAGCATGCAAATGGAGCAGTTATGCCAACAATTGCGCCAGGAATTTGATTTCGTGCTTATTGACTCACCCGCTGGTATCGAGCAGGGCTTTCGTAATGCAATTGTCGGTGCCGACGAGATTGTGATTGTAGCAAACCCGGAAATGGCTTCGGTTCGTGATGCGGATAGGATTATTGGTCTGGTGGAGGCGGCGGGCAAGCCTGAGCCGCGCTTGATTCTAAATCGCTTGCGTGCGGAAATGGTGCGCCGTGGTGATATGATGGATGTGACCGATGTGCTAGAGGTACTGGCTATCGATCTGCTTGGGATTATCCCTGAGGATGAGTCAATTATTATTGCAACCAATAAAGGTGAACCCGCTATTTACGATAAACGTTCACGTGCAGGTCAGTCTTTCATGAATGCGGCGCAGCGCCTCCTGGGCGAGGAGATTCCGCTAGAAGAGCTCTTTGAATCTCCTTCTCTGCTCGAACGATTGCGCCGTCTGATGGGGTTTGGTCCCGCTGAGAGTGAGAAGCGTGTTCGCTCGCAGCCTTCTTAAAAGAGGGAGCTGAAATATGGGTGTTTTTGAATTTGTTGTGGGTCGGAAGAAGCCTTCGTCGGGGGAATTGGCCAAAGAGCGCCTCAAGGTTGTACTGGCCCATGATCGCCTGAAACTGAATCCAGAATTGCTTGAGCTTATTCGTGCTGAGATTCTTACAGTCGTCTCTCGACGCCTTGCGGTTGACGAAGAACAGATGCAAGTAAATCTGTCGCATGAGGGTGGTGCAGAGAAGCTCCTTGCTAATATGCCTATTAAACGTGAGAAGATCACTTTCGATTGGGACCCCCCCTCGCATACGCCTTCATCACAGGTGCTGCGTGGTACTATCCGCCTTAACGATGAAGATGAAAGGAAACACTAATTGTAGATTTATATGCACGTATATTATTATTCTTAATACATAATACTATATAAATCTACAAAAGGTTAAGATGTTCGCCGAAGATTGTCCCGTTCTTAACGCATTCTTTATGTTTTGCCAACTTTCATAAGACCCCCACCTGATATAATGCTTCTATATCACAAAAGCTACTTTGTTGTACATGGCCCACAATTAAATGTGGTCAAAGCTGCATAGCGACCGTGGCTTGCCTCTGTCGTGGGTGGCTTCTGGGCGAGGGCGATAACCGCAAAAAAGCGATTGTCGTGACGCGCGGGGGTCAAATGAAGATCAACGGAGTATTGTTTGTGTATAGAAGTCGGCGTGTTTTCTTGTCGCGTTAGTGAAGTGCCGGTGTAGGGCATATGCTTCTATGGCGTTGTTTGAGCCATGGGGCCATCCTGGCGGGATACTGTGTTGTGTACATGGCAGCGCTGTGTTTTGTGTGTAGGGATGTGGGTAAGCCACGGCTATGGATATATGCGTGGACAGAACAGGTGCAGATTCCGAGAGGCTTGATATAACAACATTAGTGCCTTTCTTTTTCAGTAGGTGGTGAGGTGTGCGAGGATGTTGGGATGTGCTGAACTGGTGGTTGATCTTGTTTCCTGGTGGGTTTAAGGTGGTTTAGGTGGATGATCAACTAGCTGAGAAGAGAGACTATGTTGCGGTATAGTGGCTGGGGTTGTTGTGATGTGCGGTAAGGCTGGAACTGATAGTACTGTATAGTGGTCATGATATAGAAATGATAGTTGTGGAATATGTTCCATACCAGGGACTGGAGCTTGCCGGTGTAGTGCCGGCACTTCAGTGCCGCGATAAGGGCAGACGGATTTTCCTGTCAAGGGGTGTTGGTAGTGTGTAGGGATATATGGGAGAATAGAAAATTGGGCATGCTCCTGGTTATGAACCAACCTGTGAGTGTTGTGAGTAAGGCATTCTGTCCCACTAACGTACGTCATAGTGTCGCGCTGGGGAAAACAGCGCAGCAGCGTAGGCTTTTTATTATGTTTGCTGCCCGCTTGACTCAGGTTTTGAGTTGCTTTTGCGCTCGTTATATGCCTGCGTTTGTGATGCATACTGCTGTCGTGCGCTTTGTGAAAGTTTGTTTTTTGCTTTTTCTGGTGAGTGATGGCATCTTTTTATGTGCCGCGCTTTATAACCAGCTCCTCTTACTTAATAAGTGGTTTATTTTTGCTCTGCTAGCTGTTCTGCTGGCAATTGCACTGACATGTTTGTTGTTCGATGAGATTGTTACGCGTTGTAAGTCAGCATTTTATAAAAGTTGGCACGTCAGGCGTGCGATAAAACCCGACTATGCGTGGTCGCAGGTGCCTGCGAGCCAGTGGGGGCATGATGTGGCGCTTTCGCATCTGCCTGTCGGGCCTACGTCTCAGCCTTTCCCTGAGACGCCGTTACCCAATTTCTCTTTGCGCTCCGGGTCGTTTTCAGGTTATAGGCCGGATGAGGCAAATGAAGTAGCTGTGCCACCAACACCTCTTATTCGTGTTCTAGAGACGATAGACCTCTCTTCAACCAATATTGAGCATTTTCTGGATATCAAGACACAATCTTCATTCTTCCCTTTGATCCCTGCTAGTAACGGAACGGGTGGACCACATTGGTCAGCACCCGATAACAGTCGTCAGGAACCCCGGTTTTAAAACCTGATTCTTACCCATGTCTTTTGGGCGCATCCTGATGAGATTGTGAACCTGTGAGATCTTCCCGATTGCATGCATATGACTTTTGGGTTGTGGTATTGACCCTCCTACGAATACAGAAGTATCATATTAAGTAGGTTAGGCGTCGAAATAGGAGAAAAAAAGTAGTAGGTAAGGGATGTATTGCAGTGGCGACATGGCAGGGGCGCATAAGCTGAGAGGTGAGGAGCTATGTCATAATTATTTGATACATCCATCAGGTACGAGGAGGTTGTGTGAGCAATCAGCAAGTGCAGAAGGTTAAAGTGAAGCGCCTGGCCCATGTTGGGTTATGGACGCCAGATGTGGCATCTCAGGCTCGTTTCTATCACCAGGTTTTAGGTCTTGATGTGCGGGCAACATCGGATATGGCGACCGTCGATCAGGATGTTGAATTAGATGAAGCAAATATATTCCTGGCTCTGGGTGGGGCGTACCATTGCCTGGGCCTGTTCAATGATACGCGGCCCGATCCTACAAATGGTCGTAAGCCTGTACAGCGTACTTCTATTCACCACCTTGCCTTTGAGGTGGATACCGATGCTGAACTGGCTGCCCTGGCTGCACGCCTGAATATGTCGGGTATAGAGTTGACGCTGGAGCCGCGCGATGGCGATCCTGAGCTTGGCGATACTCTCTGGTTCAGTGATCCCGATAGCAACCGTGTGGAGATTTCGGTAACCCCCGATGATCTACTTACTCGCCATGGTCATGGCGCAATCTGGCGTCCCAATTATTTACAGCATGTTGCCCTTTACACTACTCATCTGGAAGCTATGGTTGAGTTTTATACCGAGGCGCTTGGCTTTGATATCTCGGATTGGCTGCTACGCGAACGTGCCTGGCTGCGCTGTAACAATAATCATCACACATTGATGTTCATTCAAGGGCGATCTGGCATAGATCACCTGGGCTTTAATATCTCCGATGGCGCAGACCTGTTGCGTTGGGCCGATCATCTGAGCCAGCAGCAGGTGCCATTATTATGGGGACCTGGCCGTCACGGTGTAAGTAACGATCTCTTTCTGTGCTTTGCCGATAGCGAGGGCATTCATATCGAACTTTCCGCCGGCATGCAGCAATTTTATGATCGCGATGTAACAACTCCGCCCCGATTATGGCACACACGCACCACTGCTCTGAACCTATGGGGTGTTATACCCTCCTGGGTTCGTGAAGAAACACACGCGTAAAGTATTTCATAGATATTGTGCGCTTGCAATCGTCAGCAGGCGATTGCAACGCGCACAATATCTATGAAATACTTTAATGGGGCATCAAACATTATCGCTCGACTGCTACAACCGGGTTACGAATAATGCCGATACTTTCAATCTCTGCTTCCACTATATCGCCGGGCTTTAAAAACTCAGCAGGTGTACGGGAGTAGCCGACGCCGCTGGGCGTTCCGGTGGCGATGATATCGCCGGGCTCTAGTGTCATGCCTAGCGAGAGGGTGGCGATAATTGTTGGGATAGAAAATACCATCTGGCTTGTGTTGCTATTTTGTTTGCTGAGACCGTTGACGCGTAAGTGTAGGGCAAGGTTGTCGGGGTGCGCGATCTCATCCGCTGTGACGATCCATGGTCCCATAGGACATGAACCATCCAGGCTCTTCCCCTTAAAGAACTGCTTATGTCGTGTCTGTAGATCGCGTGCCGTCACATCATTGAGCACAGTGTAGCCGAAGATGTATCCCATTGCCTCATCTGCCCGGATATTTTTGCCTTTGCGCCCGATAATCACCGCCAGCTCTATTTCCCAATCGATTTCTGTCGAGACGGCCGGGTCAATCTCGATCTTGCCGTATGGACCATTGATGGTTGTTGGTGCTTTTGTGAAAAAAACTGGAATGGTTGGTGGCTCCGCGCTACGTGATCGAATCGTGGACGTTTCTTTGGCATGTTCACTATAGTTGAGCGCTATACATAGAACATTCTTACGTGTCCGTGGTAGAGGGGCTGCCAATTGCACTGTATCCAGAGCGTGTGCAGCGCCGATGCTGCTAAAGGTTTTCACCTCTGTAAAACGACGCCCGGCTGCTTTATCCAAAATAGCTTGTAGACGCGGTCGATATTCAGCATAATTATCAATCAGTTCCTGCATCTGATCGGGCACACTTAATTGGAGTGCGCGGCCCGCCAGGTCCACATCCACTACTTCGTCATCCCGCACGATGCCCAGGTGCGCCCCTGGTAAAGCTTCAGTCGAAAAACTAACTAATCTCATCTTTAATTTCCTCCTTCTCCATTGATACTATCCCATATTGGTTCATTGTGCAAACACTGCTCCTAAGCCATATTTCTTTCTTCCTTAATTTGTGAAAGTCGTCGTCTTCGAATAATGAAGAAGATCCACGTGGGAAGCCATACAAGCTGAAACAATTCATAAAAATCATGCATCGCCAAAAAATTTGTAACTTGAGCAAGCATACTAAGATCAATAAGATAGAACCTGTCAGCGTCAAGAAGCGTACTAGCCGTCGGCGTTCGGTGGGGACACAAAGATAGCCTATGACATTTGCACCCATTAGTAAGCCAAGAGAATTTGCCAAAATAGATAAGTGTGGCTGAAGAACAAACGAGAGGAATAAGCCTACAAGTCCAAGGAAGAAACATGTAAAAGCTATGATTTTTAACAATTTAGAAGAGTACATAAGCATATCCTTTCCTATTTTACTCTTGCTATACAGTATCAGATTTCACTGCTCAGCACAATATGTGCTCCGCGCCGTTCCATTTCAGCCAGCTCGGCCTCTGCGAGCGTATCGAAATCAATGACAGGATGCTGCACTGAGCTGGTACAATCTTTGAGAAAGTACAATTTCTTGAGTAGCTCTGGCTGATCGCTGAAGTAGCTTACAAGTTGCCGCTCGGTTTCCAGCACACAGTGTGATTTTGCTTCGCCCGCAATATAAACTTTATCGTGTTTCATGATTGCATTGAGGAGTGGCACATTGAGCTGGCTCTGTGTATCTTCAGGATCGGTTACCTCCGCGCCAAAAATACCGTAGAATTCTGTGCGTGTCGTGCGCCCTTTCTCGATATAGATGGGCTGGGTATTTCTGGCTGCACTATGCCATGCAATCGCTTCGCTGATCGGTGCTACAAGCATATGCCCCAGCGTGCCTTGCATCGTATGATAAGGCCAGATCATCAAATCTTTCTTCGCCTGTTGTTGCAGTTGTCTTACATAGCTCACGGACCAGTCTGCCTGGAACAGTGGTACCCATTTTTTATTTGTAATGTCATTGGCGGTAATTACCGTATATGGTGCTGGATGCGCTCCTGTTCGTGGATCTTGCCACCACGAACCATAGAAGATATGGAAGGGCAGGTGAGTATCCAGCGATGCATAGATAGATGTAACCATATATGCATTTGTATAGAACCAGGTCAGGAAGCGTCCCATATCCTCTTGCGATCCTGGAACATAGAGTGTTCCCGTGGGATCAACAAAATCATGCTGGCAATCCACGAGTATAACCGCAACCTTTTCGGTATCCTCCTCCGCTTTAGTTAGGCCTGCTGTAGTCAAGCCCGCTTCTATAAACTCCTGGATGCGCGGTGTATAAGCTCCGCGCAAAGTATCCTGTATATTGAATAGTGCAGGTTTTTGGCCTTGATGAGTCATCTTTTTTGCCTCCTTTACTGCATATTATATCCTCTGAGAGCTATTACCAGTGCTGTCACCTTGACCAGTTCAACAAGAATGCCGCAATCCCATGTACTAAAATAGGACTAAAGAGGTCTCCATACGTTTAATTTATGGAAGCCATTTTAATATATTTGTATATGCGTATTTTATTGAAAAATACGGCAGGATGAGCATGTACAGGGGAAAAGCATGGGAAAGATAGGTTTATTTATCAAACAATACATACTAATATGTATTGGTGCGGTTATCAACGTATTGTTCTATATTTCGGCCTGGCAGGCGAAGTGGTTTAATTACTTTTTTTCTGGTAGCCCTTTGCATCTCTGTTGTCGGGGCTTAGATTTCTATCAGGTGCCGAATGGTGCCTATGCCTTCTTACATGGGGGCAGTCTTGATGGTACGCCTGTTCATGGAGGACAGATCTTTGGGGTTGGATTTCCTACTCAACCCAATGTCTATCACCCTGTGTTTACCTTGCTGCTAGGCGGATTCTTAACACTGTTTACACCAACTGCATCTTTCTACGTCTGGATGCTTATGAAGCTACTGATCACTATTCCTGTGCTTTTCTACTTCTATAGAAAATTCAAAGGGAGTAAATATCTGAATTTAGCTGTATTTCTAACGCTCATCAGTTCAACGCAATATTTAGAAATAGAAATATCGCAATTTCAATTTGCGCTGAATATGTTTCTATTCATCATGCTTATTAACTTTGTTGAGTATGGAGATAGTATCTGGAATGGTATCTGTTATTTTGGCACGCTCCTGGTGAAACCCGTTGGATTTTTGTGGATTCCTGTACTGCTCTTTAAGAGGCAATACAAGACATTGCTCATCGGCTTAGTTTTGTTTGCCGTGACCACAGGATTGTTTATGATCAATAATGTGGGGGAGTATTTTGTTAATAACCTGATCGGCCATTTTTTATACCCATATCACAGTGATACGATTCAAATCATCACCTTAGATGCTTTACTGCGTTATACCTTCAAGCCACCTGAGTTTCTATTGAGTCTGTTGAAGATAAGTTTCTTTGCGCTGGTCATTTTCCTGAGTGCTTTTAAGAAGATACATCTTGTCACCGGTTTATATTTGTCAGTTGCCTACTATCTTCTCTTCTACGACTTCGTGTTCGAATATCACTATACAACTCTTATTCCTATTCTTGCAGTTGGTCTCGTGACTCGCCCTGAATTCCAGACTATGGCTGCAAGAGTTTGTATTGTATTGTTCAGCTTGCCTAACGTCTTTTTCATTCTGCACTATTTTCACTTTGCGATAGTTGTTGATCCATTTCTTGGTCCAGACCCGACCGAGCTTGGCTGGCAGCTTATCGTGCTCAGTCGTATACTCCCTGTTCTTTTCCTTACGGGCATAATCGTGTGGATGTATGCCAGGCCGATTTACAGCGATATAAAAGCTTTCATCAAGGCATTCAAGACGATGAACAAAGAGCTTGAAATCTTTGGTTAATGCCGGTTCTATAGAATTTATGCCTGCCCGACCAGTGTTGTATGAGAAAAACACTTAGTACATAACTTGCACTTCTACTTATTTGATGTATTGTACTAAATAAGTAAAAGTGCAAGTTATATACTAAATAAAGAAAAGGAGCGAGCGGAGACGACAACACGAGAGATTGCCGCGCCCCTCTGGGGTCGCTACGCGGTGTAGCAATTGGTGAACTGGTTGCCACAATGATCATAATGGATTGTAGAACTATGGTCTATTCGCGTATAGTATGTCCTGCTTTGCTTAGAGCTGCGACGGCAGGGGCGAGATCTTCTGTCTTGAGCAACAGGTAATCGGTTTCATAGGTTGAGATGCTCATTACGCTGATATTTGCCTGGGCCAGGGGAAGTGTCAGGGAGGCATGGACGCCAGCGACTGAGAAGTCGAAGGGGCCCTCCACTTTCACGCAGCGCCAGTCGCGTTCGGCCAGAGCATCGGCAGGCACGTTTTCTTGCATACACACGACAGAGAGTTCGTCCAGTGTACGGGTCAGCGAAACGAAATCGTCACCCAATAGGGCCCAGTTAGGAATGTGTCCATTTGGATTGAGGCGGCAGAAGGCATAGCGTTGTGGCAAAACGAACAGTGTCAAATTCATGAAACTTCCTTACTCCTTATAGTTATAGCTTCGGAAATACATCTGTCGGATGAGCAAAAAGCACGCTATTATCAGAAGCACGCTATTAAAAGTAGTTGCGCAACGACACTGTATGCAACATAAGATCTGGCGCAGTTTTCGTCCACTCTGGCTATAAACTGAGCTATAAACTGAAAGAAAAGCGGGACACTTCTTGCGCACTTATTTTATCACATTGCTCTGGTTTAAGCACGCTCTAATAATGACTTGCGCATAATGTCAAGAGGTGCGGGTTGGTTGGTCCACATAGTAAAAGCGAGAGCCCCCTGGTGTAAGAGCATAGAAAGGCCATTAGCGGTGCGCAATCCCATCATACTGGCCTGAATGAGCAGATAGGTCTGAGAGGGATTATAGATCATATCGTAGACAAAGGTTGTGTCCGCGTCAAAGCGTGCCAGCACATCGGCAGGTAGCGGACTCTCATCGTTATGCATGCCCAGCGAGGTTGCATTAATAATAATAGAAGAGGAGCCAGGTATCAAAAACGTAGGATCATTCAGGCTAAAGACTGGGCGATCATAAGATTGTTGTAGCTCAGTAGCCAGCAGCAAAGCTCGCTCCAGGTGACGATTGAGGATAATCAGTCGCTCCACGCCCGCATCGACTAGCGCGAACGCTGCCGCCCGTGCCGCCCCCCCAGCTCCCAGCAAGATAGCTGTGTAGCCATCCAACGCAATCTGCCCATTTGCCAGTTGCTTTCCTATCCCTCCTTCGTGCAGTGCATACAACAGGCCGGCTGCATCTGTATTATAGCCGTAGAGATAGTCGTCGCGGTGTACGATGGTGTTTACTGCACCAATACGTGTTGCTAGAGGATCGATCTTGTCCAGCAGAGGAATCACGGCCTCCTTATGTGGAATAGTCACATTTGCTCCCAGGCAATCAGCATCACACAAAGAGCGTACTCGTTCCACCAACTGATTCAATGGAGTATGCCACAACTTATAACGTGCTGGAATCTTCAATGCATCAAAGGCTGCCTGCTGAAAACGCGGCGAGAATGAATGCGCAACAGGATCGCCAATCAATCCCACATGCCAATGCGCAGGAGATACCTCCACCGCCTTATCTTTGCTAAACATTCTTGCACCATTTCTATAGTGTACTCTAGGTTTATTTTCTTGTGGTTTTCCTACTATCCCTGGTCTCCTTGCATAGCTTTGAAGGTGCATATTGCTCTGACCCAGTTCATGTGGCGGTTGGCCGCGTAGCGACCCCACAGGGGCACGGCAATCCCTTGTGGTTGTCGTCGTGGAACCGCCTGTAGAGCTGGGCCACCACGACAAGGACAAGCCATTGTCGCTACGCGGCCAACCGCCACATGAACTGGGTCAGACTAATATTACCAATTGCACAAACTCCATAAATGGAGAAAGAGTTTCCCTTTTAGGTACAAGCTTACAATAGTGAAAAGGGAAGGGGGTAGCAGAAAATACATGGCACATCATTTCTTGGTACCGTTAAAAGAACGAAGGATCGACAGGAGAAACGACACGCCATCCTAGGTGTATGATACGACGACACCAGGTAGTTTGCAAGCTATTTTTGATGCTAACATGATGCTATCATATAGAATGACAAATATGAAAGGGAAATTCTGTATGAAAAGAACATACGAAGATATTCAGGCGTAACAGAAAAAATCATGAGATCACCGCGTTTACTGGAGGAAAGTCATGCCGTCCGATTACTACACTATTATACTTGCTCCCAATCCATCACTTATGACCGGGCCTGGAACAAACACGATTATCCTGGGCCACGGCAACACAGGCGCAACGGTTATCGATCCTGGCATTGATGATCCCGACCACCTTGCTGCCATCATCCAGGCTGGTCAGGTCCGTGGAGGCATTCGACGCATTCTTATCACTCACGGTCATTCTGACCATATGGGTGGGGCTGTCACATTGCGTGAAAAGCTTGGTATCTCAATCTATGCTTTTAGTCGTGTTGGTGTGCCTATCGCTGATGAAGAGGTTGCAGATGGTGCTCTTTTCTCTGTAGGGGATGATACTTTGCGTGCCATTTACACCCCAGGTCACCGCTTTGATCACCTTAGCTTCCTGCTCGAAGGCCAGCGCATCCTCTTCGCAGGTGACTTGCTTGCGGGTGTGGGCACCGTCGTAATCGCTCCCCCGGAGGGCGATATGCTTGACTATCTTGCGTCCCTGAAACGTCTGCAAGCAAGCGACCTCGCAGTGATTGTTCCCGCTCACGGACCTGTCATTAATGATCCTTATATGAAGCTGGCCGAGTATATCGAGCATCGTTTGCAACGTGAGCGGCAAGTGCTTGCTATCTTACAAGTAAACCCACGCGGTATCGCTATCCCTGCCATCGTCCAACAGATTTACGTTGATGTTAACCCGGCGCTGCACACTGTGGCCGCACGATCTATCGAAGCACATCTATTAAAACTGGAACGTGAAGGTCATGTTTGCCGTGAGGGTGATAAGTTGTGGGCCTCTGTCTGAATTTACTGACATTTATTAATTTGCACTTTTAGCTATTTTGCGCAAAGCGCAAAATAGCTAAAAGTGCAAATTAATAAATGTCAGTAAGAAAAGGGAAAAACTGTGCTACTGTATTATACCAAAACATCGCGGAATAGCGACAGATAGACCATATTCGCCCCATCCTTTACCATCTGCCCAACCCACTCACCTTGCTCAAGATCAACGACATGCAGCCCAGGAGTCTTGTCAGCCTGGGAGTGGTTCCAGGCGAGGCTGGATAGGGCCTTGACGATATTGATACGTTCCAAAGTTTCCTGCTGACGTGCATCTTCGAGACGTCGAACAAGATCGTCTATATCGATAAGCCCTTCGATGTCCGCTGCCTGACGCTCAGGTTTCAGTTGGTGTCGTTCGCCCAGCAGTGCAGCAGCTCCATAGCAGTAGATATTGAGAATGGGCCCCACGTCCGCCCAGTAGCTCGCGTTCGGCGTTACTTCTATGCCCACAAGATTGCCAGCGACAAAGTAGGCTGCGCCCACCTGTTGTGGCAGCGTTTCAAAGGCATGCCGGAACAACATCAAGCGGTGGAAGTAGGGACGCAGGAAGCGCTCTAGATGCCCACCACGCGCGATGCCATAGCGGCGATTGTAGCTATCGATATCAGACCAGAGCCGCGAAAAGCCATCCTGCCCACTCTTCGACAATGCCGCTTTCCGCAAGCTTAATGGTAGGATGATAAAGCGTTGCTGCGCCTCTTTCAGTAGCCCACCCTGCGACGCCTGAATGCAGAAGCAATCGGTTGCCGTAAGTGTCTCGCCGGCCTTCAGCAGCAGCACACGGCTAGTTGCGTGGTTCTGCGCCCCCGTCTGGAAGAATCCTATATGCATGGGCGCGATTACCGTCCCATTTTTGGCCTCGTTCTCCAGTATAAGTGTCCCATAGCTTGGCACACGCACGAGTTTTAGATATTGTAGTGGGGAGACAAATCCCAGGTAGTCGGGCCTTTCCTCAGTAGAAAAGAGAGTAACGACGTCCAGCAATCCCCACGATTGAATTTCCCCTGGCCTGACATCGGATAGCAGGCCAGGAAAAGACGTCTGCATTGTTGCGTCCTGTACTATCATAATTTTACCTCACGGTCAGTAGCTCTTGTAGTTGTTTCATCTGCTCATCAGAGATGTTTTCACCCTCAGATGCCAGCAGGATGCGTGCTAGCAGTTCTTGTACGCCATCCTCATGTGCGACCGGAATAACGGGTATATTGTCGCCTAGCAGGCGTCGCGCAAGGTTTTCAGCGCCGGTAAATTGTGGCACAACTTGATAGATAGGGATCGTTCGTCCGAGCTGGTTTATGCCACGCACAACCTGTGCAGCATCGCCCTGACGGACATTCTCATATCCATCTGTAAGCACCAGTATTATCTGTGCATCAGTGCGTGCCGCTGTAATAATTGCCATTGCTAGATCAGCCGAGCCCTGCGGCACAGGCAGGTTATTTTCAGTAAGCTGGGTCGTTCCTCCTACCTGATGGAGCGACACCTTTTGTACATGTTCTTGTAGCAGCCGTGTCAACGCCAGTGCCAGCGACGCAGGATGGTGCAGGCGTTCCCCCGACGAGACCATAGAAGCCGACAGGTCAAGAACAATGGCAACAGATCCTGCAACCAATGGCAGTGGTGCCAGGGCCAGCGGTGCCGCTGTATCCAGACGGACAGTGGCCTCCTGCCCCGCTGCAGCGTCACTTTGCACCAGGAGCGAGGCAATTGCTTTGCGTAGCCTCACAAATGGATTGTTCTGGTCCTCGGCCCCAGAGTTTGCTGCCTGCGAGGTGGTAAGATCAGTAAATGCTTCTTTATATAGAGCGGACAGTGGGCCATCCGGGCGTACGGTTGTAGGGATAGGTGCGGACAACTGTCGTATCCTCTTCAATGACGTCTTCTGATGAAAGATTCCGCGCAGTCCCAACAATGTCTCGCCGGGCAACCCGGCCCCATTTGCCAGATCCTGACGAGCGGCAAGGCTCTTCACAAGGGCTGCGTGGCTTGGATTAAATGGTACGCCTGTCAGGAAGCACAGTACCTCGCGCACGAGGGCGCTATTGCCATTCCTGGCATAGTGCAGTACTTCTCGCTGCAAGAACGTCTCACCTTCGGGCGTAGTATAGGCGAGTGCACGCTTGACTGCCGACCAGGTACGCTCACCCAGCACATGCTTTAATAGATGGCCCAGGCGTTGCCTCTTGATCGCGGCCAGGTCTGGAAACTGCTCATGACCAATCAGAAAGGTCAGCACAAGTTCGCGTGCGCGGCTACGATTGATGCGCAGATCGCGAACAATAGTAAGAAGTTGCAGCGCCTCAGCAATAGGCATGACACGCAAAACGTCCTCGATATGTTCGCGCTTAATGTCATGCGCAGCCGGATGTGTCAACAAGCGCACAAACACCTCACGCTTATGCGAGATATCCGTAGTCGGGTCAGCCAGCAAATGCAAGTAAAATTGTGGAGCCGCCTCGCACAGGGCATCATGCAGGCTCGCAGCTCCCTCGTGTTGGGTTAGCGAGAGACGGCGGCAATCCAGGTACTCTATCAATAAATGCTTCTTCATGGCACTATACGGCGCAATCTTCGGAGACGAAGACGACACGCCGCCCTCCTTTGATTGATATAGTCGGGGTATTGCAGGGTTTAAGATAGCCAGACAGCCGGAGAACTAAATGCAATTCCTACCGGTATCGAATCGTCTGCAACGAAACTCCCTGCCAGAGTTTTCGGGATATCACATGTCCCGGGGTGTCCCCAATTACTGCTTTATATCTACGCCGGAACGCCCCTTTAGATAACGAAACAGAAGTGATTCAGAAGAGGCTATTACCCGTAAAAAGACAAAAAATGTTCATCATTATTTTAGGCCGGGATAACTAGCGGGGAGAGCGACTCTATCTACAGCTCCCCATAATAATAAAATGAGGCTATGTGTTGAGTCAGGGAAGGTCATCTGAACGCAGTGACGGTACTTAAAAGGTACCCTACTTTGTGCAAGGTAGGCAACTAGAGTTGTAAGACTCTAAGGTGTCCAGAAAGTTCCTGACAAGCAATTTATAACATATCCTTTGTTCTTTGTCAAGTAATATACGGGGAAATTACTTGACAAAGAACAAACTTGTTTCAGATCCTTTTTGGGTGTCTTATGTTTATCCTTTTAAACCTGGGTCATGAGATATCTTGGGTATCCTTGGGTGGGTGATTTTATTTTGTTCATAACTTTCATGCTTATCTGTTATAGGTTTGCTCTCATCATTTGTGTGGTGAGGCAGCCTGGGGTGCATGATTTTATTTTGTCCATAACTTTCATGCTGATTAGTAATGGGCTCGTTCATCGTAGGTTTATTATCATCGAGTGAATGATGTTTCAATTTCTGCTCAAGATAGTTCAGACGCTGAAGGCGTGCAATTAAGTTATTGAGGGCTCCAGCAACTTGCCAGAGTATATGATCCTGGCCAAGTGGGGCGCGTGCGCTGAGATCCCCGTTTGCAACAGCCACCTGTGTTTGCAGGATCTGTTGAATGCCTGTATCCAACTGACGCTTCTGCTCCAGTTCTTTCTCTTTCAGCTCTTTTTCGCGTCTCTCAAATGCTGCGATCTCTTCAGCGCGGTCCGCACGCATAATTGCACGCTCGGCGCTGTATGACCACAGGTATAGAACTGCAGCCGTAATCAGCAGAAGAGCATATATGTGGGAAAAAAACTGAGATGGATCTGTTTGCAATATATGATCAACAGCTTTATCATGGGGTGCATATGTAATAATAGACCATACCAGAGCAGAATTGATGCACGTAACCAGGAAAAGGATGCTTGAAGAGAAAAATGCGAGTGCAACCAGATCTGGTATTATCGTGAAGTCAAGGCGATAAATGGTACTGAGTGTCAATCCATCAGGAATACCCAGCACACCGGCCAGCAAACCCATATAAGTTATAATGAGAAAAAGGACGCCCGCAACGTTGACCCAACCCTTGCGGTTAAGTAGAAGAGTAACAACACATAAACATTCTTGTATAAGGAGCTGTAGAACCTCTGTAAAATTGTGAACGGCTAGCTGTTGCTCTATCAGAAAAAGCAAAAAAAGCATAAACAATAGCACCGCAAGAGATGCCAGCCGCGCATGGCGTATTGTTTCGCGCTGAGCGTGGCTTGCCGTCTCTGGTGGGTCTGGCGGGGTGACGAGACCATACCACCATGTGAGCGGAGCGAATTGGGAGCTTTGCGACTTATCGTATCGCGCGTTTTTTGTCTGGCTTGTATTTTCAGAAGCTGGAATGTTTTTATGTTTCACTGAGAGTATTCCTTTTTCAATGTTTACTATCTTGAACACATATACACGGTCGGACTTTTCTTACCTATTTTCTTACATTTATTTACATTTTATATATTTACAGCATAAGCATATATAAAATGTAGATAAATGAAGAGAAAAAAGAGGTGTGAGCACCGAAGGTACGAACACGCAGGAGCCCATAGCAATGGGAAACTGGCACTCTCTAAGAAACACGATGACCAAGCCTACAGTAATCATAATAGTTTTTTATGAGCTTTAGACTAAAGACAAACCTTTTTTAGCCTGAAAGTGCTACATCATAGGGTGTCACCTTAACCAACAATGCAATAATAGGTCGGCTCTTGCAAACAGAGAGCCGACCTATTATTGCATTACACTTTTTGTGCTGATTTAAACGCCAGCTATCTCCTGAGCAGGTTGCCCAGGGCGGTGACTCCTGCCAGGCCCAGGCAGAACCAGGCGGGGGCCTTGGTCGGTAATTTCAGTAGATAGATACCACCGCCAAGCGAGGCCAGGAACATAAGTGTCAATGATGCGTTCCCACCCAAGGATGATGGAGTGGTCATTGTGTTATGGCCGCCTCGACCACGCCGACGTGATCTTCTACCAACGGATGGTACATTTGCCAGCTTAACCTCCATCTGACCGGTGTCAATCTTTGTAATCAGCTTTTCAACGGAAGCAGGCAGGGCTAGCAAGGTTCGGCTCGCACCCAATAACTGCGTCAAAATTTCTTGTGCCGTATCGCCGATGCCCTTGGCGTCCAGCCCTATAAACCGTTGCGCATAGGGAGTTGCAACCTCAAGGAAATTGAAGTCCGGCGAGAGGCCCGTAGAGACACCCAGCAAGGTGCCGACCGCACGCCCCGTGAAAGCAAACTGTGCCGGGACATGAAATGGCTGACCGTAAAGCAGCTTCATAACGTCCTGTCCAGCCTCGCTCATATCCACCTCGCGCATCTGTCCCAGGCTTACCCCTATATAGCGCTCCAGCATAAGCGACATCGCACGCTCAATCGAGCTAAGGTTTGCATCCTCGCCCACAAAGCCGAGTTTCACCAGCGAATTAACCATCAAGCGTGCATCACGTGTTACCAGGCTCAGGAACAGGTCGCGTAGAGTGCGCTTCATCGACTTTGTAATAGACCCGACCATCCCGAAATCCACAAAGGTAACAATTGGATTGTCTGGCTGAGAACCCTTTTTGACGAGAATATTGCCAGGGTGGGGATCAGCGTGGAAGAAGCCAGCATCAAAAAACTGGTAGAAATACGCATTGACTGTCCGTGTTGCAACCTCAAGTCGATTGAAGCCAGCCGTCTCAAGAGCCGCATAATCGTTGATCTTGATGCCATCAATCCACTCTAAAACCAGGAAGCGCCGGGTCGTATATTCTTCATACACATACGGAATATAAATTGTATCATCATCTTTGAACATCTCGCTGAAGCGTTTGGCATTCGCTCCCTCGGTTACAAAATCAATTTCTTCGTAGACCGTGCGCCTGAAATTCGCGGTATATGCCCCAGAGATCAATAAAGTCACTGTGAAAAAACTTCGTAATAATCCAGATCACAAATTTCAGCGTACTTAAATCCATCGCTACCAATTGATCGATATGTGAGCGCTGAACCTTAACGGCGACCGTCTCACCCGTCGTTGCCAGCACAGCTTTATGTACTTGTCCCAGTGAAGCGGCGGCGGTGGCCTGACTCTCAATCATACTGAAAACTTCTTCAATGGGTCTCTTAAGCTCGGTCTCGATTATATTTATAACGTGATCGAAAGGTTCTGGTGGTACTTCATCTTGCAGCGATGTGAGCACGGCCAGGGCCGGTTCGGGCAAAAGGTCAGCACGCGAACTAAGGAATTGACCCAGCTTGATCATCAGGACGCCCAGTTTGAGCGATGTCTGACGAAATGCGACCAGCACCTTGATTAACACTTCTATATTTGGTTGCACTTCGTAGTTGCCACGTTCACGAGCATTCACAACCCTCTGGCGTTCACGGTAAATAATCCATATCGTCCACAAAAGCAGGCGTGCAACACGAAAAAAGCGCACCGTTTGTGTGAACCTACTGATATCGCGCGTTTTTGTACGCACTAATAGCCTTCTTTCAGTTTTTTGTATAGTGCTCAATGGTATTCCTCTTCTGGCTGATATAGTTTCCTGTATTTAGCATGTATATTATCGTGGTTCTCACAAGAAATGTACAAATATCCTCTATGGCCGTTGGAGAGCGGAACCGCATAATCCCCGATCCACGTCGCCCAGACCCATGCCAGAGTACAATTACCCTGCGTAATCACATACGTTCGAGGTGAGATTAAAGTTCGATTGTCGTATGCGATAATATGATATATAGAGAGCAATCTTTTCAATAACGGCCTGTATGCTGCAATGCGTGTTGCACTACTGTTTTAATTGTTACCCAAATGTGAGGAGATATATTTTGTTTACATGTAATCGAGGAGAGGCTATTGAACTTGGCAATGGCTATAGCCTGTTTATGTTTGAGCATGGTCTTGGGCATACACTGCCATCGCCGCAAGCACGCTCGTTTGAGTTTGCTGGTGACCAGTTGCAATTTGCGCCGGATCGCCCTGCCGATGTGCAGCATGTCAAACTGGACATCACGCTGGACTTTGAGCAGGAGACGGTCAGCGGAACAGCCTATACGACTTTTTCAACGCTGTACGAAGAGCTCAAAACCATTTCTCTGGACGCCGAAGAATTGCAGATCGAAAGCGTGACACTTGCCGATGGGCCAAAACTGTCCTATGCTTATACGGGTAAGAAAATTATTGTGACTCTGGATCGTCCCTATAAATATGGAGAGCAATTCACGACCGCGATACAATATCATGCCAGGCCACGCATTGGTCTACAATTTATGAAGCCTGTGCCCGAAGATCCGACGCGCCCCGTTCAAGCATGGACCTTTGGTCAGCCGCGTTATCATAGTTTCTGGTTTCCCTGCCACGATGCGCCCAATGATCGCGCAACGACTGAGATTATCGTTACTGTACCCGCTCAATTTCTTACTGTCTCTAATGGCAACTTACTGAGCGTAACCGATAAAGGTGCTACTAAGACCCATCACTGGCGGCACGATGTTCCACATGCTGCATACCTTATGTCGCTGGTCGTTGGCGATTTTGCCGTCATCGAGGATAGCTATAATGGCAAGCCTGTAAACTACTATGTGCGCAAGGATCGTAAAGAAGATGCGCCGCTTTATATGGGCAGGAC
The DNA here is from genome assembly GCA_963850365.1 of uncultured Chloroflexia bacterium. GTDB lineage: Bacteria > Chloroflexota > Ktedonobacteria > Ktedonobacterales > Ktedonobacteraceae > Dictyobacter. Next base: position 186,068 of record CAWKKX010000051.1, read on the forward strand.
TCCTGCGATGATGCGCTTCTTCTCCGAATTTACCGGCGTCGAATATCCTTACGATCAGTATGCGCAGACGGTTGTCGAGATCTATACAGGTGCTATGGAGCATACCACGGCGACGACACATAGTTTTGCCCTGCTGCCCGATAAGAAGGCGGCGCTGGATATCGGCATTGATCTTGCTACGGTCGTGGCCCACGAACTGGCGCATCAGTGGTTTGGGGATCTTGTAACCTGCCGTGACTGGTCGAATGGCTGGCTGAACGAGGGTTTTGCCACCTACTTTGAGCAGATGTGGGGTGAGTATGATCGTGGCAATGATGCATTCAAATATTCAATGTTGCAGGAGAAACTAGGCTACCTGGCTGAGGACCGCGACTATCGACGCCCGATTGTCTATTATGTCTATCATGATCGTGGCTTTGAACTATTTGACCGCCACCTCTATAACAAAGGGGCGTGGGTGTTGCACATGTTGCGCCACTTGCTGGGACACGAAAGTTTCCGTCGTGGTATCCATGCCTATCTTGAGCGATATCGTACGAAAGAAGTTGTTACTTCCGATCTGATGCGCACTCTGGAAGAGGTAACAGGGCGTAGCCTGGAGCACTTCTTTCAACAATGGGTCCATGGTGGTGGCCATCCCGAATTAGAGGTTAACTATTCGTGGAGTAGCGATCAGAAGATGGTGAAGCTCAAAATTAAGCAGACTCAAAAGGTTGATGAGCTTACGGCTTGCTTCTATACTCCGCTCGATCTTGCCTTTACTATTCCCACTACCGATGAGCCTGTGCAGGCAGGTCAGACACAGCAGACACGTACGGTTAGCGTGCAGGTGTTGCTCGGAGAAGATGGGCAGGTCGAGCAGAGTTTCTACCTACCGCTTGAGCGTGAGCCTTTGATGGTACGCATCGATCCTAACGGTTGGCTGCTCAAAACCTTAAAATTTGAGCGCTCAACCAGTATGTTGCGCTACCAGCTCGCACAGGACCCCGACGTGCTGGGTCGAGTAGAGGCGGCGGAAGAATTGGGCAAGCGCAAAGAAGCAGCCAGTCTTGAGGCTCTCATGACTGCCTTGAACAATGATGCTTTCTGGGGTGTGCGTGTTGCAGCCGCCCAGGCTCTGGCAACCATTGGAGATGAGAAGGCGCAGGCTGTACTTATCAAGGCTCTGCAAGATCTCGATCCAACCAATTTTTCACGGGTACGGCAGGCCATTGCGCGAGCTCTGGGTCACTATCAGGCTCCTCAGCAGGCCGAGTTAGCTCAACGCTCTGCGCAGGCTTTGCGCTCTGTCCTTGAGCATGGCGATGTCAGTTATCTTGTAGAGGCTAGCGCAGCCGAGGCTCTAGGCAAGACGCGCACCGAAGGCAGTGTAGACTTCTTACTGCAAATTGTGGAGCGCCCTAGCTGGACACATACAGTGCAACGTGGCATCTTTAACGGCCTGGGTGCAACAGGTGTAGATCGCGTCGTTGAAAGCATCGCCGTTTATGCTTGTAATGACCATAATTATCCTACGCTACGCCGGGCCGCTATCGCTGGTCTTAACGTAGTCGGTATGAACCGCTATCTCTATAGTGAAGAAGTGCGGCAACGGGCTGTTGATGCTCTCTGCACCACTGTAGAGTATGATAGCTGGGCACCTGTGCGTTACCTCTCTGCTATCGCCCTGATCGGTTTTGGCGAGGTGCGTGCGGCCAACCTGCTGGATCGTCTGGCCTCTTCAGAGCTAGACTCAGGTGTCCAGCGTGGCTATCTGGTCGCCGCCCGCAAACTCCGCTTAGCCAATAAAGACGATGCCCAGCTTAAACAACTGCGCAGCGATCTCGATGAGGTCCGAGAAGAGAACCGCAAGCTCCGCGACCAACTCACCAGCATCGAGGCTCGTCTGAAATAATGCGCAAAAGCCTGGACAGAGAGTCACTCTCTGCCCAGGTTTTCCTCTGCCTCTGGACAAGGCGAAGTGGAGCAGGTATAATAATTTTCGTACTGAAAAAGAGGGAAGTTTCTGAGGATAATTATATGGGTGTAAGCGTGAATATAAGGCACAACTAAGCGAAGCCCACCCTGGGTTTACAGCTTGAGTACGTCTATGCTCCACATCTATGTACACATGTGTGTGGACATATGTGCCTCTCTGGTCTAGCATTCTTTTCAAGATTGGGCTTCGCAACATGTCGCATGAGCTTTAAGGCTATGCGGCTTTTTTGCGCCCTTTGTAACGCCTCTATCTTGAAAGGAACATACTATGTCCGCCATCCAACGTCGCAGTGTCTTCTATTCGCAAAACTTTATAAAAAGCCCATCGCTGGTCGATTACCTCCTGGATAAATGTAATATCAACGCTAACGACATCGTCTATGAGATAGGACCAGGTAAAGGCATCATTACTGAACGTCTCGCGTTACACAGCCGCCAGGTGATTGCAATAGAAAAGGACCCTGGGCTTGTAGAGGCCCTGCACCTCAGATTTGCCGGGACGACTGATATCAGGATTCACTGCGGCGACTTCCTGCAGTACCGCCTCCCCAGTGGTCACTATAAAGTATTTTCGAATATCCCCTTCAATATTACAAGCGCCATCGTCACCCATTTGACGACAGCACCAGTTCCCCCAGATGATATCTATCTGATTATGCAAAAGGAGGCTGCAGAAAAGTTTCTTGGCGTGCCACATGAGTCGCTGTATGGAGTTCTCTTAAAGCCATGCTTTGAACTGGAGCTTCTACACCACTTCCAGCGGAGCGATTTTGTGCCCGCTCCACGTGTTGATGTAGTAATGTTGCGTCTGCGTAAACGCGGTCCTCCGTTAGTGTCACATAGCGAAATGCCTCTATTCCGCGACTTTGTCGTCTATAGTTTTACGACCCCGCAACCATCTTTGCGACATACTTTTAAAGGCATCTTCACCCCTCCCCAACAGAAAAGATTGAGCAACAACCTGAAGCTGGACTTAGATGTAACTCCCACCTCCCTGTGTTTTGAGCAATGGATATGCCTATTCGATTGCTTCAAACACATCGCCAATCCGCAGGCCATACATACCATTCTCGGTAGCGAAACCCGCTTGCGCCAACAACAAGCCAAGCTGGATAAGTCTCACCGTACACGCGTTTCAAGGAAAAAAAGGCGATGATAGACCTGAGGCTATGGTATACTATGCAATAAATTAGCATCATTCGTGTTGAGCCGTATAATGAAAAGATGAGTATAACACTTGAGAGAAGTGAGCGTGATATGGGGAACCTCATTCTGAAATTCTTTGGAAATCCGTAATTTTCGCTGCTTCAAGCATTTGCAAATTGAACGACTTGGACGTGTCAACTTGATCGTGGGAAAAAATAATGTTGGCAAGTCTACTCTACTGGAAGCTTTGCAGCTCTATACCAATGATGGCTCTCCAAATCTCATATGGAAAATTTTGCAGGCTCGCGATGAAAGTAAGCCATATAGCCGAAAACGTGTAGATCGTGTAACCTCTACGAGCCTCCTTCTGGACCTCAAACATCTATTTTATGGCCGAAAAGAAATTGGGCGGCGTGTAGAGCCTATCACTATAGGCCCTCTTGATTCACCTGATGATGTGCTCACGATCTCTATAGGGTGGTATACAAGGCAAGATATGGAAGAAGGCGTTTTCCAATTACGGCTGTTACAATCCGATGAATACGATATAGTAGAGAATTCAATTGCTCGTTTCACTATAAAGAATGGAAATTTGTCAAAATCTTATCCCTTAAGGCCAGGATTACTCTCGGAAGAGTCAATAATAAAAGCTATCAGCATTATGATTGCTCCTAATGGTTTAGATGATGAGTTGATAGGCGCACTCTGGGATGGAATTGCACTTACAGCGTTGGAGAAAGATGTTGTTGATGCTATGTGCATTATTGCCCCTGGTATTGAGCGTCTTAACGTTGTGGGGAGTTTTGACTCCAAGGAGCGATCCGCAAGAGGTGCTAATAATAAAGAACGAGAGGCTATTCCAATTGTAAAAGTAACTGGTACTGATGAAAGGATTGCATTGCGCAGCCTGGGAGATGGCATGCAACGCGTTTTTGGTCTTGCACTAGCGTTAGTAAATGCAAAAGACGGAATATTGCTCATAGACGAGATTGAAAACGGTTTGCACTATTCTGTACAATTGGATATCTGGCAACTGATTTTTCAGCTAGCTCATCGTCTCAATGTGCAAGTCTTTGCAACAACTCACAGCTTCGATTGTATCGAAGCCTTCCAAAAAGCTGCCAGTGAAAATACTCAGGAAGAGGGTCTGCTTGTCCGCTTGCAAAACAAAGCAGGTGAAATAAGTGCGGTGTTGTACGAAGAAGATGAATTGGCAATTGCGACACGTGAACAAATTGAGGTGCGCTGATTGTGACAAGTGGTTTACTGAGTAAAGCTAAGCGAAAAAATTATCTTTACGTTGAAGGCTCTGATGACAAAAATGTGTTCATCCATTTACTCAACTATCACGGCATCACCACAGCTGATCCATCTCAAAGAGGGTATTTCAAGGGGAGAGATGAGCACTTTGAAATAAAAGATTGTGATGGTATTAACAATCTTCTGGAAGTTTTTAAAGTGGCACTTAAAGGTGATGCCGATAACAAGAGATATGCTATAGTTGTCGATGCTGATACTGACATCAATACTGATACTGGTAATATAGCTAACTGGCAAAAGTTACGTAGAATTGTGCACGACTTCGGCTATAGTAACGTGCCACTTGTTCCAAATGATAGTGGTGTAATAATCAAGCAAGAAGGATTACCTGTAGTTGGTATCTGGCTTATGCCAAATAATAGACTCCCCGGCGCGATAGAAGATTTTGTAAGCTTTTTAGGGCCTTATGATGATGAGTTATGGTCTATTGCTGATGAAGCATTAAAACGAGCAAAATCAGTAAAGTGTAATTTCCGTCCATCCTACACAATGAAAGCGCACTTGCATACCTGGCTAGCCTGGCAAGAGGAGCCGGGTATACCTATGGGCCTGGCGATTACGAAAAAATATGTGAATGCAGAGGCACCTTATGCTTTACAATTTGTTTCATGGTTTCGCAATGTTTTTGCACTTGAAGCTCCTGAGACATAGCAATTTGGCTCTTGCAGTTACAACTTAGTATCCCTATGAAGAAAAAGTAGAGAGCATAGGATATCTTATAGTCATTAAGTGTACGTATTTGTCTATGGTCGAATAACAGCATGAATCAAAGGTTCCGCCTGTACGGGCACCTCGCTCCAGGTATAGCAGGCGAGAAGTGCGCTTTGTATTGATGCGGCCTCTTGCTCATTGCGTGCATGGATCTCTATGAGTGGATCGCCAGCGTTGAGGTGAGCGCCAACTTTGGCTTGTAGGACCAGGCCAGTGCTGTGGTCGATTGGATCACCTTTTTTGAAGCGACCTGCGCCCAGGCTCATACTGGCAAGGCCAATATGTTCGGCATGGATAGATGCGATATAGCCCGTACATTGTGTTGTGAGCATGACGCAAACAGGGGCCTGGGGCAATAATCGAGGATCTTCGATTTGCTGCCGATCACCATCTTGCGCCGCGATAACTTCGGCCAGCTTCTGAACAGCCGCACCCGATTGTATAGTGTGCTGGATAAGCTCGTCCGCCTCTTTTGTGCTGGATACTTTGCCAGTCATGAGCAGCAGTTCGGCCGCTTCGTGATGACATAGCTCGGATACGTCCTCTGGCCCCTTGCCATGGAGAATGGCGATGGCCTCAGCCATTTCAAGTGCATTGCCGATGGCGCAGCCCAGGGGCTGTTCCATTGAAGTAATGGCGGCAACGGTGTGTAGACCAGAGGCTCGCCCGATCTCGACCATTGTTTGTGCTAGCAGGTGAGCCTGCTGTGTTGTTTTCATAAAAGCACCATTACCGAATTTGACATCGAGCAGCAAGTGCGATGCTCCAACGGCAAGCTTTTTGCTCATAATGCTGGAAGCGATCAGAGGGATACTTTCAATCGTCCCGGTTACATCGCGTAGAGCATAGAGCTTCCCATCTGCCGGTGCAAGGTCGTTGGATTGTCCAGCCAGAACGATCTGATGCTTTTGTAGAATAGCAAGAAACTCATCGCGTGAGAGTGCCGCACGGAAGCCACGAATAGATTCCAGCTTATCGACGGTGCCACCTGTATGCCCAAGTCCACGTCCCGTCATCTTGCCTACCGCAACTCCGCACGCTGCGACGAGCGGGGCGACCGCGAGTGTGACCTTATCGCCCACGCCGCCAGTGCTGTGTTTATCGACCACAGGGGAGATAGTCTTACGCACATGCAGTTGCTCTCCAGAGCGCGTTATAGCCATGGTAAGATCGCTTGTCTCTTGCGCATTCATGCCACGCCAGTAGACCGCCATAAGCCAGGCCGCCATCTGGTAGTCAGGAATCTGCCCCTGCGTATATTGTTTGATCAACCAGGTGATCTCTTTGTTACTGAGAATGTCACCATCTCGCTTCTTCGCGATGATTTCCGTTGTTTGCATGGGCTTTGCTCGTTACTCCGATACTACAAAGCGTATTGAATCGCTCGACAAGCCATTACCAGTCTCGATATGATAACGGTTCTGTACCAGACTACCCAGCCGTACATTCCGATCAAAGATCAGTTGCCCATTGGTATAGTGGTAGATGCTTCTATCTTGCTCAAAGGCCCCCTGTATGACCAGCGTGTCAAATGCTGGCTCATTATACTCTTTGAGCGCTTTGAGTAATGTACCAACCTGTTGCCACCCGGCACATTGGCGATAAGCGATCCGCACAATTTTTTTCTTGCCATACCCCTCGGTATCATTTACCAATGTATAAGGGAGTGCGCCCTGCATCAGCATTTCTAATTGTTGTAGTGTGGTGGGCGGAAAAGGCACAGGGGCCTCATCTATGGCTGCTAGCGAGGAATGTATACTGTTGGTATCTATGCTGGCACGTTTGCCCGTTGTTGAGCCTATAGCGACGTTTTTGGCTACCGGGGTTGCAGGTATGGGAACGGGAGGTACACCGGGGCGGGGTGCAGTTGTCAAGGGAGCCTTCGCTGGTGGGTTGGATGGATAAGCCGGACGCTGCGTATATTGTGTTTGGTGGTGGATATGATGCAGGAGGCTGAGCAGGTAGCGAGGGTCTGGAACCTCCAGGAGGTGGTGTTGGCTTATAAGGGGCCTGATATGCTGTTTGTTGTTGAGCTGGTTGATTTTGAGTTGGTCGTGTAGGTTGAGCTGGTCGTTGAGCTGTTGGGTTTGGCGTAGATGCTACGAGATCACGACCACAGCGAATACAAAAATTCTTATTATCTGGATTGAATCCGCCACAATATGGGCAGCGCATGGTGTGCTCCAGTCTTTAGTTTTTAGTACGGTATTTATAAAATGTTGCCCAGAGATACTACAATTGAGATGATCCCCTTTATTTACCTGTAGCCTGCGGATTAGAGCTCCTTAACCGATATATTTTGTCCTAACCTAGTGAGTACTATCAATAAGTATATCACGCATGTGTGCTCCTTGTGTAGTTTACAAATAGTACCTGTTGTAAATGTGTTCGGGTGGAGCAGATAGATAAATCATGAGCCAGGGAAAGAGATCGTGGGCTGCGGACAACCCACGATCTTCTATGGAAGGGAGCGATAACGCGGATCAATTTATACGATCATTGTATGTTTTGCCCTGATTTCAACCCTGTCTCACAATAGCCTCGACCAGCTGGGCATTTGAAGGGGTCTTTTCAAAAAGTTGAATAACTTGCTCGGCACCCTCGCGGCGTGGTATGTCAGCCATTCTACGGCGTACAATCGCATTGGCACGCAGCTCGGTGGGTGAAAGCAAACGCTCTTCCTGACGCGTACTGGAGACAGTTACATCGATAGCAGGGAAGATCCGGCGATCAGCCAACTCGCGCGAGAGGCGTACCTCCAGATTTCCCGTGCCTTTAAATTCTTCATAGACAACCTCATCAAGGCGGCTGCCCGTCTCAACCAGGCAACTTGCGACAATCGTCAGGCTACCGCCTTCTTCAAGCGTGCGTGCGGCACCAAAGACGCGCCGACCAACCTCCAGCGCATTGGCGTCAATGCCACCAGAAAGGGTACGGCTACCGTACCCTCCACGCTGATTGCGTGAAGATTGCCACATATCAGTATTTAAATTGTGAGCACGTGCCAGGCGGGTCAGGGAATCCAGCAGGATAACCACATCGCGTCCTTGTTCAACCTCGCGGCGTGCATCGTGGAGCGCCTGCTCCACAACGCGTCCATGTTTAGAGGATTGTTGATCAAAGCTTGATGTGTAATGCCCAACCAGAGGGCCGCGCAGTGCCATGCGCCAATCCGTCACCTCTTCAGGCCGCTCATCGACCAGACAAAGAGAAATGCGCACATCCGGGAAATTCTGCTGAATGGCGCTCGCTATTTGCCGTAAGATTGTCGTCTTACCTGCCTGAGGCGGTGCGACAATCAGGGCACGCTGACCAAAGCCGAGTGGGATCAGTAGATCGATCACACGCGGCGCAATTGGTTGCGACCCGGTCTCTAATGTGATGCGGCGATTAGGATGGATTGGAGTCAGTTTCTCAAAAGGAGTACGTGTTGATGCCACTCGTCCTCGCTCTCCTATCAACTATTAAGGGGAAGTTATCACTAATACTGTATCATACGAGTCAAATCTATGGGTCGGCACTCACAATTCATCAGGTGACGGCCCTGCACTTGTTGATCAGACAACTTTGTGTGTTATGTAGTGCGTTAGATATGCTGTATTTCTTTCTTTTTAACTTTGAAGTGTCTGAAATGTTTGTAGTTCCTCTGTTGAATGCTTCATAATAGTATATACGAAGTTTTTGATCTGTGCTTTAAATTCTTTGCGCGAGCCCATATTGTTGATCACACGCACCCTTTTGTCACTAATACCATAGTCAGCTAGTAGCTTATATGTCATATAGGGCTTATTATCCTCGCGATAATAGCTACGGATCATTTGTTCAGAGATAAAATGATCGTTGCATGATGCAGGATTGGATGAGCGCTGGTAGACACGTTGGACACACATATCGATGTTGGCTTCAAAGAAAAGGAAGTATGCATCCTTTAAAAAAGTCGGCTGAAACTGTTTTAATGCGCTTTGATAGTTGTCACGCGCAAATTCTAAAAGAAGCAGCTTCTTTGAAAAAGGCGCATAGCGGCAGGCTTTTTCCTCAACAGATTGTAATGCCACGTCGAGCACAGAGAAATCAAGCACATCGAAACCGCCGTAGACAGAGGGCTTAAACCTCTGATAATAAGTATCTGACTGATACATTCTGTGCAAGAATTCATAATCATTGATATGCATTGAGGACCAACCACATTCTCGCGTCATGATATCAATATAGCGAGCGGCCGTCGATTTCCCTGATCCTGGACGGCCTAAAAGAAAGATTTTGATAGCCATATTGGAAAAACTCCCATCTACAACACTATCTCTCACTCTAACTGGATACACAAATAACGCACCTAAATGCATTTCTGTACAGGCTCTCTAGGTACAAGGGAGAGAGGGGGTGTTGCTATTGTCTGATATAGACGGTAACGGGCACATGGTATAAGAGGTAACTGGCAACGGCATTGATGAGGACTATGGGGATATATCAAAAAGACGCATAATACAGAAATTTGCGTCACATATATGCCAGCGGCCAGAATCAGAAGGATAATTTTATACTATTTATTTTTAGCCGGCGACCAACGCACAAAATTGCGGATATCATAATCCCAACTAATAACTACATTACCACCTTCTATTTGACCTTTAACTAAAGCCACATCAAGAGCAGAAGTAATAATCGAGCGAACCTGGGTTACCGCGTAGGCAGGTGTATATTCGTGTAGGATCTCTTCTAATTTAGGGTATGGATAAGAGGTAACGCTCAGGCAGACAGAGATATCATCCAGTTCAACCATACTCTCAGGGCGTGTACGTTGATCAGAGAATACACGCAATGCATCCAGCTTATAAGTGCCGAAGGCACCCACACGCAGACGTTCTGCGTGCTCACGTGTTTGTTCAAGCGACGTATTTTTGAGTACGATAAAGAAGCGATCTGCATAGATATGGTAGAGCTGACAATCGGGATATTCCTTGAAGAAGGTACGAATTTGCTCTTGTAGACGTAGTCCCACTTCACGGGTAAGATTTCTCACCAGGCGGTCGCCGTACTTATTTGCCAGGCTACTTTGCTTATCGATATCAAGCGCAATGAAAGAGATAGCTTTTTCAGTAAAATTATCCTCGCGCTGACCCAGTGTCACCTGCTTCTGAATTGCAGTAAGGAGAGTTTCTACATCGTGATTAAAATCGTTCTCAGAGGCGAAGCCCTCAAAGAAAGTATCCACCAGGTCAGGATTTTTCACCATATCGGTCAATTTTTGTGTAACGTGCTGTCGTACGCGATACGTTTTGAGCAACTCCTCGATCATTCTGCACATAAAGCGCAGCAAGCGTTGATCGTCCAGCGTAAATGCATCAACAATATGAGAAGCGACATAGAGCACGCCAATCGAGAGCCCATCCTCGCCACCAATAGGAAGTGCAATCGCCGAGCGAATTGGTCGGTCGAGATCACGGAATGCAGTCGGTATATCGTCAGGTGGGATATCAGGTTGATAAAGAATGATGTCGGCTCTGCAAAGCTTTGAGATATGGATTATTTGCATGTTTATCTGATGAGACAATGGACGATTTTGACTTAAAGAAAGGATTCTGATTCTGCCCACGGATCACCAGATTACTGAGTTGAAGGAACTGCGAAGAATCGCGTGGCAGAAGAATCCAACAAAAGCGCCAGCGTGGTTGTCCCTCTGGAGTTGTGTGCCCTAATTGTATAACCATATCAGAGAGACCATTTAAAATAACATCTTCATAGTTTGTGCTACTATCCAGATCGGTGGCCGAATCGAGCACATCGCGCATACCAGGCCCTAAGCACGCTCGTGAGCGCTCAGGGTCGGCGTAGAGAGGTTGTAAAAGGCTACGAATCGTCGTGACAACATCTTTGCTAAGAGTAAGAGGATTGGCTTCTCGTTGCACAATAATGAGCGTGTTATCTTTTCCCGGATCATCTTGCGGCACACCGGCCTTCATTATCTGGAGTGGTTCTATACGATAATCTGAACTATATTGGAAAGAAGGTCGTGAAGTGAGCAACGTATGTGACGAACCACTCTGGCTCAGCCAACCTACCAGCGACTCACCAAGTGTAGAAATATCATCGACACGCTGTATTGTGCTGATATTTATACCGGGCGCGAGGGGTAAAAGCAGACCGGCAGTTATATGAGGGATATCTTCGCAAATTAACGTCAAAGCCAGGCGCAGGGCATGGGTAGCATAATAGCGCCAGAATAGATCTGTGCGGGCCTGAGCAATACGCAAGTTAATTGGCTGTTCGAGAAGATGGCTGGTTTGTGCCTGTAGAAGTGCTTCGTGGCCGTTTATAGGCACTACAGGTTCTCTGAGAGAGCGGATAGTATGCCAGACTTTATCGATATCAGGAGGAATGTCACTAGCTGAGTAGCCAGAATTAATCAACTCGCGAATGATAGCCAGTTTATCTAATTCTGAAGGAGTGTAGAGCCGGCGTCCTTTGGGGCCGCTGGGTCGCAGAGGATTGAGGAAGCCATACTCCTCCCAGTCGCGCAGCTTATTTTCGGTAATGCCGAATAAATCGGCGGCTCGACTAATCGTTACCGTCGCCTCATCACGCCCTTTATGAATATTTTGTAGAATTCGTTCTTGTACATCCTCTTTTTGAAGATGTTGTTGTATTGACTGCTTACTTCGCACATCCATCTGCGCCTCCCGGAGATAGCAGAAAAAACTAAGGGCCGATGCAGCACATCTTCAATATACCATAATTGTAATTGTTTGTATACCTATTTTGTGCAAAAAAGATATGAGGTTTTTTGTTAGCTAGCATAAAAGAGCTATTGTTGTATGAGGATTTCTGTCTAGAAACAATCCATACTGAGGAAAACTGAGGAAAATATCAGGAAAGTTTATTTTTATGCCCTTTTGTTTTCTCATGGTCGGTAAAGTGTGGAAGTTTCCTTTCAAGGTATTGACAAAAATCTTCTTCTCATGTAACATCTATAGTGGACACGACAATTTTCTTCTTACTTGTAAATCATCTTCGTTATTATCTTCTGTAAGCTGTTTCGGGCTGCAGCACATGTATAGAGAGTGCCAGGCATGCTGTATATCAAATGAAAATATCTGAAGCAAGAGTAGGCCGGAGATGTAGTAACATAAGATTGATTGGCTGAGGAAATGCGGGAGGTTTCGCTCATGTTAACAGATGCTACAGTTGTTCATAAAGATGAGCTTGAAATGGTTGATGAGCAAACGTGGTACGATCTGTATATCTGGCTATTTCCTCTTGTTGAAATATGGGTACGAGATTCGCGCGTCTTATCCTGGTATGGACAACACAAAGAGATCGCTGAAGATATTGCACATGAGGCGGTGATGCGTGCATTTAGATATTACCAACGCTCATCTCGTGGTGAGATGCCTCCGATAGGATCTTTGAAAGCGCTGAGCCGGGTTATAGCACGCAACTACTTTCGGGATTGGCGAAAGAAAGACTGGTGTCTGGTGCGCCCAACGCTGTCTGATAGCGAATATCGTACTTATGATAGCTCTGGTATTACGTGCGAAGTTGCGGATGCATCGCAGATAGCACTTGATAGACTTATATTAGACTCTATTATTGCCACAGTTGCGCAAGTTGTTGTCAGGTTTCCACCAGGGCAAAAAACTGCTTTACTGACCGATCTGGCGAATCTGTCTGATCTGGATGGAGAGCCAACACGTCTGGAACAAGCTTTTTTGAACGTGGGAGTCCAGTTAAGTGATTACAAACGCCCTCGTCCTGAAGATCCTTCCATTCGTGGTAGAGATGCGGCTCTACGCAGCATTGCGTATAAGCGCCTGAAGCACGAGGTCAGACTATAAGCTGTAGTACACAACCTTCCTGATATGCTAGCTAGGCCAGAAGTGCATCTACTAGCTAGCATATCTTTTTCATAGAGAGTGGTGCATTTTCCATATTTCTGCTATGTAGAAATATGGAAAATGCACCACTCTCTATGAAAAAAAGAAAACGGAGTTCGCCCCGAAGGCGCGAACGAACAGGTAAAGCATGTGAAAAAGGTATAATTAGCACGAGAGCAACTGAGATAAGTTGTCAGCCGTCGTCAGATCGGTTTGTCTATAGTTGCGTGCGTGAAACTCCTGAGTGAAGAGATGCTCTGCAAACTCGTTAACCCTCTCAACAAGGTTGGATAGTGGGCCAGTATTATAGAAAGTCGCAATTGTTTTATTGATACTGTACTCTGTTTTCAGCTCATCCATAAAGTATGTCGAATTGTCTTTACTATAATATGTGTGCATGATATAGTCTGAGACGAAATGATGCCCTAGTTGTGTTGGTTTAGTAGCACGTTTGTGTATACGCCGAATGCAGGTATCCAGGTTGGCTTCAACAAAGAATATGTAGGCGTCTTTTAGAAAGTCCGGGCTAAACGTGTGTAGGGCCTGACGATAATCATCCCGTGCGAACTCAATAGTAATAATCCCATCTTTCTCAGTTTGTAAAGCCGCCTGTGTTTGCCGCTCCAGAATTTCCAGGGCAGTATCAAAGACTGAATGTTCAAGAACGTCAAAGCCCCCATAATCGGTAGTGCGGAACTTTTCATGGAGCGTATCTTCTTGAGACATACGAGCGAGGATATCGTAATCATCTATACAAAGTGCTGAATATGCGTGGTGGTAGGCTATATTGCTAAGTTCATGAATTGCGGTCGTCTTACCGCTGCCAGGTCGGCCTAAGACAAATACCTTTATTAACATCAATCACACTCCTCCAACTTCCATCTGTTCTTTCTGATGTATCTATTTTTTAGACTGTTCCTCCCCTGACTGATGCGGTATGTATGTGCTGGTCACAGAGTCCCAGGCATAGACAATATTCCCTTTTGTATCTGCTCCCATTTTCAATGCAAAATCTAATGAATGATAAAGTGTTGAACGCACATCTACAACAGACCGCTTATAAGAGGGGTCGAAGAAATCAACAAGTTTTGCGTACGAATACCAGGTTACGCCCAGGTGTACAGACATCCCAGGTAGCATAAGCGTACCCCCTGGTAGATCTGATTGTTTAACTGCGATGCTCCCTTCTAACGCTTTACGCAGGCGTTCGGCATTATTTTTTGTCTTGCCAAGCGAAAAACCGCGTAGTAGGAGATAATAAACTCCACCATAAATATGATAGAGCTTACAATTGAGATGATTTGAGAAAAGCGCAGGCAGAAGATCACGGATACGCAAGCCCAGCGCTTTATTGAGATTGTGTAAAGTCTGATCGCCGAAGCTATTCGCGACAGTTTCTTGTACACTGCTATCTACATCGATAGCGATAAACGAGATTTCTGAAATGAGGTCCTCGTGGCTGTGAAAGGAAGTGCCGAGTTTCTTTTGCTCCATGTCCATCCTGACATCAGTAAGGAGCACTTCAACGTCATCCAGAAAAACATTTTCAGAGGGAAAGGTTTTGAAAAAAGGGTCAGCGGAGCCAGGATCTTCGAGGATATCGGCCAGTTTTTCGGTGATCTGATGACGCAATTTGTATGTGTATAATAATTCTTCAATAATTTTCGCGATAATCCTGAGGATACATTGGTCTTCCGGGGGAAAAGCCTCTGTATCCAGGGAGGTGATATAGAGCACGCCGAGCGGCTGGCCTGTTTCAGCCCCGATAGGTACTGCGATATTAGAGTGTATTGGCCCTTCTATCTCGCTGTAAGTGCTAATATCTTCACGCGAAAGCTTGCGGCGATAGATACTATTGCGGCTCTGGTAGGCACGCAGGCATAGACTTGAGCTATAACGTTCGGGCATAACTGTTGTCACGCCAATCGTATGGCGTGCATGTAGACTTTTGGCGCGTACAACGAGGCTGCGTTGCTGCAAGGGCAGGCGTGTATCGTTGGGCAGTAAGAGGCAGCAATCTTTCCAGCGCTCTTGACCATCAGGTTTTTTGCCACCCAGCTGGATTACAATGTTTACCAGCCAGGTAAGCACAGCATCGACGAGTTTGGGCGTGAAATCCATATCCGGGTTAATTATGTCGCGCATACCTTCGCCCATGTAGTGATGCCAGTTTTGTCGATCTTCATAGAGCGGTTCTAACAAGCGCAGGATGGTTCTGATGGCTTTCTCATTATAATGGACGCGCTGGACCTCTTCGCGTTGTATAACGAGCTGTGTGCGATTGGCTATCGATTCTGGTAAGCGCTCTTGCAGTTCTGGCGGGCAAAGTGGTTGTATGCTATAGTCGCTCGGATATTCGAAAGATGGCGATGATGTGAGAAAGGTGAAGAAAGAGCGTGTCTGTCCTAACCAGCCTACCAGGGCCTCGCCAATGTATTGTACGTGCGTTGTGTGGAGGTCTGAGAAGCTTTCACTGTTATCATATGCAGGTAGGATTAAGCCTGCATAAAGCCCTGGCACGTCTTCGTAGATCAATAACAGCGAGAGCCACAGAACGTGTGATGCATAAAACCGCCAACCCAACATATCACGATACGCTGTGGTAATCCGCTTATTTATGTGCTCTTTATGCTGTTTGAATTCATTGTCCTGTTCTGGTTGCTCATGTACAAACTTGCCGTTCGTCGCAGAAGTCGGAAGAGCAATTGCGTTCCAGAGTTCGTCAATATTTGGTGGAATCGAGCCAGGTGTCACGCGTGCTTCATCGAGGAGCTCCCGAATAATTGCGAGCTTATCTAACTCCGAGAAAGAGTACTGGCGTTGTCCGGTTGTATGTTTTGTATTAGTCCCTTCTCTGGGACGCAGTGGTTTAATCAGCCCCATCTTTTCCCAATCACGCAACTGGCTTTCGCTAAAGCCAAAGAGGCGTGCAGCCCTCCCAATTGTCACTGTGACTTCGTTCCGTCCACGTTGTATGTTCCGTTTTACACGTTGTTGTACCGCTTCATCTCTAAGATGTTTCGCGATTCTCAGCAAGTTGCGCTCATCCATCGCCTTCTCCCCCAATAATGCGGATGTGCAACTCTTGTCCGCTTAAATACCCGCACATAATAACACACAACTTATCACTTTGTACACCTGTATATGACGTTTTGGCAAATGGTGTATTAAAAAACTGGCAGGAAGCATGAATAATTCTCAGGGTTTCATTACAAAATTTTAAGAAAAGAAAAGTAACTAGAATGACAAAATTTTTTTCTCATAACTTTTCTCATCTCTATGGGTAGAATTTGGCTTTCTAGCTTAAGAAAGTCATACTTGATATGAGGATTCCTGTGCGTGGTGGATGTCAATATGATGAATGCTTATGGAAAATTGAAAAATAGGGAGTTTCTTATGAAGAAAACATTGAATTCATGAGTTAAGTATGCTATAAAATCTACTACAGGGTGAAAATTTCATTAAAGTTTGATGCGATGGAGAAAATGCACTAAGGAGAATGGGTTTGGTGTGCTAGTGGATAATGTGGGCCTGGTAATTCTCAGCTAATCTCTCCAGGAGGAGGCACTCATGATTATCTGTCAACCACATAGCGCTGATCGCTACGCTGTGAGCGATTATGTCTGGTGTGAATTGTATAGTGCGTTGCGTCCTTACATTCTGGGTTGGGTGTATTCTTCTGGTGTATCTTCATGGCATGGGCAGGAGAATGATATTGCGGATGATATTCTGCAGGAAGCAGTTATTCGGACACTAAAGTACACAAAGCTTGTAGAGAGTGGCCGAGGGCTTCCGATTAATTCTATGACCTGTTTTGGGCGGACGGTGGCACATAATCACTTCCGCGATTTACGGCGGCGCGAGATGCGTCTGGTACGTCCAACCATACAAGATGGAACAGAATCTATTTTCTTTGTGACACAGGATGAAGAGGAAGATCCTGCCGATATTGCGTTAGACAGGCTTATGCGCATCTCTTTATTGATGACACTTGCTCGTATTATCGTCGGTTTTCCGTCGAAACAGCGCACGGCTCTGCTTATTGATTTAGCGAATCACGCAGATCTAAGTGAGGAACAGAGCTATCTGCAAGCGGCTTTTTTAGAAGTTGGGATTGAGTTGCGCGATTACTGTTGTACGCTTTCTTCTGACCCCCTTGAGCGCAGCCGGCATGCGGCCTCGTTGAGTATTGCTTATAAGCGTCTCCGGCAAGTATTCAATCTGCAAGTTAATGATAATCTTTCCTAATTGAGTGCTCACACCTAAAGTGTGAGCACCTGTTTTTGTTTTTACATTATTTACATTTATGTAATAAAAATGTAAATAATGTAAAAATGTCTGAAACACGGTAAAGCCGCGCTCATCATTTATTTCCGTTCGCGGTAGTGGTTTGTGATTGGTAGGCGGCGGTCGCGTCCAAAGGCACGGGGCGTGATTTTGATGCCGGGAGGAGCCTGGCGACGTTTGTATTCGCTGATGTCTACCAGGTGCATGATGCGTTCGACTGTTTCCTTCTGGAAACCCATAGCTAGCATCTCTTCGAAGCTGCGATCTTCCTCGACGTAGGCTTGTAAAATAGGATCGAGCTCGCTATATGGCGGTAGGCTATCAACATCCTTCTGGTCGGGACGTAGCTCTGCTGAGGGGGGCTTGTCTATAACAGCCTGGGGGATAACAGGCTTATCGCCTATTGTATTGCGATAGGTACACAGCTCAAAGACGCGTGTCTTAAGGACATCTTTTAAAACTGCATAGCCACCGGCCATATCGCCATAGAGTGTGCTATACCCAGTGGCCATCTCGGATTTGTTGCCGGTGGTGAGGACCAAAGGCCCAAATCTATTCGAAATGGTCATGAGAATGTTGCCACGAATGCGTGCTTGCAGGTTCTCAGCAGCAACCCCTGGATATTCCGTGCCCAGTGCAGGCTCCATCATACTGAGCGATGTACGGAATGTCTCTTCGATGGGGATCGTGATATAGCGGATGCCCAGGTTTTCTGCTAGCATTTGCGCATCACTCTTGCTGTGTGAGCTTGAATAGCCCGATGGCATTGAGATACCGGTCACATTCTCAGGGCCAAGTGCATCGGCGGCGATAACTGCTACCAGTGATGAGTCGATGCCTCCCGAAAGGCCGATGATGACCTGTTTAAAACCTGTCTTGCGCACATAGTCCCTGGTTCCCAGTACGAGTGCGGAATAGATCTCCTCCAGGCGATTCATCTTTGGCTCAAGTCTTTGTGGCGCGTCGAGCAAGGTAGCGGTATTGTTGATGGGTGGTGTGAGGGGGCGTGTATCCACAACAATCTCTGGCACATCTTCTTGCGGCGTACGTCGGCGTGCCTGACGGCGACGTGGATCGTGCAGGCGTGAGCGAAAGACCGACGCCGTGTCAACATCGACAATAAGCATGTCCTCGCTAAATTGTTTGCCACGGGCGATAAGCGCCCCTTGTTCATTAAAGACCATACTGCCGCCGTCGAAGACTAGTTCGTCCTGCCCGCCAACCAGATTGAGATAAGCGATGATCACGCCATTGTCGGCCGCGCGGGTAGAGATCATCTCTTCGCGCACAGCTCCTTTTCCTGCGTAGTATGGTGAGCCATTGATATTGATAATGACTTCGGCCCCGGCGTGTGATTGTTGCGTTAAGGGACCTGTCGGGTACCAGATATCTTCGCAGATGTTAATGCCAACATGTATGTCGTGGAGCAAAAAAATAGGGGCGGTCTGCCCGGCCTGAAAATAGCGATATTCATCAAAAACACCGTAGTTAGGCAGGTAGTGTTTATGGTACACTCCAGCTAGTTGGCCCTGGTGGATAACTGCTGCCGCATTGTAAATATCATGATCGCGGTCTACAAAGCCAACTACTGCCGTTATTCCCGGTATGTCCTTGCTTGCTTGCACAATATCGTCGAGCTTACGCAGGTTTGCCGCTACAAATCCTGGTTTGAGGAGTAGATCTTCCGGTGGATAGCCAGGTAGGGCCAATTCAGGGAAACACACAATATGTGCACCAGCGTCCTGAGCCTGCTGCATTGAAGTTACTATTTGCCTGGCGTTTCCTTCAAGGTCGCCCACAGTTGTATTGATCTGGGCAAGCGCGATTCGTAGCGGTATGATATTCACAATAGAGTTCCTTTCCGTTTTTGCTGAAACCTGCATAACGTGCTATGCTCGCGGCAAAGATAGATAACGTAAATTTCATTTAGCCAGGCTCTGGCATCCTTTCATCATACGTTGAACTGATGAACACAGAATCCGCGCTACTGAATGAATAGTCATAAGGCTTTTTAAACATAAAGGAGTTTCTCTTCTATGGAGGCGTTAGAATTTCTCGCTCTTGTTGTGCCTTTTCTCATTGTAGTCTATTTTACGTGTCTTTTATTTATACGTCCACCCAGGAAAGTATTTTTAGCATCACTACTGGCCGGGCTGATTGTCGGTATCGTCAATTTTGTCGTTGACTTTGTGGCTTACCAGGCTCACTGGTGGCAGTATACATTTGCTCCAGTAGCTTTACAGCGAGGCGCATCTCCCTTACAAACGCTGATTGCAGATCTCTTTGTCCAATCAATGGGAGTTTTGCATGTACCTCTGCCATTTTACCTTACTCCCAGCTTGATTTTTGGTAGCCTGGCCTTCCTCCTCATCTGGCGTTTCTGGCAAGGACGTAGCCATTGGTTCGCGTTATTGTTGCTGATCGGTACACCGATTTTCTGTATTGTACGCGATATTCTGGGAGGGGTCCAGAACACTGCGTATCAGGTGTGGGAAAATACACCTCTTGCTATAATTATGACAATAGTGATGTGGCTGGTGGCTTTCTATCTGGGTTTCTGGGTATTCTGGCGTCTATCGGGACACATCAAATTTGTATCCCAAGCCTTTCAGTATCCTACGCGGATCGAAGAAGTGAAGAAAAGCTGACACTTTCTATAGTTGCATTTATTTTCTATAGGTGCGCAATGCGCACCTATAGAAAATAAATGCAACTATAGAAAAAGATGTATAACACACTTATTGTGTGGCGAGTTCTTGCATAAAGGCAGCAAGATCGGCGTAAATGTATTCTGGTTGTATGGACGACTTTGCCAGGCTTGCAGGCGTGTCTTTGCCTGAAAAGACGAGCATAGTATGTGTACCAGCGGCGATACCGGCTTTGATATCTACGCCCAGGTTGTCGCCGATCATCACCGTTTCCGCCGCAGAGCTTTGTAGACGCAGCATAGCCTCTTGCAACAGAGCCGGTTCTGGTTTGCCGATGATTTCGGGAACCACTTCGCTGCTGGCCTCAATTGCCGCCACCATTGCGCCGCATCCTGCGACCAGGCTACCGGCGATTGGCAAGAGAGGGTCGCGGTTGATCGCAATAAAGACAGCCCCTTTTTTCAATGCTTGTACCGCATCGTTCAGCTTCTTATAGTCAAATGAGCGATCAAGGCCGACCAGCACCGCATCTGCTACTTGCCAGTCTGGATTTGCGACCTTTAAACCATAGCTACGTACCATATCAGAGAGAGGGGATTCGCCAACGATATAGACCTTCGCATTTGGGAGGCGATGCGCGATATTTTGTACCGCCGCTTGAGCGGCTCCAAGAACGTGTGCCTGATTGGTAGCAATGCCCAGACGTGCGAGTTTATCCACGACCTGTTGTTCGCTGGCAAAAGAATTGTTCGTAAGGAAAAGATACTTTTTATCTTTGTCATCGAGCCACTGTATAAACTCTTTCGCACCTGGGATAAGCGTCTCCCCGCGATAGATCACGCCATCCAGATCAATCAGATAGGTAGTGAGTTGTTGCAATGGTGGTAACATATATTCCTCTATTTTTACTCGCGCATAAGCTGTTCGCGGATAGCGATAATCTCGCGGCGTAGCGTCTGGTTGACGTTGACAGAGCGATCAATCTTCTCACAAGCGTGCAGGACTGTGCTATGGTCGCGACCTCCGAAGAGCTGACCGATCTCCAGCAGAGAGGTCTGTGTCTCCTGACGGATCAGATACATAGCGATCTGACGTGGCGTCACTATATATTTGTCGCGCTGTTTCCCGCACATCGCCTCCAAAGAAATGTGGTAGTAGTCAGCGACTATTTGTGCGATCTGCTGGCCGCTCAGATGTGATTCGCGATTATCGCTAACCAGTGAAGACATCGCGGCGCGTGCAACATCCAGAGTCAGGTCTGTGCGATGGAGTTGTTGAAAGGCCATGAGCCGATTGAGGCAGCCTTCGAGTTCGCGGATATTGGTTTGTACGCGACCAGCGATATAGGCAATAATCTCATCGGGCACGCGATAACGTAGGGCATCGGCCTTCACGCGCAGAATCGCCATCCTGGTCTCCAGATCTGGTGGTTGAATATCGGCGATAAGGCCCCACTCGAAGCGTGAGCGCAACCGTTCCTCCAGGCTTACAATCGCTTTAGGCGGGCGGTCACTACAGATCACAATCTGCTTGCTCATTTCATAGAGACTATTAAACGTATGAAAAAACTCTTCTTCGGTCGATTCTTTGCCAGCGATAAACTGAATATCATCAACGAGCAAGATATCGACAGAGCGATACTTAGCGCGGAATTCTTCAGTTGTGCGGTAGCGAATGGCATTAATGATCTCATTGGTAAACTGTTCTGAAGAGACATAGAGCACTGCCAGGCCCGTCTGGACGCCCTGGTGTCCGATTGCATGCAGCAAGTGCGTCTTGCCCAGACCCACGCCACCATAGAGGAAGAGAGGATTATATGATTCGCCGGGAGCCTCGGCCACCGCCAGCGAGGCAGCATGTGCCAGACGATTGCTATTACCGACGATAAAGGCCTCGAACGTATAACGTGGATTGAGGCGATTATGTGCCAGCATATTTGCACGCTGCTCGTTCTCCCATTCCTCCAACGTATCGGGCGAGGCGTAGGCAAACTCACTCTGAGTAGCAGGCTTTGGCGAGATATCGTAGTAACTGTGTTGTGCAGCTTGTGCTTGCTGTTGTGCCAGCGCCGGATTTGCACGCGGCGACTGCTCACGGCCATTGCTATGCCCGGAACGTTCTGTCACAGGTGCTTTATTCTGTATATTGACCACTGTTAGAGTTACCAGTTGGCCCGTCACCTCTTTTAGAATATCTTCAAGCAAGCGTCGCCAGCGAGTTGTAATGACATCACAAGCCAGGTCATTAGGTACCTGGAGTTTAAATTGAAGATCCTGTACACTTTCATCGAGGTTGTCAGCACCTACAATAGTTATTTCATCTATATGTGCTTCTTGCAACCATGTTTTAGTCAGGGCATCGATGGGAGTGTTTTCTAGCTGCTCAAGAGTGGTGCGCCAAATAGTCGCCGTATTCACCCGTGTTCCCCCGTGCTTACTCTTCGACAAGTGCCACACACTCAATCTCAACGAGAGCTTGCCGTGGAAGTTCCGCCACAGCTACTGTTGAACGAGCGGGGGCCACACTTCCAAAATAGCTGGCGTAGACATCATTCATGGCCTGAAAATCGCTCATGTGTACGAGAAAGACAGTGGTCTTAACCACATTTTTCAGCGAAGCTCCTGCGCTTTGCAGCACGGCCTGGAGATTCTGCAAGACACGCTCTGTCTGTGCCCGGATCTCTGTAGCAACTATCTCGCCGGTGACCGGGTCGAGCGGAATCTGGCCGGAAGTATAAATAAACTTACCAGTGCGGATCGCCTGGCTATAAGGTCCAATAGCAGCTGGAGCATGAGCAGTGCTAATTTGTGTGTATTCCATATATTTCCCATTATTGGGCAAGGAGACGCCAGCGCCATCTTGCACCATCTCTATGTAGAAACTCTCTCGTACAAAACTCAAATAAACCTGAAAAAAGTGATTGGATGCGTTTTACTTAGTACTGACTATGCCCTGATGGCGGGTAGTGTCCAGGGCCATCATTATTCATTGAGTAGTGCGCAGAGTAAGACTGGGTGGATTGAGCCGCTGGCTGTTTAGTATGTGCAATTTCCTTTGCACATACTCGCAGTGCTTGCTGCATCTCCAACGCGGAATTAAAGCGATCTTCGGGTTCCTTTTGCAATGTCCGATTCACTAACTGCTCCAGCACAGGAGGAACAAGAGGGCTGAATTGGCGCAATGGGGGAGGGGTTGCCGAAGCATGCTGCATTGCAATCGAAACTGCTGTTGGGCCCACAAAAGGCGGGCGACCGGCCAGCATCTCGAACATCACAACCCCTAATGAATAGAGATCGGAAGAAGCTGTCAGTGTCTCACCTCTTGCCTGTTCAGGGGAAAGATAGTCGGCAGTACCAAGTACGATACCGCTATTGGTCAGACCCGCATCCTCGGCCACGCGTACAATTCCAAAGTCTGTAAGTTTTACCCATGCCCCCCCATCGCTCAAACCTCCGGTGGCACCACTCCAGGCTAACATAATATTCTGCGGCTTAATATCACGATGAATAAAACCACGCGCATGTGCTACTTGCAGGACTGCACAAACCTGCGAAGCGATCTCGATTGCCTCGCGTGGTTGTAACTGCCGGCGTTGCCCAATAAGTTGTTTTAGTGTCGGGCCATGGATATACTCCATTACAAGAAAATATTGGCCTATCTCTTCCACGAAATCATAAATGGTCACGGCATTCGGATGTGCAAGCGCTGCGGCAGCACGTGCTTCGCGGCGGAATCGCTCTACCGCACGCAAATCATTCTTATCCAGGGATCGTAAAACTTTGATCGCAACTATGCGCTCTACGCGGTGATCCCAGGTTTTGAAGACGCTCGCCATACCACCTGTGGCGATATGCTCACGAATCTCGTACCGTCCAGCGATTAGTGTGCCTTCAAATTGGTTCAACGTTTTACCTCAAACGACCTGGGCGAATACTTCAAAAAAACTTTCGTTTCAGAGGCTAGTATACCATCAATGGGATGTGGAGTCCAGGATAACTCAGGGACTCCACCAAGTTACCCATAGGAGTGTCTCTGTTGCTTGCCCCCAGCGTGCTCACGCCTACGGCGTTCGCTCCTCTTTTCTCTTGTATTCCATAACTTGCACCTTTCCCCATTTCTTGCGCATCGCGCAAGAAATGGGGAAAGGTGCAAGTTATGGAATACAACAGTCTCTTAAATCGCTAGATCCGAAGACTGGATGCGTCTATATACTGGATACAAATTCGCCGTGATTCTCGTATTATAATGAGAGGTACGGTCAGTAGAGTTTTCTCATGTGTATTTAACGCCTTTTTATTCTTTGCTTTACATAACTGTAATAGCGCCTTAACCATCCACTAAATACAACGTGATACCTTTAGATTGGTACATGAATCGCTCATGTGGTAAATCAATGGGGACTACCATTTGATGAGGTAACGCTATTCTGTAAAGGCTAGGTGGAGAACCATGCGCGTCGCAATTATTACAGAGAACTTTTTACCGAAGCTAGATGGAGTGACACGAACATTAGCACGCCTATTGGAGCATCTACAGGCTAACGGGCATCATACGCTGCTATTAGGTCCAGAATCAGGCATGGAAGAGTATGCAGGGGCTGAAGTCATTGGCACGGCCGGACTGCCATTTCCCTTTTACCCTGAGCTCAAATTCAATTTTTTTCGTCCCCTTTTTATTCGCAGGTTGCACGAGTTCCAGCCTGAAATTCTGCACATTGTTGATCCCGTAATCCTGGGAGCAACAGGTCTGGCGGCGGCTCGTCTTTTTAATATTCCAATCATTTCATCATATCATACTAATCTAGCTGCCTATTGTGAACACTTTGGCTTCTCATTATTAACAAAACCGATGTGGCTCTATAACCGTTTTGTTCATAATCAATGTTCGTTAACATTTTGTCCATCGCCTTCTACGGCAACAATGTTACAAAAACAAGGTTTTGAGCACCTGCGTATCTGGCCGCGCGGCGTCGATATGGAGCTGTTTAACCCAACTCGTAGGGATGCCCAGGTGCGTGCATCCTGGTTACAAGAACGTACTAACCCTGAACAAAAAACAATTCTGCTCTATGTCGGGCGAGTCTCCTGGGAGAAAAATCTACATCTTTTGGTACAAGCTTATCGCGAAATGGATCACTCGCGCTGTCATCTGGTAATCGTGGGTCATGGACCTGCTTATACAGAGATCCAGCAAGATCTCAGCAATGTGCCTGTCACTTTTACCGGCTACTTGAGTGGGGAAGCATTGGCAACAGCCTATGCTTCGGCCGATGTATTCGCCTTTCCATCGTATACAGAGACTTTTGGGCAGGTCGTCCTGGAAGCTATGGCCTGTGGTTTGCCTGTGGTTGGAGTGCGCTCTGAGGGCGTATGTGACCTGGTGCAAAGCGGTCACTCTGGCTTGCTACTCAACGCGGAAACGATGAGCGCGGAAGAACAGGTTACGGGTTACCGCGCAGATCTGGAGCAGTTGGTGTTGAATGAGTCATTGCGCATACGAATGCAGCAGGCAGCTCACAGCGAGGCGCTTGGTCGCAGCTGGCACGAGGCGATGGAATGCCTCGTGCGTGGATACTACGAAGTGGTCGAAGAGATGCAGCTGCAAGAGGTGGCATAACAGGACAATTCAGACTGGCAAGCCTTCGCGGACAGCCCAGGCTTTTCCATCGGGCCCGGCTGTCAGGACCTGCAAGCCTGATTTTGTGATTGCGACTGTATGCTCAAAGTGCGCACAGGGCTTGCCATCCTGCGCAACGATAGTCCAGTGATCGGGCAGGGTGCGTATACGATTAGAACTCATTGTAACCATTGGTTCTATAGCGATGACGACGCCAGGCTTTAATTCAAAATCGCCCAGAGCCTCATACTGGCGTGTGAGGTAATTAGGGACCTGGGGCGTCTCCCACATCTCGCGACCAATACTATGTCCGACAAGGCCCTCAACCACTGCAAAACCGGCATCTTTCACAAATGATTCGATCTCCCTGGCCACCTCGCTCCATCTTTTACGCTTTGGGATCAGTTGAATTGCCAGGCCCAGAGTGTTTTCTGTAATGTCTAGCAGACGTTGCACTTTTGGATTGACAGTGCCGACCGGGTGGGTGACGGCTGCATCTCCACACCAGCCATTATATTTGATTCCTAGATCAATGCCGACGACATCGCCCTCTTGCAGCTTGCGCGGCCCTGGCAGTCCATGTACCAATTGCTCATTAACCGAAATACAGGCCACCGCCGGGAATGGGACATTGCCAGTGCTACTTGGCACACCTTTAAAGAGTGCAACGGCGTGTTGCTCCTGGATAAATGCCTCAACAGCGGCATTGATTTCTGCCGTTGTTATGCCTGGTTTGATAAGCTCGGCGGCCACCTGGTGCGCTTGCCAGGTAAGCAGACCCGCTTGCCGCATCTTCGCAATCTCTTTCTCTGATTTCAGGTTTTGATTTGGCATACTCTGTTTTCCTTAACTGTTGTGCTTCTATCTGGGTATTGGCATTAATCAGTCGAATAAACGTTACCAATGATGGATAATTCACATTTCCAATTATAAATAGTACGTCAAAATATCTGCATTGTTTGATTTTATGGGCTGGAATATCCATTTAGCCAGTTTGAAATGAAGGGAGAAAACTGATGAGTATTTTAAGCGACGCATTTTTGGAAGGAAAAAAGAATCAGGCAAGCAATTTTGCGGCCACTTGTTGATAGGTCGTATAGGTTTTATTATCGAAGAGCACGAACATAACCTGCTGCAAGCTTGTTGGCTGTTTGATGTGTTCGATGATAGTCGTGAGGGCGAGCGGTGCGGCCAGCGTAACTGGATAGCCATACGCGCCAGTGCTGAGCGAGGGAAAGGCCATACTGTGGATTTGATACTGTTCTGCCAGGTCAAGGCAGCTTTGATATGCGCTGGTAAGTAAGCGAGCTTCATCGCCGTGCTGGTTATAGATCGGACCAACCGCGTGGAAGATATAGCGTGCCTTGAGATTGCCGGCCGAAGTCGCTACAGCTTTTCCTGTCGCGCAACCACCAATCTTGCGGCATTCCTGCATAATAGTTGGTCCACCAGCGCGATGTATAGCCCCATCGACGCCCCCACCGCCAGCCAGAGCAGCATTGGCTGCGTTCACGATTGCATCCACCTGTACATCGACAATATTGCCCTGAAGAAGTGTCAGAGTTATGCCATTCACCGCGTATGTAGACATAAGATATCTATCTCCAGCTCAAAATCTCATTGATCATGGAAAAATCCAGCTTATTTGCGTTATATTAGGCAAGTCTCTATGAACATCGTAGGAGGAATGCGCACTCCATCACCTGCAAGCGGGGAGAGTTGCAACGGGAAGACACCCACAAAAAGGCGTCTATTGTTTATCCTAATCTACAATGTTCATAGAAGCTTTTACTGTCTTGGCAGTGAATACTACATCACGACATCCTACTTTTTGACAACAGCCTCCGAAAGTTCTTTGCCTGGAAAAAAGCGTACGCGCTCTTTTGCAGGCACCTCGATAGGTTTGCGGTCGCGTGGATTAACCCCTTTCCGCGCTGCACTCTGGCGCACTTTGAATGAACCAAAGCCTACTAGACGGACCTCATCACCATCTTGAAGTGCTTCACGGATCGCCGTGAGCGTGGCTTCCAGCACTTCAGCCGCTTGTTTCTGCGATAGTTTTGCTTGTTTGGCAATACGCTTTGAAAGCTCCTGCCGACCAATGGTTTGAGATGTAGCTGCCTGTTCAGTCTTTTCTTCTGCCATAGGTTGAATTTCCTCCTTGCAACTATCAACGCACGTCGCTTTTTTTACCCAAGGGCACTTTGCCGGGCTTGTAGAGCGGCGTTACAACCTCACTGCCGATTAGGAGTATAGCACGCGATTTTGAGAAATACAAGCGCCTCACTCTCATTCAAAAAGTGATATATATAGTGAAGGCGCTCCAGGACTGGCTTTATACCTAGCATACGAGTGTAAAAATGGCTTTAGAGATAGGCTCTACATAAGATTGTTCTTTTCTCGTATGGTCAATCAGTGCAAGCATTAAGGGCATAGTTCAACACTATTCTAGTTTTATTTTTATACCAACTGTTTCTCTGCCCAAGCTCGGGAAATAATAGAATCAAATGCTGCTAAAACTCCTCCTACAAATCATTTTTTAGACATATGAGAGTTATCCACAAGTTATCCACTTAGATATAAAAAATTGGTGGGTAAGACTCTTTTACCATCTAGCCAAGAAGTGTTACAATGAAGTGGGGGAAAGTGGGGAATTATGGTGAGCTAGTGACATTTGAGGGGAGGATAGGTGAAGGATGTCAGAATGTGGTCAAAGTTTCACTGGTTTTTGGCACTGTTTTAAATATAAATAGTATAAATGGAGCTGCAGAAAGTATATCGCTTACTATGTTTTTAGGTGAATATGAACATACAATAGATGCAAAAGGGCGTATGGCGGTACCTGCAAAGTTCCGCGCACAGATGGATCGTGGTGCTGTTATTAGTAAAGGTATGGGCACCTGTCTATCGATCTATACACTTGAGCGCTGGGAGCAGCGCTCAAACGACCTTGCTGCGGGCATGGCAAGCGATGAATTGCGTGATTTTGAGCGGCGCATCTACCCAAGTGCCAGTGAAATTGAGCTAGATGCACAGGGGCGTATGGTTATTCCTGCGAAGTTACGGACATACGCTGAATTAGGTAATGAAGTCACTGTAGCGGGTGTGCGCGATCATTTTGAGATCTGGGATCGTGCCACCTGGCAGGCCTATCAAGAGCGTTTAGATGCAGAAGGTGGTCAGATACCTTTTTAAACTACTTATGTAGTATATGTATAAAGTAAAAGAACTAATTTACAAGAAGAACTCAATGGAAAGAGAGCAGACACAACATGTGTCAGTGATGTTGGATGAGGTGTTGAGGTTCTTAGAACCCAGAGCTGGCGGTCTTTACATCGATGGCACATTAGGTGGAGGAGGGCATACTGCAGCAATTTTGGAGCGTTCAGCTCCTGATGGGAGAGTACTGGGCATTGACGCAGATAGTCAGGCATTAGCGCGTGTAGGGGAGCGGCTAGCAGAGTTTGTAGGGAATGGGCGTCTGGTTCTGGCACATGGCAATTTTGCGGACCTGGCCCGGATCGCTCGGCAAGCGGGGTTTAGTTCTGTGCAGGGAGTTTTGCTCGATCTGGGATTTTCATCGGATCAAATGGATAATGCTGAGCGCGGATTTGCCTTTAGCAACGATGGTCCCCTGGATATGCGTCTTGATCAATCTCTTGCTCTAACGGCCGCCGATGTAGTGAATGAGGCAAGTGAGCAGGAACTGGCGGACATTATCTGGCGTTATGGCGAGGAGACGCGTTCACGACAAATTGCACGCCGTATTGTACAGGAGCGGGCAAAAGGTTTACTCACCCGTACGTCTCAGCTGGCCAGAATTGCCGCCTCCGGTGTACCGCATAAGCCGGGAGCGATCCACCCGGCAACGCGCACATTTCAAGCCTTGCGTATCTCGGTCAATCAAGAGCTGGAGCATCTGGAAGCAGCACTGCCGCAGATTGTAGATATTCTTAGCACGCAGCGTGTCGGCGAACATAAAGGGGCCGGAAGAATGGTCATTATTGCTTTTCATTCTTTGGAGGACCGCATTGTCAAAGATTATTTGCGTCATGAGGCAACCGATTGTCTCTGCCCACCGCGTATACCTATCTGTGTCTGTGGCCATAAAGCACGTTTGCATATAGTAACAACGAAACCTGCAATACCAGATGCGCAAGAAATTGCACGTAATCCGCGTGCTCGCAGTGCCAAATTGCGAGCAGCCGAAGTACTTGTTAGCTCTTCATAGTGTGTCATTTGTAAGGGTGTAGGATGCAGGTTCCTCTGACCTGGACATGCATCTATCTGTATGAAGGTGATGGCTGAACATCCCAGAATGTCTCGAAGGAATGCGAAATATGCAATTTATGTATAGCCGAAATGGTCAGAGTAATAATGAGCGTGTTTCTCTATCAGCAGGGCCAGTTTTTGTAGCCAGGCGACGGCGGCAGATGCGTCCATTTTTCTTTCATATGGGGCCTGTTGCATTGTGTATTACCAGCGTGTTGCTCATGGGACTCATGGCAGTACTTTATCTTAGCCAGCAGGGGCAAGCTGTAGCAGCCAATCAGGAACTGCAAAATATGCGTACTGAGCAAGCTCAATTGCAACGTCAGAAGCAAGATTTACTGGATAGTATTGCCCGCGAACAGTCCCCGGCTTACATTACGGAACATGCAAAAGAATTAGGACTGGTACCCGTTGATCCAAAACATATACACGTTATTAAAGTGCAGAATTTGCAGCCGCTAGTTAATAGCAATCAAGATAATCAGCCGTAGTATGCAGTCAACATGTTTTATGAACTGAACTGACAGTGTGCAGTGTACACGCCAGGATGAGGAGACCACAGAATGAGTACAGAGCTTCGCAGGGCACGTGGCCGGCAAATGGTAATCTTTTTGCTGGTTTGTGGCTCTATGCTGCTGTTACTCGGCAAACTCTACTACTGGCAAGTGATCTCAGGTCCTATGCTTGCAGGTTGGGCAAATGCCGAACATATGCAGAATCTGACTGTCAATGCCCCTCGTGGGCGCATCTATGATGCTCAGGGTCTTCTGCTGGCCGCGAATATTGTGCGCGATGATGTATACGTAGAGCCTGAGCAGATTGTGCTGGATTATCCCGATACCTTTGCAAGTGAGCGCGAAAAGTTGGTGCAGCAGTTGCACTCGGTGTTGCCCGCTATTGCAGAAGAGAAGCTTAGAAAGGCACTAAACTCCGATTTGCCAACCTACCGCATAGCTATCTCTATTGATCCCGAACAGAGCAAGGCGCTACGCAATCTACACTTGCCGTATACATTCCTGGAGTCGCGAACCTGGCGCAGTTATCCCACAGGCGAAACGACGGCGCAGATTCTTGGCTTTGTTCGTGATAATCAGGATGATGGATTGCCACAGGGTGTCTATGGACTGGAGCAAAAATATAATAAGCTCTTGTCCGGTCGGGCAGGTAGTCTTACAGCGGAGACCGATCTGAATGGCAACCCCTTAACCGTGGGACCCAACGATCTACACGATAAGGTGGATGGAGCCAATCTCTCGCTTACTATAGATAGCATTATTCAGTACCAGGCGCAGACCCAGTTGGAGGCGCTGGTCAAGAAATCGGGCGCACAAAGTGGAACAGTTGTTGTACTCAATGCTCGTACAGGTGCAGTTGTCGCCCTTGCGGGTGCCCCTACGTTCGATCCTAACCATTATGGTAGCTATGCGAACGATAAAGGGTGCCTGGGACAATTAGAGGTCTATAGCAATCCAGCATTATATTGCGCTTATGAGCCTGGTTCGACGATGAAATCGATTACGATGGCCGCAGGGATTGATCAGCATGTGATTACGCCGGATACTACTATTCAAGATCCTGGCTATCACGATTTTGCGGATGGTACACCGCGAGTAACAAACTGGAATTATCCCATCAGCAATGGTACTGAGACGATGACTCAGGTTCTAGAGCACTCAGCAAACGTTGGTGCTTCAATTGTGGCTCACGATTATTTGGGACCAGAGCGCTTCTATTCTTATCTGGATCGCTTCGGCTTCGGTCAATGTACTGGCCTGCTTAATCCTGAGTCATGCGGCGGTTATTCGAAACCGGGCGACGAGGGCTGGACACCCAGCGATCTGGCGCGTCAGTCCTTTGGCCAGACTATCCTGGTAACGCCGTTGCAGGTTGCCATGGCCTATCAGGCGCTTGCGAATAATGGGGTGATGATGCCTCCCTATATTGTATCGGCAATTAGCGATAACAATCAGGTGACGCACATACAACCACAGGCTCCGCGCCAGGTCATCAGTGCACAGACGGCGAAATTGCTTACAGAGATGCTTGTTGCAAATGCAGATGTGAACAAAGAAGTATCGGTGCCAGGTTACAGTGTAGCAATGAAAACCGGCACAGGCACAACGCAAGGTATCTCGGCAAATCAGACTGAGGCTTCAATGGCCGGTTACTTGCCAGCATCTAATCCGCAGTTTGTGATCTTGACGAAAGTAGATAGGCCACAGAGCAATATATTTGGCGCGGTGACAGGTCCCTTATGGGGTTCTATTGCGCAACAACTGATGTGGCGTTATAGTATTCCACCTGACCGTGCGTCGTGAAATACTATACGCCATGTGTACAGCTAGATAAATACTAACCATCGGATATATGGGGTTGTTAAGTGGTGAAATGGAGATGTGGAAAGTAGTAATTAAAAAGGTGTGAGATGCAAAAAGATGATCAGGGGAAAGAAAAGGGAAAAATATCTAATGAGGATGAGTTGAGCGCAGTCTGGCGAGAATTATTGGGTGGTCCTCCTCCTGCAGGAAACGACCCTTCAGCTTCCACTGAAATACCGACACTCAAAAGCGATCCATGGAGCTCGCTTGTACATGAAGACGGTATTAAAGTTGTTGATCTGCAAAAGAACCATTTGCGTATGAGCGATGGTGATGTTGAGCAGATACTTCAACGCATGGAAGAGCAGCCGGTTCAAGAAGATGAATCTTCATCTTCTACACATCAGTGATTGTGCGAACAATTCTATGTTCGTCTTGTCAGAAGTATACTAGAAAATATGTTCTATGTCAAGTCTATAGTTTTCAATATTTTTAAGTGAGTCGTGAAAGGTGTGGGGGACCAGCGAAATGCAGAGGGAAGATCACATACATAAAACTCAAAAAAGTTAAGTGAATTACACTAAGAAGAGAAGAATGTAAGCTTTCATGGCAAGAGACAAGCTTAAACGAGAAAACAATGAGAACGAGCAGCCAGTCAGGGGAACAAGGGGCGCACGGCGCAAACCTGCCTCCTCACCGCGCTTTCGCTCTCCTGCATTGGAACCGGCAGAACAGCAGCTATCTGGCTCGCTGAGAGAGAAGAATGCAGTGCGCTCACTTTTGCAGAAGCAAGTAGTGAATACAAGGCATTATCAGAAAATGAGCGCTGAGGGTGCGGTTGCCAGTTCTTTGCCGGTGCGTAAGAGTCTGCCACCTATGCGGAGCAGGGGATCGAAAGCTGGCATCCCGGAGACCCTGCTGGTTGGTGTAGTCGAGCCGTATTGGTAGTTTAACAAAGATCCAGGATACGGCGAGACCGCAAGCCGTCCCATTGCAGGTGATTAGTGAAGAGGAGCAGAAAAAGCTTGCCACATTAGAGATGCAATTGTCACGTGTGGCTGGCAAGGCTGATCCAATTTTGCTGGTGGTTATTCTGGCTTTGCTATGTATAGGTCTGGTGATGGTGTATAGTGCAAGCTCATTCATTGCAGCCCGTTACTATGGTGATGTCTCATACTTTTTTGAAAAGCAGTTGATGGGAGCAGTGCTTGGTGTGGTAGTCATGGTGATGACCATGCGTATCGATTATCGTGTCTGGCGGCGTTTCTCGCTAATTGGCATGGTGGTTGCACTATTGCTACTGATAGTTGTTTTAAAGTTTGGAACGAGCGCTTATGGAGCCTCGCGCTGGTTAGCTTTTGGCTCTTTCTTCTCGTTTCAACCAAGTGAGTTAATTAAGCTTGTGCTTGCTTTGTATATTGCCGATTGGCTGGCACGCAAGGGCAACCAGGTAGGAACGTTTCTCTATGGTCTGGCTCCTTTTGCGATCCTGATTGGCTTGATCCTGGGTTTGATTCTGCTTGAAAATGATATGGGCACGGCCAGCGTGATTGCTGCATTGACGATGGCAATGTTTTTTACCGCTGGTGCAAATATCTGGCAGTTTATACTTACAATGAGCGGTGGCATCCTTATATTCGTTATTCAAGCGTTTCAAGGCTATCGTTTGAAGCGCATGGTCGGTTTTGTTAACCCATTCAAACATACAACCGACCTGAATTTGCAGCTTTATCAATCGTTGCTGGCGCTTGGGTCAGGTGGTTGGTTGGGGCTAGGGCTGGGTGCGAGCCGCCAGAAAACTGGTTATCTGCCTTTGCCGTATATCGATTCGATCTTCGCAATTATTGGCGAAGAACTAGGCTATATTGGTTGTTTTATCGTCATTGTCCTGTTTATAATACTGGCTTTTCGAGGCTTTCGCCTTGCGCGTCGTACACAGGATGTCTATGGTGCTTTGCTGGCAACAGGAATTACAACCTGGCTGGTAGTGCAGGCTATGGTTAATATAGGCTCAACCGTTGGAGCTATCCCATATACGGGGGTACCGTTGCCCTTTATAAGCTTTGGTGGTACTTCATTGGTCATTTCTCTAGCGGCTGTCGGTGTATTGTTGAATATTTCTCGCTATATTCGGGAGCCGGAAGATCCTGCTCTTTCTCGCGAAACTATTAGCAAAAAATTTAAGCGAAATGTAGCCAAATAAGTATGTTCGTCTGGTGAG
The DNA here is from genome assembly GCA_963850365.1 of uncultured Chloroflexia bacterium. GTDB lineage: Bacteria > Chloroflexota > Ktedonobacteria > Ktedonobacterales > Ktedonobacteraceae > Dictyobacter. The sequence continues at coordinate 220,455 of CAWKKX010000051.1, forward strand.
CATAGATTGTTTGGGATGGAATTACTATTATGCGTATACTCGTATCGGGTGGAGGTACCGGGGGGCATATTTATCCAGCCCTCGCGGTCGCCACACAACTACAAAAAATATATAAAGCGGAAATTCTCTACCTTGGTAGCGACGATGGTTTAGAGACCCAACTGGTACCAGCAGCAGGTTTCCGTATGGCAACTATTCAGGCTGGCAAGCTGCAGCGCTATGTTTCCTGGCAGACGGTCAGGGGCATTGCGCGTGTACCAGTCGGTATGGTGCAAGCAATCGGTATTGTACGCGAATTCAGGCCCGATGTAACGTTTACTAGTGGGGGCTATGTTGCAGTGCCAGCTGGTCTCGCGACAGCGCTGCAACGCGTACCACTGTTGTTGCATCAGCAAGATGTACCACCGAATCTATCAAATAAACTGATTGCGCCGCTGGCGACACGTATCTCGATAGCCTTCGCAGACTCGCGGCGCTACTTTCCTGCTCGCAAGACGCTCTTACTGGGCAATCCTATTCGTCAGGAGATCCTTGATGTGCGTCAGGTTTCGGTGCAGCAGGCACGCACAACGCTGGGGCTTGATCCGTCCTTACCGCTGCTGCTGGTCACAGGAGGTAGCCAGGGGGCACGTCACTTGAACCAGGTCGTTGTGCAGGCGCTACCGGAATTGCTCAAGTTTTGTCAGGTATTGCAGATTAGTGGTCAGAAGCTGTTCGACGAAACTCGTGCGCTCGCTGATGGCATTTTGAAGGAGCTGGACGATGAGACAAAACAGCGTTATCGCCTGGTACCGTATCTGTCGGATGACATGCCCATGGCCCTTCAGGCGGCTGAACTTGTGATCTGTCGTGCCGGAGCGGCAACCCTGAGTGAGCTTGCCATCCTGGGCAAACCGAGCATATTGGTGCCGTTACCGCCTGCGCTTGGCATCTCGCCGCAGGAGATCAACGCAGACACTTTTGGTAATGCTCATGCCGCTCATGTAATTCGCAATATCGATCTGAAACTTAAATTATTAATTGATCGTGTACAGTATATAATCACTTCACCTGCTCAATTAATCGTAATGACTGATGCACTCAAAAGCTTTGCCAGGCCACAGGCCACGCAGAAAATTGTTGAAACAATTGTAAGATTAGCAAATAAAACGCCGCTGGCTACTCTAGAGTACGAGGGGATAAACGTTTGAAAAAGTCGCGCTTGCATTTTATGGGTATCGGAGGGCAGGGCATATCTGCGGTGGCGCAGATGGCTCATGCGGCGGGTGAGATCGTCACGGGTTGTGATCAACGTGCATCAGCGACTGTGCGTGCTTTAGAGCAAGCTGGAATTGTTGTCTCGATTGGTCATAGTGGGGATCATCTTGATGGGATTGACAAGCTGGTGATCAGCCCTGCTGTCTCTGCACTAGATGTACACAACCCGGAGTTGCTGGCAGCGCAGCGGAGTGGTTTGCAGGTTATTACCTGGCAAGAAATGCTAGGTGAGTTGATGCGCGGCAAATGTGTTCTGTCGGTAAGTGGTGTGCATGGCAAAGGCACGACAACAGCGATGCTCTCACTGATGCTGGTTGATGGCGGGCTTGACCCAACCTGCGAAATTGGTGCAGTCGTGCCCCGTTTCGGAGCGAATTATCGTACCGGTCAGAGCGATTACTTTGTCAATGAGGCCGACGAGTTCAATCATAATTTTTGGCACTACCATCCGCGCCTGGTAATCGTGACTTCAATCGAGTTCGAGCATCCAGAATTCTTTGCCGATTATGATGCTTTTCTCAATGCATTTGTGCATTTTATACGTGGCATGGATGTGTTGGGCAATTGGGAGTTGCCAACGACTTTGATCCTGAATGCGGATAGCCCTGGTTGCCTGGATCTGCGCAATCGGCTGCATGACTGGCCTGGTCGTATCCTGACCTATTCGCTGGCGGGTCAATCAATTATGCCAGAGCAAGCGAACGTTGAGGCTTTTGCTATCAAGCTGGATGGTGAGACAAGCTTCCGGGTGCGCATAAACGAGGATACAGCCTTTCCAGAGGGCCTTGAGATACATTTGCCGTTGCCGGGAGCATACAACATACAGAATGCCCTGGCGGCCCTTACAGCCGCTTATCTGGTTGGTGTAGATGCGCTGACTATTGCTAGTTCGCTGGCAAGCTTTACGGGGACGCGCAGGCGTTTCGAAATACGTCTGCAAGGACCATTGCTGGTTGCTGGTAACGTGTTGGATGTCATGCTGGTTGATGACTACGCGCATCATCCTACGGCTATCGCAGCAACGTTAGAGGCGGCACGCCGTCGCTATCCAGGTTGGCGTATCGTTGCGGTCTATCAGCCGCATATGTATAGCCGGACAAAGACCTTTTTCGCGCAGTTCTTGCACGCGTTTGATACGGCTGATGTGGTCATCATTGCCGATATCTTTCCGGCACGTGAGCAAGATACAGGTCTCATTCATGCGCGTGATCTGGTGGAAGCTGTAGCTCGACTGCCGGCCTTTTTAGCTGGCGAGGCGCAGGTTATCCATGGTGGTAATGTTGCAGAGACTGCTGAGGTGCTACGTAGTATCCTACGTTCGCATGATATGGCGATAATCATGGGGGCGGGCGATATTTACACTGTTACTGAGACCCTTTTGCGTGAAGCTGATGAAGCTAGCAAAATGAACCGGTTATAGAGGGAACAGAGATGACATTTAAGGCTGAGACCACTTATACAGAGCTACACGCGCACTTTGGTGCACGCGTTCGACGCAACGAGTTATTGGCGCGTCATTGTACCTTTGGTGTGGGTGGCCCGGCTGATGTATGGGTCTCAGTCGATACGCAAGAGAATTTCATGGGCCTGGTGACTATTTGTGCTGAGGGACGCTGGCCTTTGCTCATCGCGGGCAATGGAACGAATGTGCTCTATGCAGATGCTGGAGTACGGGGCGTCGTAGCTCATATAGCCATCAATGCCTACAAACTTGAAGATTACGGTGATGGTACGGCATTGTTAGAGGTTGGGGCAGGTATGAGCTGGCCGCGTATCATCAATGAGCTGGCCCCTCAGGGTTGGGGGGGGTTAGAATTTGGTCCTGGGATACCTGGGACGCTGGGGGGAGGGGTAATCAGTAATGCAGGTGTTCATGGACATGATCTGGGGCAGGTATTAGAGTGGGTGGACGTCGTGGATGCACGGCAATGTAGTGAGCGTCCCGTTGCGCCGCTCCTCGTCCGTTATCGGCACGCTGAGCTTGCATTGGATTATCGGCACAGTCGTTTTCGCGCCCAGCGCCGTGTTCAGTTTGGTGAACAAGGCTATCCTATTGCGGCGGCGCGTGCATTGATCGAGCCAGCCGAAATCATCGTGCAACTGGGCATCCGCCTGCAGCGTGCTGAGCCAGAGAAACTACGTACAACTATTGATGAACATAAACAATATCGTAAGCGAACACAGCCCCCTCAGCAAAGCGCGGGTTCCGTCTTTAAGAATCCGCCGGGGGATTATGCGGGTCGGCTCATCGAAGCTGTTGGGCTGAAAGGGATGGTGTCGGGGGGGGCGCAAATCTCGGAACGTCATGCCAATTTTATTGTTAATGTAGGTGGAGCAAGTGCAGCTGATGTTGCGGCACTGATCAGGGAAGCACACGACCGCGTATACGAACGGTTTGGGGTGGACCTGGAATTGGAAGTCGAACTGCGCGGGGAGTGGTAGGTGATAATGACATGACAGAAAAAAAACCATCAGAACAAAAAGCAGCACAAAACTATAGAGCGGATATGGGGTATCGCTCACTGCATCAGGAAGGAACAAGAGGGCCAGAGCGTGAGCCTTCGGCAGCATCTTACACACTGGGGCGTGTCGTCAGGGTGCCGGATGTCGCAGATCCATCAAGGGCGTGGCAATCGTTTGAACGACGGCAGCAAGAGTTGCGTCGTGGCCGAGCGCGTTCTTCCAGGCACAGTGAAGCGGTCTCACGTACATTGGCACAGACGGGGATGAGAGCATCGAGTGGACGCATTCCGGCGGTGCGCCGTCCACTTCCTTACAACTCCTCTCCTGTGCCAATGCGCAGTGGCCGTAATCGTGGACGACGTAGTTTTTTCGGACGCTTGTTTGGCGTGTTGGCCTTTGGAGTGTTGCTCGTCTTGACCGTCAATTTTGTATTGAGCAGTAATACTTTTCGCCTGGAGCAAGTCAAAGTTGTAGGTACACACAATAGTGCTTTAATCTATAAGATTCAAAGCATGGACATGCAAGGCAAAAATATATTTTTGCTCAATGCACAGGAGATGGTTTCACGTATCGAAGCTTCTCCACTCGTTTCTTCAGTTGAATTAGACAGGCAATTGCCTGATCAGCTGACCGTAACAGTGGTAGAACGGAAACCTGTATTGTTGTGGCAGACGCAGCAAGGTACGTTCAGCGTTGATCGTACCGGCATGGTTGTTGCTTCTGCCTCCGAAACACCGGGAGCAGACCAGCTGGGGACGGTAGTAGATACTACAAATATGGACAAAGGCGTCCAGGAAGCCACTGCTGCTTTACCTGCCCTGCACCCCGGTTCATCCTTAAAACAAGTAGATGTTGCATTTGCGGTGGACGCCTTGCACCGCATCCCTAAAGTGACGGGTATCAATGCGTTCAAGCTGTATTACGATGGTACAATGTATGCTAGTACAACCGAGCGAGCTAGCGAGGGGCCATATAGTAGAGGTTCATATATTATTGAAAGTTCAGATGGTTGGAAGGCCATCGTGGGAAATTCCTACGATGCCAATCCACTGAATAATCGACTACTTGAATTGCGTGCTTTACTTAAGCTCGCAGGGGAACAGCGACTAAATATTGGCACAATAGACTTACGGTACGGTCTGCGACCGGTGTTTACATTGCAATAGTAAAAGCGAAAAAAGTATCTATGCCAGGTCTCAAAATTTGTAATTTATTATATTGGATTTGTAATGCGTCTCACAAGTGTACCGCCCGATAGGAGCGTATATGGTGCAAGAGCGGGTGATCGTCGGTATCGACGTCGGAACAACAAAAATCTGTGTCCTCGTCGGTGAACTAGACCGTGACGGGAAGCTGAATATTGTTGGCGTTGGCACCTGCCCTTCACAGGGTTTGCGCCGTGGGGTGGTGGTGAACATTGAAGAGACCGTCACTTCAATTGCAGCGGCGCTGGATCGTGCTGAACGTTTATCTGGTAAAAGAATTACCTCAGCAACTGTTGGTATAGTTGGTAGCCATATCGCATCTGAGAATAGCAAGGGTTTTGTAGCGATCTCACCAAGCCATCGTGATATCGAACCAAACGATATCAGCCGCGCTGTTGAGGTTGCACGCGCTATTGCTATACCGGCCAATCGAGAGATGATCCATGTCATCCCTCGTAGCTATGTTGTTGATGGACAGGAGGGCATCAAAAACCCTATTGGTATGTCGGGTTTCCGCCTGGAAGTGGAGGCGCATATCATCACGGGTTCGGTATCCTCAATGCATAATTTAATTAAATGTGTACAGAAGGCTCATGTAGATATTGAAGACCTCGTGTTGGAGCCGCTAGCTTCCGGCTATGCTGTGTTGGAGGATGGAGAGACGGATCTGGGTGTCGCCCTGGTAGATATCGGTGGTGGCACGACTGATATCGCTGTCTATACCGATGGGGCTATCTGGCATAGTGTGGTGTTGCCGGTTGGTGGTAATCTCATTACAAGCGATATTGCAATCGGTTTACGTTTGCCGGTTGGTGTGGCAGAAGAACTCAAGATCATGTATGGGCATTGCGATTATGCAGCCATTGATGATGATGATATGATAGACCTGTCACAATTTATGCCCGACTGTGACGATCTGGTCCCACGTAAATTGTTGGCAGAGATTATCCAGGCGCGTGTCGATGAGATATTCACTATGGTGCATGAGGAACTCAAGAAGTCTGGCTATGACGGCTTATTGCCAGCCGGTATTGTGATTACGGGAGGAACAGCTGAACTGCCAGGAATTCTGGAAATGGCCGGCCAAATTCTCGATCTTCCTGCGCGGATTGGCTCTCCACTCGGTTTACATGGTCTTGCAGATTCGATCAACCGACCTGCGTATGCAACAGCGGTAGGCCTGCTGCTGTGGGCTTTAGATCACAATTCTCATATCTCTGAAGAAGAGTATGAGGAGGATGCCGAGGATAATACTATTGTTGCTCGCTTTGGTCGTTGGTTGCGTGCTTTTATTCCTTAATCATGGTTACTCATTTATTAGGAAGACAATACATCTAGGAGGACAAACAAGGCCGGCCATTTCTATTCGTTGTAATGATAAATATTGTTTTTTTCAATGTTGTTCTTTCTATAAATGAGAAACCCTAAAAGGAGGCCACGAAAATGTTACCTATGGGAAATCATCAACTTGAAGGCTTCGCCCAGATCCGTGTAATCGGTGTTGGGGGAGGTGGCAGCAATGCGGTGAACCGCATGATTCAGGCTAGCATGACAGGCATTGAATTCATTGCTATTAATACTGATGCTCAGGCCTTGCTGCTAACAGATGCACCACATCGCATCCGTATCGGAGATAAGCTTACTCGTGGTCTCGGAGCAGGGGGCAACCCTAGCGTGGGTGCGAAAGCTGCAGAGGAGAACGCAGAGGAGATCTACGAAGCGCTCAAGGGTTCGGATATGGTGTTTATCACCGCTGGCATGGGTGGTGGTACTGGGACGGGGGCAAGTCCTATTGTGGCCCAGATTGCTCGCGAAGTCGGGGCTCTGACCGTTGGGGTGGTGACGCGCCCTTTCGCTTTTGAGGGCAAGAAGCGCCTGCTCTCGGCGGAGGAAGGCATCAATAATCTCAAGCAACATGTGGATACATTGATTACTGTTCCTAATGACCGCCTCTTGCAGGTTGCTGATAAGCGTACTCCACTTTCGGAGGCCTTCAGGCTTGCAGATGATGTGCTGCGTCAGGGCATTCAGGGTATCAGCGATCTGATTACGGTGCCCGGTCTGATCAACCTGGACTTTGCAGATGTGAAGACGATTATGTCTGCCGCTGGCTCGGCTTTAATGGCCATTGGTGAGGCGAGTGGAGAGAATCGTGCGATGGATGCTGCTCAAATTGCTATTGCCAGTCCATTGCTGGATATCGATATCAGTGGTGCGCGTGGTGTATTGTTCAACATCACTGGTGGTGTCGATATGACGCTGTTTGAAGTGAATGAGGCGGCGGACATTATTAGTCAGGCAGCGCATCCAGAGGCAAATATCATCTTTGGAGCTGTGCAAGATCCTAATTATGAGGGGAAGGTGAAGATTACGGTCATCGCGACGGGTTTCGATAATGGAACTCCTCTGCGACCAGTGGTGGCGCAGTCACATTCTTATACATCTTCTCGCCCGGATTATGATCGGAGCAGGTTGTATACAGTATCTTCGCCATCGCCCATCAATCATAACGCAGCACGTGCACAAGCGCCGAATTATAATCAATCGCCTGCAACTCCATCGGCGAGTGTTTCTAATCATCCTACGGGACCGTTGCCAGCCGTACGCAATCAGCCAGTGCAGCCTATGCCATCGTTACCACCGCTTTCGCCTGACACTGGTCGTCAACGCGGGATGAATCCTCCTCCTGCCCCTGCCGCTTTGCCAGTGGTAAGCGACGATTACGAGAGATGATGTTAGTTATGCTCTGGAGAACGAACTGGCGGCGTCCGATGTGGAGGATACACATCGGAGTTTGCCCATGCCAGAACCTGAGGCCCAGGCGCTGAATCGGCCTCCCAATCAGCAGAGATATGTCCGACGCCTGGATCGTGGTGCGGCATCGGATCTATCACGCGGCAATCGCAATACCCCTTCGGGCGATGTGATTGATATCCCTGCATTCTTAAGAAAGCGCTAAAAGGCTCTATTAATTAAACAGAATGTGCGTTTTTCATATTTTGCGCTAAGTGCAAAATATGAAAAACGCACATTCTGTTTAATTAGAAAGGGAGAGCGAGCGCCATAGGCGCGAGTATACACAAAAGTTTAAATTATACGCCAACCTTATTTGCGGTTTTGCCAAGATTTCCTGGAATATCTTTATTTAGCCCAATATGGTTGACGACGACGCGTACTCCTGGTATGCCGATAAGTTCGCGCTCCAGGGCATACTTCATGCTGCTCTTAGGAACATCGCCGTAGATATGTAAGATATAATTTTCGACCAGTACCGAGATGTTTGTGGCTCCGTCGAGCTTGCCCTGTGCCTTCATGTTGTCGATGCGTGAATCTGCGGCACGGAGGATAGAGTCCTCGGCAATAACGAAGTTTTTCACATCGACAACGCCTGGGACCGCCCGTACAGCTTCTTCCAAGTCTTCTCGTTGGGTTTCCAGTTCAACTTTTCCATAGAGAGCCAGGACAACACCGTGATCTTCACTCTCGATCTCGACTTTGATTGGATGGACGCTATATGCTGTGCTACTGACGGTGACAATGCGCTCCGCCGCCTCGCGCGCCTTATCCAGTATTTCCTGGGCTGATAGTGTGACTTTGGGCGTGTGTTCCTCGTGTGTATGTGATGAGGATGCCATAGGATCTTCCAGTGCCCATCCAATGATGCCTACGAGTATAAATGGTGCAGCCGCAATTGCGAGCCAGGGGCCGTCCGGGATGAACAACAATCCTATCACCGTTACAAGTATGGCTGTGCCTAACAGCAGTGGCCACCAGCTTGGACCTGGCAGATGGATATGATGTTCTTCCTCGTCTGCCTGATCCTGTTGCAAGGACGTATCTAACTCGTCTATTGCGAGATTCGCCCTTTGAAGAGAAGTTTCCATGATTGCTTACTCTCCTCGGAGAATTGTATATAATTAGTGAGGACCATGTTTACTTTTAGTAGGTGTCCTGTCATTTTAAGCATACCAAATATATTGGCTTCGTGCAAGCTGTCTACTCTTGAAGCAATATCTGCAGGTCTTTCGTCATCTGGTCAGGCGTAAAATCGCTGCTCAGGAAAACACGCTCTCGTCCCTGTTTATCGATGACATAGAGTGCCATCGTATGATTGACCTGTTGCTGCTGTTGCTGGGCATAGATACTGTATTCTGACCAGATTGGTGCAAGCGTCTGCTCTTTGCCGATCAAGAAGTGCCAGTAATTCTGCATGTTATGTGCCTTTGAAAAATTGATTGCTTCTTCAGCCGTATCGCGTTTCGGATCGGTGCTCACTGCCAGAATGCCTACATTTTGTGCCTGGCTGCCCAGCTTCAGCATCGTGCTATGTAGTCGCTCGGCCGTCAGTGGGCAGACATCGGGGCAGTGCGTATACAGAAACGTTAGTACAACCGGTTTCCCCTTAAACTGTGCGAGCGAGACTGATTTACCCGCTTGATCGGTCAACTGAAAATTGGGGGCGGGCTTATTGCCTAGATCGGTGCCTTGCAAACCTGAGCTGTTGCTATCCGCGCTGGAGCTAACCTGTGGCGCTACGGTTGCCGAATTGCGCTGCAAGACTGTAACGAGGATAACGACCAGGATTGCAAGTGTGATAACTGATAGGCGGGAAGCGAGTCGCCAGTTCATATGTAAGCTCATAGTAATGCTCTTCTATTATCCTACTATTTTTAATTTGGCTTTTGCTACTATTGACATGTCTAGCGTTACATACATAAATAAGTCAATGAATCCAGGAGTTGTATGAAGCCAAAGAACGACATTACAGATGAACGACTCTATCGATGACCATGACTGCAAAGATCGCTGCCAGGTAACAATTCGAATACCAGAAGAGGGTACGTGCCCAGTCCTTGGTTTTCTCGATCAAGAGGCGGACAGCCATGTAGACCATAATACCACCCAGGATGAGAGCACCTATGAGATACAAATAGCCCATGGTATGGATAATGAAAAGCATCATTGTCACTGCAACAAGCAAGAGCGAATAGAGGAAGATATGTTTGCGTGTCTCGCCTTCGCCCATGACGACTGGCATCATTGGTATATTGGCTTTCTCATAGTCTTTCTGGATCAAGAGTGCGAGCGCCCAGAAGTGGGGTGGGGTCCAATAGAATACAATGGCGAACAGCCAGATGGCGGCGAGAGGAACTGAATTGGTCACGGCTGCCCAGCCAACCAGCACGGGTACTGCGCCAGCTGCACCTCCAATGACAATGTTCTGCGCTGAGGTTCGTTTCAGTCCCATTGTGTAGACAACAACATAAAATAAAATAGCACCCAGAGCCAGCAGTGCGCTGAGCATATTGACCAGGGTGGCTAAAATAATGAAGGATGCCACGCCCAGTGCGATGCCAAATATCAGGGCGGGAACTGGCTGTACACGGCCAGAGGGGAGTGCCCGCCGCTGGGTGCGTCCCATGATCAGGTCGATGTCTCGATCAATATAACAATTGATGCTATTGGCGCTGCCTGCTGCCAATGCTCCACCAAGGAGTGTGGCAAGCACCAGGCCCAGGGGCGGAAAACCCTGACGGGCTATGGCCATTGTTGCAACGGTTATGCCCAGTAGCAGAACTGTTACATGCGGTTTCATCAAGTTTGCATAATTGGCAATGGTCTGCCGTATTAGTCCAATCTCTGGCTGTGTATCTATCTCTGTCTTTACCTGCGTACTCATTAAGCTCTACCTTCCCTTACCGGGTATTGACTCTTATTCTTTTGGATGCATGATGTCTTTTATTGTCGTTGCGTCTCCTGATATTGCCCTTGCAAGCAGACCATTCCACCTTACAATTGCCTGAATGTTTGTTGTTGAATTTATCTTCAGGCTGCTTATGTTCTTCCTCTTGTCTCATCTTTTTTCCCCTGCTATAGTATGTAAAGGATTTTCTGGAAAGGTCGGCACGATATTGGGAGCAGCGGTGGGTCCAAATTTTTGGCTTACACAATGGAATTGGCAGCCTTCTATTATAATTGGGACGATAGCCATTATCGGCCTGTACATTTATGCGGTCGGGCCGCTACGTGAAAAGTATCATTCGGGCGAGCCGGTGCGAACGGGTCAGGCGGTGGCTTTTTTCCTTGGCGTCTATTTCATTTTTTTCGCGCTTGTCTCGCCGCTCGACGAGCTGGGAGATTACTATCTTTTCAGTGCGCACATGGTGCAACACCTCTTTCTCACGATTGTTGGGCCGCCCTTGATGGTTGCTGGCCTGCCGGGCTGGCTATTGCAACCGTTGCTGAAGAAGCGCATCCTGCTACGTGTCGGTAGATTTTTTACGTATCCAGCGGTGGCATTTGTGCTCTTTAACGTAAACTTTTGGCTCTGGCATGCACCTCCGCTGTATGATGCAACCCTGTATGATCCGACGCTGCACCTGCTTGAGCATGTGACCTATATCGTGACGGGCGTTTTGTATTGGTGGCCTGTCTTTAGTCCATTATCAGAAGGTTGGCCGCGCCTCTCGATGGGAGGACAATTACTATATATCTTCCTGGGTGGTATGCCTTCTGTCCTGCTGGGTGCGGGCCTGACTTTTACCAGCCCTCTTTACGAGCCGTATATTCATGCGCCGCGCGTATGGGGCCTCTCACCTGCCACAGATCAGCAGTTGGGTGGTCTGATTATGTGGGTGCCTGCTAACATTGGATATATCATCGTGGCAAGCGTCATCTTTCTGCGTTGGATGCAGGCCCAGGATAACAAGCAAAGAGCTGACGAAGCACGCTTGTATGCGGCAGATGCGACCGCCGAGCCAGAAGATATGGAGGACGAGCAAGCATGAGACTTTTAAGAGGGTAAGCTTTTTCTCCATTCAGGTTCTTGTAAGGTGCAAAAGAAAGATTGCAAGTTGCATGTCAGGCTGCGTAGCTACACTACGGCCATACAATAGAGAGAGTGTCGCCTGAATTATGCCATCATCGTCCATCGTCAAAATACCCTTTAAGCAAAACCCTTAAAATACAGTCAGAGATGCCGTTTGATGTGGCTAACTTTCTCATCTGACTGTTAAATTCAAAGGAATACTCTATCAAAATCTAGGAGATTCAGACGTGAGGATGCCTGTATTTCGTGGGACAAAGCGCTGGTTAACGTTGGTTAGCTGCTTGCTCTTGTCCACTATTCTATTTGCTGCGTGCGGTGAAAACTCACCCTCTATCTTAAATACGGCAGGTCCTGTAGCAGCTAACGAAAGCTATATATTCTGGGTAGTCTTATATGTGTCCTTATTCGTCTTTGTGTGCGTTGAAGGTGCATTAGTCTACTCAATCATTCGTTTTCGCGAGCGTCCAGGTATGCCCAACCCGCGCCAGATACACGGTAATAATTTTCTTGAGCTTACCTGGACAATTATTCCAACACTTATCTTGTTGGGAGTACTTGTAGTTACTATTCGTGGCTTGCTGCAAGTTGCGCCTGAGGCTGAGCCCGGCCTGGCGTCAGGGACAAATCTGCAAGTGACTGCGATTGGTCATCAGTGGTGGTGGGAGTTTCACTATGATAAGTGGAATATCACGACCGCCGATTCGATGCATGTGCCGGTTGGTACGACTGTGCACGTTAATCTCTTCTCGAATAACGTTATCCATAGCTTCTGGGTGCCAGCTCTAACTGGTAAGACCGACCTTATCCCCGGTCATGCGAATGCGAAGTGGTTTGTGGCCGATAAAGTAGGTACCTATATGGGTATCTGCGCCGAGTATTGTGGTACGCAGCATGCGAATATGCGCTTTAATGTCGTTGTCGATACGCCGGATGCTTTTAATACCTGGGTCTCTACGCAGCAGCAGAATGCGGTAACGCCCGCGCCGGGTAGCCTGGCCGATCAGGGTATGCAGGAGTTTAAGAACGCGTGCACGACCTGCCATGGCATTGTCGGTGTTGATAGCACTGGCTTTGTGGATACTGCTAAGGACTGTGTTGACTCAAGCCCTCCTAATCCCAATGATACGACAAAGAACTGTCCTATTGGTCCAAACCTGACCCACTTTGGTAGTCGTGATCTCATCGCAGGCGGTGTGCTCGAAAATAATAAAGCCCAGTGCGATCCCAATGATCCGCAACTGCTTGAGCATTGTAATCTTGCGAAGTGGTTGAACGATCCGCAGGGCGTAAAACCTGGCAATGATATGCAGATTGGACAGTTGAATCACGATCAAATTAAAGGCCTGGTGGCATACCTGGAGAGTTTGCAATAACCCTGCATGCCCCGTCGTCCTGTATTCCAGGGCTAGACATTGGAGGATTTGTTCATGGCAACCCGTACTATCGGCGAAAATGTCACAGTAACAACGGGCATTCGTCGAAAGAACTTTAGCGAAACCTATATTGGTGAATGGCTGACAACGACCGATCATAAGCTGCTTGGTCTGATGTATATCGTCACAGGTTTCTTCTTCTTCCTGGTCGGTGGCATGGAGGCCATGCTCATCCGTACTCAGCTTGCGCTGCCAAATGGCAAGGTGCTTGATCCTGAGACCTATAATCAGATCTTCACTATGCACGGCACGACAATGATCTTCTTGTTTGTGATGCCTACTCTGGCGGGCTTTGGCAACTATGTTGTGCCGCTGATGCTTGGCACGCGTGATATGGCCTTTCCGCGCCTGAACGCTTTTGGTTATTGGCTAATGTTGTTCGGTGGCGTCTTCTTGCAGGCCAGCTTTATCATTGGGCAGGCTCCGAATGGTGGCTGGTTTATGTATGCGCCTCTGAACCAGACAATAGCTGGTTGTGGTCATGGTTTCCAGTGCACGCCACATATGAATGCCGATTTCTGGATTCTGGGCACTACGCTACTGGGCATCTCATCTATCGCAGGTTCGCTCAACTTCGTGGTTACGATCTTCAAGTTGCGTGCCCCTGGTATGAGTATCAACCGTATCCCGCTCTTCACCTGGATGATTATGGTGATGTCGTTTCTGTTGCTGTTTGCTCTGCCTAGCCTGACTGTGGCAAGCCTTATGTTGCTGCTTGATCGGCATCTTGGTACACACTTTTACCAGTATGGCAGTGGTGGTGATCCGTTACTGTGGCAGCACCTGTTCTGGTCGTTTGGTCACCCCGAAGTGTACATTTTGATTTTGCCTGCATTTGGTATGATCTCTGAAATCTTGCCGGTCTTCTCGCGCAAGCCTATCTTTGGTTATACTTTTGTTGCCTGGTCTGGCGTGGCGATTGGTTTCTTGAGCTTTACGGTGTGGGCGCACCATATGTTCGCCGTTGGTCTGCCATCGGTGGCGCAGGCATTCTTCGCTACGAGCACTACGCTGATTGCTATCCCGACTGCTGTGAAGATCTTTAACTGGGTGGCTACGGTCTGGGGTGGCAAGATACGTTTTGCAGCTCCTATGCTCTTCGCCCTCGGTTTTATCTCGATGTTCTTGATCGGTGGTCTGAACGGTGTGGCGCTGGCAATTGTGCCTTTCGATTACCAGGTGACTGATAGTTACTTCGTGGTCGCTCATATCCATTACGTGCTCTTTGGTGGTACGGCGCTGGGTATCTTTGCTGGCATTTACTACTGGTTCCCTAAATTTAGCGGTTATATGTTGGACGAGGGCCTGGGCAAGATCCATTTCTGGCTGACTTTCGTCGGTCTGAACCTGACCTTCTTCCCGATGCATATGTTAGGTATCTTCGGTATGCCACGCCGCGTCTATACCTATCCTGATAATCTGGGTTGGAATGAATTGAACCTGCTCGCTTCTGTTGGCGTGATCTTTATTGCGGTTGGCGTGCTGGTCTTCCTGGTGAACTTTGTGAAGACTTTGAAGGCTGGTGAGAAGGTTGGCAGCGATCCCTGGGATGCCTTTACGCTGGAATGGGATACTACGTCTCCTCCTAAAAAGTATAACTTCCTGGAGATTCCAATCGTTCGTAGCCGTCGCCCATTCTATGATAAGAAGTATCCAGAAACTGCCGACTGGAAGCAGGTTAGTCATTAATCAATATCGGGTTACAGCAGCAATACCCTGTTTATACATAGACTAGTAGAGGTACAAAGGTGTCTCAAGAGCAAAAAAATCATGTAGCAGAGGATGTCTCTTCAGTTCCTTCAGCCTCTCCTCTGCCCTCTACAACCTCGGACTCGTCCGCAGTTGAAGAGATTCAAAAGGTGCAGGAGACAGAAGGGTCAAAAGGTTCGGAGGAGACAGCAGTGTCAGCAGACACAGTTGACACGGCGACTGGCGTTCCTGCTAAGAAGCGTGGCAAAAGAAAGACCAAACTGGTCAATGTAGAAGAGATTTCGCCTCGCGCCAGCTATTGGCCAATTGTGCTTGCCTTTTCGTTGGCCATGGTGCTCTTCGGTGTTGTTGCAGGCCCTATTGTTGAGATTGTTGGTGTTATACTGGTTGTTGTTTCAGTTGGCGGCTGGGTTTTGGAACGTCGCTAGGCTTTGCTCCGTGTACGTTAAAAGTATGCGGAGCAGAACTTTTGAATAAGGGAGTTATAGTATATGAGTATTGCTCATGGTGAGCAGGTGAGGGTGCTTGAGGAGCATGGTGAGCAGAAGGGGCGTAGCCTGGAATGGTGGGGCATGGTCTTCTTTATCTGCTCAGAGGCTCTGATCTTCGCCAATCTTATCGCGGCCTATCTCTATTTAGAGATCCGCAATGGTGGCGGCTGGCAGCTCGAAGATGTTGTTTTACCAGCTATCAACACCGTTATCTTGCTTTCGAGTAGTGGTTTTGTGCATCTCGCCGGTACGGGCATTCGCAAAGGCGATCAAAAACAATTACGCTGGGGCCTGGGGGGGACAATCTTATTAGGTGCTATCTTCCTTGGCGGTCAGGCGTATGAATATGCGGGCCTGATCGGCAAGGGCTTCACGCTCGCCTCGACCGAGCATGGGCCTTTCGGATCTGCATTCTTTACGTTAACCGGCTTCCATGGCTTTCACGTGACCATTGGTCTTATCTTCTTGATCATCTGCCTGGTGCGCTCGTTCAGAGGACACTTCACACAGAAGAAGCACTTTGCGGTAGAAGCGGCGGAGCTTTACTGGCACTTTGTCGATGGTGTCTGGGTCTTTGTGTTCAGCATCGTCTACTTGTTGCCGCTCGTCATGAAATAAGCGGCTAAGAATCCAGGTTATATTGCACACTTTACATTTTTGCCAACTATTGCGAGAAGCGCAATAGTTGGCAAAAATGTAAAGTGTGCATATTATGTATACCCATTTTTTGGGTATACGGCATCTTGTCTAACGAATATATGGGAAAAATATGGTATAATCAAAAGATATATTCCTGCGCTGTGAGCTAGCTGTGATCCAGGAGATAGAAAGGACTTTTTGTATGAACGAGGCAATGCACAATGGAGAGCCTGCTGTCGTAGATCAGCAAGACGAGACACGCAAGCGAAGAAGTCGTGCATGCTGTTCGGTGTGTACCAGTCGTATCTGGTTTGCTTCAGTACGTATAGTCGAGCCTGAAGGGGTGCCCGAGCCCCGTCTCTCCTGGATTCTTTGTAAACAATGTCACAGAGCTTTAATATCTGAGCTGGATCGTTCCTCTCTGCTTTCTCCGTTGCGTTTGCGTATCGCCATGGGTATGGTTGCAGCCGAACGTTGGCCGTATGCGTATGTTTATACGACAAAAGTACGCGAATATGTCAATGATCGACGCTGGATTGTCTTTATGGCTGCAGC
Source organism: uncultured Chloroflexia bacterium (assembly GCA_963850365.1). Taxonomy (GTDB): domain Bacteria; phylum Chloroflexota; class Ktedonobacteria; order Ktedonobacterales; family Ktedonobacteraceae; genus Dictyobacter. The sequence goes on from CAWKKX010000051.1 coordinate 237,037, forward strand.
TTTCATTACTGCGATGGTCGTGCATTTGATCCTGTTCGTGGTAATTGGGGGAAGCATGAGGTAGTGAGCATCAATATATAAGGTGTTTTCTGAGAATACATATGTGAGCGCCGCTGACGCGAGCTTGTAGTACCTTTTCAAAAAAGTGGGCGTGGTTGACTTTTTTTGCTAAAATAGGTCTAGCCAAGTAAACAGAAAAAGTCTGGCGGGAAAGGGTCGTGTACGGATGGTCTCCTTTATTGAGGGTAACTACGATAAAACAAACGGCGGGTTGTGGATTGAGGAAAACGCTGTTTTGCCAGCGCAGGTCGCTACTGAAGCTGTAGGTGCTGTGCCGGCTGGTTTCACTAAAGAATACCAGGTGCTTGCTGGGGTGTGTGCGAGCATGAGTAGTGGTTTTATGTTGCTCAATCAGCGTGAGCGCGTTACCTACTCTAATGCTAGTGCGCTGCGTTTGTTGCGCTTAAATAATCGTGACCGTTCTACATTACAGGATTTCGATGTGCGCGACCACTTGCTCACCCTTGCCGCCGATCCTCAACTGGCGCGTACAGAGCTCGACCAGGTCTGGGAACATCTGGAGCAGGAGCACTCAGCAGAACTTGTGCTGACCGATGCAACTGCTAAATGGTTGCGTGTGCAGAGCTTTCCTGTGCGCGATGAACATGGATGTTTGCTAGGGCGCGGCGTTTTGCTCGATGATGTGACGCTCGAACGTTCGGCGGCGGAAGCGCGTGCGGAAACTCTGGCGATGGCCGCCCATGAACTAAAAACTCCTCTTGCTATTATTAAAGGTTGCGCTACGACTTTATTGGGCGGCTCGGCACGCTGGGACCCATCTATGCAGCGTGAGATGCTGCAAATGATCGACGTCCAGTCTGATCGCCTCTATGATGTACTTAATACGTTGCTTGATGTCTGGCGCTTTGATGCGGGCACGCAATCGTTGCATCTGGCCCAGGTGCAGCTCTCCGAATTGCTCTTGCAACTGATACAGCGTTGGCAGAAACAGGCACCCGAACATCGTTTTGTACTTGATCTCCCTTCCAATCTGCCTGTTGTGTTGTGTGATGTGTTACGTATTGAGCAGGTTGTGAATCACTTGCTCAACAATGCTATAACCTATTCTCCGCCGGGCAAGATTGTGCGTGTGCAGCTTGAGACGAACGATGTGGAGATGCGTGTTAGCGTTGCAGATGAGGGCGTAGGCATTGCCTCCGAACACCTGGATCGCATCTTTGATCGTTTCTACCGCGTGCAGCGTACAACCCTTGTGTCCCGACCGCAAGGACATGGTGATCTACACAGAGATGAGCTCTCACGCCAGGGCGGCAGTGGCCTGGGACTTGCAGCAGCCCGGTCAACAATTGAAGCGCACGGCGGTAAGATTTGGGCTGACTCGCTGGGTGTGGGCCAGGGTGCCACCTTTTATTTTACGTTACCATTCACGCCGCGCATGTCCGTTTCTCATGCGCCCCTTGCAACTGTTGAGAGTGTATCATCCGTTGCCTCACAGCGTGTACGTACTGTACCTTTGAAGCAAGACCGCCGTGTCCATGTGCTTCTGGCGGAGAATGATGCTCGCCTGATACGTTATTTGCGTGCCAACCTGGAGGAGCAGCAGTATAAGGTCCAGACTATCAGCCATGGTGTACAGTTCTTGCGTCAGATAGAGCTGGAAGAGCCCGATGTTATTATTTTATCGACCCAACTTGCGGATATGCATGGTATAGAGCTTTTGCAGCGCCTGCGCGAATTCTCTAATGCTCCTGTTATGATGCTTTATGATACTTGCGATGAGGATGAGCGTGTGCAACTCTTCGATCTAGGTTGTGACGATCTGGTCATGAAGCCGTTTAGCATGAAAGAGTTGCTTGCCAGAGTGCGTGCTCTGTTGCGTCGGCGGTCACAACCTGTTGAAGAGACGCAGAAGTCGTCAGTCTTTGCCACGGGCGATCTGGTCATTGATTATGCTCAACACCTGGTAACCGTGCGCGGCTTGCCTGTAAAGCTCAGCCGCACAGAGTATAAGTTGTTGAGCACCCTGGCGCAAAACGTTGATATGGTGGTAACACACGAACTTTTGCTGGAGAAAGTATGGGGGCCAGAGTATAATCGCGACATAGATTTTATCTGGGTTTACATCAGCCGCCTGCGCCGCAAAGTCGAAGCCAATTCGCGCCGTCCCGAATATATCCTGACTGTACCTGATGTAGGTTATAAGTTGGCGAAGATAGAGAAACTGACAATAGGTAGAAGTGTAAGTAAAAATGTTACTTACCCCTACTCAAATCAAAACTGCTCTCTTAGCGTTAAAAAACGAGGCGTTCCCTGCGCATCAATAGTTGATACGCCCTGCATAGCGCTGGTATAGCTTTTCGACTTGCTCTATGCCACCTGGGACGTTAGCCGAAATAAAGACAGGAGGCTCTATACCTCTTAGGATGAGGTTATGAATTGTCTCGGCGGTGAGCATCTGGTGGATGAGTATTCCACTGAACGATGAGATAGCGCAGGCTTTGCCGCCGCCAGGCAATTCGAGCAGTGCATCGCCAAACGGTCCGCAGTTGTCGATCACGATGTCGGCAAATTCGTAGAGCTTCTTGCCAGAGGGATGGCGTGATGTCATTTGCTGCGTATGTGCAAGTGATGTGACAACGACCAGTGCATGCCCCCGCTCTTTCACACGCCGGGCGACTTCAACGATGGCCGCATTCACACCTGATTGAGAGGAAATGATAAAGACATCTTGCGCTTCAATGCGATAACAGCTTAGTAGCGCCTGCCCTGCTGCAAGGTCGCGCTCAATATCGGGCCTCTTCACGCGTGCGAGCGACCAATGGGCACGCAATGCCAGGTCTTCCAGGTCTATTCTATTGATTGGTACCAGGCCACCTGCACGCCCGGCCAGCTCCATTGCTTGTGCACGCGAGTGACCTGTGCCATAGGCGTGGATGACTCCGTTTTTCTCGATGCAATCGGCAAAGAGCTGTGCTGCGTTACGGATAGCATCGGCTTGTGTTTGAAGAACCTGCTCAAGGACTTTGGATGCCTCCTGCCAGAAGAGCTCTAATCCAATGTGTTCAGACATGGTGTTTTGCACCTTTCTCATCCACATGTTTAGTGTGTGCGGGTGATCTTTGTCAGGCTGCGTGGCTGGTCGGGATTGAGCCCCTTGTAAAGTGCCAGGTAGTGAGCAAAGAGCTGTCCAGGGATGATATAAGGGAGAGGAGCGAGGAGTTCGCTAATGTTTATGTGCGTTGCCGGATCGTTGCTTATAGTGGGTAACCTGAGTTGAATGGGTACAGTTGCCAGATCAAGCAAGCGTTCTTCTTCGGCGATCACCACGCAGTCTGCGTCCTGCGCTCGTAGCCATTGCAGTAGTTTGAACGAGTCATCGCTGGTCCTGCCTGGTGGAGCGAAGATGATGGCAGGAAAGCCTCGCTCAACTAAGGCGGCTGGTCCGTGCCGGAAGTCGGCGCTGGAGAAAGGGGTTGCAACCACATAACAGGTCTCCGCCAGCTTCAGCGCTGTTTCGCGTGCTGTACTATATTGAAAGACGCGCCCCAATACTACGCAATCGCGTGCATGCGTATAGCGTTCTGCCACACGCGCAATATCCTCCTCGTTTGTAAGTGCGGCGGCAACAAGCTCTGGGATCTGCGCAAGGTTCGCTTGCAGTGACTCCCCACCGGGCATGTATGCAGATAACATGGCAAGCACGGTACAGGTGGTGGTGTAGGTCTTGGTGGCGGCTACACTGCGCTCAAGGCCGGCATGACAGAGTAAGGTGTGTTGGGCAGTGTTTGCCAGTAGCGATCCTTCCTGATTTGTGATGCCTACTGTCAGGGCACCCGACTTGCCTGCTTGCGCGACAACTTCTACGATATCTGGCGCTGCACCTGACTGCGAGATGCCTATAACCAGCGCTTTTTCTAGCCTTGGAGAGATGCCATAGAGCGTGTAGAGCGAGGGCGTGGCCAGCGCGACCGGGATGCCATTTAGATATTGGAAAAGATATTGAGCATACAATGCTGCATGATCGGAGGTTCCGCGAGCGGCAAGGATCACCAGATCTATGTCGCGTTGCTTTACTTCCAGGGCAACCTGTTGTACTGCATCGATGGTGCGACTCAGTACGTGCCGCAATGCTGCTGGTTGCTCCTGAATCTCATTCAACATATGCGTTTTGCCGGTGATAGGAAGAGAAGATTCTGACATAAAGCATTTCCTTTGTGGAATATCAGATACTCTCAGCTTGATAAGTACAGGTGCCGCGTACCCATGTGCGCTGTACGAAGCCATGTTCATCCAGAGCAACGAGATCGGCGTCAGCGCCTGGTGTGATTCGTCCTTTGCGGTGCGCGATGCTGGCAATTGTAGCTGGCACCTGTGTTGCCATACGGATTGCCTCAGACCAACGGCAGCCGCTAAAAGCTACGATGTTCCTGACCGCGCTGTCAAGCGTCAACACGCTGCCAGCGAGTGAGCCGTTTGCCAGGCGTACTGCCCCACAACACAGAGTCACTTTGCGCCCGACAAAATCGTAGTCTCCTTCTGGCAGTCCTGTTGGGGCTACGGCGTCGGTGATGAGTGCTATATTGTGTGCTCCACGAGCTGCGACGACCAGTTTCGCAATAGCAGGATGGAGATGAATACCATCCGCAATAATCTCTACTGTGGTGCGAGCATCGGTCAAAAATGCGCCGGCCACGCCTGGCGCTCGATGTACGAAGTGGCGACATAGCATTGAAGAGATGCGTTGAGTGGCGTGCCCCACCATCAATTGCTCTAATGGCCTGCTCATAGGTTGCCGAGGTATGGCCGACGCATGCTAAAATACCGAGCCGGACCGTCGTTGCCAGGAAGCGATCATGTGTATCTTCCTCTGGTGCATAGTCAACGATTCGAATCCAGCCTTGACCAGCTGCCACTAACTCTTCCATCTCTTGCGGATCTGGCGGGCGAATGCCTGGCTCGTATTGGGCACCTTTCTTCTCACGGCAAATAAATGGACCTTCCAGGCGCATACCCAGGATTTCGGCGGCGTGGGCATTCCCCCGGTCTCCCCGGTCTCCCTGGTTTGCAGCAGCGTTGGCTATCGTTTGTACCTGCGCTACTGTCTCTGCTTTGCCTAATGTTGCAATTGTGGGAAAGAATGATGTGACCCCTGTTTGAGGTAGATGACAAGCGATAGATGCTATGTCTTCTTGTGAGCCCGTAGTTACATCGTGACCGTGAAAGCCGTGAATATGCAGGTCAATGTAACCGGGGGCCAGACTCCATGAGCCCAGGTCGGTCACTTCCACGACCGCATCTGGCATTTGCTCCCTTATACGCTGTTGCACAGAAGCTGTGTCGGCTCCTCGCCAGATGGCGCGGATTGTCGTCCCCTCAAGCACAACTGCAACCGGGCCTGCTATCTCCTCTGGCGTATAGAGTTTAGCTGCAACCACTATTTGCAATGGGAGTGCGTCTCCTATGACATCGCGCATCGTTTGTTTCCTCACTTCAATGAAATGTCGCTTATCTATAAGCGAGTAGGCTGGACCTATTTACATTTTTCATACGTTTTTGCGTTATGTGCAAAACGTATGAAAAATGTAATAATGAAAGAACTAACTGGAGCTATTACACTTCCAGAATAAAGAGAATATCTTGCCCGGCATGTACAGTGCCAGTGGCACGCCAGACTATTGTTCCGCTAGCGCAAGAGACGACCGGGCTGATGATCTCTTTGCCCCGTTGCTCAATGGCGCTGCGGTCAAAGCGAACGATGGGCGTTCCAACCTGAACCTTCTGGCCCTCGGTGGCAATGTTCGCGAAGCCCTCGCCTTGGAGTTCGACGGTATCGAGTCCGATGTGGACGATCAACTCAATATCATCGTCAGTGGCGATACCAAAAGCGTGACCGCCTGGAAACAGTTTGACCAGCTCGCCTGCAACAGGTGCTAGCGCAATCTGACCTGTCGGGTTGATTGCAACACCATCGCCGGCCATCTTTTGTGCGAACACTTCGTCGGGAACGCTCTCTAGCTCGACAACCAGACCATCAAGTGGTGCAATAACATTTATACGTTTCATTCTTCACTTACTTTCTCTTCTACACTCTCCTCTGCACTCTCCTCTACGGTCTGACTTTTTAAGATGCGATTCATCCGGCCCGCAATACGATCAGATTGTGTTCCCATCACAACCTGGGCAATCTTGCCGCGCTTGATGACGCCCGATGCTCCAAGCGCTTTGAGGCGTGCCTCATCAATCTGATCTCCGTCATTGACGAAGAGTCGCAGGCGCGTGATACAGCCTTCTACGCTCTGTACATTCGCTTGACCACCAAGAGCCGCGATGATCTGGCTAGCAAGCACGTCGTCATTATCTCCTTTTGCTGCAGGTTCCGCAGAAGCTGTATTCTTAGCTTTCTTTGGTCCACGCTGGCTTTCTGGTAGTATCCAATCTGCGCTCAGACCAGTCGATGTCTCACCACGTCCAGGTGTCCCTAGATCGAAGCGTGTAATAAAGAAGCTAAATATAAAGTAATAAAGGATAAAGTAGACGACCCCAACGACGAGTAGCAATAAGGGATTGGTTGTGTTTGATTTGCTGAAGTTGAGCACGTAATCGATTAGCCCGGCGGAAAAGCCAAAGCCAATCTTGATATTGAGCAGATAACATACTACAAGTGCCGTTCCTGTGAGTAATGCATGTATGACATAGAGTATGGGGGCCACGAAGATAAAGGCAAACTCGATGGGTTCAGTAACGCCGGTCAGGAAAGAGGTAAAAGCAGCGGAGAGCAGAATACCTGCCGCTACCTTGGGGAAGCGTGCGTGGCGGATCATTGCCAGGCATGCCGCTGGTAAGCCAAACATCATAATGGGGAAGAAGCCGGTCATATAGTTTCCGGCTGTAGGATCACCTGCGAAGTAGCGGTTGAGATCGCCATGCGCACCATGATAGGTGCCTAGTTGGAACCAGATATAGGTATTAAGAACATGATGAAGTCCGATAGGGATGAGCAGACGATTCAAGAAGCCATAGATGCCCGCGCCAATAGGTCCAAGTGTGATAATCCCGGTGCCGAGCGCATTGACTCCAATCTGGATTGTAGGCCAGATGAGGCCGAAAATAGCGCCAAGAATAAGGGTGACCAGAGCTGTGATGATAGGAACGAAGCGTCGTCCACCGAAAAAAGCAAGGTAGTCTGGTAAGCGGATGTCATAGAAACGGCGATATAATGCTGCCGCCGTTATACCCACAAGGATGCCTGATAATACGCCCATCGAGATGTTCGGATCAGGTTTCCCTGCCACCTGCGGAATAAGCGTGTTAAAGACGCCAGTAAACACAAAAAAGCCGACCGCAGCCGCGAGTGCAGCCGCCCCTTCTCCGCCGGCGAGACCAATGGCAATACCAATGGCGAAAATCATCGACAGATTGGAGAAGACCGCATTACCAGCCGCAGCCATCCAGGGCCAGTTCAGCAGGTCTGGTTGCCCCAAACGTAGGAGGAGCGCTGCTGCCGGCAAAACGGCAATTGGAAGCATCAGTGAGCGGCCAAGACTCTGCAGGCTTCCAAGAACGCGGTCAGCAAGATTGGGGCCAACGGATGTGGAAAGCGTAGTGTTAACAGAACTCATTTCTAGCTCCTTTTTCCCTGAAAAAAATCAATGACTTCGTTGTCTAAAATACGGGAAACAGCCCATGCAATAGTTATAGCCAGTGGATTGATATTTGTCAAGATGTCTAGACCACTAGATACTAAATTTTCTTATTGACTTGCCGCACCTTCGGTGCTTACGCCTCTAATCCATTATTTTATCTATTTTTGCGCCTGGCGCAAAAATAGATAAAATAATGGAAAAACCATACAGCAAGCAAGCGAGGCGGTGTTTCTCAAAGCCGTAGCGGTCTAGACTTCTAGATAAAAATGTGGGAAGATATATAGTGGATGTGGTAAAAAAAATGGATAACAGGATAATGAACAGAGGAAATGTTATATGGTATTGAGTCATGAGGGCATTGATAAGAATAGCCCTATTCCCGCGTACTATCAAATTATGGGTCATCTGCGCGAGAAGATAGCGGCTGGCGATTATCCTGTAAACAGTACTTTGCCGCCTGAGCGAGAACTGGTCGAAATGTATCAAGTAAGCCGTATGACTGTTCGTCAAGCCATTGCCGAGCTCGTCAACGAAGGTATCCTGGTGCGTCGCAAAGGCATCGGTACATTTGTGGCCCCACCTAAACTTGAGCAGCACTTGAGTAGCCTGACAAGCTTTACTGAAGATATGGCGCAGCGTGGTATGAAAGCGGGTGGACGCATACTCTCTTTTAAAGAAATCGTTCCCGATTCCACCATTCGTAAAATCCTCAATGTAAATGCCCAGGATACCGTTTTTGAAAGTGTACGCCTGCGCCTTGCCGACGAAGAGCCGATGGCTTTGGAGACCACAACGCTGATAGCGTCCCTCTGTCCGGGATTGAAGCGAGAAGATCTGGAAAATCAGTCTTTGTATAAGCTGCTGACCGAGCGCTGGGGCCTGCAATTAGAATACGCTACGCAGAGCCTTGAGCCCATACTAGCTCCACCACACGAGGCGGCACTATTGCATGTTGCCCCCGGTGCACCTCTCCTACTCATGCATCGCGTTACCCACGATCAGAGTGGGCGTGTTTTTGAGCATGTCAAATCCCTTTATCGCGGAGATCGCTATAAGTTCGTAATTGATCTGCATCGTAACCAGGGTAGACGTTCCGTTGCACATAAATGAGCCCATCAAAATGGCTTCCTTATTTTCATATTTAAATGACAAATATATGAAAATGATCAGACACACTTTCTAACTTGCAGTCTTGTGTGTGCGTAGTTATTAGGTGCAGGAATATTCAGTTTGCTGTAAGGTGTTTGCCCTAGATAGTAGTGTAATTGTAATGTATGCAACGTATGCTTATTTATGTAAAGCAGGAACATTTCAGTTAGCAGAATTTGCACTTAACTTAGAGGTATAGATATGTCGCAAGGGCAGAAACAAACGGTGCTTGTATTTGAAACTGACCCCTCGTTACGCCGACTCATAGCTCTTGGCCTGATCCATCGGGGATTGCATGTGATCGAGGCCGACTCGCTAACATCTATAGCTGAAATAGATGTCGAGATGGTGGATGTGTTTGTGCTGGATGTTGATAATACTACTTCTTGCGATTGGCAACTGCTTGAATCCATACAAGCGCAACCTCGCCTGACATCCATTGCCACTATCGTCCTGGCCTGGGAGGCTCCTTTAACGGGGAGCAGTGCCGTAGCTTTATCTACGCGCACCCACAACACATTTTTGCCCAAGCCCTTCGATGCACGCACATTACACGAGACTATCGACAATCTCATTGCCGCTCGCTTTGCAGAACAAAAGGCCAGAGAAGCTCTGGCAGAGGCAGCCCTGCTCGCATCCTATTCCAGGCATACCTCTCCCAGCGTCTGGCCTATTATAACTGCTGCTGGCCTGTTACTTCTGGTTACTGGGCTGCTATTACAATTTGTGCTTGCAATTGTCGGCCTGCTTATCGTGATTGCGGGATTGTTGCTCTGGACCCTGGGTGGTCCGTCGGCCTCCACGAGTATGGCGCTCGGTGTGAGCCAATCATAAAAGCAAACTTGGAGCACTGTCAATGGTTCCACGGCGCGTAGCGAAAATCCCTTGTGGTTTTCGTTGTTGGCCGGCGCACAAAAGTGTATGATGACATATTAGTGGAGGTAGCTACCATTTCCATCCGACCTGCTTACATAACTGATGCAACACCTGTTGTTGCGTTACTTCAACAGGTGCTTTTGGACGCTGGACAGATTCTCACGGGTGCCACGCATGAGCCCGATGTTTTAGCTGTCCTGGCTCAGTTTTTTCGGTCAGAAGACAACCGTTTAAGTTATCGCAATACGCTCATAGCTGAAGAGGAACAGCAGATCGTCGGTGTTATCGTAACATACTATGGACTTGATGCCGCTCGCTTGGATCGTCCTATCATCGAACATCTGCGGTGCATAACCAATGATCCTTCGATTAGCCTGGATAAAGAGGCCGATGAGGACGAATTTTACATCGATGTGCTCTCCGTCTCCTCTCAATATGCTGGTCGGGGCATTGGTACGGCTCTGATGCTGGCCGCCGAGCAGCTTGCCCGACATCGCCAATATAAGAAAATGGGCCTCAACGTCGAGGAAGAAAATGTGCGAGCCTATCGTCTCTACAACCGTTTGGGCTATCAAAAAGATAAGATTATCTATCTTTACAGCAACCCTTATCATCATCTGGTAAAACACCTCCTGTAAATTGCTGTTGTGGTGTTGTTCGCCTCCCATGCGCATTTGCGTTTATCTTGTTCGTCTTTGTGTGCTCAAAAGAGATGAAACATCATGTTTTCTATGCTTGGACCAGTCTGAGTGAACGGTTATTAATAGTTGCTGAAGATCCAGGAATTACAAAATAAGTTTGCATCCATCAAACTTGCCCATCGCCACAGTTGAGTCACGATTTTCCAGCATGGTTCGTGTAATTTATGTTGATCTGTAACAAAGTTGTTCTGCAAAAGAAGAAAGAAAGGCAAAATGATGCAAGCTAAAAATAAACCCTTAGGCGGGTTGCGTGTCGCGATTCTGGTTTCCGACGACTTTGAGCAGGCCGAGATGACTGAGCCGCGTAAAGCCCTTGAACAGGCTGGCGCGACCACGAAAATTATCTCGCCCAGCGCAGGCCAGATCACAGGTGTCAATCATGATAAGCAAGCGGATAAATTCGATGTGGATATGACGCTTGATGAGGCACAGCCAGATAGTTTCGATGCTGTTCTGTTGCCGGGTGGAGCACTGAATGCCGACTTTATACGCGTGAATCCTAAAGCACAGGCATTTGTACAACAGGTTGACAGAAGTGGACGCCCTATCGCGATGATTTGTCATGCGCCATGGTTGCTTGTCTCCGCTGGCCTTGTAAGGGGCCGCTCGCTTACCAGTTACTACACTATCCAGGATGATATTCGTAATGCTGGCGGCAATTGGGTCGATCAAGAGATGATTCGTGATCATAACTGGGTGAGCAGTCGCAGCCCGAAAGATCTACCGGCCTTTAATCAGGCTATGCTCTCGCTTTTCTCCGAGTATAAGCAAAATGGTAGAGTTCATGGTCAGAATCCACAGGATGTGATATCCGCATAATCATCTTTCAGGTTTTGTGTGTATCTTTTTGTTCTGTTGAGAGTCTCGGTAAGGCCAACGCGTTCTATGATTCACTTCAAGGTGCTAAATTTGGTATGTGAGTGCTGAATTTAGCACCTTCAATCTTGCTTCATGGCGAGATTGACATGTTTTTATATAGAAAAGTCAATATGTGGGCAGGGCAATGACGGAAACCATCAGGTAGCAGACCCATTTTGAAACCACTACTGAACATCGGAACGTGTGATAGATGTGTATAAGCGTTGATGAGCATATACCTGGAAAACAAAGTATTGCTTACTTATTTTGCAACATGCAAACAAGAACGGAGTATATAAATATGTCAAGTGATTCAAAGGTAACAACCGATCACAAAACTATTCAGCAGTGGGCGGAAGCGCGGGGTGGCAAGCCTGCATCGGTGAAAGGCACCGAGAGAAACGGCGAAGCTGGCTTGCTCCGCATCGAGTTCCCGGCTTACAGCAGTGGTGATAAGCTGGAAGAAATCTCATGGGATGAGTTTCTTTAAGAAATTTGATGAGAAGGAGCTGGCTTTTCTCTATCAAGAACACGTTGCACATGGCGATGAGAGCCGCTTCTTCAAGTTCATCAGCCTGGATAGTGCTGAACACAAATTGGCGTATGATGCCGACGAGAAGGTACACAAAACTTCTTTACATAGGTAAATGTTAGCTTTGAGTATTTGGTGAACCTTGCCTAAGTGGAATGCTGCGGCCATCTGTAGAAGATGGCCGCAGCATTGCTAATAGTAAAGGACGTTCAGGTTGTTGTAAGGTGTGATTATCGGGCTGCAAGTTGGCTATCAGGCTCAAGCACCATAATCTGTCTGATGCTATCTATCACACAGGAATTTTCTATTTTATGGAAGTAAAAGCTACAACAACTGATAACACAGAGCCTCTGGAGCCCGGAGGGCTAACGGCTAAGCCCGCACGTCAACATTCACGCAAGCGCAACATTACAGTTTTTGTGATCGTTTGCTTGCTGAATGTTGGCCTGCTTGCGATTCTCTGGACGCAACTCACGACGCCGGCTACAGTTGTGCCCAAAGGTGCATCTCATTCTGTCGATGATCCTTCGCTTACCGGCTTTATATCCAGTCCTCTCATTGGGCGGCCCGCACCTGATTTTAAGCTATCAGCTTTAAATGGCAGTGTAAATAGTGCAAAACAAGTGCACTTGGCCGATTTTAAGGGCAGGCCAGTAATCATCAATTTCTGGTCCTCGTCATGTGCCCCTTGCCAGGTGGAAACGCCATTTTTGCAAAAATCATGGTCTGGTCTGCAACAAAAGGGCGTGAGCTTGATTGGTATTGACGGTTTTGAGCAAGTAAGCAATGCCCAGAGTTTTATGCAGCGTTATGGCGTAACGTATACCAATGTGCAGGATAACCTGGATGGTGCGACGGGCATCAGCTTTGGCGTGACTGGCAATCCAGAGACCTATTTTATCGATAAAAATGGTGTCGTGGTGGCACGCTGGATCGGCGCATTAAACGAGCAGGGTCTGCAAAGCGGATTGGCGAAAATGCATTTGAATTGAGGCCGCGCAGATGATGATAGAGATTCGTTGGCTTGTGCGTGTTGTACATACCCTGGCAGCCGCGGCATGGGTGGGTGGAAGTTTTATGTATCTGCTGGTGGTGGTTCCTGCACTGCGTAGCGATGGACCTGCCCCGGCTGTAGCTGCAAAGATCGCCGAACTATTCAAGAAAATGGTGAATATTTGCGTCGGCGTTCTGCTCTTTAGTGGTGCTTATCTTATGCTTGATCGCCTGACACAAACGACGTTGGGCCTATCATATATCATTACGCTGGGGCTGAAAATCGCCGGTGCGCTTGGCTTATTTATCCTGGCAATCTATCTGGGACAGAGCAGTATTCGGCGTCTGGCAAAACGTTCAACGCGGCTCTCAAAAGCTGCGCCACAACTGATGCTGGCCCTGGGTATATTTGTATTTCTACTTGGTGCACTGCTGAATGTCTTATTTGAAGCTACTATTGCACCACATTGATGGAGGTCGTATTGTGCAGCCTGCTTTGACTCTATCCGCAAATGAACAAGAGATAATACGCCCGCGCAAGCGGCTCCCATTTAGTTTTATTATCGCGGGCATTGCTATTCTCGGTGCCGTAATCTATCTCGTCTATGCAAACACACAGGCGAATGCTGTCTATTATATGACTGTGCCGGAGTTGAAGCATTGTACCACCTGCGCCACGCAGGCGGTACGTGTGGCAGGCTTTGTGCAAAATGGCTCGATTCAACATGATGATAAGACGCAGAGTGTCTCGTTTGTGATTGCTGATAGCATGCAGACGTTGCCAGTTACCTATAGTGGTGTTGTACCCGACATTTTTCGCCCTGGTGTGCAGGTGGTTGTGGAGGGACACTATACGGGGACCGGCCCATTCCAGGCCCAGACTTTGTTGGCAAAATGTCCATCGAAGTTTCAATCCGCGACACCTGGCGCAAAGAAATAAGGTGCGACTGTGTATTTTTCAGATCTTGGTGTCATTGCGCTTATTTTAGCGTTAGGGTTTGCACTCTATACGGTCGTTGCATCTGTGCTGGGTGCGGTGCGTTCGGCTCCACAATTGGTGCAGAGCGCGAAACGTAGCCTGCTGGCCGTGACTTTTTTTATGCTGCTGGCTTCGGCGGCTCTGGTGGTTTCGTTTCTTACGCATGACTTTGGCGTGAACTATGTGGCGCAACATTCTAGTCTGGCGATGCCCTGGTACTTTACGACGGCGGCTTTTTATGGCGGCCAGGAGGGATCGCTGCTGTATTGGGCGTTGATGCTCTCTATCTTCTCTGCTATTTTTGTATTTACATCCAGGCGTGCCCCGGTTGCTCTCGTGCCATATGTGATGGCTACGTTGATGGCGACCGAAGCTTTTTTTGTGATTGTGCTTACCTCTGTCTCCAATCCTTTTGCACGTTCGCTCATTGTACCTACCGATGGGGCCGGTCTCAATCCTCTGCTGATGGACCCCGGGATGCTGGTGCACCCTCCTATGCTGCTGATGGGCTACATGAGCTTTGCCTTGCCCTATGCTTTTGCAGTTGCGGCTATGATTACTGGCAATCTCAGTTCAGAGTGGCTACGATCTATTCGGCGCTGGACGCTGGCCGCCTGGACTATTCAAACAACGGGTTTGATCCTGGGTGCCTGGTGGGCCTATCATGTGTTGGGCTGGGGTGGCTATTGGGGCTGGGACCCGGTTGAGAATGCTGCTTTGCTGCCCTGGCTCACAGCGACTGCTTTTCTGCATTCCACTATGGTGCAGGAACGGCGCGGTATGCTCAAAGTCTGGAACCTCTTTCTGATCATTGCCTCGTTTGCGCTCTCCATTTTTGGAACTTTTGAGGTGCGTAGTGGCGTCATCAGTTCTGTACATTCATTTGCCTACTCCAGTATTGGAGAATACTATCTGGTCTTCCTGGTGATCGTGATTGTGTTTTCAAGTGCGCTCTTCTTGATTCGCTTGCCCAAATTGCGGCCAGAGCAGGAATTCGATTCTGTAATCTCGCGCGAGGGCGTTTTTTTGCTGAACAATTTGCTACTGCTAGGCATGACCTTCGCGACTTTATGGGGCACGCTCTTCCCATTGATCTCGGCTTTTATACGCGGCCAGACGATGACAGTGGGGCCACCGTTTTATAATCAGGTGATGTCTCCGTTGATTGCGATATTAATAGTCGCGATGGGAGTAGGCCCCTTGCTGGCCTGGCGGCGCACCTCACGAAGCGCTTTGTGGCGCAATCTAAGCGTGCCGGCTATTCTGGCGGCGTTGTGCGCGGCGGTGCTACCAATCTTTGGCGTAACGGATATCGCTGCCAATATCGGTTTCTCTGTATGTGCGTTTACTGTGGCTGCGATTCTGTATGAACTCTGGCGTGGTGCACGTGTGCGTCATAGTCATGGTGAGCCTTATATTGTTGCGCTCTACATGCTATTTCATCGCTATCGTCAGCGTTATGGGGGCTACCTGGTGCATCTGGGATTGGTCTTCCTCATCATCGGCGTCATCGGGTCGAATTATTTCCAGCAGCAGCGCGATGCGGTGTTGAAGCCAGGGCAAGATATGGCTATTGGTGGTTATCGATTGACTTATCTAGGTAATATTGATACAAAGGAGCCAGACAAGGAGACGATCACGTCGCAGTTACAGATCTGGTATGACGGTCAGCTACAAAGTTATATCTATCCTGGTCGTATAACGTATCATAATTATGGTGATCAGCCTGCCAGCTTGATCCCTATTAATACTTTTGGTCTTACGGATCTTTATGTTGTGCTAACGGACTGGAATGGTGCGGCGCAGGCGACGATTCGTGTATTTATCAATCCATTAGTTGTGCTGGTCTGGTATGGTGGTATGCTTATGCTTATAGGTGGTGTGGTCTGCTGGTGGCCCGAACGGAGGCGCTCTTCGATGCTTGCGCGTATCGCTGGAAAATCCAATATCGAGGCGGAAAAGCTTGCTGGTGTTGTCGATGGGAGCGTGGTTGTATGAGTGATGAGAGGATTGTGAAGGGGCAAAACAGTCGGGGGCAGCGGCGCTCATTCTTCATGCTGCTGGCGGCCCTGGCTTTGTTGGCAGCTGTCTGGTCCTGGCTGGCGTTTTCAGCTGCCAGGCCGCAGACGCTAGATCAGCGTGTGAAAAACGTGGCCTCGCAGCTGCGTTGTCCTGTTTGTCAGGGAGAGTCCGTTGCCGATTCTCCCGCTCTCCTGGCTCAGCAGATGCGTCTGGTGATACGTGAGCAACTACAAGCGGGCAAATCCGATGAGGATATTGTGCAGTATTTTGCCAGTCGGTATGGTGAGCAGAACGTTGTCTGGTCGCCGCCTCGGCAGGGTTTCGCCTTGCTGGCCTGGATTGTGCCTATTGTATTGCTGTTAGGTGGTATTGTGCTGCTGTTCTTTGTGTTTCGTGATTGGCTGGCGAGTAGTATGCTTGCTCGGCCGTCCGGTTCTGTTTCTGCTAATGGTACACATGATCATAACGATGAACATCCTGAGGCAGTAATTCCTGGCGATGTCGTGCTAGAACATTATCGCGCACAGATTGAGCATGAGCTTGCTGCTGATGATGTGCTCTTCAGACGGTATGAAACGGAGGCAAAATGATGGCTACTGCTGTTGCGATTGCGCTGGCATTCCTATCACTCGCTTTTGTGCTCTATCCTCTCTATCGCCGACCTCCAGATCACACACCCAATCATGCGACACAAAAGAGCCATGCTCCTGGGGGAGATATCGAGGTACAGACGTTAGAAGAGAATGAGCAGACTGCCCGCGATGCCGTTCAGGAGGTCGAGCTGGATTATCAGTTGGGGAATATCGAGGAGATGGACTATCGCAGTCTGCGCGAGCGTTATATGCAGCGTGCCATGATTGCACTGAAATCCCGTTATGAACGCGAACAAGAGATCGATGCGGAAATTGAAGAGCAATTGCGCAAACTGAAGGAGCCTCATGAAAAAACTAACCATTAAAAGTGCTCTACTGGCCGTTGCTCTACTGCTCTTCTTTACGCTAACAATCCTACCTGCCTATGCTGTTGCACCAGGCAATGGACATATTTACGGACAATTGCTGGATGGCAGCAATAAAAATGCACCAATCGCGAATCAGGTAGTCACGTTACAAGTGGCTCAAGGCAGTGGTGCTAAGGATGTGAGTACGTCTAAGACAGATGCGCAGGGCAAATTTTCTTTTGCCAACCTCTTGACCGACAAAACGTTGAGCTACGTGGCCTATATTCGTTACCAGGGCGCACAGTATGAAAGTTCTGTTGTCACACTGGATAGCAACGCAACGCAAAAAGTGTCTCTAACGGTCTATCAGGCAACCTCCAATCCACAGAATATCGCGATTCTCCAGGCTAATGTGTTGGTGAGAGAGCCAGATATAGAACGCGGTATTTTGAGCGTCTCTGAAGTATTCGCGATTCAGAATCTAAATAACCGTGCTTATGTTGGTTCGTTCGATGCCAGCAAGGGCAAGCCAAATGCACTGCGTTTTACCCTCCCGCAGGGCGCAAAAAATGTCGCATTAGGTAAAGGATTTAACGGCTATAATGTTATTCAGGTTGATCGTGGTTTCGCCTCTGATGCTGCTTTACTGCCAGGAGGCAATGAGTTTCTCTTTCTCGTTCGAGCTTCCATATACGACCACAAACTATGATTTTCATTATGAGACCATCTATCCTACCGTTCAGCTTTCTTTTCTTGTTGCACCCAACCTGCATGCCAGCGTAAATACACTGAAGGCAGCAGGGGTGGTTGATGCTAATAATCACTCTTATGTTGTCTTCAAGGGCACCGTGTTGCCCGCCCGGCAAGAGATAACGATGCATCTGGAAGGGTTGCCTGTATCTGCACGTGCCAGTTCACCATCATTCAATCCGACAACGACCTGGCTCATTGTCGCCGTCGTTTTGCTGTGTGCGCTTGTCGCTTTGACCTGGTTCCTCTATCGCTCGCGTCAACGTAATGCATCAACGGCAAGGGCCAACCAGCAGAAAGGCCGTGATGGAAGAAAGCCCATGTCGAATTTCAAGAGTAAAGATACAGCGAAGAAGTCAGCAGCCTCTTCCCACGAGGAGCAGCATGAAAAGCTCTTACAAGAGTTGTTGCACTTAGATGAAGATTACGAGGCTGGTAAGCTAGCAAAAGCTGTCTATGAAGAGCGGCGTGGAAAAACGAAGGCTCGCCTGCGCACATTGATGAGCGAGCGGGAGACTTCAAAACGATGAATGGGCAGCGCGGGGAGAAATATAAAGAGATGGCATCCACCAGCCCCCATGCTATAGACGTAGCCGCACCTATAGCACACAGCCCGATTATAGAGATCCATAATCTCAAGAAAAGCTATGCATTCAAGCCAGTCCTGCGGCGTATCGATCTTACACTTTTACGAGGTCAGCGCATGGCTGTGCTTGGCTCCAATGGGGCAGGCAAGACGACCTTGTTGCGCATTCTAGCTTGCCTGGAGAAGCCAGATTCTGGTATCGTCAAGATTGCGGGCCTGGATCTTACCCACAATCCTCAGCATATTCGTCAACTCACTGGTCTTGTAGCGCATCAGCCCTATCTCTACGAAGAGCTAACTGTGCTTGAGAATCTGCTGTTCTTCGGTCGCATGTACAATGTTGCGCGGGCGCAGGAGCGTGCGATGGATCTGTTGCAGCATGTTGGTCTGGAACGCAGGATACAAGAGCGCGTCAGTTCGCTCTCGCGTGGACAGGTGCAACGCCTGGCGTGGGCGCGGGCTTTGCTGCACGACCCACGCCTACTTTTACTTGATGAGCCTGAGACTGGATTGGATCAGAGTGGAAATGCGCTCATAGATGCTCTCTTCACAGAATACCATACGCGTGGGGGTAGCGTTCTGTTTACGACGCATAGCCTGGAGCGTGCTTTACATATGAGCGAACAGATTGTGCTGCTCAATGGTGGCCGTATCGTTTTCCAGCAAGAGAGTGCAAGCCTGACATTGGATGAGCTACAACAGGTCTACAGGCAGGTGGTGAAATGAGGGATGTCGTCATCTTCTGGCAACAGGTCTGGGCTATCCTCTGGAAAGATATTCGCTACGAGCTGCGTAGTACACAGACCTGGCTGAGTATGGGTATGTTTGCCCTGCTTGTGCTCGTTATCTTTAATTTTACCTTTGACCTGCGCGTAAACAACGTCAAGGCAGTAGCCCCTGGTGTGCTGTGGATAGCTTTTATCTTTGCCAGCCTGCTCGGTCTGGGACGTACGATTGCCGCCGAGCGTGAGCGTAGCATTATGGATCGTTTGTTGCTCACTCCTGTAGATCGGAAAGTAATATACCTTGCCAAGCTCGTAGGTAATATGTTATGTATCGGAGTAGTAGAAATTGTTGCCTTGCCCATTTTTGTATTGCTCTTTAATTTCGATATAGTAATTGTGCGCGATCTGATACCGATTGTCCTGTTGGGAACGATTGGTCTGGCCTCGATTGGTACGCTCTTCTCCGTCATAGTGGCAGGGACCCGTGCGCGTGAGCTTTTGTTGCCAGTACTCGTGTTTCCATTGATCGTTCCTGTTATAATAAGTGCAGTCCAGGCGACGAGTCTGGTATTGTCGCCATCCGTCAACGAGCCGCCGTGGTTGGGCTTACTTATCGCATTTGACGTTATTTTTCTGAGTGTTTCTACGCTCACATTTCAATTTGTTGTCGAGGAATAATATTCTAACCAGAGCTATCGGCAGGTCTGGTGTGCAATAGCCTCTCTAAAGAGGCACCTTTCTCCAGGAGCAGATCTATGGCTTTAGCAAAGCAAACAATGCATGTCGAGGGCAATAGCCCGGTACCAGAGACAAAAGAGGCACGGCATCTGGACCGGTTGCCCCTGGTCTCCTTGTTGCTGGGTGCGCTTTCCGCAATTGGCATGATGATTTCAATGTGGTTGATTTTTGTCTATACTCCGCTGGATGCCCTGCAAGGGGAGCCTCAGCGTATTTTTTATTTGCACGTTCCGACCGCATGGATTGGCATGTTCTCCTATGTGGTAATGACTGTAGCTGGCGTTATCTATCTGTTCAAAGCTGACGAGCGTATTGATTGGATCGCGCGTGCCTCGGCCGAAGTGGGGTTTGTCTTTCTCACAATTACACTGATCCTTGGGATGTTGTGGGGCAAGCCGATCTGGGGTGCGTGGTGGGTGTGGGACCCCAAACTGACGGCGGCACTGATCCTCTGGTTTATGTATGTGGGATATATTATGTTGCGCAGCTACTGGGGGCGTAACCGCGAGAGTGCACGCGTGGGGGCGGTTGTAGGCATTATAGGCCTCGTTGATGTACCTATAATCTATATGTCGGTACTCTGGTGGCGTGGGCAGCATCCCTTGCCAGTGTCAGATCTGCCATCACAGGCAACACTGACCTTGCTCGTCACACTTGTATCGGTCACCTTGCTGTATTGCTTCTTGACTGTGCAGGCTTATCAACTGCAGCGCTTACAGACGCTAACACAGCGCTTGCGTGCCATCGTTGAGTAAAAAAAGAAGGTGTATTAAATGAGCTATCTTACCGCCGCTTATATTCTTGCCTGGCTCTCCATCTGTATTTATGTCGCCGTGCTGGCAATGCGTATCCGTTCTGTACGTACAGAGTTGGTCGCGGTGCAAGAACTGGTACGCGAACATGAGGAAAAGAAGGATCAATAGTCATGGCAGTCAAAGACAGCATAACCGAGTTGCCTGAACGCGCTTTAGGTAATAAAGATGATATTTTACGTACAGTGATCCTGGTTTTTGGTGATGTAATTGTATTTCTCGTTTTTGCGGCGATAGGTCGTCGTAGTCATGGAGAAGAGGCGGGCTTATCGGCAGCATTGCAGATTGCGACGACAGCCGTGCCATTTCTGTTGGGCTGGTTTCTGGTTGCACCCTTGATTGGTGCTTTTCGTCGCAATATTATGGCCGACCCGCTTAAAATGGCGCGTCGTACAGCTCTTGCATGGTTAGCAGCCTGGCCTGTTGCCATGCTCATCCGTGGACTACTTGTAGATCATGGCGTTCCACCATGGACATTCTGGCTCGTGGCTTTTCTTTCTAACATAATCTTTTTACAGATATGGCGTCTGCCTTATGCTCTGGTCGCCAGACGCTTTAAGCGTGGTTGACCCTCGTGAAATGTATTGGTCTGTCAAACTTGATTGCACGGGTCCCGCGTAGCGACAATCCCTTGTGGTTGTTGCGGTGGCCCAGCTCTACAGGCGGTTCCACGACGACCCCACAGGGGCACGGCAAGGACCCCATAGGGCCACCGCAACAACCACAAGGGTCGTCGCTACGCGGCCAGCCGCCAGATGAAGTGTGCCAGAGCAATATAGAGTTTCGGAACGTTTTGTTTCGCGTAGGTACTAAACGTACAGTGTCTCCTGCTAGCGTAATTATAAACAGCCGTATGCGTGTAATGATGGAGAGAAGTTAAGTTGTAAGCAGTAGCGTTATTGAGATGTGGCTCGTAAAAAAGTGAGGAGAAGAGCGGCAATGGAGAATCAACAATCCTCTTTCATGCGTGAACAGTCTGGAGAAGAGGTGGAGGAAGTATTTGAGGTTGGGCCCATCTTTGAGGCTGTCAATAGAGACCCACGCGAGCAAGGATCATGGGAAAGGGCTATAGAGCGGGAGTATCAGGAGGGCTATGAAGGTCCATATCAGGGCCCAGCACACATCCAATCTATGGGTGAAAAGATTGTGCCACGCCGTTCCCAAATACCGGTTAGCTCCTGGCTAAGCCTGATGGTATTTGTCTTCTTGATACTTGCCTTTGCCGGTTTTATAACTGGTAGATACGATGGTTTGCAGGATAGAGGATATCGAGGGAATGACGGATATAATCAGCCATGGGGAGAAGGGTATAATCGGCCATGGGGTCGAGGAGATCAAGGGTATCATAGGTATGGTGGACGAGAGAATGGGGGGCGTTATGGGGGGAATAGATACGATAGAGGGGGGAATCGTGGGCCTAGTGTATTTGAGGTTTCAGATACTGCAACGCTTATTGTCAATGATAACCATGGCGCTGTACATGTGCATTTTGGCGGTCCCAATCAGATCATTGTGACAGCCATAACACGCACTGAAGATGGCGAGATGCGTTATATACCTCTTGGCGCAGATACACTTATGTCTGATGGAAATACCGTTACCGTCGATGTGAATAGCCTCCAGGGTGATGCAGCTCCGCAAGTTGATCTGGATATTACTGTGCCAGAGAGTGCAAACCTTAGTATCCATGCAAACAGCCAGAGCCAGGGAGAGTAGTTAGCATTGAAGATGAAATGTAAAGCTGTAAAGATGTCAGAAAACCTTTAATATATCTGACATCTTTTTTTCATGTGTGTGATAATGTGGTGGCCAATAGGCAGAATGACGTTGTGAAATAAACGTATGTAAAGCAACGTAGCATCATCGATCTTGCGCATTCTGGCCAAGGGGTTGAGTTGGTATATTATTGTCGTCTTGCGTATGTTGTGCCCAGATCTCGTGGTCCGGCGCAAAGTCGTCCAGGTCTTTTTGCTCCTGCATATAGACTGCTGCTGGATCACTGGCTGTCATATGTTGATCAGGAGGTATGTTATTAATAGTTGGTTCGTTGGAAGACGTGAGCATATCCTGCGTCTTGTCTGGCAGGCTGTTCTTTCTTGTGCCGACGGCTATTTGTAATGATCCAACCTATGAATAGCAGCAGGAGGATGACAAGTATGCCACTTACAGCTAACAGTATGATGTAATCGCTAGCAAGCGGTTTCGTATTTTGTTGTGGCAATTGCTCTTTTTGTGCTGCGCGATTGACATAGGCCAAAAATGGAGTAATTGCTTTAAAGCCAGGATAGGCCTGCATGATTTTCTTAAAGTCCCTTTGCGCTTGATGCCAGTGACCTGATCGCGTCGAGGTATAATCTGCGAAAGCCTGTTGCCAGGCCTTTTGCAATTTGCCCGGTCTGGTATCTAATTTCAGACTGGACAACCATGTCTTTGCATTATTGCTAACCTGTAAAAATGTACTGCCATAGGGAGGAGAAGTTTCTAGTCCAAAGCTCACGATGCCAACAATGTTGCCGTTATGATCAAGTGCCGGACCACCACTATCGCCATGTTCAACATTGCCGCCTACCTGGATCACATCAGCTCCACTATCAGTCTTCTTGATTGCACTGACAAAGATCTTATTCACTGATGAGGTTAAAAAGGTCGTTGGATCTTTTCTCTCACTAATATCGCCATTACCAGGAAAACCAATAATCGTCAAAGTATCTTGCTGTGCGACCATGGATGAATCCCCAAACTGCACTGAAGGGGTATCTACCATTTTTACATGAATGAGGGCCATGTCTTTCTCGTCAACCGCACTTTCCTGTAAAACCTGGTCCACCTTTGCGTGCAGACTAGCAGGGACGGTTGCCAGGTCTTGTGCCAGAAGCGATCCTGTATAGTCTGTACTCATATAGACTTCACTGGTCGAATCAGTATAGTGTTTCTCTGAAAGGAAGTAGCCACTTTCTAATGCACCAAGAACATCTTCTTTTGTATAAGCGGTAGAAGCAGCGTAGTGTTGATTGACGTAATCAGCGATATCTTGTGCGGCCATTGTTTCAAGGGCCAGATCTATTGAATGGTCATGAGGTGGTTTAATCACGTGGTCAGCGGTTATAATATCACCAGATGAACTGATGAACGTGCCGCTACCAGAGAGTTTCAGATTATAATTACCACCACTTTGTGGAAACGCGACAGCTGCATTGGTCGTTGGGAAACGGACGGAGAGGTGGGCTCCAATTGTGGTGATAATGCGTACAACCGCTGGCTTGGCGAGATCAACTGCACGCACTTCTGCATTCGTGATATTCCCGCCTGGCATAGCCGATGCATAGACTGGAGACACACCTCCAAAAGATGTACCTCCAAAGAAGCTAAATGTGTAAATGCAGGCGAGAGTAACAAAGATGTAAAGGGTAGAGGTATAGACAAGAGAAATTCGTCGCCTTGGATGTAATATGGCAGGGACAAGGTTATTCCTTCTCATGTTTTCTTCTTGCCTTCCAATTTTTTAGCTTTCTAACTTCTAAAAACTAACTGATCGTATGCCATCATACAGTACTTTATAGAGATTGTCCACTTTCGTAGCATGTCCTACGTAGTTCTTTCTTGTGCTTATTCTAAGAGCAAGTCGTGGATATGAGCTTGAGAATATTGAGCAAGCAGCAAGTGTTGCTAGCGATCTGTTTATAAATTTATAGAGATGTAGCTTCTTTCAGGTTTGTCTACTCATTACTGTTTCATTCGTTAAAGCATATAGATAGATAGGTAAGTGTAAGAGGCCGTCAGTAAAATATGGCCTTTATAATCCTGGAGGAGGAAGTGTATATGCGCAAACAGGGGACATCTCCTCTCCACACAAAGTTGATCCGGGGCAGAAAGCGGTTAAGCAAACGCAAACGGCGTTTGCAAGAACGCTTGCAGAAAGCTCATGAGTCGAAAGAACGTGCTGAAGAGCGTCTACAGCGCATGCAAGCTCGTATGCAAAAAAGATCTGCCCGTGTGCAGCGACTAGAAGAGCGGCTCAGGGAGACGCGCCTGCAATTGCAGAGTTTACATAAGCCTGGAGATACAATTGCCCTGGATATATCAAGTGCCGAGGGCGTCGATACGAATACTGAAGATATTATGATAGATGTGCATGCTCCTGAGCATTTGCTGAATGGAGCAATGAAGCAGCAAGGTTCTGAGGATGTATATGTTGACATAATGCAAAGTGTTGACCTTGCAACTCTGGCGGAAGCTATTGTAGTAGCTCAGGATGCACGTTATGCTGCTGATATGGCTGAGGATGCAGCCCGTATAGTGTTAGAGAGGGTGCAATCGGCTGAGAAGCGTCTTGACCAATCTGGTATGGCGCGTCACCTGGAGCAAGAACAGGCACAGATGCAACAGGAGGTCGAGCGAGCCCTGCAGTTTGCTTACGAGAAAGAGCAGGTTGCCAGACAGGCCGAACAGTTAATCAGGCCCTTTAAATTGCTGGTTGTTGATGAAGAAAGCGAGTCTGAGCTTTGTTTATAAACAAGCACACAGATTGTTGATGGGAGAGGATGATACAAATAACCAGTCTTGCATTTGAAGTAGAGTTGCCGGATGAAGGTATCTCAAAGGCTTATGAACTCAACGGTTCGAGAATATGTCGGGTTTATGCCCCTCGTGTCCTTTATGAAGAAGAAGTAGTACGTCGCTGGTGGTCCCTATCTCTTAACTGCCTGCTGCCTCTGATGGATGGCAGTCGCTATCAACTGCTTTTTCCAGGGCGGCCTGGCGGATCAACAGGACCAGATGTACGCGATGCTGTATTTTATATACCAGATGAGCAAGGGTCCATATCTAATAGTCTGGCACAAAGGCTGCCCGCAACTGGCAAGGTAACTGGGGATGTTGAATTTCATGTGCGCAGCAGCGATTGGGGCGTACATGGGCATGATACTGACCCACGTTATAATGCCGTGGTGCTTCACGTGGTCCTGATCTGTGATGATCCTCGCCCGGTGCTGTGTCAGAATGGTACCTCTGTTCCTACCTGTTCGCTTTACGATCTGGCCTGGCCCGTTGTGCAGCCTGCATTGCTGTATATCTCTACCATAGAATCCCCCTGGCCCTGTCAGCGTCTCATAGAAAATATATCTGCGGATGAGCGCGATAAGCAGCTTATACATGCGGGCCTGTTACGCTTTGAGCAGAAGACGCATCATTTCGTCGAGCAGCTGCACGCCACTGCTGCGGATGATACCGATGATGCCTATAATGCTTATGATCTTTACGATGCTTGCCTTATCCCCGCTCTGGCCGAAGGTCTGGGCTATGGACGTGACCGTGAATTTTTCCGCGCCGTAGGTTTTCGACTCTTGCAAAAGCATGCGGTGCTACCAGAACCACTTGGCCACACCGCGCAGCCCGCCCCATTAGATGCCAAACGCCTGTATATCTTAGCTCTGCTCCTGAAGCGCTGGCGTATCCCTGGCGTCTGGCGAACTTTGCGCTCTTGCCTGCTATCAGCAGACGACAATGCTGTTTCTGCAGCACTTACTGCTCTGCGCCAGGCATTCATGGAACCTGGCCTCAGCCTGGCACGTACTGATATCCTGATATGTAATGTTGTTCTTCCTTTTGCGGCCGCCGTAGCTCTGCTTGAAAAGCATTCACCGTTGTTCGAACGTGCCCAGATGCTTTACAGCCAGCATCCTGGTCTCCCTTCTAATCGCATTACTCGTATGATGTGCGCACAACTTCAACTCTCTTCTGAGCCGCAAGGTAGTTGCCGACAACAAGGTCTGCACTACATCTACCAACAAACATGCCGCGAGAAACGCTGCAGTATATGTATAATGGGGAAAAGTGATGTGTAAATTTCATTTTTTTGCGCATTTTTGATTTTACTGCGTTCTTATCCTACTGTTATGGCTTTTTGAATAGTTGTGAAATGTCAACTAATTGCCTTCTGACTCGTACAACTCGATGAAGTGTTTATAATCGGGAAGTGTAGGGGAGTTATATAAAATGAATGGAAAAGAATAAATCTATGGGTGAGGATGAGCACAACGAGAAGAAGAGTGCACTAACAGGCGAACGGCTTGCACGTTTTCTAGCCCATGCTGGTGTGGCGTCGCGTCGCCATGCGGAAGAATTGATAGCCGCTGGCCGCGTACAGGTGAATGGGACAACGATAATAACCCAGGGTGTACGTATCCATCCTGAGCGCGATCATGTGAGTGTCGATGGCAAGCCTGTGCAGACTATACAACCACACGTCTATTTACTACTCAACAAGCCGGCGGGCTATATATCTACTGTGAGCGACCCGCAGGGGCGTCCTACGGTCCTTGATTTGTTACCGGCTGAGATACGGCAGTTGCGTGTCTATCCCGTTGGCCGTCTGGATGTTGATACCAGTGGCTTGCTCCTGCTAACAAATGATGGTGATTTTGCACTACGTATGGCTCATCCCCGTTACTCCACTGAAAAACACTACGACGCGCTGGTATCTGGCCGGCTTGTACCTGAAGAACTGGCTGCACTGCGTAAAGGGGTAATGATTAGAGAAGATGATGGTGATCTGCACCAGACAGCGCCCGCCCTGGTTCGTCAGGTGCGTCGGGTTGGTGCTGATACCCGGGTCGTGCTGACCATTCATGAAGGACATAAACGGCAGGTACGCCGTATGTTCGCCGCTGTGGGCCATCAGGTACAGCAACTGACGCGAATCGGCCTGGGTTCGCTTACCCTGCAAGATGTTCCCGAAGGCAAGTGGCGTTATTTAACGGAGTCGGATCTGCAAGCGCTGCAGGAAGAACCTGGTTAATGCCTCTAGCGCTTGACCTGTTCAGGTTTCATGTGTATACTTTCCCTCTGAGGATGGCTGTAATCAATCCCTTTCATGACCCGCATTGGGGGTACTGAAATGCATAGGGGTACTGAAATGTTGAGAATAATCTACGTCAACTCACGGAGGTTTCATGTCAGAGCCACGATCTATTGCTATAGATGGACCAGCAGGCTCAGGAAAGAGTACCTTAGGGGAAAAGCTTGCCCGTCAACTGGGCTATCTCTATGTCGATACGGGTGCGATGTATCGTGCTGTGGCCTGGCTTGCACTTCAGAAGAGGATTGATGCTAACGATGGCCCTGCACTGGGGCACCTTGCACGGCGGGCGGACATCGTGATCAGCCATCCTCACCTTGCTGATGGGCGACAATATACAGTAACTGTCCATGGTCAAGATATTACCTGGGGTATTCGAGATGCGATTGTGACAAACTCGGTGTCAGCGGTCTCTGCTCATCCAGAAGTGCGTACAGTTCTTATTGCGCTACAGCGCGATATGGCCAAACAGGATCACATCGTGATGGTTGGACGTGATATTGGTGCGGTTGTGTTGCCCGATGCTGACCTCAAATTTTATTTAACTGCTAGCCTGGAGGAGCGGGCACGCCGTCGCTATGCCGAATTTGTTGCTCGTCTGGGTGAGAGTAGTTCTGCTCTACCATCTTTAGACACTGTAATGTATGATATTGCACGCCGCGATTCTATTGATCGCGAAAACATGCAACCAGCGGACGATGCTATTGTTATAGAGACTGATCATCTCAGTGTGGAGCAAGTGCTAGAGGTGATCGCTTGTCATATGAGGGATGCCTTATGAAACAGGGAACAGATGCGGCGGGTGTAGCAGGACAGCCAGAAAAGCCGAAAAAAACACAGACAACACAGAAGCCTGAAAAAAACTTATATGACCCGTATATAACTCCACCTGTGTTGTATGAAGCCTTGCGAAATATGGTCAAGCTTGTTTTTTTTCTCGTCGCACGTGTACATCTGCGCGGACGCTATAACCTGCCGAAAAAGGGCCCCTACATCATCGCTGCCAATCATCTCTCCTGGACCGATATTCCACTGATACCAGCATATGTACCGGGCAAAGTTGTCTATATGGCGAAAGAAGAGTCCTTCTATGGCCGCCTGGGGTGGCTGGTACGTTTCCTGGGGGCTTTTCCAGTCAAGCGGGGAGAGGGAGACCGCCACGCGATCCGCGCCGCTGACGAGCAGCTTAAACAGAAAAAAGTATTCATCATCTTCCCCGAAGGTACAAGAAGTAAGTCGCATACACTTGCGAAAGCACACGCTGGCCTGGGAATGATTGCCCTGCGCTCCGGTGTCCCTGTAATCCCTGTCGCAATCTGGGGCAGCGAGAACGCACTCAGGAAGTTTGGTGCGGATGTCACTATCTCGTATGGGAAACCAATCACGCTTAAACCAAAGGGTGCGAAGATCACGCGCGAGGATATCCAGTCTGCGACTGACGAGGTGATGCAGCAGATTGCATCCATGTTGCCCACCCGCTATCGCGGTGTCTATGGCGAGACTACACCCGCTATAGAGGCAATAAAAGATAATAATGAGAAGAAAATAAATAAAGCTATAATCTTTTGCTATAGAATTTGCACTTTTACCTATTTTTAGGTAAAAGTGCAAATTCTATAGCAAAAGATTAGCACAGCGGCGAAGCCGCGTGAACTTATTTGCAACTGTATTTTACTGTTGATAGTGCTCAACGATCTCAGGGTCGCGTGGAGTTGCATCATCGGGGTTGAGCCCGGCGTTGCGACGTGCGCGGCGCTGGCGTAGCAGGTCCCAACACTGGTCAAGGCTTACTTCGAGCGAATGCGCTCGGTCACGTTGATCACCCTGGGTCTTTCCCTCTTCCTCCAATTTCAAGAGTTCGTGTTCCTGGTCAACCAGGGCTTTGATGCGCTGCATGATCTCTCTATCGTCCATCTCTTCACCTCTATTCTTAATAATTAATGGCCTTGGTGTGCTCACAGACACACTCTCCTAAGTATACACATAGATATTGGGAGATGATGCGAGCAATTATTTGGAAGTGTGCTTTTCTCTCTATCATCGTCCTATTTTTTGTCCATCCTTATGCTCTCTCAAAATAAAGTTCTAAGCGCATCCTCCATTTTATAGTATCGGCAAGAGTTTCTCTATGCACGAAAGATAGTGGATAGGTGCTTGATATAAGAGGGCGTTGTTCCGCAGCAGCCACCGATAACCTGTGCTCCGTCCTTTCTCCACTGCTTTGCCGCTAGAACATAGGTTGCTTCTTGCCTTTTCTCCTCCTCTTCTATAAGTTGCCAGCCTTGATCATCGTCAGTGAGACCGTCGCCTTGAGCATAGACACCGATAGGGAAATCTGTCATTGCACGTAATAGCTTCACAAGTTGATTCGCAATAGCCACAGAGATGCAATTAACACTTATGAAAAGTGGCTGATAGTGTTCAATCTGAGGAACAATCTCGTTTAATGCTTCTCCACTCAGCAATTCTCCGTGCTCGTTGCAGCAGAAGCTAACAGCAAAAGGAACATCATAGCGTTGCGCCGTGTGTATGCCTGATAATGTTTCGCGTAAGGTAATCATTGTTTCGAAGAGAATAAAATCTACCCCGCCGTCTTTGAGATCCGCAATAAGCTCTTCATGTTCTACGGTTAACTCTTGCCGTGTGGGTGTCAACTGAGGTGAATAACAATCTTCCAGAGGAGCAACCGACCCTGCAATATACACTTCATGATCGGGCTTTGTATTTTCGGCCGCCTTTTGTGCCAGATTGCAAGCGAGTCGGGTGATTTTGGTCGCCTTATCTGCCAGACCCTTTTTGGCAAGAGCTCGCCTGGTGGTACGAAATGTATCGGTAATAATAATCTCGGCACCTGCACGAATATAATCCTCATGAATTTGCTGGACAATTTCCGGGTGATGGAACAATACCTCAGCCGACCATAGAGGTAATGTAGTTGCAACACCTCTGTGCAGGATCTCAGATCCCATACCACCATCCATGATAATAATTTCATCATTTGCGAGACGATTTTTGAGATTCAAACTTTTTTGCATAATCTATTCCTTTGTGGAAATTTTACCTTCTATCAAAATGTCAGTCAAGGACTTAAGATGCTTGACTCTTCTTTAGTAGCATTCTATACTACGCTCAGATTGCTCAAGAACAAAGTATTTGATGAGGAGAACACGCTGGAATGGCAGAACCGCACAACCGCATAGGTGAGCAGCTAGGGAATTACCGGCTGGAGCGTTTGCTGGGACGGGGTGGCTTTGCAGAAGTCTATCTTGGGCAGCATCTGCGCCTCCAGAGGCAAGCAGCGATTAAAGTTCTGCGTGCCCATCTTTCCGAAAGAGGAATTGATGATTTCCAGCGGGAGGCACAGATTATAGCGGTGCTTGATCATCCAAATATTGTGCGTATCTTCGACTTCGATGTGCAGTATGGTGTGCCTTTCCTGGTGATGGATTATCTGCCCAATGGGACGTTACGTCAACGCTATGAGCGAGGACAACGTCTTCCGCTTGCCACAGTTGTCTCCTATGTCAAGCAGGTCGCCGATGCATTACAATATGCCCACGACCGCCGGCTCATTCATCGTGATATCAAACC
Organism: uncultured Chloroflexia bacterium; assembly: GCA_963850365.1. Lineage (GTDB taxonomy): Bacteria > Chloroflexota > Ktedonobacteria > Ktedonobacterales > Ktedonobacteraceae > Dictyobacter. Next base: position 267,809 of record CAWKKX010000051.1, read on the forward strand.
AGAGAACATGCTTGTTGGGCGACATCATGAAGTAGTACTTAGTGATTTTGGCATAGCCGCTATTGCCCATAATACCTCTTCAATGACCGACCAGATGCCAGTTGGTACAATTCCTTATATGGCACCCGAACAGATTCAGGCGCAGGCACGCGCGGCCAGTGACCAGTATGCGCTGGGTATCGTCGTCTATGAATGGCTGTGTGGAGAGCGCCCTTTTGAGGGTTCTTTTACAGAGATCTTCGCCAAGCATATGATGGCACCTCCTCCATCGTTATGCCAGAGAATGCCAGCATTCCCAGCAGAAGTAGAACAGGTAATCTTCACTGCACTTGCCAAAGATCCCCAGCGCCGTTTTCCTAGCATACATGCATTTGCGGACGCGTTGGAAAAGGCCAGCCACATAACCGGTATGCCCACAATTCCTGCTGCCAAAAGGACGATCTTTTTGCAGCCTCCTTCTGTTCAGTTGCCAAGATCACAACCACCATCCTCGCTCCCGGCCCCGCTAGAACCGCCTCACATGCAAACATCAATAGATATCAACGCAACGTCCGAGCAATCCTTATCAAAGTCAATTTCGCAGCAACTAACTCCGCTCGAACCTCATCAGATGCAAGCGCCAATGGACATCAATGCAGCTGCAAAACAATCCTTTTCGCAGTCATTTTTGCAGCCCCCAGCCCCATTAGCATCGCCTCAGATGCAAGTACCAATGGACGTAAATGCGACTGCAAAGCAATCCCTGTCGCGAGTAGTGACATCACCCCTATCCTTGCAACCAGTAGTAGGACCTCCACTATTGCAATCGACAGTTGCTTCTCCAGCTGTGCCACCTCCAAATAATACGCGTAAGCTTTCGCGACGAGCCATGATAACGGGTCTGGCCACCCTGGGGGTTGCGGTCGTAGGTGGAGGTATTGCCTGGTGGGCTAGCAGCGCCGGCTCAGGTGATACACATAATGTGCAGAGTATTTCTCATCCGAAGCAAGACAGTTATGTGTATCGTGGGCATACTGATATTGTATGGTCGGTGGCATGGTCACCGGATGGGAAGCGTATCGCCTCTGGTTCAAATGATAAGACAGTGCAGCTATGGGATGCCGTTAATGGAGGGCATGCTTTTACTTACCGTGGGCACTCTGATCTTGTGCGTGGAGTAGCATGGTCACCGGATGGGAAACGTCTCGCCTCTGGCTCACGGGATAAGACGGTGCAGTTATGGGATATAGGGGATGGAGGGCATTCGTTTACATATCATGGGCATACTAATTCTGTATTGGCGGCGGCGTGGTCCCCAGATAACAGGCGTATTGCCTCCGGTTCATATGATAAGACGGTGCAAGTGTGGGACGCAGTTGATGGTGGGAATGCGGTCACCTATCGTGGGCATGCAGATTTTATATGGTCAATTGCGTGGTCGCCAGACGGGACGCGTATCGCCTCTGCTTCAGAGGATAAGACGGTACAGGTGTGGAATGCGCTTGATGGCGGAAAAGCCTTTACCTATATTGGGCATACCGCTTCTGTGTTAGCGGTAGTGTGGTCGCCAGATGGCACGCGCATCGCCTCTGTTTCAAACGATAAGATGGTACAGGTGTGGGATGCAGCCGATGGAAAGAATGCGTTCACCTATCGTGGACATGCTGATAGTGTGTGGGCCGTGTCGTGGTCGCCGGATAGCAAACGCATCGCCTCAGGCTCAAGTGATAAGACGGTGCAAGTATGGGATGCGGTTAATGGCGAGAATGTGTTCACCTATAATGGGCATGCAGATTTTGTGTTAGCAGTAGCATGGTCGCCAGATGGGAAGCACATTGCCTCTAGCTCATGGGATAAGACCGTACAGGTATGGGATGCCAGATAAGCACATCTGGAAGACCATTTTTTCGACTGGCCAGCATCGTGACTGTATAGAATAGATCAAAAAGGATGGGTTGCATTGAACCACAAAGCTCTTCTTTTGCTATGAACACATGAGTACTCAAGAATTGCAAAAGGTTGACGCTACTTCAGCAGGCATTCTATACTATGTCCAGATTGTTTAGATCGCTCAAGAGTCAACAGGCGATGAGGAGAGCACGCTGGCAATGGCAGAACAACACAACCGGGTAGGGCAGCAGCTAGGGAATTACCGACTGGAACGTTTGCTGGGACGCGGCGGTTTTGCAGAGGTCTATCTTGGACGTCATCTGCGTCTCCAGCGGCAAGCATCGATTAAAGTCCTGCATACCTATCTTTCGGAAAGAGAGATTAAAGATTTCCAGCGGGAAGCACAGATTATTGCCGCGCTCGATCATCCAAATATTGTGCGTGTCCTTGATTTCGATGTGCAGCGTGGGGTGCCTTTTCTGGTGATGGATTATCTGCCTAATGGAACATTACGTCAACGTCATGAGCGGGGACAACGTCTTCCACTTGCCACAGTCGTCTCCTACGTCAAGTCGGTCGCTGATGCATTGCAATATGCGCATAATCTGCGTCTCATCCATCGGGACGTCAAACCAGAGAACATGCTCATAGGGCGACATAACGAAGTGATCCTCAGCGACTTTGGCATAGCCGCCATCGCTCATAACACTTCTTCCATGACAGCCCAGTCATCCGTCGGCACCATCCCATACATGGCACCCGAACAGATCCAGGCGCAGGCGCGTGCTGCCAGCGACCAGTATTCGTTAGGGATCGTCGTCTATGAATGGCTGTGTGGAGAGCGTCCCTTTGAGGGTTCCTATACCGAGATCTTCGCCAAGCACTTGATGACACCTCCACCCTCATTACGCCAGAAAATACCCAAACTTCCAGCAGAAGTAGAGCAGGTAGTCCTGAAGGCGCTTGCCAAAGAGCCCCAGCAACGCTTCCCCACTATACAAGCATTTGCGAACGCTTTAGAGAAGGCAAGCCAGACACAAGGACACATCAGTAACTCCAGCTGCTGCAAAGACAACCTTTCCTCACCGTTCGTTTCCCCGGTCATCAACGCCACCGGTGTCTTCTCAGTTGCAGGAATCGATGAACAATGGCGCAAGTTTGAATCAATCATTGCGACCGAGAGCCATTGTTTCCCCTGCGAAGTATATATCACCTCTCAAGAGTGTGCCTGCACTTAAGCTTTCGCGCCGAGCGATGGTGACAGGTTTGGCTACACTAGGCGTTATGGTCATAGGCGGAGGTATTGCGTGGTGGTGGGTTCCCCATTCTTATTATACCTACCATGGGCATACTAATTTTGTGAATGCGGTGTCGTGGTCGCCGGATGGGAAGCGTATTGCCTCCGCTGCAAACGATGGGACGGTGCAGGTATGGGATGCGGCGGATGGAGGGAATGTGTTCACTTACTATGGGGGTGCTAATGCGGTGTCGTGGTCGCCGGATGGGAAGCGCATAGCATCTGGTTCACATGCGGTGCAGGTATGGGATGCGGTGGATGGAGGGAATGTATTCACCTACCATGGGCATTCTGATGTTATAAATACGGTGATATGGTCGCCGGATGGGAAGCGCATAGCATCTGGTTCAAACGATAAGACGGTGCAGGTATGGGATGTGGTGGGAGGAGGGAATGTATTCACCTATCATGGGCATTCTAACAGTGTGAATACAGCAGCGTGGTCGCCGGATGGGAAGCGCATAGCATCTGGTTCAAACGATAAGACCGTACAGGTATGGGATGCGGTAGGATGGAGGGAATGTGTTCACCTATCATGGGCATACTGATGTTGTGGATACGGCAGCGTGGTCGCCAGATGGGAAGCGCATAGCATCTGGTTCAAGCGATAAGACCGTACAGGTATGGGATGTGGTGGGAGGAGAGAATGTGTTCACCTATCATGGGCATACTGATGTTGTGAATGCCGTGGCATGGTCGCCAGATGGGAAGCGCATAGCATCTGGTTCAAGCGATAAGACCGTACAGGTATGGGATGCGGTGAATGGAGGAAATGTGTACATTTACCATGGGCATTCTTATAGTGTGAATACGGTGGCGTGGTCGTCGGATGGGAAGCACATCGCATCTGGCTCACAGGATAAGACGGTGCAGGTATGGGATGCCAGATAAGCACATATGGCTGGCATAGTAACTACGCCGGGCAAATCAAAAAGAAGGGGCAGGTTGGGCAGCGAAATGGTTCGGCTGGCTGCGCTGGATAGAGGTTGGCCTCTAGCCCTTTCAATGCCTGCTCAGCGTTCTCGTAGAGGCTTTGCTCTTTTTTGCTGGTCATTGTGATGGGGAGAGTCTCGCCCGTGCTCATATTGTGGCTGTGCAACTCTACCTGTTGTCCTGGATGAAGCTGGCGATAGGCGAGCGTATAGAATAATTCGCGTGTGTCGGCTGTCGGTTTCTCTTTGCGTCGTCCGAAGCGAGTGCGTACAAACCTGGCTGGTTTGTTGGTCTCGCCGGCATCCTCGACACGATCAACGGTTACACGCACCGTCTGGCCTGCAATATCAATGTCATAGCCTGGACGCAGTTGCCAGTTGACCTTTTCTTGTCCGTGTAGGGTGCGGCGTACCTCTTCTACAATTTCGTGTCCATGCTCTTCGTACATAGGGGCGAATGGCTCATCAGGTCCTCCCAGGTCCTGCCAGCTTTGGCTATAGAGCTTCTGGGTCTCCTGTTGTGTTGGAACGCTTGTGGCTGGTTGCTCGTGGCCCTGCTTCTCATCTATCTGCCGCTGCAATGTTTCTACCGTCTTTTGTGTGGCATGCCAGAATAACTGGTAGCCATCGGTGCCACTTTTAAATTGATAAATAGAATTGTACGCATACTGCCTGGGGCAACGCTGATAAGCCTCAATGGCGGATGCGCTGAACGTGGGTGATCTCATGGCATGGATAAAGCTTTCGCCTGGTTGGGATGGCTGATATGCGTTTGCTATCTCTGGTTGCTCGTCGTTTGCGTTATTGCCTGCATGCTTTTTGGCCCATTGTAGTCTGCTGATGCGGTCTTCGGCCAGACCAACTTCTAGTGCATCGAGGTAGTGAGAGCGTTTATACTTTTGCCTTCCGTAGCGTTCGCTATAACTCAAAACCAGGTGATCGCGGGCGCGTGTAATGCCAACATAGAAGAGGCAAGCTTCGCCGCTCTCATGCTTATCTTCTTTGCTCCCTTTATTATTGTTCTCTAGTGCTAGCATCTGTTCTACTGCGGGAATAGGATTAGCGCGTGTCTGGCTAGGGAAACGTCGTTGCATCAGCCCTGGTAGATAAACAACGGGAAATTCAAGTCCTTTGCTGGCATGAACCGTCATCACGCGGATACTATCGGCCTGTTCTGCGTTGTTCTCACCATTGCCCTGGCGGCCTCCTCCATCCTGTCGCAATAGTACTAGCAGGCTCAGATACTCCAGAAAGCCCTTGGCTATCTCTTCAAGCGAAGGAGATGTGAGTGGCTCTTGTCCATTTGTCTTTGCATGATGCTGTTGTATTTGTTGGCGGGTGATCTGTTGTTGGTCATAGTGGCGTGCTAGTAGTAGTAACTGATTATAGTCATGCAAGCGTGTACTATTCTGTTTGTCAGTTGAATTGATGAGCAAGTCGCGCATCAGCGAAGTTTCGAGCAAGAGGTAGTTTGCTAGTAGCGACCATATGTTGTGAGATGTTGTATGAACAAATGAGTGTAGAATGTGCGAAAGACGCATCAGTGAGTGTCGGCCTTCAATACTCATGGTAAGCGGAGCCTCGCCGGCCATAATCAATTGTCGTACATTTGTTTGTGGATCGCGTGCGGCCAACAATAAACTTTCGATGTCTTGTTGTAAAAGAGGGTGCTCTCTTTGCCGTCCTGCACGCAGAAGACCCATGCCACTAACATCCGCTAAGAGCAACAAAATTGAGAGCACATCTTTAATATACTCTTGCTCAAGTATATTGCTCTGTTCGATAACTGGCAGTGCTGCGGCTGCAAGCACTTGAGTGAGAGATTTCACCTGTGCGCGGGTGCGGCAGAGAATAATCATGTCTTTGTAAGCGTAGCCTTGAGCGTGTTTGTTGTGGATGTCCTGGATGAGTCCTACCTGTTCGCTTGCCTCGTCGGAGGAGCTAGCAATCGTAACATATGCATCGGCGTGGCTGGGGCGCACAGGCTGATTTTTTCCAGTTTCCTGATCCAATTCCAGGTGTGTGTAGCGGAAAGATTCTGCCAGCGCCACCAGGTCTGGTCGTGAGCGATAGTTGCGGCTGAGAGGAAGGACGACCGCCCCCGGAAAATCGTGCTGAAACTGACGGATATTGGCCGGTGAAGCGCCGCGAAAACCGTAGATAGCCTGATTTGCATCACCGACCACCCAGACACAACGTCGTTCGCCTGCCAGTTCGCGCAAGAGCACACCGCTGGCGCGGTTCACATCCTGAAATTCATCGACCAGGATATGTTGATACTTCTGTTGTTGCTCATATAATATATCTGGTTGCTCGCGGAGGAGCTGAATGGCCAGCATAATCAGGCCCCCGAAGTCAGTATCCCCACGCAGCCGCAATGTCTCTTGATAGAGTGCGTAGACATGAGCAACCTCCCATGCCTTCTCAGCTTTTTCGCGATCCTCGTCATTTAGTGCTTGTTGCTTTAATTGTTGGGCTTGTAGCTCATAATCTATCGGTGATAGCAGCTCATCCTTCGCACGCGAGATAGCCCGTAACATCTCTGGAAAGTAATAAGTTGGTGCCTGCAGCTTTTGATAGTGCTGTAAGCGCATCTTATTTGCTTGCTGGCGCAAGATAAAATAGCCTTCCGCATCATCTATGAGCGTAAAATCTGTGCGTAGTCCCACCTGAGCTCCATGTTGTCGCAGCAGGTCGGCGCAAAAAGCATGGAACGTGCTCACTTTAGGCATACTGTAAACTGAAGGCGGGATGTCAGGAGCAGCAATAGTGTCGGCGTCATTGGCAGTATTAGAAAAATCGGTAAGCATGCTTTGTAGGCGTTCTTCCATCTCCTGCGTTGCTTTACGCGAGAATGTTAGCGCTAGAATATTTTTTGGCTGAACTTTCAGCGTATTAATAATGTATTCGATGCGCCCGATGAGTGTGCTGGTTTTGCCGCTGCCGGGGCCTGCAACGATGAGTGCGGGCGTTTGAGCCTCGATGGCCGCCTGTTGAAACTCATCATAACGCTTTTTGGCGGGCGGTGCTTGCTTTTGCGCCGGTTTTTGTGCTGTCGCATCATCTGAAGAAGGTTGTAGTACTAGTCCTGCTAACCTGTTAAGAAGTGCGGCTTGCGAAATACCAAAAGTAGTTGCAAGCGTAGAGGCAGGCACTTGATCTATCAAGTAGAGCGTGCGCAAGCGTTCAGCGGGAATTAGCAGCTCGGCGGCGAATACATTGGCCGCCAGTTCACGCTCGCTTCTAGGATTGTAGCTGTGACCAATGCCCAGCGTGGCCTGTATCCATTCTTGTTCCTCGTACCTGCCCATATCCTCCTGTACATCCTCTTCACTGCAAGGATCGGCACGCGAAGGTTCAAGCAAGAACGTATCCTGCGTGAGTTGTGCGAATTGATCTGAAAGTTCTTTGAGGCGGCGTCCATTCTGATAGTGGAGGATTGCGTGTCCAATCTCATGTGCCAGTGTGAAGCGGCGCAACGTTTCTCGCAGGTCGCGACACAGCCAGATCAGATTTTCGCCCTCATCCGGGTCCATAAAGCCAAATGTACCTGCCACATAGTCTGCAGGATGGAACGTCTCGATGTATAGACCAAGCCAGCTAGTGAGGTCATCGATAGGCGTCTTATCGCTGGTCCATTCAGGGTGAGCTTCGCGATATTTCTGGAGTAAGAGGCGAGCCGCTTTCTCTACCATCAGGCGTATCACATTATCCACTGCGTTCTCCCTGTTACTTGTCGCTTCTACATGATAGAAAGATTTTGTTGCCTGTATCCTTATATATTATAGCGCATAGAAATTATCTTCCTCTGCTGGATATTCTTATTGGGGGGGTTGGATGTGGAAAGTTAATACTTCTTATAGTCATAAAATGACAAAGATAATTATAATTTAGTATTTTATCTGTATAGTCCATATGCTATGCTCGTTGTTGAGCGACGCTACAGAGTATTCTGTGTGTTGTGATCTGATATAATAGAGCAAGGCGCTGTCAAAACATATCAGGCCTTTGAGAAAGAGATAAGCTTGGAGAGTGGGTCAACAATGACGACAATAGACAATTTAGCGATGATATTGCCTGCTAATCAAGTTCATGGGCCAAAGCAAGGGAAATGGACGTACGTGGATTACGCAGCTCTTCCGAATAATGGGTTGCGTTATGAGGTTATGGATGGGGTATTGCTTATGGCACCGTCGCCGAATTCAGCTCATCAGAGTGTTATTATGCGGCTTGCGGCTTTCTTTTTTCAATACGTCGATAGTGCGGGTATTGGGAGAGCATTTGTTGCACCGTTCGATGTCGAGCTAGCATCGAATAGAGTTGTTCAACCTGATGCACTTGTACTTTTGAATAAGAGCCTGGGAAAGTTAACTACAAGCCATATCGTTGGTGCACCGGATCTCGTGGTTGAAGTAATTTCGCCTGGAACAGCTGTATATGATCGTTTAAACAAGTTTGATGCGTATGCAAGAGCTGGCGTGGAAGAATATTGGCTTGTTGATCCTGAGGTGCACTCGATAGAAGTACTGGCACTACAAAACAGGACGTACTATTCGAAAGGCATCTTGCGAGGTAGCGATACAATCTCTTCGCAAGTGGTCCCTGCTATTATAGCAATTCGGGTTGAGCGCTTTTTCGCTTGAAAAGTGCTTGTAGTCCTTTATTCTCCTTCCTTCTTTTCTCTGCTTACTCATGCCTTTCACTTAATTATTCTATATTACTACTCGCTTTTGCATAAATGCAAAAGCGAGTAGTAATATAGAATAATTAAAGGGTTGTCCTGGCAAAAAACATCTTCCGCTGGTATGTTGCTGATCTGATATAATGATGCAACATACAAAAAATGCTATATTCCCCAGATAAGAGGACGATTATATGCAAGCGGAAGAGATACTCGCGCAGGTCAAAACGGGTGGTGGGAAAAATGGATGGATGGTTTTCCCACTTTTGCATAGCAAACTGGTGTGGGCCATTGTTGGTTGGGCCCTGGGCATTTGCATGGGTGTACTGCTCCTATCTATAATTGTGCCTATTGTTGTCCCTTATAACTATGGACGAGGCACCGCTGCCATAATTTTCACCACGTTATTACTTGGTGTACTCGTGGCGCTTGTCGTGGGTAGTCTTGTGCTGCTGGTAACTGATGTCCGGCGTCTTCTCAATATCAATGATCATGTCATCGTTATTACATACGAGGATTTTGTGAAGCAAGAAGGGAATAAGGTTATTAGCGTGCCGCTGACCCATGTGCGCTATGTTACCCCACGTGGTCGTTCACCTAAAGAGCAACAAGCCGCAACGACAGAAGATGAGCAGGGGCAAAGTATGAATAGGAATGCTTTTGGCTCTTTGTTGGGTAGAGGATCACTCTTTGCTGCAAACTCACGTCGCAGGCGTGGGCGTACCCCAACCTCACTGGCATTTCTTGATGCACGCGATAATACTGAAGTAGTTGTAGTGAGCGATGACTCTTTTGGCGATCCTTTTACTATTGCGGCAATTCTAAAAGAATACGCTTCATCCGTCGAGACCATAGAACATTCTGAAAAGTAACACCGCTTTGTTGTTGTTCTGTTATTTACTCCCAGAGAAGGGAATGTTATGTTACTTGCACTTGATATTAGCAATACTAACATCAAATTTGGTCTATATGAGCGGGAAGCTATGAAGCACCACTGGGTAGTTTCGACGATGCGGCAGCGTACGACCGATGAATATGCGATGGTTTTGAATGACTTATTGCGCCATGCAGGTCTAACATTGACAGATATTGAAGATACTATTATATCGAGTGTTGTGCCACCGCTGACACCTGTATTTCAGGAACTTGCAGTGCGCTATTGTGGTAAAGAAGCCGTCGTTGTTAGCTACACGCTTGACCTTGGTATTGATTTGCAAGTCGATAATCCATGGGAGGTTGGTTCGGATCGTATTATGACTACGATAGCCGCACACCAGATCTATGGAGGACCGGCGATTGTGATTGCCTTTAGTACGGCAACAACCTTTGACGTTGTTTCTCTGGAAGGGGATTTTCTGGGTGGAGCGATTGCGCCCGGCCTGATGATTTCCGCCGAGGCTTTGACGAGTGCCGCCTCACAGCTCTATCGTGTCAATATGACGCCTCCGCGTTCAGCCCTGGGCAAGAACACAATTGAAAATATACAATCAGGTATTATCTACGGACATGTTGGCCTGGTGCAAGGTTTGATTGCTCGTTTACGTGCAGAGATACCGGGAGCACATGATGAGGTAAAAGTCATCGCGCACGGGGGGCTGGCACCGCTTCTAGCGCCCATTATTCCAGAAATACAATATGTGAATCAATTTTTGCCATTAGAAGGTCTGCACTTCACATATAAGAGATTAAAAAGGAGATAAATATTTTGCACAATGTTGTGCAAAATATTTATCTCCTTTTTAATCTCTTATGGGCCTTCCTGGACTCGAACCGGGGACCTCAGTCTTATCAGGACTGCGCTCTAACCACCTGAGCTAAAAGCCCGCGTTTGCCTGGTTTAGAAAGAAAAAGCCCGCTTATGCAAGCGGGTGGAAAGGCAACTTCCTATTTTCCCGCGCAGTTGCCCACGCAGTATCATCGGAGATAAGAGGCTTAACTACCGTGTTCGGGATGGGAACGGGTGTTTCCCTCTCTCTATAGTCACCATCCCACCCGCGTGCATAAGCGGATAGGATTTGCATCCTGGTGGAGACGAGGGGATTCGAACCCCTGACCTCTGCCGTGCAAAGGCAGCGCTCTACCAACTAAGCTACGTCCCCAAATGGGCCTTCCTGGACTCGAACCAGGGACCTCAGTCTTATCAGGACTGCGCTCTAACCACCTGAGCTAAAAGCCCTTATTGGGCTGGGTATAATCGTCAAAAACATTACTTGTTTGCGTAAGCTACCCGAACAACTAAAGAGTGGTAAGGCCTGACATCCAAACGCCAATCGTCCTATGATAAACTTAATCAGATCATCTCACTTCTGCAAGTGAGAACCGACCTGGAAGTCGATGCGCCGCATCCTCTGTGAACAGAGAAGGGGGGCATCAAAGCTCCCTAGAAAGGAGGTGATCCAGCCGCACCTTCCGGTACGGCTACCTTGTTACGACTTCACCCCAATCACCGACCCCACCCTCGACGCCTGCCTCTCTTGCGAGTTAGCCTGGCGGCTTCAGGTGTTGCCGACTTTCGTGGTGTGACGGGCGGTGTGTACAAGACCCGGGAACGTATTCACCGTAATGTGCTGACTTACGGTTACTAGCAACTCCAACTTCACGGAGGCGGGTTGCAGCCTCCGATCTGAACTGAGACCAGGTTTGACGAGATTAGCTCCCCCTCGCGGGTTGGCAACTCTTTGTCCTGATCATTGTAGCGTGTGTGTAGCCCAAGGCGTAAGGGCCGTGCTGACTTGACGTCATCCCCGCCTTCCTCCGCGTTAATCGCGGCAGTCTGGCTAGAGCATTCAACTAACCACAGGGGTTGCGCTCGTTGCGGGACTTAACCCAACATCTCACGACACGAGCTGACGACAGCCATGCAGCACCTGTGCATCCGCCCCCGAAGGGGACAGCGCGTTACTGCTGGTGCAAATGCATGTCAAGCCTTGGTAAGGTTCTTCGCGTTGCATCGAATTAAACCACACGCTCCGCTGCTTGTGCGGGTCCCCGTCAATTCCTTTGAGTTTTAATCTTGCGACCGTACTCCCCAGGCGGACCACTTATCGTGTTAACTTCGACACAAGGGGGGTCGATACCTCTTACGTCTAGTGGTCATCGTTTACGGCTAGGACTACCGGGGTATCTAATCCCGTTCGCTCCCCTAGCTTTCGTCCCTGAGCGTCAGAGACTTCCCAGGATGCTGCCTTCGCCTTCGGTGTTCCTCCGGATATCTACGCATTTCACCACTCCACCCGGAATTCCGCATCCCTCTGAAGCCCTCAAGTCTGGCAGTTTCCAACGCACTTTCCCAGTTGAGCCGGGAACTGTCACGTCAAACTTACCAAACCGCCTGCGGACCCTTTACGCCCAATAAATCCGGACAACGCTCGCCCCCTACGTATTACCGCGGCTGCTGGCACGTAGTTAGCCGGGGCTGATTCCTCTGGTACCGTCCTTGCTCGTCCCAGAGAAAAGCAGTTTACGATCCGAAAACCTTCTTCCTGCACGCGGCGTTGCTCGTTCAGGGTTGCCCCCATTGACGAAAATTCCTCACTGCTGCCCCCCGTAGGAGTCTGGGCCGTTCTCAATCCCAGTGTGGCTGATCGTCCTCTCAGACCAGCTATCGATCGTCGCCTTGGTGAGCCTTGACCTCACCAACTAGCTAATCGACCGCAGGATCATCCACTCCCTAGAAAGGAGGTGATCCAGCCGCACCTTCCGGTACGGCTACCTTGTTACGACTTCACCCCAATCACCGACCCCACCCTCGACGCCTGCCTCTCTTGCGAGTTAGCCTGGCGGCTTCAGGTGTTGCCGACTTTCGTGGTGTGACGGGCGGTGTGTACAAGACCCGGGAACGTATTCACCGTAATGTGCTGACTTACGGTTACTAGCAACTCCAACTTCATGGAGGCGGGTTGCAGCCTCCGATCTGAACTGAGACCAGGTTTGACGAGATTAGCTCCCCCTCGCGGGTTGGCAACTCTTTGTCCTGATCATTGTAGCGTGTGTGTAGCCCAAGGCGTAAGGGCCGTGCTGACTTGACGTCATCCCCGCCTTCCTCCGCGTTAATCGCGGCAGTCTGGCTAGAGCATTCAACTAACCACAGGGGTTGCGCTCGTTGCGGGACTTAACCCAACATCTCACGACACGAGCTGACGACAGCCATGCAGCACCTGTGCATCCGCCCCGAAGGGACAGCGCGTTACTGCTGGTGCAAATGCATGTCAAGCCTTGGTAAGGTTCTTCGCGTTGCATCGAATTAAACCACACGCTCCGCTGCTTGTGCGGGTCCCCGTCAATTCCTTTGAGTTTTAATCTTGCGACCGTACTCCCCAGGCGGACCACTTATCGTGTTAACTTCGACACAAGGGGGGTCGATACCTCTTACGTCTAGTGGTCATCGTTTACGGCTAGGACTACCGGGGTATCTAATCCCGTTCGCTCCCCTAGCTTTCGTCCCTGAGCGTCAGAGACTTCCCAGGATGCTGCCTTCGCCTTCGGTGTTCCTCCGGATATCTACGCATTTCACCACTCCACCCGGAATTCCGCATCCCTCTGAAGCCCTCAAGTCTGGCAGTTTCCAACGCACTTTCCCAGTTGAGCCGGGAACTGTCACGTCAAACTTACCAAACCGCCTGCGGACCCTTTACGCCCAATAAATCCGGACAACGCTCGCCCCCTACGTATTACCGCGGCTGCTGGCACGTAGTTAGCCGGGGCTGATTCCTCTGGTACCGTCCTTGCTCGTCCCAGAGAAAAGCAGTTTACGATCCGAAAACCTTCTTCCTGCACGCGGCGTTGCTCGTTCAGGGTTGCCCCCATTGACGAAAATTCCTCACTGCTGCCCCCCGTAGGAGTCTGGGCCGTTCTCAATCCCAGTGTGGCTGATCGTCCTCTCAGACCAGCTATCGATCGTCGCCTTGGTGAGCCTTGACCTCACCAACTAGCTAATCGACCGCAGG
>CAWKKX010000052.1:0-64192 GCA_963850365.1 uncultured Chloroflexia bacterium
TAAGCTAGAAGTCGGTTAGCGACTAGCCAGGAAGAAGAAGGCAAAGAACTCAAGAATTCTCACTACTAGATGTGAGGTATGTTATAATGTAGAATATAAGGAACACATTCACCTGAAGCCAATGACGAGAAATTCTGGAAGAAACGTTTGAGGACGTGTATTCGTATGTGCATGGTATCTACACATCTTCAGCCTTATTCTAAGGATCTTTAAAGGCGTCACCAACTGGCATGGTACCTTTTCTTGGCAAAAAAGAAACGCACGCTCCCTGGTGTATTGGGTCACAAAACCAGCGGGGCGTGCGTCTTCGTGCGAAATGGTTCCTGGCGATTCATAGCAAAATGCTCTTGTCAGTTGGTATAGGGATCAGTGTTTTAGGGAAGAAACACGAAAAATGAAAGGAATCAGGACAATGCATAAGCAAAAAAGATCTTTAGCCCTCTTCTGTATGCTGTTATTATCCGTTTTCACGCTTCTGGTCGCGGGCGGCCGCCCCAAGAGGCCAGGGCGGCCACGACAGAAAGCAATGGTGCAACAACAAGCCATTTCTCGGTAGAAACACCCGTCTCGCTCACTGTCTCAGGGATGGCAGCAACCATCACCAATGGTCTCTTCACCATCAAGTTCAATGCTGCGGGTATGGGCTATTCGCTTGTGCGCAATGGACAGGAGCTCATTGGAACGGCCAAAGGCTTTTACAGCTCTATCAACGGAGGAACAGCGTTTGTCCCGACCTCATTAACGGTCGTGACCAATACAGCGACGATGGCCGATATCGCCTACAGCAGTAGCTGGGGGACCTGCACTATGTCGTACGCAGCGGAGTCAGCGGGGTCTACTCTTATTTTGTCGCCACGGGCATCGGCAGCGTCGGCGAGTTTCGTACCCTATACCGCTTTGATGGCAACCTATTTCATACCGGCTATAACGGCGTGCAAAACGCAATTGCATTTCCAACGTTGAGTCAGATTTTGGCATCGAAGGTGCTGCAAGACTCAACCTTTCAACTGGCGGATGGGACCGTCTACACAAAATATGATGCCTCCACCTATGTGGACGAAGACAAATTGCATGGTGTCTATAATAGCAGCCAGGGCATCTGGATGATTTCGCCCAGCCATGAGTATGTTAATGGGGGGCCAATGAAGCAAGATTTGACCGTCCATGTTGAGGGCAGCACAGGAGATGCAGTATTGCTCAATATGCTCGTGAGCGGTCACTTCGGGACGCCAGGGGTATCGATTCCGAGCGGGAAGATCTATGGTCCCTGGTTGGTCTATTTCAATAATGGTAGTATTGCCGATGCTCAGTTTCAGGTCTATAAAGAACATGCCGCGTGGCCGTACAGCTGGCTCTCGAATCCCAACTATCCTCTCGCTCGTACCAGCGTCTTCGGCAAGCTCCATCTGGCGGATGGGCGGCCAGCGTCAGGGGCCATCGTGACACTAGCGCAACCGGGCAGCGATATATATACCCAGGGATCGGGTTATATCTACTCGACAAAGGCCGACTTTTTTGGCGATTTCCTGCTGCCCAATGTGCGTCCGGGGAGCTATAGCCTGTATGCCTGGGCGAACGGAGGGCTTATAGGCGATGTGACCGATCAATATGAACACGACAATGTTAACGTGAGTGGCTGGCTGGCGAACCTGGGAACATTGACCTGGTCTCCGCCAGAATATAAAAACTTTCTGTGGCAGATTGGGACCGCCGACCGGAAAGCCGCCGAGTTCAAATTAGGGAACGTGCCGCACCAGTATGGTCTTTTCAATCAGGTACCAACCAACCTGACCTATACGATTGATCGTAGTACGCCGTGGAATAACTGGTTTTATTCACATACATCTGACCATAGCACCCCAGGCAATGACTGGTATTATGCACAGACAGCCGTCGGAACCTGGACCATCAACTTCAATCTAAGTCAGGCGTGTACCGGTACCGCTCACCTGACCGTGGCGCTCGCTGGCATGAGCAGGATGCCAACCGTCCAGGTCGGGGTAAATGGCACGACCATGGCACCTCTGCCAGTTATCGTGAACGATGCAGCCATCTACCGTAGTGCCAACCAGAGCGGTACCTATCACCTCGTCCTGATCACCTTCCCCGCATCCCTCTTAAAGGCTGGAAGCAACAGCATCACCTTCCAGGCCACCGACGTCATTAGTGGTGCAGGAGCCATGTATGACACGATCAAGCTAGAAGTGGGCTAGCACAAAGCATGCTTTTACGCCTATTTTATATTTTTACATAATTTGCTAGCAAATTATGTAAAAATATAAAATAGGCGTAAAAAGAACTGTCGAGCGGCAAGGCCATTCGACAGTTAGCAGTCAGTTTAAGCCGACACGACCGAGAAATTGTCGAACTGAGCATTGATCCATTTGCTGACCAGGAGCGCAGCCTGACCCTTGGTGTAGGTAGAATCATTGACGTTGGCAACCCTGGTATTGTTGATAAATGCCTGCACATTTCCACGAGCCATGGTCAGTGAAAGGGTATGCCATGTGTTCAGGCTAAAAGAAACGGTACCGCTAGCCAGCGTCGTGTCCGCAATCGTATTGTTATTGTTGGCCTCTTTAAAGAGCGTCCACGCACCTGTATTAGTGATACGCAGATGATAGCCGACCGCAGCTCCACCCAGCCTGATCTGGTTAATCAGGTTGCCGATCAACTCAACGTGGCCTGCCTGCTCGATGAGCACATCGACGGATACCTTGTAATTGGCCCAGTTAGGGTCGCCCACAATCGTGATAGGAGGCGTGGGTGAGCCACTGTGCCAGGCAATCGGTGCCGTCGTAATAACTTGACGGAGGCTCCGGCCACTGCGTCCGCCACCAGCGGCAGCGGTCTCAAACGCGCCCTGCAGATCGGAGAAGTAATGGGCGATCTTCCCTGTGGCATAGCCATCAAAATTATCGCTATATGGCAACGCGAGGGCAGCAGCAGCAGGGGGATTCGTGGACCCTTTGCCCTGACCTGTGGTTGTGGTTAAGCTGTAAATAAAGTTAGGCTGGAGCGTGAGCGAGTAAGTCCCCTTGCTGGGCGTGATATCTGCCTGGCGTACGAACTCTGCGCCATTGATATTGGTGGCCCAGACATGGACCGTGCCCGTAGAAAGTCCACCTGAGACCGTAAAACTCGCCGTCTGAGTACCTGAGACATTCATCGTCTCGATAATCGTACTGTAGTCTTTGCCATTGGTGGATTTGAGCGTGACATAGCTGCCGTTGCTGCTATTGCCGCCCAGGTAGCCACAGCCACTATCAAGATATTTCCAGCCGGGTTGAGTAAACTGGGCTGTATGTGCCATTGACCAGATACTCTTGCCCACATAATAATTGCCTGACCAGGGCTGTTCAGCCAGCATCAAGCCATCGCCCGCGAATGGTAGCGTTGGATACCAGGCCGCGAGTAAGCTCCAGTTAATGTCGGCGGTCATCTTGCCCGCAACATAGTTGCGATTAAGATTATGGGCCAGCGCTGATGCTCCCTTGTCATACTGCTGTGAGCCGCTCTCACTGGCCCACAGAGGCTTATTGAGAGCTAAAGCAGAGGCAGGTGGGATACGTGCAGCCGTGACAGGATAATGAGAACCAACGATATCGATACTGTTCCTGAATGTTGAGTCGCTCGTCATATCCGTCACAACGTTCCAGCCAGCTTCATCGGAGGCCACAACCTTTGTGGTTAAGCCTTTGCTAACAAGCGTATTTTTCAGATTTTCATACCAGGCCTTATTATAGCCGCTCTCGTTCCAGCCTCCGATATAATCGATATGCAGGCCATGATCAGATTGAGCATGCTCAATCCAGTTGATGACATAATTGATGTTGTCCTGCGACCAGAAGCCACCACTGAACCAGCCAGGAGCGCCCCACTGCAAGCCATAGAACTTAATATTAGGGTTGCGTGCTTTGGCCTGCTCCATTAACCACCATTCATAGCCCCGGTTATAGTTCTGATCGGTGCGACTGCGCATATGGCTGGCCTCCGATCCATTGGTTGAATTGGTATCTCCACCAATTTCGACCTTGAGGATGTGAAGGCTCGCGCCATAGTTCGGCTTGAAGAGATAGTCCAGAATCTCGCTTTGCTGCTTGGCCGGATAATCGATAAGCAGGCGTGAAGTGCCGCCACCACCGCTGAGTCCCCCTACACCGTCAAAGGTGCGTCCTGCGCTGCCACCGTTGATGGTGATTGCTGTGTTTGCCAGGGCCATCGCGCTCGCGATCCCTTCACCACTGGTGAGAGCGGCCAACGACGTTCCGGCTGCAAGTGTACCCAAAAAACGACGACGATCCATGTTTTCACTCATAATGTGTCAAACTCCTCTGTTCTTCTCTGGTTTTCCTACGTTGGATGTAGTCCAGAATAAGCATTTTGCCACTACTCATTTCATATTGCTATATAAAGACGAGTAAAGTCGTTTCCATAAACAAATAGTACTACGTAAAAGGTTAATTTGTCAACTATGTTTACAATATATTTCCCTGGACAATTCCTCAATAGTGTACCCTGGCATCGAATGGGCATGCCATTGAGGAAAGAGACGGAAGCGGAGTCAGATCATCGGTAAGCGATGTTCTACTACTATCCATTTATTGTAAAGAAACATGACAATTTTGTGTATGCTAGAAAGTGATAGAAACTGTCGTGCTTGCTCCTGCCTGTAATGAGAGCACACGGGCAAATGAGCCGACAGGAGACGATGCAATGGCGGCACTGCTGGTAATACTGGTGATGCCACGACGGTTGATCAGAGTCACCTTCTGTGTGATATCTGAGTGCAGTGTTGCATTGACCGTTTTTGCCGTCAGGTTCCAGTTGAGGCTCACCGTAACGCGGTTGCGTCCTCGTACGCTACTAATCGAGCCCTGCGTCAGATAATTGGGCACGGCGGGCAGTAGCTCGGTCACGCCTGGCCTTGAGTAAGTGAGCATCTCCATGATGATAGCCGGAATAGTATTGGATGCATCGGCATTGTAGACGCGCAGCGATGGATAATGGGAAGTCATCAGGCTGCGGAACATAGAGTTGCTAGCTAATATGTCCAGCAGATTTGTTGAGACTTGTGAGCCATCTTTGAGGCGTGTCCAGGCCAGAGCACGATGCAAGAAGCCATGTGCCGAATTATTTTCATTGACACGCAAGACCAGAGCCTGTTTTGCAGGAGCGATCAGCGCAGGCGTGTCCTCAGGGTTAATTTCGTGCAGTGGCCAGACGGGATAGAGATGGCTGACATGGCGATGGTTATAGTTATCCGTGAGTGAGGGCCAGACCCACTCGGCCAGGGCTTTATCGCTATTGATGCGATAGGATGGTATCTTCGTGAGCAGTGTGGTCCAGCGTTGGACACCCTGGCCTGATCCTTGTTCAACTCCCAGCAGATTCGCCACGTCGATAGCCGTTTGCAAGGCATGTTTGCCAGCCGCGACATCCATCGTGGCATCGACAGCAGCAGGGATGCCTGTGTTGGCAGGTTTATTTTCTGGCGAATAGGATGGCACAAAAACATATTTGCCATTGGAGTCGGTATGCTTCAGGAAATCTTCATAGAAGAAGGCCAATTGTTGGAGCCAGGGCCACAACGTATTCAAAAATGTGGTATCGCCAGTTACCTGGTAGTGTTCATAGAGAGGATAAAGCAGCCAGTCGGCCCCGGCCGTCCACATCTCGGATGGGAAGCCACTCCCCATATGGAACAGGTAACCGCTTGTGCCATCGGTACGAGGCGGGGCCATGATGCCACGAGTGCCCATAATATTTGTAGCATTTGTCTGCCAGTTGGGGAGCTGTTTGAGGATCATCGTAATAAAAGCCTGTGTCGCTTCAGGCATATCACCGATATTGCCACCGGCCATTTGTAGATTCACATTTGCATCAGTCGTAAAATCGTCTGACCACGAAGCACCCCATGCACCAATCCAGAGCGCTGACAGACGAGTTGGCAGATATCCGCTGGCACTCAAGAAATGGTAGCGGCCAGTATCGAATAACTTCTCTAATAGGGCCGCATTGAGTGTGGTCTTACTACTGTTCTGTTTGCTGATCAGGGCAGTTGTCGTAAGTGCACGATCACTCGCGCTACCATTAAAATTGACCGAAACCCGGTTGTAGATTGGCTGATGGATAGCCACGTGGCGGCTGAGCAAAGTGCTATAGCTGGTCGAGTTCTTCACAAGAGCGGTCTGCAACGTATTGTTGTTCCACTGGGTAGCGACATCATAACGATCCGTCTGGGTCAGGAGCAAAACAGAGTTCGCGTTGGAGATCGAGAGTGTTGTGCCACTGATGCGTTGTGTACCGCCCGATAGCACAACCAGCGTAACCCCTTCATAGCCAGGTCCGGTTGTAGCAGAAGTATATTGAGCACGCAGGTTGAGGAACGTATGTCCGCTGGTGTCAGTGTATACGCGGTTGGTAAAGACCATACCAGTAGGAAGACCTGCAAGGTTACCATTCAATTGAAGCGTAACATTTACCTTGCCGTTTGTAGGAGCGGTAAGCGATTGTACCACTACATTATCAGCACGCGAGACGAAGCTGCTTCTGACCCAACTGCCTAGCGAGTCGCTCCACTGAACGTTCACCTCACCTGTTTCAAAGTTAGTTGTGCGTGTATAATTACTGATTGTACCGTTGGTGGGAAGTGTCAGGAGCATCTCATAACCGGGATGAAAAGGCTGTGTCCAGTGAAGTTGCCAGCCATTAGGAAATTCGCTCTCAGCTTTCGAGTAGTTGCCCGCGAGCAGGTCTGTTTGCACCTGTGGGAGCAAATTCGAGATTTTGGGCGGCTGGAGGTTCAGGCTCCCGTTGGGCTGCTCAAACTTATGATCGTTAAAGATCACCGTCTCGCTCAGAGGATTGCCATAGACCATAATGCCATAGCGTCCGTTACCGCTAACGAACGCATCTTCCCAGGTCGTAGCGGCCTGAGAATCGTGGATACCGCGTGTTATTGCAGCTGCATCAGCCGTCTGTGGAGTTCGTGAGACAATATTGACCACATCGCCCAATGTAGCCAGCGAAACACTCCCTGCTGAGAGCTCCAGGAAGCGACGACGATTTATGTGTTTGCTCATCAAGAATCCTTTCTTTTTTGAGGCAACAGAAATAATCTTAAATCTGACATTTCGCTATGCCAGAGAAGCGATCCCTTCCCTTCTCTGACCAGACAACCCTGTTGAGCTCTACTCCAGGTTGATACTACGAACGCGACGATTCAATACGGCAAGATGAGCCAGGATGACAGAGTTATGGGTTTTAGTGGGTTAACTGTTTTGTGGAGGGTTGTTTGAATTGCAGTAAATAAAGATACTTCTCATAAAACAATGTCCTCCCTGACACTGGTAATCTACGACAAAAAAAGTTAGCATAGACAACTTTGTGTATGCCAATATATCTGTAGCCCGACTCGCTTAATCAAATAATATGCGAACGGAGGTAGATATTTCGGTGATTATAGCTTTTTGGGGAAGTAAGCGTTTACTCCCGGCGTTTCCCTTAATGTTTTAAAGGATACCTAACAAGAGAGAATTTGTCAAGAGTATTCGCTTCTTCCATATTTCTTTATTTCTACCCCTCATTGCTCAATGAGGGGTAGAAATAAAGAAATATGGAAGAAGCGAATAAAAAGCGTTGTGAGTCCTGAAGTCACGAGGCAGAAAAGAGAGGAACGTGAGGCTTAATCGGTTTCTAAATGGGAACGTGGGCCTGAAGACGCGTGAATAGCTAACTGATGTTGAAGTATAATTTTTTGTTTGGGAGCCTCTGGCTTTTGGAGGCGTTGCACAAGCCGATTAGCGGCGGCGCAGCCGAGCTCGTAAGAAGACTGTATCACAGCCGTGATCGGCACGGGATTGGGGACGGGCCAGTGAATCTCATCGAAGCAAGCGAGTGCCACGTCATCGGGAATACGTTTATTGCGTGCATAGAGGGCGCGGAGAGTACCAGTGGTAAATCGATTGTTAGTTGTAAAAATAGCGTCAACTGGTGGTTTTAGATCGAGCAATGCGTTGGCGAGGATCTCACCGCTTTCTGCGCTGAGAAGAGAGCCTCGTTGTTCTAGAGCGGGATCGAGCGGGATGCCAGCCTCCTGTAATGCCTGACGATATCCCAGGACACGTTCATTAGCATTGGTAGGAGCCTTAGTGCCCGCGACAATCCCAATGCGTCGATATCCATTGCCGATTAAGTGGGCAACCACCTCTTTAGCAGCTGCCATGTTGTCAATAAGAACGGCATCGATGGAATGGTCGTTGATGCGTCGATCAACCGTAACAACCGGGATGTGTAGTACCTTGAGTTGCTCCAGCGCTGGCAGACAGCCCTGGGTTGGTACGACAACAATGCCAGCCACAGGTTCAGCAGCAAGAAGCTGAATGTATTGCTCCTCGCGTCGAGGATCTTCAGCCGTATTGCAAATCACAAGCAGATAACCGTATTGCCGTACGACCTCCTCGACACCACGAATCAGATCCATGTAAAAGGGATTCTGAATGTCGCTGACCAGTAACCCAAGGA
The DNA here is from genome assembly GCA_963850365.1 of uncultured Chloroflexia bacterium. Classification (GTDB taxonomy): domain Bacteria; phylum Chloroflexota; class Ktedonobacteria; order Ktedonobacterales; family Ktedonobacteraceae; genus Dictyobacter. The sequence continues at coordinate 8,527 of CAWKKX010000052.1, forward strand.
GGGATGAAGACGAATTTCTGCTGGTAAGGGTGCGGGTAGCCTTGCCTGGTTGATACTTGAGGGCGGTAGCAGCTTCACGTACCCGATTGGCGAAGAGAGGATTGACCGTCGTATAGCCATTAAGGACACGAGAGACCGTTGCTACAGATACGCCTGCCAGTTTTGCCACATCATGGATGGTAATGGATTTCTGATCCTGGGAGTCAGACGTTGACATGAATCACTCCTCGTTTATTGTCATAACAAATAATGCACAATGTACTAAATATGAATTTATGATATATTCTACATTTTTGCAAAGTATTGCATTCTGCACAATACTTTGCAAAAATGTAGAATATATCATAAAACGGTCGAGAGAGCGGCAAAGCCGCAACAAACCAACTTGAGAAAAGTTGAGCATCATGGGAATCAGATACTCACTATCTCTCAGGAAGTTTTCCCAAAATTCTTCTACAATAGGTGTGTGAAGTAGATATATTGAGCAATCCAGAGATATTTTAGAGCATTATATGCTTATTCCTGATCAGTATCAAGGGGAAATTTATGCATTGTGAATAAGTCAAGTAGTATCTACACATTGCAACATGTACAAATTTTCCTTGACAAATTGCTCCGATTAGTTTACGCTACCTCCAGTAAGCGTTTTCTAATAGCGTGAAGTGGTAGAATACCAGTTGGATGACCTGTGTATTCAAATCAGGACTATCTTTGTTATATCTCGGCGAAGAGTATGTATAACAGTGATAGAATTCACGTCCCTGTCTGTGTCAAGGAGGACGATGTTCATGCGTTATTTTGCTTTGTCGGATGGACCCGATACTTCGATTTTTGCCTTCTGCATATCTAGATCTGGATATTGCATGAGACACCTGCGCCTTCGATTTTATGCTCCCCCTATTACGAAAAGCATTCCCTCGGTTGTTGTAACTATTTTTCTCTTTTTGCAGAAAATGTACTCTTCATCTTTTTATCATGCTGTAAATCAGGAATATGTTTCGGTCATACATTTTTGCCGTATTAGATATAAATGTATGAATACTGATATATTGCACTTATACGTGTACTTAGTTATTTTTGAATTTTGCATTTATATAGACGATAGAGATGCATATTCAACATACTGAGAATCTCAAACAACCGTCAAATGTCGCGAGAGCCAATAAGACCTTCACGACTAGTCAGAGCCTTGTGTAGAAAAAGAGAGGAGAATCGAAGCAAAGTGAGTAGAAAAAAACGGATAGTTGCTTTTTCTTTAGTACTTGCCATAGTGGCAATACTCATTCCTGTAGGTATTGGTCAGAGCAGGCACGCGTCTGCGGCAGTAACGCGGAGTTTTGCTACAAATACCAATCTATCAACCTGCCCAGGAATTACCCCTGTAAACACGGCGATACCGACCCCGGCATTGCCCTATAAATTTTCCTTTGGTGCTGGGCCTGTACCTACTGGTTATAGGCAGATATTGCCAACCACAGCCTACAGCGATACCCTTGGCTACGGATTTGCCAGTACCGCGAATCTTGTTTCGGTTGATCGAGGTGGAATAGACACCTTACACCGTCATTTTATCACCAGCACGAAGCCATTTACCTTTAATACGCGCGTTCCAAATGGGAATTATACGGTCACGGTAATCTTAGGGGACGAAGCTGGTACATCGTCAACCACTCTAAAAGCTGAGTATGGTCGCATGATGTTGAGTAAAGCGACCACCACCACTGGCAAGTTTATCGAGCGCACGTTCACCGTGAATGTAGCAACAGAGCAATTGAACCTGCAGTTTGCTTGGACCGCACCAAAAGTCGAGGCAGTTCAAATTAATAAAGCCAGTGCCAGCACCGTCACCGTCTATCTAGCTGGCGACTCCACGGTCTGCGATCAGGCTCCCCTATCCGATCCATATGTGAGCTATGGGGGTTGGGGCGAAATGTTGCCGCAGTACTTTGGGCCGAATGTTGCTATCGCCAATTATGCAGTTAGTGCTCGTACATCGATCAGTTTTATCAATGAAGGACGTTTAAACGATATACTCAATGTCATCAAGCCAAACGACTTCTTGTTCATTCAGTTTGGACATAATGATGAGCATACTGGTTCAGGAAGTTATCCCTTCACCACCTATGAGGCGGCTCTACAAAAGTATATTGATGGAGCACGAGCACACAAGGCTATACCTATTCTGGTCACGCCGGTTGCCAGGAGAAGTTTCGACGCCAACGGAAAAATTGTCGATACACATGGAAATTACCCGGTCGCCATGCGGCAACTGGCTGCGGCACAACATGTGCAGTTGATCGACTTGACCGCGCTGAGTATGACCTACTTCCAGTCTCTAGGCCCTGTTGGCACCAAGTCAATATTCTTCTTTATCAATGCGGGCGTCTCTCCTGACTTCCCAAATGCGGTTGCCGATAACACGCATTTCCAAGTCAACGGAGCAATTCAGGTAGCCAAATTAGTCACAGGAGCGATTAAGACACAAAGTATTCAGCCATTGGCATCATATCTTCTAACTTGACTTGTTGCGATATAGCCGCTCTCTAGATCGTTTTTACATATTTTTGCACGTCTACGAATTATTGTGCTTTGCGCCTAATTTGTAGACGTGCAAAAAAAATGGGGAATAGGATGGTTTTGGAGAGGTCGCTTGAACAGAATCGGAGTGTTGCTCCATGGTATACTTATATATGCCTACATATATTGGCTATTATGTTGATGCATGTACCTGTTTTCTAGTGTATAATCTTGATGTGGAGAAAAATAAAGCAGAACATTTCTGAATCGTGAAGATCAGACTGAAACGTAATTACGATGCATTGCGCAGGCGTCATGAACCCCGGTTTGAAAAACCGGGGCTTGCTGAGCGGTTCGCCGTTTTGCAGGCCCGTCATGAGCAGATCTGGGAAGACATGTTCTTCCTCCGTTCGGAACGAAGTGCTAGGCACGTTCGAGTGCGAGGCCAGCTTGAACCACTGCGGCAAAGGGTTAAACAGGTTGTAGGGTAAAAACCAGTGCTCTTTGCGAGAAACCGTTCCTGAACATCGTCGAGGCCAACGTTACCTCCGCAAGGAGAGATCCGAAAGGATACAAATGATGTCCAAAGTCTTTGTCATTGATACGTATCAACGACCACTCGATCCGGTGCATCCGGGACGAGCAAGGCTCTTACTCAGTCAGGGAAAGGCGGCTGTCTGGCGACGATTCCCGTTCACGATTATCCTCTTTAAGGACATGGAGTCTGCACAGGTGCAACCGTTGCGTTTGAAGCTTGATCCTGGTTCCAAAACGACTGGGATCGCCCTGCTCAACGATGCATCGGGAGACGTGGTGTTTGCCGCTGAGTTGACCCATCGGGGACAGCAAATCAAGAAAGCTATCGAGACCCGTCGGGGTGCCCGTCGAGGCAGACGCCAAAGGAAAACGAGATACCGAAAGCCGAAATTCCAGAACCGGCGGAGAGGCAAAGGGTGGATCGCTCCATCTCTCGTAAGTCGGGTGCACAACATCATGACGTGGGTCCAGCGATTGAGTCGATACGCCCCTGTGCAGGCTATCAGTCAGGAACTGGTGCGCTTTGATATGCAGGTTCTAGAGCATCCTGCTATTACAGGCAAAGAGTATCAACAAGGCACCCTGGCCGGATATGAAACCCGCGAGTACTTGCTGGAAAAATGGAAGAGACAATGCGCGTATTGTGGTGCAACCAACACCCCATTACAGGTGGAGCACATCCAGCCCCGAGCGAAGGGTGGAACAAACAGCATAAGCAACCTGACGCTCGCTTGTGAGAAATGCAACACCGCCAAAGGGACACATGATATCGCCGTGTTCTTGAAGAAGAAACCAGAGGTGTTGAAACGTGTTCAGGCGCAGATGAAAGCTCCATTAAAGGACGCCTCAGCAGTCAATGTGACCAGGTGGCTGCTGTTTGAAAGGTTAAAAGCAACGGGGTTGCCAGTAGAGGTTGGTTCAGGTGGTTTGACCAAATTGAATCGCACAAACAGAGGGCTGGAGAAAACCCATTGGATGGATGCAAGTTGCATAGGCAAAAGTACCCCACAGACCCTCCAGATCACGGGTATCAACCCATTGCTGATCGCTGCAACTGGGCATGGGTGTAGGCGTATGCGCAATGTCAATGATATCGGGTTGCCATGCTCGAAACCCAAAGGAGCCAAAAAGGTGCAGGGATTCCAAACGGGAGATATTGCACGAGCGATAGTGACCACGGGAAAGAAACAGGGCACCTATGTGGGGCGGGTACTGGTTCGTGCAACGGGATCGTTTGATGTGGCAACCAAACAAGGAAGAGTGGCAGGATTAGCTGCGCGATTTTTCAGTGCGGTCCATCGGGCTGATGGTTACAGTTATGGGAACAGAGGTGTGCATTCCTCCCCGGCCTGAAGGCACGGGGCTTCCTGCACACGTTTCTGTGAAACGAGCTAATGCTTAATGAATAATTTAGAATATACGAATTACAACAGCCAGGTTCGCCAGATGCGAATTCTTGCTGAAGCCGCCCTGACATACTATGATATCGGCAGTGCACGTCTTGCGCTCCTGTCTCACCATCGCAATACCCTGTTTCGCGTCGCTGCATTATCACGACCAGGTCTGCCAGGGGAGGAGCGGGGAGAAGAGGCACGTTTCGTTTTGCGTCTCAGCGATCAGACCGGCCCGGCGGTGGCGATGTTACAATCGGAGCTGCTCTGGCTCTCAACGATACGCGAGGAGACGCAGCTTGTGGTACCTGATCCGGTGTATGCACGTAGGGGTGCGCTTGTAACCGAGGTTGCGGTTGAAGGTGTGCCAGAAGTGCGCCGTTGTGTCCTCTTCCGCTGGGTTGAGGGGCGCTTTATGGATACAAGCTTAACGCCTGCGTTATTTGCACGTGTGGGAACCTTCCAGGCCCGTTTGCACGAGCATGCCAGCCACTTTGTGCCACCAGCAGGCTTTGTACGTCCACAATGGGATTGGACGCAGCTGCTTGGACCTGCATCTGTACTGGATCACAATTTTATTATGCGGCGTTGCGATGGTTTTATCGGCAAACGTGAGCAGCGTATCTTTGCCGCCGCCGCCGCACGTATTCGCGAAGAGATGCGAGCCATTCCCGATGATAAGCAGCAATATGGACTGGTGCATGCAGATCTGCAGCACACCAACTATCTTTTCTACAAAGGAGAAGTACGCGCCATCGATTTTGACGATTGCTGCTGGAGCTATTATCTCTTTGATATGGCCATTACGTTGAGCGATGTTGCCGGGCGCGAAGATGAAAACACCATGTGTCAGGCGTTCTTTAAAGGCTACGAACTCATACGCCCTTTACCAGAACATTATGCTGAACGCTTGCAGGTTTTTACCGCCCTGTATATCATCAAACATCTGAGCCACCTGTTTGCCTCCGAGAACCCATACATCCATGCCAACGCACCAGCCTATCTAGCCTACTCCCTCAAATGGCTCGGCCAGTTCGCCGGTGTCAAAGTGCGCCGCAGTTCATAAGGTACGCGGCGAATACATAAGTTTTGCAATGAGTGGGAGAGTGCGAAGAATGCTCAGCACCTTAGATACGCATAAGCGTAACCTGTCGTAAGCCCCATTCGATATCGTCGCTTTTATCAGTGACTTGTGTCAGTACGCGTAAATCTTCTTCCAGGCGATTGATCTGATCAGGGGAGTAGCTTTGTTGGATAAATGGTTGGTATTTCCAGGATTGAATATTCATCCAAAACATTGTTGCCGCCTGTGCTGTTGTCACTTTGACGCTTTGTACACGGCTGATATGGTGCTGAAAAGAGTTGCTTGCCGTCAGTGCTTCTAACGATGGTCCTATATATAAAGTATGTGCTTGATGGGCTAGCATGGCTGTGACGATCTGTAAATAGTGTGCAAACACTTCATTTTGTGTATGAATCCATTCAGTTTCTTCTATGAGGAAGAAGCCACCTGCTCGCAGTTGTGTTGCCCAACGCTCAATAAGAGATTGGGGATGTTGGAGGTGGGTAAGCAAAAAGCGGCAGTAGAGCAGGTCCGCTGGTCCGATAGGAAATGGTATGCGGGTAATATCATGACAAATAAAAGAGACATGGGATGTGGCTGTCTTTTGTGCTGAGGTAATAAAATTTTGTGAGATATCCAGGCCAACCACTTGTTGTGCACAAAGCGTATTTGCTAGCAGGTGTGTTGTGTAGCCGGGTCCACATCCTAAATCGATGATAAGAGAGGGAAGCTCATCAAGACATTCGTGCAGAAAAAGGCTCGTTGACGCGGAATACACATGCGCGAGCACCTCAAGCCGCTGTTTAGCACGATCAGTGTCAGTAAAGGTGTAGGACATATATGCCTCCTGAAAGTGAAAAGTTTTTGTTTCCCACAAACTATTTTAACGCATCTTGTCGAGCGATAAAAACGTGGTTTTTTTGTCCACCCTGGTGCATATTTTAACAAAGGAACGCTTACTTCTAGGAGAAGAAGCGCAAGGTCATAACCGTTGGCTGAATGTATCCCTTTTGCCTCATCAATCGTGCATAAATAACAATAAGTTTTTCCACCCCAAAAGCCATCTTGCTTTCGTCATATAATCGAAACCTATCCTAAAAGATAAGTCAGAGAGATTAGCAAAGGAGCTCAGGAGTTATTGGCATGAAGATTGATATATTAAGGAGATGTGTGGCCGAATTTATCGGAACGTTCGCGCTTGTCTTTATTGGTTGCACTACGCGGGCGATGGTCGGTGATACGACAGATTTCGCCGGAATTTTAGTTGTGCATCTAGCTTTTGCCTTTACTATTGCTGGCATGATTTATACTTTGAGTCACATTTCTGCGGCTATATTTAATCCCGCTCTTACGTTGGGCTTTGCGATTGCGGGGCGGTTTCCCTGGTCTTATGTGCTTCCGTATTGGTTGGCCCAATTTGTGGGAGCCGTGTGTGCCGTTAGCCTTGACTTGTTTTTGCTGCCAGAGAAGGCATCGGCAGTCCACTTTGGGGCAACAATGCCCCGTGCAGGCCTTCTTCCTGCACTTGTTATTGAGATCGTCCTTACCTTCTTTCTGATGCTCGTGAATATGTCGTCGGCGACCGATAAGCGCTTCAAGCGTGCTGATAGCGGTCTGGCGGTGGGGTTTGTCGTTTTGGCATCCGGGCTCATGGCGAATTCTTTATCGGGAGCAAGCATGAATCCTGCGCGTAGCCTGGGGCCGGCGTTCTTTGCTGGTGGAAGTGCGCTTGCCGATGTCTGGATCTATTTTGTAGGTCCATTTATTGGAGTTTTACTGGCAGTAGGATTGTATCAGATAATACGTGGGAGTAGTGAATACACCAAGGATGTATTGAAGGAAGTGCCCTATGAAGTGCCCTATAAAGAGGATATTATATTTCAAGAGAAGTAGCATCTTTTTGCCAGGTGAGTTCGCGCCGCTTTGCCGTGCTTCTAATCTTTATACATTTATTTATCTTTTTATTTTTGCACGGCAAAAATAAAAAGATAAATAAATGTAATAAAAGAAAAAGGGGTATAAGCGCCGAATGCACGAACATGCACGAGAAAACTCACAGGTCTATAGCGATGGGAAGCTGACACTTACTTCGTTCCTCTTAATCCTCGTAGCGCTTAAAGATCAGGCTGGTGTTGTGTCCACCGAAGCCCATCGAGTTCGAGAGTGCCACGCGAACCTCGGCCCCGCGTGCCTCATTTGGTACATAGTCGAGATCGCACTCTGGATCGGGATGGTGCAGGTTTATCGTCGGTGGAATTACTCCTCTCATCAGTGTAAGGACAGAAATAACCGCCTCAACAGCGCCTGCCGCCCCAAATGTATGGCCCACCATCGACTTGGTTGAGCTAACTGCCAGCTTATAGGCATGTTCACCGAAGCAGGTTTTGATGGCCTGCGTCTCCAGCTTGTCGTTAAACTGGGTGGAGGTCCCGTGAGCATTGATATAATCTATCTCGTCCGGCTGCATGCCCGCTTTTCTGAGTGCCTGGCGCATCGCTCGTACCAGGCCAGCTCCGCCGGGTGCTGGTTCGGTGATGTGATGTGCATCTCCTGTTGAACCATAGCCAACCATCTCAGCCAGGATCGTCGCGCCGCGTGCTTGCGCGAACTCTAAATCTTCCAGGATAAGCATGCCCGCACCCTCGCCCATAACAAAGCCATCGCGTGTCGCATCGAAGGGACGACTGGCCGTTTGCGGCTCGTCGTTGCGTCGTGAGAGTGCGTGCATGTTTGCGAATGCCGCTATAGCAATGGGTGTGATCGCCTTCTCGGAGCCGCCTGCAATCATAACGCGGGCGTCCCCGCGCCGGATGGTTTCCCACGCTTCGCCAATACTATTGCCGCTGGTCGCGCAGGCCGAGACGGCCGCCCAGTTTGGCCCCTGTGCGCCGGTCAGGATCGAAATCAATCCTGGAGCGCTGTCTATAGTCATCATCGTAATATAAAATGGGGTGATGCGCTGCGGACCTTTATCGAAGAGGGTCATATATTGATCGTGCATCGTCTCAATGCCGCCCACGCCACTGCCGCTGTACACGCCAACATCTTCCGCGTTGTCAGCATTGATCTCAAACCGCGACTGGGCGAGCGCTTGCTTTGCCGCTGCCACAGCCAGATGCGTAAAGGCATCATTGCGGCGAACTTCTTTGCGATCCATATAGAGTGTTGGATCGAAATTTTTAAGTTCAGCCCCAAATTGTACTTTATGCTGGCTGGTATCGAAGCCTGTGATCGGGCCAATGCCCGATTTTCCTGCGCATAGAGCTTGCCAGTTTGTTTCAACATCATTGCCCAGGGCCGTGATCAGCCCTAATCCTGTCACCACAATACGTGGTTTTTGTTCTTCCATCTGCTTTCCTAATATTTATTATATTTGTTCTCATTTAATTTAGTAAGCGAGCAACGGCAACGCACAAGGGTTGCCGCCGTGTGCTATGCCCCTCTGAGGGCCTCGACACTGCGCGTTTTGAGCGACGGGTGGCTCCCGCGTAGCGACGACCCTTGTGGTTGTCGTCGTGGAACCGCCTGTAGCGCCGAGCCACCACGACAAGGACAAGCCGTTCAGCCAGGTGAGAGGCGGTTCCACGACGACAACCACAAGGGTCGTCGCTACACGGCGAACCGCCAGATGAACTGGGTCAGACTAGTATTAGTGCGATATCTCCAATTGTTGAGCATGGTCGGTTACTGCGAGTTGCGTCTTGATATATTGGTGAAGATGGGCGACTGCTCGTTGCATATGGGTCGGATCGTCGTATAACTTGCTCAACATTATTGCGCCTTCTAATGTTGAGATCATAACAGTCGCGACCGTCTCCGCATCGACCTCGGGACGGAGCTCACGGAGTTCAATGCCCCTGGCGATGATGCGCCGAATTGCGTTTTGCCACTCATCCATTGCGCCGCGTGCACGTTCGCGTAAAACAGGGTGTGCGTCGTCTGACTCGATAGCGGTATTGAGCACCGGACAACCGCCAGCGATAGGGGGATGCTCTATCAATTCCTGGAATGCTGCGACGATAGTTTGTAAACGCTCAACCGCATGTCGCTTATCGGTCAACAAGAATTGCACGCGTTGCTGAATTTTCGCGAAAGTGTAATCGAAGGCTTCGAGCGCGAGCTGCTCTTTGCTCTGGAAATGATTATAGATGCCCCCCTTCTCCAGGCCCGTTGCATCCATGATGGCAGAGAGAGATGAGCCAAAATATCCCTGTTGGTTAAATACTGGCGCGGACTGTGCTAGAATCAATTCGCGTGTTCGATGCCCTTTATTCATGCCTCTCTCTTTCCATACGTATCCATGTACATCTATCTCCATGGCTATTATAGACTGTACACATGAATATGGCTACTATATTTTTTCAACCCGACTTGTAGCGAACGAGTGGAACAAGATACAGGTTGTTGTGCCATGGGCGTAGAGGGTGCCTTCGTTATCAATAACCCGTGCCTCTGCCGTGGCCGTGCGCCCGCCGACGTGAATAACTTTCCCTTCGCAGTGCACCAGCCCAGTTCTGCTCGTTATAGGGCGTATATAGTTTACTTTTAGTTCAAGCGTGGTGTAGCCCGATCCTATTGGTAGAGTTGTGTGTATGGCGCAACCCATGGCCGAATCCATCAAGGTTGCCGTAACTCCTCCATGCACTGTGCCGAGCGGGTTGTATTGATACTCGGCTGCCTCTGCCGTAAAGATAACCTTACCCTCACTTACGTCGCTCACCCAGAAGCCCATCAGCACCGCGATTGGCGGAGGCGGTACTGCGCCCGTCTGGATTGCTTTGATATATTCCAGGCCGCTCATCGCCTTGCTTCTCTCTAATCCGATGGCTGTATCTTGCCAGCTAATGGTCCTTGTACGGCTTAGCTCTTGTTCGTCCATATTTTTCCTCTTTCCCGTTGAAAAATAAAACAGACCGACCGGTCTCTATTTAAAGCATACTTGTACTTTGATGATTTTGTCAAGGGTGGCGCAAGACTTCTTTTTTCTAGGAGAGCAATATTTTGCCTCTGTCAAACTTCATTCGGTCCTTTTCTGCGAGCATTGAAACCGCTCCCGAAGGGGGACGAGGCCATTTTAAAAGGGTGAGGGCAACTCCAGAGGGGGCATCATTCTGCAAGAAGCAGGCTATAGTGCAGCTGATATCGAATCTTTTATAGCGGAGGGTGTGGTTCAAATGCAAAGCGTGGGCAGGCAAAGGACCTTTAATGTGTTGCCCACCATAAGTTCTTGCTCAGCGAGAGCCACTTTCCATGCTCTCTTCTGTTGGCTAGACTGTATTTTCAGATGTCTCCCTCTGGTCAATGGTCTGCCAATCCTCGAGCGCTGAACGTGGATCAGTAACAGGCTGATCGCTTACCAGCTGGCCATCGAGAAGCTGCACCAGGCGTTTGGCGTATCTTGCAATGGTATGATCATGTGTGATAAGCACAATCGTCATGCCTTGCTCGTTCAATGCCTGCAAAACGGACATAATCTCAGTACTTGTCTTACTATCGAGGTTGCCACTGGGCTCGTCTGCCAGCAGTAGGGATGGGCCATTGACCAGTGCTCGTGCGATTGCGACGCGTTGTTGCTGACCGCCAGAGAGTTCATTGGGTTTGTGGTGCATACGCGTGCCCATGCCCACGAGTTCGAGTAACAGGCGTGCTCTGCGTTCTCGTTCTTGTCGCGTATAACGTGCATACATCATGGGTAGCTCAACATTTTTGAGAGCCGTCGCCCGAGGGAGCAAGTTGAAGTTCTGGAACACAAAGCCAATGGTACGGTTACGAACGTCTGCGAGCTGATCGCCTGAGAGGTTATTGACAAGTTGGCCGTTGATCATATATTCGCCAGCAGTAGGAGTATCCAGGCAACCGAGCAGATTCATCAAGGTAGACTTGCCTGAACCTGATGGTCCCATGACTGCTACAAACTCGCCGCGTTGCACCTCGAGCGAGATGTTGCGTAAGGCGGTGAAGTCGATGCCATGGTTTGCATGATACGTTTTGGTCAGTCCGCGCACCCTGATCACTGCTCGATCCACGCTAGCGGCTTGTCCCGCTGCGGTAATGGCTTGCTCAGTCGAGGCATCGAGCGTGAGATCTTCGGTTACGTGTGTGCTGCCATGAATTGGTTGGGTGATAGGCTTGTTAGAGAGGGTTTGTGTATTGGCCTCTAAGGATTGCGTATCACCTGCTAGCGTATATGGCTGCTCAGGCAGTCCTGGGTCATTTTTTGCCATTTTACGATCTCGCTTCTTTGCGGATCACGATATACAGTTAGCAATATAAGCGTTTATCCTAAAATAAGACCTATCATCGACGCCTGTGCGATGATGCAACTGTGAGTTGGTAGAAAGGGAAAAAATATATCCAATCCTCCTCTTTAATAATAGCTGTATTATATTGCTATGTCAAGCCTGCGAAAGTTTCCGCAAAACTACGCAGTATTAACCCATTCCAGGAAGTCAGAATCTTCTCGTCCTTGCCCGGCTTTACACGCTGTTCACGGACGGCAAACAGTGCCTTGACGCTACGTTCAAGAGATGCTTGCAGCACATCTACATCTACCTGAGCACTGCCTGCAACTTCAGTTATAACGTGAGAGACATGGGAGAATATTCTTGCCCTCAAAAATTCCCTTCGGCGTAACATCATAGGATGCTGCAAACAGTGCCGCATCTTGCAGACAATTTGTGTTCTACCTCGTCACGTATCCATAGGAAGAACTTTCCTTCCACACCTTCGCTATCAGCATCCTGCGTCACTTGCCAATTTGGGCCACGACACATCGTATTAATTGACATTTTATTTAAAAAATTCATAAAATAATTACAGGAATGTAAAATGGACTGCATTTCTATAGCGAGCAGGAAAGCTCGCTCAAAAGAACTACATGGAGGTACAAACAGTTGCAACGTATTGTAAGGAAGCATTCGTCGATCTATTTTGGAGGTATCCTTCTAGCCTTGCTCATTTTGAGCATATGTCTTGTTTTCACGCCTGGGAGCGTCCAGGCAGCAGGGGCCGCTGTAGACCCAGGTCACCAGAGCCTACCAGCAAATGATGGCTGGGCAGCTTCTAACGGCGGTACAACGGGTGGCTCAAACGCTACCAGTGCGAATGTCTATACTGTTACTACCCGAGCACAGCTTGTACAGGCTCTTGGTGGTGCCAAGAGTACCAATAGCACCCCAAAGATTATCTATATCAAAGGCAGTATCTTCGGCAACCAGGACAATGCAGGGAAGATCCTGACGTGTTCTAGCTACATTACCGGTGGCTATTCGCTTGCAGCTTACCTCAAAGCTTACGATCCTGCCGTATGGGGTCGCACAAAGGCACCAAGTGGTCCACAAGAGAACGCTCGTGCGGCCTCCGAAAACAAGCAAGCCGCACAAGTTGAAATCACCATTCCATCGAACACGACGATTGTTGGTGACGCCAATGGTGCGAATGTTATTGGTGCCAACTTCATCGTGAAAAACGCAAATAATGTCATTATCCGCAACATCGATTTCCAGAATGCCTCCGATTGTTTCCCACAGTGGAGTCCAACGGATACTGCCACCGGCAATTGGAACTCGGCCTTCGATAATATCTCTGTTATCGGCTCAACCCACGTGTGGGTTGACCACAATACATTCACCGATGGAAGCCAGCCAGATAGCTCAGAGCCAACCTACTTTGGTCGCATCTATGAGCAACACGATGGCGAATGCGACATCACGAAAGGTGCCGACCTCGTCACCGTCTCGTGGAATATTTTCAGTTATCACGATAAGACCATGCTTATTGGAGCATCAGATACTTCCACCGTTGATACTGGCAAGCTTCGCGTCACGGTACACCACAACGAATTCTTGAACACTCTCGAGCGGGACCCACGTGTGCGCTTCGGTCAAGTGCATGTCTATGACAACTACTATAACCAGACAACCAGCTTCCAATTCCAATATGCACTCGGGGCAGGAATCTCTTCGGCGATCTATGCCCAGAACAATAATTATCAGCTTCCCTCAGGCATTTCTGCCGCCAACATTATCAAGGTATATAATGGCACCATGCTTTATACCACTGGTGACCTCGTCAACGGAAAATCGGTTGACGTCTTAGCAGCTTACAACGCGGTTCACAGTCCCAAACTCAGCAGCAATGTTGGTTGGACACCACAGTATCACCTTACGATTGACCCGGCAGCAAGTGTACCCTCTCTCGTTCAAAGCAACGCAGGTGCCGGTCACGATTTAACCAGATTCTAAGCGGATCGATATGGGTGGGGCAAGCTCCGCTCCACTCTATCTCACTTCAATCCCAATAGTATCGCTGTCAAGCAGGGTCGGCATAAGGCCCTTCAGAAGAAAGCGGGAACAAACAGGCCAAGGGCACTGTTTGTTCCCGCTTTTTAGGTCTAGCAATCGCAACCTACAAGAGTTGCATAACCAGACTAGTGTGACTAGCATGTCCAAACATGTTAATTGCGGTGAAAACACAGGTCGATGTACCCCTCTTAGCTCGATCCCTACACCATCGCATGCGATTTGCACCTTGCTCCCACTCTTCCGCCTTACTATACCAGAATAGCACAAAACAAAGAAATAATGCTGTTTTCTCAATCTCTCCTAACTTGCCAATTTGTACCACGACACACCGTATTAATTGACATTTTATTTAATAAATTCATAAAATAATTACAGGAATGTAAAAATGGACTGCATTTCTACAGTGAGCAGGAAAGCTCGCTCAAAAGAACTACATGGAGGTACAAACAGTTGCAACGTATTGTAAGGAAACATTCAGCAATCTATTTTGGAGGTATCCTTTTAGCCTTGCTCATTTTGAGCATAAGTCTTTTTTTTACACTCGGGAGAGTCCACGCAGCGGGGGCCTTTGTAGATCCAGGTCACCAGAGTCTACCAGCAAATGATGGCTGGGCAGCTTCTAACGGTGGTACAACGGGTGGCTCAAGCGCTACCAGTGCGAATGTCTATACTGTTACCACTCGAGCACAGCTTGTACAGGCTCTTGGTGGTGCCAAGAGTACCAATAGCACCCCAAAGATTATCTATATCAAAGGCAGTATCTACGGCAACCAGGACGACGCAGGCAATAACCTGACTTGTGCTAGCTACATTACCGGTGGCTATTCGCTCGCAGCTTACCTCAGTGCTTACGATCCTGCCGTATGGGGTCGCACAACGGCACCAAGTGGTCCGCAAGAAAGCGCTCGTGCAGCCTCCGAAAACAAGCAAGCCGCACAAGTTGAAATCTCTATTCCATCGAACACGACGATTGTTGGTGATGCCAGGGGTGCGAATGTTATTGGTGCCAACTTCATCGTGAAAAACGCAAATAATGTCATTATCCGCAACATCGATTTCCAGAATGCCTCCGATTGTTTCCCACAGTGGAGTCCAACGGATGGTGCCACCGGCAATTGGAACTCGGCCTTCGATAATGTCTCTATTATCGGCTCAACCCACGTGTGGATTGACCACAATACGTTCACCGATGGAAGCCAGCCAGATAGCTCGGAGCCAACCTACTTTGGTCGCATCTATGAGCAACACGATGGCGAATGCGACATCACGAAAGGTGCCGACCTCGTCACCGTCTCGTGGAATATTTTCAGTAATCACGATAAGACCATGCTTATTGGAGCATCAGATACTTCCACCGTTGATACTGGCAAGCTTCGCGTCACGATACACCACAACGAATTCTTGAACACTCTCGAGCGGGACCCACGTGTGCGCTTCGGTCAAGTGCATGTCTATGACAACTACTATAACGACGCAACCAACTCCCAATTTCAATACGCACTCGGAGCAGGGATCTCTTCGGCAATCTATGCCCAGAACAATTATTATCAGCTTCCCTCAAGCATCTCTGCTGCCAGCATTATCAAGGCATATAAGGGCACCATGCTCTATACCACCGGTGACCTCGTCAATCGAAAATCGGTTGACGTCTTAGCAGCTTACAACGCGGTTAACAGTCCCAAACTCAGCAGCGATGTCGGCTGGACGCCACAGTATCACCTTACGATTGACCCGGCAGCAAGTGTACCCTTTCTCGTTCAATGCAACGCAGGTGCCGGTCACAATTTAACCAGATTCTAAGCGGATCGATGGGTGGGGCAAGCTCCATTTCATCTCACTACAATCCCAATAGGATCGCCGCAAGGCCCTACAGAAGAAAGCAGGAACAAACAGGCCAAGAGCACTGTTTGTTCCCGCTTTTTAGGTCTAGCAAATTCTATTTAGAGAGAAGGATTCTCTTCGATTTCTTCTGGCTTTGCGTCGGCGGCGGGAGAAATTTCGGCTTCTTGCGTTACATTTGGGGGCGTATGCAATGCTGTTTCCATTTGCTCGGCCGCTTGCTGCTGACGTTTTTGTAGGATCGCTATTGTCTCCTCACGTACCTGCCCCAGCTTTAAGCCCATGCTTATCAGAATGCCAGCCGCAACTCCTTCGCCTTCGCGAATGAGGCCCAGTAAGAGATGTTCGGTGCCCAGATAGTGATGTTGCATACGCCGTGCCTCATCAACTGCGAGCTCGATCACTTTTTTCGAACGTGGTGTCAGGCCAACCTCACCGGCTACCGGATGATCGCCTTTCCCAATGATATGCTCGACGGCTGTGCGTACTTTTTCCAGTTCAATGCCCATGTTTGTAAGTACCTGGGAAGCTGTATCATCTCCCTCACGTATTAGACCCAGCAGTAGATGTTCAGTGCCAATATAGTTGTGTTGGAATTGGCGTGCCTCATCCTGTGCCAGCGATAAGACATGGCGTGCTGGGATGGTGAATCTGTCGAAGCGGTCGCGTACTGCTGCTGGAGAAATTATTGAAGACTTCTGCCTCAGCCAGCTCATGAATTGCTCAAACAACCTGCCGGGGTCGCTGATCTCTGCACTTGCCTCGACTCGCTGCCGTTGCAAGTAATTTGTCAGATCGGTTGGGGCGATGCGATAGTCCGCTCCAATCCGATATGCCGAGAGATCACCCTTATTAATCAAGCGTCGTATGGTTACCGGATCGACATGCAATATCTCCGCCACTTCCTCCGAGGTCATTAGCTTTTCCATCAAGCGAACATAGCTATATCTCCGCCACTTACTCCGAGGTCATTAGCTTTTCCATCATAGTATGCCCTCTATAGTATTGCGAGGTGTCAGTTGTTACTGTAGCAACCGCACCACCTCCATACTGATCGCGGCAATGGGACAGGACCACGAGAGGGATTGACCCAGGTCAACACGTTCGCGATCCTGCTCTCTAACGATGGTGGAGCCACCCTTCTTCTGGTTTTTCCGATTTTGAAGTTGGGTAGTGATTTCACGTAGAAGAGTCGCCGATAGGTGTCATCGTTTGGGTCACATGAGAAGACCTTTTGAGATTGTTTACGCAACTCTTTAGCTTCCTCGCTGTTGCCTAGCCGTTTCTGCCACCTCTCTTTGGCTTTCAATGTTTGATAGACGGGGTTGACCGCTCGTCGTTCTCCTCGTGTGTAAGCTGGTATGAGCGTCTTTTCGACATATTGATCGAGCTTACCGAGGTAAATATTGCTGAGAATTGGTGAGATTACGCCGCCCTGTGGGCATCCGCTCAGGGTTTTGTTAAATTTCCAGTCCTCAAGATATCCACTTTCAAGCAAGTGTCGAAGTACCCGTAAGAACCGATTATCGTGGATTTTCTCACTGAGTATGGTAAGTAGAACCTCGTGATCCATCGTGTCAAAAAATTTGGCGATGTCGCCCTCCACAAACCAGCGAGAGCCAGTCCATTTGGTCTGGATTTCTTGTAAGGCTGTGTGGCATCCCCGACTAGGGCGAAACCCATGCGAGCGATTGCTCATCTGCGGTTCGTAGTATGCTTCCAGAATGGAGCGCATGACTTCTTGCAGGAGTTTATCCCGCCAGGTGGGCAGTCCGAGAGGTCTTTGTCCCCCTTTCTTTTTGGTATATGGACACGTCGGACGGGCGTCCATCGGTAACGTTCGTGACGAATATCATCAATCAGGTTTTCGATTTTCGCCAGAGACATGCCATCCACGGTTTCATCGGTTGTTCCTTTGGTCATGGCTCCCTTGTTTTTATACAAGCGGCCATAGGCGCGTAGGTACAAGTCTGGGTTATACAACATGCGATAAACATCTTCCAGCGGCAATCCTCGTTTGCCGCGTTCTCGGACGATTGCTAAGACAGTTTCGGCATTTCTCATCGCGAGTACCTCTCTGAACTTGTCAATCTGAACTCCCTGCCGCCCTTCGCCATGTGATCGGCGCTACCGTCTCAGACTACTGCGGCGGCTCCGTTGCCGTAGACCTCTCGGTCTGTAGGCAATCCCGCGTTCCGTCGGTCATGTACGTTCTAGCATCGGTTAGGCTCTCTATTCATCCCTTTATGCGACCCCGTTGGTCGTTCTTTCGCGATATGAAGGTTGCTTCTGCCCACGCTTTTGACAGAGGCATATCGTGACATCGGTATCATGCGTTTTTCCGATGGGCGGCACCTGTTCACCAAGTCAAGATTAGAGTTCAAGCAGTTTAGCTTTAGCCATACGACGCGGGTCTTGCGGGTACCACTCATCCGCAACGCCTCTGGATGTTCCCCGCTTTCCCATCATGCTACGGTCTCCTTCGCTTTTCAGTTCCAGATAAGATGGGTGACCCAAGAACCTCCCTTCAAGTTCTTTCCCCTTTTAGGGGAGATACATGGCCGCGTGACACGGCGCACAGCGTGGCTTGCGATACCTCGTGTTGCGTGCTCGTCGGTGGTGTCGAGAAGCCCGACGGTCATCCAACGCCTTCTTGACCGCTTGCCCACGATGGATCAGTTCAGCCGCGAAGACGACGTCACCGGTTGCATCATTGACGATGGCGATGCCTGTTGTGCGTGAGCCAGGATCAAGCTTGATGCGCAACGGTTGGACGTGGGCCTCCTGCACTTCGATTTTCAGCACAAGCGTAAAGGGATATCTTCTATACACCGCGGCTTTGCCCTCCTTGAGCAAGAGACGCGCCCGGCCTGGATGGACCGGGTTGAGTGGTTTGCCGTACGTATCTATCACAAACACGTTGCTCATAACGAGCCTCCTATTGCTAGGGTAATGGGTGCCTCGATCAAGTTACTGAGTGGTTTGACGTTACAAACACTGGCTTCACCCTGTACACCTGTTTAATTTGCAACCGTAGCGGTTGGGACTGGCAACGCATCCCAACGTACCTCATTTCACTCGTAACGTAGCCTGCTTTCACAAACTGGATCTGGTCAGGTGTGGGCTTGCAGCAAAGCGAACCTTGTGACAAGCCCCCGGATTTTATCCGTGGGGTTCCTGACAGTATTCTCCTCTATAGCATTGCGAACTGTAAATTCTATGAAGCACTAATAGAACTTTGTGATCTTGAAGATACTATAAAACATTTTTCGTTAAAATGCAAGAGGTGCGCTAGGTGCGAGGGTAGCGAGGGGACAACCACAAGTATTCGAAACGCTCGTCTGGTAGGACTATAGGCTGTAGCTTCGTCGTATGTACGTGTGATACTATAGATTTATAGGCCCCTTGAGCGATTTTATAGTTACTACACCCTTTTACGTTCGACAATCTTTCTGAAAATTTGGAGGTTTTTGATGGAATGCGCAGTCTGCAGAGGCTTCTGCGAATGTTCTTATAGTCATGGTTTAGTTATCAGAAAGAGTTGTTATGTTATTGATGGAAAGAGATTTGCTTCGTCTGCATGTCGAAGCGGTCTGGGGGGTGCGACTTCCTCCGCTGGATGATGATGATTGTGAGCTTTTGTCCACAAGCAGCCAGCCATCGTGGCAACTTTATGTTGCCGATATCGCGTCCGCTCGTGTCCATATCTGGCGTCCAGATATCGGAGTAGGGGAACGTGAGGCGTTGCGCTTGCGAGTGGATGCTGCACTTGCTTTCCCTCCTGCGCTTCCCCCTCCAGCAGGTATAAGCCGTGAAGTAGCTTTTGCTTTCACCGCATTGCCCCGCCTTAATCTGGAATCTGCTCGTAATATCGCTCGCCCTTTGACTTCGCAAGATCGATCTCTTCTCGACCTCTTCCAGGCAGATTTACCTGTTGACTTGTTTCACCCCGCCAAACGTCCGCTGATCGGCGTTATCAACTCTGGTCGCTTACTCTGTCTGGCTCATAGCTCTCGTCGTACAAATGCAGCTTGCGAGTTGGGGATTGATACTTTGCCCTCTGCTCGCCGTAAGGGATATGCGCTGGCGGCCACTATTTTGTGGACGCACGCTGTTCTGCAAGAGGGTCTTGTTCCTATCTACAGCGCCTTTGCTGAGAATACGCCTTCCTTAAGTCTGGCTATTGCATCAGGCTACCAACCGTTTGCGCGTGGCGCAACTTTCGAGAGAGAACTTGATCTCTAGGATCTCCCCTATTTGTCACCTTGTTTGTACTTCCTGCTCTTACTTGATCATACCTAATTGTTCCAGATCATTGAGTAGCCGCCCGATTTCTTCAAATGAATGGCCCGTGATTCTGACAAGATCGTCGATGGTGCGTTGCCCGTCTAGCAGAAGAAATACATGTTTGTGCAGGCGTGGTGCCTTTACTTTGTTCAAAAATGCGAGCGCTTCCGGCCCTTGCCAGAGCCGGCAAGGTGCCTGCTCTTTTGGCTGACTTCCATGGCGTAACCATTGTGCAAACGAAGCATCGGAGTTACCCTGGGCACTCACGGTACCCTGGGGTACATAGGGGGGTGGCTCTTGGGTAAAGAAAGGTGGTATGGGTGTTTCTTGCGAAACTTTTTTCTGGCTGTATGTGATGTTGGGAAATGATGCCTCTGGCACGGCGGGATATTCGTCCGTCTCTTTGTCTGCTGCCTGGTTGTATACAATATGGGGGGAAGGTGGGTCCTCAATGATCGGGGTTTTGTCGCCCTCCTGGTTTTTTCCTGTAAGGAACCGTGAAAGGAATGAGAGCGGTGAGATCGAGATATCAGCAACGCTGGGTATTGGTGGTGGCGGCGAGATGATGATTTCTGCCGGTGCCTTTGGAAGGAACTCACATTGGCAACGTCCCCAGGTATATAGCCATTGTATTGCATCAATACCTAGACGATCTCCTGCGTGTGCCTCTACGACTTCCCCATGGAATAGAATAATCGTGCCCACATCTCGTACACCGGCTTTGCTACGTTGCACTGTAAGAATACCTGTTTGCTGTCCACCCATGAGTCCCAGTAAAATAACCTCCAGCAGGTCCACGCTTACTTGTTGTTTCTGTTCTGCCATAGAAATCCTCTATACATTTAGAGATATCGATACAACTTCAACGCTTTAAGGGATATGTTCGCTCACAAGTATACCAAAAAAGCTGCTCTTTTCCTATTGTTTGTCAGCAAAACTCCAGGGACTTATTTTGATGCCCTGTCTCTTGCATGTCGCTCTCCTTTGCTCCTGAGGAAGGTCAGGAGCAAAGGAGAGCGGCATCCGAGAAAGAATGAGACAAGCATCGGTTTTTGAGGAATTCCTTCAAATTGAGGTCTTCAATTTCAATGATCCCAATAATAGTGGGCAAACTGTGTTATCAGTTTGTGGAGAACATTCTATTCACCCAACCCAGTTGGGGAGATATCCAGATGTGGTGATTGCCCGCTTCTAATTGAACATGGGCAAGGTAAAAATTGTTTTGCTGATTCAAGTGTATATTGTGGGCTTTGATCGTTATCTTCACTTTTCCCCCTTATATTACTCCTTGAACCATATTTTTGTGAGTGTGCAGACCATGCTCAGCGGTGCACTTGTAGTGCTTCAAGCACGTATATTACCACATCACTATGCATTTTTCAAGCCCGCTAAAAGCTCTTTTGAAGCCTTAGGGTTTATTTCAAATTTTGTTTTAGTATAAATGTAGTCAGTGTACTATCGTAGTCTTGCGGATTTGTGTTCCAGGATTCGGTATGTTCCGTGTTGGGGACGCGTTTGTACGTGACAAGATTGGGGTGGACGCGTGCAAAGGTGTCGCTGGCCTCGATGGGTGTGGTAGTGTCGTTTGTGCCGTGGAAGAGCAGGATGGGTATCGCTGGTTGTGGAAGGCGAAGCTGATCGAGGGCGTCGAAATTGATGCCGCTACGCAGGCTGACAACGGCCTCTGTCGTGGTGGCGAGGAAAGCTGGTAGCGAACGTCTCTGGGCTTGAAATGCGAGTGTGGCATACCAATCGAGGACAGGCGCATCGAGCACAAGAGCCTGAACGTAATGGGCATAAGCTGAGCGATGCAGGAACGCCTCGGCGATAGATCCTCCCAGCGACCAGCCATAGAGTATCACGTGTTGTGCTCCGTGTGCTAGTGCATAGCGAACAGCGGCTTCCAGATCCAGCCACTCAGTATCGCCAAGATGATTGAATCCGTCAGGGCTGGCCGGGGAGCCAATATCGTTACGAAAGGAGATAGCAAGCAGAGGTAGGCCGAGATGTGCCAGCGGCTGAAAGACACGCAGGCCTTCTTCGCGCGTTGTTCCGTTGCCATGTACCAGGATGGCCCAGGTTGTAAGCTTGCCTGGTACAAACAATGCTGGCATTGCTCCCAGCGCATCCGGGACTTGCACATCGTTGATGGTCAGTTTCAGGCTGTCTTTCAGCTTGCCTGCATAGACTCTCCTGGTCCAGAAGGTCAGTGTGTTAGGAGAGAGGGGGCCAATCTTTTGCAGAATCTGGCGTGTGACGGTGCGACCATCGGTGGAGATGATGGGGCCAACAATAGCCTGCCCGGCGGGCCAGTCAATTTCAAACACCCCTGGTGTCTGCGAATCGGATGTGCGTTGCAGCGTTACTGTATTTGCACTTACCTCTGTGACTTTGAGAGAATAGATGGGAAGATAGTGGATAGGCTGGAGCACAATACCTGAGAAATAGATACTGATGCCGCTAAGTACGGCTCCCCCAAGCAGGATTATCACGAGCAAGATGATAAGCGCTACTTTGACGACGCGTTTCTGGGTTGGTAAAGCTATGCCAGAGGTGCGATATGCTCTTATATTCATGTCATCTCCCTGCCACAACTTCCTTGCTGCTCATGTATTTACATGCCCTTCTGTTAGTTAGTTTACCATCTGTTCGCAACTATTGAAAGGGAGGTTCAAGTTCAGGTTGCATCATGACTAAAAGCAAAAAAGGAAGAGCATGAAATTTTGCCTTTCATGCTCTTGCGTTCGAGACGACGATCACACGACGGTCGTCTCGAACCCTTCTTTAAGAAATTAGAATTTCAATGATCCAGCTGAGATGTTGGAGATAAACTGGCGTGCACCAATAAAGAAGACAATAAGCAGTGGCAGCGTCGATAACACTGTCGCAGCCATGACCATGCTATAGTCGGAGCCGTAATTGCCGTTTAGCTCATTCAAGCCGATCTGTAAGGTAAAGAGTCGGGAGTCATTGAGGATAATCAAGGGCCAGTAGTAGTCGTTCCAGGCACCAATAAAGGTAACGATACCGAGCCAACCAAGTGCAGGGCGTAACAGAGGCAAGGCGACGTGCCAGTATTGACGTAAGTGACTGGCACCATCTATGCGTGCGGCATCGACCAGTTCGGTGGGGATAGCACTAAGGGCATTCTGGCGCATCCAGAAGATACCAAAGGCTGTAACCATAGAAGGCACAATAACCGGAAGGAGCGTGCCAATCCAATGCAGGTTTGCCATAATGACGAAGAGGGCGACCACCGAACCTGAAAATGGTAAGAGAATCGTGCCCAGGAGAATGGCGAGCAGAATGTTTTTGCCAGGGAATTCAAATTTGGCAAAGGTAAAGCCGGCAAGTGAGCAAAAGAATAGTATCAATAGAGTTGTCGTGCAGGAGATAAGAAGGGTATTCCCAAAGTCAGTGATGAAATCCATCTTTACCAGAGCATGGGAGATGTTCAACCAGAGGTTGCCCCCGAAAACCAGTTTTGGTGGTACACGGTAAATATCACTGGTCGTGTTGGTGGCTATAATGGCCATCCAGTAGAAAGGGAAGATGGAGATCAAGAGTCCAACGATGAGCAATGCATGCGTGATAATGCTTCTGACTTTAGTTCCGCCCAGGTCCATATTTTACGCTCCTTTCATTAGTTCAGTTCGAGTTAACGGTCATTGTGTTGTACAATGCGCCAGTTGACGATAGAGAATGCCAGGATAATAAAGAACATGACCCAGCTGACGGCGGCACCAAAGCCATAGTGATGTGAAGGGAACGATTGCCAGTACTGATAGAGGGACATGGTCAGACCAGCATTGCCAACGCCACCATTGTTGTTACCAAAGAGAACCTGTGGTTCAGTAAAGACATTAAGCCCACCAATGGTTGAGGTAATGACCGTAAAGAGGATGATGGGACGCAGCAGCGGAATCGTTATATAGCGGAAAACTTGCCAGATGCCAGCGCCATCGATGCGTGCAGCTTCATAGTAATCATTGGAGATGCTCTGCAAACCTGCCATATAGATCAACGCATTCGCACCAGTCCAACGCCAGATGATCATGAGCGCGATGGCCCATTTCATACCCCAGGGCTCGGTCAACCAGAGAACCGGGTGGATGTGCAAGGCGGTAAGGATGAGATTAAGTATCCCATACTGCTCATTAAAAAGAGTGCTAAAGATCAAGGTGATTGCTACAATAGAAGTGATCACGGGTATATAGTAAGTGATCTGGTAGATTATCTTGCTACGGTGGCACTGATTAATCAGAAATGCAAGAACCAGCGCCACTACCAGCATCGGAACCGTGGACATAAACCAGATTTCGAAGGTGGTGAGTACAGCCTGCCCAAAGATAGGATCGGTAAGGACGAACTGAAAATTATTGAAACCAATAAATTGCATTCTGGCAACACCGTCCCAGCGCTGGAACGCGAGGTAAAGGGAGAAAAAGACTGGGATGATCCCAAATGCCAGAAATACAATGTAGAATGGAGCAATCGAAAGGTACATAGGTATGTAATTGCGCCAATTTTGTCTATGAGCGGTGCTGCTGCGCTGCGCAATAGATTTCGGGCCAGTGCTTGTCTGGGTAAGAGTGCTCACGAATCTTGCCTCCTTAAAATTTGTGTACTGAAGTAGCGGATGGTGAACTCTTAACGTAAAAGTTCCCTTTGCGTCTCCGTCTGTGCCTCTGCCCACGCTTGCTCCGGGTTTTTGTCCTGGAATTCGACGAGATTGAGCATGTCGTCAAAGCCATTATTGGCGGCACCAAAATTAGGCCCGATATAACGCGGTTTTACCTCTTTTGCAGCGGCTGCAAAGATCTGAGTTGTCTTCTGACCACCAAAGAAGGGTTCTGACTGGGATATACTGGGATCGTCAAGGGCAGCAATAGCAGAGGGGTAAAGTCCTATATCTTTATAGGCAAGCAACTGATTTTGCGGAGATTGCATCCATTCGATGACTTGCAGCGCTTCTTTGGGATGCAGAGAGCCTTGACTAATGCCCAGGCCAGAACCACCTGAATTACCTGCACCACCAGGAGCCATAGCCACACGCCATTTTCCTGCGGTATCGGGAGCACCTTGAATCAGTGCATCCTTCATCCAGACCGCACCTACAAATGAAGCGATCAATCCGTGACTCAAACCCGGTGCCCATCCCTGGCTCCATAGAGGTATCTTTGCCGTAAGCTTCATCTCATGCGCCTTGACCGCTTCATTCCATATCTGCTTCATATAGGGCTGGTCGCCGATGTATTTGCCTGTGGCCTCGTCAAAATATTGCTGGGGGCTTTGGGCGATCATTTGTGTAAAAATAGTCGTGATATTGTCAAGCATGAGCGATTTACCTTGTGTAGCAGCCTTTATCTGTTGAGCTGCTTGCAGATAATCATCCCAGGTCTTGATTTTGTCTGAGACCTGTTGCGGGTCAGATGGTAAGCCAGCCTGCGCAAAAATATCTGCGCGATAGAAGAGGGCAGTTGGGCCTGTATCCATCGGGAAACTAATCATCCGGCCATCGGGTGCGATACCCAACTGCCATTTCCAGGGTAAATAGTCTGATGCAACACTATTTACACCTAATGTACGCATGTCATAGAACTGGTCCTCATCTGGAAAATAGGCCGCGATACCGTCATCTCCCCTGAGGCCTATAATATCTGGCACCTCGGTATGCGCAGCCATGGCAGTTCTGATCTTATTATCGCTATCAATAAATTTTTCAGCAGTTAAGTGAATATTAGGGAAGTGCGCATTCACTTGACTCACCACTTTATCATCGATTGCACCGTCCCAATACCACATTTTAAGCTGAATTTTGCCGTCAGTGTTTGCTTCACCACACGCGGCCAGGCTGAGTAAAAGGGGCAACAAGACCATAAATATACGTAAGATAGTGCTCGAAGGGAATTTGAGGGAGAAAACAAAGGGATACAATACTCTAGGATGACCAGACATACCATGCTCCTTTCGTTGTAGACAAACCAAACAAGAAAACGCTGTAATCTTTTTGGGAGGAGTGAATGAAACGGGGATCGGTTAAATTGCCGTAAGGATGTGTTCTAAGGACACGAAATGGCCCTTTACCAGGAAATATAGCGGATAGTGTGAATGCCACTACTTTCGCGACGAGAAAGATCATACTCACAAGAGCCTCCCTGCTCAGATCCAGATCGTTCATCGGTTCATTTGTATTTACCACATATATAACCCGAACGTCAAGGCATTACGCCATTGTCAGTAATATTAATATTCTGATCTATAATGTTGTTTATGTTATCTCAGCATCAGGAAAATGCGGAAGTAATAAACAAAGAACGGGTACCCACACTTTAGGCGCGAGTGAGCGAGAGAAAAGAGAGAAGGTGACGAGAGCGTGAACTTGTTCCTGGACATCTTCTCATCGAATAGCGGATAGGGAAGGGGGGACATTGGATATTGAATGTAACATTGATGAGAGGTGTGCGATATTTGTAATGAGGAATGTATTGAGCGTGCTACGACGCACTGTAAATACGCATCCATACGCTACAGTGCGTCATAATCAGGTGAATACTGCCGAATGCATCCTTGCGCTTCTATCAGTCGTTCACAAATAGATGAATACTGCCAAAGCGTTTCCTTACGCTTTCTCAGTCTTTTACGATGAGATGAACCCTTTAAATACGCATCCTTACGCTTGCTTAGTCCTTCTCACAAAAATAAGGTAGTCACCATCTCTTTAATTAAGAGGCAACTGCTATAAGTATAATGAGCACTTTGTGTAAAGTCAATACGTACGCAAAGGATAAATTTTTAACAAAAATGGTAACGACCCGCTCTATTTGTGAACAACAAATAGCTAGTCGTTACCATTTTTCCTCTTTTCCTCATAAGAGGCAATTGCTCTAGTAGGATGAGCGATTTGTGCAAAGTTAATGCGCAAATGATGATAATATTGTTCTTGACAGAAAGCGTTTTCTCACTTATACTCAATGAAAAAGGCTACTGTATTGAAAGCACAGTATCATTGATATAGATATTACAGTCATCAGAGTTTGGATATCTCGCCAAAAGAATATCTGAATACCTGTATTTCTATACGCATATGTGATAACAACGTGATAGAATAATAGTAGAAACATCTCTCTCTCATACATATTTCAGAATGGCGGATATGAGCAAAGGATAAGAGGTAAGCATATTTTTTTGCCTGTTTCGCGCAATCAGGCCTTTGTCCAGCTATCCGAGTAGTCACCCTACATATTTTATTTGTGCTTATGGGGATTAGCATGGCAGAGGCTTTTCAACGACTAAAAATGTAGCAGTGGGGGAGAAGAAAGATTCTTAATGGGGACGTACCCATTATTCAAGGGACGAAGAACAAGAAAGTAACGTTGCTGAAAACAAGGAAGGAACCGCATGTGAAACAGCATTTTTTATCTTATTTACAAAAGATTGTGCGTGCGAGCGCCGTCGTTATTTTTCTCCTGGCGGCAACTCTTTTTACGCCCTTCGGGTTAGTGACCCATGCAGCCACCGCGCCACAACTGGTCTCGCTATCTTCCTATGTGAATAATAAAGGGATAGGTAGTGCGCCTGGTCAAGGCAATTTTGATGGTAGTCAGTATGCATACCCGGCAAGTCAGGTGCCAACAGGTCAGGTCACTTATAATAGTGTACCCTACCAGATGCCCGTTGTCAGCGCAACTGGTAATGATAATGTCGTCGCACTGGGTCAGCGCATCACGTTAACGCAGGGAAGCTATCAGGCTATCTCGTTCTTAATCTCTTCAAGTTTTGGACCGGCAACGGGTACAGCTACCGTAACCTATACGGATGGGACCACCACCGCCACATCATTGATTGCGTCTGACTGGTATTCTGGTGGTGTCGGAGTTGTGAACACGACCTCCCGTTACACTCCCACCGGGACTGAAAATCACGCAGTCGCTCTCTTTGCCGTTCAGATGGCGATCAATGGCTCAAAGGTCGTGAGTTCGCTCACATTGCCCACAACGGCTCAGCCCTCAGCCGCGCAACCCAGCATGCACATTTTCGCGATAAGCGTGCTTCCTACCGCACCACAGGTCCCTGCTGCGAATGTGTTAAGTGCTCGTTCAACCACCAGGGTACTCACAGGCACCACAAGCACGCAGGTCGTTGAGGCCATTATACAAAACACAACGACCACATGGATCACGCCTACAAAACCCATTACCGTAACAGTCCAGGCCACAAATGTGCAAAATGCGGTCCCGGCCGTTATCACGGAACTCGGACCGGGTGAAGAAACTGTTGTAGAAGTCGGTATTCAGCATAGTGCATCGGTCGCCGCTGGTACACAAGAGCCTGCAACGGTTGTAGCTCACGTTGCTGGGAGTACGGATGGCACCTTCAAATTCACGCTTACCGTTGGTATCGCTGCCTATAGCGCAACAAATGCCTCATTGAACCAGCATGAATCCCCGGACTGGTTTAACAATGCCAAATTCGGCATTTTCATCCACTGGGGCATCTATTCTGTGCCAGCCTGGGCACCGACGAAGAATGGTGCCAGTACGGAGTATGCCGAGTGGTACTGGAAACAAATGAATAACTCCTCCGACCCGACCTACCAGCACCACCTGCAAACCTATGGTAAGAATTTCAACTATGACGACTTCATCCCACAATTTACCGCCGCGAAGTATGATCCCAAGGCGTGGGTGCAGTTATTCCAGCAGGCGGGCGCAAAATACTTTGTCGATGTCACCAAACATCATGATGGCTTTGCACTCTTCAATACCAAATATAGTAATCGCAACGCAGTCGCGATGGGACCACACAAAGATCTCGTCAAAGCGCTTTTTGATGCGGCAGCAACCTATGCCCCTGACCTGAAGCGCGGCGTCTACTACTCCATGCCTGAATGGTACAATCCTTCTTATCCTGGCGATTCTGCTGACGGCAGCTTCCCCGGAGGGGGACCCCACAATCCCTATACGGGTGCTGCGATTCCTTATACCGGCTACATCCCGGTCGCCAGTTATGTGAACAATTTCCAGGAACCGCAGATGGAGGAATTGATCAACAACTACAAGCCAGATATTCTCTGGTGCGATATCGGTGGACCCAATGCCAGCAATACCGTGTTCGCAGACTACTTTAACCATGGTCAGGCGTCTGGTCAGCAAGTCACGGTAAACAATCGCTGTGGCAATAGTGCCCATGACTTTACGACCCCAGAGTACAAAACGTTGAGCACGACAACCATTCCCAAGTGGGAATCCAATCGTGGGATTGACCCATTCTCCTTCGGCTATAACTCTGCCACAGCCACTGCGGCCTATGCGACATCAGACCAGCTTATCAGCGACCTGGTAGATATCACGAGCAAGAACGGCAACCTCTTGCTTGATATTGGACCAAAGGCGGACGGCACGATCCCGACTGTGATGCAGCAGCGCTTGCAGGACATAGGAGCGTGGCTCAAGACCAATGGAGAAGCCATCTATAATACTACCTACTGGTGGCGCACCCCCCAGGATGGAAATGTGCGCTTCACCGTCAGTCCAAACAAAGCCTTCTACATGACCTCGTTGGTCAATCCTGGTAACCAGCTCGTGGTCAACCAGCCCGTGCCCATCCAAGCAGGGGATCAGATCACCATGCTTGGCTACAATGGTGGTGCATTAGCGTGGACTCAGCAGGGAAGCAAGCTCACGGTTACTGTGCCGGCTGCCGCTCAACAGGCGGGCCAGCATGCATGGGTCTTCAAGATCACCTGGAAATAAATAAGCCGCCGTCATCGTAAGGATATGTCTGTCGTAAAGAAACGTCGTCGTAAGGAAAACGTCTTTGTAGGGATACGCATATTTATTTGATGTGAGAACGTTCTTAGTGAGAAAAGGCTGGTATTTTGTTTCCTCCAGCCTTTTCTCTTTCATTGCGTTGCAAGCTCTTTTTGCGATTAATCGCATTGACAGACATTTGCAGCTTTACCGCATTCAGAACAGAGAAACGTGTAAATGATAATGCCGCGTGCATTGTCGTGTAAGTCACCAAGTGCAATCTGTCCTATGAATAGCATTCTTTGTTGGCAACCAGGACAATAGGGATATTCAGGGTTCTGTATCCAGGTTGGGACGTTTCCTATGTACGAAATGCTTGTTTGCATACAGGAAATAGGGCTGTCGTAAGGAGGTATTCTGTGCAAGGAATCAAGCTGTAATTGCTGGCTGGAGAGTTCTGGAAGATCCTCCCAATCATTGAGGTCATCTAGAGGATCTACAGGTTCCTCGCCATTGTCCTTGCTGCTCCATTGAGACAACCCATTGCCATTGACATCTGTAAATACGGCATCATCTAATGAGGTACATGTAGGGCACATTGCGATGCGCAGTTGCTGTCCTTGCATACCAAAAAATGAAAAGGCCGGATTGCGCAAGTCGAAGTCGAAGAGCGTCAAAAGGTGGCGTCCACAGCTTCCACAGCGGTCCTCACGCGGAATCATGATTGTGACAAATCCCCGGTCACTTTGCACGGATATATCCTGATCTGACAGAAGAGGGAAGTATATGGATGTGCTATCATTTTGTGCGTTTGGATGAGTCATTTTTCCTCATTTCCTGATGAGCAATGGCCGTTGAGCGGCGTAAGAAGAAGAGGGCCAGAATGACATAGCCGCATGAGATAAGAGCAAAACCAAGAGCGCCAGCGAGAGACAAGGCGAACACCCCACCAATCATCTCAATAGACTGTACAGCAGGATCAAGGAGAATACCAATGCCTAGCGCCAATAAGAAGAAGCAGAGAGCGTAAAAAGGAACACCACTCAAGATGACCATACGTCTTTGGATACGCCATTCTTCTGATTCAAAGGAACGGCGAAGAAGGCGCGCGGTGAAGTAGGTAAAGGCAACTCCAAGAATGATGTAGAGGATGAGAAGCAATAGGTATGCTAATCCAATGAAACCACGAGCGATTTGATCAAGCAGCAGCAAAACCGGGTGAAAAGCCAGGAGGAATATGCCCATACACAAAACAATAAACACGGTTGCAGGCAACCAAAGACGAAGAAACAGAAGGAAGTCTAAGGAGATCGGTCCGATGGTTATTTTCATAGCAGAATCCTTTCTGGATAGGTTCAATCTCTCAATATAACGGACAAAAGCGGGTAAAGTCACGTGCGAATTTCCTGAAACGATCAAGAATGATCCGCATCTCAAGCGGTTTCTCTCATCGTTCATTGTTGAGTTGCTCACGCTTCACATCGATTGCTCACTCTCCACCTTAAAACCTGCTCGCTCTTCGTGCTTTTTACTACATGCTTCAAATGACCAAAGGCCGTATTCTCATTACTGCCTACACATCATTTTTGATGAGAGAGGAAGCCACAGTGTTGAGGCGATAGTGTCCATAGGTTAATAGCTCATCGAACAGTGTGCTCAGCTCCTCCTGCTTATTTACTTCAACTTTGAGAATATAGCTAGCCTCGTCGGCGATGCGGTGGCACTCGCGTATCTCCGTTTTTGTGCGTACGAAGCGCAGGAAGCTATGATGATTATTGTCAGCTTTCATAGATATATAGGCATATGCAACTAATTTGGGGGCGAGCTTACTATAATCGATGAGTATAGTATACTGGGTAATGATCTGTTGTTCTTCTAGTCTCCGTACACGTTCTGCGACTGCTGGCGCTGTCATATGAACGATTTCTGCAAGTTTGCGTAAAGAGATCCGACTATTGCTTTTAAGTGCCTGCAAGATAGATTCGTCAACATTGTCTATGTGCATCATACACCCCTTCTACTAAATTATAACTAGCCAGTGAGTATTTTTGACAGCTGTAAACCTGTGGCGTGCTATGCTTTCAATGCCTTTGTTTTTGTCACGTACTTATAGCACATGAGTACTCTATAATTCTAACATGACCACTCAACCTTGTTTGTATAATAAAAAGTGGAAAAAGAGTTTTAGTTGATTCCATTAGAGAAAAAATGAAGGCTGTGATGCTTTAGATTGATGTCCAGAAAGAGTATTTTCCCCTTTGGGCATGATCCACTTGCCCAAGGGGAAAAGTACAGGCTCGCGGCGGAGCTTAGAGCAGAAGAAGATTATCGCGAGGATGTGTGCTTGAGCTGTTATTTTTCAAGCACAATTTCTTTTAGCGTCGTATCATATGGGGCACGGGCAATACCTTTTTCTGTAATAATAGCTGTGACGTACTGATGTGGTGTAACATCAAAGGCAGGATTGGCGACATGGACGTCAGCGGGCGCAATATCAGTGCCACGGATTGACGTTACTTCCGCAGATTTGCGTTGCTCGACAGGGATGTATTCGCCTGAAACAAGCGAGAGATCAACCGTTGATGTAGGGGCGACGACATAGAATGGGATGTTATGTACGCTGGCAAGGACGGCGACGGAGTATGTGCCTATTTTGTTCGCAACATCTCCATTGGCCGAGATACGATCTGCACCGACGAAGACGGCTTTGATTTGACCGAGACGCATAAAGTAGCCGGCCATGTTATCTGTAATGAGAGTTAATGGTACGCCCGCGCGTTGTAGCTCCCAGGCGGTCAGGCGAGCTCCTTGAAGAACTGGCCTTGTCTCATCCACGAATACATGCAGCTTTTTGCCAGTATGATGGGCAACGTAGATGGGGGCGAGCGCGGTGCCAATTCCGGTTGCCGCCAGTGCGCCTGCATTGCAGTGCGTCAAGAGTGTATCACCATCGGCAATAAGTTCGGCCCCTAGCTCTCCCATGCGTAGGCAGGCTGCGCGATCTTCCTGGGCGATAGTGAGGGCTTCGCTGTGCACCAGTTGTAGAAGTGCCTGGATAGAATTTATGTGAGCCTGCTCATCGTCCATGCGCCTGAGTACGCGTTCAACTGCCCAGGCAATGTTGACGGCGGTCGGGCGCGTTGCGCGTAGCAGTTGTCCGGTCGCTTGCAGGTGATGTTGAGCATCGACCAGATTTGCGTTATCCCCTTGCTCACGTATGTAACGTACAAGCGCGAGCAGCAGACCAAAGCCTGCCGCAACCCCAAGAGCTGGTGCTCCCCTTACACGCAGCGAGCGAATAGCCTCAGCTACATCTTGCTCATGATGCAGTTTGAGATACTGCACGTGCAAGGGCAGGAGGGTTTGATCGATGAGGCAGATGGTGCCACCTTGCTCATCCTCCTCCCACCAGATTGTTCTCATGCCCAGCTCTTCTTGATCGAACATAAAATATTACCCCTTTATATATATAATCACAAATTCTAAGCTAGATAGCGCTTTCTTGTACCTTGATTCATCGTATGTATTTTCTCTGTGCCATCTTTTCTGTTTTATCTATCGCTGCTCACTATTTGCTCTTGCTTGCTTGCACATTGAGAGGAGAGGGATGTAAAAATAAACGTGAGCGCTTCCTCGCGGAAGCGCTTAAAATTGCATAATAAATGATAAAGGTGCATCAAAAAATAAAATAAATGTTACGGCTCATCAACAGGTAATTCGCGTTCTTCTGGAGCAATGTTTAGCTCTTCAGTCGCTCGATTGAGCCAATCGGGTGGCTCACCTGTCGATTCGATGTATGTTGCCTGAAGAATAGCTTTTCGCTGTTGAGTAAGCCAGTTGAGCAGGTCAAGTGTTTCGTGTGCAGACAATGTGACCCGTGTTCCTTCGCCGGCGATTGCCAGCACTCCATGCTCATGTAGTTCTACGATATGGGCTCCCAGATCTCGTATGCTCATAGCAACTCCTCGCTAATTAATGAACACTACAATGTATTACTGCGAGATCCAGGCACCGTGGTTTTGCACCCTGTATGCCTGGCCTGAACATTATGCTCTCGATGCAGCAAGACATTGTTTCTATCTCTATCTCCTGGAAAATATGTGGCGCTTATTGAGAAAAAGAGATAGAATCTTCATTGGGATATAATATCACTATCGGGTAGGATTGTGTATACTGTGCCTGACCGATTTCAGCTCTGATGTGCAAATGTGATGTGGTGATATGGTCTAATAGTGGAAATCCTGGCAAGAGTGGTCAGCCTGGAATCTCGTTTTTAAGTATGTCACAGCTGAAACTCCCGATAAATCTGCCAGTTTGTTTGGTCATCAGTCTGTATAAGTAGACTGATGGTTTGCACTGTGAGCGAGGTGTATGGATCGAAAAACTGTGCTAAAGATGATGCCATGAGGGCTGCATCTGCTCCTGTGTAAGGATTTAGCAGGGTGAAATGTGGAAACCAGTTATCGAATATGGTGGGGCTGTAGAAGAGGCGCGTCTTTTGCGCTTTGTGTAGTGGAAGTTTTAGTTCAGGCTGCGCAAGAAATTCCTTCAGGAAGCCAGAGCCTGTTCCTAATGGATTGATACGTGCGACAATTAGCGTATGAAGTATACGCAAGGAGCTATCCGGCTCATAAGGTAGGACAAGGGAGTATTTTCCCGTTTCACCCCACGCGGCAACGGTTTGGTTCGTTGACCTTTGTAGCATAAAAGGGTGGGTTGGGTTAAAACATTCGAGCAGGTCAGCGAGCTCGCGTTCTACTAGAGGGATTGTAGACCAATGACAATCGATGGCATCACTAATTGTCAGGTGGAATCCATATGGTTGTGCAGTAAGAACCCAGGATGCGTCAAAGTGGTCTAAAGATGCCTGTATCTCTGATGGCAGGGCAATCGATGTTTGTGAACGAACATCATAGCCGAGAATCTGAGTACCTAGACGATAGAAAGGGTCATTGTCTTGAGGGATGTAATATACAGCAAACTTTGGCATGAGTCTTCTCCATTCATCATGCTTTATGCAGTCTTTTTAAAGAGAGGTGTTTTTTTAGAGTATACCATTATTTGAGTTTTATAGAAGATATCCAAATGTTTGCGCCACTATAATTTGCAAATAAGTTAAACCTGCAAATTATAGTGGCGCAAACATTTGCACATCAGCGAGACTGGTGTGTTCATCGGGCAAGAATGTGGATGCAACGGAAATCGAACATTCTTTATTTCTTTATAAGAAGCACTAGCTTTATGTGAGATCCGTTGTAGCAACAAACCAATTGCCACCAATCCCTTCACCTTTTGTATCGCCGGCAGCTTTATCGCTAGCAAAAGTATAGAGGAAGTGACCATTATACTGAACCTGCATCCCATTGGTGTCTGTCTGGGCTGTGAGCTTACCAGACAATGTTGTTGCGCTGCTCGGTGCAGCTGATCCAGTTGCCAGTAGTGGGGGCCAATTGCTAGAGCAGCCACCGGTGCAGGCGCTCGTCGTTGCGGTATCAGGTTTGAAGTAGTAGAGAGTAAGCCCTTGTGCATTCGTCAAAATGGTCACCGCTTTGCCCTGTATCGTTGCGCTCGCGGTTTTCACGACCGCGTTGCTCGTAGCTGCCGTCGTGGGTGTAGCGGATGTCGTACTACCACTGCCATAAGAAGAAGAAGAGCTTGTAGTGTTCGTCGTCGTAGGTGGTGGTGTACCGCAGGCAGCAAGCAGAAGCACAAATAGAATGGGAAGTCCAAGCAATAAAGAGCGTTGTGAAAATTGCATGATCGAGATTCTCCTTTGAGGCAAGCTACAAAATAAATCAATGTATTTGCATGTACGCTTGCTGGTTACATCCTTGCTTGAGAACATCTTGTAACCTGGACTCGTATTTCTCGTTGAGAAGATCAAATTCGCGCATGGGATATTGGAGACACTTCGTGAAAACATCAGGCGATCCATCCAGGCACGAGCACCAGGAATTCCAGACATTTTATGAGGAGCACCTTGCGATGATCTATCGTTATGTCTATAGCAAGGTGGGCAATCGAGAAGAGGCGGAGGACCTGACTGCACAAATATTTATGAAGGCGGCACGCAGCATTGATGTCGAGCATGGGCAGGAGCGCATGCAGAAATGGCTCTTTCAAGTTGCGCGTACAACCGTTGCTGACTACTGGCGCAAGTATTATCGGGCAGCCGTCAGTTCGTTAGAGGAGCTTCTCGATGCAGGTTGGGAAGGCCCTGTAGAAGAGGAGGTGCGGCCCGAGAGTATCGCTCCTGCAGAGAAAGTGAAAATGCTTTTGCGACTTCTATCGGATTTACATCGAGAGGTATTGACTTGCCGTTTTTTACTCAATCTTTCGATCAAAGAAACCGCTTTGCGTATGGGTATAAGCGAAGCAAACGTGAAGGTTATGCAATTTCGAGCACTCAAGCGTGCGGCACAGCTTGAGCCAATGCTCAATAATAGTAGTGGTACTATATAAGTTTTCTTGCATCTTGCGGCGTGTTTGAATGCATGAATGAATGAGAAGTGTTGGCGGTGCTGGCCGAGCTGACGACCAGAATCGCGTTTCGAAATGAGTGTGAATTACAAAAAGTTCTAGCTTGTTTTATGTCATAAAGGTGGAGAGCAACTATGGCAGACGGAGATCAGGAAAGGTTTGGGGATTACCTGGAACTCGAAAATTATATTGATGCGCTGCAGGCAGGCAAGGCTGCGCATCCGCCTGCAAACCTGACGCTAGAACAAATACGTATCTATCAAATGGCGGCGCTTTTTCGCTCGGCTGCAGACGAAGTTGAGCAGCCACGGCCAGAGTTTATCATGCAACTAAAGGCGCAACTTCTCGAACTGAGCGACGAGCAAGAGACGGTATCATCAACAGCGGCACACACGCCAGCAGAGCCAGCAGAGCCAGCAGAGCAAACGCAGCAAATAACTCCTCAGCCACCAATGTCCACCAGGGGTGGATCAATGCGACGAGCGCGTTTCTTTTCGCGCCGAGGTTTGTTGACCGGGGGGGCCGTTGCAGCGGCATCCCTTGTTGTAGGAGGAGGCGTGGAATATGCAAGACACACGTATCTCGATAAGGTACAAAAAGAAGCATCAGGAGCAAATGGCGCTACTCAAGGTAATCGTGGGAACCAAATTAGTCCTTATCCTGCAGATGCAGCCCAGACGCTAGCGATTGGACCCAATATACCCACGACCTGGCATTTTGTCACATCGGTTGCGAATCTAGGACAGGAAGCCGTGCGCTTTACATCCGATACCATGGTTGGTTATGTGTTACGTGTCACGTATTCTGATGGGACCAGGGATGGGGATTATGACACAATCATTGCGCTATCGGCAGCCTGTACGCATATGGGGTGCCTTGTCCAGTGGAAGAGCACCGAACGCCATTTCTATTGTCCCTGTCATGAGGCTATATTTGGCATGCAAGGAGCCTTACAGCCCACGGGCTATAAATATCCCCTACCACCTCTGCCGCGCCTGAATACCGTAATTAGGGATGGCAATATATATGTAGAACTCCCACGTCCACATTAAGCCCATATTCACAGCACAAAAAGAGGGATAGCCAGGATTGGTGCCCTCTTTTTGTGCTGCTTGCTAGCTGAAAAGGGAGAAGAGCTAGCTATTCTGTGTCGTGTTCGGAGTAGACTGGCTCTTCATCCTGTTCGGGAGCATTCCAACGGCGTATTCTCTTTGCGCCTGGCAGGGTTTTTGCTTCCTGCTGGAGTGCAGCGGGAGATGTATCCTTCTCTTCCGATGGCGGACATTTCGCAAGCTGAAGAGAAATAGTGTGTAGTGACGACTGTAAACTTTTGAGCGTATTTAGTGTCTCGATAGAAGTATCGATTCCGTCGTGTTCTGCTTGTTGTATACTTTCTTTTATCAGCTTCACTTCTTCTGTAAGGCGTGCATGTAGTCTGCGAAGCCGCGTGCATTGATCAATAGTATTATCCATGATTCTCTTTTCTCTATCTCTCACATATCCCTTTTCAGTGAATGTGAGGCTCGTTTCGCTTCGTACAAGGAATATCCTCCTATATATTGTATCATCTCGCGCTTCGCAAGTCTTGTACGAATTTTAGGGATATTATGTTGGCTTTAGAACGATCTAGCCGTCTCATAATCGTTCCAAGACAAGCGCACAAACAAACGATCTTATCCCTGCTTATATTGCATGATAGGATGTCTATTTCATATAGACAAAGCGCTTCCCATGTGCAGGTATATAGCAGGTCAGTTCGGGATGATTGCTACGGATATAGTCAACGAAGAAGCCAGGTCGTCCAACGTTAGCGGCGAACATCTCATAGTGCATAGGTACCACGGCTTTGATGCCAGCCGCCGCCGCCAGGTCCGCAGCTTCGCGTTCGTCAATATTGCCGACCAGATTTTGCTGCTCGCGGAAATAGCTGCGGCCATTGATTGGGAGCAGGGCGAGATCGATATTCAGCTCGCGTAAGCGCTCGACCAGGCCATGATGGATCAGGAGATCGCCTGCATGATAGACCGTTACGCCATCAAGCTCGATGACATAGCCCAGGAAGCGATACAAGCTATTGTCCTGTAGCCCAAAGTTATACACGACCGGCGGAAAACTGATGTTATGTACTGCCTCAATCGGAGTAAGGGTCGCGCTACCAAGCCTGGTTATATTGCCTGGCTGCACTCCAAGCACGCGTTCCGGGGCAATGCCCGCCTTTGTGATCAGCTCTACGATTGGTAGCGGTGCAACAATACGTGTATGCGATGAATTGCGCATGATGGTTTGTAACGTTGGGAGATCCATATGGTCCCCGTGTTCGTGTGTGCAGAGTACAAGATCCACCGCTGGAGCGTCTTCAGCCACAAACGGAGGTACAACTTGCCGATCCTTGCGCGGCGAAAGAAACGGATCAATGAGTAGCGTCATGCTTGCGCTACGTATTACAAAGCCTGCTTGCCCTAGCCACCATAATGCAACGCTCCCTGCGGGCAGTTGAGTTGTAGCCTCAATCTCGTGGACCGTATCCAAATTCTCTTTTTGCATCATCAATACATTTCCTTCATCGAAGAATATGCAACAAGGGCTGGCTTCGTTGCCTATGGTTGTTGCTATTACTATGATATCATAGTGTCTCTCAGGGAGTGTCGTAATCCCATCACATCCACGTTTGTGTCGGCTGAGTTCACGCAGCTTGGCCGCCTTCTAGTACTTTATTACATATACTTTGCATTTTTACATATCTTGCGCAAAGCGCAAGATATGTAAAAATGCAAAGTATATGTAATAAGGAGGGGACTCGAAGCTCTTCTACTTTTTTATTGATCTTTATACACGGGAACCGCCAGGGGATTGCGCTCGCTGCTAAAGATCCGCTGTTGCCAGTATGGATAGATCGTAGGGATCTCGCTGGCCTTATCGAGCTTTGTGACCTGCTCAGGAGTGAGATTCCAGCCAACAGCCCCGAGATTGGCCTTGAGATGTTCCTCGTTGCGTGCACCCATGATGACGCTAGCCACGGTGGGCCTCTGCAACAGCCAGTTCAGGGCTATCTGCGCGACAGTTTTGCCTGTCACCTCAGCCACCTCATCGATGGCATCCAGAATCTCGTACACTTTCTCGTCAGGGATGCGCGATCTCTCTGGGCCTCTCTGCTGCTGCACACGCGTTCTCTGGTTGCGGCGAATCTTGCCCGAGAGCACGCCCGAGGCCAGCGGGCTCCAGACAATCGTGCCGACCTTCTGGTCCAGAGCAAGCGGCATCAGTTCCCATTCGTACTCACGCCCGACCAGAGAGTAAAACGCCTGGTGAGCCACGTAGCGCGTCCAGCCGTATTTTTCCGCGACCGCAAGAGATTTCATCAGGTGCCAACTGGAGAAGTTGGAGCAGGCGATATAGCGCACTTTGCCGCTCTGTACCAGCGTATCGAGCGTGCGCAGCGTCTCTTCAACTGGTGTGAGCGCGTCGAATCCGTGCATTGTATAGATATCGATGTGGTCCGTGTTCAGTCGGCGCAGGCTATCTTCACAGGCTCGAATCAGGTGATAGCGTGAGGAACCCAGTTCATTCGGGCCATCTCCCATACGGAAGGTCGCCTTCGTAGAAAGAAGCAACTGATCTCGCCGTCCCGCAATCGCTTTGCTTAGAACTTCTTCCGATAGACCACCGGAGTAAAAATCCGCTGTATCAAACAGTGTAACGCCCGCCTCCAGGCACATATCGATCAGACGACTCGCCTCGGCCACTGTGGTATCGTCCCATCCAAAGGTAGCCGTTCCAAAGCTAAGCGCAGAGACTTTTAGACCAGAACTGCCAAGCTGTTTATATTCCATCAAGCTGCTCCTCTCTTCTACTAAAAATTACAGCAATGACTTTGAGCTTTAGCATGAACGAATCCATCACTATCGCTCATTGTGGATGTAAGTTTGGGAATTATCTCAAATTTTACATTTTATAGCCTCAAATACTGCTCCGTTTTTTCTCGAATAATAGCTGCCATTTCTTTCGGCATGGTTACGTGTGGAGCGTGAGCACTGTTGACCCAGGTGACAGGTCGATTTCCGCGAGCAGCAGTCGCTTGATTAGCCGCCGTCAACCATGAAGGCGTCCAGATACCAATGGTGAAGTCAATAGGAGCCATGTGTGCAAAATCTTCCTCGAAGTACTGCCCCCTATCAACCGTCCCAAGATAGTATTGCGCCCAGTACGCCCCGTTTTGCGCTATGCGTGCGCTTTGGGCAGCGTCCTCGGTAAACCCTACTGTTCCAAGTATTGTAATGGATAAGATCGTTGATGGGTCAGCAATTTTTGGAGAGAACGTAGCGATCCTTTGAAAGTACTCATAGCCAGCATTTTTAATGGGTGTATCCGCCTGTAATGCCGCCTCATGGACAATACCATTTCTGGTAATATCTGGATGGAATTTGGCCAACGCGAGAACGGCTTGTCCTCCTGAACTCACACCAAATGCTGAAACAGGTTTTTCTAGAGGGATTTCCTGAACAATAGCTGCGATATCATCAGAAAACAATTCTGGGGTAACTGGGCGTGGATGGGGATCTGGTGATCGTGATCCACCGCGAGGATCAAAGGTAAAAACGGTGAACTCGTCTGCAAGATATTCCATCAATTCCTCATACGTACCACAATCATTGCTACCAGGAGGGACAAGCACCATGGTTGGACCTTGCCCCATCATTTCGCAGTAAAAATCCATTCCATTTGCATAGACCGTAAACGTCTTTTTTTTCATAAATCTCTTCTCTTTCAGCGTTTCCATGCTTGCATTTCAAATATGGAAACAGTATCGTGAATTGTCTTTGCCGCAAGCGTTGCGCGACCTTACTAATGTCGTGCCAGGAAGCCTCAACCTGCGTTCGCAAGCCGCCCTGGAACCTCAGAATGAACCACTAGCACATGTATTGAACTCATCTCTCTCTTTTGGAAATTTGGCAATGAGGTGAGGGGTCTTCCCTTAGAAAGAGAGCAGATCACTCACCGATGTATCAAAGATTCCACCCATGAAATTGCCAAATTTACAGGCCCTCAGCCTCACCTCAGTTGTTGAAGTAGTGCTCTTCAAGGTCCGCGAGAAGTTGCGGGTGCACAGGCCGCCATCCCAAGAGTTCCTGGGTCTGTACAGAAGACCTCGAGAGGTCTCGCGCCGCCACGGCACCGATAAAAGAGCCGAAGTGGGCGTCAGCCTCTTCACGGGAAATGCTGACTACCGGCAGGTTCAGGTGGCGACCGATGACGCTGGCAATGTCGCGGAATGGCACCCCCTCATCGCCGACCCCGTCAAGCCGTGACCCCGCCGGGGCGCTTTCTAGTGCCAGGCGGTACAGGTGCGCCGCATCTTTTCGATGGATGGCAGACCAGCGGTTGGACCCGTCGCCGATGTAGGCAGAGACGCCCTTCGCGCGAGCGATGGTGATCAGTCTGGGCATGAAGCCATGCTTGTCGCCTTCGTCGTGCACGGACAGAGAGAGAGAGACGACCGATGATCGCACTTCAGCCAGTGTGAGCACCGCGTTATTCGATGCCTCCCCGTTGAGGTGAGCGGTGGTCACGAACGGCTTGCCTGTGCCTTCGAGCGCTGCCCCCATCGTCTGGACGGCACGCAGATCGGTGGCAAGCGCGGCTGCGAAGTCCGAGAGGTTCTGCCCAAACGCCAGGTGAATGACGCCATCCACTGCCGTCGCAGCGGCGCGAAGGCTGTCGAGGTCGTCAAGGGTACCGCGATGCACCTCGGCTCCAGCTTCCTTCAGTGCCTCAGCACCCTTGTCTGAGCGGGTAAGACCGACAACCGTATGACCGGCATTGATGAGTTCATGAACGACGGCGGAACCGATGAAGCCTGTTGATCCTGTTACGAAAACACGCATAAGAAAGTTCTCCTTTTACTGGTAAGATACAGAGTGAAAATGATAGACTGAGGTTACATTCTCCTGATAACGGAGGGAGCCTCATGTTACTTCTTATATATTAACGGAGGGGCCCTCACTTTGTCAAGGGCCAATATCTCTAGGAGAAAGAAGTTGCAGGAAATGAATGAGCCAACACCAGCCAACCGCCCCATGCGAGCTGATGCCCAGCGCAACTATGCCAGCCTGCTCTGCTCTCCACGGCGCGAGTCGCGGTCTCGGAGCACGGCGCTGACATCGTCCTGGAGGACGTTGCCAGGTCGGCCGGGGTCGCCATCGGAACGCTGTACCGCCACTTCCCCACGCGTCAGGATCTCCTTGAAGCCGTGTTCCTGGATGAGACCAATGCATTGAAGAATGTGCAACAAGGACTGGCCTCATTGCCTGGTGTTGTTGCTACTACTATGATATCATAGTGTCTCTTTAGAAAGTGTCAACCTCCCATCACTATGGGTTGTTTTATTTTCCCGTGCGTGCTCGCGCCACTATTTCATCGTCCGACGATGATTATTGCTCCTGACGGTACGGTGCTGCAAGAGGTCGTTTCAGCGCAACGTGCAATTCTTAGAGCTACGCTTGATCTCGCCACCGTTTCGCAGTGGTACCTTGACCAGTGCAGAAACGATGTAGTTGCACTTCGCTATTAATCAGGTTTATGGATGCATATATAAGATTTTACATTAT
Organism: uncultured Chloroflexia bacterium; assembly: GCA_963850365.1. Classification (GTDB taxonomy): domain Bacteria; phylum Chloroflexota; class Ktedonobacteria; order Ktedonobacterales; family Ktedonobacteraceae; genus Dictyobacter. The sequence continues at coordinate 51,301 of CAWKKX010000052.1, forward strand.
AGATAGAAGGAAAAGTGCCAATGCAATTAACCTTTATTATTACAGCCATCGGACTGGGAATTGCCTATTCTGCGGCCCCTGGTGCAGTAAATACCGAGGCTATTCGGCGGGGAGCTGCTCATCACCAAAGCGGCCCAGGATGCCCCTGCGTTTTAACCAGGGAAGGAACCCCCATAGGGGGCACGGTGGGCGTTCCCTTATTTGGTGGTTGGGATGGGTCCTCTCCCCTTTGGCTTTTTCTCCCTGATCAACCAAGAGCGCCATGCTACCCAGGTCAGAATTCGACACGCTTTGACGCTGGCCCCTTGCGTCAAGCGTTGGTTGGTTCGATAGTCGTGCAAGCTGATCGTCTGTTTGTGTCGATTAAAGCCACCGACCGTACAACGCCCATACGTAGGATGCACCACAATGGTTCCTCGTTTGAGGCCAAGTGAGCGTGTACTGCCTTCTGGCCTGCGCACTCCCCCTTTGGCTGGCTGTAACTTGTGCAATTGGCGACGCTTCAATTGAGCAGGCACCAGATACCAAAGTTGCTGGCACGTTGGGTGACATGCCCCACTGATCGATGCCGCTAGGACCCAGGAATCCAGCGCATGCGAGTCAAACGACCGCTTCGCCTTGCTTTTTGTCTTCGTCAGTCCATGTTTCTCTCTGAGCTGCTTTGTCTGCCACCCCTCTTTGAGGTGAAGCGTAAGGCCCATCGAGGTGAGCAGATCATACAAGTGGTGTTTGCCGACTTGGACCGGGCTAAAGGCCGCATTCCACGTGCGTTTCTTGCCTTTGCGTGTCACCGCTTGCACATCTTCCACAATCACATCCGTGAGAGGCAAAAAAACAAGCAGATGAGCAACGACCCGTGCTTTGGCTTCCCATCGGCTTCTCGTCGATGGGGGAATGCGCCTCGAACCAGTGAGCCTATTCTGGCTGCGACAGGGACGTCTCCATTTGCGGAACCGACGCGCTCGGCGCATGATCCTGCGCGTCTCGACGGCTTTCTTGACGTGATCAGGAGCCTCAACCATGAGATGCAGGACGGTATCTCGTATCCCGACAACACTGAAGCCCTCAAATGTACTGCCAGGATCGACGCCAACCACAAGCGGTTGATTCTCTGGTTCTTGCTCGTAGGTGAGTTGAACGTAGAAGACGCCGAGTTTGTTGCGTTTGGGTCGCGCCTTGCCACTCTTGAACAAGTGGCGAGCCTTCCCAGGCGTGCAGGGCATGAGGGGAACCCCATGTGTATCGACGACTGGTAGTCGCATCGCTTCCTTCTTTCTTTGTTTCCCCGATGCGGGGAGGCCGTTTTGAAACAAGAACGGCCAAACTCTCCTCGATTTCAAGGTGCTCCAGGTCAGTGCCTGGGTAGAAATGACCCTTCCCAGTTGCCAGTAGGGCGTAGGGATGATTGTATCCATCCCATCAGCTTCGGCGTGGCTAGAAGTGGTACAGATTAGGGTGGCGTCCGTACGTTCTTGTAGCCCCATTGGCTGCTGCTTCCCGAAGAAAGCCTGGTAGTCAGTGCCTTACAGAGTGATTGCCGTATAACTCAAGCCCCGTGCGTTCACGCCGGGGTTCCTGACCCGACTTGATCTTTAGCAACCTTAGCCAGAGATTCGCGATATAATTGTTCTCTCTTTAACCAGAACGATGCAGGTATATGTAAAACGTATTCAAGTTGTAAAGCTGTTTCTGCTGTGATTGCAACTTTCCCTTGAATTATCTCGTTAATTGTTTTGATTGGGTACCCCATACACTTTGCAAGGTCCGCTTGAGACATACCAATGGTTTCTAATGTTTCGAGAAGAGTTTCTCCTGGTATAGAAACGTAATCTGGTAGGTATTCATTTTGCAGAATTTTAGTCATGATAATTCTCCACTGCAAGAACTCGAATTACTGTTATGGTTGTCCAATCTAAACCTCCATCAGGTTTCTTTGAAGTAAGAGCATCTGCTGGTTCGAAAGTTAACACGCCTTACTACTTCATTTTCTCTAAGGGACACTACCTATTATATCATATTAACTGCCATCTGTCGAGGATAACATGATAATGAAAAAAGCTTTTATAACTTTAGAAATGGCAAAATATGTGAATAATATATCCATATCTTGTATAATACAAAATATATATTATTTATATTTAAATCCGTATTATTTTACTAATAACATGAAAGCATTATTTTCATGCTTTACGTATTGCATAAACAGAGTAGTTTTGCCACACGAAATTTTGGGAGACATTGACAAACATCAATGCCTGATGTATAGTTTGGGAAGAGGAGAAGAAGAAAATAATGCAACCAGACGGAAAATTAGAGGTGAAGCCGCGTAAACGCCGCGTCGGTAAAGTTGGCGGGGATGTTCCTTGCTGTTTGCCATCTACGCCCGCTTCCCTGAGCGAGCGTGAGGCAATTGATGTGGCGGCTCAACTGCGTGCCCTGGCTGATCCAACGCGTGTGCAGATCGTGACGCTGCTGGCTGAACATCCGGGCGAAGTTTGTGTATGCGATATCACGGGTCGCTTCAACCTGGATCAATCGACGATTTCACATCACCTGCGCCTGTTGCGTGAGGCTGGTATCGTCAATTCCGTCAAGCATGGTGTCTGGTCCTATTATTTTCTGCAGGACGCTGGATTGCAGCCGATACTTCAGCTTTTGCGACGCTTGGAGTCGTGCTGCGATGAGTGTTGAGATGTTTCCCCTTTTTTGTTTAAGACATTGATATTTATCAATGCCTCCAGAGAAAGTGAGCAATTGATTATGACAGACGATGTTGAGCAAGTGCGGGCGGCAGTGCGAGAGCGCTATGCACGGACCGCGACAAACGTATTGCAGTCCAGTTCTATGCAGGGTGGTTGTTGTGGGGGGAGTTCCTCGTCGGCACAAAGCGAGTGCTGCGGAGGGAGTTCCTCTTCTAGCTGCAGTACATCCGCGAATGATCCCATTACGAGCCAGCTATATAAGGATGTGGAATTGAGTGAGGTGCCACAGGCTGCGGCGCTTGCATCGCTGGGTTGCGGCAATCCCGCCGCGCTTGCCGAGTTGAGGCCCGGTGAGAAGGTGTTGGACCTGGGGAGCGGTGGTGGTATCGATGTGTTACTCTCGGCGCGACGCGTAGGACCTGCCGGTTTCGTATACGGGCTGGACATGACAGACGAAATGCTGACGCTGGCCGAGCGCAACCGTGCCGAAGCTGGCACAGAGAATGTACAGTTTTTGAAGGGCGTTATCGAGAATATTCCGTTGCCCAACAATGCTGTCGATGTCATCATCTCAAACTGTGTCATCAACCTTTCTGCCGATAAAGGCGAGGTTTTGCGTGAGGCATATCGTGTCTTAGCGCCGGGAGGGCGTTTCGCGGTCTCCGATATTGTGGTTCAGGGGCATATGCCGGAAGCGTTGCGCCATAATATGGAAGCCTGGGCTGGCTGCATCTCCGGTGCACTAGAGGAAGAGACGTATCGTCGTTTGCTGGCAGATGCTGGCTTCGTCGATATCTCCTTCGAGGTAACGCGTACTTATGGGCAGCAGGATCTCCCCGGTGATAAACAGAGCGACACGTTCAACACACCTTCAGAAGAGGAGGAGGGGACGTTTGTGAGCGCTTTCGTGCGGGCACGCAAAGTGAAGGCGTAATCAATCTTTTCTTTATACCCAGGCTATGCTGCCATCGTGCTTCTTTTGGAGAATTTGCGTAGGCGCTTAGCCTGGTGCGCTGTGGCGAGGAAGTCAAGTTTCTGAATCTTCTAACTGCTTGATCAATGACCACATCTCATCTGAGCATTCAATCGTGCAAATGGTAATGTCTATCCGAAACGCTCTTGAGAGCTGTTTCGAGCTTCGATTTTTATGTTTTAAATAGGTGGAAAGGTCATTGTTTCCTATGGCATCTTCTCAAGAAACATTTACCATTGGAGTTGAAGAGGAATATCAGATCATTGATCCTTCCTCGCGTCAATTAAGTCCTTCAGCTTTCTCTATCCTTGCGCGAGCAGAGCATGCGCTGGGCCAACAGATACAACCAGAGCTTCGTCTCTCACAAGTAGAAGTGGCTACTCCTGTCTGTCAGACCCTGGCGGATGTGCGTTGGCAGGTGCAACATCTGCGCCATGAAGCGATTTCTGCCGCTATGCAAGATGGAAAACAGATCGCTTCTGCCAGTACCCACCCTTTTTCACATTGGCGAGAGCAGCCAGTGACCCCGAAGGAAAGGTATCTGGATCTGGCAAGTGACTACCAATTGCTGACACGTGAGCAGACGATCTGCGGTTGTCATGTCCATGTTAGCCTGCATGACCGAAGTCTTGCTGTGCAGGTGATGAATAGAGCACGTGTATGGTTAGCGCCGCTGCTCGCGCTAACGGCCAGCTCCCCGTTCTGGTTGGGGGAAGATACAGGCTACGCGAGTTTTCGCACAGAAATCTGGAGCCGCTGGCCGATATCGGGACCTCCTCTCCTCTTCGACTCATTGCAGGAACATGCGGAACTGGCTCAAGCACTTATTGCTATTGGGGCAATTGAGGACACGACGAAAATCTATTGGGATTTACGCCTTTCGGAACGCTTTGAAACCATTGAAACACGGGTAGCCGACGCGTGCCTGACAGTCGATGAGGCGGTGATGGTTGCAGGTCTTGTACGAGCACTTATACGTACTTGTTACGAACAGGTAATACGACAGGAAACATTTACACATGTGCGCCCAGAAGTATTAAGAGTCGCTCATTGGAGAGCTGCTCGCTATGGATTGAGCGAGCAGCTTGTTGATGTGAATGCGTTACGCCTTGTACCAGCCCAGGAACTGATTGAGGCATTCTTGAATGAACTAAAAGATGCATTGCAGGTAGCAGGAGATTGGGAGGAAGTATCTTCTCTCGTCCATCAAATAGTGCAGAATGGCAATAGCGCAACGCGACAACGGGCAATCTATCAACGTACAGGCCATCTTGAGGATGTCGTAGACTTTCTGGTCGCAGAGACGGCTAAAGATACTTATCTATAAATAAATAAACAACGCATAGATTGGTGGATATGGGTGGCAAAGCCAAAATTGTCGCTCACTCTTAGCTTGAAAGCGTGAAAATCCACTTTGCCACTCGTGTTTAGGAAGGGCGAATTGCCTGCTTGCTATCTCCAGTTTCCAATAGCGGGAGCGTAGCAGGCAGGCTTGCTTTATGCCTTAAATCTGGACATAGGGTATCTAATGATCAAATTACAAGACCAGAATGTAACTTGTCTGGATCACAAGACTATTTAGCGAGAACCTCATCGATCAGCCCATACTCGACGGCTTGCGAGGCGGTCAGGTAGTAGTTGCGGTCGGCGTCCTGCATGATGCGCTCAACGGGCTGGCCTGTATGTTTGGCAAGAATGTCGAGCAAGCTCTGGCGCAGGCGAATGATCTCGCGTGCCGTAATCTCGATGTCGGCGGCCTGACCTTCCGCACCACCGAGGGGTTGGTGGATCAGGATCGTCGAATTTGGCAGTGCGAAACGTTTGCCTTTTGTACCGGCTGCCAGAATGACTGCACCCATGCTCATCGCCATACCCACGCAGACCGTAGAGACATCCGGGCGGATCATCTGCATCGTGTCATAAATCGCCAGGCCAGAGTAGATCACGCCTCCGGGACTATTGACGTACATATTGACATCTTTCGTTGCGTCTTCGCTCTGCAGGTAGAGCAACTGGCCCACGACGCTATTGGCAACCATATCATCGATAGGCGTACCGATGAAAATGATACGTTCTTTGAGTAAGCGAGAGAAGAGGTCCTGGGCCGTCGTGCCGCGAGCCGTCGTCTCAACAACATTAGGGATGATGCCCCTGGGCTCCAGTATCTGACGTGATTCCTTGATCCACTTGGGATCACGAGGATTGTAAATGCTCATATTTGCTCCTAATAAAAAGGATCTTATTATTGGGTGTTATCTGAAAGTCGCAGATAGATGTTTGCTCTACTTTTTTGGTACAACTGTATCGTCTGCATCTCACAAATTAAAGTGTTCCCTTATGATACGCGATAGACAAGGTAATTTTCAAGCATGGATATAGAATGAAACATGTGCATTCAGAGACACGGGCATGGAAATACGATTTTCCATGCCCATGCATATCAGATAAAAAAGAGTTTCAGGATCGTTGCTCTCTTGTACTGGATAGTCCTGTTATATCAGGGAAAGAAGCAAATGAACCTGTCCAGGGAGTACCAAGCAGAGGTAACAGATAGCGATCTATTCCCCAGAAACCACTGACGCGCCAGGCAAGAACCAGTAGGAGGGAACAGATACAGAGAATAGGATTGATGCTGATGGAACCTGCAAAGAGGTAGTTCATGTTCATTACGAGCCCAAAGAAAGCGGCAATCCCAGTAAATGCGCCGAGGAGTAGTCCCAGGCCAACCAGCACTTCGCCAAAGGTTACGAGGTAGGCGAATACAGCGATGTTTGGTAAAACCACATGTTCAAGGAATGCGGCGTACCATCCCTGCACATTGGGGAAGGGTCCGTTGGCATGGGTCAGCGCACTGGCAATAAAATTTTCCAAGCCAGCATTGCCGTGTGCAGTAAATACCCATGCTCCTCCAGGCGAAGCTTTCCCAAAGGAGCCAAAGGCAATTGAGTACCCGGTGAGTTTTGCAATGCCAGATGTTAGCCACTGATAGCTAACATAGAGCCGAAGGATAAACCAGAGCCATGCAATACGTGTGTTTGCAAAGAGAAGTTTGCTGAGAGGACTCAAAGGAATGCTCTCAACAGCGCGAGGTTGAATGCTTGAGAATCGTTGCAATGTGTCTCCTCCATGAGTATGTGACTAAAGAGGCTAATCCATTAACCTTAAGATGGGCAAGTGTATGTTTAACGTGTGTATCTCGTCATCTCCTTTCCGGCGGTTTTTTCCGCATCAATAGAGATTACGTTGTTGAGTTACACAAGTCACAAAAAAAATGTCTTAGCAAGAAAGAAATTCCTTAATAGTTTTAGCCAGCATTGAACTTGACGCTGAAAAGATCGATGTGCTATAAGTAAAGCACAATTTATTTATATATTGGTCTTTGTTCTCTGGCAGAGATACAATATGCGGGAGCTTGGGGAAGCCAGGCTGAGAGGGTGGCTTTACGTATGTATTTAATACGATTCGCCGCCGACCGCTTTTAACCTGATCTGGATAATGCCAGCGTAGGGAGCAACACTTTCTTCACAGAAGTGTCTTCTTGGGCACTATCGGTGCCCTTCTGCATACCCCGTGTTGTCCCCTCTCGTGTTGCGCTGCGTCGTTCTTATGGATGTGTCAGGTGATATACAGGAAAGGGGTTTGGTTATGCAGAATGATGTTGAGCTTTCCGCTGAGCAGGCAGCTACGCCTGACGAGTTTCTCAAAGTTGAGCGACGTGGCATGGAGCCGGTTTCTGATGCTGAACGGCATGGCTCGCCGTTTGAGCTTGCTCCGGTCTGGGCTGGCGCGATGGCAAATTATGTCTCGCTATTGACGGGTGCTCTGGTCATTGGTGCGCCACTTGCTCTGGGCTTGAGTCAGGGTCAGCTTGGCCTGCTTGATAGTGCGCTAGCAATTATCGTTGGGGCCGCGCTGGCTGCGTTGTTACATGGCCTGGTAAGCGCGACAGGAGCTCGTACGGGTACGCCGCAGATGATTTTTGCTCGCGCCGTCTTTGGTCACCGAGGTGCCTATCTGGGTGCGGCATTTACCTGGATTATGGCGATTGGCTGGTTCGCGATAGATTGCGTGATTGGTGGCTGGGCACTGGTACAGCTTGCCAGTATTTTTGGAGTGCCCAGGACGACCGAGGTAGCTATGGGATCTATCACCCTGGTGCTGCTGCTCTCCGTTGTCGTTGCCATCTATGGTCATCAGACGGTACATGTCTTTGAGAAGTATGGCTCGTTGCTCTTCATGGCCTTCTGTGTCTTACTTTTCGTCGTATTATTTCCAAAGATACATTGGAATCTGCCGACGACGGTGCATGGTCCCACGCGTTTTGCGGCCATGGTCGTTGGTGGTGGCTTTATCTATGCCCTGATAGCATCATGGATTCCCTTCGCATCTGACTACTCGCGTTACCTTCCAGGCAACGTTTCTTCGCGCCGCATCGCCTGGTGGGCTGGACTGGGCATTGGCCTGCCTACGGCTCTCCTGGGTATTCTCGGCGTCGTACTCTCTACCATTAATCCCACTAATCCCGATCTATTAAGCGTGATTACAGCTGCGACCCCGCCATGGTTGACCATTCCATTTTTGTTATTTGTGGTCCTGGGCGAGATCTGGGCGAACTACTTCGACGTCTATACGGCCGGCCTGGTTGCGCTGGCAATGGACATTCCCTTGCGTCGCTGGACATCCGCGCTTGTCTGTGGGCTGGTTGGCGGCGTCTGCGTTTATAGTATCGGGCTCTTCTCGCACTTCAACCAGGCCCATACGTATACCGAGCTAACCACAAATTTTCTCGGATTTTATGTCGATTTCCTGCTGCTTACCTATCTGTGGGTCCCGGCCTGGGCTGCTGTCCTGCTCGTGGACTTTTTCATTTTCCGCCGTGGATCGTATGCCGCCGATCATCTCGTGCGTGGACGGCAGGGCTTCTACTGGTATCAGGGAGGTATCTTCTGGCGTGCATTGATTGCCTGGCTGGTTGGCTTCTTTGCCACCATTCCTTTTATTGGATCGGCCACTGTCCCCTGGCTCGCCACACCCTGGCAAGGTCCACTTGCCCACCTCTTAGGCGGTATGGACATCAGTGGCATTGTTGGTGCCCTGGTAAGTGCCTTACTTTATTATCTCCTTGGCCGTAGTTACTTCAACCAATCCACAACACAAATTGCTGATCAGGCTCAACGTTCCGTCGAAGAGGCATAGCGGCGTCATAATATATAGAGGACTAAAATAAATAAGAAGGAGCGCATTGCTCGATGGAAAAAAACGAAGAGGGCCAGCCACTTGCCCGCGCCATGACCATAGCTGGCTCGGACTCTGGCGCGGGAGCAGGCATCCAGGCCGACTTAAAGACCTTTGCCGCGCTTGGTGTCTATGGTACATCCGCAATCACCGCAATCACCGCCCAGAATACAGAAGGTGTGCGTGCAGCGTTTGAGCTACCCATAGACATAATCGAGGCGCAGATCGACGCGATTATGGAAGATATCGGGGCCGACACAGCGAAAACCGGCATGCTCTCCAGTCCCGCCATTATCGAGGCGGTAGCGGCCCGTGTGAAGAAATGGAATCTACGTCTGGTCGTTGACCCCGTCATGGTTGCCAAAGGTGGAGCTTCCTTGTTACATCCCGATGCTGTTACCACTTTACGCACCATCTTACTACCCCTGGCAGAAGTTGTGACCCCCAATCTGCCGGAGGCTGAGGTACTGGCTGGACAACCCATTCGCACGCTGGACGATATGCGCACCGCAGCACGCGCAATTCACGCATTGGGGCCGCGCTACGTAGTGGTGAAGGGTGGTCATAGCGCAACCGATCCTATCGATATCTTTTTCGATGGCGAGGCGTTCGTCGAGTTGCGTGCCCAACGTCTACAAACGCGCCACACACACGGCACTGGCTGTACATTTTCAGCGGCCATCGCCGCTTTTATCGCGCGTGGCTGGTCCGTCGAAGAGGCGGTGACACGAGCCAAACGCTATATAACCGGCGCAATTCGTAATGCACCGGGCATCGGTCACGGACATGGACCGATCGATCATTTCTGGCTCTGGGAACAAGCCAAAAAGATTAATAGGTACACATGTACACGTGTACACTGTACATGTGTACAGACGTATCGAGTTGAATCGGATCAGATTGAGGCGGCTTAGTCGGATGAGAAGGAGCACTATTTATGAATACTGATATACAGACGCTTGCCCGCTATCTCCAACAGATACGTGAGCGCAAGCCCTTGATCCATCATATTACCAATATGGTAGTGATGAACGATACGGCCAATATCACGCTTGGCATCGGGGCGCTGCCGGTGATGGCCCACGCCATTGAGGAGGTGGAGGAGATGGTGAGCATTGCCGGTGCGCTCGTGCTCAATATTGGAACACTAACACCGGAACAGATCGAGGCGATGCTGAAAGCTGGCAAGCGTGCCAACGAGCGCAATATTCCTATTGTGCTTGATCCTGTTGGCGCAGGGGCAACCCGGTTACGTACTGCCAGCGCTTTGCGTTTGCTGTCCGAGTTGCGCATCGCTGTCCTGCGTGGCAATGGCTCTGAAGTGGGGGCGTTGGTCGGCGTAGCCAGCGAGACGCGTGGCGTAGAATCGATTTCGGTTGCGGAGACACCCGAAGTTGTTGCACGTAAAGCGGCCCATGAGTTTGGCTGCTCGGTCGCGATTACAGGTGCTCGCGACGTGATCACAGATGGTGAGCACGTCGCCTATGTAGATAATGGTCATCCCTTGCTCGCATCAATTACCGGGAGTGGCTGCATGTCTACCAGCCTGGTCGGTGCGTTCCTCGCCGTTGCGCCCGACGCTTTTACCGCCGCCACCACTGCCCTGATCGCAATGGGGATTGCCGGCGAGATTGCCGCGCCAAAATCTGGCGGGCCGGGTACCTTTCGCTCTCACCTGCTCGATGCCGTGGCCGCTCTGGATAGCGCGACATTGCTTGAGCGCCAGAAAGTGAGCTTTGCATGACATCTGTACCCCTGAAGTCGCGCTTCGCCTTGCATGTTTTGACGGATCATGCCTGGTCGCGTGGCCGTAGCACCCTGGAGGTCGCGGAGGCCGCGCTAACTGGTGGCGCGACGGTAATTCAATTGCGCGATAAAGATGCGAGTACACATAAGCTCATCGAAGAAGGACTGGCCCTACGCAAACTTACCCGATCTTATAATGCCCTGCTGATCGTCAATGATCGCATCGATGTTGCCCTGGCCGTAGATGCCGATGGCGCACATGTGGGGCAGGATGATATGCCAGGCGAACTGGCACGCAAATTACTTGGCCCTGACCGCATCCTTGGCATCTCGGCAGGCAATATGGATGAAGCCGTAGCCGCCATTGTAGCTGGAGCGGATTATCTGGTGTTGGCCCCATCTACGCCACACGCGGAAAAGCAGATGCCGGTCAACCCGTGGGCCTATCTTTGCTCACAGAAATAGCCAGGCGCTATACCACGCCGCTCGTCGCCATCGGCGGCATAACAGCCGCCAACACCAGCGAAATTATCCACGCCGGCGCGACTGGCATCGCCGTTATTACCGCCGTCGTGAATGCCGAAGATATCACAGCCGCGACCCGCGCTTTAGTCAGAGCTCTCACCATTTGATATCATACATTTATTATGCCAAATACTCTCTTACGCAAACTTGAAAGAGAGAAGCATGGCTGGAAGTCTTCTGCATTGACCTTATCGAATTCACTGCTCTTAGCAGTATAGAGTATGGAGATGATCTTGTTGGCATTGCCTGGGAATTTCGTTGACATCACATAGATCGTAGAATTGGTCCCTGTCGTAGGGTCATCGGCGGTTGCCGCTCCCTGATCCCATGTTGTGTTGCCAATGGTCACGGTTGCAGGAATATTTTTGGGCTGAAAGTTTTTTGACTGTGTCTTAAGATTGGATAAAGCTCCCTGGATACTGCCTATAGTAGAGACACCGTTAGTGCTTGCAATGGTCTCTGCTATCAAAGAGGTGAGGTAGCCGTCACTGCGTGATATTTGAAGAGTAGAGACGGTATTCATAGCATTCTTTTTTGCGGTCCAGCCAACTGGAGAACCTATGGTATACCCATTACCTGTAACTGTTGTGAGAGTGGCAGCCGCTACAGGTACAGGTGTAGGTGTAGGAGGGACAGGAGTGGGTGTGGGGGCAGTAGTTGCTACTGCTGCGGGTGTAGAGGTAGCATCGCTCCCAGTGCTAGTCCCACAGGCTGCCAGGACGAAACAGAAGGAGAACAGACAAAGAGCGCACATCATGTAACGCGTTGTTAATTGCTTCATCATCGGGTAATACCTTTAGCTATTAATAAAATAATGTTGCGCATGTATAAACATACTACCAGGAAACGATATCACAGGAAGCTGTAGTTAGTACTAACCGCAAACACCCCACGAGTATACACGTAAAATAGAGGAATTGCAATTAGGCAATGTATAACTTTATAGCCGATTGGGTAAGAAGTTGACGATGAATGAGACGGTAATTATACAAGGAGCCATAATTCGTGTATTTTCCCTAATCCACTGATATTGGACTATGCATCTGAATGCCCTTGCCATTCGTATTCTAAGAAAGAAGACATTCCTCTCTAAGCTTACCTCCAAATCTCCTCGAAGCTTGGAAAATGATTAGAAACAAATAAGGGATAGATAAGAAGTAGAATCAAGCTATTCTTAAGCTATTACCAAGCTATTCTTAATCACTTTAGAGTACGCTTAAAGTCGTATATGGTTGTGCTTATAAGCACAAAAAATACTTGAATTTCGGCCCGGGACAGTCTATGCTATAGGGGACAGAAGAAAGCGAGGAGATAAAAAAATGCAACTACGAGAGCACACAAAAACACAAAAAGTAACCTATGAGATTACCGATGGAATGCTGGTTCAACAAGCCCTGGCTGGCAATCAGTCTTCGTTTGAGGTATTGGTTCGTCGTTATAATACGTCGATCTTCAACTTTATTTGCCACTACCTTAACGATTATGATCTGGCCTGTGACATATCACAACAAGTATTTCTGCAACTTTATATTTCTATGCCTACTCTGCGTACGGGCGAGCCGTTGAAAGCATGGCTTTTCCAGGTTGCACGCAACCGTTGCCTTGATGAGTTACGCCACAAGAAGGTGATACATTTCTCGGATCTGGAAGCAAGCAACGATGAGGATGATCTCTCGCCTCTGGCCATTATGCCCGATAATAGTCCTCTCCC
>CAWKKX010000053.1:0-23330 GCA_963850365.1 uncultured Chloroflexia bacterium
CAACAGCATGTCGTATGGCGTACAAGAATATTTTTACGTTGTGGAGGTCGCTTTCCTGACGAGATAAGCGCAACGATGGCACATTGCGATCTCAGTAGTAAAGGTATTGACGGGAAAATATAGTGCTGCTAGATGCGTTACTATAATTATAGCAATTCTATTTTCTTGTGTATAGGGATATCACGAAAGCGTGTCTCTATAAAAGATAATCTTTATGCTTTTTTAATAATTTTAGAGTAAAGACACCTAATGTATGGAATACTGGCCAGGGGAACGGATTTTACTGTCCTTCCAATCGTTTATTACACATAATTTGTACATTTCCAGAGTTTTGTGCGATGCGCAAAACTCTGGAAATGTACAAATCATGTAAACTCACAATTCTGTTTTTACCCCTTGACTCTCCCTTTACAGGATAGAGTACGATATTCGTAGACAGAGGGCCTTCTGACAAAAGAGAGATAATAGAAAGACAAGTAATCAATTCGCTGAGGAGATGCAGTTGTGTTCAAGATAGGAGACTTTTCCAGATTGAGTCAAGTATCGGTCAAAGCTTTGCGCTATTACGATGAACTTGGACTGCTCAAACCTGCACGGGTTGATGAGTTTACGGGCTATCGCTACTATTCGGCCAGCCAGCTCGCCCGGCTGAACCGTATACTGGCCATGAAAGATATGGGCCTGTCCCTGGAGCAGATCGCGCTCCTGATGGACAAGGATCTGACGCCAGATCAGATAAGGGGCATGCTGCGGCTCAAACAAGTCGAGTTGCACCAGCAGCTTATCGAGGGACAGGCTCGATTGGCACGGATAGAAGCGTGGCTACAAGCATTTGAACAGGAGGTTACAATGCCCGCATATGATGTAATTCTTAAGAAAGTTGCCGCACTCCAGGTGGCTCAGATACGTGGCGTCGCTCCAAGTATGGAGCAGCTAGGGCCAACTCTTGATCGCCTTTTTGACCAGGTGTTTGCACACATCAAGCAGCAAGGCGCGACCATTACAGGGCCAGCCGTCACGGTCTACTATGATAGCGAGTTCCGCGAGCACGATGTGAGCGTTGGAGCTTGTAGGTCCTTTGCAGGCTCATTGCACGATGGTGAGCAGGTGAAAGTAGAAGAGCTACCAGCTGTCGAGACCATGGCCTCAGTTATCCATCATGGTAGTTTCAGCACATTGCACCAGGCCTACAACGCAATACTCAAATGGATTGAAACCAACAGCTATCATGTCAGCGGCCCCGCTCGTGAGGTAAACCTCGAATATGAGCGCGGTGGCGACCAGACGAAATTCGTCACAGAGGTACAATTCCCCGTCGAGAAGCATTAGTTTCGAGTGGCAGGTACGGTGTTCACTTGTGGCGGAGCAGACAAATATATTCTCGCATATTTGTCTGCTCCGCCATTATGTTCTATTCTAATGTATTTAAGCTAAAGCTCCAATTCGCCGCGCTGAACCTTGCCCAGCAGCCTCGTCCAGGTAAGGATTTGTGGCATAGAGCATGGTAAGGTAAAGATGTAGCGAACATCATGATCTCCGCCTGTACCTTGTTCATACACCAGTCGCTTGTCGTGCATCATGCTGATACTCTGATCGCTGAACATATGTCCTTCCACGTCTCCTTCATGCACCGATAAGCTAGTAGCGACGACGATAGAGCCGTTTTTCTGTTGCTCTACAGCTATATTTCCTATAGCCTCTATCCCTTGGAGGCGTAAGAATTCTTCAACGGACAGTGAGTCGGTATCGAGTCCCAGGTTTTTCTGTGCAAGTTGTTCATTCAAGCCTTCGACGGACGAAGCTGAGAAGATGCACAGGCGTTCCTGTGCCAGCATGCTATGTGCCCGAATGAAGCGAAACACGACATCGAGCGAAGTCAGTTTTGTCGATTTCCATTGCCAGGCCGATGATTGGTTGCTTTTCCACGCTATTCGATAGTAAAGCATAGAGCCCCTTAATGTGTGTTTACTTTGGTTTTGCATATAGCCCCTTTGCTACCTACATTCATTCCAACCAGTCCACGCTACCTCATCAACATACGAAAAACACTTTTCATGTCCGTAGATATAATAGCCCTGCCACTTTGTGGATCTGTTTTTGTCGCTTTTCTAGCCTCTAGAGACATACCATATTGCAAAAAATCATCAACATCTCTTTTTGTATATTCTTTTAATAAATAAAACGATATATAGGAGGTTTTTTAGCAGTGGAATTTTTCGTTATCTCTACTATATAATATACGTTGCTGATTCCCCATTTCCTCTCTTACGTAACTAAATGGTACATTGTTGTCACATTGTACTGGATTTAGTACTATGGTAGGTAGGAGAGCCGTAAGAGGAAGAAGAAGTAAAGATGTCTGACAATCTCACATTTCTCTGCACACTTGAGGGGCGAGGTCGCTTTTTAGTTCCAGGCCAGGACATGATCAAGAAGCGTCTTCTGATGAACGGACAACCATGCCTCGCGCCAGAGGGAGTGTTGCACGCGACCTTGGATGCGGGTCTCCGATTCCATGCCTGCGAGATAGCGTCCCATTCGATGCACAAAAGATGTAGCATCACGAAGTCGAAGCACCGCAGGGATAGCGTGCAATTCTTCTTCGCTTAAAGAGACAGAAACCTGACGTGTGTATGCGGTCCCAAATGTATTGATCAGGTCCCATTCCATTCCTGTTCCCAGTAAATCGGCAGGCCACCAACTGAAAGCCACACAGAGATCGAGGATGCGAATATCCCGTCCCGCAAACTCGAAGTCTAGAACAGCCGTCACGTGTTGATGATCAAGGAGAATATTGCTGGGATCATAGTCCCGATGAAGTACTTGTTGAGGAAGTTTAGTATACAAGCCGGGTATGCTCTCCATCACAGCATCCAGGAAGGTACGTATCTGCCTGGCCTGCTCGCGGTCGATGGGCAGTTGCTCCACAGCAAAAAGTGGATCGGGCACCAGAGGGTGCCAATGAGCGAGTTCCCCAAAAGTGGGAAGTGGTGTGTACCCATCGGGAGACTGAAGCTCAGGAAGTATTGCAAATGCATTGTCAAGCAGGGCCAGGGTTGATCCTGCATGCGATGCGCTTAGAAGGTCGTTGCGTCTGGGTTCCAGGGAGCAAAGGGGACAGGGTAGCGACGGTATCAGTTCCTTGCTCTTGCTCAAAAAGGACAATGTAATCTCCACTGTTTACCCTTAGTGGGAGGGGGAGGCGAAAGGGGAGAACTTTCTCTGACAACGCTTGGAGCAGCTCGGCTTCATAGCGCATATGAGGAACGCGTGTAAGATCAGTTGAGAGACGTAAGATATAGGATTGGCCATCAGCGGCATCTGCACGCTGCATGAATTTGTTCGTTCCCCCCGATAAAGGGGAAATAAGCCATGGGCCGGAAATAGGCCATGCTGTCCACAGGTTTGAGACATCCATTTTCTACCTCGCCAGAGTTGTTCTGAGTTCTTATTGAGTATAGTATGAAACTGTTTTCTGAGCAAGGAGATGGATGTCTCCGTACCTTCCCATGTCTCTCCATGTCTACCGCAGATTTCTATAGAATGGGCCACTTCGGCTTGATATCGATCCCGGCGCGTTTGTAGAGCTGGCCGGCGTGCAGGCGGGCCTGGTTTTTCACATCCTCTTCGTCCATGCTTAGCAGCTTGCCGCCCTGGACGACGATGCGGCCATCGACCATGACGGTATCAACCTCGCCACCAGTTGCGGCATAGACGAGGGTTGAGACCGGGTTCGGCGATGGGGTGGTGTGCAGGCGATTGAGGTCGAGCACGACGAGGTCGGCCTTTTTGCCCACTTCGAGCGAGCCGATCTCGTGCTCCAGGCCCAGCGAGCGGGCTCCGTTGATGGTTGCCATCTCCAAAACGGTCTCCGCAGGCACAATCAGGGGATCGTGTGCGACGGCTTTGTGGACGATGGCGGCTAGCTTCATTTCGCGGATCATGTCGTAATCGTTGTTGCTGGGGCCACCGTCGCAGCCCAGGGCAACGTTGACGCCGCGCTCTAGCATCAGGGGCACTTTACAGACGCCCGACGCGAGCTTGCTATTCGAAGATGGATTGTGCGAAACAGTCGTGCCGGTGGCGGCGAGTTTGTCGATATCCTGCTCTGTAAGCCAGACCATGTGTACCAGTACGGTTTTGTGTCCCAGCAGGCCCACGCTCTCGGCATAGTAGACGGGCGAGAGGCCAAACTTTTCGTTGAGGTAGATCTTGTCCGCTTCGACCTCGGCCAGGTGCATGGTGATGCCCATATTGTGTGTGTGGGCATACGCGCTCATCTCGCGATAGAGCTCGGAGGTCACGCCACCGGGTGTGCGCGGCCCGAACCAGACGTGGATGCGGTCATGTGCGGCCCCTTGCCACTTGCTGTGCATATCTATGACGCCGAGCAGACTGGTTTCGCGGCTCTCGATCATGCCGGGGTGCATAGAGTTTTCCTGCGTGGCATACGTGCCTATATCCATAACGATCCCGGCCAGACAGGCGCGGATACCGCTCTCTTCGACCGCCTGCGCAATGCCATCGAAGCCGTAACGATGGGCGAGCATCGATTCGAGGAAGGTCGTTGTGCCCGATTTGAGCATCTCGGCAATGCACAAGCGTGCGCTGACATAACCGTCATCGGTAGTGTAGTTACCCTGCAATACCCAGACACGCTCACATAACCATTGAATCAATGCCATATCGTCTGCGCAGCCACGGATCATCGCCTGTGCAAGATGGACATGGGTATCGATCAGACCTGGGATGATTAACTTGCCATCAACGTCGATGATCTCGTGATCGGGATAGCGCTCTAGCAGCGCTGCCGTCTTGCCGATAGCGATGATTCGATCATCTATAATGGCAATTGCTCCATCGTTGAGAATCTCGCGTCCCGCGTTCATTGTGATGATAGTTGCATTTGTAAATAACATGGTACTATCCTTATGCTCTATAGATCAGGCGAAAAATACAGTTCTATTTTAACATAGTGTGTTTGCTAAAAGCCACACAATAGAAATATGTATGTGTACAATATACACTTGACAGCCCAGCATTGGCTGTATATACTATCCATATTGGAAATTTCTTTTTCACATTAAGAACAAATATAATTGTGCTTTTCTACCCTGGTGAGTCATTGGGATCAGGCCAGGAGAGATAGGTTCGTCAGCATGAGAGCACTTCAACCGCGCCATTCATTTTTGTCGTCGGTGCCGCCTATTTCGTATATGCAAGAGGAAGGATATATGGCGACAGGACCTCTAACATTGCAAGAGATCAATGCGTTTGATCAAGATATGTTTGTCGAGCGGCTAGGCGAGCTCTTCGAGGGTTCGCCCTGGATCGTTGTTGAGACCTGGCACAATCATCCTTTTATCTCCATAGATCATTTATACACTACTCTTTGTACGGTGATGTATAATGCGCCAGTTGAGCGGCAGATAGTGTTACTAAAGTCGCACCCGGACCTTGTGGGACGCGCCGCGCTAGCTGGTACGCTTTCACTTGCCTCGACGCATGAGCAAGCCTCCGCTGGCCTTGATGATCTCTCGCCTGAGGAAATTGCGACGTTTACGCGCTATAACCAGACGTACCGTGATCGCTATGGCTTCCCCTTTGTCATTTGCGCACGTGAGAATAAGAAAGAGGCTATATTAGCTGGTTTGGAAAGTCGCATGCGCCATTCGCGTGAGCAGGAGATTGCGATTGCGCTGGGCGAGGTGGCAAAAATTTGTAAGCTGCGCCTCGATGATCTGCTTCGTGCGCCTGAACCGACTGATTTACCTGCTAATGAACTTACCACTCTTGCAGTGTCCTCATTTCAGTATCTCTCAAGCGGATCGACATGCGTCTCAGTCAGGCCGCTCACGCCTTGAAGTATATATAGGAAAGCCGAAAAGGTCAAGTGTTTTGCACCAGGGAAGGATAAGGGTATGAGTGCTGAGCATTCGTTCACTATCAGTTATGGCAAGTTGCGTGTCCCCGTTTATCGCGTCTATGCCAGGCCGTTGTCTGCGATTCTTGCCATCCCTGAATCGCAGTTTACGGGCCGGGAGAATATCCTGTTGGCCTGTGAGGTGGATGTGGAGGTCTTTGGCAATAATTTTTTGCCAGCCTATACGCATGGCGATAATTCGAATGTGGTTGCTACCGATAGTATGAAGAACTTTGTGTTGCGTCAGGCTCTGGCCTTTGAGGGTTCGACGTTTGAAGAGTATCTGGATGTGCTGGGAAACCGCTTCTTGACGACGTATCCACAGATGCAACATGTACGCTTGAGTGCACGCGAACTCCCCTTTGCGAATGTGCCTGTCCCTCTGGCTGATACCTCAAGTTTTGTGGCAAGCACGGTCTTGTTTAGCCGCTCACATAGCGATTACGCGACGGCGACCCTGAAGTTTGAGCGTGAAAAAGATTCTGGTGCTCCCATACTCACTGACCATACATGCGGTCGTGTGAATATGGAATTATTTAAGGTCACTGGCAGTGCTTTTTCGCGTTTTGTGCGCGATGAGTATACGACATTGCCGGAGCGTGTTGATCGTCCACTTTTTATATACCTCGATGTTTTCTGGAAGTATAGCGATCCCCAGGCGCTACTGTCGCCCGACCATACGCGCTATGTGCCTGCCGAGCAGATGCGCGATGTGATCCAGGTTGTCTTCTCCGAGTTTGTGAGCGAGTCGATTCAGCATCTTGTCTATGAGATGGGCAAGCGTGTGCTTGCTCGCTTCCCACAATTAAGCGAGGTTTCGTTTGATGGTCAGAATCGGACCCGCGATCTCGTCGTGGCGTCTAGCAGCGAGGAGAGGGTCAAGGTCTATAGCGATCCCTTCTCGGCATACGGTATGATTAAGCTGACGATCAAGCGCGACGGCTAGCGCCGTTATGCGTGGGTCGGTGTGGAATACGTATGGTATGTATAAGGAGGAGAAGATATGGCTGGTCGCCTCACGACCCATGTGTTGGATACGATGCATGGACGTCCTGCTGCTGACGTCCCCATTCAACTGTGGCGGTTGCATGCTTCTGGCAGGGAACTGCTGAAAACGGTGCGTACAGATGCAAATGGGCGTACCCAGGAGTCTTTATTGATAGGCGCAGAGCTGGTGGTGGGTAGCTATGAGCTAAATTTTGCCATTGGTGCGTATTTTGCCGCATTGCAGGTGCCAGCCAGTACTCCGCCGTTCCTCGACGAGGTGCCTGTACGCTTTGGCCTTGCCGACCCTGACGCGCATTATCATGTGCCGCTACTGGTCTCGCCCTGGGCCTATAGTACATATCGTGGGAGTTGAACGATGGCGCTTGATATCTCTGCCCGGACCGTCATAGAGCGGTGTGAAATACTATCTCATTTCAGCGAGGAAGATGATTGCTTGACCCGACGTTTTGCGACTCCCGCTATGGGCGAGGTCAATGCAATCGTTGCCACCTGGATGCGTGCGGCTGGCATGACGGTCCAGATTGATCATATCGGTAATATCATTGGTCGCTACGAAGCTGCTATCCCCAACGCCAAAACGCTTTTGCTTGGATCGCATCTGGACACAGTTCGTGTCGCCGGAAAGTATGATGGTCCGCTGGGTGTGATGGTTGCGCTGGCCTGTGTGGAGCGGTTGCACCAGCGCGGTGAACGTTTGCCCTTTGCGCTTGAAGTGCTGGGCTTCGCCGACGAGGAAGGCGTGCGTTATCACACGGCGTACATTGGCAGCCGGGCCGTTGCGGGAATCTTCGACCGCTCGACATTAGAATTGCGCGATGATGATGGCATCTTGCTTGCCGAGGCAATACGTCGCTATGGCGGCAATCCTGATCCCGACATATTGTCGCGCCCACGCTGGCAACGCGATGAGCTGCTTGGTTACTGCGAGGTGCATATCGAGCAGGGGCCGGTCCTGGAGACGCGTGCTTTGCCCGTTGGCGTGGTGTCGGCGATCTCAGGACAAAATCGCTACCTGCTGACCTTCGCTGGCAAAGCGGGTCATGCAGGTACCGTGCCGATGCAGTTACGGCAAGATGCACTTTGTGCCGCTGCCGAGTTTGTCCTGGCAACAGAATCTCTGGCCCGCAGTACTCCTGGCCTCGTCGCAACCGTTGGAAAGATCACCGTGCGACCAGGGGCCAGCAACGTCATTCCCAGTTATGTCTCTGTAAGCCTGGATGTGCGGCATCAGGATGGTACTATTCTAGAGCAGGCATGCAGTCAGCTCTATGCAAAAGGCCACCAGATCAGCCAGGAGCGAGCTATAACACATAGCTGGCAGATAGTGCAAAAGGACCGGACTATTTATTGTGCTCCTCCGTTGGTACAGCTCATGGAGCAGGCCATCGAACAGGTTGGCTACCCGGCTTTTACGCTACCCAGTGGAGCTGGTCACGATGGAGTGTCGCTCAGCAAAATTACCCCGATTGCCATGCTCTTTGTGCGTTGTAAAGGTGGCATCAGCCATCACCCCGACGAATCCGTAACCACTGAAGATGTAGATGTAGCGCTCAATGTAATGGATCAATTTTTACATTCTCTCGCGAAAGAGAGGGCCGCATGAGTCTCTACGACCTGATTATACGCAATGGGACACTGGTTACCGTAGCAGGCCTACAGCAGGCTGATCTGGCAGTTGCCGATGAGCGCATTGTAGCCCTTGGCCCGGAGATCGCGGGCACATGCCGGGAGGAGATTGACGCACATGGGCTCCATGTCTTTCCTGGCGTGATCGATGCGCATGTTCACTTTAATGAGCCTGGCCGCACCGATTGGGAGGGTATTGCCACGGGTTCGCGAGCCCTCGCGGCAGGTGGCGCAACGGCCTTTTTCGATATGCCGCTCAACGCCCATCCACCCACGCTCGATGCGCATAGCTTCAAGCTCAAGCACGAAGCGGCGCTGGCATCATCCTACGTCGATTTTGGGCTCTGGGGCGGACTCGTACCTGAGAATCTGGATCGGCTTGCAGAATTGGCACAGTGTGGCGTGGTCGGCTTCAAAGCTTTCATGAGTAACAGCGGCATCGATGATTTTTCATCGGTTGATGATTATACTTTATACGAGGGGATGCGTCTGGCCGCTCAGCTGGGCAAGCTCGTCGCGGTCCACGCGGAAAACGATCAAATTACGCATGCGATGGCAAATTTGGCTATTGCGCAGGGTAGGACCGGCGTTCGTGATTATCTAAGTTCGCGGCCAGTAGTCGCCGAGCTTGAGGCCATTGAGCGTGCTATCTTGTTTGCGCAAGAGACGGGTTGCGCATTGCACATTGTCCATGTGAGCACTGGTCGCGGCGTGCGCCTGGTCGCGGATGCGCAGGCACGGGGCATCGATGTGAGCTGCGAGACCTGTCCACACTATCTGGTATTAACAGAGGAGGATGTCGAAGAATTGGGGGCTGTGGCAAAGTGTGCACCTCCCTTGCGTGCTCATGTTGAGCTGGATGCGCTCTGGCAGCATATTTTCCAGGGCAGCTTGCCCATGGTTGCATCTGATCATTCGCCTGCGCCCGCCAGCATGAAGAGTTCCGCCAGCTTTTTCAGTATCTGGGGCGGCATCTCTGGCTGTCAATCGCTGCTATCATTGTTGCTGACCGAAGGGTACCATCGACGTAACTTGCCCTTGCCAGTGATCGCCTCGATCACCTCAGAGTACGTGGCGCGTCGTTTCAAGCTCCCCTCACACAAGGGTGAACTGACCGTCGGCACTGATGCTGATCTCGCGCTGGTCGATCTAAAACGAAGTACGACTCTCTCTGCCAGCGAGCTGCTTTACCGCCATCAGCATAGTCCGTATGTAGGTAGAACTATGGGTGCAACTATCCTGCGTACACTTGTACGTGGCACAACCATTTATCAGGCTGGCTCGATTGTGGCAAAACCCTCTGGTCGCCTGCTCACTCCTCGCTCCTGATGTACAAAAAAAATATATGGAAAGCAAATGGCTATGTGGCAAACCTATAGACAACCGACAAGCTTAGCCGAGACCCTGACACTTCTGCACCACTATGGAGAGCAGGCGCGATTAGTTGCGGGGGGTACCGATGTGCTCATAGAGCTCCAGCGCGGCATCAAGCCAACCACGACCCTGATCGATGTGAGCGCCCTGGACGATCTCAAGTATATTCGTCACCGCGATGGCTGGCTTTATTTAGGCGCACTTACCACGCATAACGACGTGGTGCGCTCAACTGAGTGCAAACAATATGCTCTGCCATTAGCGCAGGCTTGCTGGGAGGTTGGCGCACCACAAATTCGTACACGCGCCACATTGGTTGGCAATATCGTCACCGCCTCACCGGCCAACGATACCATCTCACCCCTGCTCGCGCTTGGTGCCGAGCTGGTCCTGAGCAGTAGCGAGGGTGAGCGCATCGTCCCGCTCGACGATTTTTATCTTGGTGTACGTCGTACGGTGCTCAAGCCGACCGAACTGGTGCGCGAGATACGCATGCCTGCGCTTACCGCTGAGCAGCATGGTCTCTTCCTCAAACTTGGCTTGCGGCGTGCACAGGCCATATCTATCCTGAATGTTACGCTTGTTCTTACCCTCGCTGATGATATTGTGCAGGCGGCTAGCGTCACGCTTGGCGCACTTGCCCCAACGGTCATCCATGCGAAAACCGTCGAGAGCTATCTACAGGGCAAGCGCCTCGACGCCACCGTTTGTCAGCAAGCAGGCATGTTAGCAGAACGGGATGCACGCCCGATCAGCGACGTACGTGCATCCGCCTCTTATAGACACGAGACATTAAGAGCGTTGGTGACAAACGGTCTGCAACGTCTGGCGAGCGGAGCCACGAGTTCTGAGGAAGCAATAGATGTTCCAGCGGACCTGCTTATGAAGCATCCTGTTGCGCTCGAAACGGTATACACGCCGCGACCAGCAGGTTCAACAAATACTGCGACCTTCACCGATGTCATCGAGACCACTATCAATGGGCAGCCATATCGGTTGCTTGATGCGCAGCAGAAGACGCTACTGAATGCTTTGCGCGAGGATGCCAGGCTGACAGGCACAAAAGAGGGTTGCGCGGAGGGTGAGTGTGGCGCGTGTACCGTATGGTTGAATGGGCAGGCGGTGATGTCATGCCTCGTGCCTGCGCCTCAGGCTCATCATGCCTCGATCACGACCATTGAGGGCCTGGCGGATGGCGAACCAGGCGAGCAGCGGTTGCATCCGTTGCAGCAGGCGTTTATTGATTGTGCCGCCGTGCAGTGTGGTTTCTGTATTCCGGGGATGTTGATGGCGGGTGCCAAGCTGCTAGATGAGCATGCTCACCCCTCGACGGAGCAGGTCCAGGTCGCGCTCAGCGGCAACATCTGTCGTTGTACTGGCTACCGCAAGATTATAGATGCTGTGTTAAGCGTTGGAGACCAGCAATGAGCAAGACGATAGACGTTGTGTTGAGCATTGGAGGTCGGCGATGAGCGAGTTGATAGGCGTTGCGTTGAGTATTGGAGGTCAGCAATGAGCGAGTTGATAGGTGCATCTTTACGTCGTCCCGATGCGCCGGGCAAGGTAACTGGAGCGACGCGCTATCCCTCGGACCTGATTCAGCCTGGCATGCTGCATCTGCAAGTTGTCTTTGCTATGCGTCCACATGCACGTGTGCTCTCGATTGATAGCAGCGCGGCCTTGCAATATCCTGGTGTTGTGGCTGTCTTAACCGCTAAAGACGTACCTTTTAACGCTTTTGGTATGATTGATGCCGATCAGCCGGTGTTGTGCGCCGATAAAGTGCGTTTCGAGGGCGATAAAGTCGCTCTGGTGGTTGCTGAGAGTAAGCGGGCGGCGATTGCAGGGATGAAGCTTGTACACGTGGAATATGAGGATCTCCCGGCAGTGACCGAGCCACATGCCGCTCTGGCAGCGGATGCGCCATTGGTCCATGAGCATCTAAGAACCAACCAGCTCTATCATTTTCCGTTGCGTAGGGGGGATGTCACGCAGGCATTTGCACAGGCCGATGTCGTGCTGGAAGATACTTTTACAACGTCCTGGCAAGAGCATGCTTTTCTGCAGCCAGAGGCGGGTATCGCTTACATAGATGAGCAGGGACGCCTGGTGCTGGAGACAGCTGGTCAATGGCTGCACGAAGATCGTCGTCAGATTGCGCAGATGCTCGAATTGCCGGAGGAGCAGGTGGTGATTCGCTATGTTGCAATTGGCGGAGCTTTTGGTGGACGCGAAGATCTCTCGATGCAGCATGTGCTGGCCCTGGCCGCCTGGACGCTCAAACGTCCGGTCGCGCTGGTCTGGAGCCGCGAAGAATCGATGATCGGTCACCATAAGCGCCATCCAGTCAGCGTCCATTGTCGTTGGGGTGCACGCAGAGATGGCACAATCACCGCGCTTACCGCCCAGGTCTTCGCCGATGGTGGAGCTTATGCCTCGACGAGCGTAGAGGTGGTCAAAGATATCGCCCTGTTCGTCAATGGCTGTTATGATATTCCCAACCTGGTAGTGGATGGCTATGCAGTCTACACCAACAATATTCCCAGCGGCGCGTTCCGTGGCTTTGGAGCGCCCCAGGCTCAGTTTGCATGCGAGATCATGGTTACGCGGCTGGCACACGAGCTTGGGCTTGATCCGGTTGAGGTGCGGCGGCGCAATATCTATCGCGAGGGCAGCATTGAGCCAACCAATCAACCATTGCCGGAGGGTGTTAGCGCATTGCCTGTGATGGAACGTTGCGTGGAGGAGGCGGTTGCGCGTTGGGGGTTCGGCACTCGAAGTCAGCCAGCCTGCATCACATTTGCGCCGTGGCATCGGCATTGCCTGTGGTATCAAGAACGTCGGCTATTCTTTTGGCTTTCCTGAGCAAGCAAGCGCTACTGTAGAGGTATTTGGCGTGGCGGAGCTTGAACGGGCGGATGTACGTGTCGGGGCGGCTGACGTGGGCCAGGGTTCGCATCTCGTGCTACGCCAGATCGCGGCTGAGGCCTTAGGTCTGCCGCTCGAAAAGGTCAACATGATCTGTACTGATAGCTCCGAGTCGCCCAATGCGGGTAGCGCATCGGCCTCACGCATGACCTTTATGGGTGGCCGAGCCGTCCACGATGCTGCCAGGGCCGCACGTGAGAAGTGGAGCTTGACCGACGATAATGATAGCGCTAAAGCGACGGTGCAGTATCGTGCCCCAAAGACGACCGTGATCGATCCTGTTACCCATACAGGAGTGCCAAACTACTGCTATGGCTATTCCGCGCAGGCCGTACAGGTCGAAGTAAACATGCTCACCGGACAGGTGCAGGTGTTAGGTATCATCAGCGTCCATGATGTGGGCAAAGCTATCAATATGCAGCAGGTGACGGGGCAGATCGAGGGTTGTCTGGCCCAGGCGCTTGGTTACGCGCTCATGGAACACTTCCAGGTCAAGGACGGCCATATCCTCACCACGCATTTCAGCACCTATCTCTTGCCCACTATCCTCGATATGCCAACCGAGATCGTCCCGATTGTGCTAGAATTGGCTGATCCACATGGTCCCTATGGTGCACGCGGCGTTGCAGAGATGCCACTGATACCCTTTGCTCCAGCCGTTGCGAGCGCTATCCACGATGCTACTGGCGTCTGGCTAAAGCAGCTCCCCATGACACCCGAACGTGTGCTTACCGCTCTACATAGGGAGCGTGATTGAGATGTTTTGTGCTGTGGGATGACGAGGTAAAAATATATATAATTAAAGAACAAAGGGGTAAAAATAGAATGACTAAAATTCACATCGCAGTAGGCACACTCGAATTCGTTGCACGCATGGAAGAGGAGGAAGCGCCAAAGACATGTGCAGCCTTCATCCAACTTCTCCCCTTCCATAACAGAATCATCCAGGCACGCTGGAGCGGCGAGGCGGCCTGGATACCGCTGGGCGATTTCAAAGTCGGTGTCGGCTTCGAAAACCACACCAGCCATCCCGGCCCCGGACAAATATTGCTCTATCCCGGTGGCTATAGCGAGACCGAGATACTCTTCCCCTATGGCAGCACCTCGTTTGCCAGCAAAATGGGATCGCTGGCCGGCAACCACTTTCTCACCATCATAGAAGGGACCGAGCATCTGCGCGAGCTGGGCCGTAGGGTTACCTGGGAGGGTGCGCAGGAGATTACCTTTAGAAAGGAGGGATGAAGGGAATAAAGAGTGCTGGACGATAAAGACAATAATAAATCATTACGCGTGTTTTGGCATATGGTCTCTTTGGAGGATTGCGAATGGCAAATGCGTCTCTTGCAGCAAAAGATCAAAGCAAAACAATTCACCCTGTCGATCAGATACTTCCATCTGGGCAACTACTTATCTATGGTTTGCAACATGTGCTGGCAATGTACGCTGGCGCGGTTGCCGTACCCCTCATCCTTGCCTCAGCCTTAAAGTTAAGCCAGGAGCAGCTCATCTACCTGATCAATGCCGATCTTTTCACCTGCGGAGTCGCAACGCTCATCCAGACGCTTGGCCTGGGTAGAATCCCTGTTGGGATCAAGCTACCAGTTATCCAGGGCTGTACTTTTGCAGCCGTCACGCCCATGATCTTGATCGGTAGTGCGCATGGCCTCACAGCCATTTACGGCTCCATTATCGTCGCGGGCTTAATCACAATGCTGATCAGCCCGGTGTTCAGTCGTCTGATCAGGTTCTTTCCACCTGTTGTCACCGGTTCAATCATCACCATCATCGGTATCTCTCTGTTGCCCGTAGCTGTCAACTGGGCTGGTGGTGGCAATCCAGCAGCGACGGACTTTGGCAGCATTGGATATATCGTTGTGGCCTTTATCATCCTGGTCTTGATCCTGATCATCTATCGCTTCTTCAAAGGCTTTATTGGCAGCATTGCCATCCTGATCGGACTCATTATCGGAACCATTCTTGCCGCGCCCCTGGGCATGGTCAACTTCTCCGCTGTTGGGCAAGCCGCCTGGATAGGCGTCACCACCCCATTCCACTATGGCCTGCCAACCTTCGATCTAGCCTCAATCGTAAGCATGTCGATTGTGATGCTAGTTACAATGGTAGAAACAACCGGAGATATCATAGCAGTAGGCGAGATTGTAGACAGACCAATCACGAGCCAGAGTCTCACAAGGGGTTTGATGGCGGATGGTCTTTCCACAATCCTGGGTGGCATCCTCAACGCCTTTCCCTACACCGCCTATGCACAGAACATCGGGCTTGTTGGGTTGACTGGTGTACGTAGTCGCTTCGTCGTCTCCACTGCTGGCGGTATTTTGATCGTGCTGGGGCTATTTCCCAAGCTAGCGGCCATTGTCGCCTCTATACCTCAGCCCGTACTGGGTGGGGCGGGTCTGGCCCTTTTTGGCATAGTTGCAGCCAGCGGCATCAAGACCCTCTCAAAGGTCAACTTTGAAGGCAACTACAACATACTCGTCGTAGCGGTTAGCATCGGTGTGGGCCTGATCTCGCTCGGCTCACCAACCTTCTACCACAAATTTCCCGACTGGCTACAGATCATCCTGAATAGTGGCATCTCAGCGGGCAGTATCACCGCTATTCTGCTCAACCTCTTCCTCAACGGCTCCGTGCGATCCGGGGCAAGCGGCGTTCCCGATCCAGTAGAGCCGGAGGCCGACCGAGCAGAGGTGTTGCCCACGCAACTGAGCGTGGACCTGGACTGATTTTTTGTAGAGTTATAGTGCGGCAAGTTGTAGAGTAGTGATATCGCTATACAATTCTCTGCATTATAGCTCTACAAAAATTTCTGGATGTTGTGAGACGAGTAGCTTTGACCCTAAACGGGCGATATCCGGGCTACTCTTGTATTTGTTATGCTTGATAAGCGAGCTGTAAAGGTTAGTTGAAATATACATTGACACGTTGATACGCGGAGAAGGACACTGTAAACCCGCAAACCCTCACGTCTACCTCTTCTTACTTCTAAGTAAAATTCATATTTTACATTAGATAATTGTAAATAATCTTTATTATCGAATTTAATAATTTACACCATCATCTTGTAATGTGATATAGTTATCACAACATGAAAATAAATAGTTGAAAATAAATAGTTGAGGAGATACATATGCAACAACCACTCTATCAACCCTATCAACCCTATCAGCCAGTACCACCACTGCCTCCATATGCGCCTATGCCAGTCACGCCACTAAAGAAACCGAAGCGATCCCGGTGGTTTCTCGGTTGTGGTCTGCTCGTGGTCATGCTGGCAGTCTGCGGATTATGTGCCATCATAACGAACACATCGAGTCACCAGACAGATACATCGACGGATACATCCAACGCAGACCCTACACCGACTGCAACAGGATCACATATGGTCGTTAGCATGACGATACATAGTCCTACAGCGGTCATAGCACACCCTACAAATGTAAGGCCGACTGACACGCCCAAGCCGACGCAGCCACCAGTGCCCACTATAGCGCCATCTGAGCCAACTCAATCAGCTGTACATACTGGCGTGAATGGAAACCCCTGGGGATACGACTTCACACCAGGCACGTACATTACCAGCCCGCCTGTAGACTTCTGTTCAGTTTTTGACTGCATCAAGAATTTCCCGAAAGGCATTGGCTATGTGGTGGAATGTAATGATGGGATGTATAGCAAATCAGGAGGACGACCCGGTAACTGTTCACACAACGGAGGTGAGGCACAGATATTGTACGCTCACTGAGTCGATTTTCCTTACATCAATGATCCCTGTTTGATTGCCTGCCGTTCCCTTACCCGTCGTCATAGATGAGCCTGCATACAAGGAAAATCTCATGTATCATCCACCGACTAACCCTGGACAATTTGTCAATTCGCCACCACAGCCACCAAAGAAGGTGCATCCTTGGCGCTGGTATCGTTCACGGGGATGCATCCTTCAAAGCATTATTGGTTGCGCGACGCTGTTTGTGCTCGTCTTCGTTGGCTTTATCTGTAGCGCCGTGAGCATCGGGATCTTTGGCAGTGTTACAGAGAGTGCATTGACACCTGTCGCTGTAGCCACCAATGTGCCACAATATCCTACAAAGGTGAGCATTAGCACACCACGTCCAACGTCAATAGCCAAACTCACAACAGCGCAGAAGAGCCGAGTTGGTGCCATTCTCAACGAAAATATTCAGCACTACCAGAGTCTACTCACTCA
This sequence comes from uncultured Chloroflexia bacterium, assembly GCA_963850365.1. Lineage (GTDB taxonomy): Bacteria > Chloroflexota > Ktedonobacteria > Ktedonobacterales > Ktedonobacteraceae > Dictyobacter. Next base: position 17,085 of record CAWKKX010000053.1, read on the forward strand.
GGGGAAATCCATTCTAGGAACAACTTAGTATGCAGATGGTTCTACAGGTCTTGCTGCAATGAATGACCCAAACTCCAGCGCGAGAAAGTTTTCAGCATGGCGGCAAACCTCCAAGGCAGAGACCGATGTGAGTTACATTGATGCTTTTAGACAGGCTGATGCGCTCTACAACGCGGACAACGAACCGGGCGCTATCTCGACATGGAGCAATGACATGAGCAACGCGCAATCCGATCTTGTCCAGTGGATCAATGTTGCGGTAGAATGGCAGATCAGCGCGAAGACGACAAATGACTTGACAGCTGCTGAAGGAACATTTGATCAAGACATGAAGCAGGTACAGATTGATGTTGCTGCAACGCTCTCGGCCAGTTGAATACAACGGTGGGATAGGAATGTGAGGTTGATCTGCTTTTTGGGAGGGACTCAAACGTGGAAGTTGAGCCCTCTCGACTGAAGATGGTCCATAGCTTCAACCACTTTTCTCTTTCAATGATCTATAGATCTCATTATCACCAGGAGAAATTATGAGGTATCCTCCTATTGTTGAAAGGCTAAGCATTTACTCAAGAGGAGTTGTGATAAGAAAGAACACGCACTGCGCAAAGTCATACGCATGGTAACCGATCAACAGGAAAGAGAGTTGACTGAAGTGGCCCAGGAAAGGCGAAGAGTAGTCAGGCTGTATTGTCGTCAAGGTTCTCCTGACGAGCAAGTCCCAGAAGACGGGCGAAGAAGGCATAGCCCACCAGAACTGCCAGGCATTCTACGCCGACGTACACTCTCAGGAGGCCCAGAGGTGGGGATAGATGGCCCCTTCCAAGGGCCTCGGCAAAGGCCAGAACGACCCCAACAACGATTCCGATCAGAGCGATCCCATACCAGCGTCCCTTGCGCGGATTCATCCAGCTCACAAGCAGACGGAACACGGACAAATCGAGCGCCTTCTCAAAGGGTATCAGTAGCACACTCAGACGACCTATATGTCTCTTGAGCAGCGTGTACAGTGCAGCAAGATCATCTATGAAATCCTCGCAGGGTGGGCCCTTCGGGGGACAGATGACCATGCTCCATGCCCAAACTGAGGTATACTGGATCATCATACCTACCACGATGGTAAAGAGGATGAATACTGTTGCCCATCCTCCCGTTGGAAAGCCCAGACGCCAATTTTGAGGATACAGGGCACAGATAAATGCTCCCACCAGGGAGGTGCCCAGAGCCCTTGCCCAACCGCTTTGCCCGGATGTCCTCATATCTTCGCGTGCTGTCGCGTGAATCATCCATCCGACGCATGCTGTGAGCAAAGCCATGGCGCTCACGAGCGCGACGAGGAGAAAACCTGAAGGTTTGCCTATCCATACAGAGGGATAGCGGAACATGGCGACCACGTCTGCGCCCACGGTCACAGCCACAGCTAAGCAGGCAAGATAGGCACCTCGAACAAGGAATGCCTGCTGGCTTTCTGGTACCTCACCCAGTTGATAAGGGCGAAAAGCGCGAATTGCTGTGAGCGAAGCGAGAAAGATAGCAAGTGGCACAGCGGCAATGGCATCATAGGGGTCCTCAGTAAAGGTCGCCACCTGTGCCAGAGCAGGTATCTGTTTACAGAGTTCCCAGAACAGATAGAATACCACAACGAGCACACAGGTCAGGCAGGCACTCATTTTATACTGTTTGGGCATCTTGCCCCTCCTTTTTTATTTCGTCGTTTTATTTAGTTTAGTTGTGCTGTCGTATTCCGCAGAGCAGCATATGCCGAGAGACTACGGATCAGAAAGAGCGTAGCCAATGCCGTCGCGATAGCCATAGTGATGACAATGCCGAGCCAGGTGCCCATAGTACTCGTTCTCACAATCCCCTCATAGCCTGAGAAGATCTGTGGCGCACTGTCCCGTAGACCAAGTCCCCATACGACGGTCGAGACCGCGATCAGCGCCATTGTGCCGCTGATCAGGATAGATGGCAGAACAGCGAAGCGCAGGAGTCGCTCAGGAATTTCGCTTCGTGCAACTGCGGTGCACACTGCGCCTGCACTAACGATAGCCGCTGCGATCAGCGTCCCAAAAAAGAAGCTTTGGTGGATAGAGCGTAGCCAAAGGGGTTGTGTGCTTGGATGACCCACCATTCCCAGGAAGAAAGTAGCCGTCAGGAACATGGTGAAAGTCAAGATGGGAACAGCTAGCAGAATCAATGAACTCCATCGTTTCTGTGCAAGTGCAGACCTGATCACCGCAACAACGATGGGCAGACCGCCAACCAGCACGGCCAGCAGCGTGCCAACCGCGCCAACCACGATCAGATGGAAAGAGAGACCCACAATAGTGTACCCTTGTGCTATCTCTTGAAAATCGGTTGCTTCGGTCAATTTCTGAAATCCCAGGCCCGCGAGGATAAAGCCCACATAGGCGCAGAAAATCGTCAGGAGTGAGCAACGAAGGGAAGAAAGTATCAGCCTTACCCTTTCAGCTAAAGGCACATCTGTTGTCGCAAGGCAGGGATGGAGATGGGCATCAAGAGCGCCGCGAATAACATCAATCCCTTCAAACAAGGACAATGGACGGGATGCCAATACCACGAGCATCTCTTCCTCATAGCGAGCACGCCAGACACGTGGATAGAGACAAAGCAATAGTTTGTGGATGTTCATAGCGTCGCCAACCTTCGTAAGCCAAGTGTCGCCAATGCCTCCATACTCGTGAGTTGTTCGCGAAGGAAAGCCATCCCAGTAGCGGTCAGGCGATAGGGGCGGCGTCCGCGTTCCTCTGAGGGGAGCGCCTCTATCAAGCCATACTCCTCTAGCCGCGCAATAGCTCCATACAAGGTTCCCGTTCCCAGGCGAACATGAGCGATGGTCTCGATATCTTCCATAATGGCATAGCCATGCTTTTTCCCGCCAGCCAGGCTGGCTAAAATCAGAATAGACGGATCAGAAAATCGTCCCAGGTCGGATAGGCCCATGCAGTGTTCCTCCTATTGTATAGTACGTCTACTGACATGTCATTCAACGATATGTCAGTAGACGTACTATACAGGAAAGTGGATGGAGATGTCAAGATCCCTGAGTGCATGAAAGCCGATACCTGTGTGTATGCCAGGGGAGACATGTATGTAAAGAAGCTGTGTTTCCTATTTTTTGTTCCAGCGGGTGTTCGCCATGAGCCATAGGCCGAAGCATGAGGTGCTGATAGTACCATATGTGTCAAGATCTTTGTGAAGCGGTCTATTGTAGCAATCAGGCAGGTTTATGGCCTGGTAGGAGCGCTCCTACCAGGCCATGCTATAGTGGGTGGGTCGGTATAAACTCTGTCAAAAGTATGCCTGGAGTCGTTGCTCCGTTTTGCAGAAGAATAAGAAGACTGCAATCCTCCTCTGTTAGATGGCGACATCTTCAGTTTCTACTACTTCGAGAGGAGCACGCTCTGTTGCCTGCGTATTGAGGTGAATACTTGTTTTATCATCTCTGACAGAACGGTGTGCAAGCATAGCAGGGGTGACCCGATAGACCTCTCCGACGAGACCAACGCGCTCAAGGGTCCAAATGATATAGCTAGAGAAGTCAACCTGCCACCAATGCAAGCCGTGGAAGGCGGAACGCGGGAATGCATGATGATTGTTGTGCCACCCTTCACCAAAGGCAAGCAGCCCGACCAACCACTCGTTGCGACTGCGATCTGGCGTCTCAAATTCGCGTCTGCCAAAGGTATGACAGACGGAGTTGACGCTCCAGGTGACATGATGGGTCAGGCAGATGCGCACGAGCCCTCCCCAGAGCAGGCCAGACCAGCCACCAAGCAGAAATGGAATGAGGAGCGAGAGTCCAACCCACACAAAAAAGGTGCGGCTAACGAACACAACCATGGGATCTGCGAGCAGATGACGAGCGTAGATGTTAGGATCAGCCTCACGATTTTTGAGCATCCAGCCAAGATGAGCGTGGAAGAAGCCTTCTACAGGACTGTGAGGATCGCCTTCGCGGTCCGCTTGTGCGTGATGTTTGGTATGTGTCGCAGCCCATTGTAGTGCGGGGCCTTCTAATGACATGGACCCAAACACGAGTAGCAAAAACTTAACGACGGGATGGGGACGGAAGCTACGATGAGTCAACATCCGATGGAACCCGATTGTCACGCCCATTGCAGTGATGGCATACATGCTTAACAACAGGGCGATATCCTTTGGGTGAACGGCTCGTTGCCACAGTAGCGAGATGGCGAACACCGTTGCAAGCAGAGGGCCAATAACAACGACAAGGACTATTGCTTTATACCAGGGATTGTAGTTCAATAAAACCTCCTATAGGGACTCCACCATAAGCTATGTTGACAATATTGCTGGGAATATAACTTTTTTATCTCTGAAAAATCATTGAAAGGCTGTATCCCGTTTTCAGGTACAATGGTAAGTGGTTTATTACTTACTAATGGTTGCATCCTGTGATTTGCTGAGCCGGGAGATGATGGGGGCAGTGCTTTTTTGAAGTCTACCTTTTCTATGTTTGCATAGTTGTGTACAAACGCAAACAGCGACTTGACAAAGATTGTGTTTATAGAGAGAGACGTATAGTGTACTCTTTCTCATCACCGGGAAGGATTCCCATGCTTAGAATTTTTAAGCATCAATATTAATACGTACTTTATATAGAAAGAGTTTCATTATAACCATAAAGTTATAGTTTAGTACTGTTGGATAATACTTCAGATGAACAATGTGGTTTATTTTGAGAACGCTCTAAAGATATAAATTATTGCTCTGATGGCAGCTCGCCGCGTAGCGACAATCCCTTGTGGTTGTCGTCGTGGAACCGCCTGTAGAGCCGGGCCACGACGACCCCACAGGGGCACGGCAACCACAAGGGATTGTCGCTACGCGGGATCGATCAAATGTGTGCTTTTCTGACCGCCCTACCTTCAACAACTGAAGTCCGAGCCTGCATTTATTATTGCTTGTGCTCGTGTAGCACCTGTCCAACCACGGCACACAACGTATCAAGGGCGTGTGTGAGCAAGGGCTCTTCGATGATGAGCGGAACCAGGATGCGTAACACATTGCCGTAGAGGCCGGCCTTGAGGAGGAGCAAGCCCTGTTCGCGTGCTCTCGTCACGATCCGGTCCACCAGCTCCGGGGCGGGATCTTTGCTCTCGCGATCATGCACAAATTCTAACCCAATCATCGATCCAAGGCCGCGTACATCGCCGATCTCAGGGTGCTCGTTTTGCAGCATGCTCAGACGTTCTAGCAGTCGCGTACCAAGCTGCTCGGCACGTACGAGGAGGTTCTCTTGCTCGAAGATATCCAGCACAGCCAGTGCCGCCGCGCAGGCCAGAGGATTACCTGCGTATGTCCCGCCAAGTCCGCCGGGATCGGGGGCGTCCATCACATCGGCGCGTCCGATGACGCCTGAGAGGGGAAGGCCACCGGCGATACTCTTGGCAACTGTAATCAGGTCAGGTATTACGCCGCTGTGTTCGATTGCAAACATCTTACCGGTGCGTCCAAACCCTGACTGGATCTCATCGGAGATGAGTAAGATGCCATATTCCTGGGTTATACGTCTAAGCTCACGCAAAAACTCGAATGGCACGGGGATAAATCCGCCTTCACCCAGAACGGGTTCGATGATAATCGCTGCTACCTGATCGGGTGTTACCTGGGTCTGAAACAGCTCCCGCAATGCTTCAAGGGCACGCTCGCTGCTCCAGTCGCGATACACGTAAGGGAAAGGCGCGTGGTAAATTTCGGGGGCATAAGGTCCAAAGGATTGCTTATAGGCCGTTGCCTTTCCTGTGAGGCTCAGTCCCAATAGTGTGCGACCGTGAAAGCTGTGGGTGAAGGCGATCACGGCGGGACGGTGCGTTGCCGACCGCGCAATCTTGATGGCATTCTCAACGGCCTCTGCACCTGTCGTCAACAAAATCGTCTTCTTAGGAGCATCGCCTGGTGCCATGAGATTTAGCCGCTCCGCCAGTTGCAGATACGATTCGTACATCGCGACCTGGAAGCAGGTATGGATCAAGCGTTCCTGTTGCGCCTGAATAGCCTGTACTACTCCAGGATGGTTATGACCAACATTGAGAACGCCGATACCACCTACAAAGTCAATGTACTCGTTTCCGTCGATGTCCCACATTTGTGCTCCTTGCGCACGAGCAACAAAGATAGGGTGGGCATTCGATAATCCTCGTGGCACCTGTGTTGTGCGTAATTGCAAGAGTTTCTCGGTCCGTGATGGCTTTGTTAGCATAG
>CAWKKX010000054.1:0-194337 GCA_963850365.1 uncultured Chloroflexia bacterium
GTTTTGCAGAAGAAGAAGGTTGGTAGCCTTCTCTGTTAGATGGCGACATCTTCAGTTTCTACTACTTCGAGAGGAGTATGCTCCGTTGCCTGTGTTGTCTGTGTATTGAGGTGAATACTTGTTTTATCATCTCTGACAGAACGGTGTGCAAGCATAGCAGGAGTGACCCGATAAACCTCTGCAACAAGACCAACACGCTCAAGTGTCCAAATGATATAGCTAGAGAAGTCTACTTGCCACCAATGCAAGCCGTGGAAGGCGGAACGTGGGAAGGCATGGTGATTGTTATGCCACCCTTCACCAAAGGCAAGTAGCCCGACCAACCACTCGTTGCGACTGCGATCTGGCGTCTCAAATTCGCGCCTGCCAAAGGTATGACAGACGGAGTTGACGCTCCAGGTGACATGATGGGTCAGGCAGATGCGCACGAGCCCTCCCCAAAGCAGGCCAGACCAGCCACCAAGCAGAAATGGAATGAGGAGCGAGAGTCCAACCCACACAAAAAAGGTGCGGCTAACGAACACAACCATAGGATCTGCGAGCAGATGGCGAGCGTAGATGTTGGGATCAGCCTCACGATTTTTGAGCATCCAGCCAAGATGAGCGTGGAAGAAGCCTTCTATCGGACTGTGAGGATCGCCCTCGCGGTCCGCTTGTGCATGATGTTTGGTATGTGTCGCGGCCCATTGTAGTGCAGGGCCTTCTAATGACATAGACCCAAACACGAGTAGCAAAAACTTAACCACGGGATGGGGACGGAAGCTACGATGAGTCAGCATGCGATGGAATCCAATTGTCACGCCCATTGCAGTGATGGCATACATGCTTAACAACAGGACGATATCCTTTGGGTGAACGGCTCGTTGCCACAGCAGCGAGATGGCGAATATGGTTGCAAGCAGAGGGCCAATAACAACGACAAGGACTATTGCTTTATACCAGGGATTGTAGTTCAATAAAACCTCCTATTAGGGATTCCACCGTAAGCTATGTTGACAATATTGCTGGGAATATAACTTTTTATCTCTGAAAAATCATTGAAAGGCTGTATCCCGTTTTCAGGTACAATGGTAAGTGGTTTATTACTTACTAATAGTTGTATCCTGTGATTTGCTGAGTCGGGAGATGATGGGGGCAGTGCTTTTTTGAAGTCTACCTTTTCTATGTTTGCATAGTTGTGTACAAACGCAAACAGCGACTTGACAAAGATTGTGTTTATAGAGAGAGACGTATAGTGTACTCTTTCTCATCACCGGGAAGGATTCCCATGCTTAGAATTTTTAAGCATCAATATTAATACGTACTTTATATAGAAAGAGTTTCATTGTAACCATAAAGTTATAGTTTAGTACTGTTGGATAATACGTCAGATGAACAAGATGGTTTATTTTGAGAACGCTCTAAAGATATAAATTATTGCTCTGATGGCAGCTCGCCGCGTAGCGACAACCCTTGTGGTTGTCGTCGTGGAACCGCCTGTAGAGCCGGGCCACGACGACAACCACAAGGGATTGTCGCTACGCGGGATCGATCAAATGTGTGCTTTTTTGGCTGCCCTACCTGCAACAACTGAAGTCCGAGCCTGCATTTATTATTGCTTGTGCTCGTGTAGCACTTGTCCAACCACGGCACACAACGTATCAAGGGCGTGTGTGAGCAAGGGCTCTTCGATGATGAGCGGAACCAGGATGCGCAGCACATTGCCGTAGAGACCGGCCTTGAGGAGGAGCAAGCCCTGCTCGCGTGCTCTCGTCACGATCCGGTCTACCAGTTCCGGGGCTGGATCTTTGCTTTCGCGATCATGCACAAATTCTAACCCAATCATCGCTCCAAGGCCGCGTACATCGCCGATCTCAGGGTGCTCGTTGTGCAGGATGCTCAAACGTTCTAGCAGTCGCTTGCCAAGCTGCTCGGCACGTACGAGGAGGTTCTCTTGCTCGAAGATATCCAGTACAGCCAGTGCCGCTGCGCAGGCCAGAGGATTACCCGCATATGTCCCGCCAAGTCCGCCGGGATCGGGGGCGTCCATCACATCAGCGCGTCCGATGACGCCTGAGAGGGGAAGGCCACCGGCGATACTCTTGGCAACTGTAATCAGGTCAGGTATTACGCCGCTGTGTTCGATTGCAAACATCTTGCCGGTGCGTCCAAACCCTGACTGGATCTCATCGGAGATGAGTAAGATGCCATATTCCTGGGTTATACGTCTGAGCTCGCGCAAAAACTCGAATGGCACAGGGATAAATCCGCCTTCGCCCAAAACGGGTTCGATGATAATCGCAGCCACCTGATCGGGTGTTACCTGGGTCTGAAACAGTTCCCGCAATGCTTCAAGGGCACGTTCGCTGCTCCAGTCGCGATACACGTAAGGGAAAGGCGCGTGGTAAATTTCGGGGGCATAAGGTCCAAAGGATTGCCGATAGGCCGTTGCCTTTCCTGTGAGGCTCAGTCCCAATAGTGTGCGACCGTGAAAGCTGTGGGTGAAGGCAATCACGGCGGGACGGCGCGTTGCCGACCGCGCAATCTTGATGGCATTCTCAACGGCCTCTGCACCTGTTGTCAACAAAATTGTCTTCTTAGGAGCATCGCCTGGTGCCATGAGATTTAGCCGCTCCGCCAGTTGCAGATACGATTCGTACATCGCGACCTGGAAGCAGGTATGAATCAAGTGCTCCTGTTGCGCCTGAATAGCCTGTAATACTCCAGGATGGTTATGACCAACATTGAGAACGCCGATACCACCTACAAAGTCAATGTACTCGTTTCCATCGATGTCCCACATTTGTGCTCCTTGCGCACGAGCAACAAAGATAGGGTGGGCATTCGATAATCCTCGTGGCACCTGTGTTGTGCGTAATTGCAAGAGTTTCTCGGTCCGTGATGGCTTTGTTAGCATAGTGTTTTCTCTTCTTCTTATTTCGTCGTCATGCGTACAATAGTTTACAGATAGTATAGCTATAAGGATGATGGAAAACCAGGGAAGAGAAGAGTAAACTTCTGGAACTTTTTACCTCTGGTCGGGATAAATTTTCCTTGTGCGACTCCCAAATTCCATGCTATAGTTGTAGGTGCAGAAGCAAGAATATGCAGCTATTATTGTATCCCTTCAGATTGGTCATCAACGCTCGCTGGCCTCCTTGCGAGATTACCTATGTAAAATTTGCACCAATAAATGTAGATTGGTATTATTTAGTCTCGTCGCCATCTCTCTTTGCCGGTGGCAAGAAATAGATGGCAGTCCGCCAAAAAGGATTATTATGGTACAAGAAGTATCACAACCTGGACAGGCCAAAGAGAAGGGTCAGAGGGGAAAGTCGCTCGGTCCCATTCTCTGCTGGGCCATCGTCTTTGCGGATATTGGGACCTCCGTCTACTACGTCCCCGGTATTCTCTATGGGAATGTCGGGAGTCTCGCCGGGTTTTTTGTCTTCTTAACGATGTCTGTCTTTGTGCTTCTCGCACTCAAGTATGCGGAGGTAACCCATCGCTTCCCCCAGGGCGGGGGTGTCGTCACGGTGGCAGCCCAGGCCATGAATCACTGGGTTGGTGCCCTGGGTGGCATGTGTATCCTCGTTGACTATTTTCTCACGGCTGCGATCAGTTGTCTGTCGGGAATACTCTATCTCAGCGTGGTCATACCCGCAATTGGACCCTTTGCCCTGGAAATTACAATTGGTACTCTTATCTTGCTGGGTATTCTCAACTGGATTGGCATTAGCGAAAGCGCGAAAGTGAGCCTGATAGGAGCAACCATTGCTTTCTTCAGCGACATCGCTCTACTCTTCACCGTATTTACCCATCTATCCTTTTCTGATGTTATTGCACTCCTTCCGCGTATGTTTGTGGGTCATGCACTGACACCCATCACCATCCTGATCGGCTTTTCTGGTTCGTTCCTCGCCTTTTCAGGCCTGGAGAGCATTTCGCAACTCTCTCCTGTGATGAAAACGCCGCGCAAGAAGATAGGTGGCATCGCGCTTGTGTTCGTAGTGCTCACGGTTGGCCTGACGAGCCCGCTGCTGACCATGTTCTCGACCCTACTGCTCCCTAGAAAGGTCCTTGAAGATCCGATCCTCTCAGCGCAGGTCGTCTCGCTCCTTGGTGGACACTGGGGAAGTATCGCTTTGCAGACGGAAGTGGCGGTCAGTGCCAGTGCGCTGCTCGTGTTTGCTAGCAATACAGCGATTATTGGAGCCTACTACGTCTTTATAGCACTTTCGCGTATGCAGTTCTTCCCGGCATTTATCCTGAAGCGCAATACGCTCCGTGGTACTCCTCACTATTCGATTCTGCTCGCCACGGCCATTCCAATCATCGTCCTACTGTTAGTGAGAGGAAATATTCTTGTCCTTGGCGATATGTACGCCTTTGGTTTGTTGGGGGCCTTCACCCTGACCTGCCTTGGACTGGATATTGTGCGCTATCGTGAACGGAAGGCCGCACGAGCAGTGCGTGACCGCCCACGTTCGGTAGGTGAACAGTTTGCACATGGAAGTGAAAGTGATCCAGTCACGGCAAGCCATACCGAGGATGGGACTTCTGCGCTCACGCGAGAGCCTCTTTCTCCACCTGAACACCCATCGACGAGTGATCCATCGACAGAAAAGACGCCACCTTCGCCGTATGTTGGTGGAATGATGCTCAACCCCTGGTACACCTTCAAATTCTACATCGGGTTGCTGACGACGGCCCTGGTGGTCACGGCATGGACAACGAATCTGGTGGCAAAGCCTCTGGCAACCCTCTTTGGAGGAACGGTCACTATCGTTGGCATGGGTATAGCCTACTTTAACTATAACCGTCACAAGCGTAAGGAATATTTGCCTGTCGTGGTCACCCATAGTGAGGAACGCTTGCCCGGTTCTACCATGGCTGTGTTGATGCCTGATAGTGAATGCAACGACGCCGTTATTCGCTCAGCAATCGATCATGCAGCTGGGAAGCCAATTGTCTTTCTCTATCTTGGTAGCGGGAATACCGGACGGGCGCTGAGCCTGTATGAGTACCATGACCCATACTACGATGATGAGCAAGCGAAAAAGATCTTTGGCGGGATCGAGCATCTGGCTCAGAAGTCCGGGGTGAAGCGCCTGTTTTTGTATCGGAAGCTTGAACTATATGCGCTTGAGCATGTTTGGCGTCTAGTTCATCCGCAGGATATGGTGATAGCAGCAGCAAATGTTTCGCGCACGCAGGGTATCAATCCCGACTTTATTCGCTATGAAGGCACGTCAGCAGGGAAAATAGCACATCTGCTGAAGGATTGGTGAGGTGCTATTTTCAATAAAAATGAACAATGCATTTAATGTCCCGTTCCTTGATATCGTGCCAGGCCACGTTGCCAGATGAAGCTGGCGATCAGTGCCATGATGGGGCCGGCTAGCGGCGAGATATAAGCTAACCATGTCTGAGTACCGGCCTGACCTAGCAAGATCAAGCTAGGGTAGTAGCTGACAAAGGCAAATGGTAGGACCCAGGTGATCACAATCTGGAGCAGCCGACCGTAGAGGGTCAACGGGTACTTCGCGAATTCGATGCCATACTGAACAAGAAAGGGAAAGGCGCTACTGGCCGAGGAGTCCCAGAAGGCGCTGCTATTGGTTGCAAAGTCTACGGAACCGATAAAGATCACTGCACTGATAATAGTGATGCATAAAAATCCATATTGCCACCAGGCCCAGGAGAGCTGGAGTTCATGTGCCGCGCTTATAAGCACGAAAATTCCGAGCAGCACACTTCCCAGACCGTGAATACCACAGGCCTGCGTACTGACTTGTAGCGCAGGTGAAAGCGGACGAACGAGCAGACGATCAAATTCTCCTTTATTCACCAGCATGCGTAGCTGCCACTGCCCATTAAAGAGCAGCTCGGTGAGGCCCTTGGGAATGATGGTTAGCGCGTAGAGGAAGGCGATCTGCCAGACATTCCAGCCGCCGATCTGTGGTATGCGCTTGAAAATGATCCAAATGAACATTAGTCCAGCACCCTGGGTCAGGGTCATCCCTAGAATGCCAATCCAGAAATCGGCACGATATTCTAAATAGATACGCACCTGAAGCAACTGAAGCTTATAGTAGAGACGTAGAGAACGCGAGAGACGCTGCAACATCCTTATCCTCCCTGAATATCTAGTTGTCGAATACTGACCCGCCAGAACCATCGAGCAACAAGCCAGAGAATTATTGTCCAAATGAGCTGTGTGCCCAATGCTCGCCCCACCTCTGCACCCTGTATCTTCCCTAAATAGAGCGTGACCGGCGTATACACGATGCCCTGGAAAGGGGTCAGCAGGATGATCTGCCGTAGCCAATCCGGGAAGAATGCCAGGGGGATCAGTGCGCCAGAGAAAAGATTGATCACGGCTGTCTGTGCCCAGACCAGTCCGAGTGCGTTGATGGTGTAGAAGCAGAGCAGTGCTACTAGATAGCTCAGCAGAAATTTGATCAGAAAGCCGAGACAGACAGAAAGCAGGAAGAAGCCAAACATCAGCGGAGTCTGTGGAGGCATGATGTTGAGGAACAAGAAACTGATCAGGAGTGCAACACAGCTACTTATCAGCCCTTCTATACACGCCGAACCGATGGCCTGTGAAAGCTGTGCACCAAGAAAATCCATTGGTCGCAGCAGTTCGCTGGCAACGTCCCCTGTACGGATCGTATTCATCATGCGCATAAGCGATTGAAAAGATAACAAGGTATTAACGGCGTATGCAACAATGACATATGTGCGCATCTCATCCCAACTAAAACCCTGTAGCGTGCCCCTCGTCGAGAAAACGGTCTTCCATAAATAATAGACCAGAGCGACCCAGACTAGACCAGCCATGAGATTAAGCAGCGTTGTCCCGCGATAGGCAATGGCGCGTTGGATAGAGATGAGTGTAAGCGACACGTACTTCTGGCGCGGAGTGAGCCGTAGCGAGAGAGAGTCAGGTTCATCACGTAAGATCATGACGAGTTTCGACCTCCGCAAACTGCAATGTGCCCTCATAGAGTTGCCGGATGATCCCCTCAATGCCAGGCTCCTCAATGCTTAAGTCATTGACCGGAAGAATGCTGAGCAAGCGAGGAACCAGGGCACTGGCGGTGATCTGGTTCGCGTTGAATTGTACTGAAAGTTTGTATGCTTCAGGCTGAGAAATGCTGAGCGAGGGGATGTCGGAAAGCGCCTCACCAGCCATCTCAAGTGCTTGCGGCTGCTCTTCTGATAAGATCAGGTGGATGACGCGTCCATAGCCGAAGCGGTGCTGGATATCCAGCAGTGAACCATCGAAGACAATGCGTCCATGATCAATCATCACCAGGCGTGTACACAGGTCCTCAATATCGCCCAGATCATGCGATGTGAGCAGGACGGTTGTATGTTGCTCTTTGTTGATACGTTTGATAAACTGTCGAATCCTGTTCTTCACCGCGACATCTAAGCCGATAGTTGGTTCGTCGAGGAACAAGATCTGTGGACTATGTAGTAGTGCAGCCGCCAGATCACAGCGCATACGCTGCCCAAGCGAGAGTTGACGTGCTGCTATACGCAAGAGGGGTTCCAATTCCAGTAGATCAACCATCTCTGCAAGGTTGTGTGCGAACTTCTGCTCTGGAATCTCGTAGATATCGCCTAAGAGGCGCAAAGATTCCTGGACTGGAATATCCCACCATAACTGTGTTCGTTGACCGAAGACAACCCCGATGTTATAGGCATTTTCAATGCGTTCCCGAAAGGGAACCAGCCCTGCGACATGAATATCACCAGAGGTTGGTGCAATAATCCCGGTCAGCACTTTGATAGTAGTTGACTTGCCAGCTCCATTTGGGCCAACGTACGCCACACTTTCCCCGGTCTCAATAGAGAGATCAATGTGATCGATAGCAACTTTTTCCACATAAGAGGGACGCACAAGATGCTTTACGGCTCCCAGCAGTCCAGGAGGCTTATGGGACACCTTGAAGTGTTTAGTTAGCCCACGGATCTCAATAAGCGACATAGAAATGTACCTATCCCTTATTTATGAGGCCGTTCCGAATGTTATGGAATGGCGTGTAGCGAAAAGTCCGAATTCACGCTTGAGTAGTTGCGTTGCAAAAGATAGGGTAGAGAGATTACAATCTCATAGCTATGTGGAGCTAATGAGACTTTTGTGGAATATTAGTGCCAGGCCACGTTGCCAGATGAAGCTGGCGATCAGCGCCATGATGGGGCCGGCTAGCGGCGAGATATAGGCTAACCATGTCTGAGTACCGGTCTGACCTAACAAGATCAGGCTAGGATAGTAGCTGACAAAGGCAAATGGCAGGACCCAGGTGATCACGATCTGGAGCAACCGACCGTAGAGGGTCAACGGATACTTCGCGAATTCGATGCCATACTGAACAAGAAAGGGAAAGGCGCTACTGGCCGAGGAGTCCCAGAAGGCGCTGCTATTGGTTGCAAAGTCTACGGAACCGATAAAGATCACCGCACTGATAATAGTGATGCATAAAAATCCATATTGCCACCAGGCCCAGGAGAGCTGGAGTTCATGTGCCGCGCTTATAAGCACGAAAATTCCGAGCAGCACACTTCCCAGACCGTGAATACCACAGGCCTGCGTACTGACTTGTAGCGCAGGTGAAAGCGGACGAACGAGCAGACGGTCAAATTCTCCTTTATTCACCAGCATGCGTAGCCGCCACTGCCCATTAAAAAGCAGCTCGGTGAGACCCTTGGGAATGATGGTTAGCGCGTAGAGGAAGGCGATTTGCCAGACATTCCAGCCGCCGATCTGCGGCACGCGCTTGAAAATGATCCAGATGAACATGAGTCCGGCACCCTGAGTCAGGGTCATCCCTAGAATGCCAATCCAGAAATCGGCGCGATATTCTAAGTAGATACGCACCTGAAGCAACTGAAGCTTATAGTAGAGACGTAGAGAACGCGAGAGACGCAGCAACATCCTTATCCTCCCTGAATATCTAGTTGTCGAATACTGATCCGCCAGAACCATCGAGCAACAAGCCAGAGAATTATTGTCCAGATGAGCTGTGTGCCCAATGCTCGCCACACCTCTGTACCCGGTATCTTTCCTAAATAGAGTGCGACCGGTGTATACACGATACCTTGGAAAGGGGTCAGCAGGATGATCTGCCGTAGCCAATCCGGGAAGAATGCCAGGGGGATCAGTGCGCCAGAGAAAAGATTGATCACGGCTGTCTGTGCCCAGACCAGTCCGAGTGCGTTGATAGTATAGAAGCAGAGCAGTGCTACTAGATAGCTCAGCAGAAATTTGATCAGAAAGCCGAGACAGACAGAAAGCAGGAAGAAGCCAAACATCAGCGGAGTTTGTGGGGGCATGATGTTGAGGAACAAGAAACTGATCAGGAGTGCAACACAGCTACTTATCAGCCCTTCTATACACGCCGAACCGATGGCCTGTGAAAGCTGTGCACCAAGAAAATCCATTGGTCGCAGCAGTTCGCTGGCAACGTCCCCTGTACGGATCGTATTCATCATGCGCATAAGCGATTGAAAAGATAACAAGGTATTAACGGCGTATGCAATAATGACATATGTGCGCATCTCATCCCAACTAAAACCCTGTAGCGTGCCCCTCGTCGAGAAAACGGTCTTCCATAAATAATAGACCAGAGCGACCCAGACTAGACCAGCCATGAGATTAAGCAGCGTTGTCCCGCGATAGGCAATGGCGCGTTGGATAGAGATGAGTGTAAGCGACACGTACTTCTGGCGCGGAGTGAGCCGTAGCGAGAGAGAGTCAGGTTCATCACGTAAGATCATAACGAGTTTCGACCTCCGCAAACTGCAATGTGCCCTCATAGAGTTGCCGGATGATCCCCTCAATGCCAGGCTCCTCAATGCTTAAGTCATTGACCGGAAGAATGCTGAGCAAGCGAGGAACCAGGGCACTGGCGGTGATCTGGTTCGCGTTGAATTGTACTGAAAGTTTGTATGCTTCAGGCTGAGAAATGCTGAGCGAGGGGATGTCGGAAAGCGCCTCACCAGCCATCTCAAGTGCTTGCGGCTGCTCTTCTGATAAGATCAGGTGGATGACGCGTCCATAGCCGAAGCGGTGCTGGATGTCCAGCAGGGAACCATCGAACACAATGCGTCCATTATCAATCATCACCAGGCGTGTGCACAGATCCTCGATATCGCCCAGATCATGCGATGTGAGTAGGATAGTTGTATGTTGCTCTTTGTTGATACGTTTGATAAACTGTCGAATCCTGTTCTTCACCGCAACATCTAAGCCGATAGTTGGCTCGTCGAGGAACAAGATCTGTGGACTATGTAGTAGTGCAGCCGCCAGATCACAGCGCATACGCTGCCCAAGCGAGAGTTGACGTGCTGCTATACGCAAGAGGGGTTCCAATTCCAGTAGATCAACCATCTCTGCAAGGTTGTGTGCGAACTTCTGCTCTGGAATCTCGTAGATATCGCCTAAGAGGCGCAAAGATTCCTGGACTGGAATATCCCACCATAACTGTGTTCGTTGACCGAAGACAACCCCGATGTTATAGGCATTTTCAATGCGTTCCCGAAAGGGAACCAGCCCTGCGACATGAATATCACCAGAGGTTGGTGCAATAATCCCGGTCAGCACTTTGATAGTAGTTGACTTGCCAGCTCCATTTGGGCCAACGTACGCCACACTTTCCCCGGTCTCAATAGAGAGATCGATGTGATCGATAGCAACTTTTTCCACATAAGAGGGACGCACAAGATGCTTTACGGCCCCTAGCAGTCCAGGAGGCTTATGGGAAACCTTGAAATGTTTAGTAAGCCCACGGATCTCAATAAGCGACATAGAAATGTACCTATTCCCTTATTTATGAGGCCGTTCCGTATGTTATGGAATGGCGTGTAGCGAAAAGTCCGAATGTCACGCTTGAGTAGCTGCGTTGCAGAAAAGATAGGGTCAGAGAAATTACAATCTCATAGCTATGTGGAGCTAATGAGACTTTTGTGGAATATTACGGAAATTGCCCTGATTGTGATTTCATGATTTAATTCTGGATTCACGGGAGAAGAATAACACAATAGAGATATCTACGTCAAGAATAGTAACCCTCTTTTATTTGTGTCAGGGTAAACGGTGACGTTGTATTGCTGACACAACTATAGAGGATAACCATGTCTCTCTTTTGGGAGTTGTTACGTGTTAGAAGGGGAGAATTCTCTCCCAATATTAGCTCGACATTAGATATGTTTGTAAGAGAGCAAATAGCTGAAAAGCTTCAAATGTGCTATCTTACTAGTATGAAAGGAAAAATCGATGACAATGACCAGTCCTCAGGAACTTTTTCTGCATGAGCTAAGTGACATGTATGATGCAGAGCACAAGATCATGAAAATGCTGCCTACAATGGCGAAGGAGTGTGACGATCCACAAGTAAGGACCGCCTTTGAGCATCATGAGCAGGAGACCCAACAACAGATTAAAAATTTAGAGCAGTGCTTCCAGATCCTAAGTGCCAAGCCTGAGAAGGCTCAGTGTGCAGCAGTTGCAGGAATGAAGCAAGAGCACGACAGTTTTCTCAAAGAAGACCCTTCAAAGGAAATTCTGACCTTGTTTGATTTAGGGGGTGCCTCCAAGACTGAATACTATGAGATGGCCTCTTACAAGGGTCTGATCGAGAATGCCACGCTCATGGGTCAGCAGCAAGTTGCCGAACTCTTGCAGCAGAATTATCGCCAGGAAGAGGCAATGGCCAAAAAGGTTGAGAAGATCTCTACACAACTAGGCCAACAGATAAGTCGTAAAGCGAAGTAGCTAGCTAGTTATTCGATTAACGACAAGAGGGGGGGCGGCTAGAAGAGCCGCCCCTTTTGATTACCATGCTGAAGTACAGCCAGATCCGCCTATATTATTCGGGACTATGAAAACGTACACTATGCATGCTTTGCTATGAAGGCTACCTACATCATTGAGTTGATAAGTGTATGCGCCCCCATTCTGATAGCCAAAACTCTCAGATTTATCGTCATTAATGCGTATCACTGAGAGTGTATATATAATCGCAGCGCTAGTTGTTGATCGCGCCCAGGCGGTTTGACATCCTACAGAGAAGCGTAATTCTATGGTAACAGCATCATCACTCCATGAATAGGGACTCTCCGCTGTGCTACTACAAGGATGGCCATTGCCATCAGTAGCTGTGGTAGGGTTAGTATCGTCGTAACGATAGTTGGCAAATGGTATAGCTTGTATAGACTTAGCGTGCAATTTAGTCGTTTGTGCTGGTACATTACTTCCAACTTTTTGATCTGATCCAGAATGCCCACTTGTCTGGTTGGGAGGTCCACTAGCGAATGTAGTACCTGTTAATGTTGCTAGAAGTAGCATTAATAATATTGTCGCTAAAAGAAATTTCCTCGTTTTTGAATGCATCACTGATCTTCTTCTCCTGAATGATAAAACACAAATAATCAACAACAAGCCCATAAAAGATGAGGTAGAACTATACTACTAAACGACGAAAAGCTCGAAAACATCGCGCAAATAGACCTGAAATCATATACCTCCACAATTTAGTGTGGCTCTACCTAGACAAGCGGGCGTAGTACAAACTGAAAATATTCCAGGAAAAAAGGGGAATGAGGCACAAAAAATTTCACAATCCGCTTGCTTCATCGTCTTAATAAGGACTATCTTTTTTCGCGTTGAGGCCAAATGGCTGATAAAAGGTTGAAGAACTGTATCTTTTATCGAGGCTGAAACGTGGAATAATTTGATACGAATTGAGCGTTACAAACTATAACCACTTGTTGTAGCACGTCCCTCTGGATACACACAAAAAATCCAGACATAACCTCAAGGAGATCTCTATTATGACGATTGACCCTGTTGCGGCCGAAATTTCTCCTATTACGAACAAAGATTATTACACGACGCTGTATCAAGCGGCTTTGAGTATATCATCAAGCATCGAGATTGAACAGGTGTTGGAAAGTATTGTCAAAAGTATAACCGAAGCTATGGGCGTAAAGGGATGCGTCCTGCGTTTGCTGGATACGAAAACGGACCAGCTAAATGTTGTGGCCGCTTATGGTTTGAGTGGAACGTATTTGAACAAGGGTCCCGTTGACGTTGTGGATAGTCCAATTGACCGCGAAACGCTCAATGACTGCCCAACCTATATTGCAGATGTACGTGTCGATGCACGCTTTCAATACAAAGACGCGGCGAGACGTGAGGGTCTGATCTCGTTGCAGTGTGTACCCCTGGAGATCCATGGTGCGGCGATTGGCGTTCTGCGCGTCTATACGGATGAGCCGAAAACATTTGCCGAGGATGATGTGAAGTTTTTGTCGATCCTGGCAAGCCTGGCAGCACAGGCAATCGAGAATGCACGTCTCTATGATACGATCAAGAGTTTCTTATAGCGGCATGATTGGGGCCTTCTGGGGTCTGGATCAGGTTGATGTGTTGGGTTAAGTATCGATTGCAAGTAAGACAGCGAGAAAGCGGCGCGGATATCACATAGGCGTGGTGTCCGTGCCGCCTTCTCGCTGTCTTATCGTATGCATGATGCGCCCGGTGCATAAGTTATTCTTCTCTAGCAGTCTGTGCGGGCTTCACAAAGACCCATAGCCGCATCCCAAGGTATGATATAAGAACTGTGCCAAAGAGGGCACAGATTTTTGAAACATTGGCCCATAGTCGTGCGTCAGCAATCAAGGGGTGAGAGACATAACTGATAAGCCAGATGATAAAATCATTGCAAGCGATGCCCAGGAGCGTCATGAGAGTAAAGCGTAGAACCTCCCGGTGCGTTATTTTCTGCTTATGGAAGAATGTCCAATATTTGTTCAGAATAAAACTATTGATACCACCTAATGCATATGCGGTGGAATTATAGACAAGCAACATAAGTGTATTCCTAGTCGGGAAGAGTAGTAGGAATGCATTGAAGATGAGCAGGTCGAGCGCTGTATTTAGTCCTCCAACAAAACCAAAACGGATAATTTGTAAGATCAGGTTTACTCCTGTCTTGCGCCTCTTCCATCGTCCCTGCATCTTGTTTCTTATGGTTATCTCGTCCCAGCTTGATGGTTCCTCTGGTTGCACTACTATGGGTCTCTCGTCTTCTATGGCCTGTCGCAAGGACAGCTCCTTTCAGTAAACCGCTGGGGGTATCCCCTACACGCTGATGTTTGTATATGAATAATGAGTAGAGTGTTGTGGGTGTGTCCTTTGCCTACTCATCCCTACTTTGTGCAGGGACAACGGTTGTCAGGTTGTCTGCTATACATTTCGGTTACTGTAATATATTCTTAGCCCATGAGCAGTGTACTACTTGTTTGTGCTATAAGTCTTCGGGGAAAACCCTGACCGTGGGTGAACATATATTCAGGTTTCCCATCTGTTGGCAGAAGATGTCAGAGTGTTTCAAGCTGCTCTGCTTTTTCAACGGTTCATAATCCATTTCGGGTTTGGATAGGGACCATGTTTGGTCCTTCTTTAGTATATGTTTTTACGTTTTTCTATCTTTTGCTCAGCAAAAGATAGAAAAATGTAAAAATATATACTTAAAATCATATTTTGCCTATTTTACTTTCTGCCAAAGGCAGAAAGTAAAATAGGCAAAATATGATTTTA
Source organism: uncultured Chloroflexia bacterium (assembly GCA_963850365.1). GTDB lineage: Bacteria > Chloroflexota > Ktedonobacteria > Ktedonobacterales > Ktedonobacteraceae > Dictyobacter. The sequence goes on from CAWKKX010000054.1 coordinate 14,597, forward strand.
AGAAATGTGGAAAAATCGGGATGACCCATGTAGAAGCGCAGCTTCGCCACGCTTCTACTCATAATAAGATGATTTACTGCCCGATATTGTTAGCTGGTCTTCTCATGGTGGCCACCGAATTCGAAGCGCATGGCGGAGAGAATCTTATTAGCGAAATCGTCTTCGCCGCGTGAGCTGAAGCGTGAGAAGAGCGCTGAGCTTAAGACGGGTGTCGGCACGCCCTCATCGATAGCGGCTTTGATTGTCCAGCGGCCCTCACCGGAGTCGGAGACGCGACCGGAGAACTCTTTGAGTTCAGGGCTTTTCAGGAGTGCATGGGCCGTGAGGTCCAGCAGCCAGGAGCCAACGACGCTACCACGACGCCACAACTCGGCAACTTCAGGAAGATTCAGGTCATACTGATAGTACTCCGGGCTTTGTACAGGTGCGGTCTCCGCATCGATCAGATGATCGCTCTTGCCGATATTCGCGTGGGCCAGGACATTCAAGCCCTCGGCGTAAGCGGCCATGATGCCGTACTCGATGCCGTTATGGACCATTTTCACAAAGTGACCTGCGCCATGTGGTCCACAGTGCAGATAGCCATGCTCGGCTGTAGTGCCTTCGCCTGTGCGTCCCTCTGTACGTTCCGCAGCCCCAACGCCGGGGGCCAGGACCGAGAAAATAGGATCGAGACGTTTTACAATTTCATCTTCGCCGCCAATCATCTGGCAGTAACCACGCTCCAGGCCCCATACGCCGCCGCTGGTGCCACAGTCCACGTAGTGAATGCCATGTGGTTTCAGTCTAGCGGCACGACGAATATCGTCCTGATAGTTAGAGTTGCCGCCATCGACAACAACATCATCGGGGGAGAGATGGGGGAGAATCTGCTCCAGGGTTGCATCGACAGAAGCGGCTGGCACCATGAGCCAGACGATACGCGGTGTGCTCAGTTTGTGTACGACATCCTCAAGTGATGAGCCACCACTGGTGATCGCACCCTCTTGCAGACGCTGCTGGACCGTGGATGCAGTGCGTGCGTAGCCAACGACTTTATGTCCGGCGCGAACCAGGCGCTGGGCCATATTCGCGCCCATGCGTCCAATTCCAATCATTGCAAGTTCCATATTATAGTGTTCCTTTCTTTTCGCTGCTAAATAGCTGAGTAGCTGTGCATAAAAGTAACTGAGCTGTTGTCTCTAGAGAAATAATTGGGTCGCTTACTAGTAGTCTGGTAACTCAAATTAATCATGCAGAGCCACTGTTGATTCTATTATTTTTGGTACAAGAAAAACAAGCGTCGTAGCAGCCTTTCTCTCGGAAGTAATCATGCTTGTGTCTTTAAAGAGGGTTTCGTTGCCGGAACATCTCCAAATGCATGTTTTTACCTGTTCGTTTGCGTCAGCTTCCGACCGACCTCATAATAGAGACCATTATGATTGTAGCACTTCGATCAAGATGTGCGTGCAGAAGAGAGAAGGAGGGTGCTTTGCTGCGTTCTGGCTAATACTAAGATCATGTTTTGCTGTTAATATAAGTGACGAGCTGCTTTCGTGCAATAGTGCATTCAAGGATGAAGTGCGGAATGTACTGAACCTGAGCCTCTTAATAGGGGGCACGTAACCAAAGGGCCCCACGCCCGCCTTACCCTACCCCTTATGCTACGCGGGACCAAAGGACGTATGCCGCACTCTCATGCAAGAATGTACATAATAGGAAGAAGTTTATTGCACGATATCAGCGTGATCGACGCTCACATTGTAGCCTTTGCTCCTGGGATTTTTTGACCCGATAGGCAAGAGTTTGAACACGTGAATGCCTGGTTGGAGGACTGGACTTGTCCACAATAATTGATCTCCTGCATCAACCTTGGAGAAGAAGTCAATCAGGGTTGGTTTGCCGTCCAGGTAAATGATACCAATGCCGTAATGGGACCTTGTAGCGCCATAGAAGCGGATCTGGGTGCCTGTGAACATGAGCGACACGCTACTATTGGTTTTCAGGCTTGAGCTCTCGCTGTTATCATACAAATGTGTACGTGATGTGCTGCAATTTGTACAATGTTTCCAACTGCCATTGTAGGAGAACTGATTCAGGCCTGTGCCGCTTACGCTGTCATCAATCGTGGTGGTGGCGGAACGGTTATTGAGTAGGCCATAGATGTCGAGGCTGGTTTGCGTGCCCACAAAGACTTTGCCATTCGCGACGGTTGGTACGCTAAATTTGACGAAGCTCTCGACGCGATCCCGACCAGGGTTTTGCTCACTAGTGTAGAGCTCATTGTTCAGATTGGTTGCATCGTAGGCACGCAATGCTCCAGGGCCAGCAGGAGCGCAGTTGGGGCCGCTGCATAGTGGTGGGCTGTTGATCCATACGATGCCCGTGGCTGGGATCGTACCGTTGCTGGAGATAGATGGTGTTGTGCCGGTAATGGAGAAGTTTTCAGAGCTGTTAGAGACCGAGTGAGCGGATAAGCCGCTCCCATTCACGCTGAAGGCGCGTAATTTGTCTGTGGCTCCACCTGTATACACAAATGGCCTGGAACCACTTGAGCCAGCCCAAAAGCCCATACTACCAAAGAGACCGCCAGTCGTGTTGGGAGGAAGTTCCTGTACTATGTGATCAATATCTGTGCGATTTTCTTCTGCTGTCCCACATTGGAGCTGGGGGTCATTCGTGAATTGTCCCATATTGTTGCGATCAGCAACATAGACGCGACCCTCCTTGCTGATTTCTATCAACAGATTATGATGAATGCTATTGCTTTGTTGATCAGGTAAGAGTAAAACGCCGCTAGAACCTAAATCCATATCGTCGCTATTCAGGCAACTTTGATTGAATGGGCTAAAGTAGTCGTTTATGTGTAGTCCATTTTGAGTACTAAGCTTGACGATGCTATTGCCTGCATCTCCTCCTTGTCTATTCATATCAAAGGTACCATTGCCCGTGGAGATATAGATATTGCCGTTCGCATCGGCAGCAGGTCCACCTCCGCCCATCCAGATGCCGCCTTCGTTTCCGTTAGGGGTATCGTTATAGATGCCAGCACTCACTTGCTGGAGAGCCGAATTTTTGTAGGTGTAGCCCATGAGCCAGCCATGATAGAAGTTGAGATCTCCAAATGATGCCCAGTCAATATAGACATTGCCATTAAGGAGCAAGAGGGCTGAGCGCTGATTCTGGGTTGCGGGATTAAAACTTACTATGCCGTTGACGTTATCATAGCCTGAGCCTGCTACACTCGCCTGGATTGTTAGTGGGCTACCCGTTTTATCCTGACCTGTAGTAATGTCAAGGGCGTGTAAGCGTTGAATATAGCTCCCATTCTCTTTAGTAAAGGCCACTACATAGAGTGTGCCGTTGAGCTGATCTATGACCGGAGTTCCGGTAATACCGATGACAGGCTTAATATCCTGGCTCCCAGAACCATAGAGATCTTGCGCGGGTACGGCGGTTATCCCGGCGACTGGATTGATAAAACTAGTCTGCCATAGTGGCCCGCTAGCTGTTGTCTGGTCCGCATCGAAGGCATAGACGCTATCATTTTCTGTTGCAATATAGACGATATTATAGATCCTGTTATTCACCTGAACATTGGGAACGAAAAGTGGTTGAGCATAGATCTGTCCATCGACAGGGTAAGAGACTCTTCTGCCGAAGGTATTTGTGTTGACATTACTTGTATTAAGGATCGTCTCGTTCGTGTTTTGCCCGGTACGCATGTTGTCATTATGATAGGTCATAATAGCTGTGTTGGCTGGCGCACTAGTGCGATTTGCAACCAATCCTTTTATAGCCTGGGCTTGTGTTCCGTTTGCAACCAGGGAGCTTGTTGCTAGTATTGCCATAATAATAATGGAAATGAGGACTTTGCTTTTCTCTATACATAGCTTTAATCGCATCTTATCTCCTCCGTAATATATAAATTATGCGAAGTGGTGACAACGATTCATTGAGGCTTTCTGATGTAGATTTATTTGGTAATTCGCATCCCTTTTATACTAATAAAGAACTACAAGCGAAAAATCTGCATGTGGTAATGTAATGCACTGGCACCGTTCAAATGGCGGCAATTGCCATCAACTTAAGAATGGATGAGCTTAGTTTGAGTAAGAAATGTGACGCAAACATCTTTTTTTGCTTGTAAAACAGCTGAAACATATAGGTGCCAATTTATTGTGCACATACCGGATTCAGCCGGAGGGTTCTACGGAATGTGCTTCTACACACCGATGTTCGCTTTGGCTTTCCAGCCTGAAAAATACACATGTGTTCCACTTATTTATCAATAAAAGGAGCAATATATGCAATTGACGTACATGAGATAGGTGAACATTTGTGTGTATAAGCACGTTTTGTAATACTCTCCGGCTGAAGCTGGTATGTGCACAATAAATTGGCAAATATATATTTTAAGTGTTTTGCACGAAAAACACAATATCCATACCTTCCTTTTTCTCGCTCAAACTAAGCTCATCCATTTTTAGGTTGATGGTAATTGTGCACGACCACAAGGGTCGTCGTGACCCGGCTCGACAGGCGGGCGGAGGGCAACAACCACAAGGGATTGTCGCTACGCGGCGAGCCATCAAATGACCGCAACGGTCCAATAGAAAGAAAGCGAAATGATACGCCAGCCCTATATGCAGGGCTGGCGAGGCTTTGCAGGGGTTGCCGGAGGTGCAATACAAGTTGTTTCATTGTTCATAGTGATCTTTCCAGGTGGAGAGGCGAGGCTGTCACTCATCCCGTGTGAGTCGTTTTGTGGGCGGCGGCAGGTTTGCCCAAAGATGATGGGTGGCGTACGCACGCCAGGGACGCCATTGTTCCGCGTGCCGTTCGACGCTTCTGACGTCGGCGGGCAGGCCGAGTTGTTCAAGAGCGTGACGCAGGCCAAGATCTGCCACGGGGAACGCGTCCGGGTCGCCAAGGGCACGCATAGCGATGTACGCAACCGTCCACGGCCCGATACCTGGAAGCTGTAACAGGCGTGCCGTTATTTGCTCGCGATCCGCGTCCCGGTCGAGTATCAAGCCTTCCTCTGCGACCGCGTGTGCGAGTGCGTGGAGCGCGACGATACGGCTACGCGTAAGGCCCAGGCCCTGCATATCCGTCTGCGCGAGTGTTTGTGCGGACGGGAAATAGTGTGTCAGATTGCCCTGCGGCTGTTCTAATGGCGTACCTGCTTTTAGCGCTAGCCGACCAGCAAGCGTGCGTGCACCCACAACCGATACTTGCTGACCCAGGATAGCGCGTACGGCCAGCTCAAAGCCATTGATCGCCCCCGGCACCCGTAAGCCAGGGCGAGCCGTCAGCAGCGGAGCCAGGACAGGATCAGCACCCAGTACCTCCTCAATCGCCACCGGGCTTGCATCCAGATCGAAGAGCTGGCGGCAGCGTTGTACAAGCATGCTCAGATCGCTCAACGTATCGAGTTGTACGCGCAGCAAGACCGCGTGCGCCTTCTCGACTGGTTCTAGCTCGATGATACCTTTAGAATGTGGTAGCAGCACTGTGCGCCGATAGCAGCCGGAAACGACCTCCTCAACACCCGGCATTGCCCGACGCCCAAGATAGGTAAGCAATGTTGTCGCATCGAAGGGTGGACGATAGTGTAGGCGCAAGGTAAGCTTTCCGTCGCCCCGGTTCTCAGGCGGCATACGACGGCGAAAAGCCGATGGCGTGCAACCAAATGTCTCCTGTATAGTTGCATTAAATTGTCGGATACTTGCAAAGCCAGCGGTAAAAGCAATCGTCGTGAGTGGTAGACCCGTTTGATCAATGAGCAAGCGGGCTATCTGTGCTCGACGTGTACGAGCAAGCGCCAACGGGCCAACGCCGACCTCAGCCACCAATTCACGATGCAGGTGGCGTTCACTTACAGCTAAGCGTTGCGCAAGACCCGCGACACCCTCGTCATCCATAATCCCATCAGCAATCAGGCGGAGTGCACGAGCAACAAGGTCGGCACGCACATTCCAGTCCGGTGATCCGGGGCTGGCCTCTGGATGGCAGCGACGGCAGGCCCGAAAGCCAGCGGCCTCAGCAGCGGCGGCACATGCATAGAAGCGCACATGAGGCGCATGGGGAGTCGGGGCCGGACAGATTGGCCGGCAATAGACGCCCGTCGTCGTCACCGCAACAAAGAACCGTCCATCAAAACGCTGGTCGCGGCTACATAGTGCGCGATAACAGAGATCGAAATCGTTATATAATGTTTCCATAACGTTATCATACACGCCAGAGAGCGGGGACACTAGCGGTTTTCGGACATCGTCACCTGATTTTTTGTATCGGGCTTGTTTGACTTGCCGTTTTTCATATCGCTAGTAAGATGGTAAATGACCTGCTGAAGTCCACTTCAGGTCATTTACCTCTTGCAAGAGGCCATCATCTTTTTCTCTTGACCACTTTTAATAATTTTGATATATTTCTAATTAGATTTATATCTACAAAGGAGAGAAAATGCAGCCACAAATACATCCCTCTGCTCGAGAGTTCATTCTGACGGTGGAGCGTGTGCTAGGTGAGGCTCTTGGCGAGAGAGTTCTGTTGAATCCAGGAGAAATACTTCAAGACGGAATACGTTCGCTCACCTACCGCTTCCGTCTTCTCGAAGGACCAGATCATGGTCCTACAAGTGTGATTGTGAAGCAAGTCAAATCAACCGACCAGGCACGCTATGCTCCCAAGTGTGCAACAATTCCTGCTTGGACCTTTTTCAATGAATGGGCAAGCCTTCAGTTTTTAGGCAAGGGCGCAAATGGAAATGTGTTTGGGCCTCGTTTCTATGGGGGAGACGATGTGAGAGGGATGATGGTTATGGAAGACTTAGGGCCAGGGAAACGCTTGGATCACTATCTCATGGGAAATGATTCCAGTGCAGCAGAGTCTGCCCTTATTGAATTTGCCGCGATACATGGTCGTCTACATGCAGCAACTATTGGAAGACAAGACGAGTTCAAACATCTTCGCGAGTCTCTTGGTCCCAGCATACTAGAAGATGGACACCATACCTATGAATGGCTCGCCCCAACGTTTTACCAGGCGGCAGATCTGCTCGGTATTCCTCCTGAGCCAGGTGTTGCAGAAGAACTCAACACACTGAAAGAAGCGTTGCTGCATCCAGGCCCTTTTTTCTCCTTTATCCAGAATGACGCGTGCCCTGACAATTGCCTCTTTCATGGCACGACACTTCGTCTCTTGGATTTCGAGGGTGGCACATTTGATCACGCTCTCAAGGAAGGCGTCTATGGCCGAATGTACTTTCCTACTTGCCGATATGTCTACCAGATGCCTGCATATATCCCACTTCGTATGGAAACAGCTTACCGTGCAGAACTTGTCAAAGGGTGTCCAGAGGCGAAAGATGAGAAGCTTTTTTCCTTTGCAGTTGCAGAGGCATGTGTGTACTGGATGATCCGGTGGTATCAAATGGACCCGCTGGTCAACAGTTTAGAAAACGACCTGTTTCTTGTGGCTGCAACTTCTCGACAACGACACCTGCTCCGATCTCAAATTGTTGCGCAAACAGCGAGAGAAGCTGGGCATATGGAAGCCGTTGGTGCAACGATTGGCAAGATGGCTGCCAAGATGCACACACTCTGGCCCAGAGCGGCAGACATACCAGCATATCCTGCTTTTCGTTGAAACAATTGCAGAAACTCTGACCCAATGAATATGTCCGAAAAGCGCCAGACAAAACTCATAGCAAAGCGTAAGATAGACACACACAACCTTGATGCTACTTCAGATTGTACTTGTTCATTAACGGGATGGATAGCCAATCCATCAAAAGTGACAACGCTATGAATGAAGTGTATATCTTGTTTATCGAAAAGGAAAACGTATGAAAGAGCTAAAGCTAGACACTATCACATCACCAATCGACGACATTATGATTGTAGTTGACGACGATAAAATGTGTGCGCTTGATTATGCAGACTACTTGCCGCGTATGATGAAGCTGTTGGAGAAGCGCTATGGGCCGGTCCAGTTGACGCCGGTAGCCAATCCGTGTGGGTTCAGCGATCTGGTGCGGCGCTACTTCGCGGGCGAACATCGCTGTTTGGATGCGATACCAGTTAGCACAGGTGGGACAGTGTTTCAGCAGCAGGTCTGGTTGGGGCTGCGTGATATTGCGCCTGGCACAACGATGACCTATGGTGCACTGGCGGCGCGAGTAGGTCGGCCAACCGCTTACCGCGCTGTTGGGGCCACGAACGCGCTTAACCCCATTGGCATTGTACTGCCCTGCCATCGCGTCATAGGCGCGGACACCTCGCTCACCGGCTATGCTGGCGGCCTGGAGCGCAAACGCTGGCTGCTACAGCACGAGTTATCTTTAGTTTAGGTAGTTTAAGTATTTCTGCATTTTATATAATTTTGCCGGCAAAATTATATAAAATGCAGAAATACTTAAACTACCTAAACAGAGTAATATTCGCGTCATAGTGCACTGACCCAGTTCAGAAATGGCGGCTGGCCGCGTAGCGACAATCTTTGTTAAGTGGAGGCGGTTCCACGACGACGCAGAGGGCACGGCAACCACAAGGGATTGTCGCTACGCGGCGAGCCGTGCAATGAAATTTGACAGAACAATAAGCGCGAACATGGCGGCGCTGTTCTCTAAAAGTAGCTATAAGAGCGAAGAGCCTTTGGGGTCAACGATGACCTCGACGACGACCGGCTGCCTCAAGTCGAGCGCACGCTGTAGAGAGGCTGTCAACTCTTCTGGCTGTTTGACGCTCCATGCCTCGCAGCCGAAGCCGCGTGCAATCTGTACAACATCCATTGCTGGTAGATCCAGGCCGGGCAGTTTATGATTAACCTGCTCGAATTTAGCGAATGCTTTCAGGATTCCATATTCAGAGTTACGTAGAATCACAAAGACCACTGGAATATGGTACTGTGCCGCCGTCCACAATGCCTGTACGGAGTACATACTGGAGCCATCGCCCAATATGCATATAACCTGCCGTTCGGGTTGTGCAAACTGGATGCCGATAGCGGCAGGCAGAGCGAAGCCCAGGCCCCCGCTGCCCGTTGCATACCAGCTGCCAGATGTAGTAATCGGAATATACTTATGCAGTGTAGATTGTGTCGAAGGTGACTCATGCGCCAGAATCGCATTCTCTGGCAAAATATTCGCTAATGTATGCATAAGAAAGGCGGGCATGATAGGTGTCTGTGCTGGTGGTGGGGCCGGGCGGGCAAGTGGTTTGGGTAAGGGACCCTGCGTCTTAATGGGTAGCAACGTAAGAAGTTGCTCTATTGCCAGTGCGATATCTGCGACCACACTTGTGCCAATGGGAGCACGTGCCGCCTCGTCAGGATCGTTTGTAATGTGGATGAGGGGAATACCTGCATTGAGGATGGGACCCGGCACATATGGATAGTAGAGGAAGACGGGGGCACCAACCACCAGCACCGCATCATACTGTGCAAGCCTATCCGCGAGCGGCTTGATGGCCGGTGGTAGATCGCCTCGGAAGAGCGGGTGATGTTCGGGAAATCCCCTGCGGCTCGGTATAGGAGCCGCCCACACATCGGCGAGCAAGCGTTCCGCCAGAGCAACCATCGACTCCCAGGCACCGGCGCGGTCGGCCTCCGCACCTACGACGAGCGCGATTTTCTGCTTCGAGTTCAGTTGTGCCACGATTTGCTGTAAAGCAAGCGGATCGGGCGCGGTACGGTAGCTGACCTCGCGTGGCTGAAAGGGTTCTATGGCCTCTTGTTCCCAATCGTCCATAGGCAAAGAAAGGAAGACAGGGCCACGAGGATGCTGGTTAGCGATAAAATAAGCGCGTGCAAGGGCCATAGGCACATCTTGCGCCCTTACAGGCTCATAGCTCCATTTTACATAGGGTTTAGGCAGTTCGATAGCGTCGCGTGCAAAGAGCAGCGGTTCTAGAGCCATCATAGCGCGTACTTGTTGCCCGGCCGTGATCAGCAGTGGCGTCCTATTCTGGTACGCCGTGATAATATTGCCCATCGCATTGCCCACACCTGGCGCAGTATGCAGGTTCACCAGAGCCGGGTGGCCGCTTGCCTGAGCAAAGCCATCGGCCATTGCCACCGCTGATGCCTCTTGTAAGGCTAGCACATAAGTAAAATCATCTGGGAAGTGTTGCAGGAATGGTAGTTCAGTAGAGCCAGGATTGCCGAAGATAGTCGTCAAGCCGAGCGAGCGCAAAAGCCGAAACGCCTCCTCACGAATTGTTGTCATCAAATTTTCTCCTTTTACAGGGCCTTATCCGGCTCGCGTAGCGACCCCAAAGGGGTGTGCTCGCCGTTGGTTATCATCTTCCGCCAGCAACATTCAAAAGACCTGACCGTGCGTTGGCCGGATGTCATTTATGGATTGACAAGTATACTATGAGTAAAGTTATTGTAGTACATCAACTTTTCTGCTTTCATCGTATCACATAGATAGGAATATATGAGAGAAGCAAGGATGTCGGCTTGTTTTATGGCAGAGAGGGATGAGTATGTATTGCGTGAAACATGCTGCTATTTGTTAATATCTGGAAACGGGCTTCCCCTACAAGTCCTATGGAAACGGGAGTGTATTGACTGTGGTGATAGTGAATGTATACACTGCAGGTAAGCGCTTTGTTTCATAAAAAGAATTGGTATGGTGGTGCACAGCAAGGGAGAATATATGTTTGTACCTGTAGAGCAACTCGTTGATAGCAATATTGGACAATATAAGCTAAAAAAACTTATAGGTATGAGTGTGTTGAGCGCAGTCTATGAGGCTGTGCCATCGGGGCAACCTGGCAGTTCTGCGATGCTGACCGTATTTCGGTTGCCTGATGAGTGTGTGGGTGAGGCATGGGAATTATTCATGGAGCGGTTCGAGTACGAATCATCCCGCTTAAAGGGGCTGCAGCATCCCCATATCGTGCCGTACTATGAGTTTGGTGAGGAATTTGGTTATCCCTACCTGATTACACCATTCACCGCTAATAGAACGCTTGCAGACGTGCTGAAGCAAGGTGCATGCACACCTGCGCAGATGATGCAACTTTTAAAACAAATTGCCTCTGGCCTTGACTATGTGCATAGCAATGGGATTGTGCATGGTTCTCTCAAGCCATCTAACATACTTTTGCGTGATGAGCCTGGTGGACAACGGGTACTGATAGCCAATGTTGGATTGACCCAGATTCTAGAGATGCGTGGCATCGGTCAGGTATCGTATTCGCATCCCCACCTGTTTAGTGTTGCCGGAACGCTGCTCACCAATCCTGCGTATCTTGCGCCAGAAGTGGTGCAGGGAACGCCCAGCGATGCACGCGCCGATATGTACGCTCTGGGTATCCTGGTCTATGAGATGTTGTGTGGCCGACCACCTTTCACGGGTAGCGATCCGCTAGATGTAGCGCTACAGCACGTAGAGAACAGTATTCCCCCCTTGCAATCAATCAAGCCGGAACTGCCGCAGGCCTTTGATGCTGCACTACGGCGTGTATTTGAACGCGACCCGGATCGCCGTATTCAGAAGGCTGAAAAGCTGGTGAGTTCCATTGAACGTACAACGACGATCTTGCAAGATACAAGCCAGAAAAATCTTGCCCCCGTAGCACAAGCGGCATCCAGTAAAGCGGCGCAGATCATGCAAGGGGATCAGCCGTGGCAGGGAATGCCAGGTATTACCAGGAACAAAATGCCCAGCATTGCGCCGGAGTTCGCTGTAAATAGTATGGTAGCTACGAAAAGAGGTACGAAATTCTCAATTCAGGCCCGCGAGGAGTGGTGCACTTCCTTCATCTGCATCTGCGCCTTTGACCACTCCCGTCAACCCGGCTGCGGGGCAGTTGTTTAGGCCTCCCATGGCTCCTGGTGGCACTCCGCCAGCTGCCTCACCGCTTGCAACCCAGATTGCTCCTAGTGTTCAGCCGAGTGGTCAGTCATATAAGATGCAAACCGCTGCAAAAGCATCAGAGGCGTTAGCAACGCAAATATCAACGGGCATGCAGGCAATGAAAGAATCGGAAGCGCTCGTGAGACAGTTAGCCTCAGGCACGCAGTCTCCTGTCGTACCCAACGGATACGTGGCTCAGAGTCAGGCGCAATATGCAACCATGCAGGACCATCACAAATACAGGGCGGCTGGGCGGGTGAGAGAGCTATGGGCACGCCAGCTAACGCAGGTACGCAGGCAGGGGCGATGTATAATAACGACTCCTCGCTACGCGCAGCCTATGGGTGGAGGCGAATATGAGCAGGCGATGTATAATAACGACCCTCGCTACGCGCAGCCTATGGGTGGAGGTGGATATGAGCAGGCGATGTATAATAACGACCCTCGCTATCCGCAGCCTATTATGGGTGGAGGTGGATATGAGCAGGCCGCATTGTTTCAACAATATCAGCAGATGAGCCCAAATAAGAAACGTCGTGCGCTCGTAATTGTGGGGGCGACTGCAGCAGCGGCTGTGTTGACAGCCGGGGGATTCAGCCTGTTACGCATGATGCAGTCTAAGAGTGAGCCAGATATCACGCCGGTACATAAAAATAATGGAACGCAGGCCGTCCCTGCTTCAACTGGCGGGCAGAAGCAATCAGGGCAGATTGCTCCAACTCCGGTAAACAAAACAGCCGGAGTGCTCATTGCCAATCAGAAGAACCTGGCAACAGGTGCCACATTGGATTTCACAAATCCTGTTGATAAGCACCCATCTGTTCTTGTACATCTACCGGATGGCCATTTTGTAGCATATGACAAAGCTTGCACGCATCAGGGTGTATCGGTCGTCTACGATCCGAAAACCAACACCCTTGTATGTCCCTTGCACCACTCCGTCTTTGACCCGACGAATAACGGAGCCGTCGTGCATGGTCCCGCTTTTGTACGCCTGCCACAAGTACCGATACACGTCAACGCCGATGGGAGCATAACGGCGGGCTAAGCAGGGCAATAGAAAAAGATCGAGTGGAGGATATTTTATGTTTCTGGGCAAGAGATATCAATTACAAGAGCCGATAGTGCGTAACAGTAATGGTATGGCTTTTATGTATCGTAGTCGTGATATATATATGGATCGTGAAGTAGCTATCAAAGTGTTACGTGAGGCCTATAGTAGCGACCAGAAGGTGGTGGCACGCTTTCAACGTGAAGCAAAAGGGGCACCGCAGCATTCCAATATTGTCCCAATCTATGACTGTGGGCAATGCGATGACAAATATTATGTTGCTATGGAGTTGGTCAAGGGTACGGACCTGCGTGTCTATCTACGCTCTCGTAAGATATTTGCTGTTGAACAGGCCGTCATCATCGCACATGATATCGCGCTTGGGCTAAGTGCCGTACATCGTCATGGCATAGTGCATAGAGGGGTCAATCCAGCGCACGTGCTTATCGGTCGTGATGGCTCAATAAAGCTCACTGCCTTCAGTATGTTGGGTGCTACTGTACACTACAATGCGCCAGAGCAAGCCCAGGGAGATGAGATTATTACCCCTGCGGCTGATGTCTATGCGCTTGGCATTGTGATGTATGAGATGCTGGCAGGGCACACGCCATTTGACGGCGATACACCAGTGGACATAGCAATGCAGCACCTCCATGATGTACCAACTGCACCCAGCCAACTCAATGCCAACATACCCGCGCCTCTGGAGGAGCTTATCCTGCGCTGTCTGGAGAAAGTGCCAGAGATGCGCTATCGGGATGGTGCACAACTCGCGCTTGCTCTAGAAATGCTGCTTGCCTCAAATCGCTTCTAATCTTGTAAGCGCTCTCCGCATCTTTAAGAAGAGCTGTATTGACAGATTGAATAAACATTTCTTCGTGTGGGTGGTTGAGAATTTTTGTTGCCCCTTTAAAGGGGACCGTTATTTGTGATCTCCCTATAAGATGGTCTTTGACCAGATCATCGCCAGATTTACTTATAGCCGCATTGGCGTAGACCAGGATAATCTCATTCTCAAAAGCCCGTGCCACACAAAGAGCATTAACCGCATGAACCTCAGCATCAGGATCGTGTTTAAGGCCGATACCCGCATCTTCAAAGCACCAATAGCTAGGGCAAATAACGATATCCACATCCTGCCGAACCATTGCCCGGAAGACCTCAGGGAAGATAAGATCCCAACAAATAAGCAGGCCAACTCTGCCGTAAGCCGTATCGAAAACCGGAGCCGTGTGGCCTGGAAGCAGATAGCACCTTTCTGGATGCCAGAGATGAATTTTCCGATACTTCCCTTGCACTATTCCAGTACTATCAATATAATAAGTCGTATTATACCAACCACTATCATCGCCCTCGATAATAGAACCGGGAACAATATCAAGCGCATACTCGCGTGCGAGCTCGCAGAAATGCTGTAGATATGTGCCATCAAAATCAACGAATTGTTGATTGCCATTGATCGGGCCTGTAATTGCATCTTCCGGGAAAACTATAATATCAGCAGAAGCAGCGGCGGCGGCCTCAATAAAACGCCTCATCTTATGAAGATTGATTTCTGGCGCATATTGAATAACTTCACACTGGACGACAGCAATCGTGACCATAACAAAATCCCCTTTTTGTCAGCAACAAATAAGCACGACCCACAGTAGGAGTAGTTTTCATTGTACCACCGTCATAGAGAATCTTTTTTCTGCCCTCTATTTTGCACTTTTCCCTATTTTTGGTGCGATGCGCAAACACAGAGAAAGTGCAAAATAGAGGGCAGTATCGAGACAGATTCAGTAATACTGTAAGCACAAAAGTGTGGCGTGCCTGGGTCCTCTGCAACATTTTTGCATTTTATATTGAATATATATGTATATAAAGATGAAAATGCGATTTCTACATAAAGCCTCTCTTGCCCTTGCAAATGTAATTGATTCATATTATACTTGCATGCGAAGCCTTGCCATCTTATCTTGCTCTGGTATAGAAATGTCTCTGCATACAAAGAGAAAACAAGGAAGTTAGTAGTTTTTAATCTTGGAAGAAGAGAACGTCTTTTAAAGGTAAAGAGACATAGCTTTGCAGGCAGAAACGAGAGAACTGGCAACAGAATGCTTAAGATGGACAGAAGAGGTTATTATTTAATATTGATAAAGTATTGTGCAGTAAAGATATGTCAGGACAGATAGAGCCCATAACGATAACTGAAATAGCAAAGATATTGGAGGATGGAAAGAATGAATCCCCCAAGATTGCTCTGTTATTAGGTTCGCGAGCGGGAGCTTTGTTCCGTAGTGAACGCCTGTATGAGGATCTAGCATACTATAGTACGCGTGTGTTTGCAGATATGACACCATGGGAACGTTTTAGAGAATGTTATAACGTTCTGCAACAGACTGACGAAGAGATCAGTAAAAGCGACCTCATTGTCAGTTTGAACGACGCGTTAAGCGGGATAAAATTTTCAAAGGCAGATATCGCTCTTGCGGACCTGATTAGACAAGGTGTCTTTAAACTTATTATTTCTGCGAATGTGGACGAATTGCTGTACGATGCGATGATCAGGTTAGAAATGAAAGAAGAAAGCGACTTTGTTGATTTTCGACTAGCCAGCTCCTTTATACAGGACAAGATTATCAATGACATTGTTTTTCACGACAAGAAAAATGCCTGTAAAATCATTCATATCTCAGATGAAATAACGAAACTGGTCTATGAACTGAACCAACCCGATGCTCAGCAAGCCAATAGCCGCTTTATAAAGCGCTTGTTGGCGAGGCTGGGCGTCAAAGAGGTCCTCGTAATAGGGGTAGATGCGGCATGGGATAGCGCTCTCATGGTGGCACTGCCAGAGAGAATCCAGACGATCTGGTTTGTAAATGAGGATCGTGAAGTGATGGATCAGTTTTTTGCAGGGAATCGTGCGCAGCAATGCAGGTGTATTATTGGGAAAAACGGGAGTTATGAGAATTTTCTAAAGGTACTCCACTGGGACATCAATAAAGACATTCCAGAATACTACAACTTGCACTTCGAAGTCCTAACCCAACTGCATTCAATGCAAAGTCAACTGCGCTCAACACAAAATCAACTCAAAGTATTAATGAGTGAAATGGAACAGACGAAAAACATGGTCAAAGCATTCGTGAGTGAAATGGAACAAACGAAAAACATGGTCAAGAATATAGCCCGATCCATTGAGGAGCTGGAAAAAGAAAAAAGACAAGGTCGAGGGGAGTAGTATATTATGATACGTTTTGTCAACCGCGAAGCTGAAATGACGCTTATAAATGATGCATTTAAAGCGTTACAGAACTATAAAGAGAACCTCCTGCGTACACCTATAGTCAATTTTTATGGCGTAGAAGGTATTGGTAAAACAGCTATAGTTAAACATGTCGAGCAGAAATGTAAAGATCACCATGTCCAATATATTTTGATAGAGACGATCAAAGATGCACATGATCTTTCTTATGAACTATTTCAGCAAGTGAAGAGGTATAATGTCTCGCTTAGTTTTGACGAGGATGAGGAGGACTTGTCTCAACAGTCAATCAACGCAACAAAAGCTTTGCTCCGGCAGGGGACCGTCGTCATGTTGCTCGATGCTGTCGATGCCACAAATGACGAATTGATTGCGCAGATTGCAGGTACCCTGCGCGGCGTGATTAATGATATTGCCGACGATAATAAGCTGTTTGTCGTCCTTACCAGTAGAAAATGCTTACTCTTTGAAAATGAGCGGCTCATCTCGCGGAAACTTACCTCGCTTCAGCTTAAACCATTTGATCAGAAGAGTTGCCAGGCTTATTTGGATGGCATTGGAACTTCGCCTGATAAAGAAGTGAGAGATTATATATATAACTGGACGCGTGGTTATCCATTGGCTATAGAAGTCATGGCAGAGGCTATTATGGAGCGGCACTTAGATCCACGCAAAGCAGAGGATCAAAAAATATTGCTGGAGCTGATAGAGGAGCGAGTGATTGATCAGGGTGTGCTTGCGAACTTAGAAGCGCCACGTCTTGAGCCATACAAAACCGCCCTCATGCTTTTATGTATCCCTAGACGTTTCAACCTGGCCATTATGCAGGAATTGATAGAAACCTTTGAGCCCGATTTGAAACGGCAGGGTCACTTATCATATATGAGTTTTCCTCGTACCCTTAATCGAGACACAGATGTATTGAGCTGGAATATGTTGAAGGCTGGCTATGCTCTTGATGCATCAGTGCGTAATATATTTCTTCTGAAAAACAAAATCGAGCGTAATGAACGTTATCTGGAAATACATCGTTTTTTGGCTCAGCTCAACAGAAAATTGGCTGATAGTGTTCCTGGCTCCGACCGTATTCGTTATTTACGTGAATATTTGTATCATAGTGCAATAACTGAAAAGCCACAGAATCTGGAGCGGATCATAGGACAAACAATCGAGCTTATAACACAAGAGCCCCCTGCTCTATTTGAGCAATTCTATGAAGAGTTTTTGCAAGATGAAGAACTCAAAGAATCACTTAATGGATATGGAACCCTTGTTGAATCGCTTTTTTATCAACATCAGGCGCGGACGAATCGTATGGCTGCACAGAAGGCATCGGAGGGTGAGCGCATGACACATTTACGAGAGTTCTTTTACTCTACTATCAAAGATCCCCTGGTTGGTGATCTACCGACTATCCTGAGGCAGAGCTTACAAGAATTGCTCAGCCAGGACCCCTCTGTCGCAGAGA
Source organism: uncultured Chloroflexia bacterium (assembly GCA_963850365.1). Lineage (GTDB taxonomy): Bacteria > Chloroflexota > Ktedonobacteria > Ktedonobacterales > Ktedonobacteraceae > Dictyobacter. The sequence goes on from CAWKKX010000054.1 coordinate 32,220, forward strand.
TCCTGAAGGCGTTGTCGCAAGATGACATTTTGAGACAATCTTTGGGAACCCGCTTCACCATTTTCTCATCCCTGGTTCAAGAAATTTTGTCAGAAGGATAGATGTTATGCTCAAACAAGAGAAACTGGATCGTTTCATTGGTCGCGAAAAAGAGCTAAACCTTTTCAAACAATGGATGCTGAATAGAGATCAAGGTCCCTGGATCTTATACATCCATGATGCATTAGAAGAACCGGAAAAGAAAGGTGGCGTGGGTAAGACGTGGCTGCTTTTACAGTGTGCCTCCTTTGCTCAAGAGCTGTATCCCGATATAGTTGTTGTGCACATAGACTTTTTTAATGTTGCTGACCGTGACGGCGTCATTGTTGCCGATCATGTCTTCGAGGCTCTCAAACGCGCCTATCCAGCGTGGTCATCCCGACGTTTTGCACATCACCTGCTGGAATATCGTGCCGCGGTTCGTAAGGGAGTTGAAGAGCTGGGAGAAGTACGCGAACGCCTCTCGGATGCGCTGATTGCTGATCTACAAGAACTGGACGCACAGTTGAAGGCCGCGCATATGCATCTTCTGATTTTTTTCGATACCTACGAAACGATAGAGCAAAATGCTGCAATTGCTGCGCTTCGTCCTGACCAATCATTTCCAGATAATTATGAGTTTGAGCGTATGGGTGTGGTTATTGCGGGCCGTAACGCGTTAGATTGGACGCAAATGAACTGGCGTGGACGTGAATATGAGGTGCAGACGATAGCTGTTTCTCCATTTACCCCGGCCGAAATGATACAGTACTTTGAGGAACTCTCGGATGTCAACATTCCTGCACTAGAAACGTCTATTCAGCCTCTTTACGAGCGGACCGAGGGCCGCCCCATCTTGCTGGGCTTGGTGACAGATGTTTTGCGTTATCGTGTTGCCTCGCTAGCCCAGTTAATCTCCGTTCAGAAAGAGGATTTTGAAGCCAGCCTGGTCTCACAGATCAACAACCTTGAGAACCCGATTGATTCTATCGTCATGTTTATGTCTCATGCTTATCATCGCTTTAGCTTTGCCTTGCTCGATTGGATAGTGCGCGAGTCACAGTTTACCGAACTGCTGCAAGGCACGAACCATGCGAAGCTTGCACACCAACTCTATAACCTGTCTTTTGTCAGACATTCAACGACCACTGATGGCTTTGTCTTACATGATGAGATGCGCCCACTCGTGAATCGCTATTGTTGGGGAGCGCAAGACCCGGAGAAACATCTACGTAAAATTATCAGTAAGTGTGCTGTTGAGTACTATGAGCATGAGTTAAAAAATGAATATAAAGAGCAATTGCGGCAGGCCTATTATGTTGAAATGCTCTATCACAAGTTGTATCTTGATATAGATGAAGGCTATAAATATTTCGAGAGCAGCTTTTTGCGAGCATTGAATCTATGGATGAACGCTTTCGCACGTTCGCTGATGCGCGAAGTGCAGCCATTTGCCTCTTCCCTGGCACCAGAGCGACGCTTTACTTTGCGCTACCTCGAAGCCAGATTATTGCAGCGGGAAGAAGATGCGCTCACTGCCCTGACTATCTATCAGGAGCTTGAACTGGAAGCTAGCGAGGAGTGGCTGGCAGAACGCCGTTCGCGTATTTTCAGCGAGAAGGCCCGCTGCTACTTCCAGTTGAGTAATTACGCTGAATCTGTTGCGTGTTTTACCTCTGCAATAGATCTGACCACAGATCCGAAACGTCGCATCTCGTTGCTCAGCTGGCTAGGCTATACGTACCGGAAACAAGGGCTATTAGATACCGCGTTGCACTACTATGAACAGAATTCTGGAAGCATCGAAACAACAGGATGGGCAGACGAGCAAGGCCGAAGGTGAGCGGTTATATACGGAGGCACTCAACAATATAGGTATTGTCTATCGTTTGCAGGGTAAAATAGATGAGGCTCTGAGTAGATGTAAGATTGGATTACGTGCACGGAAAGAATTATTCAAGAGCGGAAAAATGAGCGAAAACTATATTGGCTTGAGTTTTGACACGATTGGAGCCATTTATCTTTCGGTTGATAACCTGCTAAAGGCAGAGCAATCTTTCCGCGAGGCCAGTGCCATTTTCTCGCGTACAGGCTATAAAAAAGGTATGGCGACTATCTGCAATCGTTTTGGTCAGATTGCGTTGCTCAAAGGTGAGCTGAAAATAGCGGTGCAGCAGTTCGAAAGAGCATATTATATGTCGCTTGGCGTTGATACTGAGGCACAAATTATTAGCTTGATTAACCAGGCACGAATTTTTATGTTAGAAGATCAATGGGATAAATCCAGTACAACGTTCCAGAATGCTATTAGTCTGGCACAACAGGTGCATAATTATATGCAACAGGCCGAGGCGCTAATCGAGTTTGCGCATGCGCTTGCAGGGATAGATGATCAACGTTCCGTGCAGGCATACGAAGGCGCTGAAAAGATCTGCCGCCAGTATGGCTATAATGAACTACTCAGCCGTGCTAAAGAATATCAAGGCGATAGGAAACTGCAATTGCAGGAATACCGGCCTGCATTCTACTATTATGGAGAAGCCTGCCGCGCTATTACCTATCACAATATCGTGTTATATCAGAAGATCTTACGTAAGGTTATTGATACCCTGCTTGAAATACCCTATCAAGAGATTAGTCCCATTGTTGATGCTCTTGTCGCGTATTGGATTGAGCAAGGATTAAGTGTGGACTATCCTGAGTTAATCAATTCGTGTGAAGAGGTAAAAGTGCTTATGAGATAATTAACTATCCTCTTTGTCGAACTGCGTATCTCTATTACACATTTTATAGGGAGAGATGATGCATATGTAGTAAACCGCTGGGCTGATTCATTTACAAGATGGGGGGTCAGGCTGACTTATGATCATGATCGAACGTGCTGATCGAGCCGAGCAGTGTCTTCTTATAGATATTATATTACATATTGAGAAGATGCACATAGATGTTCATTGGATAGCCAATATGAGAAGCTGGTTTGCACTATTATTTGATCAGCCCGCCCTCAATAGAGGAATATGTAAATGTGGCGATGGAGATGACGATGATGATGACGATGATGGCACTGATGATAGCTGATGGCAAATAATACACTTGCCTGATTGTAGTATCCTCACCCATCTCCCAGGTGATAATTGTCTGTTCTCACAAAGAGGTGTTTTTCGAACAAAGCGAAATAGTGTATGCTCAGTTGTAGATATGTATCTTTTGTTGTACATCTGTGTTACTGCTTATGCAATTTGCTGGCTAGCTTCTGCATTCTCTAAGCTAGCTATAACATAGGCATAACATATGGATGCTACTATAAGCGTATTCTCGCTTTATAGGGCGTGAACGACTCTCTTCACTACGAGAGAAATGTTGTAATGTATGCGAAATTTGTTTTGCATGCATTACAACCGTCTATTCTAGTGTAAGAGTGAATGATATCTTTGTGTGGTGTTTTTGTACACCATGAGCGCAAAAGATTGCTCTATGACGGAGCTTTATGATGGATACGCTGGGGAAACTTGTACGCTTTGTGCAGAGACCACGAGATACGAATGAGCACCTGTATCATCTTTTCCTTACACAACAGACACAGTTTCAGAATCTCTACCCTGGTTATCTCTTACTTGCAGCCCTTCTCCATGCAGGCTATTTCTCAGTTGTTTTGACTACAAATGATGATACTCTGCTAGAGATGGCATTGCAAGAACAAGGGATTTTGCCTTCTGACTATCAAATAGTAAGTATTGGGCGTGAGCCCGACGAGAAAGTTGCGCGGGCATTGGATGGGCTAGAGAGCGGTATTCGTGTCGTGAAATTTTGTGTTGACAAAAACGTACCAGTAGCTGATGAGATACAGGATAGTTTGCAGGGGTACTTGCAGCAAAATATCATAGTGGTTGGATGTATTAATGCTGAGCATCATGACATTGTTCAGGCTCTCGCAGGCACAAAAGACAAGAGCATGTATTATATTGTGCCTGAGAGACCATGCTCTGATATAGAGCTAGATATATTACAGAAACGGCATAAGCAGTATAAGAACTTTCTGATCAATGGGCATGATGGCGAATTTGTAAATTTCTTTAGCAAGCTAGCTGTGCGTCTACTTTCTCCTCATTTTCGTGTATCTAAACCTGATACTATAGCACGCAATACATATCCGGGTACCTCAGATGGGAAAGTGCCAGGCCTATCTGCTGAGAGCAAGCGTTCTGAAAAAAACCAGCCAAATCCGCCAAATAATACGAGACCATTGGAAGCCATCATTCAGGCTGAGGAAACATCACAGCCAGGAGATGAGCCAGAGTTGCAAGTGAGCAGCCAGACAAAGCCATTAGAAGCCATCATTCAGGTGGAAGAAACGGTAGGGTCTCTTTTGTCAGGAGATGGGTTAGAAATACAACGAGGCTCAGGGCCATTAGAAGATTGGCGGGACAACTCAGGGCCATTAGAAGAACTGCGGAACAATTCAGGGCCATTGGAGATTGGGTCTTTGCCGTATATTCAAGCGAATGAGATACGCCAATTCCCCTGGCCGGGGGGGGTAGATGTGTTGCTCGTTACAGTGGCGAATGTAGAGTTAAAGGCTTTTCTATCTCGCTATCCTCAGAAGGTCAGGAGGACGGCGAACGGGAAAACGTATTATGATCTGGGATTAGTGGGTCAGGCAAGAACAGTTGTGGTCCAGGCAAATAATATGGGGCCGATCATCGCGCATGCAACTGTAGATGAGGGTATTCGTGCACTCTCTCCACGTGCAGTAATTATGGTTGGTATTGCCTTTGGTGTGCGCACAAAGGGGCAGCAGATCGGCGACATACTGGTTTCCAAGCAGATTCATGATTATGACCTTGAGCGAGTTGGCACAGGCGAAGACAATCAGCCTTTGAGTTATCCGCGCGGGGCGGTTGTTGCGGCATCGGATTGGCTTATTGATCGCTTCTATGCTAGCAGCTATGAATGGCTATCGCCGCCAGAGATCCATTTTGGGGTGATTCTATCGGGTTCCAAACTGGTTGATAATAAAGAATACCATAACGCTCTGGTGCGTTCCGCACCAGATGCCATTGGAGGAGAGATGGAGGGAGGAGGGCTTGCCATCGCTGCAAGTCACCGTAAAGTGGACTGGTTGCTTGTCAAGGGGATTTCAGATTGGGGGGATGGTACAAAAGGTGTGAATAAAAGGGAGCATCAGCGGTTGGCGGCAGAGAATGCAGCACGTTTCGTCCTTTTTGTCATAGAGCAAGAAGATTTTCTGCACTAGCTCTTTTCAGTATCCTCAAGTGGATCGACATTGTGTCTTAGCAAGGGCCGCTCAAGCCTGGGGGATTGAGTAGGGAGCCATAGAGGTCAAGTGTTTTTGCAGTAGGGAAAGGGTATAGGGTACACATGTTGGGTTCATCATCGCAGCGGCAGAGGCCCACAGGCCAGGTGAAACGCAAGAGTTTTTGGGCCACCTGGCTGCCTGTGACGCTGGTCATTTTATCCATAACTATATTAGCAATTGTTGGTGTTTTTATCGTTTTTGTGCAGGGGTTAGATAAGGGCTTGACGACGCTTACCATTATTTCGATTGTACTTGGTATGGTGTTGAGCATCTTATCTTTGCTCGTCAATTTTTTTCAATGGCGCGAAGCTGCCGCGACCAATGTCATGATTGATAGTGATACGCCGCCAGAGCCGTGGCAGAATCTCCCCTTGCCTCAGCCTCTCCTGGTACAACCGCATCAGAATCTCCCCATGTCTCAGCCTCTTCTGATGCGGGAGTCTCAGATGGTGGGTAGAGTTGTCACGGGCCAACTTGCCACCGGTCCGTTGTCGCCAGCTGCGCTCTATCCTCTCCAGGAGCAGGACGGTAATCCACCATATATAGACTGGGGCGAAGCGCCTGCCGTGGAACACTTTTATGGGCGCGAGGAGGAGCTTGCCACGTTGAAGCAATGGGTGCAGGATATGCATTGCCGTATGGTTGTGATTCAGGGCATCGGCGGCATGGGCAAGACCGTCCTTTCCACCGTGCTGACTCAGCAAGTCAAAGACTCGTTTGACTTTATCTTTTGGCGTACGCTACAAAATGCGCCGCCATTAGAACATATCTTAGAGACCTGCGCCGCCTTTCTCTCTAACCAGCAACTGGCATCGCTCCCGCAGCACCTGGACGCACAGATTGTTGTGCTTATTGACTATTTGCGTAAGCGGCGCTGTCTACTGGTGCTGGATAACTTCGAGTCGGTATTCCAGAGTGGTGATCGTGTTGGTGTGTACCGGGCAGGCTATGAAGGCTATGGTCGTTTGCTAGAGCTGGTGGGCGCGAGCCAGCATCAGAGTTGCCTTTTACTGACAAGCCGTGAGAAGCCGCATGAACTGGCATCATCGGGGGGGAGTCAGCAGGCCCTCTACATGCTGGAGCTGGAAGGTCTGGAGCTCAGCGAGGCGCAGAGCATGTTGCACAATTCTGGCCTGAGCGGCTCGGAAGAAATCTGGACGCGTTTTATTGATCTCTACTCGCGCAATCCACTGGCCTTGAAGCTCATATCCGGGCCCGTACGCGAACTATTTCAAGGCGATATTGCCGCCTTCTTAAACCAGGGTGTGCCCCTGGTTGGTAGGATTTCGCAGCTGGTTGGGCAGCAATTTGAGCGTGCATCGTCGCTGGAGCAGGAAATTTTGTATTGGCTGGCCGTCGAGCGCGAACAGACCGCGCAGGATATATTGAAGGGTGATATTATACATGGCGTGCCCAAAGGCGAACTATTAGAGGCGCTCAACTCGTTGCGGCGGCGTTCCCTGGTGGAGCGGGGAGGCGCAGGGCTTGCTTTCTCGCTCCAGCCCGTTATTCTGGAATATGTGACAAATCGCCTGGTGAACCTGCTCTGTGAGGAGCTAAATAGCGGGAAGATAGAGCTATTGCAAAGCCATTCGCTCATGAAAGCGCAGGCGAAAGATTATGTACGCGCTAGCCAGATACGTTTCCTGCTTGAGCCAACGGTCAGCTATCTCCGTACCACCCTGGGGCAAGAAGAGAGCGAGCGCAGGCTCAAAAACATACTCGCAGCCCTACAGAGCACAGCCGCACACCGTCCTGGCTATGCAGCAGGCAACATCATAAATATATTGATCGAGCTCGATACCGACCTGCGCGGCTATGACTTCTCCCATCTAGTAATCAAGCAGGCGTATCTACAAGATGCGCAACTGGCCGACGTCAACTTTGCCAATACCGACCTGGCGACCAGTACATTTATGGAAACCTTTGGCAATATACTCTCCCTGGCGCTCGATGCGAGTGGACAATATCTGGTGGCCGGCACCGCGAATGGCAATATCGAATTCTGGCATATGCCGCAGGGCACGCCATATTTGAAGCTAGATGTGGCGGGCCAGGACGAGTGGGTGCGCACAGTCGCGTTTAGCCCTGATAGTAAATTGCTAGCCAGTGGTGGCGACGACGAGACCGTACGCCTGTGGGATGTGGGTAGCGAGGGCAGTGAGCATGCGCTTGATGTGCTGCGTGGGCATCGTGGTCGTGTGTATAGCGTGACGTTTAGCCCTCGCGGTGACTGGCTGGCGAGCGGCGGCGATGACCATGCAATCTATATCTGGGATGTGCATAGCAAACAACGGGTGCAAACATTGTTGGGCCATCAAAGCCATGTACGCTCGCTTGCATTTAGTGGGCAAGGGGATATGTTGGTGAGTGGCAGTGAAGACAACAGTATTGCTTTGTGGGATATGAATACAGGCCAGTGTCTATATACTCTGCGCGAGCACCGTGACCAGGTTTATGCGGTAGCCTTCAGCGTAGATGGCAAATATATAGCCAGTGGTAGCCATGATTGCACCGTGCGCATATGGGATGTAGACTCTGGTCAATGTATACATATCTTGCAAGGGCATAGCGGGCGCGTGCAGTCTGTGGCCTTCAGTCCTAATCGTCGTATCGTCGTAAGTGGGAGCGAGGATCAGACCGTGCGGCTGTGGGATAGCGAGAGTGGAAGATGTCTGCGTGTCCTACAAGAGCATAGTAACCGGGTGCGTGCTGTAGCCTTTAGCCCCGATGGTTTGCGCGTTGTCAGCGGCGGCGATGATCAGTCGGTCCATTTGTGGGAGGTAGACACGGGGCAGTGCCTCAAGACCTTGCATGGACATAGCCGCTGGATTTACGCAGTCGCCTTTAGCCCGGATGGGCGCACCGTGATGAGCGATCACAACGATTTTGCGCTGCACGAGTGGGATGTTGTTACAGGGCGAGCTCTACGTCCATTGCGCGGCCATACAAGCTGGATCTATACACTCGCCTTCAGCCCCAATGGCAAGTTGCTGGCCAGTGGCGGCGATGACCAGGACATACGCCTATGGGATGTCAAAAGTGGCTCCTGCGTAAAGATAGATGTAGGCGAACGCATACGCTCAGTTGCATTTAGCCCTGACAGTAAGTTGTTAGCCAGCGGCAGCGATGCGCCTGATGTGTTGCTCTGGGATAGCGCGACGGGTCAGCGCGTTGCTCTGCTGCAAGGCCATGATGATCGTGTGCGCAGAGTGGTGTTTGCGAACAATACATATGGTAAGGATAAAGAAGACGAAATAGGTACTACAAGTGCTACAGATAGTAGATACAATGATTCTTGCCAGTGGTGGTGAGGATGAGATTGTACGCATATGGAAGATAAAGGGAGCCAGCCAGGAGATAGATTGTATTCATGTGCTCGGTGGGCATACTGGCCGTATCTGGTCGATTGACTTCTCACCGGTCGATAGCAATCTGCTAGCAAGCGGCGACCAGCATGTCATCCGCCTTTGGGATGTAGCGGCAGAGGCGTGTGTAGGCACCCTGCAAGAGCATGCTGGCAGGATCTACGCCCTGGCTTTTAGTCCTGATGGAACGTTATTGGCGAGTGGCGGCGAAGATCATACAGTGCGCATATGGGATATAAAGACGCAGCAATGTATCGCCGTTTTAGCCGAGCACGAAAAGCGCATTCGTGCAGTCGTATTTAATGCTGCGGGCACCCTGCTGGCGAGCGGGAGCCACGACGGAACGGTGCGCATATGGGATGTGCAGTCGCATGCCTGCATACACATATTGCGCACCGATAGACCTTATGAACGCATGAATATTACCGGTGTAAAAGGTATTACCAGCGCACAAAAAACCATGCTCAAAGATCTGGGAGCCATTGAAGCATAGCGTTCTCCCGGTTCTCTCATACTTTAACCGCGATGGGGGCCGTCTGGTGGAGTCTGAGCAGGCCGGTCTGTTGCTCCACCCCATCTACAATCGGCACGCTGGTACTGCCATTCTGTTTAAGACAGAAATCCAGATCTTGCTGGAGTCCTCCTGCGATCAAGTCGCGAGCGGATTGTGCATGCTCGATAAGTGTGGCAGGTGGATAGTTTTCGTAGATCGTAATCGCACCGTAGGTACTATCGTGAATGGCAAGCTGGGGGTGTTGGCGTAAAAGCTCAAGGGCCAGATAGCCAGCGCAGGCCGTATCTTCAAGCGCGAAGTATCCATATTCAGCGGCACAGACAATAGCAATATTGCTGCCACGTTGTTGTGCCAGAGCCAGAGCCTGGGCGGTTACCGCGCTGGCGTTATAAAAGCAGCCTGCGAGTATAGTGCTCTGTCGTGGGCAAGCGAACAATGCACGCGTCCCATTGCTGGTAGTAAGAATCAGCTCACGCTCACTGAGATCGAGCTGACTAAATTGGGCGGGCGAGTTGCCATAATTGAAGCCCGGTGGGGTTTTCGTATGACGTTCGCCGCAGAGGAGGCGACCGGGTATCGCTTGTCCGGCTTCTAAAGCCTGCTCTAGTGTTTGTGCTGCCAGCACTTGTCTGGCCCCTTGATCGAACATCACCGTCATCGTCGTCGTAGCTCGCATTACATCAATCACAATATAGATGTCATCGAGCCCAAGTGGCACGAGCGTAAGCTCGGCTGGATTAAAATAAATGTTTAGCTGCAAACTTTACTCCTGATATATCTATTTTCTATATTTTAGCGCAAATTGGCACTGTATTTCGAATTATTTGCCCCATAGGCTGATTCTGCTAGTTGGTTTAGAATAATTCCTACCTCTACTATACACCATTTTTCGCGAACTCAAAAACCCTCTATGGTATCAGTTTGTTTGCGATGCGATAGGCTTTGTCAAGGAAATACATGTATAACGAGTAATAAAATCAATAAAGATAAAAAATTCATTTATTGACATGCAAGATGAGGAATGGTATCCTTTTTAGGTATGCTCTGACTGCCATTCCAGTATCTCAAAGCCTTGTTCCACTTGCTGGTTCGTTTAATACCATTATCTCCCGTTTCCGTAGATCTGTGCAAAGTGAGCGTCAGCTTCTGCACACGGTGAGAGCAGGAGATACACTCGTTGAAGCTCTACGACGTGCCCGGCAACTTCAAAAGCCGCCAGAGTTTCGCCAAAGTGGAAACCCGATCATCGATAGTATTATTCGGGAACTTATGCTTGAGCAAAAATCTGCGAGAGACGAGCAGAAGAATAGGAAAACTACTTTTCGTATGATCAGGAGATAGCTCATGAAAAAGATATATATAACAATGGAGGACGCACTCCTCATAGCCTCTGAGCAATCAGGAGGAACATGGTCGCTTACGACTCAGTTTGCTGATTATCCAACATATTGCCTGGCGGTAGATCCAAATGTGTCATCGCGCATGTATTGCAGCACTTTTGGCAAAGGGCTCTGGCGTAGCGATAACGCAGGTCAGACGTGGCAGCGAGTTGGGGCAGGTATCAGGTATGCGGAAGTGATGTCCGTTGCGGTGAGCCCGGTCGAGCGTGTGGGTGAGTACGGTGTGGTATGGGCTGGTACGGAGCCGAGCGCAATATTTCGTTCGGAAGATGGTGGTGAGACGTGGGTGGAGCGAGCGGCCTTGCTTGATCTTCCCTCGCGAGAAGCTCTTCCCTGGAGCTTTCCACCTCGCCCTTATACTCATCATGTGCGCTGGATTGAGCCTGATCCACACGATGAAGCGCGGCTCTATGTTGCTATTGAGCAAGGTGGCGTGATGCGTAGCCTGGATAAAGGTTTGAGCTGGGAGGACCATAAAACGGGTGCGCAGATTGATGGACATACGCTGGCTACCCATAAGCTTGCACCTGGTCGTGTCTATGAGGCGGCAGGTGGCACGGGGCTGATTCTGCGGCAGGATGAGCAGGGCCGACGCTATCCTGTGCTTACACAGGGTGGATATGCTGAAACTCGTGATGGTGGTGCTACGTGGGAGACACAGACGGAGGGCCTGGAACAGCATCACTATTTTTGGGGCTTGGCCATTGATCCAGCCGATCCCGATACTATTGTGATGTCCGGCGCTATTGGTCCCAATCAGGCACATTTTGGGCAGGTCATCGCGGAAACATTTTTGTATCGTCGCACGGCTGGAACGGCGTGGCAACTCGTGACTGCCGGTCTGCCTGAGCCGAAGGGCACTGGTGTCTATAGCCTGGCGTCTAATTTTGACGAACCGCATGTTTTCTATGCTGTAACGGGTCGTGGCGTCTACTGTTCGCAGGACGCAGGCATCACGTGGCAACAGCTCAGCATTAACATACCAGAGCGCTATCGCTGGCAGCGCGTTTATAGTGTGATAGTAAGAGAGGGCAACAGGTAATGAGAGCAGTTCAAGTTCGTCAATATGGCGACTATAATCAGCTTCAAGTTGTAGAACTCCCAAAGCCAGAACCAGGCGAGGGGCAGGTCGTAGTCAAGATGACTGCATCGGCAATCAACCCTCTGGACGATCTTATGCGGCAAGGAAAGTTTCCAGTCCCTTTGCCCTTTATTCCAGGTAACGAAGGTGCTGGCATCGTAGAAGCTACAACGGATGCCGAATTTCCTATAGGCATGCCAGTTATGTTCAAGCAGGCGTATCGTCTGCCGCGTGGCGGGACGTGGCAAGAATATGTCTTAACTCCTGCTCATGCTCTGGTGTCTCTACCCGCAGGGAAGAGCGACCAGGAAGCAGCTGCTCTGCGCACCGCCTACGAAACGGCGCAGATCGCACTGACCATCCTGGGAAAATTCGAGGCCGGGCAGATTGTCCTGGCACCGGGAGTGGGTGGTGGCGTAGGTAATGCGGCGGTGCAACTTGCCCTGGCACAAGGTGCGGCCCGTGCTATCACGACTGCGCGTTCTACTGAGAAGGCCAACAAGGCTCATAGCGCAGGCTTTACAGATGTTATCGACTTGCAGCGTGAATTATTGCGTGCAGGCGTGGACCGGCTTACAAACAATAGTGGCGTCGATGTCGTGATTGATGGACTCGGCGGAGATATCACAAAGGACGCAATGGCAGTTCTGAAGCCAGGGCGTGTCCATGTGCTCCTTGGTGATGCTGCCTTCTCCGAGGCACATTTTAACATCTCTCGTGATTTTCTTGTAAAAGGAACTCAGCTCGTCGGGTATCGCAATATGGATGTTGCGCATGATGTTCGTGAACTTGCTTTTGCTGTTATCCTCTCCCTATGGCAAAAGGGGCAGATCAAGCCATTGGTTGGCGAAATGTTCCCTCTCGAACAAGCCGCGCAAGCGCAGCGTTATCTCATGGAAGGGCAGAACTTTGGGAAGGTCCTGTTAACCTTCAATCGCTCTTAAAAGTAAGTTAAGGAGAAAGTTTGCAGATGGCATCTATTATTGTTCGCCCCCTGGCTTCTGCTGAAGAGTATACGGCCTATTTTCGGCTAGCGAACAAAGCATTTGCGCCGTCACCTTCGGATGAAGGTGCTCAGGAATGGCAAGAGGTCATGACACAGGGTCCTGGCTTTCGCCGCGAGCAGGTGCGTGGCGTCTTCCTCGATGGACAATTGGCGGGTGGGTGCATGGTGTTCGAGCGGATGTTACAGATGGGCGTGGCAGGCATCTTGACAGGCTGTATTGGCGCTGTGGTAACGGCACCAGAGTATCGCAAGCAGGGTATTGCTACCGTGCTTATGCAGGATACAATCGATTTTGCGCGTGCCAATAACCATGCTTTACTGCTGCTGCATGGCATCCCAAAGTTCTATTATCGCTATGACTATGTAGATATGTTTGATGTCACAAAAGTAGAAGTGGATCGGACCGCAATTCTGGCCCAGGCTCCCCCTGCTGCTTATACTATTCGCCCGGCGACTGTGCAGGATGCATCGGCCGTGTTGGGCCTCTATAAATATCATTACGGAGCTTATACGGGTAGCTTTGAGCGCGTACTGGAGCTACAGACTCATCGCTTGCGTTATGCGCGTAATCCCATCGTCGTTGCTCAATCGGCTCAGGGGCAGATTGCCGGTTATCTTATCCACGGGAAAGACGATGATATTCGCCAGGGACGCGAGCTTGTCGCGAATGATTGGGATGCCGCTCTTGCATTGCTCTCTTATCATGCCCGTTTGCTTGATGGTGAGAATGCACCCGGAACATTGTTCTATGCTTTACCATCCGATGCGCCACTGATACAGTGGATGATTGATCATCTTGAGGTGCCAGATACCTCGCAGTGGCACGTGCCGGCAGAAGAGTGGAGTGTGCGTACGCTAACCGCACATCATCGCTTTGCTGGTTGGATGGCACGCCTCGTCAATTATCCAGCATTATTACAAGCGATCCTGCCTGAATTGAGCGTTCGCTGGCAACGTTCGCTTGCTCAGTGGAGCGGCGATATCATTTTAAATGTCGATGGGGAGAGTTGCATGTTGCGCCTCGATGGTTCTGCTATTCAATGCTTGGACGCCGTCAATGCCACAGCTTATCGCGTGGATCTGACCGCGCAGGCCCTGGTACAGCTCATCTTTGGCTATCGTCCACTCTCGCGCCTTACCAATATCTCGCACCTGCCAGCCGGCGTTGGTTCGGCCCTTGCCATCCTCTTCCCGACTGACCATACCTGGATTCCTACCAGCGATTGGTTCTAAGTACATGTTCGCGCCTTTGGCAATTGCACCGTTTTTCTTTATTTCATATCCTGAAAAATCTGCATGTGTGTAAGCCTGGACAATATTGACGTTCTGTGAAAAGCCCTTTAAACTAAGCAAGATGAAAAATCTTCTACTGGAGGATAATCTGATTAAAAGACGTTCTTCTATAAAGTAAGGAGTATTGCTATGGGCAGACAAGAAGTTATCCAGCGTGCACAGGACGAACATCTACGCCTGGTGCGCTTTTTGTATTGTGATAATGGGGGCATTATTCGCGGCAAGACCACCCATGCGGCGAAGCTGGCGAGCAGAATGGAGGAAGGCATAGGGCAAACGCTGGCAATGCAGGCCTTCACAGGCGTTGAGACATTAGCTTTGGTCGCGGGTATGGGGCCGGTAGGTGAATTTCGCCTGGTGCCCGACCCGGATAGTTTTGTGATCTTGCCGTACGCCCCACATACGGGCAGCATGTTTTGTGACATGAATCGTGTTGATGGGCCGGCATGGGAGGCTTGCCCGCGTACATTTCTCAAGCGGATGAGTGCGGAACTGGCAAAGGATGGTATGCGTGCCGAGGCCGCCGTTGAGCATGAATTCTATCTGGCGCGTGAGCGCGAGGGGATATACGCGCCAGCCGATTACAGTCTGTGCTATAGCAGCATTGGCCTGACCGAGCAGGCCGAATTTGTCGATGCACTACTGCAAGCCCTGGAGGCTCAAGGAGTGGCCACCGAACTCTTTCATGCCGAACTTGGTCCGGCCCAGCAAGAGCTCTCGATCCAGCATACCAATGTGCTCAAAGCTGCCGATAATGTCTTATTGGTGCGCGAGACTACACGGAGCGTCGCCCGGCGCTTCGACTTGTACGCAAGCTTTGCGCCCAAGCCTTTCCTCGATCAAGCGGGCAGTGGTGCACATATTCACTTCAGCTTGTGGGGCAACGAGGGTAGTGGGCGCTCAACGAATCTCTTTTATGATGCAAGCGAGCGTGGTAGCTTGAGCCGACTCGGAAGATATTTTATTGGCGGCGTGCTCCACCATATTAGAGCCTTGCTTGCCCTGACCTGTGCCAGCCCCAACTCGTATCGCCGCCTGCTACCGCACTATTGGAGTTCGGCGTATGCCGTTTATGGCTTTGATAATCGCGAGGCTGCTCTGCGCGTGCCGTCGCTCTTCCGGGGGCGCGAAGCCGATTCTATCAATGTAGAGCTGAAAAGCGCCGACCATAGCGGTAACCCCTATCTCGCATTTGGCGCATTGATCGCAGCGGGCCTCGATGGCATCCGCAATCATATCGAGCCACCAGCTCCGGTAGATGTTGATCCCGGCAATTATAGCGACGGGGAACGTGAACGGCTTGGCATTCAGCGTTTTCCTGGTAGCTTGAGTGAAGCGCTCGACGCGTTAGAGCACGACCAGGTCCTGCTCGACGCATTAGGACCGCTATTGGCCCAATCGTATATTGCAGTCAAGCGTGAGGAGTATGCCTTCTTCACAGAGAAATCGCCGCAAGAAGAAGCATTGCAGCATTTTTACAAGTATTAAGAATCTATCTCCCTTATTTCATGCTTATCTGTGTTTAAGGCCATATTGCATTTAGCGCGATATGCCTTTAAACGTGGATAAGCATGAAACACTAAAAGAGGTGCAGATACTGTGAAGTACTACCCAGGCTATTGTCGCGATACATAATCTGTCGATGTGATAATATAGCTTATCTATTATTCTCATAGAAGGTTGCATTTTTGTGTGCCAGCCAGGCTTCAGCAATGTACGTCTTCTCTTCACAAGGGGCAGGCCTCTCTCCTCGCGCTTTTGGAGCAGGGAGGGATGCTCACAATCCTGTGAATGTGGATCTGTTCACATTAAATCGGATACTATGTTATGAAACTTATAAATGTTATAATATATCCCAGCGGCTATTCACGTATAAACCTGCGTTTTTGTGTGATAGTAAATGTGGATCTGTATATATTAAATCGGATGTTCATCTCAAGGATATAGAAATTTATGGACCAGATGTTGCACTATGCTAAATCTGTACTTGATGTGCCATCTATGTGTGATCTTGCTCTGGAGCAGGAAAATGAAGGAAATACGAGTAGTATTGAGCCTGCCCGTTATGAGAAGGCGTTAATATTTGTAAAGTACGCCTTGCTACTGGAGGCGATAGATGATGGCTGGCTCTACGAACAAAAGGGTGCATTACTGAATCAGTTGAAGCGTTATCGTGAGGCACTAGATGCCTTTGAACAAGCTTTTCAATTGGGATATGCGAAAGATAGCTGGCTCTATGAACAGAAGATTTTTGCTTTAATCAATCTCAAACGCTATGATGAAGCGCTACAAACCTGCAAAGATGCGTTAACATTACCGCGCTCCAACGAGGGCTGGATCTATGGGCAGAAGGGCTACATACTGTCATGCCAGGAACGTTATGATGAGGCATTGAAAGAATATAGCTGGGCACTGGAGCAGGGCGATGCGAATCAAGGTTGGATCTATGGGTTGCGCGGTTATGTATTGAGTTGCCTCAAGCGCTATGATGAAGCGCTGCAATCATTTGAGAAAGCGCTCGCCCTGAACTATAAAAAAGGCTGGATCTACGGAAAGATGGGCCTTGTATTGTTGCGATTGGATCGCCATATGGAGGCTTTAGAGGCATATGAGCAGGCATTAAAATGTGGGTACCACACGGTCGGGCTGATCGACTGGCAAAAAGGGTATGAAGAGTCGAGCGAAGCGAAGAAAATCGCCCACTCGCTTGGCTACTATGGCTAAAGAAGCCAGGATAGGCGGCAACGAGACTCAGACGGGACTACCATAAAAAGCAGAAAGTCCTGTCTGGTCGGATGCCGAAATTGAAGCTATGCTCAGGCAACAAAATAGGTAATGAAGAGCACCAGAAGACCTATCGTACGCATCGTATCGCCCGTGTAGAGGTAGAGCACTGTTGCCTTGTCGAAATACCAGGGGGTAGTGGTAGCAATGCCAAAGGAGATCAACAGAAACGCCAATGCCATCAGAAAGCTAAAGCGCGTCTCTTTCTTCATAAAGAGAGAGACATAGGTCAGAAAAATGGCAAAACAGATAACGCCGCGCAAGAAACTTACCGATGCTTCTACAGGAGGGCTAGAGAATTGGGGGACCAATGGTGTCAGTAACAACATTATCACTAGAGGCACGAGAGAAAAGAGCTGCCACCATTTTACCTGCTCGAGAAACTTCTCTGAACTGTTTAGAGCACAAAGGAAAATAAAAGAATAGCTCACGATCTGAGCCGTGTAACGAAACCACTTTGTGCTAAAACTGCTTGCAAAATAATTATCGCCAATGAGTCCGATAACGCCCACAGCGGCGATAATGCCCATGGACGTTCCTAGAACGAAAAGAACATCATTGTGTGTCCAGGAATAGAGAGAAAAAGCGCGTAACGAGATCAAGAGGGTGATGGTGGCCTGAGCTATCAAAAGCAGAGAAGTGATTTCTGTTGAAGTCATCGCACTAACATTCCTTAATTCATTTATAATCGTAGTTTATTCATCGTTGAAGAAGATGTGTTTTTTCACCTACACCGGGCTTTCTACAAGCAGTCCAGTAGAGTCATAGAGTTGAATGTAATGCTCTTTGATGAGCATATGAAGAGTGTTCGTGACTTCCTTCATATTTAAACCGGCCTCAGCTGCCAGTTCGTGTACAGCTCTTTTGTCATTGATAATGCTATAGAGCTGACGGGCCTGCGCATTTTTTAGTGCGGAATAGGCAAAAGGATTGCTCATACGCATCTCATCCTGATTGCGAATACGGTGAGGAATACACTCCATCAGTGAGGGAAGTGGTTGCTGTTTTGAGGAAGGTGCGCTCTGAAATGTTCTGGGTATCACCTCACGAATGGTCTGGATAAGAAGCTCTGCCGTAAAAGGTTTGAGCAAATAGCGCTGTGCTCCTTGTTGGAGTCCATAGTTTTGATCGAGGGGAGCGGCTTTTGTGCTAGTAAGAATAATGGAAACAATCTCCTCCGAGACACTCTGCCGTATATGCCGACAGATGGCATAGCCGCTTGTATCTGGCAAAAATACATTCAGGAGAAGACATTGTGGATATGACTTTGTGACTTTAGCAAGTGCATGTTCCCCATCCATGGCTCTGTCCACTTTATATCCCATTTGTACCAGCGTCGTGGCGGCAAAGAGCCAGTCTGAGGCATTATTATCTACCACTAAAATTCTAGGTTGGCGTGTCACTGTTCCTTCCTTCCTTTCTATCCATTCGACGAAGTATAGAAAATCTGTTGATGTATATTTATACAATATCGAGAAATGTTTTGTTAGTTGGCAGTACTTTTGCCGATTGTTGGCATGTTAAGTGTCGGATATAGGATTCAAATGGTGTGAACTGTGTTATAGAAGCGATCTTCTTATAAAGTACTTGCATGTTCTTACTGTATAAATAGCGATATTGAAGTTTGGATGTGACCTCTGAATAATTTATTATACAGGATAGGGCTTGAAGGCGCATGGAAGCAAGGGATGTAGGTCGAGAATAGTAGGGCATCGTCGCCCTACTTTGTAAGCCTACGTTCTGGTTAGCTTCTATCCCCTGATTACATTCCGAAGGAAGAATGAAACGATCACCAGGAATAAAGCAACGCAACCCATCACAATACCCGCAATTGCCCTGCCCTGCCCAGCATTATTTGGAAGAGCTCGCGCGTTTTTCAGGCCCATAAAACCGTAGATGATAGCGAAGGTTCCGGTGATAATCCCCGCATAACCGAGGAGCGTAAAAAGTGTGATGATGCTAAATCCAATCGAGATGATCCCATTGATCATGGCTCTGTGCGCTCTCCGGTTGACCTCTGATACTTTGAGCTTTGGAGCAGAATAAGAAGTTATGCCAGGTTGAGGGTAAGGCATGGCTCCAGGTTGGTAAGGATATTGAGGAGGATAAGGAGCCACGCCGGGCTGCTGCTGAGGAGGATAAGGAGCCACGCCAGGCTGCTGCTGAGGCTGGTAAGGCTGTTGTGAAGAGTAAGGATCTTGATACATTTTGTAATTCCTCCGTATTCATAAATTCGTATGTTATGATTGAGCCGCTACAATATGATCTAATATGACGCATAATTTGTATAATTGCTCTTTTCTATTTAACACTATTCCAATTTATCTGTCAAACAAATAGTGGATAGATAAGAATATTATCTCATAGTTCTCTTTTTTAGGTACTATAAATACTCTCTTTACCTCATGCTAACTATCTATAAAAATTAGTAAGAAGAGAGAGTATACATGTTTTAAGCAATATGGGCCGTCTTGATTCTCCTGTAAGATAGTATCAAACTTCTATCATCACGGGCTCCTCTGCTTTCCGCTGCATGTTCTTGCCTTAGGCGCTTCCATTCCTTTTGCACTTATTCGATTTATTTCTACTTTTTGCGACCCGGCGCAAAAAGTAGAAAATAAATCGAATAAGTGCGGCGAGACGGCCATGAGCTTGCAAACCTATGACAGGAGAGAGATAGGACTTTTGAGTAAGGGTGGTATTGCCTTTTCAACATATGTTATACTATAAGGAGTTCATTGTGTTCGTTTTGCTATAACATACCTATCACAAATGTATTGTTGGGGTGAGTGAAGTTGCAGAGTATAGAGATTGAACATTCAGAAAATATTGCTCCCACCTCTTTATTTAATCTAACAGATCGCCTACAGATTTTCAGTTATCTGGTCACGTCCAACCGTGTGCGCTGGTATCGTGTGATTATGCGTACGTTTTTTCAGCGCCACCGTGAGCTCTATCGTTACCAACTCACAGCGCAGGAGGTAAGGGACGCAGTTCGTGAGAGCATCGATCCAGAGTATACGCTTGAGCAGTGTCAGAGCGATCTTACGGCCCTGAAAGAGTGGGGCAATGTCACGACGATCTATGATTCTAGTCGTGCCACCTCGATTGCCAGCTTTTTATCGCCTGCGCTCCTCTATCAGGCCACGCCAGAGGCCATGGCGATTGAGACCTTTCTAGCGGAACAGGCGCGAGCGAGTGCCGCGAATGGATCGTTGCGCCAGGGCGATCTCCCTCGTCTATGGCAATCGTTGCAACTCATTGACGAAGCATTGCAACAGCCCGAACTGACTCCAGCACGTGGTCGAGATATTGCGGAAGAATGGCAACGAGCCTTTGAGATATGGAATACGATGGCTCGTGAGGCCGCTCAATACCTGGCTAATATGATTGGTGCCGCGCAGCAAAGTCATCCCGAACTGGAGGCGTTCCAGACATATAAAGCTGCGGTTGTAGACTATGTGCACGGTTTTGCGCAGGCGTTGACGCAGTATGGCCCGCGTATTCGTGCGCAGATTGCACTGTGGGCGGCGACGGGGGCGCAGGAACGCTTTATTTCGCTTGTTGCTGAATATCTTGATCCACCCGCTCCAACGATGGAAAATGCGCGTACAGAAGAGGAACGCTTGCAGGATGTACGCAATCAGGTAGACGCGCTGGCGAACTGGTTTGCGCCAGGGAAAAATGCAGATTCGTTCAGGCGCAACGCTCTGGCTGAGGTGGATAAGGTTGTGCGCCGAGCTGCTGCCCTTGCCAGCGCCGCCCGCCCAAACGCAAATTATGCTACCCATCTCAATGCTCTGGCACACCAACTTTTACAAGCCCGCGATGGTGAAAGCGCACAACAAATCTTCTCCGTTGCCTTTGCCAATCTTTTACCCATCCATACATCGGAAGGATTGATCGGTTTGCCCAGCGCACTCTATGAGCAGGGATCTCCGAGCGTATGGCAAGAAGCTGCCGAAGTAACTATCCATTTGCGGCCCGTTAGCCGCACGAACCGTAGTGATCCGAAGCTGGAAGAACCGATTGTTGATAATCGGACGATTATTCGTGAACTTATTGTGCAGAGTGAGAAGAGGGTGCAAGAGCAGCGCGAGCGTTTTGGTCGCCTCTTCGCGCACTCTTACCTGGATATAGGTACGATTGAGACTATCACTGCGGAAGACCGTAGTGTGCTGGTCGAGGTGATTGACACCTGCCTGGGCAATGGTGCGCACCAGTATCGCGCCCCTGATGGTTCGCTTATTGTATTACTCAATCCTGGCGAGATGGCTTATACATTGCTCAAAGCAGCTGATGGTGTGTTATTATTGCCTCGTTACCGTCTGGAACGTCAGGAAGAAGCTTCAGAGAAACGCGACAATGTGTAGCAACGGTGGCTTGCCGCCGTATGTCCCTGCCGTGGGTGAGAAGAACGACAAGCACAAGATCTTGCCGTGTCCCTTTGGGGTTGCGATACGGAGCAGGGCTGAAAGAGTAGCAAAGCAGTTAAAGAAAGAGTAAGAGTTTTCCTTAATGATAGAGCAAAAGCTGCCAGAGACAACATCTGATGCACACGAAATACAGCGCGAGGCGCACGACGAGCAGGTAAGTGAGCAGGCCAGTCCATCTGCTATGCGTTTTCAGCCGCCGGGTGCGGATCTTATTAAAGCTCATGTAGCGTTAATGGAGCGGGAGGTTGTGCTCTCAAAACAGGGGGATGTGTTTCGCCTGGTGCAGCATCATTATCACCGGTTGCAGTCCTGGCATGATCAGCATACTGGCTGGCGCATTCAAAGATCGAGCACAATTATTCGTCTCATTCGTCAGCTCAGTGCGGCAACGCCCGGTTATATCTATGAGCGCTTGCGTGAGCCGAAGGATTTTGCCTGTCTAACCTGGATTCTATGGTATGCCGAGAATCGCCAATTGAGCGGGCGTGGCAACGATCAGCAGTTTTTGCTTTCCCAACTCGCGGAGCAGATTCAAGAGCAGTCCGCTCAGGGCCGCGAGGGTGGGGGCGTCTTTGATTTTCGTCGCCCAGCGGATCGTTATAATATTCAGCGTGCATTGCAGTATCTGGAGGGTCTGGAGGGTTTGCAACTGGTTGATGGGCAGACAAAAGAATGGGTGGAGCAAAGGGATAGCGCGGATGTGCTTTATGAATTTACTGATGTCGCTCGTTCGCTGGTGGCTGCGCTAAATCCACTGCTCGTGGAAGAGGTTGCGGAACGGCTGCGTGAGCCTGGCACAATATTGCAGCCCACGCTCCTGGCCGGTGTCAAAACAGCGCCTTTACCACGTGCATGGCGTGCACTCCTGCTTGGCCCCGCGCTCTTCAGATTCGACGACGATGAAGCATTTCAAGCTCTGCTCTCGCACGCCGATATAGTCGCGAACGAGCTATCGGAGACCTTTGGCTGGGGATTAGATATCAGACGCGATTATGCATGCATCGTACGTGAGAGCGGGACCGCAACGGGTCCGATCAGCGTCCTGACTCCGTATGGCACCAATGATCAGATCGCTTTGCTGTTATGTACGGCCATCAAAGAGCGCGTCACTAACAGCCTCTGGCCCACGCCCGATACCTATGGTTGTATACGTGTTACAACGGAAGATATGACCGAATTATTTTATGTTGTACGTGAGCGTTATGGCGAGAACTGGGGCAATGAGGCACGCAGCAAAAGCTCGCAAAGCTTGCTGAACGATGTCTATCGCAAGATGCGTCAGGTAGGGATGGTGCGCGGCCCCGATAGCACAGGGATGGTGTTGATCTTACCCCTCGTGGCGCGTTACAGCGCGAGCTACGAGAAACCTGTGCAGGAGCCAGTGCCGGTGCGCCCACGCAGCAAAACAAAAGCGAAACAAACATCAACAGCGAAAGCGAATAAGCTACCTGGGATGAAGTAGCTGGCTACCTGGATTTCTCGATAGCTAGTTAGATACAAGAGAAGTACAGAATAATTACACGACTTATAGCGGAAAAGATAGATCGCATGACAAATGTTTATGAAAATTCCTTTGATTGGGCAAATACTATAAATGGAGCGGGCGAAGACGCGCATCCGATTGCTCGTTTTGTAAACATGCTCCAGGAGCAGGCGGGGGGGCCAAAGGGCTATCGTCTGCGTCGTATCATTCTGACCAACTTCTGGCTGTACGGGCAGCAAGAGTTCGAGATTCCACATGGACGACTCTTTCTGGCCGGCGAAAATGCCTCGGGTAAATCGACTGTCTTAACGGCGGCTCTGCCACTAGGCCTGGATGGCGATCTGCGTCCCAATCGGCTAGATACCTTCGGTGGACGTGAGCGGCGTATCGAATACTATGTGCTTGGTGGCAACGATTCAGCCACACCTTATAACCACGAGCGGCGTACAGCATATATTGCGCTCGAATTCAAGTGGTGCGATCCCAACCATCCCCCCATCGCGCCAGAAATACGCCAGCGCTGGGAGAACGGCGAGTACGAAAAGACACGTTTCCTTACCATCGGAGTCAGCATCGCGGGCAATGCGAATACAACCGAGCGCATTCGTCCCTTGCGCTTCTTAATCACCGATGGCTCACGGTTGGGCTATGAGATCGATACGCTTTATGACACTGGCAATAAGCACGAGAAACGGGCCTATGATCATCCCCGCTTCAAGCAGGTATTGTCCGAACATGGTATCGTATGCGACTCACAGGCCGACTACGAGCGCCAGGTAGCCCGTTATCTGTTCGGTTATGATGATGTAAAAGATTTTGAGAAGCTCATCAACCTTTTGCTGGTCCTGCGCCGCCCAAACTTGAGCACAGAACTGAACTTCTCACGCGTCCACGAGTACCTCAAAATGTCGCTGCCCAGGATTCCGAGCGAGACGACCGCGCACGTCATCGGCACCATCGAGCGCATCGACGGCATCCAGAGCGAGATCGAACACATTCAGGAAGCCTACGACGCGGCCGAACGCGTGCATCGGGCGCGTCAACACCTGGCTCAGGTGCGGGCGCAGCTTGCCGCGTGCGAATATAGCATTGCCCATCAGACCGAGACCGCAATTCAGCAGCGTGTAAACAGGCTCAGGAGAGAGCTCAATCAGACGGAGCGTGAGCGTGACAATGCTGCATCTCGCGCAGAGGCTTTGCAGACAGAGCAGTACCAGGTTGGTGGGCAGATCAAGGCCCTGGAGGCGAGCGAGGGTCTACAGGTAGCCACTCAACTCACGCTGGTGCGTGAGCGGCAAAACGAACTTGCATTGCAACTACAGATGCAGGAACAGAACCTGAGTGCAGCTAATCTGGTCGTGCGCGAAAACGCCGCCAATCTGGAGCGGCAACAGCAGCGCATGGAACAGATGAAGGCTGAGAATGCAACCCATTTTCAGGAACTTGCTGCTATTGCTAGCACAGAGGCTCTCTGGGAAACAGCGGCCTTCCAGCTCGTCGAGGCCCAGCGTCAGGTGCAAGTCTTCTCCGTTGAGAGCAGTGTTGCGCCAGATATGCCGCTTGTCATTGCAAATCTGCTTGGCGAGCCTCTCGAAGAGCGTACAAGCTGGCTGCGTCAGCTAGAAACCTTACACCAGCAGCGCGAAACGCTGGATACCCAGGTACAGTATGCGCGTAATCTGGAGACCACGCGCTTCCAGGAATTAGATGAGGCGCGGCGTCATTTCCAATCTGTACGCGAGCGATCCTATGAAGCACAGCGTACCCTCGATGCACTGCTGCAGCCTTTCCTGTCGAGCGCTGCGGGGGATGCAGATGGCGTAGAGGTGCGCGAACCGGGCGAAGAGCTATTGAACGATGAGTCACTGACCGGCAATGTCGTCGAACAGTTTTCCATTGCACTTACTAACTATCGCCAATTGATCGACACGCTAGAAACCGAGCTCATGGAAGCAGTTGACCTGGCGCAAGGAGAACTGAATGATCTACAGTCGCTTGCAGGCGGCAAGCGGCAGAAGATCTTCGACCTCGAAGAACTGTATAACCAGAAAAAAGCCGAGCCAGAAGTAGCTCCTGTACGCTCTGAGCGCCGTAATACCGCGCGCGCCAGGCTTGCTGAACACAATATCGCATCTTTACCCCTGTACGCCCTGCTCGACTTTGTACCAGGTATGGATGAAGCAACGGCGGGACGCGTCGAGTATATGCTGGAGGATGCTGGCTTGCTTGATGCACTGGTCGTACCGCAAGACCAGATCTCGGCCGCTGACGCAATACTGGTAGCCGAGAACCTCAGCGATTGTCGCCTCGATATCACCGCTTTTGGTGATCAAACTCAACAAGCTCAACCACATGTGCCTGCTCTGTGTTTCGATAGCAGCCTGGGCGAGCAGCGTGAGGGCATTGATTGGGCGGCGACTGTGCAGGCCATCTTACCAACCATTCAGCCATATACGCAAACGAATCAGGATGTAGCGCTACGTTATGCTATGCGCGAAGATGGGAACTGGATGCATGGATTGCTAGCTGGACATGCCGCACCCGGTCCGGCCCGCTATATTGGCAAAGCGACCCGTGTGCGTGCCCGCCAGCGTGAGCTAGCCGAACTCGACGCTCAGCGGACGCGGCTAGAAGATGAATTGGGCGAGTTGATTGTCCAGCTGAGCCGCTATGAGCAGCAGATCAGCCGCCTGCAAGAGCAGCAATCTCAGCTGCGCAAACTTTTGCAGCGTAGTGGGCTGGAAGAGCGCTATGCCGAGCTCACCCAGGCGCGGGTGACACTGGAAAATGGCCGCGACAAATATCAGAAGGCGCGCCAGCAGACCCAGGAGATGCGCCAGCGCTATAATGTTCTCCTGGCCCAACTGGAGCGAGCAAGCGAGGGAAATACAGCTTTTGCCAGCGATACCAAACGTGTACAGACCGCCCTGCTTGCCATGATCAAACTGAAAAATCAGGCACGCACGCTGAAGAATCAGCTCCAGACGGTCATCTATACCTGGCAGGAGTACAAGAAGCAGCATACCAGCTTGCAGCAAGCGCAGACCAACGAGCGCAACGTTGGGAGCCTGGCCGAGCGCGTGCGTTCACAGTTTATCCAGGTGCAGGCGGAGATGTCGGAGCTACAGCGTGTCGCCGCATCTTCCAATGCCGAAGAGCTAGCAGAGCGGCTGCGTGCCCTGCGCGAACGGGCCGACGCCCTTATTGGTCAGCTTGAAGATGCTCGCTTGCTGCACGCACGCGTCGATGAGCGGGCAGGCAATCTAGCAAATTCGCTAGCGGAGGTCGAGGGAAATCTGCAAAGCGCCCGGCAAGAGCGCCTCGAAAAGGAAAACAGCTTTCACGAGCTGCTCAATGCTTATCCTGTGGAACAGCTTGCCCAGGCGCAGCAGGAGGTAGCAGCGGGCGAGAGTCTGCGGGCCGCACAGGCTTTAACGGGCATGGGTGGACAGCGAGATGCAGCAACGCAGAAAGAAGCGTTGGAAGGCGTCTATCGTGAGGCTTATAGCGGCCTTGTACGCACGTTTAACCACGAGCAATCGCTGCTGCTCGAATATGGGCCTGACCTCGACGATCAGGGGCAAGTTATCTTCCTTAACGAAAACAAGAGCAGGCCAATCGAGCTGCTCAAGATTTTGAGTGAGCGCATTGAGTTGCAGAGGACGTTGCTGGACGAAGAAGAACGACAACTCTTCGAAGATTTTCTCCTACAAGAGATAGCCGAAGCCATTCGCACCCAGATCCTGGAAGCTGAGGAGTGGGTGCAGCAGATCAACGGCGTGCTCAGCGGCTTACCGATGATCGGTGAGCATTATGCCTTACAATGGAAACCACCCGTAGAGTACGATATGACCAGGCTGGGCAGTCACCTTGCGCAACATTATCGCTTGCTGCGTAAGCCCGCCCAGGCTTTAACGACTGAAGAGACCGAGACACTGATGGGAGCGTTCCGCCGCGAAATCGAGGCCGTACGCCTGCGCCAGCAGGAGAATCCAGATACCAATTTTCTGGAGGCTCTCGAACAGGTTTTTGACTATCGCGAGTGGTTCCACTTCGACGTCTGGGTCACCCCTATCGGCGGCCAGCGCCAGCGCCTGACCGACCGTATCGCAGGCACACGTAGCGGAGCCGAGCAGCTCTTCGCGCTCTATGTGCCACTTTTTGCCGCACTGGGTGCGCTTTATCGCAGCGCAGCCTACGGTGCGCCGCGCCTGCTCGCGCTGGATGAAGCATTCGACAAAGTCAGCGCTGCCAATACCCAGCGCATTCTAGAGTTCCTGGTTTCACAAGACTTTCAGTGGATCATGACCGGGCCGCAGGTCAGTGGTGCGGGTTCGAAGATCGCCGCCAGTGCCCGCTATTTAATGCTCCACGAAAAAGGTTCACCAATAGCAACAGCGTCCGCATCATTTTGGAGTGATAGTCAGTTAGACGGAAAAGCGCCATCATAGCACCGGGTTGGGAGGGGTAAAAATGACAGTAAATATAGATAAAGTACAGAGAGTGCAGCGTGCAGTTGAATTCTTCAGAAAAGCAGAATTGGATCGTCTGCTCCTGAAGTTGCGCGAGAAATATATCGAATTAGGGCAGGTCGGAGGCCAGATCCAGCTCACCGAGTGTACCCCGCGTGAGCGCCGCGATATTGCCAGCTTCCTGGGGAAAACGCCATATCGCTATAGTATCATCAAACTCAAATTGAGCGAGGTGGATAGTGTATTACAGAAGAGTGGTTTTCGTTGTACCTTAGCAGAACTGCTGGAGGCATTTTTCCCGGATCAGCCTCTCATCACGCGTCCGCAGCTACGGGCCGCTCATGTGACGCGACAAGAAAAATTTCGCCATGCACTTGAAGCGATAGCCGATACGCAAACAGACGATACCTGCGGACGGCGTTGGTTGTTAAAGGGGCAGCATGGGCTTGATTGGCTCTTTGCACGCTATAAAAATGCAATTGCCGAGGAGCAAGAGCGTCAACTAACCACAATCAAATATGTGGTAATGCTCCTCAACCGATTACCAGGCAAGAGCACGCCTATGCGCCTGGGCCTCTTTGCCCAGCGAACAAGCGGCGATCCACATAGTCTTGATCCAGGGCGACCCGCTGGCCGCCTCTTTTTGCAGGCCCTGAGCGATATCGCGGGCGCAGGCGCTATCGTTGCAGGTCAGGGACGCGTGCAAGATATCCGCTTGTATCAGGATGTGGGTTTGCTTGTCGATACAATCTCATCGAACGTCGCCGCATTTCATTTGTCGGCGGCCTACAATCTCGATGGGTCAGCGGACCCCATGATCGCAGCAGCTGGGAAGCGTATTCTACTGCTACCCCTTGCTCAATTAATGCAATGGCGTACCGTCTCGCCTGTGAGTACGGCAATCTATGTGATCGAAAATCCACAGGTTTTTGAAGAAGTTGTTGCACATCTACAATCCAAAGCGCAGGCAGATGAGAGAGCAACAGAGGCGGCGGCATTGCCTACCGTTGTTTGTACTTCCGGCTGGCCCAGCGTAGCCGCGCTGACCCTGCTCGATCAACTCTTAGCAGTCAACCCTACCAATTGTCTTCGCTATAGTGGCGATATGGATTTAAAGGGTCTGCAGATTGTCTCCTACTTAATGGAACGCTATCCGGCCCGCTGCCTCCCCTGGCATATTGACGCGACCGCTTATAATCTTGCTATGCAGACGGACGGCATCCTGGCGCGGGAAAACGAATTGCAGCTGCTCAATGCCTTGCCAACCGTCTTTAATGCCCTGGTGAAAGTCATACAGACACAGGGCAAATGGGCATACCAGGAAGGCATGGTTCAGTTGCTCATATCCGATTTATAACGGCGGGAGGCTCTTTTCTTTACTTGTTACATTTTCCATCTTTCTATACAGCCAAAAGATGGAAAATGTAACAATATATACTACAGCTAATAGGTTCGGGTTGCGCGGTAACGTCGAGCGAGTTTTAAGTTTGTTCTTCTAGAGCCTTATCGAACAAGCAGCGACACATATCAAGGCAATCTTCACCATGTGTAACGCTTTCGTCTTCAAGCCCTTGACAATGCCTCGCTCAAATCTGCGAGCGCTGGACCTGCTGGCTTGAACGTGCTACACTATGGTTGGAGTAAGTTACTCCATTAGTGTAATTTCATTAACCTCAAGTAGATTGACGTTCAGTCTTAATCAGACTGCCCACGCCTTGAGGGATGATTGTACAGGCGAAAGCCAAAAGGTCAAGCGTTTTTGTAATAAGGAGAAAATAATCTGAACGAACTAAAAGAAAGACAAGAAAACATAGTAGCCGATTATGCTGTACTGCCAATCGGCCAGACGAAAAAAATTGCCCTGGTGGCCCATGACCATAAAAAGGGTGAGCTAGTTGAGTGGGCTCGCTTCAACAAGGCCCTGCTCGCGAAACATAGGTTGTATGCTACAGGCACAACTGGGACCTTGCTTGCAAAAGTACTGAGCGTAAATGTGCAGCGCTTTCAAAGTGGGCCGCTGGGCGGTGACTTACAGATAGGAGCAGGCATTGTTGATCGTGAGATCGATTGCTTGATCTTTTTCTGGGACCCGCTTGAGGCGCAACCGCATGATCCAGACGTCAAAGCGCTTTTGCGCATAGCCGCCGTGTGGAATATCCCAGTAGCGTGTAACCGTGCTTCCGCAGACTTCATCATCTCGTCGCCTTTGATGAACCTCGACTACGAACGTTTACTGCCCCTTTCCTATGAAGCTTATATTCATCGTATGGAGTCATAGAGCGCGGGAATGATTTCTCTCCGCCGTTGGAGATAGCCGGCCATGCGCGTCTATAAGGACAAAATCTAGGATAAACAACGCCCTCCAGTGAAGTGGATACCGTAGAGCAACATCTAGTTGGCAGCGCTGCCAGAGCCCCCTAACAGTACCTCTCTCTTTTCTCGTCACTGCCCATGCTTCGACGTTCGCACTTGTTTTTGCTTAATACGCTTTTTCTACTTTTCATAATTCTTTGCTCGACAAAAAATCATGAAAAATAGAAAATTAAACAAGCCCCTCCTTTTGCATCTCGATCATTATGTAATCCGTTGCAAGCAGTGTTTCAATATCGGTAATACTGTCGTAATCGGGATGTAGCTTGAACGTGATGTCCCAGATGTTCATCGCTTGACGCGAATACTCCACCCCCGCCAGTCGAGACAACGATTCTAAGAGCGTATCGATGTGATCGGGTGTACCGATGCCGTATGTATTTACAAGCAGTACTGCACGTGGATCAATCTGTGTGTCTTCAATTAACGCTTCAAGCGTGATATGATGTCTTTTACGAAGCTCGTTAAAACTCGGATGTGTCTCATTCATAATATATATTTTCCTGCACTTACCACGTCGCAAAACGTTGAGGGCTCAAATCAACCAAGCCTGGCTCTTATAATATCGTTTTGCGCGATCCCTTCCCATCTATAAAAATATACTACTACCAGTATATGCCGTTAATATAGCATAGTACTTATCTGGTGTCGAGTAAAAACAAAGGCAAATATAAACCGATGAAAATATTGTAATATTTTTACTACGCTTATTCTCTAGTTTGCAGATTTTAGTATATGATCCTGAGCGCCTGTTTTTGTGCTAGAGAGATGGATAAGGTTTATGAAAAAAGCATAAATCTTTTTGCCTATTGATGAATAAATTTTAGGCCTTGTATGCTACATAGCGAGGTATGAAGCGGCGCTAGCTTTTCGATGAAATTCATGCAAAAAAAGTTTTTCTTGCTGGGAAAATTGCTGTTCAGTCTAGTTGTGGTGACTAATCCGAAGCGTCATTCGTATGAAAACAAGGTAAAGGATGTGTGTAAGCGTGAGATAGAAATTACAGGGTCCAGGGCCTGCTCCTGCCGGATTCTGTTTGTAAAAAGAGACGCATATGTCATTGTTTAAAAATGAAAACAATAGAAAAAAATGCTAAGCCTGCTTTGTCATCTTTTGCTGGCAAAAAGAAGATAAGGTTCAGAAATTTGTGGTTGTGTGTGCTGGGTATGTCAGGTGTATTGTGTACGTTGATTTTTGCAGGTTGTTTTGTACTGATTGGCTTCGCGGCTCAACGGGTAATGAAGCCGTTGCCGCATGATGTGTTGCCATTTAGTGCGAACTTTGTGGACCTGGGAGCCTGGTTGCCAGCTTTTCTCTATCCCACACCCGAGCCATATACTGCGTTGCTGGCTACAAGCTATATTGAAATGTTCACCTTTATTTTGCTTGCCTTCACTGTTTATGCCGCTATTGCGTTGCTGATTCGGCGTTGGGCAGGTGTGGTGAGTATGAGGCTGGTGACGATTTTTATCTGGTTGGGGGCGGTTGTAGCTGGCCTGGTCTTAGTGAGTATGCCTGTGATGTTGTCGCAAGACCTGTTTGTCTACGCAGACTATGGACACGTTCTCGTGGCGTATGGCGCAAACCCTTTTTTTATTTCTCCTGCTGCTATTTCGCATGATGCAATAACGAGGGTGGACGGTTGGAATTTTACGACATCGGCCTACGGGCCCATATGGATGTATATTTGTGCGCTGGTGGCGCTGGTGGGCGGCGATCATCCAGTGTCCTATTATATTATTTTTCGTGTATTCGCTTTTGCCTGTTATCTGCTGAATAGTTTGCTGGTGAATGCTATCCTAAGGATTGCTGGCTGTTCGCCACGAACGAGGGCATTTGGTACCTTGCTTTATGCCTGGAATCCCCTTGTGCTGCTTGAGAGTTGCCTGGGGGCACACAATGATGTGTTGGTGAATACTTTTATGCTGCTGGGTATCTATCTGGCGTTGCGGGCGGAGCAAAAGGACTTTACGCGGCCGAGAAATTATTATGCTCCCTTGCTGGTGTGCAGTCTGGCGGTGTTGGTCAAGTTTACGCTGCTGCCGCTGATTGCGCTTTTTCTGGTGTTGCTGGGTGGCAAGACGTTTGAGCGGCATGTGGGAGGCTGGCGCTGGGGAGCGGCTCTGGGCAATATGTGCCTGGCTGGCGTGATGTTTGCAACGTTTGCGCTTGTCTGTTATCTGCCCTTATGGGTTGGACATAGCATTCCCGATATTGTCAACAGTTTTTCGATGCCACCATCGGCGTGGTGGGCGGAAAACTCTTTGCTGCGTATCATACTGGAATGGTTAAAGGTGAATGGCGCTCCTGATCCTGGCTCGCCATTTTATCCGCTCATGTCTGCTCTGAGCCAGCGTGTGATCTGGGACCGTATCACGACTGGCGCTCTGGCATTTACCCTGATTGTAGGGGGGGTCTATATCTGGCGTAAGCCCACTGTGTACAGGTTGGTGCTGGTACTGTTGGCGGCTTTGTGTGTGTTGCTGGTGGTCACGCCCTGGTTTTTCCCCTGGTATGTACAGTGGCTGATAGCGTTGGCGGTTGTTACGCTTGCTCGTCCGTTGCGGGGATTGGGGAGGGCACTATTTGTTTTCACACTGGCCTTCTCGGTGAGTGCTCTAATAATCTATCTCGATCCTGCTTTTGCGCCGTTTGGTTCATCTTTGGATACACGCATCCTGATCAATCTTGGTGTTCCCTTGCTTGCCGCGTTGTTGGCGTTCTGGACAGCAAGGGATCGCATGTAGTTCCAATTTGTGCTATGACTCTTTGTAACTTTTAGGGCGGATGTTCGTAAATCTATAGGCGTGTCATCGCGTTACATTGTGTTGCGTATCAACGTATCACACGAGAAACGTAGAAGTAGAAGTGTTAATCAGACTATCCAACTGGATTGCATACGACAGGAGTGTCTTCTTTGGCAAAACAGATTCAGGAGCATCTTATGCCCACTCAGTCTACCTCTCTCATTTCCAATCGTGCATTTGTAGAGCGTTACCAGGCCGTGCGGCAGCTCTCGGAGCAGCTGTGCAAGCCTCTTGCAACCGAAGATTATGTTATTCAATCGATGCCGGATGCTAGCCCGACGAAATGGCATCTTGCACATGTGACCTGGTTCTGGGAAACCTTTCTTCTCTCTCAGGCCATTCCTGACTACAAGTCTCTCCATCCACAATATGCGTACCTCTTCAACTCATACTATAATTCGCTTGGGGAGCGGTATAGCCGCCCGAAGCGAGGGATGGTCACGCGCCCAACGGTGGAAGAGACCTATCAATACCGCCATTATGTTGACGAGCAGGTTGTTAGCTTGCTTGCGGGTCTCGATGAGAGGCGATTGGCGGAACTCGCGCCGATTATCACGCTTGGTCTCAATCATGAGCAGCAGCATCAAGAGCTGATTGTGACGGATATCAAGCATGGTTTATCATATAATCCCTTGCATCCTATCTATGTGCCGCGAACGGCTACCAGCGTTGCGCAGGTGCAGCCACTACACTGGGTCTCTTATCCAGAAGGTATCAAATGGATCGGGCATGAAGGCGAGAGCTTTTTCTTTGATAACGAGGAGCCGCGCCACCGGCAGTTTCTTGAGGCGTTCCAGCTAGGGTCGCGCCTGGTGACCAATGGAGAGTATCTGGAGTTTATAGCAGAGGGTGGCTATAAAAATCCGCTGCTGTGGCTCTCGGATGGCTGGGGGACGGTGCAACGTGAGGGGTGGAATGCGCCGTTGTACTGGGAAAAGCAAGACGGTCAGTGGTGGGCGCACACGCTCAACGGTTTCCGCGAGATCGAGAAGGCCGAGCCAGTCTGCCATGTGAGCTACTATGAAGCCGATGCCTATGCTCGCTGGGCAGGGGTCCGGCTCCCAACTGAAGCCGAATGGGAGATTGCAGCTCAAGATGTTCCCGTCGAGGGCAATTTCGTCGAGAGTGGTCGCTATCATCCTGCCGCACAAAGCGAGCCCACGCCTGATGGCAAGCTTGCTCAGATGTATGGCGATGTATGGGAATGGACGCAGAGTGCCTATCTTGCCTATCCTGGCTACAAGCCCGCTCCTGGCGCGATAGGAGAATATAACGGCAAGTTTATGTGCAATCAATTTGTTCTCCGTGGTGGCTCATGCGCAACCGCCCTTTCTCATATTCGCTCAACCTATCGAAACTTCTTCCCGCCCGATGCACGCTGGCAGTTCATGGGCATTCGACTCGCGAAAGGGGTGTAACATTTCACAACGTATTGAAAATCCGCCCAGGCTGTATGATTTTGAGCCTGTGCGGGACACTTTCCTACGCGAAGTGTTACAAGGATTACAGAAGCCGAGAAAAGAGCTGTTCAGCAAGTATTTCTACGATGAGGTTGGTTCGGATCTCTTCGAGCAGATCTGTGAGCTGGACGAGTATTATCCTACGCGTACAGAGCTCAGTATTATGCGTGAGAGGTCTCATGAGATAGCTGAACGGCTTGGCTCCAATTGTCTGCTCATTGAGTATGGCAGTGGCAGCAGTAAGAAGACATGTGAGCTACTAAACGTATTAGAAACGCCAGCAGGCTATGTGCCGATAGATATATCAAAAGAGCAGTTGATGCAATCAGTTGTTTCTCTGGCCGGCCTGTATCCAGATCTAGAGATGCTGCCTGTCTGTGCTGACTATACCAGCGACTTCGAGATACCCACGCCCAATAGGCCAGTGGCGCATAAAATTGGATATTATCCCGGCTCAACCATAGGCAACTTTGATCCTGGGCCGGCAAGAGATTTTCTGCGACGAATTGCCCGCACGTGTAGTGGCGGGGGCTTGCTGATCGGCGTCGATTTGAAGAAAGACTTCAATATTCTGCATCGTGCCTATAACGATCAACAAGGGCTCACGGCGCAGTTTAATAAACATATGTTGGTAAGGATTAATCAGGAGCTTGGAGCGAATTTCCTGATTAATCAATTCGGGCACTATGCATTTTACAATCCTGGTGAGAGCCGGATTGAGATGCATCTTGTGAGCCTCAAAGACCAGGCAGTTCAGCTTGGTGGTATAGAGATATCCTTCAAGTTAGGTGAAAGTATCTGGACGGAAAGTTCGTACAAATACACCAAAGAAGAGTTTGCACACCTGGCCGCAACCGCAGGCTTTCGTGTGGAAGCTCTCTGGACCGACCCTAGAGAGTTTTTCAGTGTCCAGTATCTCACCGTAATCTAGTGCTGATAGGTACTTTTGTAATGTAGTTTATCTTCTGCATGCGAGCACCAGTAGTGCTCGCATGTATTCTTTTTCCCTGCTTGCTTTCCAGGAATGCTTAATCGAAATCGGTAGGTAGCGTCGGGTTCTGATGCAGCACGAAGAGGCGAGCGATCAAGGCCGGTGTGATACGTTCAAGCGAGAGAGGGGGTAAGTCGTTCACTGCAAAGAAACCGACGCCATCCGTCTCGCTACTTGTGCTGGGTGTACCACCAATTAATTCACAATCAAAATAGACTTTGTAGCTATAATAGGGGGAGGGAGGGTGGCCGTGTTTGGCTTTATCGTACAGCGCGAGCAGCCTGGTAGCGCGTACTTCATAGCCCGACTCCTCGCGAACCTCGCGTACAGTAGCTTCGCCGGGCCCTTCTCCCACATCGGCCCAGCCACCGGGCAGCGTCCAGAGGCCATCCGAGCGCTCTTTGACCAGTAGCACGCTATCGTCGCGAAACGTTGCCGCACGTACATCTACTTTAGGTGTAGCGTACCCCTTTTCATGCAGGAATAGATCTTTGATAAAGGCGAAGTCGGCATCCGTCTGAGTCGCCATCATCTCCGCCGCCATATCGCGGATAATCTCATAGCGAGCGATATCATATGGATCTTTCGCATATGTCAGCCCCGTCTGGGACATAGTTTGTAACGATTTTGCCCACTGTAGCCATTTCGGGTCCATTAAATCCTCCACTTATACTTCTATGGCATTCTTCTCAATCAGGTGATGAGCACCAATGCTTGCAACAGATGGGCAACCACATAGCGCCATGCTCATCGCAAGCTCCTGGCGCAGAATCTCCAGGACCTCGTGTACTCCTTCAGCACCATTGACAGCCAGGCCCCATAAGATAGGGCGACCGATGAGTACGGCATGGGCACCCAGGGCCAGCGCTTTTAGCACATCAGTGCCGCGCCTGATACCGCCGTCTATATAGACTTCGCAGCCGCCCGCGACTGCCGAGACGACTTCTGGCAAGGCCTCAATCGACGAGAGCACACCGTCGAGTTGGCGACCACCATGGTTTGAAACCACAATCGCCGCCGCACCATACTGAAGAGCTATTTCAGCATCTTCGGCCGTGAGAATGCCCTTGACGATGATAGGTAGCGAAGTAAGCGAACGCAACCAGGGGAGTACCTGCCATGTTAGTGTGTCCCCTCTATAAGCGTTTTTCTCCTGGGCTTTACCGCTGATCACTGTCAGGTGTGGAGCATTGCCCTTAAAAGCGTGGGGATGGTATGTCAGCTGATAGTTCGCGAAATCATTTCGGATATCGCGCTCTCTCTTACTGAGAATAGGCAGATCTACGGTAAGCACAATAGCGCGATAGCCAGCGACCTCAGCTCGTTTAACCAGCTCTTCGGCTTCCTCAAATGTGTAGATGTAGAGCTGGTACCACAGCGGTCCGCTCGCGCATTGTGCCACCTCTTCCATGCTAGATGTAGAATCGGTACTCAGGGTCATCACTGTGCGTGCCAGCCCCACGCCCTGGGCAGTGGCGCACTCTGCAGTAGGATGGGCCAGCCCATGAGCCGCCGACGGCGCAGCCAGTATGGGCATACTAACAGATGTACCCAGCACGCTTGTACTGAGGTCGAGAGTTGTGACATCTCTAAGCACACGTGGCCGTAGACGTAAACATTCGAAGGCGCTACGGTTTGCACGCAACGTTATCTCATCGTCGCTGCCGCCCTGGTAATAATCCCACGCAGGACGCTCCACGCACGTTTCGGCACAAGCTTCATAATCGTTCAGGTTAATAAGCTGCATCGTATAGTTCATTCCTCTTCGTTAACATGTTACGACTTCGCCGTGCTTCAAATTCTATGTATAGTAGACGAAAAGAGATAT
The DNA here is from genome assembly GCA_963850365.1 of uncultured Chloroflexia bacterium. Taxonomy (GTDB): domain Bacteria; phylum Chloroflexota; class Ktedonobacteria; order Ktedonobacterales; family Ktedonobacteraceae; genus Dictyobacter. The sequence goes on from CAWKKX010000054.1 coordinate 68,848, forward strand.
AAATGCCAGGTGTGTAAACTTAGAGTCCGTTCCAGTTATAAGATGTTTCCGGCTTTACGCCAGGACTATTATAAGCCAGGGTGATCAGCGTGTGATCATCCATCGGAATGGTATGGAAGTCGCCTTTGTAGGCCTGCCCATTTACATAGACCTGCCAGCCGCTCGTCTGGCTCAATTGCGACGGGAAACCCAGTTGTGCAAAACGTTGGGACCACACATCAAAGAAATTACCAAGGGTAAATGTACGCTGGGCTGGCGCTTCGATATGTACGACTCCGCTGGTATCGTGGGTGTGTAGCCAGTATATGCATGGAGAAGGCGTATTGGGATTGATGCCAATATTTTGTGGGACTATAGCTGGTTGACCATTGATGTACACGCTTAGATGAACATGATGATGGTAATCTAAGTGCTCGCTATTATCACAAGAGACACCATTGATGGGGGCAAAAGCGGAAGAGCTGGAAGAGTTGGCAGGTGTTGTTGCTGAACTTGTGTTTGTCTGGGCGGCCTGGCCGCTCGGAACCGCCTGCGGCCTGGTTACAAAATAAACCAGGCTAGCAATAATAGCCACGGCAGCAACCAGAACAACAATAAGAGTGTTGCGGTTCCTCTGTCGGCGTTTCAGTGTCTGACGATATTCTTCTTCTCGGCGTTCTTGCTTCTTTACACGTTTACTTGCTGCCGTAATACGCTGTTTACTCATTTTGCTAACTGCCTTTGTATGGAATCGACATTCAAGATATAGCGCCGGATAAGCGGAGCGGCCATGCATGCACTACGTCCGGCTGGCTGTACACCAATATAGTATGCGTTATGATATAGTCTATCCTATATCATAACGCATAGTGAAAGCTCCTGTACAGACTTAGAGAAGTTGCACTTTTCTATGTTTAAGAAAGAGCTAGAAGCGTGACTAAGCCGCGCAAACTCAGCGGGTTAAGAAGGTGAACATATAGGGGAAAAGAAAGCAGCCCACTATATAAAGAAAAAAGTACTAACGTGAACCATTGCTAGCCTGATAGTTACGCTAAATTGACAGCGATATACTGTTCAGTCTAGTATAGATAGTAGTATTTAGGTAATCCCATTTTATCAGGAAGAGGAGCCAACGCAGTTTTTATGTTCTATTTTTTAGGTTTACTCTATTTCTTTAAGGAGTGTGAACATTGTGGCACCTAAAAAAATAACACTTCTTCGTTTGAAAGGCGTGAAGTCATCCAGTAGACCATATTTGTCATTTGTATCGCCAAAGATACTCTATACAGTAACAAGCACATTATTTTTTCTTATCGTCTCATTATTATTTTTTGTGCGTGACGCCACATTTGCATTACCTTATTTAGGACATTCCGCCAATACCAGAGCACAACATAGCGTGGCAACACCAATAGTGCATGTTCGTCCAACAGCGACACCCAGCGTAGCCGCGACCGCTTCTCAATCAATACCCATGCCTGCGCCTGCTCAGAAAGCGCTGTCGGCCCCCATCTCCCCATTTCCCCTGGATGTTCGGCAGCAGGTTGGAGTTTTGGAGACCCATCAACGCTTCTTTTTTGGTGGCAATCCCACCATTCCAGAGATCGCATTAACCTTTGACGACGGTCCTTATCCACCGTATACCAGCCAGATTCTAGCAGTACTCAAGCAGTATAATGTCAAAGCCACGTTTTTCGACATAGGTCATCACGTAGCTGAGTATCCTGACCTTGTCAAGCAAGAGTTTGATGAGGGGCATAGCGTCGGCATCCATAGCTGGGCACATGTCTATCTAACAGGCTATTCAGCGGTAAAAATAGACAAGCAGCTAGGTGACACCTCAGCAATTTTGAAGAAGGCCACAGGTGTGCAACCAACATTTTTTCGCCCACCTTATGGTGCTTATAACGCCACCGTGCTGGCTGAGGCTAATAAAATGGGCCTTACAACTTTTATATGGAACGATGTAGCAAGCGATTGGCTGCTACCAGGCAGCAACGTGATTAGTAACCGTGTCATTAATGCAGCACGTTATGGTTCGATTGTCCTGCTGCATGATGGGGATGGCGATCATTACAACGCCATCGCCAGTCGTGAGCAGACAGTGCAGGCGCTGCCCACGATCATCACAACCTTGCGAGCGCGTGGCTATCATTTCGTCACGCTTGATCAGTTAGCTGCTGATATGAACATAAATAAAAAATAGCTCATAGCCCGGTTTTTATGCTGAAATAATAGAGAGCATTGGTCAATGACCGATGCTCTCTACCTGTTGATTCTGTTAGCTCTGTGCGTTCGGTACATTTTCTAGATTTTGAGTTGGTAGAGAGGCAGGGGAGGCAGGGGAGGCAGGGGAGCCCTGAAGAAAGACAAAGCGTCTGGAGATAAAAAAATTATAGAAGAAGGCACTGATAATGCCAAGCGGGCTTGCTACATAAGGATTGACATGAAGCAGGTACGTCAGTGAGAGTGCAACAAGAAAAGAGATTGCCAGGGCAGAGAGGCTCGTCACCTGCGCTTTAAGTGCACGTCTTACCCAGCTCCATCCCCGAATGTGCTGCTGCTCATGATAGGTAAAATGTTGATTCAGAATAAAATTTACCGTTGTGCTAATTTCGAAAGAGCAAGCAAGTGCTAGAGGGTAGAGATTATTGCCCATAAAGTGTAGAAAAAGTGCCAGCGCGAGATCATTGACAGGAATCCCAATACCACCAACCAGAGCATAGCGGACAATGCGTATATTGAGAAGTCGCTGTATATATTTAATTATAGATGTAATAATGTGTTAGTACCCCTCTCTATTGTATGGACAGAATATGTAGTTCCTCTCCATACTATCATTTCTTTCTTCTACAGACAAGAGAGCGTCCTGAGAGTAACCTCTTTGTCTTTGTAAGTCGCACGCTGTACTGTTATTGTAACAAAACGTGTTCTAATTACGTATTGGCCAGGAGAGGTCTTATTGTAAGAAGGGAAGAGAAATCCAAAAGAAAGCGGATGCTGCGCCCACTTTCTGGGGCAGCATCCGCTAACTGTGCATTCACAATGCTGTATGTATTGTGAATGCTAGATCTGCATATAGTTATACGTTGGCGAGTTCAGTAGTACTGCTACCCAGCAACTTTTGGAGTGTTTCACGTTTAATTCTGTACGCCTGACGCTCGTTGACGTGGGGAAGAATGATAGCCTCAAGTGCTCCTTGTTTCACCCAGCGACGGACTGTCGTGTCATCGACACGAAGAATTTCTGCGACTTCTGACACTGTTAATAGCTCACTCATGTGTATTAGCTCTCCTTTTTCGTTTTTGACCACTTGTGGAGTACCGCATACTCCAGCACATTACAACATGTGAGAGACAATTTTGTAGTATTCTTGACGAACCTACCTCTCACACCATAAATGTATTATATAATATAAGAACATACTTTGTAAAGACATGGAGCCATTTTTACTAAGAATGCGTAATTTTACTGGATTCCAGATGGTAAAAAATTACGGCGTTAGTTATGAGATTTTCAGATGCTTATAGAGATTACGTAGCAGGCGAGAGATTACCTACTGAAGAGGGTTCTTGTGTTTCCTCTGCATGCTAGGAATCATACATCTTTACTCATGTTTCTAGGTATTTCGGTCTCGACTTGTGTGCTCATATATTAGTACGCGAATAAGAATAAAAAGAAGACCGATATTTATTTAGTATAAACGTGTCCCCTTTCATCTTTTTGTATGTAGCTGAGGCTATGTGTTGCTTATAAGAAAAGGTGTGGAAACTCTTTTCTAGCGGCAACTAGAATGCATACCGTAATGAACGCCTCGTGGTATACCCTCTCCTATTTAAATGCGCAGAGGCCAAAATGGGGTGCAGATAAAGAAATAGGTCACCGCAAACTACTCCTGTATAGCTATACATGTAACCACATGTAACAGAAATAGTGAGTGATTGGGAGGAAACAGGTTGGAATTAAGGTTGTGTGACTAACCAGTCACGAATATTGTTTTCCAAGGCATAAAGAACTTTACGGAAGGCGGCCATACGTAGTGATTCAGCCATGACCGCAGTAGCCGGGTCAGGGATATCCCAGTGGATACGTGTGCCTGGTCCAGGGAACACCGGGCACTGTTCGGCAGCTTGATTGCAGAGGGTGATAACATAATCGACTGGATAGGGCAAAAATTCTTTGAAATGTTTGGAGCGATGGGTACTAATATCGATGCCGCGTTCACGCATAGCACGAATGGCCATCGGGTGCACATAACAAGGGTTTGTGCCTGCACTTGCACTATCCATGCGCTCGCCTGCCAGTGCACGCAAAAGTCCCTCTGCCATTTGTGAACGAGCCGAGTTGCCAGTGCAGAGAAAAAGGACGCGTTGCTTCAATATAGTCTCCTTGTTAGTGTGCATCGCTTTTGTATGCATGCGCTTAACTATTCTAGCATATTCTATCATTTGCCGGGATATGGATGGTCCTAAATGTGTGTTTTGATAGCCGAAGCTATGCGAACGTATCTGGCAAAGGAGCGCAGGTAAAGAGAGTCAGGTCAGGGCACAATGTCGCTGATCATGTTAATAAAGTGTCTGGCAGGTTGCGAAATGATGCCGAAGCGATGATAGACCAGAGCAAAAATAAATTCTTCGCTTACATCAGCGATGGGGAGCAGGATAAGCTCGCTCTCGATCTCGCTGGGCCTGAGGAGTGCATGCAGCATAAAGGTGATGCCATGCCCCGATTTGACCAGTTCTTTTAGGCCCGCGATTGATTCGATTTCTACGATTGGTTGTGTGCTGATAGCATTGGTGGCAAAGATGCGCTCTACGGCCTGGCGCAAGCGTGATGTTTCGCGTAAGAGGAAGAGCGGTTCGCGCTGGATCTGTGCCAATGTGACAGGTATGTGTGGTGTTTGTGCCAGATGATGATCGGCGGCGACCATCACCTGTAATGGCTGGCGAAAGAGTTCTTTGACGACGAGAGCCTCTGGTCGCACACTTGGATTAAAGATCAGGCCGAGATCCAATTCGCTTTGCTCGATCATTTTGAGCAGGGCATCGGTTCTGTTCACGCTCACTTTGAGCTGGATGTGCGGATAGCACTCATGAAAAGTCGGGAATATCGTGGGTAGGAAGGCGGTGGTGAGTGGCTCGACGCAGCCGATGGCGACGGTGCCGTGCTGGCCGTCCTGACGGCGTGCCATGGCTAGTTGCCCTTGTTGCAACTGATCCAATGCTTTTCTGGCATAGTCGGCGAACTCCTCGCCTGCCGCTGTGAGCACGACGCGCTGTTTGACGCGTTTGAAAAGCTCGACTCCCAGCTCTGCCTCCAGGGCTGCAATCTGGCGACTCAACGCTGGTTGTGCGACCAGGCACATCTCTCCGGCCTTGCGAAAGTTCTGCGTCTGTGCTGCTGCAAGAAAATAAGTAAGTTGACGAAGCTCCATGTTTCCCTCATAATAATTTGTCCCGCGAGAAATCGCGACGTTGATTGTTGTCCTGCAAAGAAAAAAGCGCCCTTTACTCTATGATGCTGTAGGAGTATCATAGTGAGCTAGAATAGATATTAGACAGATCAACTAGAAGTAATTATACTCTCTCTAAGAGAACTTATCTGGCCTGGTAAGAGGCCAAATTGTAAAGAGCAAGCAAGAAAGAAAAAGAAGAAGAGGTATATATGGCGGCAGAACATCAGGCTGTGAATGTACAGCCAAAACCTCGAACCCTGTTTCAGAAGATCTGGGATGCGCATGTTGTAAAAGAGCAAGGAGAGCAGGCGACCCTTGTGTATATTGATCGACATCTTGTCCACGAGGTGACATCGCCTCAGGCATTTGCGAACTTGCGTAGCGCACATGTGCCTGTTCGTCGCCCGGACGCGACGATTGCTGTACTCGATCACAATATACCGACGACGCCAGGTCGGCGTAAACTGGATATTGTTGATCCAGTCATTGGGACGACTATTACGACGCTAGAGCAGAATACGCGTGAATTTGGCATAAATCTCTTTGATATGCAAGATTCGCGTCAGGGTATTGTGCATATCATCGGCCCTGAACTGGGTATCACCTTGCCTGGTACGACCATCGTATGTGGTGACTCGCATACATCCACCCATGGAGCCTTCGGTGCACTCGCCTTCGGTATAGGCACAAGCGAGGTTGAGCATGTTCTGGCGACCCAATGTCTCTGGCAGGAGAGGCCAAAGACGATGAATATTCGCGTCGAGGGACAACTGGCTCCCGGCGTAACCGCGAAAGATCTTGCCCTGGCCATTATTGGCAAGCTGGGCACAGGCGTTGGCACCGGGCATGTCATCGAGTTCAGTGGTGCAACCGTTCGCGCACTCTCAATGGAGGGACGAATGACCCTCTGCAATATGGCGATTGAAGCAGGTGCACGTGCTGGCATGGTTGCGCCGGATGAGACCACGTTTGCATATATCAAAGGTCGGCCTTATGCTCCCAAGGGTGAATTATATGAGCAAGCTGTGACAGCCTGGCAGCAATTGGCAAGCGATCCAGCCGCTGAGTTTGATGCAATCTACGAGATCAACGTCGAGGGCCTGGGTCCGCAGGTCACCTGGGGTATCAATCCTGGCATGGTAACTGAGGTAACCAATGCTGTGCCTGATCCAGCCGCCGAGCATGATACGCAGAAGCGCGAGAGCTATGAGCGTGCATTGCAGTACATGGGCCTGACGCCCGGTCAGAGAATCACCGATATCAAGATCGACACGGTATTTATTGGCTCTTGCACCAACTCACGATTGGATGATCTACGCATGGCAGCCCGCTATGTGAAGGGCAAGCATGTTGCTCCACATGTGCGTGCGCTGGTTGTGCCTGGTTCCACGAATGTGCGCCGTATGGCCGAGGAAGAGGGTCTGGCCGCTATTTTCCGTGACGCAGGCTTCGAGTGGCGCGAGGCTGGCTGTAGCATGTGTATTGCGATGAATGGTGATCGCTTGAGCGAGGGTGAGCGCTGTGCCTCAACCAGCAATCGCAACTTCGAAGGCCGGCAGGGGCGTGGTGGACGTACTCATCTCGTTAGCCCGGCCATGGCAGCGGCGGCAGCGGTTGCAGGCCATTTCGTCGATATTCGTGCGCTCGAAGTGCTATAGTTTCTAGAAGGTTAATTGGAGGAATCTGGTCATGGAACCATTTACAACTCATACAGGCCTGGTCATGCCGCTGAACCGCGTCAACGTCAACACCGACGAGATCACGCCTGCTCGCTTCCTCACAACGGTCAAAAAGACGGGCTTTGCAGAGGCGCTCTTTGCCAACTGGCGCTACCTGGGCAATGGAGATATGCCTAACCCCGACTTTGTGTTAAACCAACCACGCTACAAAGGCGCGAGTATCCTGGTTGCAGGTGATAATTTTGGTTGTGGCTCTTCGCGTGAGCACGCTCCGTGGGCGCTGGCACAGTATGGTTTTCGCGCATTAATCGCCCCCAGCTTTGCCGACATTTTCTACAACAACTGTTTCAGCAACGGCATCCTGCCACTTACGCTAGATGAAGCAAATGTCGAGAATCTGTTCAAAGAGATCGAGGCTGCCCCAGGCTATACGCTCAGCGTCGATCTGGGAGCGCAAACGGTCACGAAGCCTGATCAGCAGGTGCTCCATTTCGAGATCGACCCCTTCCGCAAAGAGCGCCTTTTAAAGGGCCTCGACATGGTCGGCTGGACGCTCCAGTTTGACAAAGATATAGCAGCTTACGAGCAGCAGCGCCAGCAAGAGGCTCCCTGGTACTTCGCTGCAAAAGCGTAAAGAGACCTGGCTTGCTTTTCTACTATATTTTGCATTTTGTGCTTTTTTGCGCATCTCGCAAAAAAGCACAAAATGCAAAATATAGTAGAAAAGCAAAATAACAAACTCAGGTCGTATAATTTGCTTCGAACGTTGTTAGTGTGATTTTTCCTGTTGTGGGCAAAGAGAACTCCTCCAGATATAATTCAGTCGCTTCTTTCAGATTAGCTACAGCTTCTTCTATAGAATGTCCCTGGCTTGCGATGCCGACTTCAGGACACTCTGCTACATACAGATCCTCTTCCTTATGTAGAATTGCTGCAAATATTCTTATAGCCATGATCGTATAACCTCTTATGTAGAATATCTACTTAATCCCCCGTTCTTGCGGCTCGTGCCTTCCAATAGTTCGTCCAGCGGTGTGCAGGAAGCAGTTCTTGTGGTTGATGTTTGTAGCGGGGTGCCAGATCGTGTTGGATAACGGTCCCGGCCCAGGCATAGAAGAGCGACATATCTTTCAGGAGTTCACGTGTGTGTTGATAGCCGGAGCGCCAGGCCAGTTCAAAGATGCGCAAGCCAATGCGCTGCAGGAGAGGCTTGCGTGCCAGAGGATCGACACGCAGGATAGACATAGTGCGTGCGGCATCCGCCCGTGGATCGCCCGCGTGCGCGTTTGTCCAATCCACAATGCCAGTGATCTGCTGGCCATCAGTTAGAACGTTGCGCGGATGATAGTCCAGGTGTAGCAAAGCGGTATTGTCAGAAGGCAGGCGGCGCAAGCGATCCTGCAAGGTCGGTTCCTCTTCACATTTCCAGGCAATCCACGCATCCGGTCGCTGGCGGAGCAGAGCAGGGGCGGTCACTGCATGGATGGCTGCCTGTGCGCGACCAAATGCGATCCCCAGCCGCCATACCAGCCATGGTCGCGCAAGCAATTCCTCGGCTACCGTGCGCCCGGTCAGCCAGGTGATAAGTAGCACCGGGCGATCCTGCCAGACACCTGCTGCACACACTTCTGGCACTGGCAGGCCCGCAGCTAACGCAGCAGCCATGACGACCCGTTCGTGCTCGCAATTCGCATGCTCTCCCGGTCGAAATACGCGCAGAGCATAAGTCTGATCCTCCAATTCAACCTTCCACATCGCCATATCAAATCCACCTTGCATAGGGGTGACTATGGGTTTCCCATTGATCCCAAGTGAACAGAGAATGTCCAGAGGTGAGAGATCAGTTTGCGTCATGAAAGGCACCTCCATGAGAAAAGATAGAGATATCAAGATAACAAGCGATTTTGCGGCTATCTCTGCATTGAAGATAACACCAGGAGAAAACATTTTCAAGCTTTCTCAAACAGGATTGAAAAATCATCGAATAATCACCTGACCAAGTTGAGCACTCCATTTTTGAGCGGACGATTGATTTCCCCAACGTATACGCACAAAGTTTGTACTGGACAGGCCCATTAACGTATACGTATACGTATACGTTAATGGGCTGGCATTCCCACCTGTCCCAATTGTTCCAGCTGTGATAGTTGGACGGACCAGGTTCCAGTGTTTGCAATCGAAGGAGGTATAGATGTTAAAGGGCACGACTGGTTTACCGAGCTGGAAATAGGTTGTGGCAGTAAAAGCATACATATCTTGCACATGCCATATAATTTCATCGACTCCGCCCGGCTTAATCGTGGTTCGGTATGCACGTGACGATTGGCCATTGCTGGCGTCAAGGCCTAGATCAATTGTGTGATAGAAGGTCTGGTTCCAATCATGCAGGTTATCGACGAGCCTGAGCGCTGTATGCACGCCGTAAGCGGGCGAGTAGCTGCCGGGTACGCCGACGCGATTATATGCGAGCACGCGATACCAATGGGGTAAAATAGGCTGCGTCGTATCAATCCAGGGCATATTATAATCGGTTGCGCATCGATTGCAAATGACAATCCAGGGACCCGTAGAACTAGTGATAGAACGCTCGATAGTATAGGTATCCCCGATAGCTGTTCCGCGCCAGGCGAGCGTGTGGCCCGTTACACTCGTGACCAGAGGTGAGCCTGGTATGCCATCGGCCGGAACGGATCTTGACTGCATCGCGTAGCCATGAGCGCGAATAATTTGTATTCTTTGACGGTGATCGAGGGTGTCGCCTGGATATGTCAGGTTGATCAAATTCTTTCCACCCCAGCCCACAAAATACCCATAGGCATCATCATGTGCCCAAATATTCCAGAACATATCGCCCGCTATATTGCCGTTATTGAGGATTGCGGCCAGAAATGTACTGAGTGGGGTCCCCTGTGAAGTCTGCCAATCATACTCGCTGATGACAAAGGCCTTATTTGCAGCGCTGGTTGCAGCGGTATCGGAAGCCAGTGTATTGATATTGGGCGGGTAAAAGTGGTCGGAGTAGATATCGATAGAGGGAGAGGAGAGGCTGTTTGCATTAATACCATAATTGCCATCCATGACCAGATGATTGGGATCGATACTTTTTGTATAGGCCGCAATCGATTGTGTCCAATTACTGGGTGATAGCAGTTCATTGCCAGTTTCCCAGGCCATAATAGTTGGATCATTCATGTACGCAATACCCGTGTAGCTGTTCACGTGTGTAAAAATAGTGTAGATATACTTCTCAAAATCTGCGATCACTTGCGGATTTGTATAAAACTGATTTTCGTCGGAGATACCGCGCCAATCGGTAAACGTATGTTTGCCTCCGTGATAGAAGTGATAGTTATCGGTGAGTGGAACGATAAGCCGCAGACCATGCGCTTTTGCTGCTTGAATTGCATAGTCAATATGTTGGAATGCAGTATTGTTAAAAACGCCGAGCGCTGGCTCGATACAGAGTGCACAACCCACGGATACGCCAAGCGAATTCGCTCGCACTACGGTGAGGCCCATTTCGGTGGCAACGTTGAGGGCATCATCAATTCGAAATGGTGTGGGATAGGTTCGAGCACCATCATCAAGCCCCAACGAATAAATATTGGCACCTGCGAACCGAAACGGATTTCCATCTACCAGCAAGCGAGTGCCAGAGCGCGTGACAAAGCTGGTGCTCTGAGCATGCGTTTGCCTGGCCAGATAGAAGAAAGAAGACGAACTTACGATGAGTATACCCACTATAAGTAGTCCAATAATGGCGATATAGCTCTGCAGATAATATTGTCGAAAGAATATTCTCATGGGCTTCCTTTCTTTCTGATTATTCTTATTTCAATTGTTATTTTATTTGTCGTGTATATATAGTATATATGTGTAAAGAATGCAAATATGTGACTTATGATACAAAAATATATGTGCTAAAGTAATGAGATATAAAAAGTAGATGTTTAAGTAATGGATGTACTTACTGTGATATATAGAGATAAGAGAATAAAAGCACAAAAAGATTTTTTGTTTCTTACACAGAGTTTGCATAGGGAGAAGTGAGCGGTTGATAGATGATGTAACCTTCAAAGAGGGTGCGCTTATACTTTTCTGGCGCAAGTGTGCTCTGTTGAGCCTGACGGGAAATGGGTGTGTAGATTGAGAAGACGTAGCAGGCATAGGCATCGGCGCTTACGATTGGATAGTAGGCTGTGTCGCGGTTGAAGTTTTTTGAGCGCTGTAGATCGTTCTCGACGACGCCACATATGATGCGTTCGTTGCTGACGAAGGCCAGCCGGTTGCATGTCCAGTAATCGGAGTAGATATGTGTGGCCCCAATCAGGACAAGATGGTCGATCAAGGCCTGTTGCCGCTGGTTCGCCCTCTGTGTCGCTGGTATATCTTCAAACGTCGCTATGGTGCCCAATAGCAAGCAAACAATAGTAAGCAAGAGAGCGCTTATGCTCAACCATCCATGTATTTTTAGAGAACTCATCAGACGCGTTTTGAGATTGTGTTTCCCATCATGCCACTCACGCCATAACGGCCAGAGTATAGCAGGCGTGGCGATAAGCAGTCCGATCAAGTAGCGCGAACGGCTGCCAGGCCACTCGACTGGCGAGCCACCCATGGCGTAGAGCAACAGAGTAATAAGTGCGCTTGCCAGCAGCAGGAGTCGTGCACTATCGCCCGCAAAAGCCAGCCGTGCTTCTTGCGAAGTTGGATTTTTGTGCAGTTGGCGATAAGACCACAAGCTTGCCCGTATCGTCAACACTAGTGCCAGGATAAAAAGGATAAGGTAGCCTGTACCCCAGCTTGCACGTACAAGTGTGCAAGTTAGCGAACTCATAATGCCCGGTTCAAGTCGTTCGGGCACGGGACAAAAAGGGCTACCAGTGATCATAGGGATGCTGACTTGCAAGGTGCCAAAGATTTGTTGGATAAAGTGTGCGGCAATATAGCCATTGTTGCTATGCTGGATCTGCCAGAGCACACTCAGAGAATCTTGTCCGGGGGCGGCGCTAAGGTTATAGGAGAGCAGGGGTAGCCCTCCGACGATGAGTCCAAGCAACATACATAGTCCAGCTATAATTCTACATATCTCGCGCCAGCAACATACAAGCAATAAAAGGCCAGAGCAGAGTGCAAATGGCGCAATGAGAAGATCGCTCCATAGACCAAGCCCGACTACAAGTCCCCAGCAAGTATAGCCCAGGTAACGCTGTCCGCCCGGCAATAGATCCGGTTTATAGGTGAGCGCGAGCCTGGATGCGAGAAGAAATGCCAGCGAACCAAAGAGTAGCGTTTCGGGATAGCCACCGATGGCGCTGAGTTCGCGTGCCAGCACAAAGCTTGATCCCAGCCCCAGCATTGTTACAACAACCAGTGCCCATGCCTTTGAATAGAGCAAGCTGGTAAGCATATAAGTACTGAACAGAAAGAGCATAAATAGAAGCACAAGGCCGGTACGCAACGAGAAGAGCGAAGAACCAAACAGTCGCAAGGCAGCAGCAGCGATATACGCCTCAAGTGCCCCCATATAGTTTTGTCCATAAAAGAAGATTGGTAGCTGTCCACGATAGGCGATATCGCGTGCCATCAATCCCATTGTCGCTTCATCGCTATTCGTGACAGGCCACCCCTGGGCCAATAACACGAAACGTAGCACTGCACTACAAAGGACACATATCAGTGCCGTCAATCCATATCTGCCTATTTTAAAATATTTCAACATGTGTAACTGTTCAGGTTCCAAACCTCTCAAGCCAGAGTAGGAGAATAGTTTTTACTCTTCTGAACCTATTTTAGCAGATCGACAGAGATATTTGTTTCAAATTTGAATGCGTCTTCATTTTCGCACACAAAAAATGACTTTCGTACCCAATTTTCTACAAGCACGACAAGTTTGCTTAAAATAGTGTATTATTGATGTGCATGTGTACAGGGATGTAACGTTCATCAATGTCATACGGAGCCTGGACAAATAATGGACTTTATCGATGGATAGCATGCAAATGTTCTTTATTCAGCCTAAAAACAGGGAGGTAACAAAGCTGATGTCAACCTTAACATGGAATTTCCCACGTAGGACCTTGCTCGTTGTTCTGCTCTCACTGCTCCTGGTGGCTAGCATTTTCTCTGCTTATGTGAGTACTGTAGCCCCCACCGCTCATGCAGCCGCAAGTGTTGGCTCGATAACCGATCCAAATATCAAATATATCGGACGCTGGGATACCACCAGTTCGACCTCGATGTATAAAAGTTACTGGCCAGCAGCATATCTGAAAACGAAATTTACCGGCAAAACCGTCAAGGTCAAACTGGCAGTTGCCGTAAATATCTATGTCAGCATCGACGGTGGCGCTGATGTCCTCTATACAGGTGCTACCGGTACTTTCAATCTGACATCCACGCCTTTAGCGGCGGGCACCCATACGCTCAGGGTCGCAGCGCGCTCCGGCAATATCGAATTTGAAGGCCTGGTGCTTGATTCAGGAGCTACAACCCTTAACCCTAACATTTCACCGAAATTGATCGAATTCACGGGTGATTCGATTACCGCTGGTGCTATGGACACGAAGGCTGCGCTCTCCGATTATGCCTGGCTGGTTGGCGAGCAGTTGCATACCGAACACACCCAGATTGCCCAGTCGGGTATCTGCCTGGTTGCTCAGTCGGGCTGCTTCAGCATGGGTTCGCAGTACTTCCTGCTGGGAGGAATCCACGACACCAACACGCCCGCCTGGAATTTTTCGCGCTACCAGGCCTCTGCGGTAGTGATTAACCTGGGCACAAACGACAACGGGCATGGCGTCACGACAGCAACCTTTCAAGCAGCATATACAGCATTTATGAAAAAGATCCGTTCGAAGTATCCCAAGGCCGCGATTTTCGCCTTTGAAACGCTCAGGAAGGCGTATGCGGTTCAGACTCAGGCGGCAGTCAAAGCGCTTAATAGTGCAGGCGATGCCAACGTCTATTATGTCAATACCGAAGGTTGGCTAACGCCCGTTGTTGATTATGCCGCTGATGGTGGTCACCCCAATGACAAGGGGCAGATGAAGATTGCCAACCGTCTTGCACCGATTATCTCAAAGGTTATCGGGGCGTAGGTATAGTAGAGTAAGAATAGCCAGATTCTATTCGTAATAAATGCAAAGGGCGAGAGTTGCACCAATAGGGGTGGCTCTCGCCTTGCAGTTTTTACGTTCTTTTGCCAGGCATTGCCCACTGGCGTCTCGCAACATGGTGAGTATTGAGAACGGATTTGAGGCGCGACATCCGGGAAGTCTTCTACTTGATCTGGACACCAAGACGTTCCAAGAGGTTACGGCTCAAATCTGCTCGATATTTGATGGGTTTTTTCTCTGGACCATGGGAGTCTGAACCGGAACTGATCAGTAAACGATGGGTCTGAGCATATTCTCGATACATGACTATCTGTTCAGGTGTGTGGGCAGGATAATAGACCTCGAAGCCATCAATGGGGATCTGCCTTCGGAGCTCATCAAGCAAATTGACATCATAACAGGTATATCCTTTGCCTCGTCCCGGATGGGCGATGAGACAGACCGCCCCGCTACGGTGAGCCGCCTCACAGACCTCAGCAAGGTCGTTGGTGGCCCAGGAGAAACCTGCATTTGTGATCAATGTTCCAGCTGATGGGTCGCCTGTTCCATAACCCAGTTTTTTTAAGAGAGCTACCAGTTCATGAGGTTGTTGTGCACTCGGTTTTTCCAGGAGAGCATCCAGTTCGTGCGGATTCGGAAAGGCGATACCGCTCTTTCGGAGGTTCTCACAGACCTCCCTGGTGTTCTCTTGCTGGCGGCGTGCAATAGCTTGCGCTAGATCTTGCAACTCATTCTTTTCCAGATCAAATCCGTAGCAGAGCACATCGGTCAGTTCACCTCTCCACGAGGTACTCATTTCCACGGCAGTCAGGAGTGGAAGCTGTTTCTCCGCCGCAAGGAGTTGCAGTGCCGCAGCGGTGTCTACACGATCATGGTCGGTGATAGCAACCAGGCCAAACTGTTCGTGTACCAGGTAGTCGATCAGTTGTTCAGGAGTCCATATGCCATCGCTGAGGATGGTATGCATCTGGAGGTCAATAGCGGCGTCAGCCGCCAGAGTAAAAGGAGGAGTCCATGATTTCAAGAGCGAATCCTTTCAACGTTAGCCGATCAAGGCGGTTATCTGAAGATTTTCATTCGTGACGAAGAACCGATAGCAAGCGATCCAATGCTTCCTGGTAGATTTCTTGATTGTGCCAGCCAGAGAAGTCGCTGTGTGGCCACTTGATGCGCCAATAGCTTCCTAATAGGTCTCCTCTCCTCGTTTGTAGTGTCTTGTCCAGGCTGATGAGGCGAAGAATGTTGGATGACTCCCAGCGGGGAAATTCCCAATATGCTTTTACCCGCGCTTCTTTGAGGATGTAGTGAAGGATGCTACTTTGGCCGCCTGGCGAGGAGTTTGAGAGCAGTAACAGGAGCTTGTCATGGGTAATTATCAGCTTCCCGGTGGTGGTTTTATATGGTTCGGCATGGCAGAATATCCCTCTTGCTTGCAGATCGTGAAGAAGCTGTTCAGCGAATACATGGTCGTCGGGAGCATAGCTGAGAAGGCACGTCGGAAATTCATCCGAGATGCCGTCTGGTGGGTATAGGGAAGCTATCAAGGCATCTGAAAAGCCCGATTCGCGCATGAATTGTTCTGGGATGCGCCCTTGCGCTTGCAGAAGAGTACGTATATCTACGCGATATGCTGGCTTAATATGCTCCACTGTTTCCAGGCCATGTGCGGTGCTCAGATCGACGTTAAGAAATCTATTTCCCCCAATGCGAGCGAAACTCATATCTATCGATTGGAGAAGTGTTCGATTGAAGTAGGTTCCTTCGAGCCTGGCATGGCTCAGGATAGCATTGTTCAGATTGGCTCGCGTGAGACTTGCCTCGCGGATCTTGGCTGAGTTGAGTTGAGCGCCTTGAAGATTGGCGTCCAAAAGCCAGGCGCGGCTGACGTTGGCTTCTCTGAGATCCGCATGGCTGAGATCTGCTTGGATGAGACGGCATTGGAAGAGGTGTGTACCTCTCAGGTCTGCATGGCTGAGATCCGCACGGTTGAAACAAGAGTGGACCAGGTAGGCACGTTGCAAGTTACAACCGCTTAAGCAAGCCCCTTCTAAATTAGCAGAATTCAGCTTGAGATCGCTCAAGTCCATATTGCTCAGATCTGCACCACGTAGATCTGGGTGGGTTTCCCAATAATGCTCTTTGTACCAGTGGTTCCATGTCGCCACGCCTTGCTTTAACAGGTCGAGATGTTCTGGATTGGTCATAGCTAGCTTTTATTCCTGATATGTGGTTAGATATATTTTGTGATAGCGTTCTTCTCTACTTATGCTTGACTTACGAACAATTCTATCATAAATCCGTAGCTTGATGGAGTGTTGTAGATCGCTAGCCTATAGCCGTTGAGGCCGGGGCGTGGATCTGGCCTCGCTACATGTTAAATTTGTATTGACTTTTGGCGCTAAATATGTTATAATTTGTTATATAAGTAAGAGGAACCAGATCTGGTTCCTCTTTTGTGGTTTGTCAGCCAGTTTGTCCCCATTGGACAGGATATGGGTCAAAAAGAACTTGGACAAGATATGGGTCAATTTCATAAAGTTGTCCAGATTTATAGAAGAGTTTAAGTGTTTGTTTTGTAAAGGAACTCCCAACATTTTTCGCCTCCGTTTTCCCCTCTAAACAAGAGCATATTCAAGAAGCTTTTAAGGAGAGAGATTTTTCCCAAATGTACTCTTGACACAGAGCCGCCGCTGATACTACACTTAATCTACACTTCTCTATTGTTGTTCACGAGAGTCGAAAGGAGGACATATGATCGCGATGATGTTCGCTATTTCTGAACAGCGATTTCTCTACACAGGTGTATAGATAAAGAGAGTAAGCCAGGCTTGATCTCACTGGCATACAGGTTGTTTATAAACTCTCCCCATCTCTTCCTCATACCCTAAGTGGACCACATTTTTCTGATCGGGAATACAACACCTTCATTTTGATCCTTTTCACTGTTGCCTCTTGCCTAACCAGAGCCTAAATATGCTTGCGCACAGGTAAGGTGACAATGCGCTCATCTTCCCACCCAATAGCTGCTCAATGAGAGCATCTGTAGGAAGGAAAGAGAAAAAGCGCACAATGGCCTTTTCGCGGCATTGGGAAGCAATTTGTGCTTTTTATCTAAGGAGCCTTTCCGAGTTTTTAGGCCAACACCGATAGGACTCAGCCAGGTTGGTATGAGTCTCAACGTCAAGAGAGGATATCTATGTTTTTTTTACTCGAACCAGACAACTATCCATCCATCCATTCCCAGTTTGAGGAAATGACCTATCATCTTGCAGTACAGACCGTCCTTGCTGGAATACTGCCAGGAAGGATCTATGTCGATGATCCCGGCTGCCCAGGAACTGCAATCTTGATCCCGTCCAACCAGCATCGAATCTATGTGTGTGGAGAGCCGGAGCCTGGCATGCTCGGAGACGTCATACACATGCTCTTCAAAGAGTCTCTTGCGCAGAGCTACGGATTTGTGGTGTACGACGTATCAGCCCCCTGGAAACAGGCCCTTGAGCAATTGCTGAAAGAGCAAGAAACCGTTTCTGGGTGGAGACAGTATTATCGCCTGAGAGAACCACACCCACCATACAGCCAGTCTCTTCCAGAAGCGATCACCCTCAGTTGCATTGATGAGACCATGTTAGGAGATGCCACACTTGTGAACAGGCAACTTCTGTTTGAGGAGATACACTCTGAGAGTCCTTCGCTTGAGCACTTTTTCCGTCAGAATTTCGGCTTCTGTGCACAAGATGGTCACAAGCTTGTCTCCTGGTGTCTGGCCGAATATCACTACCAGGGCCGCTATGAACTGGGTATTGAGACCATCGAAGCATACCAACGCAAAGGCATTGCCACACATCTCGCATCAGCAGTGATCAAGCACGCATTTAACAAAGGAGCAACGGAAATTGGCTGGGATTGTTCGGCCACAAACACGCCATCCAGAGCAACTGCCTTGAAGGTAGGTTTCGAGAAGGTATTGGACTATCCCGTTTATTACTGCCAATATAGACAAGTGCCAACGTAGCTCATGCATGTAGGAGACCATTCCAAGTAGGCAGGATAGCCTTTTCTTGAAATAGAGCGTGCTTAACAAAAAGACAAAAGCCCTTTGCTAAACACGCTCTCATAGTATTAGCGTATCGCCCAGGTTGTCCCTTGCCTGATCCACAGGGAACCTTTCAGCGCACGTGGGATTCGCAGCGGTGTGTGAGGTGGAAAACTGACAAGTTCTCCCCGAACAGTGGCTTTCCTGGCTGCACCACACTCAGGACAATGGAGTTTCTCAACCCCTGCCGCCTTTAACTGTGTTGGGTGAAGCTCCACGACTGTCCCAGAAAAGGAGCAATTCTCCACGCGCCCTTTGCCTTGTGGTTCACCGACCTCAAGGCGGACGGGGCGTGGTTCGCCAACATGTGATTCCTGGCTCGTCGCCGCTTCTTCCGGCAGGGACTGGACCATCTTCTCGTCCGTCTTCATCCCCAGCAAGGCCCATAAATGTTGTTGGCGGCTCGCCGTGTAATGCAGTTCTTGTTCCCCCGCCGCCGCCTCCAGCGCCATACTCTCGCACTGGGCAATCGGAAGCGCACATTCCTGAATGCGTTCCAGGAGAAGTTCGGTCTGCCCAGCCGCCAGGCATGTCGCCAGCGCCCGCACGAGCCAGTCTTTCAAGACGCCAATACAGCCGATACATCGTTCGTAGAAATACGACCACTGATCGACCAGCGGCATGATCTCGATCTTGAGAGGGATCTGTTGCAGCAAGGTCAGCAGAGTGCGCTGGAACGCTAGTTGATCGGGTTCATGCTGAAATTGATAGCGCGGAAAGTGGATTTCCAGCCCCGCCTCGCGGCTTGCCCATTTAGATTGCGTAAGGGCAACAATTCGTAGGTGCCCGTTAAAATATGCAGGACACCCGTAGTATTGGTCATACTTTTGAGCCAATCAACCAGATGCTTCTTCACCCTGAACAAGTACATGACATCGGTTGGCCGGATATTGTAGATCTGTAAATCTATAAAATGCGACGCAAGGCCACCTGCAAAAAGCTATGATCCAAATGAGATACCCTTGCAGACAGTCGAATACTGTTTCATTGGGATTTAGCCTAGAGCCGCTGAGGCCAGGGCGTAGAGCTGATCCCGCAGCTGTAAAGGTTCCTGGGTCCCGTGATACATATGTTTGAAGGTGCGGCGTTCGACGAAGCCATACTGCGTGAGCAGGCGTACGGCAGCCGTGTGGGTGCTATGTGCGCGTATCGCAGGGGCTTGCTCGAATGGTAGCGAGAGGGCGTGGACGAGCAATGCTTCAGCTTCAGCGGGATTTTGTGCCAGCCAGGGTCCAAGCGCGTCATGTTGCGCGACGATATAGCCCGTGATACGACCGTCGCGGTTGCGCGTGACGAAGCAGCGCCCAGGCAGGTTCGCCAGATAGGACGTGAGCACGGAACTGCGATCTGCGCCGAAGATAGGCGTATCGAAGGCCACAAGCTCACCCATATCATCATTCTGTAGCGGAAAGACCGGCTCTCTGGTTATGCCTGATGGTAGTTCCACAGGATGTTCCAGACTGTAAGCGGCGGTTACATCGTCCTGTATGAAGCCCAGTTTGCTATAAAGCATAGCGCCAGAACTCGTGGCCACCAGCCTCGCACTCAAGCAGTTCCGCTCCGCAAGCCAGTGCAACAGATATTCCATCAATATCTTACCCACCCCTTGCCGCTGCATCGTGGGCGAAACAGCGATCAGCCCGATATAGGCGAATGGACCATAATTCACCACCCCACCTACCCCTATCGGCGTTTGATCATCCATCACAAAAAACCAACCATCCGGCTGGAGCTTGCAATAATATTCTAACTCCGTCTGGAAGCTACGATTTGCGTTATAGGCTTGTATCAATATCGGATCGGCACTGGCAATATTTTTCCTGGTGATGGCATGCATAGCGATATTCATAAAAGAAACTCCCTGAATAAGGATAATTCTTTGTTTATATTCTACTTCAATTGATCAGTATATAAATATATAAACGAGCATGTTGCAGAACAGTAATGCAATGATTATATTTTCTTAATTAGCACATATGATTTGCACTTTAATATATTTCACACATTGCGCGAAATATATTAAAGTGCAAATCATATGTGCTAAACAAAAGAGTCACTCTATTGTGGGCACCTCTATCTCTGGTTGCGCGACCTTGCGGGCTGTCAGGAACGGGATGGAGCCAGTAGTAGAGAGCCAGGAGCCAGCGATAATCAACAGGAAGCCAGCAATAGTCGCGATAGTGAGCTGTTCCTGAAGTATCGTAACGCCCAGAAGTACAGAGACGGCCGGATTAACATAAGTAATCACCGTCCCGCGACTGGCTCCAACTTCGGCGATGAGTGCGAAGAAGGTCGGCAAGGCCAGGGCCGTACAGATAATACCGAGAACGAGCAAGCTGGCTAACACGCCCATGCTGGGTACCTTGCCGGGGAGTCGCGACATGATCAATGGCAGCAGCACAATGGTGGTGATACTACACTCGGCGGCGGCCACCGCGATTCGGGGTAATTCGACGAGAGGTCGATTCTTGAGCAGCAGGGCACCAATTGCATAGCCAAGTGCCGCGAGCAGGATAAGAGCGGCCCCCA
Organism: uncultured Chloroflexia bacterium; assembly: GCA_963850365.1. Classification (GTDB taxonomy): domain Bacteria; phylum Chloroflexota; class Ktedonobacteria; order Ktedonobacterales; family Ktedonobacteraceae; genus Dictyobacter. The sequence continues at coordinate 89,704 of CAWKKX010000054.1, forward strand.
GCCACATTTGCCGATCTCCCCCCACATCGAAGCCTAGCAGGACAACCAGTCCTACCATGCCAATCAGTAGCCCGACCAGGCGAGGGCCATTGACGCGCTCACTCTTATCGAAGCCGAGCGCGAGCAGTGCAACTAACAGCGGATTCGCCGCGATCAGCAGGCTCGTGAGAGAGGATGAGACATGTTGCTCCCCATAACTAATCAACAGGAAAGCCCCAACCATATGGATAAGCGAGAAAAGAAGGATAATAGGCCAGTGTCGCAGAAGTGGTCGTAGCATCTTGCCGTGTGCCACCATAGGTATCAACACAGCCGCCGCAATTGCCGCGCGCGCAAACACCACGACAGCCGGGTCCAGTTCGCGTACAGCAATTTTGATGAAGAAGTAGGGAATACCCCAGAATATCGAAATGGCGATAAAGAGTAGCCAGCCTTTACGCGTCATGATTTCTCCTCTATGTAGTTGGATCGCATAGTGTAAATGCTCTTATTGATTTGCAAAAATATGTCCTGAAATATTGATCAACCTGATGATTCTATTATACCGTCGTTTTGTGCGAAAATACAGAGAAAAACGAAAGCTTCCCGGCCTGAATGGTTCAGAAACACAAGCAAAAACGTATCTTGACTTTGGAAATTGAGGAGCTGCTTGATGAGAATGGAATGATTCCAACCATACGGTTTACCAGGTCTACAAAACGATCTCGTATTTTGTTGGGAGGCGGAAGCGGGCTCGTTGCTAGCCCATGTAGCGAGCGAACCAGGTGGCGGCGGCGGGATAGGCTATGAGCTGAGTGTCGCGGCGCAGCATGAAGTGTCCTTCATTTTCGAAGCGCAGAAATTCAACGGATACATTTTGAGCTTTGAGTGCGTCCACGATCTGCTCCGCCTCTCCGATGGGCACGCGTGGGTCGTTGGCTCCATGCAGGACGAGCAGGGGAGTGGTGATTCTATCAACGCGGTTGATGGGCGAAATTTGTTCGAGGATTACGCGATCATGCTCTAAGCTGCCATACTCTCCTTCGCGCCACTTCCGTCGCCAGGGGCCGGTATTTTCGAGGAATGAGACGAAGTTGGCGATGCCTACCATGTCAACGGCCGCCGCCCATAATTCGGGATAGGTCGTAATAGCGGCAAGCACCATATAGCCTCCGTAGCTTCTCCCCATGATTCCAATGCGCCACGGGTCCCCCTTGCCTTCTTGCGTCAGCCAGTCCACAGCGGCTTTGAGGTCGGCGACACTATTGGGGCGCAGGCCCACATCATCCAGGTGCACATAGGACTTGCCGTAGCCACTACTACCACGTACATTGGGTGCAAAGATGGCAAAGCCGAGATTCAAATAATATTGGAATGGAGGCATCCAGGGCGCGGCGTGGAGCGGCCGGAACTGCGATTCTGGCCCGCCGTGTACAAAGATGATGACGGGCAACAATCCGTCGGCGTTGAGGCGCGATGTGACGCGCGGTCGATAGTAGTAAGCGGGAATCTCCAGACCATCGAACGAAGTGTAGTGGATGAGTTCTGGCTCGATTATTGTTGCGGGCTCGATATGCATGGGGATAGACGTGACTTGCCGGACTATTTTGTCGGCCACGGAAGCCGTCCAGATATTGCCGTTGAGGGTTGTGCCGTTGAAGCTGAACGCAATCTGTGTGCCCTGCGGCGACCAGGTAAGTCCTTCGACGACGCCGATAGGTAACGTGGGCGCAGGTAGTGCGCGTGCCTGCTCACGATCATAAAAGACCAGACGAGAGCATCCATTCTCATTGAGCGCCCAGACAAGCGTTTTGCCATCGGGCGAAAGTGCGATACCAGCTTCGGCGTCCCAGGCGGGATTGGTCAGGTAGGTGAGGGGTACATGCTGGGTGTCCATTTCTGTTGTGGCGGATAGGTCCAGGCTGGCCGGAGCCATAAACTCGCGCTGATAATTGCTGAGGACGTAGAGCGCCTGTTCGTTTGGCGCGAAGCAAGGATGTGCGTATGTCGCTTCACCCTGATGGGTGGTCAAGAGGCGAGGTGCACGCCCATCGAGATAGACCAGCAGTAGATCCATATCCAACTCTGTGTGCAGGCGTGTGGCAATGAGCATTGAGCCATCAGGCGACCAGACTTTTGGCAACAAACTTGCATCCTGTTGGAGGATACATTGTGTTTCGCCTGTGAAAACGTTCATGACCCATATGTCGAAGAATGCCGCGTGGCGCTGGTTACTACTATAACAAATGGATTGACCATCAGGCGACCAGCCGCCAAAATTGTGGATAACGTGCGGTGCTTGCGTAAGTGCACGTGGCTCTTCCCCATTTACTGCTAGCAAATAAAGCTGATCATGCTCATTGCCGCCCGCATCGACCGTTGCCAGCAAATATGTTCCGGCAGGCGACCAGGCGAGCTGTCCCACGCGATCCTGGAAATGAGTCAACTGTCTGGGGACGGACGCGCCGAGTGTAAGAAGCCAGGCTTGATCGAGTCCGCTTATATCTGCCACAAAAGCGATCTGCGTGCCATCGGGCGACCATGCAGGCCCATGTGCACGTTGAACTTCAAGATAGCGCTCGATATCACCCTGGTTTCTACTCATAGGAGTCTCTCCATTTTGCTGTATTACACTACAATTTTCTTGCCTGGAATCGTAGCCAGTTGTTAGCGAAACATAACTATAGTTTATACAAAATCATAATTGTTACTACTAATAATACTGTACTCCCCCTATTATAATCAAGTTTTGTGCCATTTGACGACCTGCAAGTGTCTTAGTGCTCTGACCCACTTCAACTGGCGGGAGGTCGCGTAGCGACAACGGCTTGTCCTTGTCGTGGTAGCCCGGCTCGACAGGCGGTTCCACGACGACAACCACAAGGGATTGTCGCTACGCGGCCTCCCGCCAGTTGACCTGCAACGGTCTATTAGTGGACAGACATGTGGCGCTAAATGTTGATTCATCGGCTGACCAAACGTTGTATAGTTTAATAGAAGTAAGTGTAATTATTTATATTGTGAAGAGATTTTATAGATTAGAGGAATAGCAGGTGCCAGATAGAACAGTGTTCTTTTCCTACGCTCTCAAAGATGCGCCTTTGTTAGAAGAACTCAAGAAACACTTACAGCCATTGAAACGAGAAGGCCTTATTAGCGTTTGGTATGACAATACTATTAGTGTTGCGGGCAAGGCATGGCAACGGGAACGTGCGGCTCAACTAGATAACGCGTCCATCATCATCCTATTAATTAGCCCTGATTTTCTTGCCTCCGATTATATTTATAGTGTTGAGATGCCACGTGCCATGCAACGTCATACGGCGGGCGAAGCCCGTATCATCCCCGTCTTACTCAAGCCAGCCCATTGGGAAAGTGCTCCCTTCGCTCAATTTACGCCACTGCCGACCAATGCTCAACCCATTACAAGCTGGCGTGATCGGAACAAGGCATTTCTGAATGTGACGGAGGGTTTGCGTGCCGTTCTCGAAACCCTTCAAGCTCACCCTTCAGTGCAACAAAACAACACAAATTTCGCGACCGATAAGGAAAAAAGTTTCAGTGTTCAAGAGGAAGAAGAACAAGTAATATCCAAGAGAAGTATTGATACAACTATTTATAGCAATGAGGGGAAAAGTTTCAGTGTACAAGAAGAGCAAGGAGCATCTAAAAGAAGCATAGGCACAGCTATCTATACCTATGATATCCATGCGAAATGGGTGAGTGCTATTGGCTGGTCGCCTGATGCAACGCGCATCGCATCGGCGGGCGGTGATGGCACAATTCGCATCTGGGATAGCGAGACGGGACATCATATTTTGACCTATCGTGGTCACGTCGGCATTATCATTTCCCAGGTGTGGGATATGAAGTGGTCGCCTGATGGCTGTATGATTGCTTCTAGTGGTCATGGTTCAACCGTACGCGTCTGGGATGCAACAACCGGCAATGATCTTGTCCTTTATAATGATTACCTGGTTAACGATCCTCTGGCTGAAGGGTTTACCATCGCGTGGTCTCCCGATGGTGAGTGCATCGTTTCAGCAGCCTGTCAGGTGGCCGATATTGATCAAGCCGTGCATGTCTGGAATGCCGCGACGGGACGAACCACACTAAAATATACCGATCATGCCACGGGGTTGCCATCTTTCACCGTGTCAGATGTCGCATGGTCGCCTGATGGAAAGTATATTGCCTCCAGCGGAACAGACAAAAGCGTCAGAAAGTGGAAGATAAATCCGATGAAGTTTTTCAAAACCGTCCAGATCTGGGACCCGACGACAGGCAAGCGTCTTGTGACAAGTGACGGTTTTGCTGATTATATCAGTAGTATATGTTGGTCTCCCGATAGTAGATATGTAGCATCGGCGGAGGCCGGGGCGCAGATACGCATATGGGATGCCACAACCGGTGCTGCCATGCGAACATATAAAGGCCATACAAAAGAGGTACGTGCCGTAGCCTGGTCGCCTGATGGCTCAAATATTATCGCATCTTCGGGCAACGATAATACCGTTCAGCTCTGGAACGCAACGACGGGCGAGCTTATCTATGTGTATCGTGGGCACACAGGTTCCGTCAGCGCCCTCGCCTGGTCGCCTGATGGCACGCGCATCGCCTCCGGCGGCTCAGATAGTACCGTACGGATATGGCAAGCGATATAGAATATCTATTCGTTATTATCTCACCTGACCTGATATTACTAGTTGTATGGCTTTTCATGCAAATTGATACAAATTAATGTAAAATGAGAAAAGTCTATGCATGTATTGTAGATTGAAGCATCCCTTGACAAACATGCATCCTATAAGCGAACTGATATTGTCATACATTCTTTGTAGTATAAGAATTGAGATGAATGCGGGAGAATACCTATGTACAACAATGACAACGGCTGGCAAGGTAAACCACCAACATACAACAATGACAACGGATGGCAAGGCAGACCGCCAATTCCAGATTATGAGAAAATCAACAGAAAAAGCGTCTGGCAACGCTATCGCTGGATCATCATTTCCGCCGTAAGCGTAGTGCTGGTCTTATTCTTTGCCTCTACTACGTTCTATTTGTTGTTGAATCGTCCAACTCATACAAATACTACTGTAGTGGTCGTTCATCCCACACAAGCTGGTGCCGTGCCCACCACAGATGCAGCCACTCCAACCCAGGCGGCCACAGACCAACCCTCCCTGAGTGCTACTCCCATCTCTGCTACTTCACAACCAACAACAAACCTGGGTCCAACGAGCGCAAACTATCAATTTATCTGCCTTGGGGACTGTAACAACAAAGTTGGTGTGACGCTTTTATCTATTAATGTCAACCAAATTGCGCAAACGATGCTCTGGAACTTTAATATTACCAACAATGGAAATTGTAGTGGCATAAGAGGCATGTTGTCCCTTGAATCACCAACAGGAGAAACCATTGCAGCAAATGGTGGTACATTTACAGAGTCCAACGCTTTTAATTCAGGTCAGATGTTACCAAGAACTGCTACCTTTTCAACCATACCCAAACACAATACATCCTATACAGTTTCGCTACAAATGCATTGTGATTATGCCAATACAGATAGCTATCAATCTGTGTTGTTCAATTATTGATCCTGTCTCTTCTCTGGACACGACACATTTTGTAGTAGGACCGGCATACATGCAATATGTTATGCCGGTCCTTTAAATGCTAGAATACCTGAATTGTTAGTGTAGGAGTTTCCAGCTGTTTATAATTTGCCATTCTAAGTACATATTTGCAATCACTGCCGTGTGAAACTTTTTGCATGAATGTTTACGCATTGTTTATGCGGATGTGTACAGCGTTTATGCATCGTTTACTCTCCTCCGATTATACTTCTAGCAGATGCTTTCCTTAACGAACTTAGACAACAAACTTATCTGAACTATTGAACGTGTGGGCATGAATGTGAACTGTTATATCCGACATGATGTGTGATACCAGGGAGGCGACCTGAGAAAGGGGTTTGGTGAGTACTGCTTATGAAAGATTCATCAACTATGATACAGGATGTGTCGAGCCGGGCAACGGTGGCTATCGAGCTACGTAATGTCACCAAGCGCTTTATGACGCCTGCTGCACAGACCTACACGGCTCTGCGTGATCTTAGTATGAGCGTTGCGCCGGGCGAGTTCTGCGCGGTGGTTGGCCCGACCGGTTGCGGCAAATCTACGACGCTGGGCCTGATCTCCGGGCTGGAGCGGCCAAGTGTGGGTGAGGTGGAGGTGATGGGTAAGCCGGTGCAGGGGATCGATCCGCGCATCGGTTATGTTTTCCAGGCCGATGCGGTCTTTCCGTGGAAGAATGTATTACAGAATGTTGCTACCGGCCCGCTATTTCGTGGTACGCCAAAGGCCAGGGCATTAGAGCGTGCGCATGACTGGATTGCACGTGTCGGGCTGACAGGCTTTGAAGACCGCTATCCACATCAGCTTTCGGGCGGCATGCGCAAGCGTGTGGCGCTGGCCCAGACCTTTATCAATGAGCCGCAGATCTTGCTCATGGACGAGCCCTTTAGCGCCCTCGATGTGCAGACGCGTACATTGATGGAAGACGAATTGCTCAATATGTGGTCGTCGATCTCGGCGTCGGTTGTCTTCGTGACCCATGACCTGGAGGAGGCTATCTCCCTGGCCGACCGCGTTTTTGTATTGACTGCAGGGCCGGCAACCGTCAAGGGTATTTACACGATTGATCTGCCGCGCCCACGCAATGTGGCGGAAATTCGCTTTGAGCCACGCTTCGTCCAATTGTATCAAGAGATCTGGGAAGACTTGCGCAACGAGGTGTTAATTAGCTATGAACGTAATAAACGAAGAAGTTAAACCGTCGTCGGCGGCTATTTCTGAGAGTGCCGATGTCCAATTGGCTGTTGTCCGCGCACGCCGCCGCAGCATACTCGTAAATGTCCTGCGCGTTGTGTTTTTCATCGTTATCGTCGGAGGCTGGGAGCTGGGTGCACGTACTGGCGTGATTGATCCCTTCTTCTGGGGCCAGCCGACCGGCATCATGCAACAGATTATCACATGGACCATGCAAGGGACCGCGCAAGGTCCATTGTGGGAGCAGATCGCTGTCACGTTAGAAGAGACGATCCTGGGCTTCTTGATCGGTGTTGTGCTTGGCGTTATCTTCGGCGTCTTGCTTGGTCGCAATCGCTTCCTTGCTGATGTGATGGGACCGTATATCAAGGCCGCCAACTCGATTCCGCGTGTCGTGCTGGGCTCCATTTTCGTCATTGGGCTGGGACTGGGCATACAATCTAAGGTTGCGCTCGCCGTTGTGCTCGTCTTCTTCATCGTCTTCTTCAACGCCTTCCAGGGTGTACGCGAAGTGGACCGTAACTTGCTAGCGAATGCGCGTATCCTGGGTGCGAGTCCACGTCAACTCTCGGCCGAAGTAATCATCCCTTCAGCATTAACATGGATCATTGCTAGTTTGCATACAAGCTTCAGTTTTGCATTGGTTGGTGCGGTCGTCGGTGAGTTCCTTGGCTCGACGCAGGGCATTGGCCTGATGATCCAGACTGCCCAGGGCACGTTCAACGCGAATGGCGTTTTTGCCGCAATGGTTATCCTGGCCGCTGTCGCGCTGATCATGGAGGCGCTGGTCACCGCGCTAGAAAATCGCTTGATCACCTGGCGACCCAACATCGTGAATGATGTGACTCTCTAGCTTTTTAGCTTCTCTCGCAAAGATTTCAGCATCCCTAATGCAGTATCCCATGACATGCAGTGTCCCATGACGGATCGGAAGAATGAAGAAAACCTGAAGCCGCCCAGCGCCTATCCTGATATGGGACATGATAACAAAACAATGCCTACCCGGTCAAGTGGGTTGCCACTGGCATTAGCTATAGTAGCCCGCAAGGTATGAGTATATACACGAAATCCGAAAATTTCAAGCGTAAACGTAACAGAAAAGATCAATGCCGATCTTTATGCTATTAGCGTGTTAGCCCAACGATGGAATTTATTAACGGCAAAAAATTTATTTGAGGTCACATATGTGACTTGCACAGGCGAAAGAGGAGAACACCTATGAAAACGAAGCAGCGACAGCTTTACTCATGCATTGGTATTATTATGCTTCTCATTCTCAGTGCGTGTGGTGGCAGTAGTAGCGGTGGTAGTAGTAGCGGTGGTGCCAGTACGGAAAAGCCACATCTTTCAATTATGGTGGGTGGACTGAGCAAGCAGATCTATCTACCCAATATGCTTGCCAAGCAGCTAGGCTATTTTGATCAGGCTGGCTTAAATGTAACCTTGATCGACGAAGCCTCCGGGCAGTCAGCCGAAGATTCAGTCCTGGCTGGTCAGGTGGATGCTGGCTCAGGATCATACAATCACACGATTGAACTGCAGGCGGCTGGCAAGAAGATGGAATCTGTGTTGCTGATGGATGTTGCGCCCGGTGAGGCTGAGATCGTTTCCACGAAGGCTGCAGGCCAGATTCATTCGGTTCGCGATCTCAAAGGCAGAAACCTGGGCGTAACTGAACTCGGTTCTGGAACGCAGACCTTGACCACTTCACTGCTGTACAACGTTGGGATAGCCCCGGACCAGGTGCACTTTCTGCCTGTTGGTGCTGGTGATACGTTTATTGCTGGTTTGCAGCAAGGTCGTATCGATGCTGGCATGACTACCGAGCCAACAATCTCGCGTATCGTCTCCAGCGGTGTCGGCAAAGTTCTGGTTGATATGCGTACACCAGAGGGGACCCAGGCTGCTCTCGGCGGACCTTACCCGTTCATTAGTCTTTTCATGAACACCGATTATGTCAATGCCCATAAAGATACCGTCCAGAAGTTGGTTGGCGCTTATGTCAAGACGATGCAGTGGATACACACGCATAGCGCGGACGAGATTGCCGCTAAGATGCCAGCGGACTACTATGCCGGCAATAAAGATCTTTATGTAACGGCACTGAAGAACCAGATGACCATTTTCAGCCCGGATGGCAAGATGCCCACTGGCGGCCCGGAGTCCGTGCTCAAACTTGAAAATCAGACCAATCAGACTGTGAAGGGTAAGCAGATCGATCTCAACGCAACCTACACCAATGATTTCGTGAATAGCGCAGGCTAACGCTTCTCTGCTCTGTCTCGGTTTGATAGCTAGCTTCGAACCATGAAGCTAGCTATCGGGCTACTCTTATTGTCTGATATGTTTGTATGGCTTCTTCGTACATTATACATCTTCTCAACGTATTTTCCATATTTTTACGTGGAACGTAAAAATATGGAAAATACGTTGAGAAGAAACAGCACGAGCGGCAAGGCCGCGAGCATGCATGGGAAAAGAGTGGCGTGAGCGCGATGGGAAACAAATCCTCTTTTAGTTTTGCTGATGGTATAATTCTTTCAGTATTGTAGCTGGCAACAGTTGAATATGCGTAATGAAAGGCGGGTTATCATGGATGAGTTTCCTGTGTGGCTGGCATCTACGCTTGCTTCGGATGCAAGCGAGGGGCGAGGAGTTTTGCCGCTGTGGATAGCTGCGCTTAAACCTGGTGTATGCGTCGTTGGGCATGCTTTTGTTGTGCTTATGAGCCAGGATGATAATCTATCTGTTCGTGAAGCTATAACCTCTGTCCATGTTCCCGGTACTGTGCTGGTCGCAGCTGGTGGCAGTGTGTCGCGCACGGCTACGATAGGCGATTTGATGGCGCTGGAGATGCGCAACGCGGGCATTGTGGCTCTGGTGACCGATGGCCTGGTGCGCGATGCCGGGGAACTGCGTCAGATGCAAGGGTTTGGTGTGTGGTGCCGAGGCGTGACGCCGATAGCTTCGCAGAAAAAAGGGCCCGCGATTGTTGGCGGCTCCGTCTCTATTGGCGGAACGTTCATTCAAGATGGTGACCTGGTGATTGCTGATGACGATGGCGTTGTGATCTGGCCAAAAGATCAGATCGAAGTCTCTGTTGCGCAAGGCCGAGGACAAGTGGCAACAGGATAATGCCCGTCTGGACCGCTTGCAACAAAAAAGTAGCCCACTCCTGTCGGAAGGAGATTAATCGCTCGCCAGAACTCAACGAGGAGGAGGAAGTATTATGCAGTATTTTGTGCGTCGATCCCTCTTATTTCAATTACTGAGTGTCTATCTCCTCTTTGTGACGGTTGTCCTGGTTGCGGGTGTGGGCGTGAATATCGTTGTTGAGCAGCAATTGCGTAATGATGCTCAGGCATCAGAGCAAGCATTGGCGCAGGAGATCGCGCTCGAAACCAGTCTCCAGTTGCGCGGAGCTGAAAATGCGCTGGTCGCGCTCAGCAAGCTGGCAATCCAGGCTGACGATATGCCGGACAAGATGGCGAGTATGTTGCAGGCTTTCCAGGCGGCGCGAAGCGATGTGGACCATGTCTCGTGGCTTGATGCGTTAGGTGACCTGCGCGTTTCGTGGCCGCCGGGTGCGTTTGTGCTGGGGGCGGAATTCTCGCCGCCCGATGTTATCCAGCGGGCTCGCGTGTCTGATGGTCCGGTCTTTGAAGTTGGGATCGCTGCTGAGACAACTTTTAATGCAGGCGTGATTATTGCGCAGCCTGCACGTGATGCTAATGGGGTATTACTTGGTATCGTTGCCGCCAGCATCTCGCTTGTGGAACTGAGCGTGCCCTTGAAATCCGTTGTCCAGGCCCAGCAGAGCCAGGGCCGACAACTTATGATCGGTATTATTGATGATCGTGGCAGGCTTGTGGCGACCCCGATCCGTCAACAGATTCTGTGGACGGTGCTCAATGAACTGCCAGGTGCGGACCGGGCGCTACATGGGTATGTTGCTTCAAACATAAGCCAGGGGGCTGATGGTCAGGACTGGCTCTTTAGCGCTGTGCCGGTCCCGGATGCGGGTTGGGCGGTTGTTGTCCAAAGGCCAACCAGTGAGGCGTTGGCCGTCGTTGCGCAATTTCACCTCTGGCTATTGACGGCGGCGCTCCTCTTCGCCGTTGGAGGTCTACTCTTCTGGCTGTTGCTTTTGTGGCGAGTCATCCGTCCTTTACATATACTTGCCGTCCAACATCAAGCCTTGCCCGCATCGATACAATCCATCTCGGCTGATGCGGATGGGTTTGCGGCGCGTAACGACGAGGTTGGCGACCTGGCGCGTTCTCTTGTGCGCCTGGAGCTCGATGGATTGGAAAAGCTGGGTGAATTGCGCACGTTACTCGAAACGTCAAATGCTGTCGTTGGTTCGCTTGATCCGCTGGCCGTGGTCGGAAAGATCATTGCGGAGGTGCGACGCCTGGTCAATGTACAGGCCGCGACGGTCCTTTTGCCGGATGAGCAGGGGGTATTGCGCGTGCTGGTCAGCGATGGTCATAGCCCACGTTATAATCAAGAGCTCTCCCTATCGCCTGAGAATGTAAGCTCATCGGCTGTATTGGCGCTGCGCGATGGCCGGCCAGTACAGAAACTGCTCGCCACCCCTTCATTCTCCTATCACGAAGGTTTCCGCGCCGTCCTGGCGATCCCGATTATTGGGCGGCATGCGGGCGGCGTCGTTCTGCAAGTGCATCGGACCGAGCCGCGCCCCTTCGATCAGAACGAGATTGACCTGCTACTAACCTTTGCCAACTATGCAACGCTTGCCTGGGAGCATGCTGTCCTTTATGAGCGCAGCGATGAACGATTGCGCGAAGTGGCACGCGAGAATGAGCAGCTTTATCAACAGGCCTCTGAAGAGAAACAGAAGCTGGAGGCGATCATGGGGAGCATGAGCGATGGGCTAATACTCACAGGCCCCGACGGCAAGGTTCTGTACGCCAATCCTGGCGCAAGCATAATCGCAGACCTGCCCAGTGCCGTGCTGGTGCATCGTCCCATCAGTGCGCTTTATAGAGCATTGCAGGCTAAAGCGGTAGATCCTGTGCAGTGCGAACGTATATTGGCTCAGGCCGAATCTGCGGCCACAAGTACAGAGTGGGTGGTGGAGATCAAGCAAAATGGCCGCCGTTGTGCCATCCACCTGCGTCAGTTCGACGTGGGCGATGTGTCGGGGCAGGCAATTGGGCGTGGTCTACTGCTGCGCGACGTGACGCGTGAGCGCGAAGTTGACGAGTTCAAGACAACGTTATTGGCGGCGGTAGGCCATGAGTTACGCACACCGCTGGCCGCGATCAAGGGCCACGCCTCGACGCTATTGCAGGAAGATGTAAACTGGTCGCTTGCGGATCAACGCCATTTTTTACAGACGATAAGTAGCGAGGCTGATCGGTTGGCGCTACTCGTGAGCAATCTGCTCGACCTGGCACGGCAGGAAGCCGGTCTCCTGCTGCTCAAGCGTGCGCCTGTCCGGGTGCAGGATCTGATCGCCAGGGTTGTTGAGCGTTCAAGTCATCCGGGGGTCGTGCTATCTCAGGTGATTCCAGTGGACCTACCATCAGCTACCGTTGATAGTGCACGTGTAGAGGTTGTGCTGCATAACCTGATCACGAACGCATTGATCTATGGTGCGAGCGAAGTGTGTATTACGGCTGAGAGGCGGGACGAGAGTATTATCATTGCAGTGGCCGACAACGGACCTGGCATTGCGCCCGACGAGGTGCCGCATGTATTCGAGCGTTTCTATCGTGCACGTCATGGTCACCAGAAGCATTCCGGTGGTACCGGGCTGGGACTGACCATCTGTAAAGCCTTCATAGAGGCTCATGGAGGCGACATCTGGGTGGAAAGCGATGTACAACAGGGCACGACCATCTCATTCTCGCTGCCGCTTGCGCTTCCTATAGTCAATAGACCAGTGGTAGAGATGATGGTTGCGAAGTCTTTGATACAGGAGCGGAGGTAGTCATGATGATGAAGGCGAAGCGCATTCTACTCGCCGAAGATGAGCTGGCGTTGCGTGACTTTGTGAGTCGCAACCTGCACGCACGCGGCTTCGAGGTCCTGGAGGCCAGCAACGGACTGGAGGCTATGGCCCTATGGCAGCATGAAGATCCGCACCTGCTGATTCTGGACATCATGATGCCGCGCATGGATGGCCTGGAGGTCTGCCGTCGTGTGCGCGAGCATTCTGCTGTGCCGATCATAGTATTGACCGCGCTGGATGCTGAGAGCGACAAAGTTACCGCGCTCGACCTTGGGGCCGACGATTATCTCACCAAGCCCTTCGGCGTAGAAGAGCTGCTGGCCCGTGTACGCGCCGTGCTGAGGCGCACCCAGAGCGAGATGCAACCACTTCCCGACGGCATAAAACAATTTGGCGATATCGAGATCGACCTCGCCGGGCACATCGTGCGCTTGCGAGGGGCCGAGGTGCGGCTCTCCCCGACAGAGTTCGCCTTTCTCAAGCAACTGGTCACGAACATAAACAAAGTTGTTACCCATCGCATGCTGCTGCAAAGCATCTGGGGGCCAGAGTATAGAGGCGAGGCTGAGTATCTACGCGTTTATATTAATCGTTTGCGCCACAAGCTAGAGCCTGATCCCGCCAACCCACGCTACCTGCTCACCGAGCCCGGTGTTGGTTATCGCTTTGTTGTGCCCAAACATTGAGGGTGATAATGAGAAAATCTTTATGCTATGATAGCTTTTGGAGGTGGAACAGGCCGCCCTAATTCTTTTGCAAACTCTATCCATCCCTCGATTGCATAGTGAGCTTGTTTCAGTGCTTCTTCATATGTTTTTCCATGAGTTTTGCATCCTGGAAGTTCAGGCACGATAGCCAGATATGCTTGATCTTCCTCGCTCCATTGGATAATGAATGATGGTGTAGTGTAGTTCTGTGTTCATAGGCTTTTTCTTACCACGCTCCACTCGGCAAACCATCGCCTTTCTTTGAGGAGACTTTCCATATACACGAGATCCTTTCACGGAGAACTTAGGCGTCAGATGGATGACACTCACGCTGCGAGAGAAGTTCAAGTAAATGTTCTCGATCAGCATTGTTCCTGACAAGAAAGACTTTCTCTTGATACTTTTCAAGATACCGCTGTACGAACTCTGCTGTAGGAGGGACAGAAATCTCATACGTTTCAAGACGCCTGAGCAAAAGCTCTGCATCAGGTGGTTCTATGCTCTCTCCATGTTCTTCAAGGTATCTACGCATGAACGCTGCTTTAGGAGAAGAAGAAGGGACGTTGTTTAAGTAGTGGTTGCGATTATCTTTTAAGAGTTTAGAAAGCAATTTTATGCCATTGATGCCGGGATAAGGATTGATGCCACGGAGACTCTTTGAGATATGACGACGAATGATACGAGATGCTGCCAGGGGCCATGAAATCTCAATCCGCACGATGTAATCAGCTTGATAGAGCAACGGGTCTGTCCAGATAAGGTAACTGCCTTCGGTGACCCATCCAGGTTGCTCAGCAATAGAAAAGGCATCATCTAGATAATCTGCCATTCGCGTGCCATTTTTCCAGCCAATCTTATCTAGTTCGTAATGGGGAACATTAAACCTGGAAGAGAGAGACTCTGCCAGCGTCGTCTTCCCACTGCCCGATCCCCCAATAATGTGTATTTTTATCATACTTTCCCTTTATCACAACATGTATCTTCCTTCTAGCAAGTATACCCAATTGTTGCTGAATAGGCGAGTATCTGCCGCATTTCCTGGATCTTACACAATCTTGGTGATGCACGTTTGCTTCTGAGAACTACTCGTAGATTTGGCCTAACCAGAGCAGAATCGCAAGATCTATCCAACTCGCATCAGTAGATAGCCCGTCCTCTTGAAGTGACTGGGCAGCACATTCTAAGTAGGAGGAAGGGTCAAAGTTGAACCATCGATTTTATCTGGCAGATAACAGTAATGATTGCTATAACCGGCATTTACCGTGACTTGCCAGGTATCGCCGATGTTGTAGTGGCCATGAGCCATTAAGTAATTACATTTACATCAGAACTCACGTTATATAGGTCTATTTACAACTTCATACGAAAAAGGTCGTATAAGGAAGGAAGGAAAATGCCATGGATGCATGAGATACTAAAATATATGGAGAGTAAAAAATGTTTCAGTACCAGAAAAATCCCTTACGAGCCGTCGCCATATGGATTGCCCTCTTTTTGATTGGGTTACCTCTGGCATTTCTTCTAGGCATCTCTTCACCGCTTTCTTTCGGCAGCAATATAGTTATCTGGTTGGTTTTTTGTGCGTGCATGGGGAAACTTGGGGAATGGCTAGGATGGCGTACTGCACTCATACAAGTAGGGTGGTCCCTGGCAGGTGGGCTCCTGGTTCTAGCGATTTCCTGGTTTATGCGCTATCCGTATTCTTCATCTCTATCTCTGTATGGTCTAGGAAATCTCGCTTTCTCGGTCACTTTTCTGTTTTTGGGCGGCTGGCTTCTTTTAGGAGGTATTGTGACAAGAAGTAAGCGAGGGCTGTATGTGGCCATACACCTTTTCAACTGGTGCTTCTGGCTAGGAATCTTCTCTCTGATAACACACTCCTTCCCATCTTGGCTTTTCTGTATTCCTTTCGCTGTTATGGTTCTCTTACTGGTACTGAATAAAGTGATCATGCGTAACTTTATGCCACTTTTCCAAAAAGGGAGACAGCCAGAAGGAGCACCAAAGCCAGCGAATCCTCAAGAGTATTATCAAGCCTATCGCCCTACACCTGAAATGAGGGACGTTCCCCATCACGCGGACAGTCAAGAAATGCCCAAGCCTGTAGGCTTCCAGGGCTACCAACAGGGATATCAACCAGCGTATGAGGGAGGGGAAGACTTCTCTACTTATCTGCATGAAGAAGAAATACCTACTGCATATTCTCAGCAGGTAGGACATCAACAGCAACAATAATATACTGCTCTGTCAAATTACGTGGTACCTCCTTTCAAGAGAAGTAGGAGAACCAACGCCATCGGCTTCGTCGAGAGGGGTGGTAGTCCCATGTGTCTTGAGATGAACAGCAACCCCTATGATGTGGCCTTCGTGCATGTAAATTTGATAATTAAATGGCTCATGGCCACTCTTGATACTGGTGGCGAATTGCAAAACTGAGCACGGCTTTGAGCTTCCATTGGGAGATTCCAAGCTTGTTTTTTTAATTCGCCACCAGTATCACTTTGGGGGCTTACTGCCTACTTGTCTGGAAGTAGATGTGCCAAGAGTGATATAGTCTCTTCTAGAGGCGTATTTCATATAAAAGATCAACGGCGGCCTGCCAGTTTTCCTCAAACATCCCATCCAAGTTTAACTTTACCTCAATGTAGCCATGAATATCCGTCCCCATAGTAGGCTCCCTCCATCCTGTTTCCTACAACAAGTGCAGACAAGTCTAACACAAGGCGAAGGAACTGTCTAACCTCAGAATGTTCGCTTCTCTTTCCAGACAAGCGAGCCGTAAGCCCCCAAAGTGGCCATGAGCCATTTGCTGATGCGTTATTGTTCTGTGTTGAGAGTATCGATGTGTTCGTATGATTGGCTGAGTTGGCTGCGAAAGCGACACAGATGGCCCCCGAAAGTAGTAGCAGACCACCCAGGATACCTAATGTGATCCAGAGCCAGGCTCTCTTTTTGCCTGGTGACGCAGGAGGGGTTGCTGGTGCGCTTTTAGGTATAATAGGATATCCCATGGGAGGTGTCATGCCAAATGGCATAAAGCCAGGCAGAAAATGTGGTATAGGTGGAGGCATGGCTGGAAGAGGAAGTCTGTTGTATTGGCTGCACTGCTGGCAATGGCTGATTATTCCTGAACACCCGAACTTGACCTTGTAGCAATTGTACTTTGAGTCGAGAGCCATCCAGAAGCGCAAATTCTTTTCCTTGTATGAATTCTTCGTTGCTCGTAATGGAACCGATAGTTGCGCCATCCAGGAGGATGATGATACTTTCTCCTTTTTCCTTTTGATACAGTTGGATGCGTCTTATTCCTGTTCCATCAATGAGCGTAAATTCTCGCATTATTGTATTTCCACCTGTGCTCGCCTGCAACGGAGGTGGTATGTATGATGAAGAGTTTTGCGGATACATCTGGCTGCCAGGAGGCGGCTGATATGGTGGTTGATTAGGGCCTTGTGGTGGTTGGTACATACGTGTTCCCATCCCATGCAACTTTATTTCTCAACAGGATAATCTACGTACTATTATATCAGTACGACTTGCTTTTTTCCACATCAAGCTTATCATCTTCTTATCAGCAGAGAGCATGTCTATGGGATGGGAAGAGAGACATTGTGATTTATAGATGGGATGAGCGCAATTTGCAAAGCTCATTTTTGTCGGTGTGACCCACCCATCTCGCGGCGCAACCAGGCATGTAGCTGCACCGTTGCCCACATGCGGTATGGACGCCAGGTTTCGGCGATCTGCTCGACGGTAGCTTGATCAGGCAATTGTGGCAATTGATACAGAAGTTGGATTGCTTGTTTTGTTGTATCGTCATTGACGAGTGAATCGACCAGACCAGCGCCACGCATCAAGATTGCTTGCGCGAAAAAATCGCCCACGCCTCGTATTGTGCGTAGCTTTGTTAGCGCTTGCTCGACTGGCAGTGAGCGCAGATAAGCTCGGTCTAGCAGACCATCCAGCGCGGCCTGAGCAACGCCGTGGAGACGCTCGATTTTCTCTGCATTGATTCCTTTGAAGCTGTCAAGTTCGCGCAAGATCTGAGGTTGTGGAAAGGCGTAGAGCGTGGTCTCACCTATGTGTAGTGGCTCGCCGATCTCCTGTGCTAGCGCCTGGCGAAGCTTACGGCCCTGCTGTATCGAGATGCGGTGTCCAATAATAAAGGATGCGGCAGCTTCATAGGCTGAATGAAACAATACTGGCCGTAGAAAGTTATAGTTGCTTTGCAGCTTGCCAAGCAACGGATCGCGCTGACCCACTTCCGGCCAGGAACTCCCGTCGCAATCGAGCGAGAATACCGCTAATGCTTGCTGCCAGGCTCGCTCTGCCTCAGCGCCCGCGCCGTAGATTGTGCCGTGAATGCGATTATTCTGGTCTTGTCGCAAGATTGCTGCGGCTGAGGTATGCCAACTTTCAACTGGAAAGGCCAGTGCTACCGAAGCTTGATCGGGACCTAACGTTGTCCAGTCGCCAAAGTACTCTTTTGTTGTGACCAGGCTAAAAGGTCCCTTTGGCGTCATCTCAAACTGCTGCATCGTATCCTCCTGAGCGCCTATGTTGTTGAGGTGTAATGACGATTGTTGTGTCATGTTGGCTGCTCCTTTGTGTGCTACTATCTTCTCGCTGGCTGTATGTTTTTGTGCTTACAAATGATAGTATACCGGAGCGATGTGACAACAGTATGTCAGTAGCGTTCTCTGTTCCACGCGATTAGCTTAGCTACGGCGGTCTTCTATCTCCCAGATGTGATCGACCACATGCCACGCTATGCGCCGGACCGCGTAGCTGGCGTTCCATCCACCAGAAACCAGAGGTTCGCCGGTGGAGGGCTTGCCCAGTACGGCTGCGATCTCTTCTCGCATCGCTTTGAGGGCGCTGAGGTCATTCATCTCGAACGGTTTGTGTCGAACCCCGATGTTGCGCCCATAAGCCCGCTCGGCTTCGATGACGTGATGGCGGATCTCGTCTCGGTCGCGACCTCCACCACGCGGACCCTTGCGTAGCTCTGCTGGCGAGGCTGCAACGGTCTCTTCTAGTATCTCCCACGATGCACGAAGAAGTGCCACGTTGCGCTGCGCGGTCAGAGCATCGATTGGTCTGGTTTCGGCGGAAGCCAGGACTGAAGGCACTCCCCAGGCAGTATTGGCATTGCCAGGTAGACGTTCAACAACCACGAGATCGCCAGGCGCGAAATCTAGCCCAGCCCGTTGCGCGATTAGCTGGTAGCGTGCCTCCGTATCGATCAACGTCTGCACGGCTGCCGCCTCGCTCGTGCGAATCCGGCACCAACCGGGCCACTCTAGCGACCAGGCAATGGCCTTTTTTCCACCTAGTTCTACATAAATATCGGTCATATCTCTTATTTCCTTCATATAGTGCGATCTTGATTAATAGCCATGATGTATATTTTTAGAAGAGTTGGCGGGGAAGCTGCCTTTGGTGTCTTCGCTTTCTCCTGGCTCCAAATGATATGTCACGATACAGAATGGCGTCACGCAATTCCGGGCCATGCAGTTGGGCTGAGCTCAAATCAGCCCCTTGCAAATTCGTCTCGTGCAGTACAGCGTTGCGCAGGTCAGTTTCGTTCAAGTCGGCGCACTGTAGATCAAGCCTGGTCAGATCGAATCCGTGCAGATCGAGACCTTTAAGTGTTGCGTAGCTGAGCTTTGTATGATGGAGCACCACACGGTTCGCTGTGTCCCTGCCCAGATGAGCGCGAGTTAAATCGGCTCCATCGAGATCCGCATAGCTGAGATTAGCCTCTTGCAGATTGGCCTTGCTGAGATTTACCCCACGCAGATTAGCCCCCTGGAGATTAGCTCCACGCAGATTAGCTCCCTGCAAATCCAGATAAGAGAGATTACAGTGTTCCAGGTTGTGAAAGCTTAAATCGATGGTGTCAGTAGAGGCCGCCTTGCTCAGAAGCTGCTCGACATCCACCCTTGTCAAAGGAGAGGCTGATTGTATGGATTTTTCAGGATTCATAACCACGTTCCTTGCTGACTACTGATTGTCCACTTTCTACTCTGTGATATTGGATGATCGGATGCCGTTTAATATTATACATTATGTGACGTCTCCCCACGGTTAAAGCCCTGATTCTTACCCACATCTTTTGGGGAAGGCTTGAGAGGCCAATCTCAACAGATGTGCTTGTGAAACAGTCAACAACGGCAAGGAGTCTTCATAGCCGTTTCACGCATTCCATTTGTAAGATGTGGGTAAAAGACAGGGGGTTACGGCTCTGTTAGATAAAGGCAGATCAGGTAATGCACCTGATCTGCCTTTATGTGTTGGAATTATGGTCGATTATATGGAGCAATACGGTTCATGCTTCTACTATTTGGAATTGTGTTATCCCTTGGAAAGGGATGCTGTAGGTACTAGGACGCCGAATAGAGCGGTTCGGCGTATACGTGCGTTTTGCGCTTTGCGATTGAGAAATGTAGCGGATGAGTGATAATGAGCGAATGGAAGGCTCCATCGCGTTCTTCGGTGAATTGATAGACGATGTCGTGATTGGCTTCGGAGACAAAAACGTTCTCGCTGACTGGGAGGAGGGCAACTTCTGTGGGGCCTTTCCGCAGGAGAATGCGGTGCTCGTGCTGTGTAACTTCGATGTGTGAGCCGGACATATTATAGTTGCCAACGATCTTTTCGAAGGCAACAACTTCTTGCGAGAGCGCCTGACGCGTAATAGGTGGAAAGTCGATGAATTGGGCGGCCAGTTCCAGGGCGACACGCTCGGTCGAGAATTCTCTATAATTGGTGAGGATGAGAAAGGTCAGATCGTCTTCGATGAAGCGGGCAATGAGAGAACGAAAGCCATTGGCCCAGCCGGCATGGCAGGTGATGGCTTTCCCACGATAGGTTGAGAAGGCCAGGCCGAAGCCATATTCTACGCAACGTCCATCGGGCAAACGTACGGGCGTAAACATAAGCTTCTGCGTCGTGGCGTCGATGAGTGTATGATTGTGTAGTGCCTGCTCCCAGATGAGCAGGTCCTCAAGGGTAGATTCCATGGCCCCTGACGAGTGGTTACTGATGTTACTGGTGAAGGGCGCGGGAATGATGCGGCCATTCTGGTTGATGTAGCTGCTGGCACGGTTAGGGATAATGGGTGTCAGGCACTGGAAGTAGGAGTGCCGCATGCCGAGTGGCTCTAAGATGGCTGCACGAATAAAACTCCTCGTAGTGCATGTGTGTGACGCGTTCGATCACCAGGCCCAGCAAGTGATACCCTGAATTGCCGTAGCAGAAGTCTGTGCCAGGTGCGAAGAGCAGAGGCTGCGGCTTGAAGAGCTCAATCATCTCTTCAAGCGTAAGATGCTGGGTAGCCCGCTGCTGATATGCCGGCAATTCGCCGACGTTGGCGAGGCCGGATGTGTGGGTGAGCAGGTGCTTGAGCCGGATGTCTTGCCAGGCTGGAATGCAGTCTGGTAGGTAAATTGCAAGTCTATCTTCAATATGGAGTTTGCCTTGCATTTGTAGGATAAGGATGCCCATGGCGGTAAATTGTTTGGTCAAGGATGCGATACGGAAGACGGTTGTTGGCTCAATGGGGATGTTCCATTCAAGGGAGGCCAATCCATAGCCCTGACAATGCAGGAGCTTGTTCCCTTGTTTAACCCCGATGGCTACGCCTGGACCCTTTGCTGGTAGATGCGCGTTTACCAGCGAATCGATGATAGTCTGTCTCATAATATACTCCTAAGCAAGCAAGAGAATAAAAAGGCAGGCTATATGTATGTCTTCCTGGCAGGTTTCGTCAGATCGTCGTTCTACTAATAATGAATCATAGCTCATATGAGTATATGAGCTTTTCTGAGTACAAGGGTGCAAGGGTCAGAACGAGCGAGACGAGACAAGGACTCCTCACTGTATATGCTCGTTCATCAACACCGTCGTGGTGGAGCATGTAAAATCATGGGGGTAAAATGCGCCGCGCTGCGTCCTGATTTTGCTTGCAAGCGGATCTGCTAAGGCCGGCTGATTTATAGGCATCGTGGGACTCGACGCCGCCTGCCTGTGAAGCTCCTGCATTGCAAGGTCATGAGGAGAAAGACACTATATCCCACTAACATAATACTCGTTTTCCCAAAGAAATGCAATCACATCCTTCTCTCGCCTTTACGCGTAGCGGCAATCCCTCGTGGTTGCCGTCCCTATCATCACATTAAGGTACGATTCATGCAAAACAAGCGGGAGAGGGCAACCCCCAAAGGGGGCACGGCAACCATGAGGGATTGCCGCCGTATGTCCCTTTGGGGTCGGGTCGCTACACGGATTCCAGTTGTGGTCATATTACTGGCAGGTTTTGCAGCGACCAAAGATCGAGAGCGAGTGGCCTTCGATTGAGAAGTTGTTTTGAGCGCCGATAGCGTCCAATTGTTCATGTGGTAGGCAGAGGTCAACCTCAATGACGCGGTGGCATTGTGTGCAGGTCAGGTGATGGTGATGTGTGCCACCACAGACACGGTAATGATGTGTGCCATCGGCAAACTCGACACGGTCCAGCAGGCCCTTGTCCACCAGTTTCTCAACTGAGCGAAAGACCGTTGCGCGGCCAATGCGCGGCTCGCTCTGACGTAACTCCTGCCAGAGATCATCGGTTGTAAAATCCGCCCCATTATCGGCAAGTGTAATCAGGCGTTCGGCGATAAGTTTACGTGGGCGTGTATTGCGCTGACTTAATTCATCAAATGCTGCGTAGATCTTGCCAGCGATCTCGTTTGACATCTATCTATTTCTCCGTCCCATAAAGGTGAGTAATTTTTCTGTTTCTGGTGTGTGCAATGGGTGCGCTGTGGCTCATTGAAGAAGGAACCAGTTTTCTATTGTCCTTATTTTATCACACCTGCGAAAAAATAGTTAGAACTGGTGACTTTCAAGCATCTATCATGTTATATAATAACAGTGCTTCTTATATGTATAGGTGTTGATTTTAGTGGGTTTCTATTCTCCATTCTCTCCTGAGATATTTCTGGAAAGAAAGCCAGCGCATACATACACAGATATGGCCCAGCTATGGTAGAGCAATGTTTAGATGACAGGGAGGTTGTTTTGTATGAAAGAGTCGCTTATGCCAGAGGACTTTGTGGTGCCGACTTTGTTTGAGACGGACCAGTTTCGCCTACGCATGCTTAGCATTGATGACGTAGTGTTAGACTATGACGCGGTAATGACGAGCCGCGATCATCTGCGCTCGATCTTTGCCGCATATACAGCATGGCCTGCCGATGATATGACAATCGAGCAGGATTTAGAAGATCTACGCCAACATCAGCGGGAGTTCGAGACACGTTTTGCTTTTGCCTACACCGTCGTGAGCCTGGATGAATCTCTTTGCCTGGGTTGCGTCTACATTTATCCTACCCACCAGGTGCCCTATGATGCGCATGTCTACCTCTGGGTGCGCAAAAGCGAACTTGAAAAAGGTCTTGATGCTGTGTTGTTTACAGCCGTCAAAGTCTGGATTGCTCGCGACTGGCCCTTTAAGCACGTTGCTTATCCTGGTCGCGCTATTGATTGGCCGACATGGCAAGCGCTGGGTTACAAGCGGCACTAAGTGCTTACTTCCCATCTCATTGATGTTTTCTTCTTTGTCCGAGGTTAAAGATATCTTCTGACCCGTTCCAGGGTCCTACGCCGTGGTGCGACCGTGACGCATGTGTTTCTTCTGATAGGTCCTTTGTAGACAGATATGCTGTAAAGTGAAAGAAGAAAAAATAGTGGAGTAAATCTCTTTACGATCTTATTATACTCCATATGTCTATATAGCGCAACGTCCCAATGGACGGTGTTTTTTTGTCAGAAATCTAGTATCTTTATAAGGCATATACATTATGTACCCTATATACCCCATATGTTCTACTTAATTGTGCCATATCACCTGCACCAGGAGGAATGGATGCGCGGCATTCCAATCAAGCGCTATCTTGTGTTACTTGGTACCTATCTTAAACCACAGTGGTTTAAAGCTCTGCTATTAGCACTCTCACTACTTACTGGCATCGTACTGCAACTCATCAATCCGCAGATAGTGCGCTACTTTATAGATACCATCTTTACCCATGGGATAATGAGTACACTTGTAAACGCTGGTTTGCTTTATATCGGTATTGCTATTCTGAACCAGGGCATAGCAATTGTAACCTCATATTTGAGTACAAATGTTGCCTGGACAGCAACCAATCAATTACGTATCGATCTGCTAGAACACTGCCTCACGCTGGATATGAGCTTTCATCAAGCACGTACACCCGGCGAGATGATAGAGAGGATTGATGGAGATGTCGATGACCTCTCAAACTTTTTCTCACAATTTGTCTTGAGATTGCTCACAAATGCACTCCTGCTCATCGGTATACTTTTCCTGTTCTTTACAGTTAGCTGGATTGTTGGTGTAGCAATGACTGCTTTTTCTCTGCTTGTCTTTCTTGTTTTACTGTACATGAGACGTTACATTATGGCATTCTGGAAGGCTGAACGGCAGATGAGCGCGGTCTTCTATGGTTTCCTGGGCGAGCGCCTGGGTGGAACGGAAGATATTCGAGCGAATGGTGCCACTGCATATATCATGAAGCGTTTTTACATGATACTGAGAGAGTGGTTTCCGGTCCGGCGTAGAGCAGTTGTAGCAAGCAACCTTGCAGGAGTTTTCACATTATTTATGTTTGTCTGTGGTACTGCTCTAGCTTTACTGCTAGGAACATATCTGTGGAGCATGAAACAAATCTCCATTGGCACTATCTATCTCTTATTTGCGTATACCGATCTGCTTTCACAACCTATCCAGCAAATACAGGCGCAATTGCAAGATTTACAGCAGGCGGAAGCGTGTATTCAACGAACGGAAGAGATATTCGAGATCACATCAGCTCTTAGTGATGATGGCAATGAACAGTTTTCAGCCCTGGAGAAAGCATTCCATGTTGAGTTTCAGAATGTCACATTTGGATACGTTCAGGATCAACCTGTGATCCAGGACCTGACGTTCTCGGTACAGTCGGGCAGGAGACTCGGCATATTGGGGCGTACAGGATGTGGAAAAACCACTATTGCACGTCTATTATTCCGTCTCTACGACCCTCAGAGCGGCGAAATCAGACTTGGGGGAGTTGCAACGCAACAAGTACGCCTACGTGAGCTAAGGCAGCGTATTGGCATGGTCACGCAGGACGTCCAGCTTTTCTGTGCCTCTGTACGCGACAATTTAACCTTCTTCAAGCGAGAAATCCATGATGAGCAAATTCTAGCAGCACTTGAAGAAGTTGGTTTAACGGAATGGTATAGGACATTGCCCGATGGTCTGGATACCATATTGGGGGCGGACGGAGGAGGGCTTTCGGCAGGAGAAGCACAATTGCTCGCATTTACGCGTGTGCTACTCATACAGCCGGGATTAGTGATACTGGACGAAGCATCGGCCCGCCTTGATCCGGTAACTGAAGGGATCATCGAGAAGGCAATGGAGCGACTCTTTGCACAGCGTACCGCAATTGTGATTGCGCACAGGCTTGCGACAATCCAACGCGTTGATGATATCTTGATTATTGAAGATGGGCAAATTGTTGAATATGGATGCAGAGAAGCATTGGCGCGAGATGCTAGTTCACGCTTTGCGAACATATTACAAGTGGGATTGGAGGAAGTATACAAATGAGTGTGCACGAGAATGCAAGCAAGCAGACACATATGAGTACACTCAAATTAGTGTGGCGCTTAATCTGCTATTATCGTCTGCAATTTCTAGGTGGTGTAGGCTCCGGTATGGTAATGATGCTGGGACGTTTAGCTTTTGGCCTCATATTACAAGGATTTTTTAATGCCCTGCCATTACAAAAGCAGCTGAGTCCTGAACTATGGGGTTGGATCGGTCTCCTCGTTCTTGCCGCTTTCCTACGCAGCCTTCTCATGTTAGGTGGTGCACGCATCAGTGTCGGTATTGCCTTTTTTATGAGTGCTTTGTTGATGCGTAACCTATTGGAACGCGTCCTGGAGCGGCCTGGTGCTCGTGCCGTGCCTGGCTCAGCGGGAGAAGCTATTAGCAGATTTCGCGATGATAGCGCAAATGTAGTTGACATGACGTCTGCCATCGCACGCATGATCGCATCATCATTTTTCACCATAGTAGCATTTATAATCCTTTTGAGAGGTTAACACTGAAATTACACTCTTTGTCTTTCTTGCCGATATCCTGTGCGGTTGCAATTGTGCAAAATATGAAGAAGCGACTATCCAAATATCGGCAAGCCAGCAGGCAGGCCACAAGCGACTTAACAGGTGCAATTGGAGAAATTTTTGGAGCCGTGCAGGCGATACAAGTGGCAGGAGCCGAGCCAGAAGTAGTTAAGCATTTTGCACTACTCAACGAGCGTCGGCGTACGCTTATGATAAAAGACACCGTCTTTACCAATGCAATTAACTTCGCCTTTGGAAATACGATGGAGATAGGAAAAGGAGCAATTCTAGTACTTGTCGCATTATCTATACAAGGACTGCATATCGGTATTGGCGATCTTGCACTTTTCTTCTCCTATTTAGGAAATATCTCTGATTTTGTACAGACATTTGGGGGCTTGCTAGCACAATATACACAGACCAAAGTTTCGCATGAGCGACTGGAAAAATTACTACAGGGTGCACCTGCTGAAAGCCTGGTAGCATACAAACCATTGTATATTATGCAGGCTGAACTACCGCAAGAGCAAGTGGCGGTAAGGTCCGAACAGCATCATCTTGTATCAATACAAGCGGAAAAGCTGGCCTATCATTACCCGAATACTGAAAGAGGTATTTATGGCATAAATATGCAACTAAGAAGGGGAGCATTAACAGTCATCACGGGAAGAATAGGCGCAGGGAAAACCACATTATTGCAAGTTTTGCTAGGATTACTACCAAAAGACGAAGGTAAGGTATATTGGAATGGAGAAGAAGTACATAATCTGGCGGATTTTTTTGTGCCACCGCGCAGTGCCTACACAGCCCAGGTCCCCCATCTCTTCAGCGATCCGCTCAAAGAAAATATCTTACTAGGGCTACCTGAAGAGAAAGTAGATTTACAGGGGTCAGTGTCTATGGCTGTAATGGAGCGTGACATAGCCATGTTAGAACGAGGACTGGATACAGTTGTGGGGGTCCGTGGAGTCAAGCTTTCCGGCGGACAGATACAGCGTTCAGCGGCGGCACGCATGCTCGTGCGCGATACCGAATTGCTCGTTTTCGATGATCTTTCCAGCGCTTTAGATGTAGAGACTGAACAGGTGCTCTGGGAGAGGATATTTGCACAGCGTGAATATACATACCTGGTGGTTTCGCATCGGAAGGCTGTACTGCAGAGAGCCGATCATATCGTTGTGCTGAAGGATGGAACGGTCGAGGCCCAAGGAACGCTGACAGATTTGTTGGAGAGAAGCGAGGAGATGCAGAGACTATGGCATGGTGATTGGAAAGAATATGGAGATGATAACACGTAATTTGCATTCTACACATTTTTGTACCTGGTACAAAAATGTGTAGAATGCAAACCATAGGCAATACTGTACTATAGGTGTAAAGAAGCGTCGCGAACGTCGCTATTAGACCGTTGCGGGTCATGCGATGTGGGGTCGCGTAGCGACGACCCTTGTGGTTGTTGCCGTCCGCCCGCCTGTAGAGCCAACCGAGGACGACAACCACAAGGGTCGTCGCTACGCGACCAGCGGCCAAATGAAAATTAACAGACTACTATTGGTCTGATCCAGTTCATGGCACGGGTCCCGCGTAGCGACAATCCCTTGTGGTTGTTGCCGTCCGCCCGCCTGTAGAGCCAACCGAGGACGACAACCACAAGGGTCGTCGCTACGCGACCAGCGGCCAAATGAAAATTAACAGACTACTATTGGTCTGATCCAGTTCATGGCACGGGTCCCGCGTAGCGACAATCCCTTGTGGTTGTTGCAGTTCGCCCGCCTGTAGAGCCAACCGAGGACGACAACCACAAGGGTCGTCGCTACGCGACCAGCGGCCAAATGAAAATTAACAGACTACTATTGGTCTGATCCAGTTCATGGCACAGGTCCCGCGTAGCGACAATCCCTTGTGGTTGTTGCCGTCCGCCCGCCTGTAGAGCCAACCGAGGACGACAACCACAAGGGTCGTCGCTACGCGGCCAGCGGCCAAATGAAAATTAACAGACTACTATTGCGCGTTTCCCTACACGACGCCAGCAGCCTCAGCCCGTTCTTCTTGAATGTTGATGCCGAGGCGTGAGAGGCGGCGGATGATAGCGCTGTAGCCGCGCTCAATCATTTGTGCATTTTCGATGATCGTAGTGCCTTCGGCTACGGCTCCGGCAATGATGAGTGCGCTACCGGCGCGCAGGTCATGTGCCCATACGGTTGCGCCCGTAAGGTTGCTGGGACCTTTGACGACTACCGATGTAGCTCCATCGAGCACGATTGCCGCGCCCATTTTGCTCAGCTCTTGCACCACACCGAAGCGATTCTCGAAGAGAGTTTCGCGGATATATGAATTGCCGGCAGCTATACAGGCGAGCGCCATCATTGGTGATTGCAGATCAGTCGGGTAGCCGGGATAGGGCCAGGTGATGATATTGACCGGGCGTAACGTGCCACGGCGGCGTACACGGATGACGGGTCCGTCTTCCATAAATTCAACGCCCATCTGCTCTAACTTGGCGCGTACAATGCCGAGATGGTGCAGATAGCCGCCGACCAGGGCTATATCACCCTGCGTCGCCGCCGCCAACATTGCCAGGGTGCCTGTATCGATGCGATCCGGCATGATCGTATATTCGACGGCGGAGAGCTCTTTGACGCCTTCAATGTGCAGGATGCCGGTCCCCACCCCTGAGATCTTCGCGCCCATCAAGTTGAGAAAATTGGCCACATCGGCGATTTCAGGTTCTAAGGCTGCGTTCTCGATTGTTGTTGTGCCTTCGGCCAGGCAGGCTGCGGCCATAAGATTCTCGGTGCCGGTGTGGCTGGGGGTGTCCAGGTACAGGTAGGCTCCTTTGTGCTGGCCCATACGTACAGAGATGCGCTCCTCATCTTCCTTGACCTCTGCGCCCAGACGTACGAAGCCGCGATAATGAAAATCCAGGCTGCGCTCGCCCAGGTTGCAGCCGCCGACCTTCGCAATAGTGACGCTCCCCGTACGTACCATGACGGGCGGCAGGAAGAGAACGGAGCCACGAATCATATTCGTCATATCAGCCGGTAGAGCGCTCGTCGTGATATTGGAAGCGTCAATGACCATGACGTGCTCTTCTTCATGCAATTTGACTTTTGCCCCTAGCGCACGTGCAATCTCGATTGCAACATACACATCATTAATGAGCGGTACATTATGTAAGATCGTCTGCCCCTTTTTTGCCAGCAGTGAAGCTGCAATGATCGGTAGGGCCGCGTTTTTTGCACCTTGAATGATGACTGAGCCTTCAATGCGCTGACCACCCTGCACATGATAACGAACCACTTGATTATTAAACATAGTAGAATTGAATTCCTCTCTATGAAGTTCTATATATCTTGTACGAATAGCATAACACATCCAGATGACCAGATTCAGAGTGTTGATCGAGAATGAGATGAATAGGTAATATATGGCACTACCTATTTCTTCAGAAGAGGTAGAAAGAAGGAAAAATTGCATCAGCTTATTCTCTCGATTGAATCCATGCTCTACAAAATATCGCGCATTGCGAGCTATGTTGTAGCACATGCGATTTAATATACAAGGATATAAAAGCGGCGATGCTGTGACAAGCCATCATTTTTGAGTAGAGAGATACTCTTTTTGGGGGCCCCTTCTCTATCTATTTATATCTTATACTTGCTTTTGACGGGAATGTATTCGTAGCCGGCTTCTTATTATGGTGGTGGTTGAAAGTTCATATTCAGTAGCGTGTGATGCAGAGAGTAAAGAAGGAAGAAGGTGGTATACATGCCGACAGACTATATCCTCTTCAATCATGGGGTCTCGACCCGCGATACGCATCCAGAGCCGACGTATGCCGATGAGCTTTTTGAGCTGATTCAAAGTCATTATCATCCAACTTCGGCCCGCACATTGAAGAAGATTGTGCTCTACTGGGGGGATGTGAATAATGCGGCGGAGCAGCAGTTGCTTGCGGCTTACCGATCCTCTGCAATCTGGGAAAAGATGTGGTTCAAATCAATTCGCGAGACGCATATTATGCAATTTGTAGGTGATGGTGCATTATATCTCAGCCGCTACGTTGGGGCAAAGGTTGCCAGTGTACTGGAGGAGCAGACGCGTGCCGGGCTGGAAGGTTTTAACCCTGAAGAGGATCGCGTGCACCTGGTTACCCACAGTATGGGTACGATAATTCTCTTTGATATGCTTTTCAGTGCGCGTTGGGACCCGGTCCACGTACCAGGTTATAGTAGCGTGAACGCGATGCGCCACCTGTTCTTCGGGATTGGCCCCAATCCTGAGGCCGGTATTCCCCTGGGTAGCATTTCGACCCTGGGTTCGCCAATCGGCTTCTTCAGCCTGCTGGACGTGGATCGCAATATAGAGAATACAACTGATAGCCATGGCAACATATTGAGCACGCATGATGTCAGCCCACGTCTGGCGCGGATGCTGATCAGTCTGCGCAAAGGGTTAGGAAGGAAGTTGCCATGGTACAATTTTGTGCATCCGGGTGATCCCGTGGCCTATCCGCTTGAGAAACTCTTGCCCCAACTCGTGGACAGAAATAATCAATGCATCGATATCCAGGATATTCTCATTGCTTCAAACCATTTCGCCGATATGTTGGCTGAACCCATGCAACAATCATTAATTGCCCTCCTCCATGGTATGAAGGCGCATGGCGAATATATGGAAAGTCCCGCTGTGGCGAGGAAGATTGTGGAGGCGATTGAATGTGCCTCATGTCCTCCTCTGGCTTCAACTGATGGCATGCCTGTGGCTGTTGTATAAGCGGTGAAAAGTGTTTTCTTTTTAGTATAGATATTTTATTTTTCTATCTTTTTGCTGCGTAAAAAGATAGTAAAAATGAAAATATATACTAAAATCCAATGTACTACTAGTTGAGTGGTAGTGGATACGATGGTCGGGTCGGGAACAATGTTTTGAGCACGAGCTTTGTGTCATCGTTGGCCCAGGCATCGGGTAAAATGGCGTGCAGGTCGTCCAGGCTGCGATGGCCAAAGAGCAGTTGCAGGAAGACGAGCGGCGGGAAACCAGCCGACGGTTCGGCATTATATATTGGAGCGGTCCATGGTTCAGCGGTTGTGAGTAGCCCGTTTTCAAATGCCAGGCGCAGTCCACCACGATAGAAATCAATCTTGAGCTCGCCTGTATAGTTCGCGATTGCCGAGTTGGCTAATCGCTGCTGTAGTGCTGGTGCGATATGCATGATAAAAGCAGGTAGGTCCGCCACACGTATATACCAGGCGTAGGGAGGCTCATGAATGGGGGCCAGGGGTCCCAGGGCATCGTAGACTGGATGGTTGCGTCCCAGTAAGAAAGAGATCGCGCTAAAGGGTTCTTTATTCCTATGGCTGATAGGTAGCAGTTCTCCGTAAGCTTGCAGGTTGCGTAAAACGGAGGGCATCATCGCCTGTAGATTTATGTTCTGCGCAACTTCCATCATAAACACTTGTGCTGACCGATCCCAGCGTTTAAGGCCAGGAGGAGGAAACCTTGTACCGTGCCGTCTGCATTCACTATCATCTGCGCCTGCGATTTTCCGTTGTCTGTCCGCGTCCATTCATTGATAGAATAGTGCAGATAGTGTGCAGGCATTGTACTCCAGACGATGTTTGTATCTCTGCGATTGTTGTAGAACTGTAGGATCGCTGGTATATCGTCCTGATGTGCATTACGTAGCGTGTATGGCTCGCTCTCATCCTTCTTTTACCTTTGGGATAAGCGAAAGTGGAGTGCTACGCAGACCATCCAGATCTAACGCATACTCATAGCCAAACTGGCGGTAGAAGTAGGGAATGCCTGTGATGCCCTGCACAAGGTGTCCTTCGGCGGCGCTGCGGGTATGCAACATCTCGAAGATCGCCCTGATGAGTCCGCGCTTCCGGTATGCGGGATCGCTGGCAACGATTTCGGGCCGTCCAAGCATAAAAGGGATGCCTTCATAGTTCCATTCCTGCCGGAGCAGGCATGTGCTGGCTACAAGTGGATTTCCTGCTTTATGGAGATCCTCTATTACTGCGTAATCGTTCTGACCCATAAGCGGATGCTGCCCGTTCATGAGTCGCTGCACCCATTTCATCAGGTAATCGTTAAGGGGTTCGTCTTCTTTTTCGCGAAAGACGCGCCCGGTTAGCTCTGCAATGTTCTCCGTATCCTCAGCTGTGGACCAGCGCAATACGAGTCCGTTGCCTAAATCACGACGATAAGTTGCAGATGCTGCTGTCTCTGTAAGCATTGTTTTTTTCACTTTCTTCCTGTTTTTCAGCAAAATACACATGGGTATCTTGTCTGAGATGTGGTGCTAAGGAGGTCAACAAAAAACCGTGGCTATGGCCCACGGTTCAGAGAAGGATGAGAATTATTGTCTCAATCGAATGAAGAGTGCTGATCTTCTCTAAAAATGGGCACAGCGATCCTATGTGCTGGAAGTGGTGCGGCGGGGCAAGAACCCTGGAGGGGATGCGGAGCGCACAATAACCACAACAATCTCTTTGAAGCATGCTTGCCAATGGCAATGTGCTCTATGCATAAGCATATGCGTAGTTTGCATAGTAAGAGCGCTCCTTTCGTTGTGGTATTTTAGAAGAGTAGAACCAGTATTAACTATAACCGGTTTTCTTGCGCTTTGTCAAGTGTTTTCAAAAGCTCTACGACCCCTAAACATTGGAGGCGTGTAGCAATTTGTGCATGATCGCGTTATACTACCTGTGAGTAGCATGATTGAAAAGGGGGAGTAAGAACAGTATTGAAAAGAAAAGGGGGTGGCATTGCTAGCTTCGCTTGTTTCATTGCAGACGCTTCAGGATGCCTTGCATGTTGTTGGCTATCCAGCTATTGCATTCTTTATATTCATTGAGTGTGTTGGCATTCCCATACCTGGTGAGACTATGTTGCTGTTAGCCTCATTCTATGCGGCAACCGATAATCGGCTGCAAATTCCTATTGTGATTGCCTGTGCAGCGATTGGCGCGATTCTGGGCGACAACGTTGGTTACTATATTGGCTATACAGGCGGGCGCACATTTGTGCAACGCTTCGGTCGTTACTTTTTCGTAAAGATGGAGCATCTGGATAAGGCCGAGCGCTTTTTCATAAAACATGGCGCAAAGACAGTTTTCTTTGGGCGCTTTATCTCACTTTTACGCATCTGGTCCGCTTTCCTTGCGGGCATGAACAGGATGGACTGGCGTACATTCTTGTTTTACAACGGGTTGGGTGGGGTGGTCTGGTCGATCTACGTTGGCTTGCTTGGCTATACAGCCGGGCGCGTCTTCCACGAGCACTTTGATCAGGTGAATCGCCTGGCAAAAACACTTGGCTGGCTCGGATTTGCCATCGCAGCGCTCTCTGTGATTGGCATCGTCATCTTCGTTCGGTTTCGTCTGTTACACGACTCAAAAGCGAGTGAAGAGCAAGAAACGCAAGCGGAACAAGAGCATTCGGTTCCGTAACTTCTTTTTGTGTTTGCCTCTGCTCTATTGCTTGCTCTCCGCGCCATTTTCCCGGCAAAATGGCGCTCTTTTTTCTACATGTATACTATACTTAACCGGCCCACTCACTTTTTACCGCGAAAACGATTTATTTATAGGTGTCTTGCCACCTGGGTTGCTTGATAATACTTTGGAATGGGTAGAAGTAGATAGAAGAATTATATTGCTATTGTGAACGTCAGGTACTTTGTATTGTTATAGTAATATGCGGAAACTTTGAGCCATATTGTAGATCAGGTATTAGCAAGCGATGGAGATGACCCAATCTTTTTGATGACCGCCGTAGCTTCTTGAATGGAGAAAGTAAAAAGTTGAAGATGAATAAGAAACTGGTTGCACTTTTCTGTATCGTCACCTTTTCATTTGTGATAAACGCTTGTGGATCATCACAGATATCGGCGAGCAGTCAACCTGCTGCAAAGTCAACAGGTCGTGTGTATACGTATCCACCTTTAGATACAAAAACCTATACAGACACTTCCACAGCCTTTTTACAAGGTGATGCAAGGGGTGGATCAATTGCTAAGACTCCTCCCACTATCAGTTTTAGCATCGCGACTATCGATGCCCAAAAATATAGTACTGATTATGGTGATTGGGGTAATGCTGTTCGTGGGCCCGATGGGAAGTATTATTTTGGGCTGGGAGACCATTCTGGCTCTGTCGGTGGATTTAATGGTGCTTTACTGATGGACTATGATCCGGTAAAGAAGCAAACGGAGATTCTGCTTTTTTCCAAAGATATTCTGGGGGCTGGCGGTGAGGGAAAATGGCACTGTCGCATGGATATTAACCCGAAAAATGGAGATATGTACCTTATCGGTTTTTATAATGGAGATCTCATCTACTATAATATTTATTCCCATATAGCCAAAAATATGGGGCAACCATCCCCAGGCGATGGTTGGGAAGAAGGCGGTTGGGACTATCAGCGCAATCGCTATTATGGTGTTGGCAATGGCAATCCCAAAACGAATAACGGAGGGGGCAAAGTCTTAATTTATGATACCCTCAATCAAAAAACGATTTATGCAGGCCAGCCAGTTGACTCACTCAGCGGAAACCCCTTTAACTGGGCCACGCGCGCACGACTGTTAGATCGCACGACCGGTATCCTCTATGGCAGTGATCAGGCAACCCATCGTCTTGCCAAATATGATCCGGCAACCAACACGTTCTCTCTTATGAAATCAACCCTCTCTGGCGACCTGCGGGCATGGACAAATCAGAAAGAGGCGGATGGATCGTTCTGGATCTTTGATAAAAATGGCAACGTCTACAAATTCTATCCAGAAAAAGATGATGTGCAATATATGGGAAAAAATTGGGGTAATGGCGTCTATACCGCATCGATTGAGAGAAGCGCCGACGGAAAATTCCTGTACTATAGCATAGCGGATAGCGGTCAAGCGCTTGCCGCCGGAGTTCCAATCATCCAATACAACACACAAACCAACCAGAAGAAAGCGATTGCCTTCCTGAGTCCCTTTTATGCAAACACGCACAATTTCGAAACCAATAAAATCTATGGCGAAGCACTCAGTCCAGATGGATCATCGCTGTTCACCGTGAGCAATGGGAATATGGTCAAAGGGCCGCGCTATCCTGCGGTTTATACGCTCTCCCTTCCCGCATCAGAGATATAGAGGTGGTCATAATTGGCCTGGCACGCTTCATCTGGGGGCTGGCCGCGTAGCGACAGCGGCTTGCCGTGCCCCTATGGGGTCCCTGTTGTCGTGGAAGCGCCTGTGAAGCCGGGCCACGGCGACCCCAAAGAAAGGGGCACAACCATAAGGGTCGAATAGCCATCAACCTAAGAATTGCTGAGCTTAGTTTGAGTAAGAAACGTGACGCAACTATCGATTTTGCTTGTAAAACGTCTTGAATCTATAGGTGCCAATTCATTGTGCACATCCCGGCTTCAGCCGGAGGGTTCTACGAAACGTGCTTCTACACACCGATGTTCGCTTTGACTTTCCAGCCTGAAAAATACACATGTGTTCCACATATTTATCAATAAAAGGAGCAATATATGCAATTGAAGTACATGAGATAGGTGAACATTTGTGTGTAGAAGCACGTTTTGTAATACCCTCCGGCTGGAGCCGGTATGTGCACGATAAATCGGAAAATATGGATTTTAATTGTTTTGCACGAAAAACACAATATCCATACCTTCCTTTTTCTCGCTCAAACTAAGCTCATCCATTCTTAGGTTGATGGCAATTGGGCACGACCACAAGGGTCGTCGCTACGCGGCCAGCGGCTAGATGAACTGTGCCAGAGCCATAATACATAAGATTAGAAGTGCATCGTAGCCGCGCAGACACTATTTTAGTGCAGAGTTTGAGCAACCTCGTCGGGAATGACAAGTACATCTTCGCCGTAACGTGTCACGCGATCAGCGGGAAAAGTTGCGTAATGACCGCCGATGTGCTGGAGTATATTGCCGGTCAACTCGAAGCTGGTGATGCGTAGAGCGTCGGGTACGCTTACATCGATTAATACATTGCCTAATTTGCCAACTATCGTGCCACTCTCACTCATCACCTTGTAAGAGTTTAAATTATAGCCTGCGACAATCGTTGGCATTTTCTTCAGCTCTGATTCACTTATAAGCTGCTCATCGTTTGCGATTGTGAGCGCATCCTTCCCAATGCTGTTAATGCTGGTTGTGGGTAGTATACGATGGGACAGCATGCCCGTTTTGATGCGTATACCATACACACTCTGTGTGGCAGGCTCAAAATAAAAATCGTCGCATGTGCCGATCCTTTTGCCATCGGCCAGGCTCACAACTGCCATGCCAGCCAGTTCTGTCCACTTCTTTGTCGTTTGGATATCTGCCATAAATTCTCTCCGTTCACTTGACCTTTTCGGGTTTTGTGTGGATACTTTTCCTCTGGGAAGATGGAATCAAAGACTTTCACACTTATTTGAAGAAATGAAAATCATTATACATTTGATACGTTTACTCAGCCTTATTAGATGCTTCTATTGCTCATTATAATGACTCTACATAATGAGCTTTCTCTAAACCTTTGAACACCAGCGCGGGACCAGGCACCCATCGGTCCCGCTCTCCCGTCCGCAGTGGGGATTTTGTCCCGGATAATATCGTGACCACAAGACAAGAAGAAAAGGAAGCAAAATGAGTTTGCAACGAGAACGTACCTTTTGGAAAGTATGCGAGCAGGAGGTCAAGATTGCTCTGATATGATACACTGGGTATCAAAGGGAGGATTGTCCGTTTTATTTGCGCACAGGAGGATGTTATGGCGACGAATCCCCAACGCGAGGGTTCTCAACGGTCGGGATGGCCTGGCAAGGGCAAAATTATGACTGAGGACGCCTATCATGAATTAGAGCGCCTCTCTCCTGATCGTAAGTATGAGTATATCAATGGCACAGCCTATATGATGTCCGGCGGCAGTGTAGCTCACGACCGAATCAATCGTAACATCGGCAATGCGCTTGATCGCCAGCTTGGTTCTGGTTCCTGCACGGTCTTTGGGGTGGACGTGCAGGTATTGATTGGCACGAAACGAAATGGAAAGCCTCATTATGTCTATCCAGATGCAACGATTTCCTGTGATCGTGCCGATAGACGCCCGGATAATACCCTCATCACATCGCCGCGCTTGGTGGTGGAAGTGCTCTCTCCTGGGACGGAAGTACGAGATCGGGGCCTCAAGATGAAAGCGTACCAGCAGTGTCCCACGATCCAAGAAATCGTGCTGGTGAGCCAGTTTGCGCAGTATGTCGAAGTCTGGCAACGTAATGAACAGGAGCCAGACAACCCAAAAGAATGGTCCTATCGCCACTGTCAGAAACCCCGGTTTGAAAACCGGTGCTTGTAAGAGGGGTTCGCCTCTTGAGCAAGCCCGTTCTGTCCAGATTCAGTCAGGTGTGTCCTCCTTGTGGGGACACATATCGGACTCCGTTACGAGCGAAATAGGTACGTCAGAGTGCATGCCAGCTTTGACTGCTACGGTGCCGCATTAAACAGGTTGTAGGGCAAAAACCAGTGTGTTGCACGTGAAACCGTTCAGTAACATTATCAAGGCAAACATCACCTACGAAAGTAGAGGCTCGTTATGAGCAAAGTATTTGTTATCGACACCTATGGGAAACCGTTAAACCCGGTGCATCCAGGTTGGGCACGACTCCTGCTCAAGCAGGGGAAAGCCGCTGTCTACAGGCGATTTCCGTTCACCCTGATAGTGAAGATTGAAGTGAAGGAGGCCCAGGTTGAACCCTTGCGGATCAAACTTGACCCAGGTTCACGTACAACAGGGATTGCTCTCGTCAACGACGCGAGTGGTGAGATCGTCTTCGCGGCGGAACTGACGCACAGGGGGCAGACAATCAAAAAAGCGTTGGATGATCGCCGGGCTGTTCGTCGTGGGAGACGAGCACGCAAGATGAGATACCGAAAACCCCGTTTTCACAACAGGAAAAACAAGAAGAAAGGGTGGTTGCCCCCATCCCTTGAGAGTCGCATCGCCAACATTGTGACGTGGGTGAATCGCCTCTCCTGGTCTTGTCCCATTATGGCAATCAGTATGGAGCTGGTAAGGTTCGATATGCAACGCATGGAAAACCCTGAAATTTCGGGTGTCGAGTATCAACAGGGTACATTACAAGGATATGAGGTGAGAGAATATCTTTTAGCCAAATGGGAACGACAGTGTTCATATTGTGGCAAGAGAGATGTACAGTTACAGATAGAACATATTGAACCACGAGGAAAAGGAGGAACCAACAGAATCAGCAATCTCTGTTTAGCCTGTGAGCAGTGCAATAACGCCAAAGGGATGTTAGATATTGCCGTGTTCCTCAAGAAGAAACCGGAGGTACTCAAACGTATCCTCACACAGGCGAAGAAACCCCTCAAGGATGCAGTGGCGGTGAACACCACGCGTTTGGCCCTGCTTGAGCGACTCAAAGCAACGGGATTGCCAGTAGAGACGGGATCGGGCGGTTTGACTAAGTACAACCGAACGACACGTGAGTTGCCAAAGACGCACTGGTTAGACGCGAGTTGCGTTGGGAAGAGCACACCCGATGTGTTGCAGGTCAAAGGGGTCAAGCCACTGCTCATTACCGCAACAGGGCATGGGTCACGGCAGATGTGTTTAATGAGTAAACATGGCTTTCCACGCACCAAGCCTAAGAGTGCAAAGAAGGTGCAAGGTTTTACAACAGGGGATATGGTACGAGCCGTCGTGACGAAGGGAGCAAAGCAGGGGACCTTTCTTGGGAAAGTGGCAATTCGTGCGACTGGTTCATTCAACGTGACGACCTCCACAAAAACGGTTGAGGGAATTCATGCACGCTATTGTCGGATGCTTCATCGCAACGATGGATACAGTTATGGGCAAGGGTAAAGAGTGTGATACCACCCAACCCAAGCCCCAAGAAAGGAAGACCTGCTTCCTCCCCGATCTCAAGACGCGGGGTCTCCGCAGGTCGCGTCAGATGAAAAGAGGCCTGCTAGCGCAAATATATCCAGTGGACGTGTGATCATTTGTAAGTGAAAAATGTTATACTCATTGCTCCAATATCAGGTTGCGCAGGAATTCTCGATTGTCGCAACTTTGTCGCAGCATACTTCCAGGGGGGCCAGGGACATGCATACCTATTTCTTTGTGACGCGTTAGTAAGTATAATTACGAAAGAGATCAATCATGGCAAAAAGGGAAAGATACGCGATGACAAAGGTATTACTGGTCGAGGACGAACATGACCTGGCACAAGTCGTGCTGCGCGAACTTATTGCGGCAGGCTATGAGACGTTATACGCTAGCAATGGTGTTGATGCGTTAGATATATATGCACGTGAGCAGGTGGATCTGATCATTCTTGACTGGATGCTGCCGTTGCTCAATGGTTTGGATGTAGTGCGTCAGCTGCGCAGAAATTCGTCTTTGCCGGTATTGATGCTGACCGCTCGTAGCGAAGAGGCTGATCGTGTGATTGGCCTTGAGATGGGCGCGGATGACTATCTGACCAAGCCTTTTAGCATGCGCGAACTGATCGCACGTGTACGCGCTCTGTTAAGGCGCAATGAGATTGTGCAGCGGACGCTCAACGCTGATCGTAGCGATGCTGATACAACACTTGTGCGTGGCCCCTTACGACTGAGCCCACAGACACATATCGCGACCCTCGACGACGAGCCACTTGACTTGAGTCCAACCGAGTTTGCGCTGCTGCAACTGCTCTTGCGCAGTCCCGGTCGAGCATTCAGTCGTGCTTATTTGCTTGAGACGGTCTGGAGCGAGGTCTACGTGGGTGGTGACCGCTCGGTAGACAATGTGATATTGCGCTTACGAAGGAAACTGGGCAGGCTGGGCGATGCGATAGAGACGGTCTGGGGCGTGGGCTATCGCTTCCGTCGCGAGCTTTCTGCGCAAGAAAGAGTGCACTAATGCGTCTACTTACCAACCGCTTCTATAGATTTAAAGCATTCAAACTACTCCATCTCACATTCAGGCGTGCGCTGCTAGAGGTCGTTATTGTCCAGATCATTGTGATTATTGTGTGTATGCTAACCAGTGATACGTTTAGTAGCTTTTCAATTGGTCATAGCCCCTTATCTAACGATCTAATAGGATTATATTGTTTGTGTACGTT
The DNA here is from genome assembly GCA_963850365.1 of uncultured Chloroflexia bacterium. GTDB lineage: Bacteria > Chloroflexota > Ktedonobacteria > Ktedonobacterales > Ktedonobacteraceae > Dictyobacter. The sequence continues at coordinate 129,533 of CAWKKX010000054.1, forward strand.
ATTCTGGGTCTCTTTACGCTGGCAGTTACAGCCAGAGGAACGTTCGCGGCGCAGACAATTGCTTGTTGAGATTGAAATGGCGGTTCTACTCTGCCTGGAATTGGTTTTGAGTGCGAGTCTATTGCTTGCCGTTGTCCAGGGTTTTGGGCTGACACATGATCTAAAGTTGCTCAATATCTCCAGAGTGGTAAGCATGATGGCACTTGCCACGAGCTTTCTCTTTTTGTTGTTTCGTGGGCTTGTCCGCTTGCTGCTATTCTGGAATCGCCTGCGTAACACGCGTTTGCGTTGGGCACTGACACATGCGCATCTTATGATCGTCGTCATCGGCGCAGGCGTCATTAGTATTCCATTGGCGTTTGTTCTTCTTATAGTCGGTCGCAACCCATTTAATATATTAGCGTTTCTGCTTGGCTTGCTGGTTATTACCATGCTTGCAATTGCTTGTGTACTGCCGCCATCGGCGCTATTTTCTTTCTTTTTTACGCGTTACCTCACGAGGCGCATCGAGAGACTGACGAGCGCGACCAGCTCACTGCGTCGTGGGGATTATAGTGTGCGCGTCGTTGTGGATGGTCAGGATGAGATTGCGCGTTTGCAGGCGGACTTCAATGCGATGGCGACCGAATTAGAGCGTGCGATGCGTGAGCTGAAGACGGAGCGCGATAACGTGGCAACCTTGCTGCATGCGCGTCGTGAGCTGATTGCCAGCGTGTCTCATGAGTTACGCACCCCGGTCGCCACTGTACGCAGCTATATGGAATCGGCGCTGCTCAACTGGGAAGATCAGCCGCCACAGACGCTCAAGCAAGATATGCAGGTCATGGAGCAACAGACGATCCGTCTGCAATCGCTCATCAATGATCTCTTTGTGCTATCACGCGCCGAGGTAGGCCATTTGGAACTGCGTTGTGAACCGACGAATGTTGAATTGCTGGTCAAGCGGGTCGCCGATACCCTTGCACCGGTTGCATGGCGGGGGAGTCGCATCGAGATCCTGGCGGAGGTGAGCGAGCTGGCATGTCTGCCGATAATGGTCGATGCCAACCGTGTAGAGCAAATATTGCATAATCTTATCCACAACGCCATTCAGCATACACCACCAGGTGGGATCATCGTGGTAAGCGCCAGTAACGAGCAGGATACGGTCCTATTGCAGGTGAAAGATACCGGTGAAGGGATCGCGCCAGAAGAATTGCCGCGCATCTGGGAGCGCTTCTATCGCGCTTCGAGCTCCTGCTCAGGATCAGGGACCGGTCTGGGTCTGGCTATCGTCAAAGAACTGACCGAGGCGATGGGCGGCACAGTCGCGGCTGAGAGCGTACCGGGGCAAGGCTCGTGTTTTACTATTTGCTTCCCTTGCATTGCTGCCACTGTATTCGAGCCTGGCATTTCTGCTTTTGCTGATTGATGAGTTTGTGCGAAGAAGCGGGGTCTCAAACCTCTCTTACCTGTAGCTGTGAGTGAGCACTCATAGGAAAAAAGTTGCTGCCAGTTGAGGAAGAGAAAACGGAAGAAATTCTTATGCTCCTTGCAAATAATCGTTTTGCTCTATCTTTTCTTGTCGATTCCTGATAGAATAATCTTATCTCAGGTATATTGTCAAGATCAGGCGTTTTGTGCAATCTATAAAATCTCCAAACGACCTTTCGATATGCAAAATAAACTGGTACAGAAACATGTACATGGCGTCACCAACATTTCCTCTTTAAAAAAAGGAAAGGGATTGACAAGATGTGACAACAAGGAGTATGTCTATGCAATCGATGCCTGTCTCCCCCAAAGCTATTCAGATCTTTTATTCCTATATTCGTGAAGATGAAAAGTGGCAAAAAAAGTTAGAGACACAACTCTCTGCATTGCACTGGAATGGCCTCATTTCTCATTGGCATCATGGACTCGTCGCGTTAGGAAGAGAGCGGCAGCAAGAGATTGATGAGCATCTGAGTACGGCCCATATTTTTCTTCTATTAGTCAGCCCCGGCTTTCTAGCTTCTGATTATTGCAGTACTGTCGAGGTGAAGAAAGCGTTAGAAAGACATGAGAAGAACGACGCTTATGTTATTCCTATAATTCTTGAAGACTGCGATTGGAAAACGAGCACATTCGGTAAACTGCAATCCTTGCCCAGAGATGGAAGACCGCTACATCAATGGGAAGCTTCTGATGCGCCTATCTCTCAGGTTGCGGGGGAAATTCGTAAAGTTATCGACAAACTGGTGGCGAGAGAGTGGTTAAATTATGGTGACACATTACAGGAGAGAAAATATTATGAAAAGGCATTAAGAGCTTTTGAGAAGGCTCTCAAATATGATTCTACTTATGCGGAAGCTTATAACAGGATGGGCGATACTTACTATGCTCGAAATAATAATGAGGAAGCATTCAAGGCTTATGAGACTGCCAGGAAATATGATCCTAGAGGCACACGGGCATGGTATGGGATAGGAAATGTTTATTTACGCCAGCGAAATTATGAAGATGCCCTGGATGCGTTTCAACAAGTTACGACAATCGATCCTGATAATGCATGGAGTGCATGGGCATGGTACGAACAAGGAAAAATCCAGCAGAGATTCAATCATTCATCAGAAGCTCTTGATGCTTATGAGAGAGCAATTAATGCAGGCAAAAAGATAGAAGATCTTGCTCTCTTTCATCATGATAAGGGAATTCTCTATGAGAAGCTAGAAAAGTACGCCGAAGCTCTTGCAGAGACAGAAAAAGCTCTTTTTCTTGATCCAGAACGCATTTCCTCTTATCGAAATAAAGGGTTTGCATTGGACAAGCTTGGGCGCTTCGACGAAGCTCTTGAAGCTTTTGAGGAAGCTATTCGACGTAAACCTGATTATCCCAATGCTCATCAAGGGAAGGGAAAAGTACTCAGGCAACAGGGTAAATATCAGGAAGCTCTTCAGGAAATTGAAGAGGCTATAAGGCTCAAAGAGAATTATATGTGGGCGTGGAAAAATAAAGAAACAACCCTCAAGCTTCTTGCTAAACAAGCTCGCGAAGAGGTTGAACGGTATGATCGGCTCGCCCAGGAGGCTCATGTAAAAGCCAGGCAACTTGGTCATAATAGTTAGCCAATAACTGACGTGATCTCTGGCCTATACACACTGCTGGTGAAGGATAAGTTTCTCAACGAGATGATGCATCAGCGGCATGTGGTTTCTCAACAGTGTGTATGAGCTAGAAATCATGGCAAAAGATAGTCGTGGCTTATTTTATCTGCTTACCTATATTCCTCTGGCCGTTTCCGAGACGATAAAGTCAACAACGGCTGTATGATTGCCCGCGTGACGATAGATCTCGCGTTGTCGTGTGGCACCGTTACCGTTGTGTAGTGTTGCGTTTACCAGGGCCGAAACCTCATCCCATGCGTCGGTGCTTTCTAACGCGGGACGCAGGAATGTGAGCATCTGCCGGATAAATTTATGTGCAGGGACCAGACTTTCGCTATAGACATCGACGAGATCGGCGTCCAGGCCATAGCGTGCCGCACGCCAATGGGCTACGCGTAAGAGATCGAGCGGGACAATAGGGTAAGGCCGCTCCCGTCGTAGCTGCTCATAGCAGGTCTGGACGAGGGCGCGAACCAGGCCCGTAATCATCACCGCTTCATCGATGGTCATGCACACATCCATAATACGGAATTCGATGGTCGGGAGGTTCTCAGAGATGCGAATGTCCCAGTAGATATGGCTGCTATCCACAATGCTCTCCGTGTTTATAAGTGCCTGCAAGAGGTTATCGTAGTCGGCAAGGGAGGCGATATAAGGCGGCGGGCCGGCCATGGGCCAGCGCCACCAGAGCTCCGTACGAAAACTGTTATAGCCTGTATCATCGTGCAACCAGAAGGGCGAGTTGGCGCTCAGGGCCAGCAGAGGTGCGAGCCAGAGGCGTGCCTGGTTGATAATCTGGAGCGCAACCTCGCGCTCACCACATCCAATATGGACGTGACAGCCGAAAATAACCTGCTCATAGGCCAGTTGTTGATATCGATGTAGCATCTTCTGATAGCGCTCGTTTGGAGTAATAGGTTGCTCTTTCCAATGTGCGAAAGGGTGTGTGCCTGCTGCTGCGATCCAGCGATTGGCCTTGCTGGCGGCTGCGATAGTTGCTTGACGCGCATGGGTGAGTGCACTACGAACTTCGGCAAGACTGTAACAGACCGGTGTCGCAATCTCGATCTGGCTGCACTGCATTTCTGGTTGTATAATGGTAGTGAGTGGTGATTCTACATTAGCAAGAATACGTGGGGCGTCTGCAGCAAGGGTCAATGTCAGGGGATCAATGATTTGATATTCCTCTTCAACTCCCATCGTCCATACGTCTGAGAAAGGTGACATGCGCAAACCTCCTTAGGGGATACAGCAGAGACGCGTGTGCATGGCTCATCATGAGGTGCAGGCCAAGGAATCCTGCGCTGGATTGAGGGAAAAATAACGGTATCTTGCTTTGATCCGTTTTAAATCTTGTCCTATATTATTGTGCATTGTATTACCTTCTCAAACAAGTGTTTTTATCACCCAAATCAGCGACGGACGTCCAAAATTTTAAGGATGTTTGTAAATATTGGCGACTTGCATCTGTAGCTGTACTTGTGCATAATGAATGCAGATCGAGTTGCTATGTGCTATGTTGCATCATAAGCCTGAAATCAGACACGAGGGAAATGCATGATAAAACTGGTTGATGAAACCCACGAGCTAGCAGCGCAACTCCAGCAGTTTCGTGCCACACATGTCCCGCATCATATACGTGCTAAGGATTGTGCACATGGGGTCGATTGGGAATATTTCTGCGGCGGCTCGGCTGAGAAAACGTTACTGCTCCTACCTGGTGTGCATGGACATGGCGAATTGGCATTTCAGCATATCTTACAGTTCGAGCAGACCTATCGTGTGATCTCACCCAGCTATCCTGCCAGCCTGACGACGGTTGCTCAATTGGTCTCCGGGCTGCTCGCTATTCTCAAGGCAGAAAATGTTGATATAGTTTATGTCATTGGTGGATCATATAGTGGAATGGTCGCTCAATGTCTTGTGCGTGCCTATCCAGAATTAGTCAAGGCCGTTGTGCTTGATCACACCAGCCCACCCAGCTTAGAGCAGGCCAGGCTCCATAAGCTCTACTTTGTCTTGTTGAAAGTATTGCCACTTACCTGGCTGCGTGCCCTGCTCAAATTTGCTAATCAGCGTATGGCACCAGGGGTCGCGGCTCAGCGGACTTTCTGGCATGCATATTTCGATGCTATAATTACCTCTCTGACAAAAGCGGACTACCTGAGCCGTATCCAGGTCTGCATCAACTTTTATCAGCACTACACATTCTCGCGCGAAGATTTACGTTCCTGGCCGGGCAAGATACTGATAGTCGAGTCGGATAATGATTCGTACGTTTCTGAGAGGGAACGCGCAGCACTCAAAGCGCTCTATCCGCAAGCTCAGGTATACACATTTCACGCCACCGGCCACACAGCCTGGGCTAGCCAGTTCGCGATCTTTTTTTCCGTCATGGCAAGATTCTTGCAGGAGGAAAATTGAGCGTAGTATCCACCTTGGAGGAAAACTGGAGGTTGTATCATGAATGTGCTACAAAAGGTTGGCTTTGGTCTGGGACTACTGATGTTGGCTGAGAAGCTCTGGAGACGTAGCGCGATAACGGCCTTTTTTCGGCAATCGCCCCCGCCACCTGCGCCGCAGCCTCCGCAACTTGTAAGCATTATCCAGCCTGTGTTGAGCGGTGATCCAACGCTAACCACCTGCCTGGAATATAACTTACACCTCAAGAGCGCCAGCGAACTTCAATATATCTGGCTGCTTGATGACGATGACGACGAAGGGCTGCGTATTTGTCAGCGGTTGCGTACTAAGTATCCAACGCTGGACATACAGCTTGTGACAGTGCCACCGCCGCCGGATGGCTATAATCCAAAGACATTTAAGCTCATCGAAGGCAGAAAGGTCGCGCGAGGAGATGTTATCTGCGTACTCGATGACGATACTATGCTGCCGGAAAATGGGTTAGAGATCACATTGCCGTTCCTGGATCAGCCTGGTGTGGGGTTAGCTTTTGGCTTGCCCTATTATGTCAACTTCGCCAACATCTGGTCAAGCATGGTCTCGACCTTTGTGAATAGTAGTAGCTTGCTTACCTATGTTCCCTATACCGCCATTTCGCAGCCATTCACGATCAACGGCATGTACTATGTCTTGCGCAGCAGCGTACTCGATGCGATGGGGGGCTTCGAAGTCATCAAGCATATGTTCTCGGACGACTTCGCTATTGCCCATCTCTGTCGCTCGCATGGCTATAGCCTGGCGCAAGCGCCTGTCTGTCATGGTATCAGCACCCAGGTGCCTGATGCAGAGCATTATTTTAACCTTCTACAGCGCTGGTTTGTCTTTCCCCGTGAATCTGTATTGCACTATGTGCCGATTCGTGATCGTATCTCCGTCTACATATTTGGAATTATACCTGCGCTCTTTCCCCTCTTTTTGCTCTTTGCGCTTCTTGTGCGTCCATCGTGGTCGAAACTGGTGTACACTTTGCTCTATTTTGGTTGTAGTTGGGTCATTGTAGAAGAGCTCAACGAAAAGTACCTGAGCCGTGCGCAGCCAGCAAATAAATCATGGCTCATACCAATCATGCTTGTGCTTATCCCTGTGCAGATAGTGCTCTCGCTGATCTTGCCGCAGCGGGCAAACTGGCGTGGCAACGTCGTACAAGTCGAGCGTGGGGGCAGCTTCAGATATATACAGCGCCGGGCTCGCTCTTTTCCCTCTGTGGTTGGATGATATATAGGACTTTGGTTCCACGTTGTACATCCGTTCTTGATCGGTGTTATAATGAAGCTATACATCGTGAAATACTTACATTGATATTTTAAATGCCAGGAATGCAAGGGAGGAAGATTTATGCGTATACATGCGACAGGGGGTTTCGAGGTAAAGAGCTGGGATGAAAAGCCCTACAGTGAAATCGCAGGTCAACCCAAACTCACACGTGCCAGCGTGGTCTATGCATACCACGGAGATCTTGAGGGTGAGGGCAAAATAGAATATCTGATGTGCTATTCCAATAACAACATTGCCTACTTTACCGGCTATGAGCAGGTGACCGGTCGCCTGGGTGATCGCTCAGGTAGCTTTGTGTTTCAACACATTGGCACATTCGAGGGCGGGCTCGCAAAGACCACCTTGACCGTAGTGCCTGGTTCCGCAACGGGTAATTTGAGCGGGCTGCAAGGTTTGGGCGATGCTGTGGCTTCTCATGAGCCGCCTGCTGCCTTCACTCTTGATTATGAAATTGCATAATATGAGAGGATAGAGAAACGATAGAGTTGTAATGTTTCCCTCTTTGTATTCAACATATGATACCTCATTATGGGAAAATATCAAGTTCTTAACACTAACGGAGCCCGCCGCAAGCCGTTGCGGTTTTAACCCAAGCGGATAGGCGGGTTTCTCGTGGGCTTTAGCCCTTGCTTGTTGTCATACTGTTTTTTTTCATGTAGAATACAACTATGGAAAAGACGAGTACATGCCAATATCAACGCGACGAGCACCGTGTGCACCTTATTGTATACCATCTCATCTGGTGTCCTCGTCGCCGCAAGGCCATTCTTACGGGCACGATCAAAGAGCGATGCCAGCAGCTCATAGAGGAGAAAGTCAGGAGAAAGGTTGGAACATTCTCACTCTGGCAATTGAGCCCGATCATATTCATCTCTTTGTCCGTGTCTGGCCTTCTGATAGTGCGGCTGAAGTGGTCAAAGACCTCAAGGGCGTCACCTCGTTTTTCTTGCGCAAAGAGTTCGCGTCCATCTTGAAGAAGTTGCCTTCAACCTGGACCCGTTCCTACTTTGCCAGCACGGCCGGAGCGCTCAGCGCGGAAACTATTCAATGCTATATTGCAGCACAAAAAGGCGTCTAACTGAGAAGAAAGGAGGCACCCATCATGGCAAAAGCGAGCAAAACCATCAAGCAAACGATGCAGTATCCGCAGCAGTATGCGGCCTGGTTCTCGGCAACTCAGACGCTTTTTAACCAGGTGGCTGCCTTCTATTTCGAGGTGATCCAGGCCCATGAAAAGGTGCTCTCGCTCTCCTCTCAAAAAGCATTGAACGCTCTTGAGACGCTCACCCATGCAACCGAGCAGAACACACATCCGGTGATGCCTCTCGACGCGATTGCCCCAAATCTTCCCTCGATGTTCCGTCGAGCTGCCATTCATGCGGCTCTGGGTTCAGCTCGCTCATTTTCTACCAGCTTGAAAAAGTGGCGTGGATGCAAAGAGAAGGCCGAGGCTAGGAAGAAGCATTTCACCGAGCGTCCACCGGTCCCACCTCGCACCTGGAATTGCTCGACGACGTTGTATGCAGGGCAGTGGAAGCAACGGACCCAGACGCACATCCTGCTCAAGCTCTGGACGGGAAGCTGTTGGAGCTGGGTCAAGGTCCATCTCTTGAGCAGGGATATCCCTGATGGATACGAGATCGGTAGCCCCTCACTGGTTCGTCATGGATCTGGGTGGCACTTGCATACGCCCATCGAAAAGACCTTCACCAGCCCTGCAAAGGTGGTGGAGCAACTCACAACGAGAGAGACACGCATCTGCGCCGTCGATCTCAATCTCGATCATCATCTCGCCGTGTGTACCATCCAAACTGCTGAAGGTTCGACCCTTGCCACGAAGTTTCTCAGTGGTGGCAAAGCGGTAAACGGCTTTAGGAAGAAGCAACTTGGACGTATTGCACGCAACCGAAGCAAAACCGGCATTCTGGCTAAGGGCCAACAGGATAACACCGCCTTGTGGACCAAGATCCGACACGTGGACGAGCAGGTGGCTCACCTGGTCAGTGCGCGGATCGTGCAGTTTGCCACACAACATGGGGCGAGTATCCTCGTCTTTGAGCACCTCGGCAATCTCACACCACAGAAGGGCAAATATAGCCGGAGAAGCAACGCGAAACGGGCCTACTGGATGAAGGGACGCATCTTCAAATACGCGAAGTACAAAGCCTGGCACGAGGGGATCATCACCAGTCGTGTGAATCCCAAGAATACCAGCAAAGAATGCGCCCGTTGTCATGGCCTCATCGCACGCTACGACGCCAAACACGCCCCAGAAGGCTACATGCCTGGGACGCCTCTGGCCTTTTGCCCTCACTGTGGCATGCGCGGAAATGCCGATAGGAATGCCTCGCTGGTGATCGGTCAGCGATTGCTTGCACGGTTTGAGAAACACCAGGAAAAGCCTTCAACTCCTGGGCTGCTTGCAGCCGAGAGGGATGAGAAACCATCAGGTGTGACCATTTCCCATGATGCCAACAGCGCCAAGAGTCCATCCACCAAACGCGCACGAAGGCGAGGAACTGGTTACGGGCATGGCACCGCCCACGAGGAACGCGCAGGGATGGTGGCGCACCTCGGCTCTATTCCTACCCAACTACGGTTATTCAGCGAGTAGTCTCTACGAGACAAATACTCAGAGAACCGACTACAGAGGAGTGGAAGAAGCCGCCGTCCCTTTAGGGCGTGCGCAGTGTCACATCCATCGATGTGGTATGATATACGTACAAGGAGTTGAAAACCATTGCTATTACGGGGGAGTAGTATGCCGCCAGTGCGTTCAGAGAGGAGCATTCGAGTCGCTGAAAGAAGCTCTCGCAACCCAGGTTGAACCCACCCCTGAGCATAGAGACGAAGAGTATCTCGGTTATCCCTCCGTTAGCAGGGAAATGAGTGCGTAGGAGACGTCACCGTGTGTGTGTCTGTCTGTCTACGAATAAAGGTGGTACCGCGAAAGTTCGTTCTTTCGCCCTTTTTGGGTAGAAAGGGCGTTTTTTTGTGGCTTTTTATAGGAAAGGAAACCCTTTGTCATGGCATCCTTATCTGAGCAGCAGGTTTTTTTTGTTGGGGCAGGGTCGATGAGTGAAGCGCTGATCAATGGTTGGCTCGCGGCACATCTACTCACAGCGGAACAGATAACGATTAGCAATCGTCAGCGCCATGAGCGGCTGGATGCGTTATCCCGGCACTATGGCGTACATATATGCCAGGATCAAGCAACCGACGTTGCACAGGCCAATGTCGTCGTATTTGCGGTCAAGCCATTTGATCTAGCGGCGGCTCTGAATGCGGTCGCCCCCTTCCTCTCGCCCACGCAGCTCGTGATTTCTGTCGCCGCTGGAGTTGCAACTGCAACCATTGAGCGTGTGCTTGACAAGAGCGTTCCGGTCATCAGAGCGATGCCGAATACGTCCAGCACCGTACAAGCATCGGCCACCGCAATCTGTGCCGGACGCTGGGCCACAGCAGAGCAGATGGAGCTAGCGCATAATCTCTTTGCCGGGATTGGTATCTCGCTTACCGTCGAGGAAGAACAGATGGATGCCGTCACCGGCCTATCGGGCACCGGACCTGCCTACTTCTACTATGTTGTCGAAGCACTTCTGGCCGCTGGACAGAGCTGTGGCCTTCCTGAGGAGACCACACGAGCTCTACTCATCCAAACGTTGTACGGTAGCGCGAAAATGCTGCAGGAAACCGGTCTGGCACCTGCTGAACTGCGTCGCCGGGTAACATCGCCCAACGGCACGACTATGGCCGCAATGACCGTGCTGGAAGAGAGCCACACCCAGCAGATATTGCTCCGGGCCGTCCAGAGAGCGACTCAACGCGCTACAGAGCTGGGGCAGCAAGCTGATAGTTCATTTGTCGCGCTGCAAAAGCGTTGAACAGCAAGTAGTTGCTACTCAGCGAACAGGCAGAAGAGCAACTACAGAAAAGGAACAAGAAGGGTATGAATACAGCCGAATTACTCGCCACCGAGCGCCAGCATGGAGCGCGGAACTATACACCATTAGACGTCGTGCTGACACGTGGAGCAGGCATCTGGGTTTATGATACAGAGGGTCGGAAATATCTTGATGGCCTCAGTGCCTACTCGGCCCTCAACCACGGGCATTGTCACCCACGGCTTGTCAAGCGCATGATTGAGCAGATACAACAGCTCACACTCACCTCACGTGCCTTTCATACGGACCAGTATCCGCTGCTGTTGCGGCGCTTAGCCGAACTTACTGGCTACGAGACATCGTTACTGATGAATACCGGGGTAGAGGCGGTGGAGACTGCCTTAAAGCTGGCACGCAAATGGGCCTATACAGTCAAGGGAGTACCACGCAATCAGGCAGAAATCATCGTCGCGCACAACAATTTTCACGGGCGCACAATCACCGTCATTTCAGGCTCAACGGAGCAGCTCTACCGTGAGCACTTCGGCCCATTCACTCCGGGTTTTGTGACTGTCCCCTATGCTGAGAGCGATGCATTGGAAGCAGCCATCACGCCACAGACTGCGGCAGTGCTTTTAGAGCCAATTCAAGGAGAGGCCGGCGTCATTGTGCCTTCGCCTGGTTATCTACAAGCGGTAAGCGAGATCTGCCGTCGTCATAATGTTCTTTTGCTCATGGATGAGATCCAGACCGGGTTAGGACGAACGGGTAAATTATTTGCCTATGAACATGAAGCGATACGCCCGGATGTGGTAATGGTTGGTAAAGCGCTGGGAGGAGGAATGTACCCGGTCAGCGCAATTCTCGCGGACCGTCCTTTGATGGATCTGTTTCAGCCAGGAGAACATGGCTCAACCTTTGGAGGGAATCCGCTTGGCGCAGCTGTTGCCGTCGAAGCCCTCAACGTGCTCATCGAGGAAGATTTGATCGAGCACTCCGCCGAGTTGGGAACCTATGCACTGGAACGTTTGCAGGCGCACGCAAGTCCCCTGGTCAAAGAGGTACGCGGCAAAGGATTGTTCATTGGTATTGAACTCGTCCCAGAAGCCGGTGGCGCACGCCGGTTCTGTGAGCGCCTCCAGCAACGAGGGCTCCTCTGTAAAGAGACGCATGAGACGGTGATTCGCTTTGCACCGCCATTGGTCATTGAGCGTACTGATCTTGACTGGGCACTTATGCAGATCTTGACGGTCCTTCGTGAAGGGGAAGGATGAGTTTGCACTAGACGTGTTCTTTTATCTTAGTAAGAGCCGTGAAGGTTTTGACAATCCGTTCGTCCAGGTTTCTTACCTCCGAGCAATTCCTCCACGGGTCTAATTCTGCTCGTGCCTTGTAGATGCGCTGGAGAACGACCAGCGATTTGGTCTGATCGGTCATCTCCAGAGACTGAAGGATCAATGAACTTGCCATTTTGACATCGCCTAGCTGCGCATGGACGGTTCCGATATCCGCAAGCAAAGTGGAACGGCGGCGTAGAGGGGTTGGATCACAAAGAGCGAAGGCCCGTTTTAATGCCGGTAGCGCAAGCTCTGGCTTATGCAGGCGCACAAAGCAAGCCCCTTCATAGCCAGCCGCCCGTGATGAATTAAAGCCCGTCCCATAGATATCATCAGCCAGGGAGAGCGGCAAATTTACTTTTTTGGGGAGATCCAGCGAACGTCGGCAGGCGTCGATATTGCCCATGATTGCATGTACCTCTGCCTCGATTGCCGATAGCCAGGGTCGTAGCCTCTGATTGTGGATCTCTCGGCTTTGTGCCTGATGCAGGAGAGGCAGGGCATTTTGTGGTTGCCCCCAATAAATGAATAACAAGGCTATGCGCCCGATGCCATTTACCCATAGATCGGTGTTATGCGCATCCTGCGCAATTTTGAGCGAGAACTTGTAGTACTCCCAGGCAAGATCGTATTCGCGAATATCATGGAACGTCTTACCAAGCAGAAGAGCGCTCTCACTTGCCAGATCGCACAACTTCTCATAGTTTTCAGCGGGATGAGATTCTTTCAGCAGTTGAGTGATAGTCGAGAAATGTCCAACAATGCCACTTAAGAGATCGATAGAAGCATTTTTGCTTAATCCCCAGTAACTTTTGGTAATGGTAGATAAATCATCTAAAGCTTCTTCATCGACAGAAGAATGATGTTCTATAATCCATGCAATTCGTCCAACTTTACTATCTTGAGGTAGTAGAGCATAAGGAGAGAGTAAAAGAGCGGCGCAGGCAGAATTCAGTATATCCTGAAGCATCCGTCGCCGTGACCTCATCAGCATATTTAAATCTGGTAACCCTGGTGATGGGGGAACGGCATGATGGGTCACAAAAGATGTGGATGAGGTCACGGCTCTGCTTTGTTTCTCATAATCACCGGATCTCAAAGTGGCCAGAGCATCTCCGAATATCTCATAGAACCGGCGTCGAGAATAGGGACGAGGACTTGCTTTATCTTGCTCCCATCGTTGATAAGCAATGATACTAACCTCAAGGCGTTCTGCCATTTCCGCCTGAGATAGCTCCAAGTGTTTCCGCACCTTTTTTAATAAGGTGCCATCTAAGTCCATGTGCAACCCCGCACTTTCTTCTACACAGTTTCTAAAAATATTCAATTGTTCCTATAAATAATAGCATGTGGCGTTACTTTTGTCGAGTAAAGTAGGAAAATGGTGAAAATGTGATAGACAAATGTTTGTTTATGGAGAAACGATGTAGGAACGATGTAGGAACGATGTGAAAACAGTGTGCAAGCCGAATGATAAGCCGGAATTGATGTGTATATGCATCAGTATATTTGTTGTTTTAGATGCGAAAAGAGCTTATATTGTATTTGGTCCTTGTAGTTTAGGGAGAATCATACTCTTACTATAACTTTCCCTTCTCACTAGATGAGTTAGCGTTACTTTACGGCGTGTCTGGAATTTCTTACGCATGCTGTATTTTTACATAGTATCACACTTTGCACAATAATGTAAAAGGTGCAAGATAGCAAAGAAAGAAGGAGTAAAGAAGTTTATCTCGGCGCACTAAGGGAGAGGCAAACATACTTTCGCCCTTTATTGCATGTTTATTTTATACAATCAAACAAACAAAAAGGAAGGCATGATATACATATGGTGCAAGATACAGCTGCCCTGTTGCACAATCGATTTATTGCAGAAATCAGAAAATATGTTTGTGATGAGACAATACTGGAAGCTTTTCGAGTCGTCCCACGCTATGAGTTCCTTCCTTCTTTTTTTGAACGCTTGTACTCCAATTCTAATAGACGTGGTTGGAGAACTGTATCCTTCTCAACGAATGAGCGTGAGTGGTTAGAAAAGATCTATACCAATCGGCCTCTTATCATATCTATCGATGAAGATGGATTTGCAGAGCGCAGCTCATTGCAGCCAGGCCTTATAGCGCAAATGATCCAATCTGTCCAGGTACGGCGTGGTTGTCGTGTGCTGGAGATTGGTACCGGGACTGGTTATAATGCGGCACTTGTGGGCAGTATTGCAGGCCCTGAGAATGTTGTGACGATTGATGAAAACGATGCGCTTCTTGATGTGGTACGAGCACGCATCGAGCGAACAATTGGCCCTGACGTCACTGTGTTGTGCCTTGAAAGTCGTAATCTCCCGGAAAGCCTGGGGCTTTTCGACGCAATTATTGTGAATGGAAGCTGTGAGCGAATAGATCCATCGTGGATGCGGGCCCTTATGCCTGGTGGGAGAATTGTCTTCAACTGGATGAAGAGTTTCACTAATGTAATGATCCAGGCGGAGAAGACAGGCAGGAATTTGACTGGTCGCGTCTGCCAGTATGACGGAGATCTTATAAGCATGTATGGGGGCCAGGGCACACAGCACGGACCATTACCGTATGTCCCATTGCCATTGATTGCATATTTTGCGTGTCAATCACCAATATTTGGAGACCCTGATTTCAGGTTTTTTCTCCAGATTAATATGCCCTCATTGCGCTATGACCACTATAGTAAGCTCTCATCGGGCGAAAGAGTGTATGTGGTGAGAGATATAGACAGTAATCGCATTGTTCATTTCTTCCCCTTGAAAATCAGGGGCGATGCTTCGTTGTGGAAAGAGATCTATGCGCTCTACGAAAAATTTGAGCAGTTACAGCAACCGAGTCGAAAAGAGTTCTTGTTGACTGTGAATGAAAATGGTGTTATGACGTTTAGCTATAAAGATAGCATGTTTCTAGGTGCGGTGAGATAGCCGCTCCCAGAAACATGCCAAATTTATGCCGGGCCAGCAGGTTGCATATTGATGGTAATCTGCTGCGGGTTGGTAGGGAAGGTATCCTGGTCGCCGCCCTGGAGCTGGATCGTTGCGCTTTCTATAGATTTCTCGGCCTTGAACATCTCTTGCACTGCCAGCTTCTTCTTGCCGACCATTGTTTTTGCCATATCTTGTTTTGCGATGGCATCTAATTGGAAAACCCATGTACCCTTTGTGTCGATGGTTGCTTTCACCGTGCCGTTGCCGTCCGTGATCTGGGCGTTTTTCAGGATGGTACTGATATCTCCGTTCAATGCGTAGTTGCTGCCAGGGTCGTTAGTGGCGGCGGCTATGAGTTCTTGCTTTGCCACCTCTAATGCGCCTTTCTTATCGAAGACTTCGCCGCTGCAGAAGAAAGTAATTGTAACCGTTACATTCGCCACCTTATCGTTGACGGCGTGGTTGGCACCTATTTGTGATTTGCATAATGGTGTAACGATCCATTGCTCGTTCCCGCTCACCTGGTCCTGCAGCACCGTCTGGGGGTCTGGCGCTAATGTCTGTAGCGTTCCGGTTGCTCCATCGATATCGTGCTGCTGTACAAATGTGTAATTTTGGGCGTCAACTCCTCCGATAAAAGGAGCATCATTGATCGCAGTGTAGCATGCTGGAGTGGATGCAATACATGCCCCGCTGCTCAGAAAAAACTTTTGTGCCGCAATGTTCCCAACCATACCACCTTTAGCGTAGTGTACGCGTACCCTTTGCGTTGGGCGCTGATTTGGATTGATAGTGTTTGGTTGTGCGGCGGGCAGGTTTACTGCTTCGTCGAGTACGACCTGTATATTTGCATTGTTGCCATTGCTTGTAAGTGTTGCGCCTGCTAACGCACTGACTGCTCCAGTCGTGCTAATGTTGGTAAAGAGCAGTGTGCCAGAGGCAAAAGTAGCCGGGGTCGAAACCTTGCCAGTTGCATTGACTGTACGCTGTTGGGGTTGAGTGTTGCCGGAGATCCAGCGAGCCAGCACCTGATGCTGGTTGGTATCAGGGAGCCCGGTTACAGCCGAGATGGTAAAGGTCTTTTGTAGGATCTTGCTAGCTGGTATGATACTTATGATTGCCGAGGTAGCTGGTGGTAACGGCGTTGGTGCTGCTTGATCGGCGCGTGCAAAGATACCCAGGTTGTGCCCGTAGAGCGAGAAGATACCCAGGCTGGTGAGCAGAAGAATGAGGATAGAAGCTACTATTATCCGCCAGCCAGGCCGTCGTTTCTTGCCAGTGAGCTGAGGCGGTGTTTTTATAATTGCGGCATGTATGTTGGATTGGTGATTGACTCTATTGGGCTCAGGTGGCAAGAGGGCAGTTGGGACTTCGGGAGTATCCGGGGTAGGCAGCGGTGCATAGATAGATGTATTGAGCTTTTTGAGCTGTTTTGCCAGCGGTTCGTGTTGTGCCGGTATCGCTGCTGTTTGTGGGGACGTTGTCATCGGCGCAGTTTGATGGGGTGAGGTAGTTGATTGTCGTTCTTGTATCTCTTCTGAGGACATGTAATCATCTGTAGCAGGGAGTATGGTGGCCAGGTCATCTTGTCGTAGGGTAGCGTTCTGATTTGCGGGAGGTGCTGATGAACGGTCCTCTTGCATAGGAGAGTGATCACTGACATTAAGAGGCACAAGTCTGTGATGTTTGTGGGTCAGGACTTTGTGTGTCAGAGCTGAGTCTTCTGTATCGTTAATGCCATTGGTATTATCAGTAGAAGGGGAATGTACAGACGGTTGAGTATTTTCTAATGCGGGAGGAGCATAGTAAGCGGCGATTGTAGGTGTATTGGTATCATTGGTAGCAGCAGGATATATCGGTAGTTGGATATCATCTAATGCGGGAGGAGTATATTGAGCCACGATTGTGGGCGCATCATTTGCGTACGTCAAATTATACTCATGCGCCTCGTCGCTGGCCTTGTTGTCAGGAACAGAAGCTATCTCTGTCGGCTGCGAGGACGCCCTGCACTTCCTCCTGGGCTAAGCGTGCAGCTTCTGCCGCCTGGGTTGCCTGTGCAGTTGGCGTTAGAAGTAGCACCTCTTGCATACTTTGCTCCAGGGCCAGGGCGAAAGCTTCTGCGCTAGCGAAACGCGCCTTCGGCTCTTTTGCCATCGCCTTGAATAGGACTTCAGAGGCGGCGGGTGGAAGATCAGTACGAATGCCATGCGGCGGGGGAGGATTATTCTGCACAATGCGCTGGAGCAGTGCGAGCAGCGTCGAGACATCGAAGGGTAAACAGCCCGTAAGCAGTTGATAGGTAAGCACACCCAGCTCATAGACATCGGTGGCCGGGCTGACCGGGTGATTCGATACTTGTTCAGGGGCCATGTAGGCAGGCGTGCCAAGCATTTGATTGGCGCTCGTTAATGTGGTCGTGGACAGATTGAAGAGTTTGGCAATACTAAAATCGGCCAGAGAGACCTGATCGTCTTCGTCGAGTAGAACGTTTGCAGGCTTGATGTCACGGTGGATGATGTTGCGTGCATGGGCATAGTTCAGTGCTTGTGCAAGTTGCCATACATATTTTATGACTTTATCGAAAGGTAATGGTCCTAGTTGTATCTGGTCAATCAACGTGCCACCACTCTTGTAGGGCATAATCATATAGGGAAAACCCGAGGCTTCATCGGTGCCAAAGCCTTTTACCGGTAATATATGGGGATGATCGAGCTGTGACAATATTTCAGCTTCACGCTGGAAACGCTTATGAAATTCTTTGAGACTCTCCTCACTTACCAGCAAGGGGGGGATCAGAATTTTTACCGCCATTTCGTCGTTATCTTTGTTACAGCCCAGAAAGACGGCCCCCGTTCCACCCATGCCGATAAGCATAATCAGGTGATAACCACCAATGCTTTTACCAAGTAATTCGCGCGGCGAGGATAGCATATGTGTCGCACTCCCTCATATTGCAGAAGCATATTATTTCTGCATGCTCAAATTTCAGTAAGATGAATTTCCCAGTGGTTTATGTGTGTTATATATAATTTATGCTGCTATCTCTTCGGATACGTTTTGCACATATGCATGGGAAGCATGAGCTACGAGATGTGCGCTTCTTTCTGAATACCTGGAAAATTTTCCATTTGAATAAGTATTTATGCGTATGTGCAGAAACTACAGGAAGTACGGGAAAAACAGGTATACGAGCAGCGGCATTGCTGGATGTTTTTAAATAATAGTGTGATCATGTATCGGTCTACATATAGATACATGGGAATACGAGATTATTGTAACATAGAACCACATTATATGAGTGCAAGTTGAATAAAAAAGGGACTAAAGGGTCATGCAATGGTGTGAATCACGTGATTTTCTGTATCCTACGCCGTTTAATACCAGCTGGGAGGGGTGGTAGCCCTTCTTCAATTTGGATGTCTGCAGGTCGGCAATTGTATTGGGAGAGGGTCGCGGAGATACTGGCCTGTACCGCTTCTCTGATAGTTTCAAAGGTGGAAGAAGTTGTTTCTAGTGTTAGCGCCAGATAGATGTGTAGTTGTCCTATATGCGTTTGAATAGCCAGATAGTTTGCTATGTATGGGCTTGCTAATAAAATCATGCGACGAATCGTGTCGGGAAAGAATGGGCGTGGCGGGCCGTTGCGTGACTCAAAATAGCAAATGTCGTCGTTGCGTCCCTCTATAGCATGAATGACACGGAACGATGAGCCGCATGGGCAAGGCTGAGTATCAAGCTGCAGAATATCGTTGAGGCGGTAACGAATAATTGGTTGTGTTCTGCGCCAGAGATCAGTAACGATGGGCGTGACGCGTTCATATGAGCCATCAGCAGGTGCGGAGCCACCAACAGATTCGAGCTGGAGCGCAACCACGTCTTCTTGAATGTGTAGTCTACCCTCGACACAGCTAGCGGCTAGAAAGCCCTCGGTGCATTGATAAATCTGGTGCACGGGCGCATTAAACGTTGCCTGTAGCCGTTCTTGATCCTGTCCTTCCAGTACTTCGGCCACGGATATCAGGCGCTCTGGACGTATATGCAAGCGACCAGTTATAAATTCGTCCGCAAGAAAGCCGAGCAGCGATGGAGGGCCAATTAAGATATGAGGCTGCAATATGTTAAGCTGGCTCACCGCTTCGGCAAGCGGTAACATCAGATCGAAGTAGCGGAACTGGATCGGTCCCTTGCCAACCTGCTCATAGAGATTATTATTTGAGCGCAGGAAAAAAGCCACCCGCAGGCGTCGCATTTTCAGGGTGTGCAGGGTACGCGCCAGGATGGTGCCAGCCCAGGCGGCTTGTTCCCAGGCGCTAGCCAGGAATAAGCCGCGATGTCCCGATGTGCCTGAGGATAAGCCGACGGCGAGACCATTGAGGAACGGGCTGAAATCGCGGCTCTGCTCGGCCTGCAATGCAACTTGCATGGCCGCCTCTTTTGTAATGCCGCAGGTAGTGAAGGTCGAGAAGTTATCCATCATCAACTGCTTGTCCACCGTTGGCAGCGTGCGCCAGTCGCGTAGATCGTGGCCGGTCCAGTGATCGCGGTAGAACGGTGAGCGCTCTGCCGTATAGGCTACGATCTGCTGGGCACGCTGGTCCTGGTAATGTGCAAGATTGTCAGCTTGCAGATGATGCCAGCGCCAGCGTGCACGTATGAAGTGACCGATCATGGCTGCACTGTTCGATGCTGTGCTAACCGTGGATGTAACGGATTGATGAGATTTAGAGGATGTTTTATTGATGATCGACCTCCTGTGCGAACGCTTCCGGGCAATGGCTTGGCACAAGGATGATATCGCTATTGCTCTGGATAAAATCGTGCAAGCGGTTGATCGTCGTGCGAACGGCGCGAGGATCATCCACAACGAGATTAGTGATGCGCGAAGGCGGACGCTGCTCGTAGATTGAGCGTCGCAGCCAGCAGCCATCGGCGGCGAAGAGGATACGGCCACGGTTGGTATGGGCGAGCAGGCCAAGCTGGCCCTGAGCATGGCCGGGTAACGCAATAAGCAACAATGATCCGTCGTTGAAGAGATCGCAGGTTGCACCAAGGGCTGATAAGGACGGCCCTGCGAAGCGCGAGAGCAACCGGGCCCGTTTAGAGAAATCGTTGGGGAGCAGCTCAGGGATAAATGCACGTCGTAGGGCATGCAATCCACGGCGGGAAGCCACATCCAGGTAGGCCGACTCGGAGGCGATCAGTGTGGCCTCTGGAAAGTCGAGCAGGCCAGCGATATGATCGGCGTGGAAATGCGAGATGATCACATGGCCGATATCGCCTGCTGTGAGCTGCCAGCGTGCCAGCTGCGCAGCTACCGCGAGCCGGGCATCCAGGCGGAGCGGTGTGGCATAGCGATAGAGCGAGAATGGGAAATTCCTGGTCGCATCAAGCATGCGCGGTGCGTAACCAGTATCCCATAGCAACCAACCGTGTCGAGGGTGGCACAATAACGCAACTAAAGAATGACACTCAACCATGCGATGTTGTCCCCCCTGGATGAGATGGTCCTCTCTAGCCAGGCAATAGCCCGTATCGAGTATGTGACATTGAAGGCTGGGTGGGCTCATGCTCATTCGCTCCCTTGCGTGCTTCATATAGTCGTTTGTAAGCTTGCCAGTGTGTGCTCGATCCCCTGCGCCACCGAGATGCGTGGAACATAGCCAAGGTCGCGTTGAGCTGCGCTGATATCATAAGTTTGTGTGCGTCCCAGGATAGCAGCCGAATAGCGCGTCAGAAGTGGCTCCTGGCCGGTCAACGTCGCTTGCAGTTCCATTGTTGCCGCTGCCGCCAGAGCCATAGGTAGGGATATCTGGCGCAGATCAGTAGAGAGATCAAGCCGTTGCAGCACCTGCCGGATCACCGTCCAGAGATTGATATGTTCGCCGTTTGTGATCGTGTATGTCTTGCCCACGGCATCTGGAGCCTCGAGGGCCAGCACAAGCGCGTGCGCCACGTTTTCTACATACGTGAGATCAACAAGATTATTGCCCGCGCCAATCTGTGGTAAGCGCTTTCGACGAGCGGCGGCAATTAATTGTGGTAGCAAGCTCCGATCCCCTGGCCCGAAGATCGCTTTGGGACGCAGTATAACCGTCTCCAAGAAGGCGGGTGCGGCATGAATCCGGTCTTCCCCCAGCTTTTTTGTCAGGGAATAGATCGAGGCGAAGCGTCTGGGGTATGTCACGGCCTCAGTTGCGTCAAGCTGATCTTTGCCATTAAAGACAACGCTTGGCGACGATACATATAGCAAACGTTTCACGCCATGCTCACAGCAACCGGCCAGTACGGCCTCTGTGCCACCGACGTTGATCGCAAAGAAATCCTCGCGCTTGCCCCACGCCGCCGAGAGCGCCCCGACATGGTAGACCACATCGCGTGCTTTGCATGCCTGACGAACAGCGTCCACATCGCGCAGGTCGGCAACGATAGGTGTAATGGGTATAGTGCCTGCTGCGAGCAAGGGTTGTACGTCGTTGAAATTGCGGCCCAGGATAGCTATTTGATGTCCCCTGGCTTGTAGTGCTCTAGCGAGATGCTGGCCGAGAAAGCCGGTTCCGCCGGTGATTAATATGCGCATAATATGTATGATTCTACCACTTTTTATTCATTTTATGTATAGTCGATTTGCATTGATTTACCATTTATATGTCAAACTGTTAATAACAGAACGAATTTCTCGATCTATTGCTCCCCAGGCTTCGATTCGAACGGGCCAGGATGCGATAGGTATTGCATTTCTTGGCAATGCTTGGATTGATTCAAAGAGAGTGTCCTGTCAAATTAACACGTTGCAGGATAATGGGAATAACACCGCGCCTCTCCTTTTTGGCTCCTCGCCCATGCCTCACTTACTTCAGCGCCAGAACAATAGCCAGAGGCGAGGAGGCTAGGGCTCATAAACAGCAAGACAATGTCGGCAACCAATATGCGTGGATCGATGATTTGTGACCAATCTTGTCCTCGTTGGACCTGGCGCTCTACCCAGCCAGAGATGAGCCCGGCTTGTTGCAGAATGATGAGGTAGTCTTCGAACTCGTTTTTGAGCTCCTCGTCTTTTTGGGAGTAGCTCAGGTAGATACTGATAGATTGTTTTGGTTCGGTTACCATACATATTCCCCTTTGTATGAATTTTAGTATATATGTTTTTCTCATTTAGAATTATATATTTGTTAAAAGAAAATTGTCTAGCCTGTATTCCATATTTTATAGGAGTGATAATATATTGCCGGTTTGAGGCGAACATGTAAGAAAGAATATATAAAAATGTGCTTCCAAGGCCCACGAGACAATAATCTTTCCCACAACGTTTGTTAAAGACATGAATTATTAGGAGAGTAGAAATATGAATAAAATTCAGGCAACTTCTCTTTTTGTTGCAGTTCTCTCATTTCTCGCTATTATTCCTATGTTTTTCTTTGCGGCGACAGAGCACAAAAACGCGCTGTTTTCTTCGGTGCCGCTATTCTTTTTGCCTTTAGCGGCGCTGTTTGGAGCTATCGTTTTATAAAGGCAAGAAAGATATGATCGTACCATAAAAAATGAGCCCACGTGCAACCTGTGAGCTATTAAAGCGTAGAACCATAGTAATATGTTAATGATGGTAGATAGACAAATTCACATTCGAAGGATAGAAATATGAGAAATCAACGTGTCCCTTTACTTAACCGTTATGGCATACTTGTGGCGTCTTTCTCATTGCTTAATTTTGCTCTCGTGCTCCTTTTCAACTCACATAGCCTTGGATCTTCCGCTTCTATTGGCGTTATGTTTGCTGTTGTAATAATTGCTGTGGCTGCGTTTCTTTTGTTCATCTATGTATCCAATGTCCGTAGAAATTTGGATGGATGAGCTTATTTTGAGTGGAAAATATAACGTAAATACCGTTTTTCGCTTGTAAAAAATCTGAAGTGTATAGATGCAAATTCATTGTGCACATACCGGTTTCAGCCGGAGGGTTCCACGGAACTCCCTTCTACACGGAACGCTCACTTTGCCTTTTAAAACCGGATAATTCGCATTTATCCTGTATTTTAACCAATAAAAGGAGCGATACATGTACTTTATGCAAATAAGATAGGTGAACATAAGATAGGTGAACATTTGTATATAAAAGCACGTTTTGTGGAACCCTCCGGCTGAAGCCGGTATGTGCACGATAAATCAGCACATATAGGTTGCAGCGTGTTTTGCACGAAAAATACAATAAGCGTGCTTTCCTTTTTCTCGCTCAACAAGCTCATCTATTCTTACGTTGATGGCTATTGAGCCCAAAGGGGCATACCCTATGGGGCACACGGCGGCAAGCCCGTTGTTGCTATGCAGCACTGCCCATATGAAAATTAACAGTGCGCTAGGGTAGGAGCCGCAAAATTTCCCTGCTGGCGCAGCGATATTCTACAGCGTGAGCGCCACAGCACCTAGCGTCAGGCCAGCGCCCGTGCCCAGCAGCACAACGCGATTGCCACGCCTGATCCTCCCATCGTGCACTGCTTCAGCCAATGTAAGCGGGATCGAGGCCGACACGCAATTGCCACGGAGCGCGAGTGCGTTGATGACTTGCTTCTCGTGAAAGCCGAGTCGTCGCGTGAGCACATCGATAGCGTGGCGGCTGGCCTGATGGGGGACGACCGCATCGACCTGTTCGCGTTCCCAGCCCAGCGTAGAGAAGAAACGATCCACAAAAGGCTCAATCAGCGTCAGACCTTGCTTAAAAAGTGCCGGGCCACACATACGGAACAGATTCATCTCAGGCGTCGTCGTTGGATCATTGGGATGGTGTAGCGTCCCCCCACCAAGGACCTGGGTGAGATCGGCACCACTGCTATGCGTCTCGAATAATGAATGCCAGATTGTGCCCTCCTCAGATGCTGCACTGCGGGTAATGATTGCCGCCGCAGCCGCATCGCCGAAGAGCGCAACGCTCTCACGCTCAGCGGGATTAAGAGAGAGCGAAGCTGGTTCGCTACTGCACAAGAGCACCGTATGATAGACGCCCGCCGCAACCAAGTGGGCAGCAGTTTGCAGCGCGAACAGGAAGCTCAGGCAGGTTGCATTCACATCGAAGCAAGCGCTGGCCCCATCGGGCGCAGAGATAGCCCGCTGCAAAAGTGCCGCAGTGCAAGGGATTGCTTGCTGAGGGGCGGACGAGGCGCAGATAATAGCATCAAGATCACCTGCATGCAATCCTGCATCGGCGAGGGCCATCTGTGCGGCCGCCACACCCATGCTAAGCGTCGTCTCAGTCGTCACATAGCGGCGTTCGCGTACGCCCGTCACCCGCTCAATCCAGGCCGCTGGAATTCCCAGTTGTTCTTCAAGCTGAGCATTCGTAACGAGTCGCGCGGGCAAATACCAACCCAGGCCAGCAAATTTCACACGAAGCATGTACAACCCTTCCACTAAATCAATCCTGCATGCAAGTAGTAGTGCTTTGTAGACTTCATTATACATTATACATGCTTTCTCTATGTAAAATCTATATGGTACAGTTGTTTGCCAAATTATGCGCAGAAGTTAGCTGTAAACATCATCATCATCATAGGATATCAGAAAATTGTTAATTGGTTGCTTGAGAATTGTACTTAGATACATTTTTGCCTCAGCGCAAAAATGTATCTAAGTACAATTCTATATTGCAGAGGTTGATTGCAAGAGAGGAAGAGAGAACCAGAAAGAAGAGCCCTCGCCGATAGTGCTCTTGACCCCGACCTGGCCGTGTAGCTTGTTGATAAGCACCTGGCAGATATAGAGGCCCAGGCCGAGATTGACCCCATTGCCTTGCTGATCGCTGACATCGGCCACGCGATAATAACGGTCCCAGATGTGTTTTTGATCATCTGGTGAGAGGCCAGAGCCCTTATCATGCACCCAGACATAGACAGTATCCGCATCAAGCTTGATCTCCACAATGACAGGTGTGGAGGGTGGTGAATACTTGAGCGCGTTTGTGATATAGTTAGCGATCACCTGGCCCACGCGATCCGGGTCAATGAGAACCGGAATAGTGCTTTGCGCAGGTGCAGGTTGTAGAAGCAAGATTTCGTGTTTACTACCAGTGAAGCGAAGATCCTCAACCGTCTCGCGCACAATATGGACGAGATCGTAGGGCTGCAAGGACAACTCCAACTTATCGACTGCCAGGCGCGATATATCGAGCAGATCATTGATCAGGCGATCCTGAACGCGTGTCTGGCGTAAAGATTGCTCTAAGAGGTGATCGAGTTTGGTGAGAATAGCCGCAACATCGGTGGAGAGAATGTTTGTGCGTTGTTGGAACTGTTGGAGGCGGCGTTGAGCGAGCTGGAGGCTGCCACTAATGGCCGTCAGGGGTGTCCGTAGCTCGTGCCCGACGATACTCAAAAACATCTCCCTTTGTTTCTCGACCTCTTTTTGGGCCGTCATATCCACCACCAGCGCGATAATAGAGCGTGATGCGGTATCGACGAGGCGTGCGCCAGCCATCAAAATCGGGACACGGGCACCTTCGCGATTGAAAAATTCTTTTTCGATATGGTTTGCAAACGCCCGTTGCAAATAGCTCTTTAAGCGCTTCTTGATCTCTGTTATGGTGTTCTTCCGGTGTTAAAGTATGCCAGTTAATGCGATGAGCTTCAAGATCGGCGCGTGTGTAGCCGAGCATGTTAAGAAACGCATCATTGGCTTCGAGGAAATTGTTATACTCATCGCTTATCGTCAGGCCGACGATATTGGCATCAACTAAGAGCCTGCGGAAGCGAGTCTCGCTGGCCCGCAAGGCCAACTCGATACTTCTATAATCGGTAATGTCGTTGTAGTAGACGAGGAGGCCGCTCTCAACTGGATGGAGTTGGATGGAGAACCATTTTTGTGAACGCTGATGCTGCCCTTTAAAATGGAAGGATTGCCGATCCGTCATTGCGCGGCGTGCTTGTTCTTCGAAGGCGGGTAGATTGGAGAAGAGAGGCCAGATCACCTGACCCAGCATCTCCTCGCGTCTGCGTCCCATGATCTGTTCGGCCTGCTGATTGGCGAACATAAGACGCCATTGCTCATCGACATAGAAGAAGCCATCGGTGATATGTTCGAGAGAGGATAAAACCTTTTGAATCTGCATTTTGAGCCGTTGTTCTGTGTGGGCAGATGGGTTGATAACGTGATGTACCTCAAGAATAGCGGTAGGCTGGTCATGCTCGTCATGCATAAGTTTGCGCTGGCATCTCACGTTGACGTAGTGTCCATCGTGATGGGTATAGCGTATCTCCCCCTCCCAGGAGCCGGCTTCTAGTAAAGCAAGTTGCACATCTTCATCGCAATAGGGCGAGTGAGCTTTAAGTAGTACCTCAGAAAATTGCCCTTCCGCTTCCTGAGTGCTCCAGCCATACAGGCTCTCCGCCCCTTGATTCCAGGAAATGATATGATATTCCAGGTCGCAGACCAGCATAGCCTCGCTACTCATATCGATAAGAGCACGGTTCCACTGATCGGTTTTTTTCTGTTTGCCTGGTAAAGCCAGTTTGGGAGAAGTCTTTTTTTTATCCGTCAGCATAATGCTGATTGCAGGTGGTTTATCCTGTTCCACGATAACCTCTTTTAAAGTTCTTCCTGTCTGTTCATCAAACCTTTTCAGGTTTTCGCGCTATCTTTTTTTTCTAGTGGTGACTGGTGCCTGTGCCTTTCACGAGCCGTTTGGGGATATTGACATGGTCGCCCTATTTGCCCTTTCGTCTCCCCTACTCAAAGACGCCTGAGATCACCAGGAAATAAAAAATCTCTTCTATAATAAATAAGTTTGCAAGTTTCTTCACCGCCATACAGACATCTCAACCAGGAGGGGCTACGAGATTGGCCAGGACCATATTGCACAAGTGAGACCATGTGTTATAATTGTGATGAAAGGTGAGAAGGGGAATAGCAAGAAGTGTAACCTTAGGTGTCCAGAGATGCATATGACAGCCTTTATGCCTGGCACGCATAGCATCAGTTTAGCGGCAGAGAAGAGGGGCGAGCGAGCCCGAAGTATTTTGATTCTAGAAGTTTGCTATACTAAAAATATAGATTTTTCTGAAATAATTCACTTGTGCGGTTCTAAGTGTTGTATGTTTTATCCGCTATAAATTTCCTGTGTAAATAATGATATACACTTTATATTCAGAAGTATATTGACAAGCATATATGCCCATGTTATTATATATGAGTTCGCACCCAGGTATTTCAATAAAACGACTATAAATGCTTTCTTATAAAACATAGGTAGTGTAGGTTTTGCCAAATATATATCTTACGACTGGTGATAGATTTTTATCGATCAAATAATAATAGATGCTTGATTTTTTGCCTTGAATGCAGATTTGCCTATAGCTAGGCTACTATGCCTTCGCATCGGACATGATATTGATGGTCGAATTGGTACTATGAGATGGATAGCAGGAAAGGGTAAACCTGGAAAGTTTTTAATGGATAAGCTGTTACCGTGCGTATGTAAGTGTATGTAGTACAAAAATGGAGTAATACACTTTGAAAATACGTGGAACTCCAACCGATAGCCTTGCTGATATCATTCAGTCGCTCCAGTTCATTCGGAAAAGTGGGTTATTGACTGCACAACGTGATAGCCCAGGCAATAATTCTGAACTAGGAACAATTGTATTTCATGAAGGGCAGGTAATAACCGCTAATGTAGGGCAGCTAAAAGGCATGGAAGCTTATAGAAAGCTCATTACCTGGCAGACCTGCCGTTTTATGTTTGAGGCAAATCATCTATCCACCTCTTCGCCCCCTTCCTCCGGGCTTGCGACTGCGGGACAGAACAGCCTTGTAGCGGAGCGGAGACACAAGGAAGCGCCCTTAAATGAGTATACATCTACATCTATTGTTCCTTATCGTTCTCAACACACACAGAATGTGATCCCTAACTTTCAGCATTTCGGCCTGGCACGTATCCATCGTCAACTGTTTTTATTGATTGATGGAACGCGCACATCTCAGGAGCTAGCGCGGCTAATAGGACGGAATCCGCAAGAAACTCTGGTTTTACTCGCTGATCTGGAGAATATGAACTTTATTGGTCACTAATTTACCTAGTAAAGGATTGATCTTTCCTATGTCTCAACAAGTTTTTGCCGGGCGACCAGGAAGACGTTATTCTCTTTCTGTCTATATATCATTCGTCCTTGTAGCAATTGCCGTCATACCTCTCCTGGTGACTGTTGGAGGCATTGAGGCTTTTTTGCGACCATCGCTGATATCCCAGATTGGTACGGACATGGAAAGAGATGCACAAACCCATGTACAATTAATTGATACCTATCTCGCCGAGCGACTCAATGATATCAAATCATTAAGTCAATCCGATACGATCAAGAATGTGCTAACAAATGCGCCCAATAGCAAACAATTGGCTGCTGATACGCTTTTTACGACGCAGCACCGAGATGTATCTGATTATATGAGTTTATCGATCCTTAATCGAACGGGCGATACGGTTATTATGGCCTATCCTACTGCTCCTGCGCTGCACGGCAAATATCTTATTCAGCCAGATATTCTCAAGCAGATCGGCACATCGTCAAAAGTGCTTGTTTCAGATGTCTTCTATGACTCTCTTGCAAATAATCCTTCTGTTGATCTTTATGCCCGTATAGTTGATAACGACTTACAGTCAGTAGGGATTATACGCGCATCCATGAGTTTGCATCGCCTCTGGCAACCTGTTGATAGCACACCGCAGACTGAGGGCGCAGATAGCTATGCCTTTGTTCTTGATCAACATGGCGTGCGGATTGCTTACACCAATCCTGACCACTCCGGTTTCACTCACCCATCTTACTTATTTAAGGCGATTGGACCTCTTTCGGAGGCTTTTCAACGGCGTATACAAGATGAAAATTTGTATGGAAATGCTACGACATCTGTGTCAAGCGTCGCTGATACTGTACTTGCCACGCAGCAAGAGAATGCACGAGCGCCACTCATTTCTCAATTTCAGCCGTCCGAGCGGAGCCAAACGTTTGAATCTGCCAGGTATAGTAGTGCGGTTGTTCCATGGACTTACTATGTGCTCAAGCCTTTAAATACAGTCACCGGGCTCGTAGATCAACAACTGTTCGGCATTGTGCTGATCGTCGCCTTTATGATCTTGTTGGCCCTCGTGATCGGCATACAGGTGAGCAGAAGTATCACCAGGCCGATTATGCTTTCGGTCGCATTACTACGCAAAAATAGTGTGACGCTCAAATTACTTGCGAGTGAGGAGCAAGTGGTTGCGGTCGAACAATCGTGGATGGTCGAAGCCTCACAGGCCGCGCAGCAAGCCGTAAAGTACTATAACAATGCGGCCAGTATTGCGGCACAACAAATGTCTATTCTCAGCACGCAAATTGATAGAGAAACCTGCCGATAAAGTTATGCTGGATAGATCGTTGAAGGATATAGCAGAGGCCGCAAGATATATCCAACTTGCTGTCCAGCATCAGAAAAGTGCGAATGAAAAATTAGCGGCTGCCTTGCGTGTTACCACGCGTGCCTCAGATCAACTAACCCAGGGTGCAATGTCTACTGATGAAGCGGCCGCTGAACTGGAGAATATTGTGCAGCAACTTATGGCTGTTATCGGCACAAGAGAGACAAGATGAGAAACAAGAAGAGAAACAAAAAGTACTGATGGGTCATTTCATAACTAGCTTGCTCTGCGCGTGCTAGTTTGATTGCACAAAGAAAGAGAGAAACCGCTTGTGCCTGTATTTCAACATTTTAGCCGTTCCGTTGTGTAAGGAGCATATAATAGATGGATATGGATATAAAGACTATGTATAGTCGTAGAGATGCAATCAAGGTGGGGTTGAGTGGACTTGGTGGCCTGTCGCTTGCCAGTTTTGCTGGTTGTGATGCTACTCAACCGGTCGTCACGCAAGGTCAGGAATCCAGCGCAAGGCCCTACCTTAATGCGAATGTTTTTCTGGGGCACTGCAACACGAGATAAATTGACGAAGCAAGCTATAAATCTTTTTCATCAGAGCCATCCCGATATCACTATTACATCCCAATATACAAGTAGTGATGTCTATTACACGAAGCTCGATGCACAAATTGCAGCCGGGAAAGCGCCCGACCTGATTCAGATGGATATGCGCTCGGTCTCGAAGTATGTGCGCGAAGAAGCGATGTTTGATCTCACTCAATATATTTATAATCAAAACATCGACCTCTCCGACTTCGATCCCATAATGCTTGCCGCCAGTAAAGTCAACAACACCATCTATGGTATTCCTCTGGGTAGTAATTATCAGTGCATGTATTATGATACGACAATGATCACGAGGGCTGGCATTGGTCCGGTACCAAACAACATGACCTGGGCGACATTTGCGCAATATGTCACAGAGCTATCCGGGGCGTTTGGTTATGCGACATATGGCACTTCAGACTCCAGTGGAAAGTATGACCCATTTGAGATCTGGATACGTCAGCAAGGCAAGGAGTTATACACAAAAGAGGGAAAGTTGGGTTTTGAGCAGGCAGACGTAGCCGAGTGGTTTGATTATTGGAACAACCTGCGCAAGAACAAGGGTTGTCTGCCGATGGATATGCAGGCAAAACTAGATATAACCGGAACATCAGACGCAAGTGTGCTGAAAGGGAAGGCTGTTTTTAGCCATTTTTTTTCGAATCAGCTAGAGGCATACCAGGCTGTGACACCTCATCCACTCGGACTCCTCACATTTCCTAAAGGCAACAATCCAGGTCTTTTTCTTAGAGTCTCTCTTTTCTTGAGTATCTCAGCCAGGACAAAGTATCCAGATCAAGCGGCAAGCTTTATCAGTTTCCTAATCACAGATCCTGGAGCAATAAGAGCGTTGGGCATAGAGCGCGGTATGCCGGGTTCTGTTGCAGGGCTTACACTCCTCAAGCCTCGGCTTAATCCAACGCAGCAAACCGCCGTGAATTTTATGGCGACGGTAGCTGATAGTGGTGATACAAGGGTAAAAGAAGTGCTTGATCCTCCTGGAGCTGCGCAGGTTGGAATTCTTTTGCAAACGATAGCCCTGGAAGTTGGGTTTGGCAAAATGTCTGTCTCCGATGGTGCCAAAGAGTTCTATCGTGGTGCTCAGAAAGTAACTGCATCCTAATGAGCACAATTTGAAAGGGCAAAATCACTATCTGTGGTGTCTCTTCAATGGCAGGCGGACTCAGGTTACAATCGGGACCTCGCTGGAATATTTTTCGTAGAGCTTCTCATCGACGATCTGCCGCAAGCGCATTACCGTAGTATGAATGTCGCGAAAAGATGTATAGAGCGGTGCGATGCCCAGGCGAATATTGTTGGGAGCACGGAAATCGGGCAAGATGTTCTCGTCGAGAAGTGCAAGGTCGATGCGTAGCCCTTCGGCATGACCCAGTGATATATGGGAGCCTCGTTGATGACCCATGCGTGGCGAGTTCAAGGTAAACCCCAATGGTTCTAGTACGGCTTGCCACAATTCAATCATATATTCGCTCTGTTGCTCCGACTTCGCTCGCAGGTTATCTATCCCGGCCTCCAGGATCAGATCGACGCCCGACTCAATTAATGAGAGAGAGATAATAGGGGCGGTGCCCGTTAAAAAGCTACGTAGGCCCATGGCCGGTTGGTATGCCAGCTCGAAATTGAACAGGTCTTTTTGTCCCATCCAGCCAGCAATGGGATTGCTCAGCCGTTCCTGCCAATCACGCCGTATAGAGAGAAATGCTGGTGCACCGGGGCCGCCATTAAGATATTTGTAGGTGCAGCCAACCGCTAGATCGGCCTGAGCTGCATGCAAGTCAACCGGGACCGATCCTACTGAATGGCTGAGATCCCACAGGATCAAGGCACCGGCGGCGTGGGCAGCGGCAGTTATTGCTGACATATCATACATATATCCGCTCTTGAAGCTGGTATGGGAAAGGACCACCAGGGCGACCCGATCATCGAGCTGCGCTTGCAGTTCAGCGGTGGGGCCATGAATACCATCAGGCGAGGGCAGAATTTCTAGCTGGTGCTGCATATTCAGCAGGTTGATTGCTCCCTGCAAAATATAGAGATCCGAAGGAAAATTGAGATCGTCGGTCAAGATGCGCAAGCGCCCGTGTTGGACGCGCAATGCAGCCACGACAAGCTTGAAAAGGTTGACCGATGTGGAATCGGCCACAATGACCTCATCAGGTTGTGCGCCAATGAGTCGGGCAATCTTCGCGCCAACATGTGCTGGTGCCGTGAACCATCCTTCATTCCAGCTCCGAATTAAGCGCGTTCCCCACTGGCGTAAGATGAGATCCTCCGCATGCGCCATCGTATCTTTGGGGAGGCGGCCTAGTGAGTTGCCATCCATGTAGACAAGATTGGGCTCGGCAACAACAAAACGTGCTCGAAAATGGGCGAGCGGATCGCGTGCATCAAGCTCGGCGGCGTATGCTACATCTGTAGATATGTGCATAAATACTGTTCCTCTCTACTGATTGGGCCTGTTGTGGGCCTACTCGGTCGTTTCTCATAGTGGGGTGTCTACTGTTTTATTCGAGGTTGTTTTGTGCTAGAATTGCGAACGGATCAACCACAGATCGGGGAAAAAAGGTTTGATTGTTGTTGCCAGATAGTGAGCGCCTGCGGAGTTTCCGGTGCCCATTTTACTCCCGATTGTACGCTCTACCATCTTTACATGGCGGTAGCGCCATTCCTGGAAACCTTCATCCATATCAATTAGATTTTCGCAGATACTGCTGGCTGTAGCATTCTGCCGATAGGCCGAAATCAGAATAAGCTGAAGAGCGGGTGAAGGTTCAATTGGCTGCGTAACGTCACGGTTGAGCAAGCTTGTGGGAATGGAATAACCGTTCTGGCTGAGATAGTACAAGAATGCATCCCAGAGCGTTGGTTGTATATAGCGTTTCTTAAGCTGCTCGTAGCTCACGGAATTTTCTTCGTACTGGCTGAAGACCGTATCGCGTTTGTAGCCAAAGACAAATTCTATCTCGCGAAACTGTGCCGATTGGAACCCGCTGGACGACTCTAAAAAGTTGCGGAACGAATTGAATTCAAGGGGCGTCATTGTTTCTAGCACGTCGAGTTGAGCGACAACCGTCTTCAGGATCGCGAGAATACGACGTGTGGTATGAGATGCACGTGCAGGCTCATTAGTGCGCAAAAGCGTCTGCAAATAATCGAGTTCGTGCAGCATCTCCTTGAACCAGAGTTCATAGATCTGATGGATCACAATGAAGAGCATCTCATCATGCTCGGGGCCAGAAGGGCCGCTACTTTTGGGCGTCTGAATGCTCAAGAGTTCGTCCAGGCGCAAGTAGCTTGTATAGGTCAAAGATTTCGACATGTTATATTCCCTTATGATAAAGAGAGAGTTTGTTTTCCAGCATCCATGCCTACTCTCTTTTTGTGCTTGCTCGCGGCTTCACCGCGCATCAAACCATAGTGTACGAAAAAATATTTTGCTTGTCAAACAACAGCGCAAAAAATCATCATAAATGGAAATAGTGTAAAAACAGAAGAATGTCATATCTATTATAGAGTAGAAGCGGTTGCTGTTTTCTGTGATATACTAGAAATTCACATTGGCTGCCTGGCCGCAGGTGCACGTCATTTGTCGCATAGGGAGTACAGAGTTTATGCTCAGATGGAAGACATTCCAGCACGGATGCAAAAAAAGAACTGCAGCCAGGCAGTTAGAGATAAAAGTGTTTTTACGTAAAAAGTGACTTCGTAAATGAGCAGATGGTGAGGAAATGGTGAGGAAACGATGTAGTGAAATAGCCCTTCAATCGATATACTTTAATTTGAGCATCCGCCTGGTTGTGATGTGCATGAAAGCTTGCTATGTAATAACTGTTAAGCAAGATACTGGTGCGAACAGAAGGGAAAATAGACACCCATGAAGAGAATTTTTGTATACTATTCCACCTCTCAGCTTTTCTCTTTGCAGGCTGTAGTATGGGCGGTGTTGTGCAGAAGCCTATTGTGCAGCATGCGCAGCAGGCCACACCTGCCTCTTCAACGCCTGCTCTTTATGATCGGACATACGATGGCCTTTATCGCCTTGATGCTGCTGGCGGCAAGAAGCTATGGTATGCTTCGATCCCCCTTTTTACTACAGCACATAATGAGAATTATACTTCCAGCCCAGCTTTTATCTGGAAAGATAGTGTATATATAATGGGAACGTATAATGACGGATACTACCTCTATGCATTCGATGCTGATAATGGATTTCTGCGCTGGAAGTACCGCTATGGAGGAGCGGAGCTGCATATTAATGATGAGC
The DNA here is from genome assembly GCA_963850365.1 of uncultured Chloroflexia bacterium. Classification (GTDB taxonomy): domain Bacteria; phylum Chloroflexota; class Ktedonobacteria; order Ktedonobacterales; family Ktedonobacteraceae; genus Dictyobacter. Next base: position 163,823 of record CAWKKX010000054.1, read on the forward strand.
AGTATCCTGGGGCAGTATTGTTTGGCTCTGGAACCGTCTATATTGTTGCTAGTAGCGACCATATGGCTACTTCTGGTCCTCACTATATGCAAGGGGGTGTAATAGTACCTCTTTATCCCAGTATACTTTATGCGCTAAATCCTATGACTGGAAGTTTGCAATGGAAACGGTTGCTAGGCTATCAACTGAATGATCCAGTGTTTAACGACGGCAACATTTATGGCATCGGTAGTACTACGACTCATGGTGCTTTCTATGCCCTAAGAGGTAGTGATGGTTCTATCCTCTGGCAACAGCCCTTGGCACAGACCGCGAGCATATTTTTTAGTCTTCAGGCTGACTCAGGCTCTTTATACTATGTAGCGTTGGACGATAAATCTGTGCTCTTAGCTGCTCGTTCAATGCAAGATGGACGTGTGTTGTGGCAGATTCATGAGCCAGCGCATGGTAGCAGTGGCGAGATCACTGTGGCTAATGGCCTGCTCTATTACATCGTAAATTCACAAGATCTTTACGCCTTTCGAAGTCAGAATGGAGCTCTGCTATGGAAGCGTACTATGCCAGGCATTGACCGAGATGCTATAGTCCTTGTGAATAGTGGGCGGATATATCTTCTTGTGCAAGTTGACTCTATCAAGTCTCCTGTCAAGCTACTGGCGCTTAATGCCTCTTCAGGGCATGAGGACTGGATGCAGGGGCTTCCTCAGAGTGTCATATCAGGCGCTACAAGGTTATATGTGAGTCGAGATCGTCTATATCTCTATGTTCCTACTGCTTCGACAGATAAAATTTTCATTTTTAGTCGAACTACAGGCACACTCATCACAAGCTATGAGTTACCTGTCATGCTTAACCTGGTAATGGGTCTTGGTCAATTAACTCTTCAGCCTTAGTGCTCTTTTACAATACATGTGCCTTGCTTCTCTTTTCGTGAGTGGCCACGCCTGCTTATTGCTGTTTTCTGTGATATACTAGAATTCTGTTGACGTACTTACCGAAGAATAAAGATGCATTGCATGCTCAGAGGATGGAGCGCTAGATTCAATTGGTTTGGTCATGCTGATCGAGCCGAGCCGAGGGGAAAAATGGATAGATATCTACGGCAGGATCTCGCTCTTGCTTGTATTCATATAGCGCAGCAAATTCTTGAAGAGGATGAGCTAGCCGAACGAAGAGGCCATGCACCACAGCTACGTGCCAGGCAGGAGGCATTGCAGGAACTTGTGGACCTGGGGCCTGATGCTTCTTTTGATCTGATGACAGACTTACTCTGGCGACTCTATCGGAGCAGTTCTGCGCGGGACAAGGCGAGGCACCTGGTCGCACAGCAACTTTTAGAGTGGGCTGGGAGGCGCGATATTGCGTTCAGTGCTGCTGTAGGGGCTGCTTACACATTGTACAGGATGAGTACGAGAGGTTCGGAAGAGCATCAGCAAGCTATTCAGATGCTTTTGGGGCAGACATGCTGGCCGGGTGTGAGTATGGCGCAAGCGGTAGAGGCGACAATGGTGCTGTGTATGGTGAGTCCGTTGCGGTCGGAGGAGCGGAAGCTAGCGATACAGAACTTGTCGGAATTGGCTCAGCGTCCCGGCCTGACCGTTGAAGATATCCTCGTGTTTGTGACCCTGGATTCTGAGCTTGTAATGATGACGATTGCGAGTACACGCGCATTGGAAGAGGAGCAACTGGCACTCAGGAAGCAGTTACTCCTCGCTCTGGCTCAACGTCCCGACCTCACGCCCAAACAAAGTGCTCAGATCGCAGAAGCGCTTGCAACGTTTAAATAGGTATACATTGTGTTTGCTATTGTCCAGGTTGTTTGTTATGGACTCTTAAAATGTGCGGGGCATCTCTCTTATGATTTGTCGAGTAGCCGAGAGAAAGGAAATGTTGATGCCGTACGACGCCATTGTCGCCTGGATGGCTCAATGGGATGTTCATTTCATGGAGCCGACTGTCTTCGGGACAACTGATCCTTATCAGATAGCGTGCCTGATAGACGCATTTTGTCAGAAGGAACTTGATGCTGCAGTTGTGGACTATCTTTTCTATGAATCAAGTCAAGGTGCAGTATGCGGCGTTTGTTTGGCTGATGGTCGCCGCGTCGTCTTGAAAATCCGTCTTCGCTCGATTGACTTTTTGAAAGCTGTTATCCAGGTACAGCACTATCTACGCAATAATAACTATCCTTGCACAAAGCCCCTCCTTGATCCGAGACCACTTGCAAATGGTATCGCAACCGTTGAGGAGTTCGTTGATGAAGGGGTATATTGCCAGGCTCATGATCCCGCTATTCGTCGTTCAATGGCTGAAATGCTTGCATGGCTGATCAGGCTTACCAGGACGCCCGCATCTATTCCGGGTTTTCAGCCTGCAGATCTCGATGGGCGCTTACCTGTGCCTGCAGGAGTGATATGGCCTACACCACATAGTAAGCTCTTTGATTTTGAGGCAACGACAGCAGGAGCCGAATGGATAGATGAAATTGCACGTAAGGCGCGAGAGATCAAAGTACATGGCGCAGGTCAATTAGTGGTAGGTCATATGGATTGGAGCGTGAAACATCTTCGTTATATTGGTGAGCGTGTGAATATCATTTATGATTGGGATAGCCTTGTGCTTGAGAAGGAGCCAGTCATCGTTGGGCATGCATCTATAAACTTTACCTATACCGAATTTTTTGATGGACCCAAACTTCCAACCCAGGAGGAATCGGCTATGTTCATTGCCGAATACGAGGCTGCACGAGGCAAACCCTTCACATCAGACGAACATCAGGTGTTGGAAGCGGCTGACATCTATGGACTCGCTTATGGCGCTCGCTGTGAACACGCCTTGATGCCCCATGAAACCTCCTATCCAGCTGGAAGTTGCCGCTCACTGCTTGCCCAACGAGTAGGGCGTGAGAAGAAGTAACAAGCAAAGTAAGAGATATATTTATAATAAAACGATAATAAGAGCAATGGAGGAGTAATCTATTATGGAAGAGCGACTTGTCAGAATAAGTCGTACGTTGTCATATGCCTTACGGCACCATCCTGAAAAATTTGGCCTGACACTGGATGACGAGGGTTGGGTGCCTGTACAAGAATTGCTGGCGGCCCTCAGCACTCAAAGCTCCGAGCGAAATGTTGGCTTTGAAGATATCACGGCAATTATTGGAAAGTCTGAGAAAAAACGTTTCGAGGTGTATAATGACATGATTCGCGCATATTATGGACATTCCACCCCACAAAAAGTGGCGCGAGAGCTTGCAATCCCGCCAGCGATACTCTTTCACGGGACCACGCGAGAGGCCGCGAACGCCATCAAAGTGGAAGGGTTGAAACCAATGAAGCGTCAGTACGTTCATCTCTCGGATGACGAGGCAACGGCACGCGTTGTTGCTCTACGCAGAACGCAACGCCCAGTTATCCTGCGTGTAGATGCTCTCCGGGCGCATCAGCAAGGCATCAAATTCTACTATGGCAACGATATGGTATGGCTCGCTGACAATATTCCGCCTGGCTTCATCTTATGATGCAAAGAGTGTCAGGCTCACCTGGCAATGAAGCAGAGAATCTCATTGTCGGGCGGGCCTGACACTTTTCTATGCAGGAAAAGGTAGTAGAAGCTGTTGTTGTTTCTTCCATCGGCGTATACGTTTGCCGTGTAGAGCATAGAAGCCAAGTGCGACAAGGAGCATAAAACAAGCAGTAGCATAGACGCCATTTCCTTCGGCGATGTCCCAGCTGAATGTACCCAGGAGAGAGCCAAGAGCTCCTCCAATACAGAACATCAAGATATAGACAGTATTGAGGCGATTCCAGGCATTTTGTGGTAGACTATATATTCTCGTCTCGTTCGCCACCTGGTTGCTTTGTGCTCCCAGATCGAGCAGAATAGCCCCGATAATCAAGCCAATAAGCCATTGATGCGTAATCCACATGATCACAAAGGAAAGCAGTATGAGTGCTAATGAGCCTCCAGTGGCAAGGCGTGGATCTCTACGATCCGTGAACTTCCCTACTAAAAGTGCGGCAAGTGCTCCTACAAAACCAACCATGCCAAATAGACCCACGATATCACTGCCATAATGATATGGCGAAGCTTTAAGAGCGAAGGAAAGCGTTACCCAGAAGACATTAAACGCCCCATAGACTAGAATGCCAAAAACACTTATTTCCTGCAAAACTGGTTCCTTGCGCAGCAATACCCATAATGAAGCCAGCAGTTGCGGATAACTTATTGTCTGCTTAGGAGCATGATCATCAGGTAGCAGGAAGCGCAATGTGATTGCCATGACGAGTCATAAGAGCAGCTGCAATCCAGAACATTGCACGCCAGCCCAGATATGCACCGACGAATCCGCTTAAAATATTCGCCAGAGGAGTGCCAATAAGCAAGCCACAAAGTATAGCCCCGACAACCTGTCCTCGCTCGTTTGCCGAAGCCAGATTTGCCGCGAATGGAATAAGTAACTCTGGAATGACGCTTGTCAAGCCGATAATACAACTGGCAGTAATGAGGAGAGCAACAGTTGGTGCTATGGCCATAGTGGCGAGGGCTATTGCAGTTGCGCAAGAAAGGAGAATGATCAAGCTGCGCTGATTATACTTTTCTCCTAGTGGAACAATAAGAATCAAGCCAATCGCATATCCAAGCTGACCTAAGGTAGCAGTAAAACCAACCTGATTAATAGAGACATTAAAGCTTTGACTTATGCTAGCCAGTAGAGGTTGGGCATAGATGAGATTTGCAGCTGAGAATCCGCAAGCTATGGCCATAATCCAGATCAGACGCTTATCGATAGATGTATTTTTATGGATTGTCATAGTATCAGGTTCAACGGAAGGTTCGTGAATGGTCATAGTAGCATGTTCAACAGAAGGGTCGTGAATGGTCATAGTATCATGCTCAATGGAAGGGTCGTGAATGGTCATAGTATCATGCTCAATGGAAGGGTCGTGAATGGTCATAGTAGCAGGCTCAACGGAAGGTTTATGAGTTGTCCTCTTATCTAATTTTTCATAGTCGTGCTGTGCCGTAAACTCTAGAGGTCTAATAATGGGAGGAAGTTTTCTAGAGTTTTTAAACGACAGGCTGCGTACAGAATGTGAGTGCGGCCTGTGTTTTTTAGAGGGACGTTTTCTTTTAATCATTAAGCTGGCAGAGCCTTTCTTCGCAGAGAGTGATCTTTGTGAAGGAGGTGGTCCTGATATTGACCTCAGGCCCATAACCAGGAGGAGATGATGAAATCCAGGAGAAGCATCCAGGCAAGAGGCAGGGAGAACAAAAGTATTTTTGTTGTTTCTCTGCTCCAGTGCCCGACTCAAATCAGCAATAGCCTTAATTGTCTTTTGCGCATTTTGTTGACGTTGTTCGGAGCGCATCATACGATCAGCCATAATGTTCAACCCATTAGCAAGAGGCCAGAGGTCGCCATCCAGAATAGAGGCACGTGCACGTACATCCCCGTTAGCCAGACGTGTTTGAATTTCCTTGAGGTGTGTCAGGCCCGTCTCCAAAGTAGTTTTACGTAGAGCAATATCCTCATAGACCTGTTCCAATTGTTTATGTATCTTTAACTGTTCTTTGAGCAGGCGTTCGTTTTCTTTTAACGTAACGATCTGACGAATGACCACCAGGGCAACGACGAAGAGAGTAACAGCGATAAGTACAGGGCGAATACTCTGTTGGGTTTTGTCCAGGGAGAAAGTATTGATTGCCAGTACAAGGAAGAGCAAAGCAAGCAAGAAATAAGGAAGAGCCTGTGCTAGCCCAAAGCCTGAGTTTGGTTGAACGATGGGTGATACCTTTTGTTCTTGCAGAGCATGTTCCGAAGTATCTCTAGGCATAAATCGACGCAGATATGCGGCAACTCCGACTGTCATCATGCCTAGTGGCCAACCTAGATCGACCCAGGTGCCATCGACAGGCAAGTTTTGACTCAGCAACACATTAGAAAGGAAATCGGAGGCTGCAAAAATGCTCAAGCCAATTCCGACAACCAGCAGACTAATGCGGCGAGCTCTGACTGGTAAACATTGTCACCTTCGCGAAGGAACAAGAAAATGACGCAGCTGATCAGAGCGACATCTGCTTGCAGGATAGTAGATCAAAAGAAATTTGGCGAAAACTGTTTCGGTTGCTAGCTGAGACCAGAAGAGGACCAAGTAAGAGGAACCAGGCAATGCTCAACAGAGCCCCTGTTGCGATCAGACTGTCTAAGAAGCAGGAACAAGCGCTTGCTCGAATTCGAGGTTTTTGCCGAGGGCTGCCAGAGGAGTCCCCAGAAGACCAGAGGAAAGAAGCTAGCATAGCCAAAATCGGCCAGAGAAGGAAAAGGGGTTTGTCCATGTGCCAGATAGTAACGCCAGAAGCACTTGCCGAGACCCCAGGCGACACATCCGCATCCGATGAGTATCCAGGCTATCTGTTCACGCCCCTGCCATGGCTCCGAAAATTCTCTCTGGTCTAAATAAATAGTAGCAGAAATAAGAACCATCGTACCGCCGATGAAGGCACCTGTAAGTGGAGAGAAGACGCCAACTTTGAGGACATCACTTCCGCCCAGATGGAGGGCTAAGATGGAAATCATAAGGACACTTATACCGCAGACCGATAAAAGGACTGCACGAAAGCTTGAGTGCATTGGCCACCTCATAGAATGAAATATAAAAGTCATTGGGATGAGACAAGCACCGGGTCCAGTATGCCCACCGGACCCGGTGCACCGATAACATGGTAGATAAGTACCTCCCGACAAGCAAGCACATATTCTTATGTAGCTATTGTAAAGCATTAAAGGCTAAGAAGGAAGATATACAGCTAAAGAGGCCATACTCACTCATCAATCTGCACTGTTTAAAGAGAATGATTCCTCCTCCTGGTAAGATAGTTTCATAGGGCGCATGACATAAGCTGGGGTGGCGGGAAGGAAGTTTTTGGATATATGCGTTAACTCCGCTTGTTTCTGAACCTCCTAAATAGAGATAGCGTATTCCATCGTGGAAGAGCTGTCGGAAAAAGTCATGATCCATCCACTCAGTAATGCCAGGAAGCGCTCTTGATGAAACGGCACAATAGAGGCCCATACACTTCTCTTGCAGCAATTCACTAATATAAAGGCCATGGATAGTTGCGTATTCATCAAGATACATACAGACTTTGTATCTGCCTATGTTAGCTTGTTGTGTGCTGGCTTCCCTGATAATTTCCAGATAGCTCTTGTACTTATCCGGGTTGGGACCAAATAATGCCAGGAAGCCGGGCTGGCTTTCAAACGATGAACCTTCTGTCATTGCCAGAAGGTTCATCGGACCATTTTCGAACCTTTTCACTTTTCTCAATAATGAGAGAGGCTGAAGGTTTTTGTCGGGGCCCGGATTATACAGTCTATCCAGAATCAGAAGATTTTCAGGGTATGCTTCCTCTTCAAAATGTGTCAAACCGTCAACATGCTTTTCGAACATACTAGTCATTTTCATGCGATCCTTGCATCTTTCTTTCTGACGGACATCTCTTCGCCAGACGAGATTTATCAAGAAGCTGAACATCATTAGAGAGATGCCCTCTTCTTCTCACTGTTTTTAGATCGAACAAAAGAGCTACTTTTGATGCTGGCCATGTAGTCATAAGAAATAGTCACTAGTAAATGAGTATATGCTATCAGGCAGGAATTCAGTAGAAAGGAATAAATAGCTGTTTATTGTGTAATGACACAGATGACTCATACAAGTTATGCATTCGATCTTAGTGAACGATTACATAAGATGAGATGCCCTGTCATGCATATCCAAATACTATACTATAGAAATATCATCTGGCTCCTGAACAAAAATATCGCCTTCATGATTATAAATCATATATAGGGCAAAATCAATGCTAATAGTACTGATGGGAACAAAATTGACAAATGGGTGATTTGATCTCTTTTATCAGAATCATCGCTTTTGTGACACTAAAAACGAATGAATGAGGTAATTCTGTAGGTTTTCCTGGTAGGAAAGTACTTGTGGAAGATCAGTTTTATGGGTCGCGGATCTGGCGTACAAACTCATCAGGCAAAAGCGGGCTACACAGAGGTAGCTTCCTGGGAAGGAATGTATTTCAAATTGGCTTGGAGATCGTCTACGAACTGGCGGGCGACGCGACCAGAGCGACCAGCGTGTTGACGCTCCCATTGGAGGGCACGCTCTTGTAGAGCCTCATCGGAGATAGAGAGACCGCGTTGGTGAGCGAGCTCGCTCACAATATGTAGATATTGCTCTTGGTTGGGCGTTGTGAAAGTGATGCGCAGGCCAAAACGATGAGCCAGGGATTGCTTCTCATCCATCGAGTCGCGCCAATTGACATCCTCAGTTGGCTTGCCACGGTCCTTGAAGTTCTCACGAATGATATTGATGCGGTTCGAAGTAGCGCAAATAAACATATTGGTGGGGCGTGCCTCGGCGGTCCCTTCAAGCAACACCTTAAGGACTTTATAAGCAGTTTCATGTTCCTCGAAAGAGAGGTCATCGATGAAGATCAGGTAGCGAGGTGCACGGCCACGGAGTTGGGCAATAATGTGCGGCAAGTCGCTAACGTATTCCTTACTAATCTCCAGAAGGCGTAACCCCTGTTCGGCATATGTATTAGCAAGGGCCTTGACCGTCGAAGACTTGCCCGTGCCAGGAGGGCCGTAGAGCAAGATATCGTGTGCAGGTAGGCCGGCTAATATATGTTCAATATTTGCCCGTAGACGTGCCTGCTGTTGCTCATGGCCGATCAAATTGTGCAAGAGAATGGTATCGGGATGTTTAATCCCCTCCAGGCGTCGCTCCTCGCCGCGCCAGCGCAAGACGTGATAACGAGCCAGAGAGCCTGTCCCGTAGCGAGCCCAGTACTGTTCTAAAGGTGTGACCAGTTCGGCCCAATCGTTACAGGTAGCAATCTGTTTTGCCAGTGTTGTCCGTGTTGTCGTTCCTGTTTGTGGAACATCGGGCGTGAGATCATACCAGGGCAACCAGGCATTGCGCAGGATAGGCATAGATGGAGTAACCGCAGCACTTGTGAGACGCCAGATTGTGTGTGCATCCAGATTAAAAATGCGTTGCATCGCACGCAGATCGCGTCTGGCCTGTGTCCGTAACGTTGGCGAAATATGGGCAGAGCCAACGCGCTCAACCTGACTACTCCATAGATTGCCCGCATCAATCAAACGTGCTGCCAGATGGGCTTGCCAGGCATCGGAAAGTTCAGGGGTCGCATCGGTCTGTGCGCTGATAGCTAGTTGCTGAAAGGCCGTACTATAAGCATTTGCCAGCATCACCGGGTCAGGAGGTGAGGCCGTTAACATCTCAAATAAATGGAGTACCGCCTGGCATGCGTCGCTAGCCAGGATACCGCGTAACAACGTCAAGCCGTGAACTGAATGAACTGCAGTAATAATATTATCAAACGCGCCATTTGGCAGCTTTTCTGTATGGTCATGTATATCCACATGTTCATCTTCTGTACGCTCATTCATCAAGTGCTTATCCTTTGCCACGCTTTAGTGATCGAAGTGGGTCTTAAAATGCAACCAAAGGGTGCTATCCATCAAACAAAAAGCATCGCCGTGACACACGGCTAGTATGCGATTATGGACTTTGAAAATAACATATATATAAATTCTACCATTGTGATCGGCTGTATCGTTGATTTACATCATTGATATTGTACATGAGAAAATTGAGAAGATCTAGCATTTTTGCAACAGAGACAGAAGTAATAAGTATATATCATTAGGTGCTAGATGCATCGATTAGTGAAAATGCGAAGTAAGCTTGATTGATAAGTGTCAGAAAGCCCACGGCGAGAGGCCGTGAGCTTGTAAAGAGGCGAACCTCTTTGTAAGCCCGTCTGTCCAGATTCAGCCAGGCGTGTGTTCCTGGTGGGCATGGGTATCAAAGGAATTGTTCCCTATGCGAGCTAGTACTTATGGGCTGGTTACATATCGTATCCAATTGTGAAAAAATGTAGTTGTATATATTGTATGAGTATGAATGCTAGAAAGAAAAGATTGTATTAATGACCTTTACAATAAATAATTATTGGCTTATTTATAAGCTAATAATCTATAAAAATATGCACTATGTAGTGAAAAGAGAAAATGATAGGTGGAAGGGTTTTTAAGCAATGTGTCTGATTTGTGACCAGAGATGGGCAAGATTGTAGATATGCTGTATAGGGGCTAGCTGACAATAGCCATAATTCAGAGGGTAAGATGGCTGAGAAATCAATAAATACTGTATCGGAATCATCTGTAGCAGAAATTGCAACGAATCACGCGGATGATGAGATCCTGGCAAAAGACGTAAAAAATGTGGTAGAAGAAACAGGAAATGAGGCAATCGTTAGTGCGTTGACCCAGCCTGGCGGCCTGCTTAAAGTCGAACACGAGGAAAGTGCACCGCTTGTGGTACCTGGCGAAGATAGCGGGCCGCATGATTTGCTGTCACCATTGGCACAAGAGGAAGCGACCAACGAGAGCAAGGAGGTTGGGGGGTTGCCTCAGGAAAAGAAGAGGGATTGTGTGGAGCGTGAATTGGTAGGGAACGAGAAGGTTGCTGCACCAGCGCCTGAAGAGGTAGCAGAAGTGATGGCGATGCAGGCAGAAAAGATAATGATGCCTGAGGAAGTGGCGAATGCAACGATTTTGGAGGGAAAAGATGGGAAAGAGGCAGAAGCAAGCAAGCAAGAGGAGATGATAGCGCCTGTAGAGGTGAAAGAGGCAGAGAATAGAGGCGTGATCGAAGTGGTGAGCGGGCCGGAGCTCTTGTTGGAAGATGGTAATGCAAATATAGAGATGCCAGCGATAGTGCGGACGTTAGTGCAAAGGTCGGCTTGCACCGGGGAAATCGAGACGAATTCAATAGTGCAAGAGTCAGTGCAGGTATCTAGCAATGCTAATAATGAGGAAGCCGAATCAATAGCCAATTCTGCACTCAATATGCGAGCGCTGAAGAGAAATCCGTTAGAGAGTACCAGGCAAAAAGATAAGCTAGAAGATCCTTTTGGAGTGCAATCTCTGCAGAAGATAGCGCTATTTCAGCTCGAGGATAGCCAGCATCTGCGGGCAAATCATCCAACCACTACAACCTATCGTGTAGCTGCTATTAAAAAGAAGCCGTACACGACTCTGGGCAATACCCTTTTTCTCATCTTTAGTGGCCTCGTTCTGATTGTACTTGTAAGTGCATTCTCTCTCTATTTAGCCTCTGCCGCCTCCGTAAATGGCTCGAAAGTGGGCGTTGCCGCCTCAACACTCATCCAGAACACCCCGGCTGTAGAGATTATGGGCGGGTTACCAGCCCGGTTTGCAGGGGCAGAGACAACTGCTCCGTTTGCAAATGGCACTGTACTTGCGGGATATCAATGGATACACGATGGTACAAAACATGCACTATATGTAGATGTAAATAACCATATACAAGAACTCTATACGGGTGACCAGCAGACATGGCACATCACTGACCTGACCAAAGGCGCAGGGGCGGCAGTCTCAAATGGACGTGCCGTGGCAGGATTTGATTGGCAGCGTGGAAATAGCGAACAGGTTGTGTATATAGATGCCAAGGGACATGTCCAGGAGATCTTTGCTAGCACGGACGACCAGTGGGATGTTATGGATCTCACGCGGAAAGCGCAAGCGCCCCTGGCCAACGGCCGTGCCCTCTCGGGTTACGAATGGCTTGCCGCTGGTAGTAAGCAAGTAGTCTATGTGGATCAGAGCAACCATATTCAGGAGCTTACAAGTAGCGATGGCAATAACTGGCGCGTAAGCGACCTGACCGTGCTTACAAAAGCGCCGCTGGCTAATGGAAATGTTGTTGTTGGTTATGGTTGGACCAGCTTAGGGAGCATGCAGATAGATTACATAGACATAAATCAGCATGTGCAGGAACTCAGCTTTTCTGGTGGAAGTTGGAACCATGTCGATCTTCATAGCCTTGTGGGTGCACCGCTTGCCAGAGGTAATGTACTTGTGGGTTATGAGTGGCGGCAGACAGGAGCTAAACAGATTGCTTACCTGGACACAAACAACCATATTCAACTGCTCTCAAGCGTGAAGGTTGGGAACTGGAACCTGACGGACCTCACGCTAACTCGTCAATGCGCCAGTGACCAATGGGAATACGCTTGTGGGCTATGAGTGGCAGCAAGGGGGGCGCAATGTTCTCTACTTTATCGATAGTAACGATCATATCCAGGAGATATCGGATGCGCCCGGCGAGAGATGGCAGCTTGCCGATTTGAGCCAGTTTACTCAGGCAACCGCATCTCCTAATGGGAAAGGTTTTGTTTGGCTATGACTGGGCGCAGCATGGAACGAAGCAGATTGTGTATATAGATAAGCGAAATACTGTACAAGAACTGACCGGTGGTAATTTATTAGGGAAGTGGCACTTGTCTAGCTGGAAGCACACTTAGAGAGGTGCAAGCGCAGAAGACGAGGATATGCTTTGTTTGAAATAAGACGCGACCCGTAGTGAAAAATCCACGGGTCGCGTCTTATTTCAAATGTTGTTAGCGTAGTTCTGGTGACTGAGACCAGGGCAGATTAACGATCTGGTTCCGTAGTACGACTAGGGTTCGGGCTATAGGTACCGCCACTATTGGGATCATAGCTAGTGCCAGGCTGATTGGGGCTGGCAGGTGAAGCCGGGTAAGTCTCATTCGTGCCAGATGTATTATAGGTGTTGGTGGGATCATAGCTAGTGCCAGGCTGATTAGGACCGACAGCTGAATTGACAGGTGCGCCAGTCGGGTAAGTCTCATTCGTATTGCGGGCACCGGTCGCATCATAAGCGTTGGAATGCGTATCGCCACCATTGCGGCTCAACGTGTCCATTGCCTCCTGCAGGCGACCAGGGGCATCGACGGTAACAAGGATGCGGCCAGCCTCAAACTGGCTTTGATAGTAGCGTGCTTCCTCTTCTGGCACACCTAGATGGGTAAGGGCACCAATGATGCCACCAGCAGCGGCTCCAATCGCGATACCACCAAGCGTTGCGGCTAGAATACCACCCGCGATAGCAGGTCCGAAGCCAGGAATAAGCAGGGAAGCCGCAGCACCTATGAGACCACCAACCACGCCACCGCTAGCAGCTCCAACTGCAGCTCGCTCCCCAGTAGGAACCTCGGCCTCGCCTCCCGCACTCGTCTGGTTGGCGGAGGTAGGATTAGGGTTTGTATCGCGAGCAATAAAGCCTATCTGCTGATCTGTAAAGCCACGGCTGTGAAGGTCGTTAATAGCGTTTTCCGCATCAGCCCTCGACGTAAACACAGCAACTACCGTGGAACGTCCATTCGTTGTCATAATTAAGCTCCTTCTAAAGCGCTAATGGTGAATACACTGAGCGATCTGTACACGATTTCTCCCTTTCTAACCATAACGGTAAAAAGATGTATTCACCGTGCAAAATCTCCTTTTCTCATATGCATGAGATAGGTAGACATGCAGAAATTTCGTTCTTTAGTATCTAAGCCTCTTAGTGGGCCTATTATGTACACGATTCAAACGCAAAAAAGGAGGCACAGCAGTAAGCAGCCAGGAGATATAGAGAGCATTTTCTAATATAATGATATATCAAGCCGTTCAGCACTAATAGACATATTGAGAAAGCTGGCATAATGATTGATTGCCGTGGTCAGGGCGTGGCTTTCGGCTGTGTTGAGTGGGGTGAAGAGCGTTGGGGTGATGATGATCGAGTTTTTTTTCAGCGTGCGTTTCCACGTGCCGACGACTTGACCCGCCAGGACGATGGTATGATTAAAGAGGACGTTGGCGCGATCATCCAGTTTTGTGATGTGCGATAAGTCAAATACAGCGCTGCGGTCAGTGTAGCCAACGATGTACTCATCGAAATTTGGTAGCAGGTATACTGCGGAGGATGGATCTTTTGTAGGTGGCGTAGAGGTCGAAAACCAGTATGTCTGGCCGTTGATAGACTCCTGTGTAAACTGGGATTGAACCATTGCGAGGCCCGCTTTGGCATCGGCGACTGTTAGCCCGGACCACCAGACAAAATCTGGCAGGGTTGCGGGGCCGTGGCTTGTAAAATAGCGTTCGGTAAGTGTTGCCAGTGCTTCGTCGTGATCTAACATGCGGGCTTGTGGCGCACGTTCATCAAGAAGAGCGTAGGTGAATTGCTTGTCTCGTCTTGCGCCGCTACAGACAACCCCATCCAGTTCGGCACGCATCATGATGTAGGTCATGCGTTGTAGATCGTCCGTTGCTATGCCCGCTTGCTGGAGTACCAACACGAGTTCTGGCCGTGTACGTTGCTGGCCACCTTGTAGTGCTTTTGTTAATACATCATTGCTGCGCAGAAAGAAGGCGTCGTCTAATTCCAGTTTGCGATACCAGTAGGCGCTGGCGGCTTTGACACGTGGAGCCGTAAGCGCAAGCAGCCAGCGAATATCGGCAGGGGAGACGAAATGCCAGGTGGGCCGCATCACATGAGTACGCAGAAATGCGCCAGCGGCAAATGCTTGCTCAATATCATCGGCCGTCACGTTTTGCAAGCGCAGGCCGAGCGCCCATTTTGCCGCCGCATAATCCTGTGCCTGGACCGCGCCCAGCCATTGCACCAGAGCTTCGGGCCGGTCAAACGGAGCATGCGCAATGTGTTGGTTGAGGAGCCGCAGGTGCGCGATATCCAGCGTAGTCATAATTATTGCCTCTTATTTATCAAGATCATTTGAAGTGATTGAAACATTTGCTGCAAATTAGGTTGTAAAAGTGCAGAAGCGGTTTTATAATCTATTCACTCAAAGCCTGTTTTTTACGAATATAATGCTTCCGTACCTTGGCCCGGTTGCCGCACCCATTCATACTACACCAGCGGCGGCTCTGATTCTTACTTGTGTCGAGAAAGAGCCAATTGCAATTGTCGGCACTGCAAACCTTGACGTTATGGATCTCATCGGACGTGAGCAGATCGGTAGCCGAGTGCACGATACGCCAGAGTATAGAATCGAGCGCTCCTTGCGACATAACCCATTCCCAGACAAAGTGAGTATGCTGCAATACAAGTTGTCGATGTGGCAGCGCAACAACTAACATTGTATTCAGGAGCGTCAGATCGGCCTCCTCAGGAGTTTGCTCTAAAGCCAATGCCTCGAAAGTGCGAAAAAGTGCTTCCCGCAACATAATTGCCTGTTGGTAGATCCATGTGGCCTCTTCAGTAGCCCGTTCAGCCAGGGCAAGCAATTGTTGTGCCTCTTCGGTCGTGAGTATGGACGTTTGCAAACTCCAGGCAACAAGATCCTGGTAACACTGAAGATGTTCGCGCGGTATGTTAGTGGCACGATCAGAGAGCGTATTGGTAAAATCCAGGCATAGACGACCACCAGAAAGATCAAACACATAGGTAGATGGGTGCACCTCAATCTCGGCATTCATGCAAATTTCCTCCATCAATACTGTATCACATTCCAATACTAACTAGCAAAATAGGGTTGACAAGTTAGATCTTTAAGCGTATGATATAACTATCAAAAGTAATATAGGTGGTTAAATTTATTTCGTTGAGAGATTTTAAGATTAAAGTCAAGAGGACAATATGTCCGGTATGACTGAGAGGCAACATTCGCTTTACAGCGAAAAAGGAGCAGACCGTGGAAGTTATAATTATCCTGAGTATATTGATTATTGTTGCCATTACTTCTGTTCTCTGGGGCAAAGATAGTAGAGACACGATAGATAGCAAAGAGTGGGAGCGCCGCCACAATACTTTCTATCAATCGCCCCTGATCTAGTTCTAAAGGCAGTGAGATTGTTTATTATTCCTGAATACTTTGCACGTTTCATGATAGAGCTTGCTGGAGCGGAGGGCCGCGCATGGCTTGACCGTTTGCCGGCCATCCTTGCAGCCTGCGAGGAACGCTGGGAACTGACAATCGGTGCTCCAGTTAATAACTTATCGTTTAACTATGTGGCTCCGGCAGTTCGTGCTGATGGAACTGAGCTTATAATCAAAACGGGTCTGAGCGGCGAGTTTCCGTCGCAGCCGCAGGCGCTGCAACACTTCGATGGGCATGGCATGGTGCAGATGCTGGCCTACGATGAGCACAATTCGGTGATGCTATTGGAGAATCTGAAGCCGGGTACATCGCTGCGTAGCGTGAAGGATGACGAGTTTGCGATCTCAGCGGCGGTGGAGGTCATGAGCAAGATATGGCGTCCGTTGCCGCAGATGCATTATCCCTTCCCCACCGTTTGTGATTGGGGCAAGGGCTTTGCACGCCTGCGCCACCGTTACGATGGAGGAACTGGCCCCTTCCCGTCAGCGAAATTTGATAGAGCAGAGAAGCTCTATGCAGAACTCAGCGACTCTATGGCCGAGCCGGTATTGTTGCACGGCGACCTGCATCAGGATAATATCCTGTCAGCCGAGCGTGATCTGTGGTTGGCCGTTGATCCCAAAGGGGTAATCGGCGAGCCTGCCTTCGAGACGGGGGCGTTGTTGCGCAATTTCTGGCCCGATATCCTCTCGGTTGCCGACCCGATACGTCTCACGGCACGTCGTATAGACCAGCTTGCTGCAGAACTGGGCTTTGAGCGAGAGCGTATTGCTGGCTGGAGCTTTTCTCAGGCCGTATTATCTGCCTTGTGGTGTCTTGAAGATACAGGGAAGCTCGAGGGTGTGGGACTATATTTTGTCGATCTGCTCGATATGCGCTAATAACAAATTTTTACATTACAACTTTTTTTCTAACCATCACTTGACAAATCGAGCGTAGTATTTTATGCTTTTTAATGGAGAAACAGAAAGATCGTTATCGTAGGATTCATTACTTTAGCAGGTTATTACAATGAATGTAATAAGCGGACCTGGCTATAGTATGTCAAGGAGGACAACGGCCATGAATGACCAATCTCCCAACTCTATACTGCCTCAGCGAGAATGGCTGTTTGCGCAAAAGCGTGTGCAAGCCAATTGTTCCTGTTCTATGCTCATCTTTTGCCCACAAATATTCCACCCACTGCATTTGTAGTACAAACACTTTTCATACCCCCAATCTGCTGATTTTATCATGATCTTTTGCCTGAAGTGATCTGCGGAGCAAGCAGTTCATTTTGTATAGAGATCGCATACTCACAAAGAAGGGACTCAGAAAAGTGAAAGCAAGGATGCTTACAATATTTTCTTTTTTGCTGGTTCTATTAGTGCTAGAACTGGTTATTGTGGCAGGATATATGCCCGTAAAGAGAGTCGCGGCAGCTTCGAACGTAACCGATGCGTCATCAGCCTGCGTTGTTGGTTATCAGCTCAATCAGTGGTCTGGAGGTTTCACCGCCCAGGTGCAGATCACAAACAATGCGGCCGCGTTGAGCACCTGGGCGCTAACCTGGACCTTTGCAGGTAACCAGCAGATTACGTCGGCATGGAATGCGCAGGTTACACAGAGTGGAGCGGGAGTAATCGCACATGATGCCGGGTATAATAGCTCGGTACCTACTGGCGGATCGGTGCAATTTGGCTTCCAGGCTACCTTCACCGGTACCAATGCAACTCCCACTAATTTCGCAGTGAACGGCATCGTCTGTGGTGGGAGCATCACTCCCACTCCTGCTGTTACTACCACGCCTATCGTAACACCAACTCCAATACCAACTGCTACCACGACGCCGAATCCGACTCCGGTGTCTACATCAACGCCCGTAGCGTCGTGTGCTGGTGTCGCCTTCTGTGACAGCTTCGAGAACCAGATCGGGACAACCCCCTCTGGTACCTGGCAGGTGAGCTACCCGAGTTGCCAGGGCACGGGAACCGTCACAGTAGATCGAACGGTTGCCCATAGCGGAACGACCTCTCTGCGCGTGGATGGTCATGCGGGCTACTGCAATCACGTCTTCTTCGGCACGCAGAGCGCCTTCACTGGCATCGGGCCAGACGTGTATGTCCGCTTCTTTATACGGCATACGACCGCCTTGCCCACGGGTCATGTCACATTTACTGCCATGCGTGATGCGAATGACGGTGGCAATGATCTGCGCATGGGTGGGCAAAATGGAGCTCTGCAGTGGAATCGCCAGTCCGACGACGCCACATTGCCTGTACAGAGCCCGGCTGGCGTCGCATTGAGTATGCCACTATCCACGAACCAGTGGGAATGTGTGCAGTTCGAGGTCAATCAGTCGAAAGGAAACATGCGCACCTGGTTGAATGGAACGGAAGTGGCAGGATTGCACCTTGATAATACACCTACCCCGGACATAGACGCCCAGTGGTTGCAGAACCGTCCCAACTGGCGACCCTCTTTAACTGATCTACGTCTAGGCTGGGAAAGCTATTCCAGTGGCGACGATACATTATGGTTCGATGATGTCGCGATGAACTCACAGCAGATAAGCTGCGCCTAGAAATCTACACCGAAAGGAGGCATTTTAGCTTACACTCTGTCGTCATTGTGATTGTACATGTGGGAAAGATGTTGATAGTATGACCAGCCTGTTTGGTTTGTCGGGGAATGAGATTTCTCGCTAGAAAGGAAGCTTTCTTATGAAAGAAAAGGTACCTCAGATTACCGGAAGGCGTAGAAGGAGGCTCTTGATAATGCCTCTTGCTATGATAATAGTTGTACTAGTCTCGGTAGTTATGGCTAACCCATTTCACGTTGCTCAAGCGCATGGTTCGCTGGAATCGCCAGCCAGCCGAACCTACGCGTGCTATCTGGAAGATCCACAAAATCCCAGTACACCAGCCTGTCAGGCCGCTATAGCTGCCGGAGGTACTCAGCCACTTTATGATTGGTTTGGAGTGCTCAACTCTAACGCAGCTGGCCGTACCATTGGATATATTCCTGACGGTCAGCTCTGTAGCGGTGCTAATCCAAAGTATGCAGCGTTCGATGCGCCTCGTTCGGACTGGCCAACAACGAATGTGATGCCCGGCTCTACATTCACCTTCACCTATGGGGCATGGGTACCCCATCCTGGCTACTTCCGGTTCTATATCACAAATAGTACCTATGATCCAACGAAGACGCTGACATGGGCCAATATAGAGAGTCAGCCATTCTTAACCGTCAACCCGGAGCCGGCAGTCGCCAATGGTGTATATACAATGACCGGGCAGCTGCCCTCAAACGTGACGGGCAAACAGATCATTTATACCGTATGGACACGCTCGGATAGCAATGAAACGTTCTATAGTTGCTCCGATGTGTTTTTCTCGAATGGCGTTTTTCCCACACCTACGCCCTTGCCTTTGCCTGTATGTACCGCGACGACAACAATAACCAGTGCCTGGCAGGGAGGGTATCAGGCTAGCGTAACTGTGACGAATGCAGGTACCCTGACAATTGTTCCCTGGGTTGCCAGTTGGACGGTGCCAAGTGGGGTCACGCTCGTCAGCGGGTGGAACGCGACTGTCTCTCAGGATAGTACTAAGATCATTGCCATTGCTCCAAGCTGGCAACATTCGCTAGCTGCTGGTGCTTCAATATCGATTGGGTATGTAGCCAATGGATCATCGGTTCCTGGTCCAACTGGAATTACGCTCAACGGAGCTGCCTGCACCTGATGAATTCTTGATGTTTCTCGTGAGCTATTAGTCTGACCCAGTTCATGTGGCGGCTCGCCGCGTAGCGGCAATCCCTTGTGGTTGCCGTGCACCCTCTGGGGGTTGTCGTCCAGCCTGGTGGGGAGGCAGGTTTACGGCAACCTCCACAGGGGCTCACGGCAACAACCACAAGGGATTGCCGTGCCCCTATGGGGTCGCTACGCGGCCTCCCGTTAAATGAACTGTGTCAGAGCACTTTGATGGAGGAGCACTGATCTGTATCAGCGCTCCTCCTGTCATGGTTCTTTGCCAGGGAAATAGAGAGAAAAATAGATAGAAGAAGATTATCTACGGAACCGTTAGTCCCGATAGCTACTACAGGAAGGAAACGTTTTATGTCTCTAGTTCGTAATTTGCAACATGCATCGATGCGCCATCATTTAATTTCTCTTATGCCACTCTATCTCCTGCTACTTATTTTGCTTAGCGCCTGTATGGGTGAAAATGCTCTTAATACAGCTAACACAGCTACAAACAGTAGTCCCGCAACACCGGCCATCGGGGATACATCTTATATCGCAGTCGGGCCGAAACCTGAAATTGTTGTGAAAGCGGAGAGTGCCGCACAAATAACTTTGCTGGGTTCTGATACGCAGCAAACTATTTCAACACCTAAGATGAGCCTTCCCTATCAAAAGCAAGGTAACAAGGTAACAATCGATTTTGGCAAAACGGTGGTGCACGATCTGCAGATTAAGATACCGAGTGCGGCCAATCTCACTGTACTGATAGCAAGCGGTAATGTTGTTGTTAACACTATTCAGGGGCAGGTTACAATGACGCTGGCCAATGGCACCATCCATATGACACAATTTACCCCTCTGGGTACAAGTACGATCCAGGCGAAAAATGGAACTATTGATGTGTCTTTTGCGCATAATATCTCCTGCAGCCTCAATGCACAAACGGATTTCGGTGCGGTCGCCTCTAGTTACCCTACTCTCCGTGAGAAGAGAAGTGCGATGAAGGATGAGGCAACAGGTAACATTGGTAGTGGTACTGGGGCGAAGGTCAATTTGATGACTAACAACGGTTCTATTACCGTTGGACCGGCGTAACTATATTTAATCTTATAGGATGTGCGCATTGCCAGATCTTTGCACTCTGCAAAAATCTGGCATAAAGTGGCCGGGAATGCTTTTTGTATGGTATAATTTAGTCGAGCAGGAGATACCGGTAAAAAGCATTTCTAGAACAGAAGATCATTCCTGTACTCTCTGGGCTTGGGAAGAGAAAGGAGTTCCTTCTACATGACGGTTAATGTGAAAGTGCCCGAACTGCAAGCCTCTATTGCGCTCATTGACGCATTTCTAGAAGAAGAAAGAAAGGTCCGAAAGATTCCGGGTCTCTCCTTCGCGATTGTCTATGACCAGGATATCTTGTGGTCGAGTGGTCTGGGTTTTGCCGATCTCGAACGCAAAGCGCCTGCAACACCACAGACACTCTACCGCATAGCATCAATTACCAAGCTCTTTACTGCAACCATGTTAATGCATTTGCGCGACGCAGGAAAACTGCATCTGGATGACTCCCTTGAGCAATACCTACCTTTTGTCAAGATACAGTCACGCTTCAGCGATCCTTCACCCAACAGCCAGAGAGGCTGTTGTCCTCAGCATCTGAATATTTACCGATAAGGACTAATGGTGTTGATGCTATGCGGGGATAAATGCAGTATACTGACATATTGAACGATGTGTTTTATGGGGGAAATGGTTGACGACTGGAGGGTGGTGTGCTATAGATGCATGGGACGTATAATCGAGAAGAGCTTGCAGAACTTATTCTGGTCACGATAGAGGGTTAGTATGTTTGAATTGTTTCAGATGTGGGCGCTAGTCGAGGCCATAGGGATATTGGGGCTACCGCTTAGTGTGACGGTCTTTCACAATCTGCCGGATCGCGGTTGGGCTTTTAGCAAGGCGTTGTCAGTTGCCTTATTTACATTTTGTATCTGGTTGCCGCTGATCTGCTTACACTTTTTGCCGTTTAGCCAGCTCTTTATGCTGGGTGTCGCTGTGTTTTTGCTGGCGGCCAGCCTGCTGGGATTCTGGCGTACATACCGTGTGATTGGGAAGGTGATGAGGCGCAATGTAGCCTATATTGTGACTACCGAAATTGTCTTTCTGGGCATGGTTCTGCTGTTGGGCTGGTTGCGTTCGTTCAGGCCGGACATTCGTGGCTGGGAAATGTTTATGGACGAGGGCTTTATTGCCGCAATTATGCGCAGTCCACACCTGCCGCCAAACGATATGTGGTTCGCCGGGGCCAGCATCAACTATTACTACTATGCACATTTTATCATTGCCGCGCTGGCAAAATTGCTGGGGCAATCGCCATCGATTGCTTTCAATACCGGTATCAGTGTCTTCTTTGGCCTGACGGCAGTGAATTTATTTGGTGTGGCCAGCAATATCGTGGCCTGGGCAAAGCATACGCGTGTACATGTCGCCACACAACCTGATGAAGCAATGCCGCAGGCCGATCACGTCTATCCCCCTCTGCTGGGCGCGGCCCCATATGGCCTGGTGGCGGTTGTGATGGGTATTGTGCTGGGCAATCTGGCGGCGACGCAAGAATGGTGGGTTACCCATGGCGAGCAGCCGCACTACGACTGGTTCTCGCCCACACGCGTCATTCCCGATACCATCAACGAATTTCCCGCGTTTAGTTTCTTGCTCTCCTGCTTCCATGCCCATGTGCTAGCCCTGGCTTTTACCATCCTGGCAATCGGGTTGGCCTTCAACCTGCTGCTGGAGTCGGACGGGACGGGTCTCTTTGCTTTTGGACGCGGCTGGCAGCTTCCCATTACATTGGGCATGACCGCTATAGTCATCGGCGGACTCTTCACTATGAATGGCTGGGACTTACCCACATACCTGGGTCTGGCCCTGGTGTGTATTGCGCTCCAGCAGTGGATGACGTACGGGCGGCGTTTCCGACCAGCGTTTTTTCTCGATCTGGCATCGGCGGGTATCAGCCTTATTGCCCTCTCATTTCTGCTCTTCCTGCCCTTCTACATCGGCTATGTCACGCCGTCGAGCGGTTTTGGCCTGGTCGCGGCTGCTAGCCGTAGCGCACTGGGCAACGAATTGTTGATCTATGGACTCTTCATCTTTATTTTCCTCTCGCTACTCATCGTCAGCGCATGGAGGCGACCGCTCTTTGCAAGCAATGAACTTGATGAACCGGATCGGCACGCAGCCATGCGGCGGTTGCTTATCGTCCTTGCTTGCCTTGTCTTGCTGGATATCCTCATCCTGTTAGTTGTGCCAAACAGCTTGACGTTGATGATTATGGCGAATGTCGCGCTGTTTGGTGTGTGGCTATTGCTCTATCACGTGGAGGACCAGGGATTAGCCTTCATCCTCCTGCTCGGTGCGCTTGCATTCTTACTCGTTGCAGGCTGTGAAATTTTTTATTTGCGCGATGCATTTGAAAAGACTCAGCCGCGCATGAATACTGTCTTCAAATTCTACTTTCAGGCCTGGGCTCTACTGGCAATCGCATCGGGCTGTGGACTCTTCTTCCTGCTAGAGCGCTTCTGGGTTGTGGATATGGCGCTTGATGCGATCAAGCGCGGGAGGCAGTATGCGATCAAGGGAGTATGGGCCGCAGTGCTCATTGGGTTATGTCTCGCCGGCATGGTCTATCCCCTGGTTGCCCCGACCGCACGCCTGTCGAGCTTTGATCTGCGTACACAGAAGCTCACAATGATTCCCGGCACCAGCCTGGACGGACTTAACTATCTACAGAATTGTCAGCCGCCAGATACCTATCCAGAACAGGATAGCGATTTGTTCCCCTTCTGCACTCTATAATGTCGATGCCGACTATCAGGCGATCCGCTGGATCAACGCCAACATTCAGGGCGATCCAGTGATAGTTGAGGCATATAAAGATGACTATAGTTTATATGGACGCGTCTCTACATTTACTGGTCTCCCCACGATTATGGGCTGGACCGGTCACGAGTTACAATGGCGGCTGGGTTCGCTGAACAACGACACGAATATCGGCAATTTTAATCGTCGCATAAGCGATGTCGATGCCATCTATACTGACCCGGATACACAGGGTGTGTTAGATTTACTGAAGCGCTACAATGCACAGTATCTTTATGTTGGGCCAATGGAGTACACAAAGTATAAGACAATAGAGCCAAAGTTAGATCTACACCGCTTTGCTGCATTTATGCAAACTGTCTACGATAAAGATGGGGTCACGATTTATAAAGTGAAGTAGGGTTGCATTTACACGTAATTTGCATTTTTAGCCATTTTGCACGGGATGCAAAAACGGCTAAAAATGCGAATTACGTGTAAACATAGTAAAAGATGGGCGGACGATGTAGGCGAGATCACATAGGATAAGACAAATCACAGTTCTTCTTTTGTATATTTAAAAGGTAAAGCATCCTGGTTCCAATAAAGAACAAAAGAAGCGTGATAGTACAGATGAGTAGCGAGAGTAGCTGGAAGGTTGAGAAAGAATGGGTTGGTCCAAAACTCAAGTAATAAGATCATGATTAGTCATTCTTGCTAAAGAGCATGCCCAAAGACATCCTGCCAAGCGTTACTCCTACAAAAAGCCAGTGATACAGCCTTCTTCTGCACCAGCGCCAGAAAATGAAAAAGAGCATGATTGCCGTCAGTGCAAGAAGAAGTCCTCCACATAGGGAAAAAACAAACGAGAGATTTCTCAAAGCAAATGGATCTCTACTACAAATTGCAGGTATAAAAAGAGAGAGCATTTCTTTCACTTCCTATATTTTTTTATCTAGTTGTCAATTTGTAATAGGGATCCATAAAAGAAGTACGGTCTGTGGGACCAATTTGAACCTTCCTGCTTTCGTGCAACCATTGTTTCCTCCTCATGCTTCAAAGCAGGTGTATCCACAATAATGAGAGAAAGATGATGACACATTCAACGTTTGAATGTGATCGATTAGTATTTAAAAGGAGACATAATTATGCCGATACGTACAGCAGAGGCCGAATGGCGGGGGAATCTACGCGAGGGTAAGGGTAAGATGAGCGTGGGTAGCGGAGCCTTCGAGGGCAACTACTCTTTCCGCTCACGCATGGGTGATGAGACCACGGGGACCAATCCTGAAGAGTTAATTGGCGCAGCACATGCTGGCTGCTATTCTATGGCCTTCTCAAATGCGCTGGCGAGCGCTGGATTTACGCCAACGCGTGTACACACAATTGCACGTGTGCACTTCAATCAGGTACCCGGCGGCTTGCCCATCAATCCCATCGATCTGGAGACCGAGGCCATTGTGCCCGGCATCGACGAAGAGACCTTCCAGAAGCTCGCTAAAGATGCCAAGGAAAATTGCCCCGTATCCAAAGCACTTGCGGCGACACCGATCAACCTCAAAGCGACTCTGACGAAGTAATAGTTACCGGGAATAAGCTTTCACTTCAGAAGCTTATTCCTGGGCTGATATATTTGCTTACATTGGTGACTACCCCTACTCTTCAATTAAAAACTATGCTATAATTGCTGCACAATGAGTACCATCTATTTTGATATACTTGCCGCCGCTTTTATTCGTGGTAAGCTAGGTTCGGCCAGCAGGGATAATCCGCAGCTCTTTGTGCAAGAGCTGGCGGTACTGTCGGCGGAAGAGCGGCAGGCGCTTATCCGTCTGGCTGGTGAGCACGAACTGCGCATCCATCGCTTCAAGCGAACGATGGAGCTGCCGCGTGTACGCAGAGTGCTTGGCATTCTAAAGGGGATAGGACCCGCGAACCTGCTCGATATTGGTAGCGGGCGCGGCGCTTTTTTGTGGCCTCTACTGGATGAGTTTCCCTCTTTGCCCGTTACCTGTATCGACGTACGTGATGATAGAATGCGTGATATTCAGGCTGTACGTGATGGTGGTTTTGCGCATATTCAGGCTATACATGGCGATGTGACTGCGCTACCCTTTGAGGATCGTAGCTTCGATGTCATTACGATGCTG
Source organism: uncultured Chloroflexia bacterium (assembly GCA_963850365.1). GTDB lineage: Bacteria > Chloroflexota > Ktedonobacteria > Ktedonobacterales > Ktedonobacteraceae > Dictyobacter. The sequence goes on from CAWKKX010000054.1 coordinate 189,374, forward strand.
GAGGTGTTAGAGCATATTCCTGCGACACAGCAGGCATTGGCTGAGATATGCCGCGTGGCGAGCAGATTTGTGGTGCTTTCAGTACCCTCAAAAGAAGACAATAACCCTGAACATATTCATCTGTTCAGCCAGCAGCAGATCACGGAGTTATTACGCGAGCAGGGTGCCACACGTGTTAGCATGGAATATGTGCCCAACCATATGCTTGTGATCGCGAGGATCGGATAATCTAGTATGAATGATATCTATAAATATCCGCGCACCCCGCATATTGAAGGTTCGGGCATTCAGCGCGGGGACGATGATGTGCCTGTTGTGCCATTTCGTGTGCTCTTGCATAAACACCTGGTGGTTGAGGAGAAGATGGATGGGGCGAACAGCGCTGTGAGCTTCACAGAGGATGGTCAATTATTGCTGCAAAGCCGAGGCCACTACCTGGTAGGCGGGGAGCGCGAGAAGCAATTTCATCTTTTCAAGACATGGGCACACACCTATACAGCGGCCCTCTGGGATCTATTGGGTAGTCGCTACATCATGTATGGAGAGTGGCTCTACGCAAAGCATACTATCTTCTATACCGATCTGCCACACTACTTTATGGAATTCGATATCTATGACAAGATAGCAGGTGAATTTCTTAGTACCGAGAGACGGCAGACCCTCCTTGCACAGGCACCATTTGTTGTTTCCGTGAAGGTCCTGTATGCGGGGCAGTGTGCTAGCAAGCAGATGCTCACGGCATTGATCACTCACTCGCATTTTATCAGCGAGGATCATCTTATGCAGCTACGCTTGCTCTGTGAAGAGAAACATCTGGACACAGATCAAGTATTCAAAGAGACGGATAGCAGCCCCTTCATGGAAGGCTTATATATAAAGGTAGAGGACGAAGGTGTTGTCAGGGCGCGTTATAAATATGTACGTGCCAATTTTCTCCAGGCCGTTTTTGACTCAGGGAGTCACTGGCTAGATCGTCCGCAGCTCGCCAATTGCTTGAAAGCAGGCACGCAGCTTTTTTGAATAAGGTTAGTAATATGATACAACAGGAATGGAAATTTCCTTTTTGTCCGGCTCCTGAGCAATGGCTCTTGCCGTGGGACGAGCTGCAAGCACGCTTCTCCTGGTTGTCTGCGCTGAACAATGTGCCACAGGACCCGATCTACCATGCGGAGGGCAATGTGCTCATTCATACAGGTATGGTTGCGCAAGCCATGATAGAGCTGGCAGCATGGCGAGCTTTAACAGAAATGGAGCGGGCACTATTATTTGCTGCTGCACTCTTGCACGATGTTGCCAAACCTCAATGTACCCAGATCGATAGCAATGGACGCGTGAGCTCGCAGGGGCACGCACGCAAAGGCGAAAAAGTAGCCCGACAGATACTCTGGACAGGCGAGGAGCTAGATCTGCCAGCCCCCTTTGTTGCAAGGGAACAAATAGCCGCCCTGGTCCGCTTTCACGGCCTGCCACTCCAATTTTTGAACCGCGCACAGCCTGAACGGGCACTATTTGAGGCCAGCCAGCGCATACGGCTCGACCTTGTTGCCTTGCTGGCAGAAGCCGACGTGCGTGGTAGAATCTGTGCAGAACAGCAAGAGCTGTTAGAGCGAGTCGAGCTATTCCGCATATTCGCGCAAGAACTGCATTGTTATCAGCAGCCGCGCCAGTTCGTCAGCGCGCATAGCCGCTTCATCTACTTCCATAGCGAGCAGGGAAGCGCCGATTATGCAGCGTACGACGAGACGCAATTCGAAGTCGTGCTCATGTGTGGGCTACCTGGAGCAGGAAAAGATACCTGGCTCCGCACCCACCTGCCCGACTGGCCCATCATCTCGCTCGACGAGATCCGCAAAGAACTACACATAGCCCCGGAAGACGCGCAGGGGCCAGTCGTGCAGCTAGCGAAAGAGCGTGCGCGTGTCTTGTTGCGTCGCCAGCAACCATTTGCCTGGAACGCCACAAATGTAAGCAAGATGCGCCGCCAGGAACTGATAGATCTGTTCACAGCCTATCATGCACGTGTGCGCCTGGTCTATCTCGACGCCCCGCTTCCAACACTCTACAAACGGAATCGCGAACGAAAAGCGGCCGTGCCCGAAAAGATTCTTCTACAAATGGTAAAAAAATTTGATATCCCTGACCTCACAGAGGCGCAAAAGGTCGAATATTATCCTATGGCATAAAATTTCACTATAAAAGTATCAGGTCTGATGTTAAGTTATTGGGATTAAGAGGGGCTTATTCCTTATAGAGGAACGGCGCAGCAACATTCATGAATAGCCCATCCATCAACCCAGCTCTTGAAGAAGCTGCAAAAAAAACGCTTATCCGCTTGACCAGGCTAGAAGATACCTTGACACCTCTATATCTTCAGCCCGACCGCGCCATATTTTTAGCGGAAGAGCGGCGCATCATCTTAAAAGTATATATAGAAGGAACGATCCTTCAGCGTGAATATGCCACCGCGCAAAAAGCCGCGTCAATTGGCATCCCTATCCCCAAAATGCTAGGATTAGAAATTGGCGAACCGACTGTGCTTGCAATGGAGCACATTCCAGGTCATCCCTTATCCTCGCGTAACCCAGATGCCGCCAAAGAAGCCGGGAGATATCTTCAACGCTTCCACTCGCTTGAGGCTCAGCCACCATTTTCCGGCGGACAACAGCAATGGGATGCATTCATCTTCTGGTGGAGGTGCGAGGAGCTGGAGAAGGTCAAAAGGTTGGGAGTATTTGAGCCCTGGCAAATAAGTAAGCTACAAGCACAGTTTGATCATCTCCAACCCCTTCTTGAGCACAGGCCGATTGTGTTATTGCATGGTGATTTGCAACCTGTGCATATCCTTATTGATCCGCAAACCGAACACGTGCAGGCATTTCTGGACTTCGCCGACGCCCAGCCAGGTGATCCGCTGCTGGATATCGCAGTCCTCACCTTATGGGATCATAGGCTGACCGAGCGCCTCTTAGAAGGATATGGTAGCATTGTATATACCGAGGAAACGCAGCAGTTATTGTCCTTTTACCGCCTTTTACGCCAGATGGCCGAAATTCCATGGTTGCTTGAGAGGGGATTTAAAGCGATGGCCGAAAGAAACATCGTAGCCCTGAAAGAAAATTTCTTATAGCCTGATAAATCGAGCTATCGAGCCGTTAATTCGGAAGGAAACACGCTCGATTTTTTTCTTCGGCTCGACACGAGATGGGCACGCGGCTAAGCCGTTCTTCCTCAAAACCCTTGCTGCCTCTCATACCACAGAGCCACGCGTGATCAACGTAGACAGAAAAGCGGCGTACCCCAAAGCGTTCAACGGAGCTCAAAGCGGAGGGACACATCCCCGAACACTGCAAACTACGGCAGGTCAAATATCTCAACAATCTGATCGAGCAGGACCATCGATTCATCATGGGCTGACGAAACCAGGGATGGGCTTTTTCTCTTTTGAGACGGCACGGCGAACCTTGTAAGGTTTTGATTTATGCCCGAAGATATTGAGAGTCATGCTCCACAAGGAGAATTTGCGCAGGCACTCCAAGCAGGACGGGGCGAAGATGAACGCTATCATGTTAAAAAAGATGGCACCTTGTTTTGGGCCAGTGGTTTACTCTTTCCCCTGTTTGATAGCGAGAAAAACCTGCGCGGATTTACCAAGGAATATTCCTGCCTTGCGACACCTCTTTGAGGCGATCCTTTCCTCCGCCACCGTGTTTGAAGACTTTCGGGTTGAGGATGATTTCCCCGCAATTGGCAAGAAAGTGATGCTCTTGAATGCGCGAACCCTCTATCGGGAAACCCTGACAGAGAACTGATCTTGTTGGCCTTTGAGGACGTGACCGAGCAGGATCGACTGCAACAAATGAAAGACGAATTTATCCGCATTGTCAGCCATGAACTCAAAACACCTGTTACCAGCCTTAAGGGTTTTGCCCAACTATTACTCCGTCGTTTCCAGAAGCAAGAATATGAGCAGACAGCTCACATCTTTATCTCGCATGGATAGGCAACTAACTATCCTCACCACACTGATCAATGATTTGCTGGATGTCGCCCGACTTCAGAGTGGGAAACTCTTACAGAAAGAAGAGATGTTTAATCTGGCAGACCTGGTGCGAGAGACGGTTGAGGACATCCAAGCCATAACTCCTACCCATCACCTCGTCTTTGAAGGTGAAGAAAGCGCGCCGGTGAATGGAGATCGTGACCGTCTTGGACAAGTTCTGATCAACTTATTGATGAATGCAATTAAATATTCGCCGCAGGCAGAGAAGGTGGTCGTGCATCTCGTCAGAGAGGAGCGTTTCGCGACGGTACGTGTCGAAAATTTTGGGATTGGTATCGCAACCATCCATCACGAGAAAGTATTCGAGCAATATTACCAAGTCACTGATCGAGGGCGAACAACCCTGGACTTGGCATGGGCTTGTATATCTCCAACGAAATCATTCAACACCATCAGGGACGCATGTGGGTAGAAAGTACGGAGGGAGTAGGGACAACCTTCACATTTAGCTTACCACTCCATACAGAGAGACCTTCTCCACAACAATGAGATACCCGTTCTTTCGGAGAAGTGAGATGAGAGATAGAATGTTGTTGGAGATGCCATCCCAGATCTTGCGTAAAGAGGGAAACTCTTCTAAAGAAGAGGTTTTGGGGTGATAACACAAATATGATGGTAGGGCTTGTGAGAATTGGTATCACAGAAACGGTCTTTCCACAGGAAGAATCTCTGCTAAACAGGACTATATTGATAGCTTCGATCCCTCCCCACGCGAGTATGATGGGAAGTATGGCCGAGACCTACCGAGGTTCAAGCGTTGCTCACTTTCGATGCCGTTCACGTTTTCCTTAGCGCGCTTGCAAAACCTTCAAATGATGCCTCTTCTTCGCCAAAAAGCTGGATAGAACGCATGGGTAATACATTAAGAAATGTGACGCTCGAAGGAGTGAGTGGTTCTATTAAA
>CAWKKX010000055.1:0-12620 GCA_963850365.1 uncultured Chloroflexia bacterium
TTGAAAGGGGATTTAAAGCGATGGCCGAAAGAAATATCGCAGCCCTAAAAAGAAATTTCTTATAGCCTGATAAATCGAGCCATAGTAAAGAGGGAAAGGTTATTTATTTAATGAACGATATTACAAGCTTGCTGGGTGAGTTGGTGGCTATAGATTCGATTAATCCTGATCTTGTGCCAGGTGGAGCGGGCGAGGGCGAGATTGCTCGTTTTGTTGCAGGCTGGTTGGAGCAGGCGGGCATAGAGGTTGAGTGGGATGAACCGGTGATTGGGCGTCCTAGCATCGTCGGGGTTGTGCATGGGAGCGGTGGAGGAAAGTCGCTTCTGCTCAATGCACATATGGATACAGTTGGAGTTAGCGGGATGCAGCGACCACATGAGCCTGTGGTCGAGGGTACGCGTTTGTATGGGCGGGGGGCTTACGATATGAAGGGTGGTCTGGCGGCGATTATGGTAGCGATAGCCGAGGCGAAGAAGCTAGCATTGCGTGGCGATGTGATTCTCACGGCGGTTTCCGACGAGGAGTATGCGAGCATTGGGACGCAATCGATTAGCGAGCAGTGGCGGGCGGACGCAGCGATTGTAACCGAGCCGACTGCACTGCAATTATGCGTTGCCCACAAGGGATTTATGTGGTTCGAGATTGTAACGCGAGGCACCGCCGCTCATGGCTCACGGCCCGACCTGGGACGCGATGCGATTGTGAAGATGGGCCATGTATTGCTTGGCCTGGAGCAGCTCAATCAAACATTGCAAGGCCGGCTGGCACATCTCCTGCTGGGACATGGTTCGCTGCATGCATCATTAATTCAGGGTGGGCAGGAGCTCTCCAGCTATCCAGAACAGTGTACATTGCAGGTCGAGCGGCGTACTATTCCTGGCGAAACTCCAGAGCTGGTCGAAGCAGAGTTTCGCGGGCTGTGGAGCGACTGCATGCTGCCGACGCAACCTTCGAGGCTACAATAAGAACGACCCTTGTGCGTATGCCATTTGAAGTTGCCCAGGATGCCGATATTGTGCAGGTTGTGGGGCGGCAGGCCGCGAAACTGTTGGGTAGCACGCCTGAGTTGATGGGTAGTGCAGGATGGATGGATGCGGCGCTACTGACCGCGTCTGGTATACCAACAGTTATATTTGGGCCTGGTGGAGCAGGGGCACACGCCATTGTCGAGTGGGCTGATCTGGAGCAACTGCAACAATGCAGCGCTGTGCTCGTGAACGTGATCCGAGAGTTTTGTGCTTGAATAGGGCCAGAAACAAGTGCGACCCCGAAGACGTAAGCACTCATGAGAAAAGAAATTAGGCGAATCATTCCTAATTCTGAGTAGAGTTATGAAACTGCAAAACGAGTTGCGATTTGTTCCGAGAGTAAGCAGAGAAGGAATGGGAGAATTGAACATGAATTGGTCTCTGGATGATGAGGCTCTCCAGAAAAAACTAGTGGCTGTAGCCCACTATTTTGATCTTGGCTCTCTTCTCTCTTCTCGTCGTGCGGGTGGCTATGCCAACACAACGTATTTCGTGACAACAAACAAGGGCGAGTATGTCGTCAAATGGCTCTTGCCTGCGAAATTCGAAAAACTCCAACAAGAATGGCTCTACTTGCAACGGTTAAAACTGCATGACTTTCCTGCTGTCTCTTATGTCCAGACGCCACATGACGCTTTCATGTATCAGAAGGGAAATGAGATTGCCGTTGCCATGAAGAAAGTGCCTGGACACCACCCCCACCCGGCCAAAGAAGTGAACAAGCAGATTGGCTCTACGCTGGCACTTCTCCATACCCTCCCGACACAGACATTGCCCAGAAAGAACAGTTGGTTGGAGAAAGCATATCTTGCTGATGCTCTTGAACTTGCCAAAACTCATGTCTCTATGGACAAATTACAGCCTGTTTTGTATGAATATGAGCAGGTACGTCACTTTGACCCAACACACTATCCACAAACGATTGTTCATGGGGACCTGGTGCCACACAATTGCCTCTTTGAGGGCCTCGAACTCTCAGCAGTGCTCGATTGGGAAGAAGTGTGCATTGGAGCAGCAATACAAGACTTCGCCGTGTGCGTTCTCAACTTCTGTTTCTCACCACAAGGATTTGACCGGGATTTGTATCATGCCCTCTACGAAAGTTATACGAGTATCAGGTATCTGAGTAAGGAGGAGTGTTCCATCATAGAACGAGCAGTCAAGTATATGGGGATCACCGGCGCTGTTGCCTTTCTTGTCCAATTTGGCGACAACTATCCCGATGAACACCAACCCGCATATCAATTCTACTGGCGATTAGGAATAGATCAATGGACGCTTCAAGAGTAAGTTCCTTGAGGGAGTTTTTACGGACAAAAAAGCCACCCATACAGGCGGGTGAGATGGCAATTTCTTATTTTCCCACGCAGTTGCCCACGTAGTATCATCAGGGCTGAAGAGCTTAACTTCTGTGTTCGGGATGGGAACAGGTGTACCCTCTTCGCTATAATCACCAGCTCACCTGCACATACAAGTGGCTTTTCTTACGAGGTTTATGTTACTACAGATGTGCGGTATTGTCAAGCCTTTTTGGGGACGAATTTCCAGGATGCTTTGAAAGCATTTTTGTTTGTTAGCGATAGCCGCCGTAGACCGCATGACCAGCGCGTAGCCAGTAACAATCGGCATGGACAAAACCGGCATGAGAGAGCCATCTCAGTTGATCGCTGAGCAATGATGGCTGATCGTATGTTTGTTCGCCATAGTCGTAGGTAAAGTAGTTCCACTTCATCGCTTGAAACTGCTCGTAGCCACTTAAATTGCCGCGCAGTGCCAGGCTTTGCTGGCGCACAATTTCGTCGTACTGCTGGGCGAAGAGTTGTGCGACATGGGGTGTTGCGGGTTCAATGATATCGGCTAAGAGCAGGGCACCACCTGGTTCGAGATAAGTTGCTATATCCTGAAAAAGCTCTTGCTTGCCCTCAGCTGGAAGGTGATGAACACAGAGCGAAGAAAGGACCGCACGTAACGGAGAGGGAAGCGTCGTGCGCCAGGCCTGCTCAGCAATCTCGAACGGGCGTATATCCAGGCGGGAGCTGAAGCGTGCCAGCCTCTGGGCCATACGTTTGCGCATAAGCTCCGAACCATCGAAGGCGATATAGTGACATGCGGAAAACCTTTCCAGAATTGCCTCCGCTAGTTTGCCTTCGCCAGAAGCCAGTTCAACAAGTGTGAACGCCTCGTCTGTTCGGGCCGGGATAAGGTGCAGCAGTGCAGCTATTTGCTCTGTACGGCCAGGTACAAAGATCTCGGCCAGGTTGATAAATGAGGCTGAATCTGACTCGCTCCACTGGTTCGTTTGGCTTGCCTGGTCCGTTTGATGCGCTTGGTCCATTGAGTCGGCGGGTTCAGTCATTGTATAGCTCCTTCCAACATTTTTCAAAAGTGCGGTTGAATCTATCATAGCATCATTTCCTTCAGACTGGAAGAACCTTTCCTCTTGTTCATGCGTAGTACACAAAAAGAAGACAAAGACCAATTGTAAGAAAGGAACGGCCATGGCAATTCAACCTGATACCGATGTACGAACGTCCTCGAAAGGAGGCTGGCTGCGAGGTCTACGAAATCTCGTGAAGCTTGCCTTTGGTAGCCGCGACGACGAGCTGATACTGGAGAACAAGACGAAGATCGCGTGGCAAGTCTACCATGACTATCATATGTTAGGGATAATCGATCCCAACGAGAAGCAAAAGCTGAAGATTGAGAAACGCGGTACACTAAATGTACGCCCGATGGAGGGCGAAGAAGTGGAATACCTTGTCCTTTCGCTTGATAGTGGTGTGCATCGTATCCGTATCTATCAACGGCGCATGGCTAAAAATGTCGAAGTATATGATATGCATGCAGCCTGAGCTTGTATAGGACCCAGCTGCACTGCATTTTTCATTTACTCTGCTCGCTTATGCTTCAGTTTTGTGAAAGAAGAGCACAGCATGTGGAAACTTCAAAGATATGTATGTAGCTCAAGTTTTATGTACCTATCATATAAAGTGGAAATTTGCTGTAAACACCTGCACAGTATTGAGCTAAAAATAAAGCAGGAAGTAATTGTATTGTGGATGAAAATAATGTGAAAAATGCCCGAGGTGGTAAATTCTATACCATATATTGTTGACATAGATCTTGCTCTATAGTATTATTGTAACTGCATTGTTTATATAGGATTCTTTCTGATTATATAGAAAGTGCATCGAGAAAATTATGTATTCTGATATATGGTGCAGAGGCAAGTTTTTCATAAGTGGCTTTCTCGAAGACAAGTTATGTAGTCAGGAAAAGTCACAACGAAGTTGAAAGGTAGAGGATATTATATGGATTATCAAGCACAAGCACAAGCGCAGGCACCTGTTGTGCAATACGTGGGCGTTGGGCCACGTTTTCTTGCATCCCTTATTGATGGAATTATTCTTGCAATTGTTACTGGTCTTCTTGGTGTGGGTATGGGTCCTCACCAGGTAGGTGCTTCAAGCGGCCTGAGTGGTTTGATCTTTTTTGTCTACTATATTGTCATGGAAGCCACACAAGGGGCAACTCTGGGAAAGATGGTTCTTGGCTTACGTGTCGTTCGCGTTGATGGTACGCCTATCAGCTGGTCGGAGTCTGTGGTCCGTAACCTTCTACGTATTGTAGATGCTCTATTTGCTTATCTTGTAGGTGCTATTCTCGTCTGGACCTCTCCTTTGAAGCAGCGCTTAGGGGATAAAGTTGCTCATACGGTCGTCGTAAAGAGTAGATAATATTACTGTGTCTTTGCATCTTTCATCAAAGAGATAGCATTACGATTTATAATCATAATGCTATCTCTTTGTCTCATGGTAAGGAAATATAGCTGCTACTAATGTGTATGGCTATGTGTATGATCGTGGTCGTGAGTATGGTCAAGGTCATGATCGTGGCTGTGAGGGTGCCCAATGTAGGGAGCGTGCGCGTCGATAATGGTTTTGCGCTGCTCTGCTGGGACTTGTAAGTGATGCTCCAGCCAGGCTATAACCTCGTCGAGACCCGTGCCATCTTTGAGGTTAGTGAAGATAAAAGGACGCTTGCCGCGTTTGAGGCGAGCATCGCGGTCCATTACCTCTAGAGAAGCGCCGACATAGGGTGCCAGGTCGATCTTGTTGATGAGGAGCAGGTCCGAGCGCATAATGCCAGGGCCACCTTTACGCGGAATTTTGTCGCCGCCTGAAACATCGATTACATAGATCGCCACATCCACCAGTTCAGGACTGAAGGCTGCCGCGAGATTATCGCCGCCGCTTTCAACGAAGATAAGCTCCAGGCCCGGCAAGCTCTCTTCCAGATCGGCGATGGCCTCCAGGTTCATCGAAGCATCCTCGCGAATGGCTGCATGTGGGCAGCCACCAGTCTCGACGCCGCGCACACGTTCTTGTGGTAGTGTGCCCTGGCGCAACAAGAACTCCGCATCTTCCTTCGTATAAATATCGTTTGTCACCACCGCCAGGTTGTAGCGCGGCCAGAGCCGACTGCTCAGGCGATCAACAAGCGCCGTCTTGCCGCTGCCGACCGGCCCGGCGATCCCGACGCGAAAAGCACGCACAAAGCTCTCATCAGTCATATGTAAACCTTTCTTTATAGCTGCGAGCTATAGCTGTGAGCAGAGATGCTTGATGTTATTTGTGTCTAGTTTATCACAAGATTGAGACGCTTATCACCATATTCAGTTAGTGTGGTACACGTTATACCGCAATCGCAACTTCAACGCCATGATCATATATTTATTATAAGAAACGAATTGATGAGCAAATATGCTTTCAATAATGTTCAACCTTGACTTTCTGGAATAGTGGCGCTTATATTCTGAATAGGGATACTACAGTCTTTGTATAAGAAAGCGCTTATGCATACATCGAGTCAGACAGGTCTATAAGCGCTTCGAGTCAGACAGAGATTTTTCTTTCTTTCTAAGGAACATATTATGCAAAAAGAGCGAAGTGTAGAAACGCAGGAACAGAGAGACGCAGTGAAAATGGCGCTTGACCCATTTGCATCTTATCGAAAGATGCGCAGAGTCTGATCCTGTATCATATGACGAGAAAAACAAAATCTGGTCTTTATTCCGTTATGAGGATGTTTTGCGTGTTACCTCGGATTACAGTACTTTTTCATCGGAACAGGTTATGACATCGGAACGTACTATAGAAGGCATGCGGAACGAGGGAGTGGAAGAGGAGGATAGGCTAACTGAGAGCATCCTCTCGCTCGACCCGCCGCGCCATCGCCAGTTGCGCTCACTGATCTCGCAGGCATTTACGCCCCGGTCCATTGCGACACTCACGCCACGTATCACCCAGATTACCCATGAGTATCTGGACAAAGTTGCGGCTACGGGTCAGATGGATGTCATTCAGGATCTCTCCTATCCATTGCCCGTCATTATCATCGCGGAACTGTTGGGGGTGCCGACTGAAGATCGTGCGCAGTTTAAACGCTGGTCTGATGCGATTATAGATCAATCCGAGAAAGTCAGCATTCCAGCTATGAAAGAGATGAATGGTTACTTTCGGCAGGTGCTTGTTGAGCGGCGCAACGACCCACAAGAGGATATGATCAGCCGCCTCATTGCAGCAGAGGTAGATGGAGAGAAATTAACGGAGCGAGAGCTATTGAGCTTTTGTATAATACTTCTTGTTGCAGGTAATGTCACTACCACAAATTTGATAGGGAACGCAATACTCTGTTTTGATGAGCAGCCAGAAGTCATGGATCAGTTGCGAGCAGAACCAGCATTGTTGCCATCGGCTATCGAAGAGGTCTTGCGCTACCGTTCTCCGGTGCAGATGATTGTTCGTGTGGCCGCAATGGACATAGTGATTGGAGAAAAAGAGATCAAAAAGGGTCAGTTCGTTGTGCCCCATCTTGGCTCGGCCAATCGTGACGAGGCGCAGTTTCCCGATCCCGACGTATTCGATATTCGGAGAACACCCAACCGTCATGTTGCTTTTGGGCATGGCATCCATTTTTGCATAGGTGCGCCCCTGGCACGTTTAGAGACTCGCATTGCCCTCGAAGCTATGCTGGCACGCTTCACAGACATCAAACGTGAACAAGATGTACTTTTGGAGCCACTGCGGCAAGATGGAGCCTTCTATGGCGTGAAAAATCTCCCCATCAGTTTTCAGGCTGAGAACAGGGTTTTTAAAAATTAGGAACTAGAGCGGCAATATGAGCATACATATTGCAGTATTCCATGACTTGCAGTGTCCCATGACGGATCGAAAGAGGGAAGAAAACCTGAAGCCGTCCCCGTGCCTATCCTGATATGGGACATGATACCAAAACAGTGCCTACCCGGTCAAGTGGTTTTGCACTAAGAAGATTGTCCTGTGTATGCTCAAGAATAGTTTATATCCAGCCTTGCCAGCTGAGACGTCCCCCTGGTAGAAATTTCCTCCACCTGGTAGCCGCTTTCCAGCGTGCGCGGATGGCCTCGAACTGGTCCTGTGAAAGTGGTCCGGCGGCAAGGCAGGCGACATTGGATACAATGTGGTTCGGGTTCGTCGTGCCAACGATGGCGGTATGGACGCCGGGAATACTCGTAGTAAAGCGCAGGGCAATGTCAGTGGCATTAGCATTTTCGTTATGCAGGAAGTCATACTGAAGCACGCGGAGCCGCTCTTTATAGATCTGCACGGCTTCAGTAAGAGGTGCTTGTCTCGTTTTCCAGGCCAGATTTGCTAATGGACGCTTGGCAATGACTCCCATCTTATGTGCACTTGCTAACGGGATGATACGATCAATGGCTTCTTGATCGGCAATATTCACCGAAAATTCAAGGGCATCAAATACTCCGCTTTTGGCCGCGAAGCGAGCGGCCTCACGATCTCCGCTATAGCCAATGAAACGGACCTTGCCAGCTTGCTGTGCTCGTTGCAGATTTGTGATGACCTCTCCTTGTTGGAGGTGCTTTAGAGAGCAGCTATGCAAGAAGACCAGGTCAAGATAATCGGTGCGTAAGCGGCGCAGGCTACGCTCGATACTCTGCTCCAGTAGTTGTGGGCTCCATTCTGGCAAATTGAAAGTACTGACGTGCCCACACTTGGTAAAGAGATAGCAGTTCTGGCGCTGTGCTCCGAGTGCCTGCCCGATCCGCTCTTCGCTCTGCCCATAACACTCAGCTGTGTCGATCACATTGAACCCTGCGTCTAACGCACGACCTATAAGCAGATCCGCCTGCTGTGTGGAGCATGAATTTAGCTCATGTCCTCCCAAACCAAGCATGCTTACCTGCATACCTGTCTTGCCAAAAGCACGCGTTTTCATTATAGGTTTGATGTCATGCCGAATATCCATGTTATATATAAATCTTCCTGTTAGTATAAACTTTCGGTCTTTCAGGCAACCATACAGTATACTATCACACTATCCCTGGCGGATCAATAATGCATTTAGTTATAGTATAACGGATTTTAAATTTTGCCTGTTGCTCTATCTTCGAATATATATACGCTCTATGTTACAGCCTTTCCGTTTGTTTGCATACACTTAGAAAAGTATTGTAGCTAAAAGGGCTAGACATGTGGGGTCACTACGCGGCGCGTATTTTTTCCTCTGCCTCTTGCAAGTGGTCGCACATGATATACTAAGGGGAAGCAAGAGTAGGCAAAGCCCTTGCTTTTTGTATACTTCAAGTTGGTTAGTATTGTGCTATAAAGGATGAGAGGACAGCCGCTATGAGCTTACGTATTCCTCGTCGAACTTATGCAGACCTCTATGGTCCCACAACAGGCGATAGAGTACGCCTGGCTGATACTGAATTGATTATTGAAGTCGAGAAGGATTTTACGGTCTACGGTGACGAAATTACTTTTGGGGGTGGTAAAGTTATTCGTGATGGCATGGGGCAGAGTAGTCGCGCCACACGCGCAGGCGCTCATGGCACACTTGATCTCGTAATCACGAACGCGCTGATCATTGACCACTGGGGCATTGTGAAGGGTGATATCGGCGTCAAAGATGGACGCATTGTGAAGGTTGGCAAGGCAGGGAATCCCGATACAATGAATGGGGTCGATCCTGAGCTGATTGTCGGCTCCGGTACAGAGGTGATCGCCGGAGAAAATATGATTGTGACTGCCGGCGGCATCGATTCGCATATCCACTTTATTTCGCCGCAGCAGATCTATGAAGCGATGTCGGGTGGCATTACCACGATGATCGGCGGTGGCACGGGTCCAGCGACGGGCACGAATGCGACCACGTGTACGCCCGGTGCATGGAATATTGCGCGTATGCTGCAGGCAACAGAAGCATGGCCAGTGAATTTTGGTTTCCTGGGTAAGGGCAATACGGCGACTGGTGAACCTCTCATCGAGCAAGTTCTGGCAGGTGTGTGTGGACTTAAGCTGCATGAGGATTGGGGGACAACGCCGGCAGCTATTGATGCGTGCCTTAAAGTTGCCGATGAGTATGATATACAGGCCGCGATTCATACCGACACGATCAACGAAGCGGGCTTTGTCGAAGATACCATTGCAGCCATTGCCGGTCGAACGATTCATACCTATCACACTGAAGGGGCGGGCGGAGGGCATGCACCGGATATTATCCGCATTGCATCCTATCAGAATATTTTGCCATCCTCCACGAATCCAACGATGCCCTATACCAGAAATACGCTTTCTGAACATTTAGATATGTTAATGGTGTGCCATCATCTGAATCCGCAGGTGCCTGAAGATGTCGCTTTTGCCGAGAGTCGTATTCGCCCCGAAACCATTGCAGCCGAAGATATTTTGCATGATCTTGGAGTCTTCAGTATGCTATCTAGCGACTCGCAGGCTATGGGGCGCGTTGGTGAGGTCGTTCTACGCACCTGGCAGACGGCGCATAAGATGAAGGTGCAGCGTGGCGCTCTTCCGCAAGATTCGGAGCGCAACGATAACAACCGTGTCAAACGCTATGTTGCCAAATATACGATTAACCCGGCAATCACGCATGGGATCGCTCAGCATGTTGGTTCAATCGAAGCCGGGAAATTGGCCGACCTCGTCTTATGGCGGCCCGCTTTCTTCGGCGTGAAACCCGAACTGATCGTCAAAGGCGGCTTTATCTCCTGGAGCTTGATGGGCGATGCCAACGCATCTATTCCAACGCCACAGCCGGTTATCTACCGTCCTATGTTCGGTTCGTTTGGTGGCGCAACGGCTGCGACAAGCCTGACATTTATGTCGAAGGCCGCGCTTACGGAAAACATACCCGCTAAACTTGGGCTGCACAAAACCTCAGTTGCGGTTGAGAATTGCCGCTCTATTAGTAAGGCGAGCATGATTCACAATGACGCGACACCCACCATTGAAGTTGATCCTGAGACCTACGAGGTGCGGGCCGATGGTGAATTGCTGACTTGCGAACCGGCAACAGTCTTGCCGATGGCACAGCGCTACTTCTTATTTTAAGAAATATTCGCTCTTTAGTATCTTCTTGTTAGTAAATTTTGTAATGAGCAATTATGGTTTAATGGGCAACTTACAGTTTTTGCGCTTTTACACCCTCTTGCATTCTGCGCAAGAGGGTGTAAAAGCGCAAAAACTGTAAATCTAAATTAATAGTGAAAATGGGTTATTTGTCCAGTGGCCCGTTGACCTTGCCATTGTGACCATAGACAATGCGTGCCCCGCCGAAGGCGACCAGGTCTATCTCTTTTTCATCGCCGGGTTCGAAGCGCACAGCTGTACCGGCTGGAATGTTCAGGCGCATGCCGTAAGCTGCGTCTCGACCAAATTCCAGGGCTTTATTGACCTCAAAGAAGTGATAATGGCTACCTACCTGGATGGGCCGATCACCAGTATTTTTGACCAGGACCTTAGCCGTCTGGCGTCCCGCATTGAGTTCGATCTCGCCTGCCGCCTCATTTAATAGATATTCGCCTGCTTTCATCTTGTTCCTCCTTGATTAATGGATGGGATCGTGGATGGTCACCAGTTTTGTACCATCGGGAAAAGTTGCTTCCACCTGTACTTCATGGACCATCTCAGCAATACCATCCATGACATCAGCCTGTTTTAGAATGGTGGTGCCGAACGTCATGATCTCAGCAACGCTTTTGCCGTCGCGTGCAGCCTCCATGATCTCCGCTGTCAGGATGGCGATAGCTTCGGGGTAGTTGAGCTTGAGGCCACGGGCCTGGCGCTTGCGGGCCAGTTCGGCGGCTACAAAAATGAGGAGTTTCTCCTGTTCGCGTTGTGTAAGTAGCAATGCAGTCTCCTTCTCTTATGAATGGGATGATACAAAATAGATCCAACGCATCAGTAAATTTTGCGGGGAGGGAGCGCCTCCCGCCCGTAGAGCGCCAGCCGGGCAGCACGCCAGAAGGCGAGCAGGCCAGCCGGCAATTCGGTACCCCGGCAGCTCAAGGCCCGAATAGCCAGGCCATGTGCGACCAGGGTACTCACACCCCAGCAGATCTCTCCCGCAACCGAGAGTTGTCGGGCTAAAATATTGAGCTGGCTTTCCAGGTCCAGCCAGCGAGCCGGTTCGATACCCACCTTACAGATGTAAAAGCTACTAAAATAGCGATACGTACCCAGACGTGCCAGTGTCGTGAGCGGACGTTTTTTGGGCTCCAACTGTGTATGCTCAAGGGCCAGCGGCCTACCTTGTGCGGATATTGCCAGACTAATATCAACCAACTCGTAGTCGAAAAGCTCTCCGCGTGCCGTGCGACCAGGGGCCACGGTCTCCCACCAGAAGAGTCCGGCACCGGGAGCTAGCTCGATCTGTGTTCGCTGGCGATAGCGTGCCCCGGCAAAAGGTATGAGCGGGTCAGGCAAGTATTCGAGCAATCCATCATCCTGTACCTGTACAATGTTTGTCTGCGTTGAGGTAGTTGCCTGTGGTGAGCAGCGATAAAGTCTGGTAGCGCTGGTAGAGGTCAATTGAGCATAAGCGCCCGCCGCGATCTGCACATTGAGAGCCAGCGAATCGCCGCCGAGCACGCCTCCGGAAATATTGTGCAGATGGACGAGTGCTCCCCCCTCTGGTAGCGGGAAGGCGCGTATGACCTTGAGCGGTGGCTGTTGCTCATACACCTGCATCTGTGTTTGCTTGCTCGCCTCATCAAGGCGAAAGCCTAGATGTAAGCGTCCCTCTATGCGCTGTTTATGGATATCTGTTGTTTGAATATTTTTGCCCACTCAACTTTCAATAAACAATAATAGTATACGTGAGAAAACCAGGTCATGGTTTTAAGTTGAGAATAGTTAACTGATAAAGAGTCGTGTGACCAGGCCTGGATGGCGCATGCTGCCTATATCCAATAGTGGTGTAAAGACGGCGCTATCCTGTGGGCGTGCGGCAAAGTCTGCGCTGTTCTGCGCAGTTTCTATTATCGCAGCTTTGAGCCGCCAGAGGATAGTGCTGGCCTGGCTCTGTCCAAGGGGTAACAGTCTCTGGCAGGCTGAGACCAGACCCATGAGAGATTGTTGTAGATAAGCCAGCACCGTCGCCGTTTCATCAACGCCTAAGTGCCGCCCCACCAGCCCAAATGCGATACTGTAATGAATTTCAACGCCCTGAGATTTTGCTATATATAGTAGATGCTGGAGTTGCGTACTATCCTCCAGACCGGCTACCAGT
>CAWKKX010000056.1:0-7608 GCA_963850365.1 uncultured Chloroflexia bacterium
TTGAGAGGGGATTTAAAGCGATGGCCGAAAGAAACATCATAGCCCTGAAAGAAACATTTCTTATAGCCTGATAAATCGAGCCATAGTAAAGAGGGAAAGGTTATTTATTTATAATGAACGATATTACAAGCTTGCTGAGTGAGCTGGTCGCTATAGATTCGATTAATCCTGATCTTGTGCCGGGCGGGGCGGGCGAGGGCGAGATTGCTCGTTTTGTTGCAGGCTGGTTGGAGCAGGCGGGCATAGAGGTTGAGTGGGATGAGCGGGTGATTGGGCGTCCCAACGTCGTCGGGGTTGTACATGGGAGCGGTGGTGGAAAGTCGCTTCTACTCAATGCACATATGGATACCGTTGGTGTTAGCGGGATGCAGCAGCCACATGAGCCTGTGGTCGAGGGTACGCGTTTGTATGGGCGAGGGTCTTACGATATGAAGGGCGGTCTGGCGGCGATTATGGTAGCGATAGCCGAGGCGAAGAAGCTTGCATTACGCGGCGACGTTATTTGCACAGCCGTTTCAGACGAGGAATATGCGAGCATCGGCACTCAATCGATTATCAAGCAATGGCGGGCGGATGCGGCGATTGTGACCGAGCCGACTGCACTGCAATTATGCGTTGCCCACAAGGGATTTATGTGGTTCGAGATTGTAACGCGAGGCACCGCTGCTCATGGCTCACGGCCCGACCTGGGACGCGATGCGATTGTAAAGATGGGTCATGTCTTGCTTGGCCTGGAGCAGCTCAATCAAACATTGCAAGGCAGGCCAGCACATCCCTTGCTGGGGCATGGCTCGCTGCATGCGTCATTAATTCAGGGTGGGCAGGAGCTCTCCAGCTATCCAGAACAGTGTACATTGCAGGTCGAGCGGCGTACTATTCCTGGTGAAACTCCAGATCTGGTAGAAGCAGAGTTGCAAGAGCTACTGGAACGACTGCATGCTGTTGACGCAACCTTCGAGGCAACAATAAGAACGACCCTTGTGCGTATGCCATTTGAAGTTGCCCAGGATGCCGATATTGTGCAGGTTGTGAAGCGGCAGGCCGCGAAACTGTTGGGTCACACGCCTGAGTTTATGGGTAGCGCAGGATGGATGGATGCGGCGCTATTGACCGCATCTGGTATACCAACAGTTATATTTGGACCTGGTGGGGCAGGGGCGCACGCCATTGTCGAGTGGGCCGATCTGGAGCAATTGCAACAATGCAGCGCTGTGCTCGTGAACGTCATACGAGAGTTTTGTGCTTGAATAGGGCCAGAAACGAGTTAGCGGCTTCGCCGCACTTCAGACCGTTCTTCATATACTTTCCATTTTTCATACATTTTTGCGCACAGCGCAAAAATGTATGAAAAATGGAAAGTATATGAAGAACTAAGATAGGTTACAATATTTACAAAGCGCAAAGCATACAAAAAGCCACCCATACAGGCGGGTGAGATGGCAATTTCTTATTTTCCCACGCAGTTGCCCACGTAGTATCATCAGGGCTGAAGAGCTTAACTTCTGTGTTCGGGATGGGAACAGGTGTACCCTCTTCGCTATAATCACCAGCTCACCTGCACATACAAGTGGCTTTTCTTACGAGGTTTATGTTACTACAGATGTGCAGTATTGTCAAGCCTTTTTTGGGACGAATTTCCAGGATGTTTTCAAGCCTTTTTTGTTTGTTAGCGATAGCCGCCGTAGACCGCATGACCGGCGCGTAGCCAGTAACAATCGGCATGGACAAAACCGGCATGCGAGAGCCATCTCAGTTGATCGCTGAGCAATGATGGCTGATCGTATGTTTGTTCGCCGTAGTCGTAGGTAAAGTAGTTCCACTTCATCGCTTGAAACTGCTCGTAGCCACTTAAATTTCCGCGCAGCGTCAGGCTTTGCTGGCGCACAATTTCGTCGTACTGCTGGGCGAAGAGTTGTGCGACATGGGGTGTTGCGGGTTCAATGATATCGGCTAAGAGCAGGGCACCACCTGGTTCGAGATAGGTTACCATATCCTGAAAAAGCTCTTGCTTGCCCTCAGCTGGAAGGTGATGCACACAGAGCGAAGAAAGGACCGTACGTAACGGAGAGGGAAGCGTCGTGCGCCAGGCCTGCTCAGCAATCTCGAACGGGCGTATCTCCAGACGGGAGCTGAAGCGTGCCAGCCTCTGGGCCATACGTTTGCGCATAAGCTCCGAACCATCGAAGGCGATATAGTGACACGCGGAAAACTTTTCCAGAATTGCCTCTGCTAGTTTGCCCTCGCCAGAAGCCAGTTCAACGAGTGTGAACGCCTCGTCTGTTCTAGCCGGGATAAGGTGCAACAGTGCAGCTATTTGCTCTGTACGGCCAGGTACAAAGATCTCAGCTAGGTTGATAAATGAGGCTGAATCTGACTCGCTCCACTGGTTCGTTTGGCTTGCCTGGTCCGTTTGGTCCGTTTGGTCCGCTGAGTCGGCGGGTTCAGTCATTGTGTAGCTCCTTCCAACCTTTTTCAAAAGTGCGGTTAGATCTATCATAGCATCATTTCCTCCAGACTGGAAGAACCTTTCCTCTTGTTCATGCGTAGTACACAAAAAGGAGACAAAGATCAACTTTAAATACAAAGAAAGGAACGGCCATGGCAATTCAACCTGATACCGATGTACAGACATCCTCGAAAGGAGGCTGGCTGCGAGGTCTACGAAATCTCGTGAAGCTTGCCTTTGGCAGCCGCGACGACGAGCTGATACTGGAGAACAAGACGAAGATCGCGTGGCGAGTCTACCATGACTATCATATGTTAGGGATAATCGATCCCAACGAGAAGCAAAAGCTGAAGATTGAGAAACGCGGTACACTAAATGTACGCCCGATGGAGGGTGAAGAAGTGGAATACCTTGTCCTTTCGCTTGATAGTGGTGTGCATCGTGTCCGTATCTATCAACGGCGCATGGCTAAAAATGTCGAAGTATATGATATGCATGCAGCCTGAGCCTATATAGGACTCAACTGCACTGCCTTTTTCATCTACTTTGCTTGCTTATGCTTCATCTTTGTGAAAGGAGTGCATACCGTTCGGAACCTTTGAAGATATGTATCTAGCTCACGTTTTATGTAACTCTCATATAAAGTGTAATTTTGCTGTAAACACCTGCATGGTGTTGGGCTAAAAATAAAGCAGGAAGTAATTGTATTGTGGATGAAAATAATGTCAAAAATGCCAGAGATGGTAAATTCTATACCATATATTGTTGACATAGATCTTGCTCTATAGTATTATTATAACTGCATTGTTCATATTAGGATTCTTCGTTTATATAGGATTCTTTCCGATTATATAGAAAGTGCATCGAGAAACTTATGCATTGTGATATATGGTGCAGAGGCAAGTTTTTCATAAGTGGCTTTCTCGAAGACAAGTTATGTAGTCAGGAAAAGTCATAACGAAGTTGAAAGGTAGAGGATATTATATGGATTATCAAGCAAGCACAAGCGCAGGCACCTGTTATACAATACGTGGGTGTTGGGCCACGTTTTCTTGCAGTACTTATTGATAGTATTATTCTTGCAATTGTTTCTGGTCTTCTTGGTGTGGGTTGGGTCCTCACCAGCCGGGCGCTTCAAGTGGCCTGAGTGGTTTGATCTTTTTTGTCTACTATATTGTCATGGAGGCCACACAAGGGGCAACTCTGGGAAAGATGGCCCTTGGCTTACGTGTCGTTCGCGTTGATGGTGCACCTATCAGCTGGTCGGAGTCTGTGATTCGCAACCTTCTACGTATTGTAGATTGTTTAGTTTTTTACATTTTGGGTGCTATTCTCATCTGGACTTCTCCTCTGAAGCAGCGTTTAGGCGATAAGGTGGCTCATACGGTTGTTGTAAAGAGTAGATAATATACGGTGCCTCTGCATCTTTCATCAAAGAGAGCATTACGATTTATAATCGTAATGCTTCTCTTTGTCTTGTGGTAAGGAAATGTAGCAGCTACTAATGTGTATGGCTATGCGTATGATCGTGGTCGTGAGTATTCGGTCATGATCGTGGCTGTGAGGGTGCCCAACGTAGGGAGCGTGTGCGTCGATGATGGTTTTGCGCTGCTCAGCCGGGACTTGTAAGTGATGCTCCAGCCATGCTATAACCTCGTCGAGGCCTGTGCCATCTTTGAGATTGGTGAAGATAAAAGGACGTTTGCCGCGTTTGAGGCGAGCATCGCGGTCCATTACCTCTAGAGAAGCACCGACATAGGGTGCCAGGTCGATCTTGTTGATGAGGAGCAGGTCCGAGCGCATAATGCCAGGGCCACCCTTGCGCGGAATTTTGTCGCCGCCCGAAACATCGATCACATAGATCGCCACATCCACCAGTTCAGGACTGAAGGCAGCCGCGAGATTATCGCCGCCGCTTTCAACGAAGATAAGCTCCAGGCCCGGCAAGCTCTCTTCCAGGTCGGCGATGGCCTCCAGGTTCATCGAAGCATCCTCGCGAATGGCTGCATGTGGGCAGCCACCAGTCTCGACGCCACGCACACGTTCTTGCGGCAGTGTGCCCTGGCGTAACAAAAACTCCGCATCTTCCTTCGTATAAATATCGTTCGTCACCACCGCCAGATTGTAGCGTGGCCAGAGCCGACTGCTCAGACGATCAACAAGCGCCGTCTTGCCGCTACCGACCGGCCCGGCGATCCCGACGCGAAAAGCACGCACAAAGCTCTCATCAGTCATATGTATACCTTCCTTTATAGCTGCGAGCTATAGCTGTGAGCAGAGATGCTTGATATTATTTATGTCTAGTTTATCACAAGATTGAGACGCTTATCACCATATTCAGTTAATGCGATCCATGTTCTGCCTCAATCACAACTTCAACGCTATGATTACAGATTTGTTATAAGAAACAAACTGTTAAGTTAATCTGCCTTCAATAGTGTTCAACCTTGACTTTCTGGAATAGTGGCGCTTATATTCTGAATAGGGATACTACAGTCTTTGTATAAGAAAGCGCTTATGCATACATCGAGTCAGACAGGTCTATAAGTGCTTCGAGTCAGACAGAGATTTTTCTTTAAGGAACATATTATGCAAAAAGAGCAAAGTGTAGAAACGCAGGAGCAGAGAGACGCAGTCAAAATGGCGCTTGACCCATTTGCATCTTATCGGAAGATGCGCGAATCTGATCCTGTATCATATGACGAGAAAAACAAAATCTGGTCTTTATTCCGTTATGAGGATGTTTTGCGTGTCACCTCGGATTACAGTACTTTTTCATCGGAACAGGTTATGACATCGGAACGTGTTATAGAAGGCATGCGGAACGAGGGGGTGGAAGAGGAAGATAGGCTAACTGAGAGCATCCTCTCGCTTGACCCGCCGCGTCATCGCCAGTTGCGCTCACTGATCTCGCAGGCATTTACGCCCCGGTCCATTGCGAAACTCACGCCACGTATCACCCAGATTACCCATGAGTATCTGGACAAAGTTGCAGATACGGCCACATGGATGTCATTCAGGATCTCTCCTACCCTTTGCCCGTCATTATCATTGCGGAACTGTTGGGGGTGCCGACTGAAGATCGTGTGCAGTTTAAGCGCTGGTCTGATGCGATTATAGATCAATCCGAGAAAGTCAGCATTCCAGCTATGAAAGAGATGAATTGCTACTTTCGGCAGGTGCTTGTTGAGCGGCGCAACGACCCACAAGAGGATATGATCAGCCGCCTGATTGCAGCGGAGGTAGATGGAGAGAAATTAACGGAGCGAGAACTGTTAAGCTTTTGTATAATACTTCTCGTTGCAGGCAACGTCACTACCACAAATTTGATAGGGAACGCAATACTCTGTTTTGATGAGCAGCCTGAAGTCATGGATCAGTTGCGAGCCGAACCAGCGTTGTTGCCATCGGCTATCGAAGAGGTTTTGCGCTACCGTTCTCCGGTGCAGATGATCGTGCGTGCGGCCGCGATGGACACAGTGATTGGAGAAAAAGAGATCAAAAAGGGTCAGTTTGTTGTGCCCCATCTTGGCTCGGCCAATCGTGACGAGGCGCAGTTTCCCGATCCTGACATATCTGATATTCGGAGAAGACTTAACCGCCATGTTGCTTTTGGGCATTGAATCCATTTTTGCATAGGGGCGCGCCTGGAACGTTTGAGACCCGCATTGCCCTCGAAGATGCTGGCACGCTTCACAAACATCAAACGTGAACAGGATGCGCCTTTGGAGTCAGGCGGAATACGCAGCTTTCACCGGCGTGAAAAATCTCCCTATCAGCTTTCAGGCTGAGAACAGAGTTTTTAGAGGAGATGAGCAGAGCAATTTTTTTTTTTTAAAAAAAAAAAAAAAAAAAAAAAAAAAAAAAAGGGGGGGCGATATGAGCAGATAACATTTAGCAATAAGAGATTGCCCTGTGTATGCTCAAGAATAGTTTATATCCAGCCTTGCCAGCTGAGACGTCCCCCTGGTAGAAATTTCCTCCATCTGGTAGCCGCTTTCCAGCGAGCGCGGATGGCCTCGAACTGGTCCTGTGAAAGTGGTCCGGCGGCAAGGCTGGCGACATTGGATGCAATGTGGTCCGGGTTCGTCGTGCCAACGATGGCGATATGGACGCCGGGAATACTCGTAGTAAAGCGCAAGGCAATGTCGGTGGCATTAGTATTTTCGTTATGCAGAAAGTCATACTGAAGCACGCGGAGCCGCTCTTTATAGATCTGCACGGCTTCAGCAAGAGGAGCTTGTCTCGTTTTCCAGGCCAGATTTGCTAATGGACGCTTGGCAATGACTCCCATCTCATGTGCACTTGCTAACGGGATGATACGATCAATGGCTTCTTGATCGGCAATATTCACCGAAAATTCAAGGGCATCAAATACTCCGCTTTTGGCCGCAAAGCGAGCAGCCTCACGGTCTCCGCTATAACCGATGAAACGGACCTTGCCAGCTTGTTGTGCTCGTTGCAGATTTGCGATGACCTCTCCTTGTTTGAGTTGCTTTAGAGAGCAGCTATGCAAGAAGACCAGGTCAAGATAATCGGTGCGTAAGCGGCGCAGGCTACGCTCGATACTCTGTCCAGTAGTTGTGGGCTCCATTCTGGCAAATTGAAAGTACTGACGTGCCCACACTTGGTAAAGAGATAGCAGTTCTGGCGTTGTGCTCCGAGTGCCTGCCCGATCCGCTCTTCGCTCTGCCCATAACATTCAGCTGTATCGATCACATTGAATCCTGCGTCTAACGCACGACCTATAAGCAGATCCGCCTGCTGCGTGGAGCATGAATTTAGCTCATGTCCCCCCAGACCAAGCATGCTTACCTGCATACCTGTTTTGCCAAAAGTACGCGTTTTCATTACAGATTTGATGTCATCCCGAATATCCATGTTATATATAAATCTTCCTGTTATTTTTAACCTTTTATCTTTCAGGCAACCATACAGTATACTATCACACTGCCCATCGCGTATCAATAACGCATTTAGTTATAGTATAACGGGCTCTAAAATTTGCCTGTTGCTCTATCTTCGAATATATATACCGCTCTATGTTACAGCCTTTCCGTTTGTTTGCATACACTTAGAAAAGTATTGTAGCTAAAATGGCTAGACATGTGGGTCACTACGGCGCGTATTTTTTCTTCTGCCTCTTGCAATTGGTTGCACAT
>CAWKKX010000057.1:0-77214 GCA_963850365.1 uncultured Chloroflexia bacterium
CCGATTGAGCCACTATGAAAAGCAGCGTTTATGATTGTATACTCAGCATGCTCATGTAGAGTTGTTTACTCACAAACGTATCTGTATGTTTGATATGGACCGCCTTGCTTTCGATTCCCGTCGTTTGGGTAATAGAAAAGGCCTTTATAAGTTACTAATGCAGTGACACAGATGATATTATGACCATCCACCATATCGGTCCATGAGGGTGATAACCCTCCGGCATATCCACTACTGCAGTCAATCGGATAACATTGCTCCCGGACATAGTCGTTTGAAGTAGTCTCAATATTGGTGATGAGGGCAGTTCCGAGCGTCCATTCGATCTGCCCCCAATTCTTGACGCAGTTCGGAGAATACCAGTTTTCAACGGTTGCGAGCAGCATGTTGTTATCGTATATATGCTCAACGCCTGCAACGTAAGCCCCTGACGCACATCCTGAATCATGGGGGTCATTCGGGTCATAAAGCGCTGCATTTGCATGCCTTGTTTGCGGATATCCTGCAACAACGATGTGTGGATGTCCTCCGCCTGCAGCTTGTGCGCTCCCCACCTCAAAAGAAAGGTTGGAAGAGAATGCAGCCAACACAATCGCTGCCAGCAACAAAATGAATTTTTTCATATTGTACTCCCCAGTAAAAATAATCTGTTTGTGTACTTTTGCCATGACTGATCGAGATCAACTACAAAGCCGTTGCCACAATAGTGTACATATCAGTAAGCATACTGGACAAGCAGGAAAAAAGGAAGGATCAGAAGGTATCATTTGGGTATCATTTCTATGATGATGGGAACATCTTGCAACTAAAAACGTCTGGGCTAGCACATCCCCTGCTCGGATGTGGCTCGTTGCATGCATCTTTAATTCAGGGCGGGCAAGAGCTCTCCAGTACGTGCCGCATTCCTGGCAAACGCCTTTGGACTCAAGCGAACAGCGATGCCTTGCCAAATGACCTACAGGCGCATGTTAGAGGGTATTGACGCTCAAGTTCTTACTGATGTCCTTGCCGCCTTCTTTACGCGATGGGAAGCCCAGCAGCGCTGTGAAAATGAACCAAGCCGCTTGCAGACTGAGTCTGGGCACCTGGAGCATGCGCAGATCGCCATTGATGGCAAAGCCGTGCGAGCAACGAGCAAAGAAGCCAGCCCGTGCACCAACTCAGCGCCTATGACGTCACGACTGGGGTGGTCCTCTTCCAAGTCAATGTGCAAGAAAAACAGAACGAGATCAGTGCGCTCAAACCATTGCTGACTCCCTCTTTCATCAAAGGACGCATTTTCACGCTTGACGCGATGCATACACAAACGGAGTTGTGCGCGAAGGTTGATCGTGGTGAAGGATACTATCTGCTGGTGGCCAAAGACAATCAACCGACGCTGGCAACCGATCTGGCCGATTTTTTCGCCGCCCCTCCCTCCGATTGGTGCTGGCAGGAGGCCGAAACCTGGGACAAAGCTCATAGTCGTCTGGAACATCGACACATCATCTGTAGCCCTCAACTCAATGAATGGTTTGCTCAACGATGGACCGGGATCGCACAGGTCTTTTGTCTGAAGCGGACCACGACTCTCATCAAATCTGGCAAACAACGTCACCAAACGGTCTATGGGCTCAGCAATCTTTCTCTGACCCAAGCTCCTGCCATGCGTATGTTAGAGCTCAATCGAGCCCATTGGGGCATCGAGAACCGTCTTCATTGGCGGCGAGATGTTACCCTTGGAGAAGATGGTTGCCAAACTCGTACTGGCGCGGCCCCTGGCATTCTTGCTCGCCTCAACAGCGCCATTTTAAGTTGCATGGATCGCCTGGGCGTTCACAATGTTGCACGCCAAGCTCGGTTTTTCGATGCCTGTGTCGATCAGGCTGTTCAGGCCCTCCTCTCGGGTTCTTGCTCTGTTTTTTAGAATGGGAAAGCCCTGAGTGAATTGTCATATCACTTGACAATTTATGGGTGGGTGGTGTATGTTTTTTGCAGCATAACAACTGACAAGAGGATTAACAACAGCCTGTAACAAAGAGGATACAGAGCTTGCTAGTTCAATCTTTTGGTCAGAGGAGGCAATGCAAGCCTCGCAATGATACGTCACACTCTGCACTGTATCATTTATCTGTGTCAAGGAGGACCACATACATCATGGGATCATATATCGTAAACACATCAGCATCTTTTAACCTACCAAGAATGGATCGGTTCGGTAGGTACGAACTATACTATTCTACAACCTCCCTTTATTTTTCTCTTCCCCCATCTCCCACATTTTTTCCTAGATTACTATAGGTAATGCTCTCTCAATTTTCCATCGTGCCTACCCACGTAGCAAAATTCCTTAGATGTTTCGTTGCTCGCTGGCTTACCTCAAACCATCCGCCTTCCTGTATAGTCCAGCAGTAAAAACGAGAATTTACACATGGTGAGTTGATTGATCTTTGATAGAGCAAAAGCAGTAGATATTTTTTACTTCCATTTTAGCACTAAATGTGCATATTACTACATAAGTAGTTGAAGATTTCTTCATTTTGCCCGTATTGTAGAAGAAATGGACTCTGAATAGAATGAATCAGTTTGAATAAAATTATCAGCCGAGCAACGAATTCTGCGCAACATACTCATTGCAGGTTTTGTCGTTACAATCCTGCGCAGCAGATTTTTCTTGCATACAAGTTATAGATGCCACAAGTGGAGTTGGAACTGCTATCGATCTTAGTACCAAGTATATTCAGCTACAGCAGTACAAAGCTCCACCTATTGGCAATCAAGATCAACAAAGTGCAAGGTCATCTCATTGATCAGCAAACGGATCAGTCAATGTTTTAGGGAAGAAACATAAAGGGAAGAAAGGAATCAAGCAATTGAACAAACAAAGAAGATTTTTAGTCCTGGTGTGTGTAATGGCACTCACCGTTCTCGCAGCAGGATTTCCAGCTGTAGGCTTGAGACAGGCCAGAGCAGCCTCAGCAGTAAGCCATAGAGCAGCCGCGGGTCCCGTCTCCCTTACCGTCTCAGGGATGGCTGCAACCATCACCAACGGTTCCTTCACCGTCAAATTCAACTCCGCAGGAATTGGTTACTCGCTCATTCACAATGGTCAGGAACTCGTTGGGAATGCCACCGGCCTTGAGTCTACGGTCAATGGATACACAATATTTAGCCCAACCAAATTAACCGTAGTCACCAACACAGCTACAATGGTCGATATTGCCTACACTAGCAGCTGGGGCGATCTCCACTATGTCGCTCGTAGCGGGGTCAGCGGGCTCTATTCTTACTTCGTCGCCACTGGTATTGGTAGCGTTGGTGAGTTTCGTACTGTTTATTGGATGGATGGAAACCTATTCCATACAGCCTATAATGGATTGGAAAATGCTATCTCGCTTCCTACATTGAGCCAGATCCAGGCAGCGAAGGTCGTCCAGGATGCAACCTACCAACTGACAAATGGAACGATCTACACAAAATATGATGCATCTACCTATGTAGATCAGGACAACCTGCATGGTCTCTATACTAACACTCAGGGCCTTTGGATGATTTCACCCAGCCATGAGTATGTCAATGGCGGGCCAATGAAGCAAGATTTGACCGTTCATATGGACGCTGGTACAGGAGACGCTATTCTCCTTAATATGCTGGTCAGCGGTCACTACGGAACCCCAGCGGTGTCTATCCCCTCTGGAAAGATCTATGGCCCCTGGTTAATCTACTTCAACGATGGCAGTATTGCCGACGCCCTGGCCCAGGCAAGGATAGAGCATGCTGCATGGCCCTATAGCTGGCTATCTAATCCCCACTATCCCCTTGCACGAACTACCGTCACCGCGACTCTGCGCCTCGCCGATGGACGACCCGCGTCAGGAGCTACCGTAACATTAGCACAACCGGGTGGCAATGTGTATACTCAGGGGGCTGGCTACATCTTCTCAACTCAAGCAAATGCTAGCGGGCAAGTGGTCCTGCCCAACGTCCGTCCAGGTAGCTACAGCCTCTACGCCTGGGCAAACGGAGGGAGTATCGGTGACGTAACAAGCCAATATGAACGCGATAATATTACGGTGAGCGGATCGTCAACGAATCTGGGCACGTTGACCTGGTCTCCTCCAGTATACGCAAACGTCCTCTGGCAGATTGGAAGTGCAGACCGCAAGGCAGACGAGTTCAAATTAGGCAATGTCCCGCGCCAGTATAGTCTCTTCAAAGAGGTGCCCGCCAATCTGACCTATACCATTGGTCAGAGTACACCGGCAAACAATTGGTATTATGCACAAACGCTCGCCGGAAACTGGAACGTCAACTTTAATCTCGCACACACCTATACCGGCACCGCACATTTGACCGTGGCAATGGCCGGAATGAGCCGAACGCCCACCGTCCAGGTCAAAGTCAACGGGACAACAGTGACAACCCTGACAAGCTATGCAAATGATCAAGCTATTTACCGTAGCGCCAACCAGAGTGGGTACTATCACCTGGCTCTCATCACCTTCCCTGCCTCTCGCTTGAAAACTGGTAGCAACACTGTCACGTTCGATGCAACCAGTGTCAGCAGTGGTGGCGGCGTCATGTACGACACCATCAAGCTAGAAGTTGGTTAGTGTGAAGATTTTACACAACTCCTCAGTTGAGAAGTCATAACGATCTTCAAACTCTAGAGGGCAGGCAACACCCGCTGACGTAGCAGCGGGAAGCTTGCCCTACCATATTCCATGCATAACATCCGTACCTTGGCATTCTCACCGGATAGCAAACGTCTCGCATTTAACAGCGGTGAGCCAGAAATTCATGTTGCAACAATGGCAGAGCAGAACACACTATTCACTTATCGTGGCCATACGGATCTAGTAGCGGCAATTGCGTGGTCGCCTGATGGGCAAACTATTGCTTCTCGGCCAGTTCAAGTGGGACAGCCAGCACTATCCAGATCTGGGACGTTCTCACTACGAGAAGGCCCTGCAACACGCAGGACAACGCTTTGTGCACCAGCGGAAAAACCAAAAGCAAAGGACCAGAGATCTTGGTCGTTCTGATAGTCACCCACCTTTCTTTTCTTTCACCCTCCAAATGCGGGCCAAGGTCACCTGGAGACAGCTGGGAAAACAACCCCCACGGTACGGCTTCTTCCTGAACATCTACCAGGATACACGTTTTACGACCTGTCCACAGTGTAAGAACAAGACTCGACCTCGCAAGTTCTCGCTGGTCGTGAATGTGAACCCCAAATATACCGTCATCTTAGACAAGATATGCCGTTTCTGTTATGCCTGTGACTTGCTGATTGTACACCAAGATCAGCTAGAAGAGCAGCTTGCCACCAAATTTATGGCCATCAACCCGGAGGCCATTGGCAACGATTATCAAGTCGTAGGGACGCTGGAGAGAGCGGAGTGGAACCAGGGGAAGCAAGATCCATTGTCTTTTGAGCGAATGATAGAGTACCTGCACGATTTTAAAGAAGTTGTTACGTTCCAGCGAGTGCCTGTGGAGAAGTAACGCCTGAGATGGCAGACAGAAGGTTATTCATCTAACTCGACCAGCGGAGGCCCCGCATCTTGAGACCGGGGAGGAAGCAGGTCTTCCTTTTGCATGCCGGAGTACCTCAAACCCATCCCAGGCGGTCTCATGCTTGGCCTGCTGGGCTTCTTTCTGCCGCAGGTCTTTGGGGTTGGCTATCCCGCTATGAGTACGGCACTCTCAGGGCATAATGCCCTTGGATTGCTCTCCTCTGAAAATGGAAACTTAGGATAACTGGATCGGCTTCTCACTGCTCTGATCTATTTGAACCTTTTACATGATAGTTTCTTCTTTCAACACATTTATCTCTCTTTCTAAGTGTGACCAATACTCATGGCTCATCTAGGATCTCCAGTCTCATTTCATACGACGGTTATGGGTTGACATTTCGCTTGACCATTGGATGTCCTCCCTTTTGCGTGAGATATTCTTGATATGCGTCTTTAAAGTGGTCTCAGAAATATGAAGTTGCTGGGCAATGGTACGTCTATCAATACCTTCACGTAATAAAGACATGATTTCTCGTTCACGAGGCGAAAGACTACTCATTTCTTGCGTTTTACGATTCTCGTTTAAAATAAAATCCATAATCCAGGGAAAAAAAGCTGGATCAAGCAAAAACGAATTGTTCTTGGGATTAAGCGTTGCAAGTAGAAGATCGGAAGAAATATTTTCAGAGAGATAACCTCGTGCTTGATGACTATATGCACTCAATAGCAATTTGATATCGGGGTTATCGATAAGCAGGACAAACTTCCCCTAGTGGAAGAGAAGTAATATTAGAGACGAGCGATTGATGAATGACAATGAGATCCAACGAACGAGATAAATTCTGTTGTAGATCTTCGCTGGAAGTTGCTTCGTATATATCAGAAACACGGTTATCTTTTTCAAAAATTGTTCTCACGCCCGTGCGGATCAAATCTCGTGGCTCAGCAATCAGCACTTTTTGCGCCATAATATATTGATCTCCTCTACATGTATGTAGCTTGATATTTTTCGTTGAACTAACTACGTGAATTGAGCAGTGTTTTGCTCTGTCTATGCTCACGTATGGGGCAACTGCACGAAGCAGGCTGCTACCTCATCCTGAAGGCTTTCTGACCAGGTGCGAAATACAGAGTATCACGTCTAGTGCATGGAAAGCAGAACAAGCACAAATGTACCTGTTGCTTACTTCGCCAGTAACAGATCCACGAGTCAATAGTGAGTATGCTCATCATCACTATGTTTCCTTACTTCTATCCTAAGTCTGATACTCATCGTATCTTTTTGCGACGATCATGTCCATTAATTGTATATTAAAGAAACACTTTCTTGTGCATCTGTTAGTCACCTCTATTAAAAAGCCTTTGTTCCCGCAAAGAAATCCTATGCATGACAAGCACTATATTATCTAATATAATCATATTAATTGCTTGCTATAAGGATACGCCGCTACTGTTTATGAGGTTGACACGTTACCGTAAAGTGCTCGAACATGGCAGTGGGGCGAGGAGAAATTTTTTAAACAGTAAAGATGCTAATATTAGAATATATTAAACAATCATAAAGGAACGTAGGCATTTAATATTTATATATATACTGTACCATAAAGATAGATACACGTCAAGTTATTCCATTTTTGCATCTATTTATGCATTTCCTTATGCAGCACATCTTATATGCTTTAATAATGAATAGTTTCTCCATTGATTGCAGAACGCCTCAAGATGTTTAAAATAGATTTTCTCGAAATTCCAAATCCCTTTTCCGCCATGTTGTTTGACGCCTTTGCTAGAGAAGGCTTGTTTTCCAAGATTTCCAAACTTTTTATACCATTACAGACATGTGCTGTAAGATAGCATGCCGATTTATCTTTACTACCTTTTAACGCAAACATAGCTGCTTTTTGGTTGACTCTTTTGGTATAACTTAGTTGTATTTTGATTATGCTTCCACTCTGTAGAGTTTACTAGATTTCTCTTCTTTCACTCTACGAAAGCTGTTCAAGATCACTAATCTTCTCCACAAGAGTATCCCCACGTTAATATATATTATAGTCATAATATATATTAACGTGGGGATACTCTTATGACAAACATAACTATATATGTTCTCAAATGTAGGTAAAAGGCATATGCAGTTTTGTTTCTCACCAAAGAAAAAAATAGTTTCTCAATACACTCTTTTACTCAAATACCATTTTTCTCTATTTTACCCCCTCAAAAGCTTATAGTAAAGTGTTGAGGAAAAAAACGGCTGCTAAGGGGTTTGTTGGGGGCTTGTTGGGGGCTTGTCGTGATCTATGTATAAAACATCCATCTGTGATGTTTCAAAATTGGTAATATTCTCCTCTTCCCTTACCAGAAAGAGGAGAACTTTTTTCTCTATTCTATCCTACCCAATGCTCGTTCGTTCGTCTAGTCTTTGTTCAGAGTTTCCCAACAGTATCTTCTGACCCCGTTTCCAGGGTCATGCGCTATGGTGCTCCTATGGAGCATGATGGTTCAACAGAATAACTCATGTATTTTATACACGTACTTCTTCCAGAACAACAAGATGCCCGATCCCATTCAGTGTGGACAAATCAATATCCGCAATACAACGAACTTTAACGTAGTTGAGTGTGAGCGTGCCCTCGACGTGAACTGATCCGTTTCCTTGCTCAAAATTTGCCTGGCTCAGTTCTGTCGCACTTTTGTCCACACGCACACCTAGATCGGTACCTCCACGTGTGCCGGTAAATTTAATAAAGACATACCCCATATCCGTCACACGCTTTTTCAATTCTTCCAGCGAAGGTTTGGGACCACCAACTGAGACCGGGTGCTCCCCTTCTGCAAGACGTTGTACCAGTTCATCCATTAACAATAGTCCTTTAACTAGGCAGTCACACCATTCGGCGTTTCGGCAGCATCGTACGCAAATTTGAGATCCTCCGGGATTGCAAAATTCAAGACGTTCTGGCAAAAATCCTGCCATTCTGGCGACACTGTATCAAAGATCACTCCTGTATCAAGGATAGGACTCTTCACAACAGTAAAATCATCCCAGAGATAACCAATGCTGTCATCGGATAATTCTGCTTCGTCGGTTGCACTCTTCTCACTCCATCCACGGAACTGACGCAGCTCACTAAGTGGATAGGCTTTGCAATATTTTCGCATCTGATTTCCTCCTGACATACTTATTTGACGTTCTCCATTTGTTTACGCAAGCTTAGAGGTCGCATATCTGTCCATACTTCTTTGATATAAGCCAGACAATCACTCTTCGGCCCGCGCTTACCAACTTCATTCCAACCGGCAGGTGCTTCTCTGTCTGCAAACCAGATAGAATACTGCTCCTCATGATTAACGACTACTTTATATATAGTCGTATCTTCCTTTTCTTCTTGCTGCATGAACTTTTCCTCGTCCGCATTAGGGAAATAATCAATCAACGAACAGGTTATCCTCGCTATATTCATCATTCTTTGCTCGTAATGAATGATGAATATAGTTTTCTGTACACTGTTGTTAGTATATTGCAAATCCGTTTTTGCACACAATCATCTTTAGGAGTACTTTCTGGCAAATAGGTGGTAAGCAATGGGATGATACTTTCATACTGCACAGGGTATTGTTGGGTTAGACTTCTCTCCCCTTTTCTCATGCAGAATTTCTTTCCTGGAGGATTGATCCTTGATGAAGACAAACTCTATACTGCTGCTAAGTATAGCGTTTTCAGGAAGGGTGATGATGTATCAAAAAACGAAAAATGAGCTGAGTCTACTCGCTGTAAGACGGAGCTTTAAGAGTCCTCATGAATTGTACGACAAAATGAGAGTCCATGATTGTATCTCTTTTGACTCATCCAGTCAATCCTGGCTAGTGACTGGGCATGATGCCGTCACTACCATTCTAGATGACCCACGCTTTATCTCAGGCTTAACTTCTGTGAAAAGCTCAAACTCTCGACAGAGGCCATCGGTAAGTAAACAGATGTTATTCCTGGATGGGTCGGCACATCGACATGCGCAGGATGTTATGCTAAGGCCTCTGGCTTCCATGGTCAAACAGATGCCAGAACATATCAGACGCTTTGCTCGCAAAGCGCTCATGGATGTTCGTGATGCAGGCGAAATGGATTTTGTCGATGCCTTCGCTTCTCCTATCTCTCTACTTGCTATTACCCATGTATTAGGCATTCCTTCAGAAGACTATGCTGAACTCCGTCAGCTGGAGCGCTGGTCGGATACCTTTGGCGATGTCACCAGTGGGTATTTTCATGGTAATCTACAAGACATTGAGAAACTGGAAGAGTATTTTCGCCTGCTTATTGCAAAAAAGAGACGTGCCCCTGCAGATGATTTACTCAGTGCCTTTATTCAAGCAACGGATATCTTTCCTACCGAGGATGATCTTGTCGCAAACTGTATGATGGTCTTTAGTGCGGGACGCCTCACTACAAAGAAGCTTTTAGGCAATGGCCTCTCTTTACTCATGCCTGAGTGGCAACAATTGCGTACAGAGGTTCAGCAAAATCCTCGTTTTCCCAAACTCTTAGGCGAAGAATTGTTGCGTATGGTTACTCCTACACGCTATCTTATTCGTGAAGCTAGTCAAGATATAGATCTCTCTTCGAGATTTCCTGGCAATCATGTTATTCGTTCTGGTCAAACGCTGCTGCTGTTCCTGGAAGCTGCCAATTATGACCCAACTGTATTCTCCCAACCAAAACAATTCTCTCCACAACGTCGCCCCAATAAACAGATTGCTTTTGGCTACGGAGCACATCAATGCCCTGGAGCTACGTTGGCACGGTTGGAAATTCAGATTGCTCTTGAGGAAATTTTATCTCTGCCTACTGTTCGGCAAAAACCTGGCACCTGCCCTGTATGGCATTCTAACCCGAATCTCGGCGGCTTCCAGACCAATCCCGTTGTCTTTACAGCTTAACTCCTTTACCAGGACATCATGATTATACTAAACAGATAAATAATCAATGACGAGATCAGCAAGAGAATTGAGGGGAAGGAGTAGATTCCACAATTCTCCTCTGCTCATAAGACGCTACAGGTAAAAAACCAGCGATGAAAACAGAACCTCAAACACATCAATACCCTAATGGTTCATCCAAGATAGCTAATCTATACACTCTCTGCGCAGATAAAAGAGTACGAAACTATCATCCGGTGGGGGTACTTTTTTAGCAAAAAAAGGTAATACATGGAATAGTGCTCCCCCAAAGGAGAGTATCAGTAGATCATAGCTCTCTCTCATTTGGTATGAGAATATCCTCCTTGCAGAGGATAGTTCATCAGTATAGGCGAATGGTACACTTGCCGATGTTAAAGCCTTTGATCGGACCGAGAAAGAATACAGAAAGACGATAAGGAAGAGTAGATGGACAAAAAACCGAGCCTCAAAATGAACATTCGGAGAAATATACAAGAACGGCGTGAAGAAATTAACCTTGCTAGTTTACAGTTGACACAGGAGAGTTATTTACAGCCAACATTATCTTTTCCGCTCGTCGTGCAACCTACTATGGATGGTGTCAACCTGGCTGCCTGGGCTGGGAATAACAAAGAGTACTTGAAAAATGCAACTCGCCAAACATGGTGCTATCCTTTTCCGCAATTTCACAGTAGATGCTGCCACAAAATTTGAAAGGTTCGCGACGGCGGTCAGCGCAAGCGGCGAACTCTTCGATGAATATGGCGATCTTCCCCGTGACGATCCTGGCTTGAGTGTATATCACTCCACCCCCTACCCCGCCGATAAATCTATTTTGTTTCATAATGAAAGCTCCCACATGCATCGTTGGCCGATGAAAATTCTCTTCTACTGTGTGAAGGCCGCAGAAGGTAGAGGGGCGACCCCGATTATCGATTGTCGCGCGACCTACAAAGCCTTAGATCCTATCCTTGTGCGCCGCTTTTCCGAGAAGAAATTAATGTATGTGCGCAACTTTATCGAAGGATTAGATGTCAGCTGGCAGCAATTTTTCCAGACGTCGAAAAAAGAGCGGGTGGAGGAGTACTGCCGCGATGCTTCGATTGGCTTTGAGTGGAAAAGTGCAAGCCACCTGCGCACATGGCAGATTTGTCCCGCTGTTGTCAAGCATCCTTATACAGGTGAAATGGTCTTCTTTAACCAGATCCAACTGCATCATATCTCCTGTCTTGACCCGGAGGTACGTGCCTCCATGTTGTCAATGTTTTCACAAGAGGATCTGCCCAGAAATGTCTACTACGGCGATGGCTCTCCCATTGAAGATACTGTTGTAACGGAAATCAGTGAGTTATACGAAAAAGTGGCTGTGCGTTTTCACTGGCAGGCCGGTGACGTAATTATGCTCGATAATATGATGATTGCCCACGCACGTGACCCATTCGAAGGAACTCGCAAAATCCTCGTTGCTATGACGGATATGGTACTGCAGAAAGATATGATATTTGGGTAGTACATTCCTCCTTTCATTGATAGATCACCGATAGATACTTGAAATTTTCGTAGAACATGGTAGAGCTGAGCAATATCTCTCCCGTAAGGAGTGAAATAGTTATGCCTGATAGTTTGTCCGCAATATCTACGCTATATGCAGGGGCCAGCATCGCAGAAACAGCGCAAGGCCAGACGCTTGTCGAGATTCTGCATTGGCGTGCTCTACACCAACCGGATCGATGTGCTTATCTATTTCTGACTGATGGTGAGCAGGAGGAAGTGATCACTTACGCTCAGCTAGATGCACAGGCTCGATCTATCGCGACGAATTTGCGCACACGGATAGGTGCAGGAGAACGTGCGCTTTTGCTCTATCCATCTTCTTTAGAATATATTGCCGCATTTTTCGGTTGTTTATACGCTGGTGTTATAGCTGTACCCGTTTACCCTCCTCGGTCAAGCCAGCACGTCGGACGCATTGAGGCAATTGTGCTGGACGCACAACCTGCCATCGCGTTGACTACACGTACGCTCTCAACAGCTTTACAACGCAGCTTCTCCTCTATCCCAAGCTTAAAAGCGTTACACCAGCTAACGACCGATACAACGATGCCCACACTAGCTAACAACTGGAGTGAGCCAACGATCACTCCAAATACATTGGCATTTCTACAATACACGTCTGGTTCGACAGGCACGCCCAAAGGTGTTATGGTAACTCATGCCAATTTGATGCATAACTCCTCTATGATACAGGCTCATGCCAATCATAGTGAGCAAACAGTCAGCGTTTCATGGCTGCCTATGTTCCATGATATGGGGCTGATCGCAGGTGTATTGCAGTCAATCTATGTGGGCTTTATGGCGGTCTTGATGGCACCAGAGGCCTTCCTCCAACGTCCCTTGCGCTGGTTGCAGGCCATTACTAAATATGGTGGCACCACCACTTACGCACCTAACTTCGCCTACAAGTTGTGCGTGCAGCGCATTACTGCCGAAGAGAAAGCTACGCTTGATCTAAGGTGCTGGCAAGTTGCGGCCAATGGTGCCGAGCCCATACGAATGGCAACACTAGAAGCATTTATTGCTGCCTTTCAATCCTATGGTTTTCGGCGCGAAGCGTTCTACCCTTGCTATGGGCTAGCAGAAGCAACGCTCTTTGTTTCTAGTAAATCAAAAGTTATTGCGCCTACCTATTATACTGTTTCCAGTAAAGGGCTAAACGATGGATGTGTGGTGGATGCAACTGCT
This sequence comes from uncultured Chloroflexia bacterium, assembly GCA_963850365.1. Taxonomy (GTDB): domain Bacteria; phylum Chloroflexota; class Ktedonobacteria; order Ktedonobacterales; family Ktedonobacteraceae; genus Dictyobacter. Next base: position 13,173 of record CAWKKX010000057.1, read on the forward strand.
GAGAATGATCATACCCAGACACTGGTTGGTTGTGGGCATGCACGAAAAGATCAACAGATTATGATTGTTGATCCTGAAAAGCATACACTCTGCCCTCCCGGCCAGATTGGCGAGATCTGGGTAGCAGGTCCAAGTGTGGCGCGTGGTTATTGGCGGCGGACAGAAGAAACCAATGCCACATTCCAGGCTTTCCTGGCCGATACAGGGACGGGTCCATTCATGCGTACGGGGGATCTCGGCTTTTTACATGATAACGACCTATTTATTACCGGTCGCCTCAAAGACCTTATTATTATCCGTGGTCAGAATTATTATCCTCAGGATATCGAGGACGTCGCTGAGCGCAGCCATGTAGCTATCAAACGTCATGGTAGTGCGGCTTTCGCGCTCGAATTGGATGGCGAAGAGAGGGTGATCCTGGTTATGGAGGTTGATCGCCAGCACCGTCATCGTGATCCACAGGAGGTCTTTGCCGCTATTCGCCAGGCCATCCTTGAAGAACACCATCTGCATATCTATGGCATCGTGTTAATTAAACCTAGCAGTATCCTGAAAACCAGCAGCGGGAAAATTCAACGCCGTGCCTGCCGCAAGGCCTTTGTCGAACAGAGCCTGGCAATCATGTTCGCTGATGTGCCACAAGCTGCTCTCGATTTTGTCGCACAGCAGAGCAGCTCAATCAAGCCGGCCATAAACGATCATACCAGTCGGGTCGCCGAGGTCAATCAGATCCCCGAACGCAAAAACATGCAGTTCAGTTTGCTCTATTTCTCTAGCAATGGGGCCGAGTCCACCGAAAATAAATATGAACTCTTGTTGAAAGGTGCCAGATTTGCTGACCAGCACGATTTTACGGCGGTATGGGTGCCTGAACGACATTTTCACCCATTCGGAGGATTATATCCTAATCCTTCTGTACTGGCCTCTGCCCTGGCTGTCGTTACTGAAAAGATCCGTTTACGCGCTGGCAGTGTTGTCTTACCCATGCATCACCCTGTCCGTGTGGCGGAGGAATGGGCTATTGTTGACAACCTCTCATCGGGTCGTGTGGATATCGCTTTCGCTATCGGCTGGAATCCAAATGATTTTGTGCTTGCTCCAACAAATTATGTCAGCCGTAAAGAAGTTTTCTACGCGGGTATAGAGACATTCCAGCAACTCTGGCGTGGCGAAACGGTTTTTTTACCCAATGGTCTTGGCAAAGAGACGGCCATCAAAGTCTATCCTCTACCCAAGCAACCTCAGTTAACACCCTGGATCACCTGTAGCGGGTCTGTAGAGCGCTTTATTGAAGCTGGAGCAATGGGAGCTAATGTGTTAACGGCTCTCTTATTCCAGAGCTTCGAAGAACTTACAGTAAAGATCAAGGCATATCGTGATGCTCGCGCTCAACATGGCTACGATCCTACAAGCGGTCATGTCACACTCATGCTACACACCTTCATCGGCGAAGATATAGATGAAGTACGTCAGAAGGTGCGCCAGCCATTTATCGAGTATTTAAAATCATCGGTGGATCTCTGGAGTAACAACTCGACGAAGCTCGATACTCTGGCACCACACGAGCAAGAACAGGTGCTATCATATGCCTTTGAGCGCTATTTCCAGACACATGCTCTCATTGGCACACTCCAGACAGGCAAAAAGATGCTTGAGCGCCTCAGTGAGATTGGCGTCGATGAGATTGCTTGTCTGATTGATTTTGGCGTCGATGCTGAGACAGTCATGGAGGGCCTCGACTCCCTGAACATCTTACGTAAACGGTACCAGAAAGAATTCGCAGGACAAAAACGGGCCATCAAACAGCCCGAGACGGTGACACCAACTCAACCAGTTGCATCGACTGAAACTGTCCACACTGAAAAGACTTTGCTACCCATAAGACCAGATCAACCACTTGTCCAGCAACTCTCACAAGCATCACCGCAACAACAACAGCAGATTCTTGAACACTATCTCAAACAACAAATGGCACAGATATTGCAGCGTAATATCACCGAGGTCGCTAGCGTGCCGAACATTCGCAGCTTAGGACTGGATTCGCTGATGGTTATGAGCATCGTCAATAATTGCCAACGTGACTTGCTCATTACACCTGATGCAGGGCAATTCTACGAGAGAACTTCTTTTAACAGCTTGGCTGCATATCTGGTAGAGGAGTTTCAGCGTGCTCATCCACGTGGTCTGGTTCGAGGAGTTTGCCAGCACCATTCAGATAAGGCAGCGCCGAGATCAGGACCAGCAAACCGTGTTTCCTGTGTCCTTTGCACAACAACGGCTCTGGTTTCTCCACCAGATTCAACCCCACTCTGCGGCATACAATGTGCTCACCGTGCTCAGTATCCAAGGTAACCTGGTTGTCGATGCCCTGGAATGGAGCCTGCGGACCATCATACACCGCCACGAAAGCCTGCGCACGACCTTTATACTGCACGAAGGACGACCTGTCCAGGTTATCCATGCGACAACAGACTTTACGCTCGCTAAAATAGAACTGTATCACCTGGAAACGGCTGCACGCGGCATTGAGGTACAAAGGCTTGCACGGCTGGAAGGTCAAGCTCCTTTTGATTTGACGCAGGGACCGCTTATTAGAGCAACCCTGCTCTTGTTGGACTCGCAAGAGTGTGTATTGCTCCTTACCTATCACCATATTGTCTCTGATGGCTGGTCGAGAGGCATTTTCTTGCGGGAACTGCAAGCACTGTACACAGCCCGTCTTGCCGATCAAGAGGCTCACTTAGCCGCATTGCCCATTCAGTATGCCGACTTCGCAGTCTGGCAACGAGAATGGCTGACTGGCCCTATCAATACAAATACCACAGATATCGACACCAAACAGGCAGTACAGCTCGATGAGCCTGAGTCAACATTGCTTGAGAAGCAATTAACCTATTGGAAAACACAGCTAGCCGGATCATTGCCAACACTGGAGCTTCCAACTGATTATCCTCGCCCTCCTGTGCAAACCTTTCATGGCGCACATCTCTTGATACACTTACCAGAACAACTGATGGAAAGCCTCAAAGAGTTCAGTAAAAATGAAGAAGTGACGCTCTTTATGACTCTGATGGCTAGTTTCCAGCTCTTACTTGCTCGCTATAGTGGGCAAACCGATATTCTGGTAGGCACCCCTATCGCCGGACGCAATCGGGCAGAAATAGAGCCCTTGATTGGCTTCTTTGTCAATACGCTGGTGTTGCGCACAAATCTGGCTGGCAATCCTTCGTTCCGCCAATTGCTCCAACGCATGCGTGATGTCTGCCTGGGAGCCTATGCGCATCAAGAAGTTCCCTTTGAGCAAGTTGTAGATGCGGTCCACCCCGTACGTGATCTCAGTCGTTATCCGCTGTTTCAGGTCATGTTTGTGCTAGAAGAGGCTTCATGGTGGCTGGAGGCCACATTGCCAGGGATCAGTTTACAACAATTGCCAACTGAAAGCGGAGTCTCGACTTTCGATCTCACCTGGTCGATTACAAGTCGTGGGTTAGGAGAGATCGAATACAATACGGATCTGTTCGAGGAGCACACAATTAGACAGTTACTTACTCACTGGCAAGTTCTACTAGAACAGATTGTAGCTGATCCACAACAACATCTTTTAGCTATCCCGCTGTTGACGCCTACCGAGCGTGAGCAAGTGCTCATAGATTGGAACGCAACGGACCAGGAGTATACACGACACACTACAAATGCACTCTGCATGCACCAGATTTTTGAGCGGCAAGCCCGGCGTACGCCTGACGCAGTCGCCATTGTGACCCCAGATGCTTGTCTGACCTATCGGGAAGTGGAGATGCGTGCGAATCAGGTAGCTCGCGCACTCACCAACCTGGGGGTTGATACAGAAGCACGAGTTGGCGTTTGCATGGAGCGCTCATCCCAGGCGATCATCGGGCTCCTTGGCATTCTCAAAGTAGGAGGGGTCTACGTACCCCTGGACCCTCACTATCCCCAGGATCGGCTGGCATTCATGATAGAAGATGCCCAGCTGACTGTGATCTTAACCCAAGAAAAAGTGCGCTTACCTGTACAAAAAATACCAATATTCTGCCTGGAAGCAGCCTGGTTTCAAACATGCTACAAGTCTGTGTTGCCACTTCATAAGGAGATCGGCTTAGATCGGTTAGCGTACTTGATCTACACCTCCGGCTCGACTGGTCGCCCGAAAGGGGTGCAGGTCTCGCATCGCGGCATACACAACCTGGTTGAGGTCCAGGCACTCACGTTCAATTTGCAGCCGGAAGATCACATTTTGCAATTCTCATCTATGAGCTTCGACGCTTCAATCTGGGAAATCTGCATGGCTCTAGGGACGGGTGCGACATTATGCCTGGACACTGAAAATATACTCTTAGCCGGACCGTCGTTGCGGCAAACACTGGAGCTGCTGGCTGTCTCTATCATTACGCTTCCTCCCTCTGTCCTGGCTGCCTTGCCAGATGAGGGATTACAGCAATTGCGCACTATTATCGTCGCGGGCGAAACCTGCCAACGCGAACTCGTGGAACGCTGGGCTCCAACATACAATTTCTTCAACGCTTATGGACCAACGGAAAGTACTGTCTGTGCCACATTCACACAATGTTATGCTGGCAGTTCCTCTCCTCCATCCATTGGACGACCAATTGCCAGAACGCAAATCTATATCCTGGATGAACTATTAGAACCGATACCAACAGGCGTGACGGGCGAGGTATATATTGGCGGTGTGCCTCTGGCGCGTGGCTATCTTCATCAAGAGGACCTCACCGCAGATCGCTTTGTGCCTGATCCGTTCAGTCAGGAGCCTGGCTCACGCCTCTACAAAACAGGCGACCTGGCACGCTACTCCGCTGATGGCAACATTCATTACATAGGACGCAAGGATCATCAGGTGAAGCTCAGGGGCTTCCGCATCGAATTAGGGGAAATTGAGACGGTCATCGGTCAATATCCTGGCATACGCGAAGTTATTGCACTTATCCGCGAAGAGGTACCTGGTGATAGACGCCTGGTAGCTTATCTCACCCTGCACGAAACAACGGCAATGACAGCAAGTGATCAGAGCCAGTTACGCCAGTTTATCAAGCAGCGACTTCCCAACTATATGGTTCCGTCTGCCTTTGTCGTCTTACCAACCTTCCCGCTGACACCCAATGGGAAAGTAGATCGACAGTTGCTGGCAACCCTCAAAACCGAACAGGAGCGGTCAGCCATAGAAGTGACCCTGCCCTCAACAAAAGAGGAACGTATGATCGCAACCATCTGGCAAGACGTGTTGCGAGTGGAGAAGGTCGGCAGAAATGAAAACTTCTTCGATTTAGGTGGACACTCCCTACTTGTCATTGATGTTGTGAATAGATTGCAAGAAGCATTTCAACGCGATATCGCGTTGATTGATCTGTTTGAACACACGACTATTGCCGCTCTTGCACGCTACCTCAGCCAGACAAACCAGCAACAACAATCAGCAGAAGAGGTCAACGCAGAAGAGGATCTCAAAGCAGGCAAACAACGACTTCTGACGCAAAGACAACGTAGAGTGAAAGAGTTGGGAAATTCGTACGATGGATAATATGGAACAGACTGCTCATAACAATGGGCTTGAAATAGCTATCATTGGTCTCACTGGTCGTTTTCCTGGGGCGAAGAATGTTGAGGAGTTCTGGCACAATGTATTGCATGGGGAAGAAACCCTCTCCTTTTTCTCTGATGAGGAACTCTTAGCCGCTGGCGTCGATAGGGCACAACTGCAAGATCCTACCTATGTCAAGGTTAATGGGGTTGTCAAAGAGGCTGATCTTTTCGACGCGTCGTTCTTTGGTTATAGCCCACGCGAAGCTGAGTTGATTGACCCACAACAGCGACTTTTCCTGGAATGCGCGGAAGAAGCTCTTGAGCACGCAGGCTATGATACACATGCATATCGTCAGCCAATAGGTGTGTATGCAAGTGTCGGTATCAGTACCTATTTTCTGCGCAATGTTTATCCTCATTATGCATCTCGCTCTATCGATGCCTTACAAGAGGTCATTGCTAACGACAAAGATTTTTTAGCTTCGCGTGTCTCATACAAGCTCAATTTGCAAGGGCCGAGCGTGGTGGTGCAGACCGCCTGCTCATCATCATTAGTGGCTGTCCATTTAGCCTGTCAAAGCTTGCTGAGCGGTGAGTGTCATATGGCTCTGGCAGGTGGCGTCTCCATCCGTTTCCCGCAAGAGGTTGGCTATCGCTATCAAGAAGGGTCCATTGCCTCTCCCGATGGTCACTGCCGGGCCTTCGATGCACAAGCCCAGGGCACGACTTTTGGCAATGGTATCGGGGTTGTGATCTTGAAACGCCTGGAAGATGCAGTGGCCGAAGGTGATACCATCCATGCCATTATCAAAGGTTCGGCTATCAATAATGATGGCTCGGCTAAAGTCGGCTACACTGCACCCAGTATTCAGGGACAGGCTAAGGTGATCAAGCGTGCACTATTGACCGCCGAAATTACCCCGGAGACGATTGGTTATATTGAGGCACACGGGACAGGTACGCCTGTGGGCGATCCTATTGAAATCGCGGCTTTGAAGCAAGCGTTTCACACAAAAACAAGTAAAAAGCAGTTTTGCGCTATCAGCTCTGTTAAGACAAATATCGGTCATCTAGATGCCGCAGCCGGGATTGCAGGCCTCATCAAAACTGTGGGCGCTCTGAAGTATCATGTCCTACCACCAAGCTTGCACTTTCATGAAGCAAATCCCGCTCTTGATCTAGCCAACAGCCCTTTTTATGTCAATACGACGGCAACTCACTGGGAGCAAAGCAGCCAGCCCCGGCGTGCTGGTGTCAGTTCCTTTGGTATCGGTGGCACCAATGCCCACGTTGTGCTGGAAGAAGCTCCCGTTGTAACACAGCGTCCCATTCACCACTCACCAGAGAACTACTTACTCGTCATCTCTGCCAGGTCTGATGCAGCTTTGCAGCAGGCACGCAAGCATCTGGTTGCTCACTTACAACAGAATCCTGGGCAGACCTTTGCTGATGTTGCCTACACATTACAACTTGGCCGTAGAGCTTTCGCTCACCGTTCCATCGCGGTATGTCAGGATGGAGCTGACGCTGTGCAGGTGCTAAACGACGCGGCATCTCCCCGGCTCCTGAGTACCGTTGCGCACCTCACAGAACGTCCCCTCGTCTTTCTCTTCCCAGGCCAGGGAGCACAATATGTGCGCATGGGACGCGATCTCTACCAGAACGAGTCAATCTTCCAGGCTCAGATCGATATCTGCGCCGACTTACTGGAACCATATCTCGGCCTGGATGTGCGTACGATCCTGTTTCCTGATTCAATCACTGAACAGGCAAAACAACAACTCAACCAGACCTGGTTAACACAGCCAGCACTCTTTGTAATCGAGTATGCCCTGGCAAAACTCTGGCAAGCATGGGGCATACAACCAACCGCATGTATCGGACATAGCATTGGCGAATATGTGGCCGCTTGCCTGGCGAATGTCTTCACATTGGAGGATGCCCTGCGGCTTGTTGCTTTGCGTGGACGCCTCATGCAACAGGCCCCGATTGGTGCTATGCTGGCTATCTCATTATCTGAGCAGCAGATTCAGCCGTTGTTAAATAAACAGTTATGCATCGCTGCTATCAATGCTCCAAATCAATGTGTCATCGCAGGCACAACGCCAGATGTTGCGATGCTAGAATCATACTTAAATACGCAAGGTATAGACTGTCAACGTTTACACACCTCACACGCCTTTCATTCCATGCTGGTTGACCCTGTCTTGCCACTGTTTGCTGACCACCTCAAGAGCGTTCAATTACACACCCCGCAATTGCCATACATCTCCAGCGTGACAGGCACCTGGATTACAGCGGCGCAGGCAACTGATCCGACGTATTGGGTGCAACAACTACGCCTGCCCGTGCGCTTTGCCGATGGTGTCCGGGAGCTATTGCGTGAGCCTGAAAGAGTCTTTCTGGAAGTAGGGCCAGGACATACATTGAGCACGTTTATCAAACAGCAACTCAGCAACAATGAGCAGAAGATACCACCCGCTCTCATTACTTCTTTACCACGTGCCAAAGAGGCTGAGACGCTTTCAGATATGCAATTTTTGCTGACAAGCCTGGGCCGCTTATGGCTCGCCGGGGTTGATGTGGAGTGGTCAAAACTGTATCTTGCGGAACCACGCAATCGTATTCCCTTGCCGACCTACCCATTTGAACGTCAACGCTATTGGATGGAACCGCCCACATACACATTTAGTCACCTGAATACGCCGTCCCTTCCCGCAAACAGTATGGATGGCGTGTTGATCCCAGCCACAAATGAAATGGAGCCGAGAGAACAACAGACGGTTTATGCTCGCCCCAACATTGCAACCAGCTATGTCGCTCCTCGTACTTCGCTTGAACAAACCATTACCGAGATCTGGCAAGTATTGCTGGGTGTGGATAAAATCGGTGTTTTTGATGACTTCTATCAATTGGGCGGCCATTCTTTGCTGGCAACACAGCTTGTATCGCGTTTGCGTGCCACACTGCATGTTGAGATACCATTGCGTGCTGTCCTTGAGGTTATGACTGTCGCGGAACTGGCAGAGCGGGTAGAAACGCTGCCGACCTCTCAGCATCCTCATCAGGAGTTGGCGATTATCTCGGCCTCGCGTCCCGATCCATTGCCACTCTCCTCCGCGCAACAACGGCTCTGGCTTCTCTGCCAGTTAGAGCAGAACAATGCATTCTATAATGTGCCAATTGTACTTTCCTTCCGAGGGCCGCTGGACAGAGAGATCTTGCGGCGTAGTTTGCAGGTCACCATCAATCGCCACGAGGTTCTGCACACTATCTTTCGTGAGGTAGATGGACAACCAGTCCAGATCATCACGCCTGGCTTTACCATGGAACTGCCTCTTGTGGATCTTCAAGCGCTACTCACGCAGGTACAAGAGCAGGAATGGCTGCGTTTAGCGACTGAAGAAGCCCAGCGCCTCTTTTCTCTATCGGATGGGCCGCTGATTCGGGCCGTTCTCTTGCGTTTACACGAACGAGACCATATATTGCTGGCGACAATGCACCATATTATCTCTGATGGCTGGTCAATGGGCGTATTCGGTCGAGAAATGGCAACAATATATGTTTCACTTGCAAAAGGTGAGCTCCCTCAACTCAGGGATCTACCCATCCAATATGCTGATTACGCGGCCTGGCAACAACGAAGCTTACAAGAGGAATTTCTCTCCCACCAGTTAGCGTACTGGCAAGAACAGTTGGGTGGTGAGCTACCAGTGCTGGAATTACCATATGACTACCCGCGTCCACCTGTACAGACCTATCACGGAGCACATCAACATTTTCTGGTGTCTCAAGAGCTGACAGAGCAATTGCGAGCAATGTGCCAGCAGGAAGATGTTACCCTGTTTATACTCCTATTCGCAGCGTTCCAGATCCTCTTATTCCGCTATAGTGCCCAGGAAGATATCAGCGTTGGCATTCCCATCGCCAATCGGAACCGGGCTGAGACGGAAGAACTGATCGGGCTCTTTGTTAATACGCTGGTCTTACGCTGCTCATTATCTGGCAATCCTGACTTTCATACATTCCTGCAGCAGGTGCGTAAAATCTGCCTGGATGCTTATGCTCACCAGGATGTGCCATTCGAGAAACTGGTCGAAGTTTGCCAACCCGAACGCGACCTCAGCCATTCTCCGCTTTTCCAGGTTATGTTTGCCTTACACAATGTGCCACAGCCACCAATGCATTTTCTGGACCTCAGCCTCAGCCGTCTGGAGGGTGAAAGCGGCATCGCACTGTTTGATTTAAGCCTGGAACTCATCGAAGCAGAAAATACATTGAGCGGGACGGTAGAATATAATACCGACCTGTTCGAACAGGCCACCATCAGCCGTCTCATCGAACATTTTCAGACCTTGTTGGAAAGCATCATCCACACACCTCAAGAACACATCGCAGCCCTCTTCCTACTCAAGAATACCGAACGCCAGCACCTACTCAGTGACTGGAACCAGACGCAACATGAGAGCGAGCCACCTCTACACTTCTCGATGCTCTTCGCCCAGCAGGTGACCCGCTTCCCGGAGCGCATCGCGGTATGTGACATGGAAGAGCAGTTAACCTACTTGGAGCTCTGGCGGCGCGTGCAACACCTGAGCAGTTTGCTCCACGAGATGGGCGTTGGTCCAGAAACTCTGGTGGGCATTTATCTGGAACGCTCCGCTGCATTCCTGGTGAGCGTGCTGGCAATCTGGGAATGCGCAGGGGCTTATGTGCCTCTGGACCCAGCTTATCCTCAGCAACGACTCCAGTTCATTCTCGATCATGCTCAGATACCACTGCTCATCACTACCACCTCGCTCAAAGAAAGCTTGCATGACAGCCGCGCCACATCCCTTTGCCTGGAGTCTCTGGCAGAGTGGAAACCTCGCATCCTGGAGCAAGGTCCCTGTTGCCCCTTACTCCCACAGCATCTCGCCTATGTCATCTACACTTCCGGCTCGACCGGGGTGCCTAAAGGGGTCATGGTCAACCATGATGGCATGCTCAACCACCTCCAGGCCAAGGTCGCTGACCTGGCTTTGACGGAGACTGATGTGGTCGCTCAGACAGCTTCTCAGTGCTTTGACATTTCGGTCTGGCAATTCCTGGCCGGGCTGTTACAGGCGGGACAGGTCCACATTCTTCCCGACGCCATTTCGCATGACCCCTCCGCTCTGGTGCAAGCAGTTCAACAGCGCGGTATTAGTATTCTGGAGGTGGTGCCCTCTTTGGTAGGGGCACTATTAGACGTTCCAGATGCCTCTGACCTGCAAGAGGCAGGCTTGCGCTGGTTACTGGTAACAGGTGAAGCGATGCCCAAAGATCTGTGTCGTCGCTGGTGGCACGAGCAGCCTGCCATCGGCCTGCTCAATGCCTATGGCCCTACCGAGTGTTCTGACGACGTGACGCATGCCATCCTGACAGAAGCCACCGAAGGCTCGCAGTGGCGCGTACCCATTGGCTACCCCATCCTCAATACACAACTGTATGTGCTTGACGAATATATGGAACCCGTACCACGAGGCGTGATCGGTGAGATCTACATCGGTGGCCATGGTGTCGGTCGGGGCTATCTGGGAGCACCTGCACGCACCGCTGCCGTTTTTGTACCAGATCCTTATGGCATGGCTGAAGGAAAACGCTTGTACCGCACGGGTGATCGTGGCCGCTATCGCGCCGATGGGCAGGTGGAATTTATCGAGCGCCAGGACGGACAGGTGAAATTGCGAGGCTATCGCATTGAATTGGGCGAGATCGAAGTTGGACTGGCGGGACACCCACAGGTGAAGCAGAGCGTGGTTGTCCTACAAAAGGGCGCGGGGCAGGAGATGCAGCTGGTTGGCTATGTGGTGCCACTGGATGGACCGTCTACGCACGAGTTGAGTTCAAGCGCACTACGCAGCTACCTCAAAGGCAAGTTACCAGACTATATGATTCCAGCATATGTGATGCTTATCGACGCAATCCCGCTGACGCCCAACGGCAAAATAGATCGCCGCGCCTTGCCCATTCCCAATTGGCAAGAGGAGCAACGGGCCGGCGGTGATAGACGGTTAAGTGGGCCACTGGAAGAACTGGTAGCGCAGGTCTGGCAAAAGATCTTGCAGCGGGATCAAATCGGCAGCCAGGAGAACTTCTTCGAGATTGGGGGGCACTCTTTACTTGCAACCCAGGTCATTGCACGTCTGCGCGATATGCTTGGCATCGAGATCCCCTTGCGCACACTCTTTGAGGCTCCTACACTCTCAGCCCTGGCAAAGCACCTCCATCAACTGCAACAGCAAAATCAGGGACAGGAGAGCACGACCATCCTGCCAATGCCTCGTAACCAGGATCTTCCCCTCTCCTTTGCGCAACAACGCCTCTGGTTCCTGGATCAATTAGAACCCGATAGCACAGCCTATACTATTCCTTCGGCGATGCGCTTGCGTGGACAACTCAATCGTCCGGCTCTGGCACTCGCTTTGCACACTATTATCTTACGTCATGAAAACCTGCGCACCACTTTCCCCAGTCGCCATGGGGAGCCACTACAACACATTAACCCGGAATCGCTCACCCGGTTTATGCTACTGGATCTGCGCTATCTCCCCCCAATAGAACGTGAGGAGCAAACGCGTTGGCTCATTCAGCAAGAAGTTGAGCGCCCCTTTAACCTGGCACATGGTCCATTGCTGCGCTGCAAGTTGTTGCAGACCGCCGAAGAAGAGCACATATTCTTGCTTACAATGCATCATATTATCTCTGATGGCTGGTCAAGCGAGATCCTTATACAGGAATTGACTACGCTCTATACAGCCTTACAAAACGGGGAAGCATTCCCACTGCCACCATTGCCGATCCAGTATGCCGACTACGCACTCTGGCAGCGCTCCATGTTACAGGGCACGGTATTGGAACGACAGCTTGCTTACTGGAAGACACAACTAGCAGAGCTTTCTCCTCTGGAGTTACCAACCGATTACCCTCGATCAGCACTTCAGACATTTAGAGGGGCACGAGAACCAATTCACTTACCCGCTGAACTCAGTCAAGAGCTACGCACGTTTTCTCAGCGGGAAGGTGTAACACTGTTCATGACTCTCATGGCCGCCTTCCAGGTGTTACTGGCCCGCTATAGTAGGCAAAAAGATATCGCTGTCGGCATGCCAATTGCCAACCGAACGCGCAGGGAAGTTGAGGGTGTGATCGGGTGTTTTGTGAATATGCTGGTCTTGCGCACTAACCTGGCAGATAATCCTTCCTTTATAGATCTTCTCAAACGAGTGCGTACGACATCTTTGGATGCTTACACCCATCAAGACGTACCCTTTGAGCAGGTTGTGGAAGCTGTGCAACCAGAGCGTGATCAGAGCCGTTCGCCGCTCTTTCAGGTTATGTTTGTACTCCAAAATGCTGCTATATCCATGATCGAATTATCAGATATACAGGTAGAACAGTTTCTAATCGAACAGCATACTACCAAGTTTGATATGAATCTTGAGCTAATGGAAACAACACAAGGGCTGAGCGGGACGATAGAATACAATATTGATCTGTTCAATGAAGCTACGATCAGGCGTCTCATCAGACATTTCCAGACCTTGTTGGAAAGCATCGTCCATGCTTCTCAGGAACGAGTTCTGGCCTTGCCGTTGCTCAGTACCACTGAGCGTGACCAGATCCTCACGAAGTGGAACCTGACGGAAAAAGCATACCCTGAGCAACCCTGCCTCCTCCACCAACGCTTTGAGGCACAGGTAGAAGGGATGCCAGATGCTGTGGCCCTCATTTTTGCAGACGAGATGCTCACCTACCAGGCTTTAAATCAGCGTGCGAACCGCCTCGCCTCTACCTTGCGCCAATTGGGAGTAAAGCCTGATGTACTGGTCGGCGTATGTATGGAACGCTCGCTAGAGTTGGTAATTGCACTGCTAGCAACGCTGAAAGCGGGTGGAGCATATGTGCCGCTAGATCCTGGCTATCCCCAGGAACGTCTGGCGTACCTCTTACAAGATGCTCAGGTTCCTGTTTTGCTTACCCATAGTACGTTGCGAGAGCGTTGCCTGGAGCGTGAAGCGCTCACAGTGCTCTACCTTGATACGCTCTGGCCAACATTGTTGATAGCCCCTTCCGTCAATCTCACAAGTACAGTGCAACCAGAAAACCTCGCATATATGATCTATACGTCAGGCTCAACAGGTCAACCAAAGGGAGCTATGAACACACACCAGGGCATCTGTAACCGCCTGCTCTGGATGCAGGACCAGTATCACTTGACCACCATTGATCGAGTACTGCAAAAAACGCCCTACAGCTTTGATGTTTCGGTGTGGGAGTTTTTCTGGCCCTTGCTTGTAGGGGCAAGTCTGGTGCTGGCGGTGCCAGAAGGACATAAAGATCCGACGTATCTCAAAGCACTCATCTGCGAACGTGCTGTGACAACGCTCCATTTTGTGCCAGCAATGCTGCAAGCATTTTTAGATGGGGGCTCTCTCTCTTTATGTAGCAATGTACAACAAGTAATGTGTAGTGGGGAAGCGCTCAGTACCGAACTCCAAAAGCAGTTTTTTACCAGCATGCCGCCGGGAGTGGGTCTACATAATTTATATGGACCAACAGAAGCAGCCGTTGATGTCACCTTCTGGGAATGTCAACGTCATAGTGAACGCGGAACAGTGCCGATTGGGTATCCGATTGCTAATACACAGATGTATGTGTTGGATGAGGACTTACAGCCAGTACCAATTGGCGCTGCAGGTGAACTATATATCGGAGGAATGGGGTTGGCACGCGGATATTGGCGGCGTGCTGAACTGACTGCCGAACGTTTTCTTCCACATCCGTTTAGTCGAACAGGGGGTGCCAGGCTATATAAGACGGGAGATCTGGCCCGTTATCAGCAGGACGGCACTCTAGAATATTTGGGACGGCTAGATGCGCAGGTGAAGTTGCGCGGCTATCGCATTGAGCTAGGAGAGATTGAAGCAGTGTTGGTCGAGCATCCAGTAGTGAAGCAGTGCATAGTCATCATGCAGGGTGCAACGGTCCAGGAGAAACGGTTGGTAGCTTACGTTGTGCCCCAGGAAGGACAGCTAGCTAGCAAGGCAATTTCAGGGGTACTACGCAGCTACCTCAAGGGCAAGTTACCGGATTATATGATCCCAGCACTCTTTGTACAGATCGATACCCTGCCTCTGACGCCCAATGGCAAAGTGGATCGTCGCTCTTTGCCTGTTCTTGATTGGCACGAGGAGCAGATCGTTGGAGACAAGCAACTACGTGGTCCACTAGAAGAATTGGTAGAGTTGGTCTGGCAACAGGTCTTGCAGCGGGAACGGATCGGCGATCAGGAGAACTTTTTCGAGATTGGTGGTCACTCTTTACTTGCCACTCAGGTTATCGCGCGTCTGCGTGATATGCTTGGCATCGAGATCCCCTTGCGCATGCTCTTTGAAGCGCCCACACTCTCCATGCTGAGCGAGCGCCTCTATCAGTATGTGCAGCAAAATCAGGGACAGGAGATCTCGGTCATCCTACCAATACCTCGTAACCAGGATCTCCCCCTTTCGTTTGCACAACAACGTCTCTGGTTCCTACACCAGTTGAAGCCCGATAGCAGCGCGTATAATATGTCGGGTGCCGTACGTTTACAGGGAAATGTGGATATCAGGGCACTGCGTGTGGCCTTCCTGACCCTGGTACAACGCCATGAAAGCCTGCGCACCACTTTCGCCGAACAAGACGGTCAGGTGCTGCAACATATTGAAATGGAGATGGCCATCTTCCTGCCGGTTATCGATTTGAGCGGTTCCTCGAATATTAAACAACACTTAGAGGAAATGCAGGATCTGATCCAGCAGGAAGCGCAAAAAATATTTGACCTTGTGCGTGGTCCTGTGAGTCGTGTATTGCTGCTCAAACTGGACCAGAATGACTACATCTTCCAACTGACAATGCACCATATTGTCTCGGATGGCTGGTCTATGGGAGTTCTGATCCGCGAACTGATTACGCTGTATCAAGCCTTCACAGCAGGTGAACCTTCTCCTCTGGCCCCCTTACCCATTCAATACGCTGACTACGCTTACTGGCAACGACAATGGCTACAAGGCACAGTGCTCAAAGAGCATATTCGTTACTGGACACGCCATCTGAGCGAAGCACATGCTATCCAACTTCCTACTGACTATCCACGCACATCAGTGTTGAATACTCATGGTGAGCAGTACCGCTTTCAATTGAATGCTGAGCTGGCACACGCTCTCAGACAATTGAGCAGACAGGAGGGTGTAACGCTCTTTATGACGTTGCTGGCCACGTTCCTGGTCTTACTAAATCGGCTCACCGACGAAGAGGATGTTGTAGTAGGAACCGATAGCGCTAATCGTTCACAGCTGCAAACCGAAGGGTTGATTGGCTTTTTTGTCAATCTCCTGGCACTCCGAGCACATGTTATTGGTAAGTCACCCTTCCGTGATTTACTACATGAACTGCGTGAGATAGTACTCGGAGCATATATGCACCAGGAGCTTCCCTTTGACATGGTGGTAGAAAACATGCATTTGGAGCGCGAAGGGAACCGCACACCACTGGTGAATGTTCTCTTCGTAATGCAGAATACGCCCTCAGTCCGTGCTGAGCTACCACATCTGCTGGTGAGCACTGTTGACTACAACACAACCTCTACCAAGTTTGAACTGGCCCTCTTTGTGACCGAAGAAGTTTCGGGATTGGACTGTGCAGTCGATTACAGCACCGACCTCTTTGAGAGGGCAACGATTGAACGCATGATGAGTCACTATACCGCTTTGCTACATGACATTGTAGTTCATCCTACATCTCCAGTTGATCAACTGAATATGTATACCAATGAACAAAAACAATTAAACAATAAACAACGGGAAAATCGCTTAAAAATTCATCTTAACAAATTGAAAGATTTTAAAGAGAATTTAGTAGATCTTTCTTAGATAAACGAGGAGTAAGGAAGTAGATGCAAACAATCGGTTTGAAAGGTGCTCACCTTTCCCCGCAGCAGTCTCGTCTCTGGTCCTGGTTACAAGAGCAACCACAACGTCGTGTACAGGGTGCTCTTGCTATCATAGGGGAACTTGAACCAGCGATGCTGCGGCTGGCTCTCCAGCAGGTCGTTGATCGCTATGAGATCCTGCGTACCACCTTTACTCATGTTCCTGGTATGGAACTACCTATGCAGGTTATCGGTAAAGAGAGCAAGATTGCCTGTCCACTTATCGATCTTGAGCAGTTGAGCACAGAAGCACAAAAGGCTGCTCAGGAAGAGTATTGGCATGAACTCTTCCGGCGTCCTTTTGACCTGGAACATGGGCCACTACTACATACTGTCATGCTGCGTCTCTCTCCCCAATCCCATATCTTGATTGTTAGCCTCCATGCACTCTGCGCAGATGCGGCAACACTCAAACAGCTTGGCCCTGCAATATTGCAAGCTTATGCTCTCTCCTCACACAATAGAGACGAGGATACGGAATCTGATCCGCTCCAATATGTACACGTGGCCGCCTGGCTGAACGAACTTCTGCAAGAAGATGATGCTGAGGAGGAGTTTGCCTACTGGCGTAAGATAGATCTCTCCCTTCTCAACAGTATGCCACTCCCTTTCGAGCGCAACGAAGAAAGTGCACGACACAAACGGAAGAACAGTGCCCGAACAGCCTGTACACCAGGCCAGATTGCTATTACTTTGCCAGCCTCATTGCAAAAACAATTACAGATGCTGGGCCAACATCTTGAAATCTCCACCGAAACTCTATTGCTGGCAGCCTGGCAGATTCTCCTCTGGCGTCTGACAAATCATTCCGACATACTTGTTGGCCTGCACTGTGATGGACGCCCCTATGAGGAGTTAGCCGATCTGCTGGGACCATGTACTCAGATCGTGCCGATGGATACCAGCCTGACGGAATCAAGCACATTTGCCTGGGTTGCGCAACAGGTACAACAGAGATATAAACAGTCTCTCGAAAAACAACTCTATTTTACGGCTCATAAGCAAGATCTAGCATATTTCCCTATAACATTTGCATATGATGTCTGGCCGGAGCCAACAACCGCCGGCCCTTTGACTATCTCATTGCAACGCCAGGAATGCACATCAGAACCGTTCAATTTACACTTACACATATGGCAAGCAGACACATTGGTGAAACTACAATTTGCTTATGATGCCACTCTCTTCCTGGAGCATCAGATGCACTATCTTGCCAGTATGTTTATGCAATTGCTCACAAGCATTACAGATCAACCAGAAGCAAGTATTAGTGCCATCGCGTTGCTCACGCAGGGGCAGCAAGCAGAGCAGGAGGAGCGTTTGCGCGGTCCGAGACGCGCGTGGCCTTTCGTGCCTCTACATCACCTTTTTGAAGAGCAGGTTCGTCGCCAACCAGATGCACCCGCCTTGCGTTGCGGTCCAGTAATGCTAAGCTATAAGCAATTGGATCAACAAGCCAACCAACTCGCCCACATGTTCTTGCAGCATGGCTTCCGGGCAGGTGGTAGGATCGCTCTATGTTTGCTACGCGATCACTGGACGATTATCGGGCTGCTCGCTGTGCTCAAAGCGGGTGGTACCTATGTCCCGCTCGATATGCAGATGCCGACGGATCGTCTGCACAACTTGCTACATCAGCTTATGCCCGATCTGGTACTGAGCAACCGAACATTACAGAATCAACTCCCCTCACTCAATGCTCCTGTGCTATGGACAGAAGGGCTACCAGAACAGTCGGCTTCCTACTCTATCACATCACCCCAGGTCAAAGTACGGCCCGAAGACCTCGCATATATAATATATACTTCTGGCTCGACAGGCATACCCAAAGGCGTGCTGATCCGCCAGAACAGCGTTAGCAACTACACCCAGGCCCTCTGCGAACTACTGGAATTGCAAGCTGGCTGGCACTTTGCTACCGTATCGAGCTTGTCCGCTGATCTAGGCAATACAGTGATTTTCTGTGGATTGGCTTCAGGTGGCTGTGTGCATGTGCTCCCCTATGAGCAGATCACCGATGCGGCAGCCTTCAGTGCCTACACCAGACAGTATCCCCTCGATGTGCTCAAGATCGTGCCCACGCACCTACAAACGTTGCTGGCGGCTGGGTCGAGCGAGATTGTGCCGCGCGAACGGCTGATTCTGGGAGGAGAAGCCTTGCCCTGGTCGCTGGTAGCACAACTCCAGCAATTGCAGCCCACCTGTCAGCTCTATAACCATTATGGACCCACCGAGACAACCATCGGCGTTTTGGTACATCCCCTGGGGCCTATTCAGCAGATCAACATACCAGCACCAGAGGAACGCGGCAGAAGCGTGCCCATTGGTCATCCAATCGCCAACACTCATGCTTACATTCTCGATGAGCAACAGCAGTGGGCTCCCACCGGGACGGTGGGAGAACTTTATCTCGCAGGGGCTGCACTGGCAGCGGGCTATGAGCCAGAACCGGCCCAGAGCGGATTTGTCGCACTGGCACTTGCAGGTAACCCCCAGCGACTTTATCGCACTGGCGATTGGGTCGTAGAAGTAGCACCAGGTATGCTGGAGTTTGTTGGTCGGCGTGATATGCAGGTGAAACTACGTGGGTATCGCATCGAATTGGGCGAGATTGAAGAGCATCTCAGAAAACTACCAGAGGTCCGCGAGGCAGTGGTACAGTTGCGGACAGATGAGCAAATCGGGCCAGAGCCGTATCTGGTCGGCTACATCGTGCCCTGGAAACGTTCGGAACTCGGCCCGCAAGAGGTAAAAAAAGCGCTGGCACAGTACCTGCCATCCTACCTGGTGCCCACATACATCGTCAACCTGGAGCAGTTGCCCCTCTCAGCCAATGGCAAACTGGATCGCCGGCGCTTGCCTGTCCCGGAGCCAGAAGTCACAGAGCAGGTACAAGTGCATCACATTGAGGAGGCACATACGCCGATAGAAGAGGTGGTGCAACAAATATGGCGACAAGTGCTGGCAATACGAGAGATCGGGCGCAACGATAATTTCTTCCAACTGGGAGGACATTCGCTGCTGGGTACGCGCATGATCGCTCAGGTGCGTGCGGCTTTCGGTGTTGAAGTGCCCATTACGTGGCTGTTTGAAACCCCGACGGTAGCTGGATTGTCCCGACGCATCGAAGAGGCTTTACAACAAGGGCAATCTGAAACACTACCTCCCATTGTGGTAGAGTCACGCGACCAACCTTTGCCACTGTCCTTTGCCCAGCAACGTCTCTGGTTCCTGGATCAGTTGGAGCCAGGTCGCACTGCCTATGTTGTACCCATCGCTCAGTGGTTGCGCGGGAGCTTGCAAGCCCAGGCCTTGCAGCAGAGCTTACAAGAGATGATTCATCGCCATGAGATACTACGTACGACCTTTGCGACCCAGGAGGGACAACCCATCCAGGTAATCCATCCCAGCAGTCTGACACCTGTAATCTGGGTGGATCTGACGGCCTTGCCTGAATCCAAGCGGCTCCAGCAGGCGCAGCAACTTGCTCAGGAGGATGTTGAGAGCTCGTTCGATTTGCAGCGTGGTCCACTGCTGCGTGTGCATCTTTTGAGGCTGTCCATACAGGAACATTTGCTGCTGCTTACGATGCACCATGTTATCTCTGATGCGTGGTCTCGCGCAATCTGGTTACACGAGTTCTGCACACTCTACACAGGGCAAGTCAACAACACTCCAGTTACGCTACCAACTCTGCCTGTGCAATATGCTGACTACGCCCTCTGGCAGCAGCAATGGTTGCAGCAAGTCGCATGGCAAGAACAATTGAACTACTGGAAACAGCAATTAGCCGAACTCGCGCCCCTGGCGTTGCCGACCGACCATCCACGCCCACCGGTCCAAACTTTCCAGGGTGGGCAACAGCAACGGCTCATCTCTGCCGAGTTGAGTCAACAGTTACAAAAACTCGCCCAGCAAGAAGGAGTGACACTCTTCATGCTGTTGCTTGCAGCTTTCCAGGTGTTACTCGCACGCTATACAGGTCAGCAAGACATTGCAGTCGGCACGCCAATCGCCAATCGCAACCGTCAGGAGATCGAGGGACTGATTGGCTTCTTTACAAATACCCTGGTGTTGCGCAGCAATTTGGCAGACGATCCTTCTTTTCTCGATCTGCTCAAGCGGGTGCGAATGACAGCGCTGGAAGCTTACACCCATCAAAGTCTACCTTTTGAACAGGTCGTGGAAGCACTACAACCTCAGCGTACCCTGCAATATTCGCCACTCTTCCAGGTAATGTTTATATTGCAGCATGCTACACCCTCTACAGAGCTCCTGCCAGATCTCATCATGCAGGATTTTAGCCAGGAGACAGTGACGGCTAAATTCGATCTGACTCTCTCACTCTGGGAAAGTGAGCAGCAGTTACTAAGTACAATCGAATACAATACCGATCTTTTCGAGGCTGCCACGATTGAACACATGATCAACCACTGGCAAGCCTTGCTTCAGGCATTGGTGCATAATCCCGCTCAGTCCGTGACCATGCTTCCGTTGTGGCAATCAACCGCATTGCAGCAAACACTACAGGCCTGGACTGGTCCACAGATAGCTCTACCAGAGACTCGCGGCTTGCATCACCTGTTTGAAGAGCAAGCTCAACGCACTCCCGATGCCTGCGCGGTTATCTTTGGTGAAGACCATCTCAGCTACCATATAGTAAATGAGCAAGCTCAACGCCTGGCCGAACATTTACGTACTCAGGGTGTTGGACCAGACCAGTTAGTGGGACTATGCCTGCCACGTTCAAGCGAACTGGTACTGGGAGTACTCGGTATCCTCAAAGCAGGAGGGGCCTATGTACCATTGGACCCAACCTATCCACAGCAGTGGTTAGAACAGGTCAGCAAACAAGCTAACTTCAAAGTACTCTTGACGCAGGAGTCATTGCGACAACGCCTGCTGGGAACTACAGATGTGTTGTTGTGTCTGGAAGATTGTCAACGGGAGGCTCCCACGACTCAGGAAGCTGCTATCCCATTTTCGCCCGACCAGTTGGCCTACGTGATCTATACTTCCGGCTCGACAGGCATGCCTAAAGGGGTTGCAATGCCACACCGGGGACTGGTCAATCTGATCGAGTGGCAGCGTCATCGCTCGGCTGTGGGCGTGCATAGTCGAACTGTACAGTTCACCTCAGTCAGCTTTGATGTCTCCTGCCAGGAACTTTTCGCCACCTGGAGTACCGGGGGAAGCCTGGTGCTGATTGACCAACAGACACGCCAGGATTCGCAACTCTTGCTCCATTGTTTGAGCGAACAAGCAATTGAGCGGATCTTCCTGCCATTTATCGCCTTACATCACCTGGGGCAAGTGGCCCAGCAACAGGACGCACCCCTACCCGACGCCTTACGTGAAGTCATTACAGCTGGTGAGCAACTCCAGATCAGCCGCCCGTTGATCGATCTCTTCGAGCGGTTGCCGCAATGTCGCCTGGACAATCAGTACGGCCCAGCCGAGACGCACGTGGTCACTGCCTATCAGCTCTCCCCAGAACCGAACAGTTGGGTCCCCCTACCTCCGATTGGCACCACGCTCAGCAACTGTAGCACCTACGTGCTCGATGAACATCTGTACCCCGTCCCAATGGGAGCTATCGGCGAGTTGTATCTGGGAGGGGTCGGTCTCGCACGTGGTTACTGGCAACGCGCTGATCTGACTGCAGAGCGTTTCCTACCTGACCCATTTAGTACAGACAAAGGGCACAGGCTCTACCGCACTGGTGATCAGGTACGCTCACAAGCCAATGGTACGCTGGAATTTGTGGGGAGACGCGATCAACAAGTCAAAGTGCGCGGATATCGCATCGAGCTAGAGCAGATCGAGGCCGTCATGCGGGAGCATCCAGCTATCAGAGCGGCTGCGATTGGGGTACAACAAGTGGGGATTGGCGACAAACGTTTGATAGCCTATATCGAACGCCAGGGCGAACACTCCCTCACCTTACGCGAACTACGCCGCTATATAGGTGAGCAACTCCCGGAGTATATGCAACCTGCAGGGCTGGTAGAACTGGACCAATTGCCGTTGACGGCTTCAGGGAAAGTCAATCGGCGTGCCCTGCCAAAATGGGATGGAGCGCTGGAGAAAGGCAATGCGCAAGATGGCAAAGAGGCACGCGATGAACTGACAGAACTGATCAGGCAAGTATGGCAACAAGTGTTGCAGATCGAGCATATCGGCGGACAAGAAAACTTTTTTGAGATCGGCGGACATTCGCTATTAGCAACGCAAGTCATGGCCCGTATCAGAAAACTGGTAGGCGTAGAGATCCCATTGCGTGTCCTCTTCGAGAGTCCTACTATTGCAAGCCTGGCAGGGCGAGTACGCCAGGCATTACGTCAGACAGAGACGCTACCAGAACTACCAGAACCGACTATGATGCCAGCCTCTCGTAGTCAGCCACTGCCGCTCTCCTTTGCCCAGCAGCGCTTGTGGTTCCTGGATCAATTGGAACCTGGCAGCACAATCTATATCATCCCCGCCGCCGTGCGTTTACACGGCCAGCTCGACTGGCGTGCTCTGGAACAGGCTCTACACCTGGTGATCCTGCGCCATGAGAACCTTCGCACTACATTCCCAAGACGCCAGGGGGAACCTGTACAGCAAATTAGTTCGGAGTCATTAACCCGGCTCATCCTGCTCGATCTGCGCCAGCTTCCACCAGAGGCACGCGAAGAACAGGCACACCAACTTGCTCAGCAAGAAATCGAGCAACCCTTCGACCTGGCACACGGGCCATTGTTGCGCTGCCGACTGCTACAGCTCACAGAGCAAGAGCATGTGCTCTTCCTCGTCATGCACCATATCATCTCCGATGGCTGGTCGAGCGGCATTCTCATTCGTGAGATCACTACACTCTATGAAGCCTTGTTACGTAGAGAACCTGCTGAACTCCCAACCTTACCAATTCAATATGCCGACTTTGCGCTCTGGCAACGTTCCTGGTTACAGGGCACAGTGTTAGAGCAACAATTGGACTACTGGAAACAACAGTTAGCCGGACTCGCCCCGCTGGAACTGCCGCTCGATCATCTGCGCCCAGCTATTCAGACCTTCCATGGCGCACGATTGCAGCTATTGCTACCCATCGGCCTGAGCCAGGAACTGCGTGCACTCTCTCAGCGTGAAGGTGTGACACTCTTCATGACACTGCTCGCTTCCTACCAGGTGCTGCTGGCTCGCTATAGCGGGCAATACGATATCGCGGTGGGTACTCCGATTGCCAATCGTACACACGAAGAGATTGAGGGATTAATTGGCTTCTTTATCAACACGCTGGTCTTGCGTAGCAATCTAGCCGACAATCCTTCCTTTATAGAGTTGCTCACACGGGTGCGCACGACCGCTCTATCTGCCTATGCTCACCAGGATGTGCCCTTTGAGCAGGTGGTGGAAGCTCTGCAACCCCCGCGAGATCGTAGCCGCTCACCACTCTTCCAGGTTGTCTTTGTGCTGCAAAATACACCTGAGGCCAGTATAACGGCAGAACAATCTTCTGTGCAGATGCAGGAATTTACTATTGAACGTCACTCTGCCCAATCTGAGCTACGCATGGTGGTGATAGAGAGCGAGCAAGGACTACACACAACACTGGAATACAATACCGATCTATTCGATAAAGCCACCATAGCACGTTGGCTGTTCCATTGGCAGCAGTTGCTCGAAGGAATTGTTGCTACCCCCGAACAGCACGTCCTGGCTTTGCCAATGTTGACTGCCGCCGAACGCACTCAAATGCTAGTTGAGTGGAACGCTACCAAAGAGGATACTCTCCTCAAAGAGCATTGCTTGCACCTGTTGTTCGAGGAGGAGGTGCAACGCGTGCCCGATGCAATCGCGCTTGTCTTTGAGGAGAGTCAACTCAGCTACGCGGCATTGAACCAACACGCGAATCAGCTGGCACACTACTTACGGGCTCAGGGCGTTGGGCCGGATGTGCTGGTCGGTTTGTATGTTGAGCGCTCACTGGAAATGATCGTGGGACTGCTAGGCATCCTGAAAGCAGGTGGGGCTTATGTGCCACTTGACCCAACCTACCCCACTGATCGGCTCAATTTCATGCTCCAGGACACACATGTGCCACTTGTGCTAACCAGCCAAAAGTTGCGTAGCCAATTGCCAGCAGAGCAAATGTCGCTCATCTGTCTCGATAGCGATTGGCGCGTGATTGCCCAACAGCCAACAACGAACCCGCTTCACATCACCCAACCACAACATCTGGCCTATGTCATTTATACTTCTGGTTCAACCGGGAAACCCAAAGGAGTGCTGGTCCCGCATCAGAGCGTATGTGCAATCCTCACAGCCTCTATCCAGGCTTGCGCAATCGGACAACAAGAACGCATTGCTCAATGCGCATCTTTTAATTTTGATGCATCCGTTCTGGAAATCTTCCTGGCGCTCCTGTCAGGCTCGACACTTGGCCTACTTTCTGCTGAAATCATCGCTTCAGGGGTCGCACTGACCTCACTCATGCAGTATCAAGCCATCACGGCTTTGTGCGTCACCCCCTCACACCTGGAAATCTTGTCAGCCGCAGAGCTTCCAGATCTACAAACACTGCTCATTGGTGGCGAGACTTGCCCGGCGCAAACACTGGCCCGTTGGGCAACCGGTCGCCGCTTCTTGACTGTGTATGGCCCAACGGAAGCGTCTATCCAGGCCACCTGGCTGCAACGCACAGCACCTTATCTCCCAGGTTCGCCGATTGGGCAGCCACTTGCAAATGTTCAGATCTATCTGCTCGATGCATACCTGCAACCTGTGCCCATCGGTGTACCAGGAGCACTGTATATCGGCGGCGTGGGTGTGGTACGTGGCTACCTCCACCGCCCAGACCTCACAGCCGAGCGCTTCATTCCCGATCCGTTTAGCGCCACACCCGGTCAGCGTCTCTATGCCACCGGCGACCTGGCACGCTACGGTGTCGATGGCACTATCGAATTTCTGGGACGGCAAGATGGCCAGGTGAAACTGCGCGGCCATCGCATCGAATTGGGTGAGATCGAAGGTGTGCTGAGCCAGCATTCTCTAGTTAGACAGAGTGTGGTCGTACTCAAGGGAAAAGATACGCTGGAAAAACAACTGGTAGCCTATGTGGTATTGGATCGGACCGAGAGTAGCACGGCTGGCACTTCCAGCGAGCTACGCAGCTACCTCCAGGAAAATTTGCCAGACTATATGCTCCCGTCCCACTTTGTCCAGCTAGACGCCCTTCCACTCACTCCAAATGGCAAAGTAGATCGCAATGCTCTGCCACAACCAGGCAGGGAACGCCAGGAGGAAGTTGGTGACATCTTAATCGCACCACGCAACCCGATTGAAGAGATGCTGGTGATCATTTGGGCTGATCTTCTAGAACTAGACCAGGTCAGCACTGCCGACAATTTCTTTGAGCTGGGTGGACACTCACTGCTGGCAACACAAGTCATCACCCGTCTTATAGATCAGGTGGGTGTAGAGATACCCCTGCAAACACTCTTTGAGGAACCAACCCTGGCCGGACTGGCTGCGCGTGTGCAAGAGGTATTGCAACAGGAAGCGGAATACATGCCCCCGCCAATCGTAGCTGTGACACGCGATCAGCCATTACCACTTTCCTTTGCTCAACAGCGTTTGTGGTTTTTCAATCAATTGGAAGCTGATAGTTCTATCTATAATATGCCAGTTGCTCTTCGTCTCCAGGGACCACTAGTAGTAGAAGCTTTACAACAAAGTTGGCAGGAAGTGATACAGCGTCACGAGGTACTCCGCACGACTTTTGGCTTTGATAACGGTGAAGCAGTGCAACGTACCAGGCTGAGTTGGCAGGAAGAGGACATCTTCAAACTAACAGACCTCAGCCACTGGCTTGAGAGAGCACAGGAGCAAGAGGTACAGTGGTGGATCAAGCAGGAAGCGTTGCAGATCTTCGATCTCACGCGTGGTCCCCTGGTACGCATGCATGTACTTAAACTGGCACAAGAGAGCCACATCTTGTTCGTGACAATGCACCATATCATCTCTGATGGCTGGTCTATGGATATTCTTCTGAAGGAGATCACCACTCTTTATAATGCCTTTGTACAAGGAAAACCTTCCCCATTGACACCTTTACCGGTGCAATATGCCGACTTTGCCGTATGGCAACGGAACTGGCTCCAAGGCGAAGTTATGGAAAAAGAACTGTCCTACTGGAAACAACAACTTGCCGGCATGCCAAAACTGACAGAACTACCCCTGGATCATAGTCGTCCAACCATCCAGCGCTATCAAGGTGAGCGACAGTCAACTATGTTCCCGCCAGAGCTAACACAACGCCTCCGAGAACTGAGCCGGCAAGAAGGGGTTACACTTTTCATGACGTTGTTGAGCTCCTTCCTGGTTCTTTTGTGGCGCTATAGCGGTCAGGACGATCTGGTGATTGGCACGCCAATTGCCAACCGCAACCGGCTGGAACTGGAGGGGCTGATTGGCTTTTTTGCCAATACACTTATACTGCGTACCAGCCTCGTTGGCGATCCGACCTTCCGCGAACTCCTGGTAAGAGTACGTGCAAGCACATTGGGAGCCTATAGTCATCAGGACGTGCCATTCGAGAAACTAGTCGAGGTACTGCAACCAGAGCGCACTACAAGTTATGCACCCCTGGTCCAGGTTTTGTTTGCCTTACCACCAACAGGAACCACTCAGTCTGAATTTACCCAAATAACCATCCAGAGTGAACCAATAAATAGAGAGTCGTCTATTTTTGAGCTAATTTGCGATGTCATTGATGACAACCTGACGCTAGAAGGACGCTTCACTTATAACAAGGATCTTTTTGAGCCAGAAACTATTCAGCGCTTACTTTCACACTGGTTGGTAGTTCTGGAAAATATGGTTTCAGACCTCGATCAACAGATTGGCAATTTTTCTCTTTTCACTGAAGGTGACTTAGCACAATTTTTTATGCAAGGGAAAGGAGCGGAAGACGATGACGAGTAAACAAATGTACATTCATCATCTTTTTGAAACACAGGTAGAGCGCACACCAGAGGCAGCAGCAGTTTACTTTGACGGTGCCAGCGTAACCTACACAGATCTCAATGAGCATACAAATCAGGTAGCACACTATCTATATGCCTGCGGAGTCAATATTGGTACCACGGTGGGACTGTATACTGAATATTCATTGGATTTTGTGGTGGGATTCCTTGCTATTCTCAAAGCCGGAGGAACCATTGTCCTGCTTGATCCCTCCCATCCTCAGCATTGGCAGGAGGTGATGCTACGAGACGCCCATGTGCAGATGCTACTAGCTGGCGGAAAGGGGCCGCTACATCTGCCTTCTTCCTTTGACGGCAAGGTCATCAGCTTGCACGATGAAGCCCAGGCTATTGCACAACAGAGCCAGGAGAATAGAGAGTTAGCAACCACAAACAATGTGCTCTCCCTCTTCTATACCTCGGGCTGCTATACGGTCCTGGAACATAGTCAACTGCATCATCAGTCGAAATGGCTACAAAAGCGTTTTAGGCTCGCTACTACTGATACGTTGCTATCTCTCTCTGCACCAACAGAAGAAAATAGCATGATAGATATGCTCTGGACTCTGACCACTGGAGCATGTCTCTTTATTGCCCGACGAGAAGCTCTGCAAGATAGCGGATACGTGCAGCAAATATTAACTGAGTACAATATTAGTATCCTCCATGCCAATATGGCATCTTTGCAGCCATTCACCAATGCTACTTTTCCGATGGGATTGCGCCAGATATTGGTGAGTGGTGAACCACCATCCAATACTTTCGTCCGAACGTTTATGAAGACATTCACAGGAACATTCTCCTATGTCTATGGAAGACCAGAAGCTCCCTACTATTTAGAGATCAACGTACTGGAAGATCTGATTGGCAATGACAATCATGAGACGCTGTTCATTGGTCAGCGAACCTCTATGGTGGTCTATATCCTGGATGCACGCAAAAAGTTGGTCCCGCCAGGGGGCAGCGGTGAGATCTACGTAGCCGGGTCGGGCATCGCCTATGGCTATCTAGAGAACCCAATAGAGACAGAGCAGCATTTTCTGCCCGACCCATATAGCGATGCACGCATGTTTAAGACAGGTTTACGCGGACGTTACCGAAACAGTGGGAAGATCGAGATCCAGAGGACCAACTCCCGCCAGACATGGCTCGGTGGATATTATGTGACGCTCGATGATGTGGAACATGCCTTGCACCGTAGCGCTGCTCTGCGTAGCTGCTATGTCATCGCCCACAAAGGCCAGGATGGTCAACAAGAACTGGTTGCCTATATTGTAGCTATTGGGCATAATACACCAGAACTTTGGCAGGAACACCTCCGTTCTTATCTCCCAACATCCTGGGTACCACGCACCTATATTCCAGTCTCACATATACCATTCACCAATACTGGCGAAGTTGATGAACAAGCCCTCCTGAGTATGGCATCGGTAACAACTAAGACCCTGGAACAATGGGAACACTATTTACGCAAGCAAGAAGGAGTCAAGCAGGTTGCGGTCGTTGCCCAGGAATATTACAAAACACAGCCCCTTCTCCATCTGGCGGATGTCTTCCCTGAGTGGCTGCATAGTCTGACAAACTCTACAACTCCCTCCCAGGCAGTATCACATATAGCAGAAAATGAATCAATAGAAGCAGTAGATTCAATTAAGACAAATACAGAACACACGCTGGCATGGAGCGATGGGGGACCGCTCTCAATACCAGTTTCCGCACCTACGACGTTAACCGAAGCACTGGTACACACAGCCCTCTTATACAAAAATAAGGGCCTCCTGGTAGTGCAATCTGACGGCTCCGAGGTCTCTCTATGCTATCCGCAGCTACTAGAAAAAGCTGGACGGGTGATGACCGGGCTCTATGCTCACGGTTTACGGCCTGGTGATCGTGCGATCCTGCAAATCGAGAAATTGCAAGATCATTTTGTGGCCTTCTGGGGATGCGTGCTTGCTGGCATCCGGCCTGTCACCGTGGCTATCGCACCAACTTACTCGATGACGAATGCGGTAGTCAATAAATTGCGCAACGTCTGGGAGCTGCTTGAGCATCCGGTTCTATTGACAAATATCGCTCTTGTTGAGGCTTTGACTGGTCTTGAGACACTATGTGGCATACAGGGGCTCCAGATCCTGTCGGTGGAAGAGCTAAAAACATACGAGCCCACCAGGAGTGTTCATCCAGCCCAGCCTGAAGACGTAATCTTTTATCAACTGACTTCAGGTAGCACCGGGGTTCCCAAATGCATTCAGGAAACCCACCGTAGCATCATTGCTCACATTCACGGATCAGCTCAATTCAATCATTACACTGCCGATGATGTGACGCTGAACTGGCTGCCAATGGATCATGTTGTACCCATCCTGACCTTTCACTTAAAAGATGTCTACCTGGGGTGCCAACAGATTCATGTCAAGACAGATCATATACTCTCACAACCGCTGCGTTGGCTGGACCTGATCGAGACGAACCACGTCACACACAGTTGGTCACCCAATTTCGGTTTCAAGCTAGTCAGCGACCGCTTGCTAACACAGCCCGGACGAACATGGGATCTCTCTTCGATTAAATTTTTTATGAATGCCGGTGAGCAGGTTACACTGCCAGTTGTGCGAAACTTTCTCACTGACATGGCTCCCTTTGGGGTTCGTCAAGAAGCAATGCAACCAGCCTTTGGCATGGCGGAAGTATGCACCTGCATGACCTATCAAAATGAGTTCAGTGTCAAGACGGGCACGCACCGGGTCTTGAAATCTTCGTTGGGAGGACAGCTACAACTGGCCACAAACGGCACCAAGGATGCGGCAACTGTCACTTTCATTGATCTAGGACCTCCAATGCCCGGTGTGCAAATCCGCATCACTGATACACAAAATAATGTCTTGCCCGAAGGGATGATTGGTCAGTTTCAGATCAAGGGAACAGTTCTGATGCCAGGCTACCTCTATAATGATGCCGCAAATCAGGAGTCGTTTGTGGGCGACGGCTGGTTCAATTCAGGTGACATTGGCTTTATCCTCAATGGACGGCTCACGCTGACTGGCCGCGCGAAAGAAATGATCATTATCTATGGCGCGAATTTTTATTGCTATGAGATTGAGGACGTCGTCAATACTATTGAAGGGGTTGAGCCCACTTTTGTTGGTGCCTGTTCTGTTGAGGATGCCAGCTTAGGTACCGAAGGTCTGGCGATCTTCTTTGTCCCTAAGCCTACTGCGACAGAGCGGTTAACTGATCTGCTCAAGACGATCCGCCGCGACGTTACTGCTCAATTAGGTATCACGCCTCACTGTATCATTCCTTTGACCAGAGAACAATTCCCAAAGACGACAAGCGGTAAAATTCAACGCTCACAACTCAAGAAATCTCTGGCAGCGGGAGAGTATCAAGAACTCATTAAACAGGTTGACATATTACTTGAAAATGACAATACATTACCTTCCTGGTTTTACCGCAAAAGCTGGCAAGCACGCGCTATTCGTCAACAATGGCCGCAGGTGATAGATGGCGGCGTGGTTCTAATCATGGAGGATGAGGCAGGTCTGGGCAAAGCTCTCTGTGAGCAATTACGCCAGAGGCGGCAACACTGCATCCGCGTTGAGCAAGGTGCATGCTTTGAACAGCTAGGAGAGGATCACTATCGCATTGAACCGGGCAGCGAAACGGATTATCACAAGCTACTTGTGGCCCTGATAGCAGAGCATATCATGGTCAGACATGTGGTACATCTATGGGGCTACAGTCCAAGGAGAATGGAAAGCTTACAAGGGGAACATATCAAAGAAGCTCACAACCGTGGCGTCTTAAGTGTGCTGCACTTGATCCAGGCCCTGGAATATCAATGGAGGCAGGAAAGGCAGGAAAGGCAAGAAGAGCAGGAGCAAGGCGACAGCACACTCAACAGGTTGGTAGTTGTTAGTAATCAAGTGGCATATGTCAAAGCAAATGAGGATGTTGCCTACGAGAAGGCTCCCATACCAGGGTTGCTCAAAACCCTGGCACAGGAATTCCCCTGGGTGCAATGTATGCATGTCGATGTACCAGCAGATGATCCTGCCCAGGACGTACTACATATCATACAGGAACTTTATCAAAATCAGGAAGACCAGGAGGTTGCGTATCGCGCTAGTCAACGCTTCGTCGCTTGCCTGGAACATATTGACTGGTCAGCGGAAACCACACAACCATTGCCTCTCGTCCAGCAGGGTTTCTATCTGCTCAGCGGTGGCCTGGGTGGCCTGGGCTACGAACTGGCACGTTATTTACTGCAAAAATACCACGCGCATCTGCTTTTACTGGGGCGCACACCTATTGCTCAGGAACAACAAAAACACACAACCACTGATGCCAACTCCGAGACACCTGCCACCCGCCTGGCCTTGCTACAAGAACTGGCTCGGCACGGGGGTGCCGTGCACTATGCAGCTATCGATGTATGTGATCTGGAAGGGTTGCAACTGGAGGTAAGCAAAGCACAAAAAGAGTGGCAGCATCCATTAAATGGGATCTTCCACCTGGCCGGCACGTTCCATGAGCAAGAGCTGCTCCACGAATCAGCGCAGCAGTTTCAGCAGATGCTACATGCAAAAGTAGAAGGCACCTGGACCCTCCATCAACTGCTCAAAGATCGTCCGGGCACCCTGTTCGTTAGCTTTTCCTCCGTCAATGCCTTCTTCGGTGGGCGCGGCGTCGGAGCTTATGCAGCCGCCAACAGCTTTCTAGAAAGCTTTGCCTACTATCAGCGAGTCCACTGTGATCTTCAGAGTTATTGTCTGTCCTGGAGTATGTGGGACGAACTCGGTATGAGCCGAGGCTATCAATTCAAGGGCTTCTCACAGGCTAGAGGCTATCATATGATCGCTCCCCAACAGGGATGGTATTCACTGTTCACAGTGCTACATCATGCACCAGCGACGGTGTTGGTGGGACTGGATGGCAACAATCAGCATATTCGTCCCGTACTGGTTGGTCCCCCCTCCGCTCTACAAGAAGCGGTTGCTTATGTGGCACCAGGATTACGGCGCGGTCCACAACAGGGATGGCCCACTGATTGGGGCACGCTCCCAGGCAACTACCGCCTGGTGACGCTAGCAACACTACCTCTGAAAGAGACTGGCCAAATTGATGTTGAGCGCCTGGGAAGACTGGGCCATACCTCGGAACAAGCCATTAAACAAGAGCCACGTAACGAGATGGAACAACAGATCCTGGAGATCTGGCGTCAGGTACTGAAAAATCCCCACATCGGTGTGCTGGACAATTTCTTTGAGTTGGGTGGTCACTCCTTGATGGCTACACAGGTGGTCGCACGCATGCAGCGTGCATTCCAGATCGACGTTCCAGTACGCAGCCTCTTTGAGCGCCCTACCGTAGCTGGACTGGCCCTACTGTTTGAACATGCCCACAAACAAGCTCAGACAACTCCGCCGTTGTTGCCTGTGTCACGGGAAAAGTTGTTACCGCTTTCCTTTGCCCAACAGCGCCTCTGGTTTCTGGATCAACTGTATCCTGAGAACTCTGCTTATAATATTCCTGCCACTGTCGCCTTCGAGGGACGGCTTGATCTTCAGGCATTCTCAAACAGCCTGGAGCGGCTAATAGAGCGACACGAAGGCTTGCGAACAACCTTTCGGGAGTTAGATGGCCAGCCCTACCAGATCATTGAACTCTATGGGGATGCCAACATTATACTTATTGATCTGCAAGCCCTTTCGCCTCATCAGCGAGAGAAAGCTGCCATAGAACTAAACGAACAGGAAGCGCGTTTGCCCTTTGACCTGCAACGGGGCCCATTGCTACGTGTCTGGCTACTACGGTTGGCTGAGCAAAAACACTGGGTGCGCCTGAACATGCACCATATTATCTCAGATGGTTGGTCTATGGAAATCCTGGTACGCGAACTGACTCACTTCTATCAAGCCTATAGAATGGAGGTGGCTCCTGCGCTACCCTCACTGCCTATCCAATATGCAGACTACGCGTACTGGCAGCGACAATGGCTACAGGGAGATATTCTCAAAGAGCAGATCCGCCACTGGACCAATCAATTGAGCAAAGCCCATGCCCTGGAACTTCCACTCGATTATCCACGCCCACAAGTGCAAAGCCATCATGGTGCTCGTTACGATTTCCACTGGGGCGCTGAACTGGCACAAACACTGGGACAGTTGAGTAGACAGGAGGGGGTGACGCTGTTCATAACGCTGCTGGCCGCTTTTCAGGTACTACTCTATCGGCTCACGGGCGAGGAGGATGTCGTGGTGGGAACCGATAGCGCCAACCGTGGGCGCTTGGAGACAGAAGGGCTAATCGGCTTCTTTGTCAACTTGCTGGCCCTGCGCACGATCATTCATGAGAATCCCAGGTTCTTGAGTGTATTGCAAGACGTGCGTGAAATGATTCTCGGCGCGTACGCTCACCAGGATCTACCATTTGAGGTAATTATCGAACACCTGCGCCTGGAGCGCAGAGACAGTCGCACTCCCCTGGTGAATGTACTCTTCGTGATGCAAAATGTACCCCAGGCTGAGGCTGAGCTGGCGGATATCGTCGTACGCCCAATAGAACAGCAGCTAGTCCAGGCCAAGTTCGATCTGGCTCTCTTTATCTCTGAAGATGCAGCAGGTTTGTCAGGCTCGATCAGCTATAGCTCAGACCTCTTCAAGGAAACGACGATTGCGAAGATGATGAGCAACTACAAAGTATTACTACAAGACATTGTGGCTCATCCTGAAGCACCAGTGGATACTTTAGAGATACAATCCACTGCTGAAAAAGAGGAAGAAGAGCAGAGTAAACAACAAAATATCCTGGCTCGTAAAAGCAAGTTAAAAAAGATTGAGCGCGTTGGAGTTGACTTAGATCAGTAAAAAACAAGTAAATTTTGTATCAGGAATGAGTAAATAGATGCAAACACTAACATTAAAAGGCTTTCGCCTTTCCTTCCAACAGGAACGGCTCTGGCGCTGGTCGCAGAAAGATCAGATGTATCGTTCTCAATGTGCAATTCAATTGGAAGGTGCACTCGATCTTATTCAATTTCGTCGTGCTCTCCAGCAGGTTGTTGACGCTTATGAAATTTTACATACCACATTCTATACAACACCAGGTATGGAACTGCCGATGCAAGTGCTCAGCAATAGCAGCACTGTCTCCTGCCTCTTTGTGAATATTGAGTACCTGGAGCAGGCCAAACAGCATATCGCGCTGGCTGAACAATGGCAGGAGTTGCAGCGGCGTTCCTTTGACCTGGAGCATGGATCACCATTACAAGCGGTGCTAGTCCGTACCTCTGCGCAATCGCACAGACTCCTGCTAAGCTTACCTGCCGTCTGTGCTGATTCTGTCACTTTGCAGCGGCTGATTCCACTCCTCCTCCAGACCTATGATGCTTGTTTACATGGGCAAACTTATCTCCTCGATGAGGATGAGCTACAGTATCTCGATGTTTCATCCTGGCAGTATGAGCTTTTGCAAGGGGAGGATGTCGAGCAACAGCAAGAATTCTGGCATAAGGTGAAACTATCGAGACTGGCCGACATCCCCCTCCCTTTTCGCTCCAACAGAATGAGCAGCCAGCAGAGCGAGCGCATAAGTAAACCATTGACCGTGCTACCAGAACAGGTAGAGGTCATGCTGAATACAAGGTTACAACGCCAGTTTATTGAGCTAAGCCAACGCTACCAGGTCTCCACTGAAGCCTGTTTGCTAGCCTGCTGGCAGATTTTGCTCTGGCGCTTAACGGAGGAAGCCCCATTCATTGGCCTCGTCTGCGATGGCAGACCATACGAGGAGTTAGCGATGGTCCTTGGACCTAATGCGTGGACCGTACCATTTGACCTGGGTACACCATTTTCTCACGATGTAAGCATTGAGTGGGTTTTGCAACAGACGCAACAAGTTCTACTCAAGGCTGTGGAGAAGCAGCTCTATTTCAACTGGGAAACACTAGCCCCTGAACGTTCCCTGGCCCAGCAAATCTTCCCGATCAGCTTTGCCTTTACCTCCTGGCCCGACCAATGGCAGACCAGCACGCTGGTGGCCCGCCTGCAACATCTGTCGAGTTGGAATGAACCTATTCAAGTACAACTGCAAGCTACTCAGATTGGGAACCAACTCCGCTTGCAATTGCTCTATCAGCCAGGTTCCTTCTTTCGGGCAGAAATCCAGCACCTGGCGACTCTGTTCCAGACCTTAGTGGGGGCTATCATCGCCTCCCCTCAAGCTCATGTGGGATCGCTGGCACTGCTCTCTGAACCTGAGCAAGCCCTCCAGAGCCTGCGCTGGCATGGACCACAACACGACTGGCCCTTCCTCCCCCTGCACCAGCGTTTCCAGCTTCACGCTCACCATCAGCCCTCCGCCCCAGCTCTGCGCTGTGGCGACGTCCTGCTGAGCTACCAACAACTCGAAGACACCGCCAATCAACTCGCTCACCTCCTGCTGGCTCACGGCTTGCTCCCTGGTCAACGCGTCGCTCTCTATCAACACCGCGACCAGTGGGCCATCATCTGCCTGCTCGCCGTGCTCAAAGCCGGGGGCTGCTATGCCCCTGTGGACGAAGACCTGCCACCCACTCGCGTCCATCTCCTGCTCCAACAACTCGCTCCGGTGACGCTCATCTGTAGCCAGGCACTTCAAGCCTCCCTGCCGGACTGCTCGTTTCCTATCTTGCTGGTCGAGTCCCTGCCCTCCTTGCTTGCGTCTCTGCCCACCAGCGCACCACAGGTCACCATCCTTCCTGAGCACGAGGCCTCGCTGATCTCTACCTCTGGTTCTACTGGCACCCCCAAAGGCGTGCAGATCAGCCAGTTGAGTATCAGCAACTACACTCAGGCCCTCTGTGAGCTCCTTGACCTGCCCACTGGCTGGCATTTCGCCACCGTCTCCAGCCTGGCCGCCGACCTGGGCAATACCTCCATCTTCTGTGCCCTGGCTTCCGGTGGCTGCCTGCATCTCTTGCCCTATTCCCTGGTGACCGATGGGGCCGCCTTCGCCAGCTACGTTGCACGCTTTCCCCTCGATGTGCTCAAGATCGTCCCAACCCATTTACACGCTCTGCTCTCCTCTGGCGCAACGGGCATCCTGCCTCGCCAGCGTTTGATCCTGGGTGGCGAAGCTCTGCCCTGGGCCCTGGTCGAGCTCCTTCAACAGAGCCATGACCTTCCCCCCTGTTGCCAGCTCTATAACCATTATGGACCCACCGAGACGACCATTGGCGCTCTGGTCCATCCCTTGGGACCGCTTGCGCAGATACGCGTTCCAGACCCGCAGGGCCGGGCATATAGTGTGCCTATTGGTCGCCCCATTGCCAACTTGCGCGTGGCTATCTGGGATGCCGAACACCATCCCGTGCCTCAAGGCATCAAAGGCGAACTCTTTCTCGCCGGTGCTGGTGTCGCTCTGGGCTATCTGGGGGCTCCTGAGCTGACCGCCCAACGCTTCCTCCACGTGCAAGGTGCACGCTGGTATCGCACCGGCGATATCGTGCGCGAGAACGAACAGGGGCTCATCGAGTTCGTGGGCCGACGCGACACGCAGGTGAAGCTACGTGGCTATCGCATCGAACTGGGCGAGATCGAAGCACAACTGCGCCGCCATCCTGACGTGCGCGAAACAGTGGTGCAACTACGCAACGATGGACCCGATGGAGAAGCCTATCTCGTCGGCTACATCGTACCCTGGAAGCACCCAGGACCCGACCAGCAGACGATACGCGAAGATCTGGCGCACTGCCTGCCTTCCTATCTGGTCCCCAAACGCATCGTCTGCCTGGAGCAGTTTCCCCTCTCGGCCAACGGCAAGCTGGATCGCCGCCGCCTCCCCAGCCCACCACCCGAAAGTGCCGAACAGATGCGCCAGGAACCTATCGAGGAGCCACGCACTCCGATTGAAGCGCTCATCCAACAGATCTGGCGACAGGTCCTGCAGGTGCACGAGATTGGTCGCAGCGACGATTTCTTCCGGCTGGGGGGACATTCCTTGTTGGGCACGCGCATGATTGCGCATGTGCGCAGCGCCTTTGGCGTGGAGGTCCCCATCACCTGGTTGTTTGAAGCACCCACCATTGCCGGTCTCGCCCAGCGCATCGACGAGGCTATACGCCAGGGACACGGTCTCGCCTTCCCGGCCCTGCTCCCAGCCGCGCGCGATCAGATCCTGCCGCTCTCCTTTGCGCAGCAGCGCCTCTGGTTCCTGGACCAATTGGAGCCGGGAAGTACCGCCTATACCATTCCCCGCATGTTGCGCCTGCACGGCACGCTCGATCACCACGCCCTTGAGCAAGCCCTGCACCGCGTGATCGAGCGCCACGAGAACCTGCGTACCACCTTCCCCAGTGAGCATGGGGAGCCACGACAAGAGATTCACCCACACGCCCTGACCTCCCTGCGGCATCTGGACCTGCGCCATCTGGCTGCCGCAGCACGTGAAGAGCAGGCTTCTTCTCTGGCTCAGCAAGAAGTGGCACGTCCTTTTGATCTGGCGCGGGGACCACTCTTGCGCGTCTGGCTGCTGCACCTTACCCAGGAGGAATACGTCCTGCTGCTCACGATGCACCACATCATCTCGGATGGCTGGTCAAGCGGGCTGCTGGTGCAGGAACTGACCACCCTGTATGCAGGCTTGCAGCAGGGAACACCCGTCGAGCTCCCTGTGTTGCCAGTCCAGTATGCCGACTATGCACTCTGGCAACGCACCTGGTTACAAGGTGCAATCTTAGAGCGACAACTCGACTACTGGAAAACGCAGTTGGCGGGACTCTCCCCCCTGGATCTGCCCACGGATCATCCCCGAACGGCTATCGCCGCCTCCCGTGGTGCTCAGCAACGCGTGCAGTTACCCCAGGAGTTGAGTCAGCAGTTGCAAGCGCTTTCGCAGCGGGAAGGGGTGACCCTCTTCATGACCTTGTTGGCTGCCTTCCAGGTGCTGCTGACGCGCTACAGTGGACAGAGTGATATCGCGGTGGGCACCCCCATCGCCAACCGAACGCATCAGGAGATTGAGGGACTGATTGGCTTTTTTATCAACATGTTGGTCTTGCGCAGTGACCTCTCAGACAATCCCACCTTTCGCGATCTGCTCACACGGGTGCGCTCGGCGGCGCTGGGTGCCTATGCTCACCAGGATGTGCCTTTCGAGCAAGTAGTGGAAGCCGTCCCGGCTCCACGCGAACGCAACCGCTCGCCACTCTTCCAGGTGGTCTTCGCCCTGCAAAACGCTCCTGAAGCAGCGGCGGAACAGGTGGCGATGCAGATAGGTAGCAATGTCACGGAACTACACACGGCTAAGTTTGAACTCAGCTTGATGATGGCGGAGAGTGAACAGGGGCTACAAGCGACCCTGGAATACACTACCGACCTGTTCGAGGATGCGACCATTGCACGCTGGCTCTCCCATTGGCAGCAGTTGCTTGAAGGGATTGTCGCCAACCCCGAACAACACATTCTGACCCTGCCACTCTTGACTGCTGCTGAGCGTACTCAAATGCTGGCGGAGTGGAACACTACCCAGACGGCAACACTCAAAGAACATTGTCTACACCAACTGTTTGAGGAGCAAGTGATGCGCACACCCGAAACAGTTGCGCTAATCTTTGAGGAATGTCAGCTCACCTATATGGAGTTAGAACGGCAAGCGAATCAACTGGCACACTATCTGCGAGCCCAGGGTGTCGGGCCAGACATGCTAGTTGGTCTGTACGTTGAGCGTTCGCTAGAAATGATTGTAGGGCTACTGGGTATCCTGAAAGCTGGGGGAGCTTATGTACCGTTGGACCCAACCTACCCCACAGATCGGCTCAATTTCATGCTCCAGGACACACATATGTCGTTCGTTCTGACCTGCCAGCATCTGCGCAAGCAATTACCAGCAGAGCAGATGGCCTTGATCTGCCTCGATAGCGATTGGAGCACGATTGCTCAGCAACCAACAGAGAAACCAGTTTACGTTACTCGACCACAACACCTGGCCTATGTTATCTATACATCTGGTTCAACCGGGAAACCTAAAGGCGTACTCGTTCAGCACCAAAGCGTGTGCGCAATCCTCACAACCTCTCTTCAGATATGTGAGATCAAGCAACAAGATCGCATCGCTCAATGTGTCTCCTTTAGTTTTGACGTCGCAGTTCTGGAAATCTTCCTGGCACTTCTGTCCGGCTCGATCCTCAACCTGGTTTCTGCTGAGGTCGTCTCTGAGGGGGAAGCACTGGCCTCACTCATTCTGCGTCAAGCCATCACGACATTGTGCGTCACACCTTCACATCTGGAAATGCTCTCAACTACAGAATTTCCGAATCTACAAACACTACTCGTCGGTGGCGAGACTTGCCCGGTTCAGACGCTAGCTCATTGGGCGCATGGTCGCCGCTTCTTGACCGTGTATGGCCCAACGGAAGCATCTATCCAGGCTACATGGCTGCAACGCACGCCACCCTATCTCTCCGGGTCGCCGATTGGTCGTCCGCTTCCCAATGTCCAGATCTATCTGCTTGATGCGTACCTGCAACCTGTACCCATTGGTGTGCCAGGAGAACTGCATATCGGCGGTGTGGGTGTGGTGCGTGGCTACCTCCACCGTCCAGATCTCACAGCCGAGCGCTTCATTCCCGATCCGTTTAGTGCTATACATGGTCAACGTCTCTATGCCACTGGCGACCTGGCACGCTATGGTATCGACGGCACTATCGAATTTCTAGGGCGACTGGATGGACAGGTGAAGCTGCGCGGCCATCGCATCGAACTGGGCGAGATCGAAGCTATGTTGGATCAACATCCCCTGGTAAGACAGAGCATAGTCGCTTTACGGGGTACGGCACTCCAGGAGCAGCAACTGGTGGCCTATGTGGTACCACGCGAAGGAGAGCAAGCAAGCAAGATAAGTCCTAACGCACTACGCAGCTACCTCAAAGGCAATTTGCCGGATTACATGCTTCCAACGCACTTTATGCACATTGCTACCCTGCCGCTAACCTTGAATGGCAAAGTGGACAGACAAGCCTTGTTTGCACTCAATTGGCAGGAGGTACAGGAACTAGCAAGTAGCGACAATCGACACCTTAACCCGCTAGAAGATTTGGTAGCGCAGGTCTGGCAACAAGTTCTAGGTAAAGAGCAGATCACGGGAAATGATGACTTCTTCGAGATCGGCGGTCATTCCTTGCTTGCCACCCAGGTAGTCGCTCGTCTGCGCGACCTGCTCAACATAGAAATCCCGTTGCGCACCCTTTTTGAGGCCCCCACCCTCTCTGGCCTGACGATGCATCTTCACCAGCAGTTGCTCCAAAGCCAGGGGCAGAATATTCCGGCGATCCTGCCGATAGCACGTGACCAGGAGTTGCCGCTCTCCTTTGCGCAACAACGTCTGTGGTTCCTACACCAACTCACGCCTCAGAGTGCGGCCTATACAGTACCACTGGTGGTACGCCTGCAAGGAGACCTGGATACCGGTGCATTGCACCAGAGCTTCCTGGCCCTGCATCAGCGCCATGAGACCTTACGTACAACCTTTACAGAACGTGCAGGCCAGGTCTTCCAGCACATCGGGAAGGAAACGGTCATCTCCTTTACATTGGTCGATCTAAGCTCTTGCCGCAAACAATACGCAGAGGAGCAAATTCGCCTCCTTGTTCAGGAAGCCCTTGAAAAACCTTTCGACCTGGCTCACGGACCTCTGCTGCGCAATTGCTTGCTACGGCTCTCAGAACAGGAGCATGTGTTACTACTGACAATGCACCATATTGTCTCGGATGGTTGGTCGATGAGTGTCCTGATCCGCGAACTTACCGCACTCTATCAATCCTTTATAATAGGTGATCCCTCGCCTCTGACACCACTACCCATTCAATACGCCGACTACGCGTACTGGCAACGGCAATGGCTGCAGGGAGACGTTCTCAAAGAAGAGATCCGCTATTGGACCAATCAATTGAGTGGTGCACGAGCCATCGAACTGTCTACCGATTATCCGCGTCCACAGGTGCCGAGTCAGCGTGGTGCCCG
The DNA here is from genome assembly GCA_963850365.1 of uncultured Chloroflexia bacterium. Classification (GTDB taxonomy): domain Bacteria; phylum Chloroflexota; class Ktedonobacteria; order Ktedonobacterales; family Ktedonobacteraceae; genus Dictyobacter. Next base: position 54,734 of record CAWKKX010000057.1, read on the forward strand.
CTACGACTTCCGCTGGGACGCCGAATTGGCACAAGGGTTGAGACAGTTGAGCAGGCAGGAAAGTGTGACGCTCTTCATGACATTGCTGGCTGCCTTCCAGGTGCTACTCTATCGGCTCACTGGCGAGGAGGATATTGTGGTGGGAACCGATAGCGCCAACCGCGCACATCTGGAAACGGAAGGGCTGATTGGCTTCTTTATCAACTTGCTAGCCTTGCGCACAACCTTTCATGAGAATCACAGCTTCCTGAATGTTCTGCAAAAGGTTCGAGAGATGATTCTTGGGGCCTATGCCCACCAGGAACTGCCATTCGAGATGATTGCCGAGCATCTACGCCTGGAACGCCAACGCAATCGCACCCCTCTGATAAACGTGCTCTTCGTGATGCAGAATGTGCCCATGGTTGAGGCTGAACTCCCGGATCTAGCCTTGCGCCTGGTGGCACATGAAGCAACACATGCCAAGTTTGATCTGGCCTTCTTTGTAGCAGAGAATACTCAGGGGCTATTCGGCTCGGTTACATACAGCACTGACTTGTTCAAGCACGACACTATGGTCACCCTGGTGCAGCGCTACGAAGCCCTTCTCCGTTCGATTGTAGCTCGACCCGATACGAAAGTTGCTAGCCTGGAGATAGCTACGACAAATGAAAAAATGCAGAAGGCCAGTCAACAGGCTACACTACGCCAGAATCTGAAGGTGAGCCGAGGTGAACGCCAGCGCATCTCAGGAGAGGATGGAAATCGCTTACTGGAGAATCTTGAGTAGATGAACAGAATCACACAAATCATGATAGCAATTGCTGCTCTAAATAATTTTATTACAGGATACCATTGCATTAACATACATTTTGCAACTTATCAATAAAGGAGTAAATTCGATGCAAACAGCGGATTTGCAAGCTGCAAGCCTCTCTAAACAGCAAGAGCGCTATTGGAGATGGCAACAATCCAACCAGATATATGGTACTCAGGCTATGTTCCAGCTGCAAGGCACCTTTGAGCCTGATACCTTCCAGCAAGCACTCCAACAGAGTGTTCAACGGTACGAAATCTTACGCACCACTTTTTCTGTCATGCCAGGTATGGAACTTCCCATGCAGGTACTTGGACAACGCATAGAGATCCGCTGCCCTCTTTTAAGCTTGCAACATCTGGATACTGCAATACAGCAAAACATTCTTGAGCAACAATGGCAAGATCTCGCATTACATTCCTTCGATCTAGGGCATGGGCCATTGCTATATGCTCTACTCTTCCGTCTCAGCGAGAATCATCATGTATTGCTCTTGCGTGTATGTACTTTGTGCGCTGACGCAAGCACATTGAAGCTTCTCAGTGAAGAGGCGCTACAGAGATATAATGTGCTTCAACAAAGTAAAACAGTAGATATCGATGAGGATGTTCTACAGTATATTGATGTTATGTCATGGCAAAAAGATATATTGTCCTCAGAAGGAGCAACAGAACAGCAGGCGTTCTGGAAGACATTCGATCTCTCTCAACTTGACGCTGTGCGTCTTCCTCTCAAACCTGAGAAAGAGTTTGCATCTCTAATGCAAGACCGCGAGGCTTCCCTGGCTCAGCACGTGCCGATTGTATTAGAGACAGGATGGCAACAGCGCTTGCAAGATCTCAGCCAGCGCTATGAGGCTTCTCTTGAAGCCTGCTTGCTAGCCTGCTGGCAGATTCTACTCTGGCGCTTAACTGATAGTGTGCCTCTTATTGGTGTTACATTCGATGGACGACCATATGAGGAACTGGCGGCAGCACTTGGTCCCTATGCACATACTGTTCCTTTTTCTCTCAATCTAAATGAAGAGGTACGTTTTCAAGAAGCTCTAGCCGAAACGTCCTTAACACTGCGCGAGATGAGTGAGAAGCAGCTCTATTTCAACTGGGAAACACTAGCCCCTGAACGTTCCCTGGCTCAGCAAATCTTCCCGATCAGCTTTGCCTTTACCTCCTGGCCCGACCAATGGCAAGCCAGCACGCTGGTGGCCCGCCTGCAACACCTGTCGAGTTGGAATGAACCAGCCCAACTGCAACTGCAAGCTACTCAGATTGGGGACCAACTCCGCTTGCAATTGCTCTATCAGCCAACAACCTTTTCTCAGGCAGAAGTCCAGCGTCTAGCGACTCTGTTCCAGACCTTAGTGGGGGCTATCATCGCCTCCCCTCAAGCTCATGTGGGATCGCTGGCACTGCTCTCTGAACCTGAGCAAGCCCTCCAGAGCCTGCGCTGGCATGGACCACAACACGACTGGCCCTTCGTTCCCCTGCACCAGCGTTTCCAGCTTCACGCTCACCATCAGCCCTCCGCCCCCGCTCTGCGCTGTGGCGACGTCCTGCTGAGCTACCAACAACTCGAAGACACCGCCAATCAACTCGCTCACCTCCTGCTGGCTCACGGCTTGCTCCCTGGTCAACGCGTCGCTCTCTATCAACACCGCGACCAGTGGGCCATCATCTGCCTGCTCGCCGTGCTCAAAGCCGGGGGCTGCTATGCCCCTGTGGACGAAGACCTCCCACCCACTCGCGTCCATCTCCTGCTCCAACAACTCGCTCCGGTGACGCTCATCTGTAGCCAGGCACTTCAAGCCTCCCTGCCGGACTGCTCGTTTCCTATCTTGCTGGTCGAGTCCCTGCCCTCCTTGCTTGCGTCCCTGCCCACCAGCGCACCACAGGTCACCATCCTTCCTGAGCACGAGGCTTCGCTGATCTCTACCTCTGGTTCTACTGGCACCCCCAAAGGCGTGCAGATCAGCCAGTTGAGTATCAGCAACTACACCCAGGCCCTCTGTGAGCTCCTTGATCTGCCCACTGGCTGGCATTTCGCCACCGTCTCCAGCCTGGCCGCCGATCTGGGCAATACCTCCATCTTCTGCGCCCTGGCGTCCGGTGGCTGTCTGCACCTCTTGCCCTATTCCCTGGTCACCGATGGGGCCGCCTTCGCCAGCTACGTCGCACGCTTTCCCCTTGATGTGCTCAAGATCGTTCCAACTCACTTACACGCCCTGCTCTCCTCTGGCGCTACAGGCATCCTGCCTCGCCAGCGTTTGATCCTGGGTGGCGAAGCCCTGCCCTGGACCCTGGTCGAGCTCCTTCAACAGGGCCATGACCTTCCCCCCTGCTGCCAGCTCTATAACCATTATGGACCAACGGAGACGACCATTGGCGCTCTGGTCAATCCCCTGGGACCGCTTGCGCGGATACGCGTTCCAGACCCGCAGGGCCGGGGATATAGCGTGCCTATCGGTCGCCCCATTGCCAACCTGCGCGTGGCTATCTGGGATGCCGAACACCATCCCGTGCCTCAAGGCATCAAAGGCGAACTCTTTCTTGCCGGTGCTGGCGTCGCTCTGGGCTATCTCGGAGCTCCTGAACTGACCGCCCAACGCTTCCTCCACGTGCAAGGTGCACGCTGGTATCGCACCGGCGATATCGTGCGCGAGAACGAACAGGGGCTCATCGAGTTCGTTGGCCGACGCGACGCGCAGGTGAAGTTACGCGGCTATCGCATCGAGCTGGGCGAGATCGAAGCACAACTGCGCACCCATCCTGACGTGCGCGAAACGGTGGTACAACTGCGCAACGATGGACCCAATGGAGAAGCCTATCTCGTCGGCTACATCGTGCCCTGGAAGCAGCCAGGACCCGACCAGCAGACGATACGCGAAGATCTGGCGCACTGCCTGCCTTCCTACCTGGTTCCCAAACGCATCGTCTGCCTGGAGCAGTTTCCCCTCTCGGCCAACGGCAAGCTGGATCGCCGCCGCCTCCCCAGCCCACCACCCGAAAGCGCCGAACAGATGCGCCAGGAACCCATCGAGGAGCCACGCACCCCGATTGAAGCGCTCATCCAACAGATCTGGCGACAGGTCCTGCAGGTGCACGAGATTGGTCGCAGCGACGATTTCTTCCGGCTGGGGGGACATTCCTTGTTGGGCACACGCATGATCGCACATGTGCGCAGCGCCTTTGGCGTGGAGGTTCCCATCACCTGGTTGTTTGAAGCACCCACCATTGCCGGTCTCGCCCAGCGCATCGACGAGGCCATCCGCCAGGGACACGGTCTCGCCTTCCCGGCCCTGCTCCCAGCCGCGCGCGATCAGATCCTGCCGCTCTCCTTTGCGCAGCAGCGCCTCTGGTTCCTGGACCAATTGGAACCGGGAAGTACCGCCTATACGATTCCCCGCATGTTGCGCCTGCACGGCACGCTCGATCACCACGCCCTTGAGCAAGCCCTGCACCGCGTGATCGAGCGCCACGAGAACCTGCGTACGACCTTCCCCAGTGAGCATGGGGAGCCACGACAAGAGATTCACCCACACGCCCTGACCTCTCTGCGCCTGCTGGACCTGCGCCATCTGGCTGCTGCAGCACGTGAAGAGCAGGCTTCTTCTCTGGCTCAGCAAGAAGTGGCACGTCCTTTTGATCTGGCGCGGGGACCACTCTTGCGCGTGTGGCTGCTGCACCTTACCCAGGAGGAATACGTCCTGCTGCTCACGATGCACCACATTATCTCGGATGGCTGGTCAAGCGGGCTGCTGGTGCAGGAACTGACCACCCTGTATGCAGGCTTGCAGCAGGGAACACCCGTCGAGCTCCCTGTGTTGCCAGTCCAGTATGCCGACTATGCACTCTGGCAACGCACCTGGTTACAAGGTGCAATCCTAGAGCGACAACTCGACTACTGGAAAACGCAGTTGGCGGGACTCTCCCCCCTGGATCTGCCCACGGACCATCCCCGAACGGCTATCGCCCCCTCCCGTGGTGCTCAGCAACGCGTGCAGTTATCCCAGGAGTTGAGTCAGCAGTTGCAAGCGCTCTCGCAGCGGGAAGGGGTGACCCTCTTCATGACCTTGTTGGCTGCCTTCCAGGTGCTGCTGACGCGCTACAGTGGACAGAGTGATATCGCGGTGGGCACCCCCATCGCCAACCGAACGCATCAGGAGATTGAGGGGCTCATTGGCTTTTTTATCAACATGTTGGTCTTGCGCAGTGACCTCTCAGACAATCCCACCTTTCGCGATCTGCTCACACGGGTGCGCTCGGCGGCGCTGGGTGCCTATGCTCACCAGGATGTGCCTTTCGAGCAAGTAGTGGAAGCCGTCCCGGCTCCACGCGAACGCAACCGTTCGCCACTCTTCCAGGTGATCTTCGCCCTGCAAAACGCTCCTGACGCTACGATATCAGCAGAGCAATCTAGCATACAAGTGGAAGAGGATGCTGGCGAGTTGAAAATGAGCACTGCTAAGTTTGAGCTAAGCATGATCATGCTAGAGGGCAAGCAGGGACTAAATACCACACTGGAATACACCACAGATCTATTCACCGATGCATCTATTGCACATTTCTTATCCTGTTGGCAACAGTTGCTTGCAGCGATTGTCGCCAACCCGGAACAACACATTCTGGCCCTGCCGCTCTTGACCACTGCTGAGAGCAAGCCTGCACAATTGGACTGCCACATTCTTCCACCTGCCAAAGTGGCACAGTATGAGGAGGCACTTGCTCGCTCGCTCACCAACACCTACCCCCTGGTCTTGGATGAAGTACTCCAGCCAGTACCAAGCGGTATAGTTGGACAGTTGTACATTGGTGGACTGGCCCTGGCACATAAAATCGATCCGCAGGCAGAGATGGCGCAAGAGCGCTTTATTCCTGATCCCTGGAGTGATCAGCCAGGAGCCCAACTCTACCGCACAGGTGATCGCGTACGCTATCGTGCATCAGGAGAGCTGGAATACCTGGATCACATTGAGCATCCACGTCAGATAACACTCAATGGATTGCAACTCTCTCTTGACGAATTGGAAGATATAGTGCTACGTCTGACAACTGTCCAAAGTTGTCGCATCATTACTCGTAAGAACCAGAGTGGCGTACAAGAACTCGTTGCTTATATGGTCACAACCGCTCAGGGGTCTCCTGAGATTTGGCGAGAGCAGTTGCATGCGTCTCTCTCCGAAGAGTGGATACCGCAGAGCTATATTCTCGTCTCGCACTTACCACTAACAAAGACTGGCGAAATAGATGATCAGGCCCTGCGGGCAATAGCCCCCCTGACAGTTCAGACATTGACGCAGTGGGAGCAATACTTGCGCAAGCAGGAAGGTGTCGAGCAGGTCGCGGTGGTGCTCAAGGAGCATACCACAACAAAGCTGCCGTTACATCTAGCTGATCTTCTTCCTGAGGGTGGGGAGCATACACAGCTACAGACACAAACACAAGAAGAGCCTACAAATGCACCTCAACCAGAATATTCACTCGTTGCTCAGGAGACAACGCGTTCACTCGCCACAGGAAGATTCTTAGAGCTGGATCAAGACATCACCATGCTCCCCCAGATGCTTCTACGTGCAGCCAGGGAACAAAACGATGCTCGCCTGATCTATATTCTGCCTGATGGCAGCGAACAGATCTCGACATATCAGCAGTTGCTCACTGAAGCCCAACATGTGTTGGCCGGACTACGCCAGTTGGGGGTGCGTCCACAGGACAAGGTTATCATCCAGGTGGAATGGTGTCAGGAGTTTTTACCAGTCATATGGGGCTGTTTGCTGGGTGGTATGGTGGCCGTGCCAGTCTCGATTGCCCCTACGTATGCACAACCCACCAGTGCTAGTAATCGCCTGTTTCATGCCTGGAAGATGTTAGGTCAGCCCGTCGTGGTGGCAGGTACCAACGTAGCCGCCCCTTTACAAGCACTCGCTGAAAGTGAAGACTGGAGTAACTTCTCAGTCGTACCATACAGCACAATAAAAGTATCCAGCGCCACTGACGTGACCTACTATGAGGAGGGCCAACCAGACGATTTGGCCTTGATCTTGTTAACCTCTGGCAGCACCGGGGCACCCAAAGGCGTGACACAGTGCCACCGCAGTCTTTTGAGCCAGATACAGGGCATGATTCAGCAAATGGGTTGTATTCCACAGCAAGGGGTTACATTCAACTGGATGCCACTAGATCATGTGGGTGGTGTTGTGATGCTACATTTTCATGCACTCTACCTGTGTGATACCCAGATCCATACATTGTCCCAGAATGTTTTGCAAGACCCACTACGTTGGTTAGATTATATTGAACGGTATCGTGCAACCACCACCTGGGCACCCAATTTTGCCTTTGGTCTGATAAATGAACTTGCAGAAGAGATTCAGCAACGCCACTGGGATCTCTCTTCCATGCATAATCTGATCAATGCAGGTGAGGCCATCGTTGCGAAAGTCGCCCGCACCTTTATGCATCTGATGCAACCGCATGGGCTATCAACCACGGCAATGCTCCCTGTGTGGGGTATGTCAGAAACGTGTTCTGGAGTAACGTTTTCAATCTTTCCCTACGAAAGTAACGATGCAACCAATCAAATGGTTGAAGTCGGCGAACCCATTCCAGGCTTCTCGGTACGCATAGTAGATAAAAACTATCAGGTCGTAGAGGAAGGACGGATTGGGAACCTACAGGTATATGGCCCATCAGTCACCAGGGGATACTATCAGAATCAAGAAGCCACTCAAGCGTCATTCACGCCCGATGGGTGGTTTGACACGGGCGATCTGGGCATGATGAAAGCCGGACAATTGACAATTACTGGTCGAGCTAAGGATACCATTATCATTAATGGCCTTAACTACTATAGCCAGGAAATTGAAGCCGCAGTAGAAGAACTGGAGGAAGTTGAGACCTCCTATACCGCCGCCTGTGCTGTACGCGATGGCGAGAGTACAACAGATCAACTCGCAGTCTTTGTTGTCAGCCGGGTGGAGGAGACCCAGTTGCTCGACATGCTCAGGAAGGTCCGTGCTAAAGTGAGCTCGCGGGTGGGCATCACACCAACCTATGTACTACCAGTCACGAAAGATGACATTCCTAAGACAGGCATCGGCAAAATCCAGCGACCACAACTCAAGAAAGAGTTTGAGGCAGGCCAGTATAAAGAACTCCTAAAAGAGCTAGATCGACGGATGGGAAATGCCAACACCTTACCTGACTGGTTCTATCGCAAGTCATGGCAGCGGCGCACCCTTAGTCAGCAGTCACCTGTAGTGACTGATGGCGTCGTCCTGATTCTGGCAGATGAAGCGGGCATGGGTAAGACCCTGTGCGCACAATTGCGTCAGCAGCAGCAGCGCTGCATCTACATAGAGCAAGGCACACACTTCGAGCGCGTTAGCGAGGACCACTACCAGATTGAACCGAACCAGGAAGCTGATTACAACCTGTTGGGTGCGGCCTTGACGATAGAACGGCTCACCGTCAAATATGTGGTGCACCTGTGGGGATATAACCCCAACAGAATAGAAGACTCACAAGGAGGACACCTCAAAGCAGCCTACAATAGTGGCGTACTAAGTATATTACATCTGGTGCAAACGCTCGAACGTGGCTGGAGCCGAGAAGAGCGGCGAGAAGGGGAGCAAATCAAGTTTGTCGTTGTTAGCACACAGGTAGATGCTATCCAGGGCGATGAGGAGCTTGCCTACGAACGAGCACCAGTCGTGGGACTATTGAAAACCTTCGAGCACGAACTTCCCTGGCTACAATGCGTACATGTCGATGTGCCAAACAATGATCAAGCACAAAATGTACTACACGTCCTGCAAGAGATCCACCAGAATAAGCAGGATTCAGAGGTAGCATACCGCGCCGGGCAGCGCTTCGTCGCCCGCCTGGAGCATATTGATTGGTCAAGGCAACCAGTACAACCATCGCCTCTTATCCAACAAGGCTTCTATCTAATCAGCGGCGGTCTGGGTGGTCTAGGCTATGAGCTGGCACGCCATTTACTACAAGAATACCAGGCACATCTGTTGCTGCTGGGACGAACACCCATCGCCCAGGAACTGGAAAGCACAACCATCGTAGCCAGCGCGGACACACCCGCTGCCCACCTGGCCCAGTTACAAGAGCTGGCCCGACATGGGGGCTCTGTACACTATGCGTCAGTCGATGTATGCGACCTGGCGGGGTTGCAACAAGCAGTACACCAGTCACAGCAAGAGTGGGAGCGCCCATTGGATGGCATCTTCCATCTAGCAAGTGAATTCCATGAAGTGGTCTTACTGCGTGAAACTGCACGGCAGATTGAGCAAACGTTACATCCCAAAGTAGAAGGTACCTGGACCCTGCATCAACTACTCAAGGATCGCCCAGGAGCATTGTTTGTGAGCTACTCCTCCGTCAATGCATTCTTCGGCGGCCGTGCAGTTGGGGCGTATGCAGCGGCAAACTGCTTCCTCGAAAATTTTGCCCAATACCAGCGGGTCCACTGCGGTCTCCAGAGCTATTGTTTATCCTGGAGTATGTGGGACGAAGTGGGTATGAGCCGGGGCTATCAATTCAAAGAGTTCTCGCAAGCACGGGGCTATTATTCTATCGCTCCCCATCATGGATGGTATTCTCTTTTAACCGTTCTACATCATGCACCTGCAACAGTGCTAGTGGGGCTCAATGGCAATAATCAGCACATTCGTCCCATGCTCGTTGGTCCTAGCTATGCTCTACAAGATGCAGTAGCCTATGTTGCGCCAGGATTGCAGCATGGACCACAACAGGGATGGCCTGCCTGGTGGGGAACTCAGCCCAGCAACTATCGTCTGGTGACACAGAGAACGCTCCCTCTAAAAGAGACCGGCGAAGTCGATGTCGAGCGCCTGGGCGGCCAGAACCACACATCAGGGTTCGCAGCCAAACAGGAACCACGTACCGAGATGGAGCAACAGATTCTGGAGATCTGGCGTCAGGTGTTGAAGAATCCCCAGGTCGGCGTGCTGGACAATTTCTTCGAATTGGGCGGCCATTCGCTGCTGGCTACACAGGTGGTCGCACGCATGCAACGTGTCTTCCAGATCGGTATACCAGTGCGCAATATCTTTGAGCACCCCACAGTAGCCGATCTCGCACAAATGCTTGAGCGCCAGCACCAACAGTCCTACACAGCTCCGCCCTTGTTGACGGTTTCACGGGATCAGCGTCTACCGCTTTCCTTTGCTCAGCAACGTCTCTGGTTTCTGGATCAATTGGAGCCAGGCAGCACGGCCTATGCAATACCCTCAGCAGTACGCCTGCGCGGACCACTCAACCACGTAGCTCTGGAACAGGCCCTCTACCAGATCATCCTACGTCATGAGAATCTGCGCACCAGCTTCCCAAGCCTGGAAGGAGAACCAATACAGCGCATTCATGCAGAGCCGCAGACCTGCCTGAACACACTGGACCTGCGTCCTCTGCCTCAGGAGGAGCGCGAACCGCGAGCACATTTCCTCGCCCAGCAAGAAGTGGAGCGTCCCTTCGATTTAGCAAATGGACCACTGTTGCGTGCCACCCTGCTGCTGTTAGGAGAGCAGGATCAGGTGCTGCTACTGACCATGCACCACATTATCTCTGATGGCTGGTCGAATAGTATTCTCATTCGTGAGTTAACCATGTGCTATGGTGCCCTGTTGCACGGGGAGGTAGCGACTACAGGGCTACCACCATTGCCAATACAATACGCTGATTATGCATTCTGGCAGCGTTCCTGGTTGCAAGGCGAGGTGCTAAAGCAGCAATTGGACTACTGGCGGGAGCAATTAGACGGCGTCCCACCTCTGGAATTGCCGACCGACCATCCTCGACCGGCCATTCAGAGCTTTCGAGGAGATCGGCAACGTATACAGTTGTCCACTAAACAGAGCCAGGAACTACAAGCTCTTTCTCAGCGTGAGGGGGCAACACTGTTCATGACGCTGCTTACTTCCTTCCAGATACTACTCTCCCGTTACAGTGGGCAACACGATATAGCAGTTGGCTCGCCCATCGCCAACCGCACACGTGAGGAAGTTGAAGGACTCATCGGCCTGCTAACCAATATGCTAGTGATGCGCACCAGATTCTCCGATGACCCAACGTTTGTGGATATGCTCACACAGGTACGAGGCGTAGCGCTGGGGGCTTACAGTCACCGCGATCTGCCTTTTGAGCAGGTGGTAGAAGCGCTACAACCCCAGCGAGATCGCAGTCGTTCGCCACTCTTCCAGGTGCTCTTCATCCTCCAGCCTGCGGCTGAGACGGTCGAGACAGCACAAGCCTCTGTCAAGATCGAAAGCTTCGCCTTTGAGCAGCATACCGCCAAGTTTGAACTAAGCCTGATCGTAGCCGAAAACAAGCAAGGGCTGATCGCGACGCTGGAATATAACAGCGACCTGTTTGAGCCAGCAACGATTACACGTATGTTGTCCCATTGGCAACGGCTCCTTGAAGGCATCGTGGCAAACCCACAACAGCGGATCTCGGAACTGCCTCTGTTAACCGACCAGGAACGCCAGCAAATACTTGTGGATTGGAACCACACAGATGCGCAATATCATCAGGAAACATTGCATGAAGGGTTTGAGCAACAAGTCGCCCGAACACCAGATGCAATCGCCCTTGTCTTTGAGAATCAGGCACTCACCTATGAGGCATTGAACCAGTTTGCCAACCGCCTGGCCCATCGCTTGCGCCGACAAGGTGTGGGACCAGATGTCCTGGTGGGTATTCGTATGGAGCGTTCGTTGGAACTGATGATTGGCCTGCTTGGCATTCTGAAAGCAGGTGGAGCATATGTACCACTGGACCCAACCTATCCCGCTGACCGCCTGGCTTTCATTCTAGAAGATGCACAGATCTCGATCCTGTTGACACAGAGCTATATAAACGAAGAGGTGCCCACCGAGAGTCAGCAAAAGATCTGCCTGGATCAAGCATGGCACGAACTGGCAGGTGAGCCCGCTTCCAACCTGCCCAACATCACCTTGTTGGAGAACGCCGCGTATTGTATCTATACTTCCGGGTCTACAGGCAATCCGAAAGGTGTGGTGCTGAGTCATCGCAATGTGATGAACTTCTTCACAGGCATGGATCAGCAGCTTGGCGAGGATCAACCCGGTACCTGGTTGGCTGTCACCAGCATTTCCTTCGATATCTCCGTGCTGGAACTCTTCTGGACCTTGCTCAGGGGCTTCCGCGTTATCCTCCAGGAGAAGCTGGATGATGTCAGACCTGTACCCACATCTCTTATCACAAAACCGATTGACTTTAGCCTGTTTTACTTTGCCAATGACGCAGGTGAAAAGGTGCAGGACAAATACCGACTGCTACTGGAAGGGGCCAAATTTGCCGATCAGCATGGCTTTAGTGCTATCTGGACGCCTGAACGCCACTTCCATGCCTTCGGTGGGTTATACCCCAATCCTTCAATAACCAGTGCGATCATCGCCGCCGTGACCGAACGAGTACAAATTCGCGCAGGCAGTGTAGTGCTGCCTCTGCACAGCCCTATCCGCGTCGCGGAAGAATGGTCTATAGTGGATAATGTCTCGCGTGGTCGCGTCGGCGTGTCCTTTGCCTCTGGCTGGCAATCCAATGACTTTGTCCTGGCACCAGACAAATATGCAGATCGCAAAGAAGCAATGTTCCAGAGTATTGAGACCGTGCGCCGACTCTGGCGCGGCGAGAAACTTGCCCTCCCTGATGGAGCCGGTAACATCATCAATGTTAGTACCTTGCCACGACCCGTCCAGCCTGAGTTACCTGTCTGGGTAACAAGCGGTGGAACACCTGAGACGTTCCGCATGGCTGGTGAAATCGGTGCCAATCTACTCACACACCTGCTTGGTCAGGACCTGGACGAGCTGGCTGACAAAATTGCCATCTATCGTAGAGCCTGGAACGAACATGGACACTCCGCTCAGGGCAAAACAGGCTATGTTACGCTGATGATGCATGCCTATATCGGTACAAACATGGAAAGCGTGCGCGACACGGTTCGAGGGCCATTCACTGAGTACTTACGCAGTTCCGTTGGCCTGATACAAACTATGGCGAAGAGCATGGGAATGAACATGCGCTCGAAAGATTTTAGCGCTGATGATATGGATACGCTGCTTGCCCATGCTTTTGAGCGCTACTTTGTCACGAGTGGCCTGTTCGGCACCATTGACAACTGTCTGGCAATGGTTCAGCGCTTAAAGACCGTTGGGGTCGATGAGGTTGGCTGTCTGATCGACTTTGGGGTCGATGAAGATCTGGTGCTAGCCAGCCTGCACCAGCTGGCTCAACTCAAAGATCTCAGTAATGTGCAGGATGATGAGTGCTATGATGACTATTCTGTGCCAGCGCAAATTGTGCGTCATGGTGTCACACACCTGCAATGTACACCTTCATTAGCACGCACGCTCCAGCTTCTACCTGAAATCGTCGATGGGCTACAAGGTCTACGCAAGCTTATGCTGGGTGGTGAAGCACTGCCTTTATCCCTCGTGCAGGATATCGAAAGTGTTAGTCAGGCCACACTGTATAACATGTATGGACCCACGGAGACCACCATCTGGTCCACAACAGCCCTGGTTGAGAAAGGCCGCGACCTGGTTTCGATTGGTTCTCCCATTGCAAACACCCAGGTCTACCTGCTTGACGCTCTTCTACAACCCGTACCTGTTGGTGTCTCCGGGGAGCTATATATTGGTGGCGTTGGTGTTGCACGTGGGTATCACCATCGTCCAGACCTGACTGCTGAACGTTTCATTCCTGATCAGTGGAGTATAGTACCAGGAGCACGTCTGTACAGAACCGGCGACACTGCGCGTTACCTTCCTGACGGCTCTATCGAATACCTTGGGCGCGGCGATCAGCAGATCAAACTGCGCGGGTATCGCATCGAACTGGGTGAAATCGAGGCTACCCTGCTCCGCAATCCTGCCATTCGCCAGGCTATCGTCGTCGTGCGCGAGCAAACAACGGGTGATAAACAACTGATCGCCTACCTGGTTCCGGTTCAGGATGCCATTGTTCCAAGCAACGTCCAACTACGCCACTTGCTCAAAGAATCATTGCCTGACTATATGGTCCCCTCAGCCTTTATCTCACTCGATGCCCTCCCACTCACACCAAACGGGAAGATCGACCGACGTGCACTGGCTGCCTTGCGCCCACAAACTCAGGCTGAGGCATCCAGACATATATCACCACGCGACGAGATCGAATATCAATTACGCGACATCTGGGAAGAAATACTCGACATCTCCCCGATTAGCGTTATCGATAACTTCTTTGAACTGGGTGGACACTCGATCCTGGCGGTGAAGTTGATGGCTCGTATCAAACACACTTTCAACCACGATCTCCCGCTGGCAACACTCTTCCAGCGACAAACAGTAGCGGAGTTAGCAACTTTCTTACGTGAAGGACAGGGGGTACATGTAGAACATCCAATCCTGGTCCCCCTTCAGCCACAAGGGAACCGCACACCATTTTTCTGTGTGCATGCAACTGGCGGTGAAGTGTTTGGATATGCAAGTCTCGCACACTATCTCGGAGAGGAACAGCCATTCTATGGGTTACGCATGCCTGATCCCCGTGAGCACGAGGAGGAGTTCCGCACTTTAGAAGGCATTGCAACCGCCTATGTCAGCGCTATCCAGCAGTTACAACCACAAGGACCATATCAGCTTGGTGGTTGGTCTGGTGGCGGCCTGGTTGCCTACGAGATAGCACAGCAATTGCAAAAACAGGGACACGAAGTTCGCCTGTTAGCCTTGATGGATAGCCGCCCACCGATATCTGACTGGAACATGGCACGGGAAGATGAGGAGGGCAGCGATGATATAGCTTTGACACACTACTTCACACGACGCTATCGTGTCACATTGCCAGAAGAGCTTGCACAACAGGGCATGCCAGAAGAGCAATTCGCCTATGTCTGCGATCTGCTCAAACAACGCCATCTTGTTCCACAGGATGCCGGACTTGAACACATGCGCCAGGTGGCCCTGACGGTGAAAATCATGGAGAGTACGGCCGTACGCTATACCCTTCTGCCTTATCCCGGTCATCTCACGCTCTTCTGCTCGACGGACGCGGCCACACCCGAGGCCGGGCAAGATCCTGCGATCACGGATGCGATCATACATGACTGGGAAGCATTAGCGCTGCAAGGTGTTGAGGTGCACCGCGTTCCGGGAAGCCACATCACAATGGTAGAGAAACCCTATGCCAAAGACCTGGCTGCTGCACTGGCTCAATGCCTGGATCATGAGCAACGTTAGACGTGTTGGACTACCTAGCGGTGTGACACGCACTGCACACCGCTATGCAAACCATAAGAAGATCAGTTTCTGAGTAGAAGAAGGGGGTACTTGCTATGAGCCTGCAACAGGCTGAATTTCGTCGGGCCCTGGGACATTTTGCTTCAGGCATTACTATCGTTACCACGCAACATGAAGATCAGCTACACGGGACAACTGTCAGCTCTTTGTGTTCACTATCCTTGGAGCCGCCTCTGGTACTTATCTGTATCGATCTACAGGCAACTATTCACAATTTGATTCGTGAGAGTGGCATTTTCGGCATCAACATACTGGCCGAGCATGGGGAAGCTCTCTCACGCCATTTTGCTCGCCGCATACCAGATAAATTCTCAGAGATTGCCTATTCGCTGGGGGTAACCGGTGTGCCCCTATTAGAGGGCACCCTGGCAATCCTGGAGTGTCGTGTGACAGCCCAGTATCCTGGAGGAGATCATGCAATTTTTGTCGGCGAAGTTGTGGCTACCAGCACTGCTTCGCATCACCAACCGCTCCTCTACTATCGTAGCCAGTATAACCGGATTCATAGCGCTACTCCCAGTCTGGTCAAGTCATAACTAATCAGCACACAAGTCGCTGCAGTGAGTGATGGGCATGCTAAGAGCATATCCATCACCTGGACAATCCAGAAGCTGATCAGGAGAAAGAGAAAATAGTGAATAATGAGGTACAGCAATGGCAGTGATCTGTCGTATCGAAAATCTAACGAAAAAATATAAAAAATCATCACAAAAAGCGAATGATGATATATCACTCGAAATTTTTGAAGGGGAGTTTTTCGGGCTGCTCGGCCCCAATGGGGCAGGAAAATCAACCCTGGTGAATCAGATCGCAGGTCTTGTTAAGCCAACAACTGGCAACATCTCGCTCTTTGGTATGGATATGGTCAAACGACCTCAGATTATCCCACATTATGTTGCTCTCCAGCCACAACAGCCGGTGGCCCTGGCAGAACTCTATCTAGAGGAGGCATTGCTATTTACAGCACAGCTACGCGGGGCTTCATCGGCAAAAGCACATATCCAGACACGTGCACTCATTGCCGAGCTGGATCTAGGAGCATTTTGCAAAAAACGTTTCCGTCACCTCTCAGGAGGGCAACGCCAACTTGTCAACCTCGCTGTCGCAATGATCGGAAATCGACCAATTCAGATTTTTGATGAACCAACGAACAATCTCGATCCTTCAATACGCCGTCTCGTTTGGGAAAAGTTGCTTGAGTTGAATAAAAGCGGGACCACAATCATTCTCGTTACCCATAATGTCCTGGAAGCAGAACGCGTTGTGGCACGCGTCGCTATCGTCAATGATGGTCGCTTACCCGCAATTGGCACACCAGGAGAACTCAAGGCACGTATTGATCAGCGAGTAAAACTTGAATTATTGCTAAAAGCAGAGTATTGCTCTTACGGCACGTTTCTCCAGACGCTCGGCGATGCTCGCTCATTAACACAACAACACTGGACAATCTTTTGTCCACGTACCGATTTACAGAAGGTTATGGATCAAATTGTCTCTCAGGTCGGCATGGAGCGGATGGATGACTTTCGTATCCTGACACCCTCTCTAGAAGATGTCTATTTACAACTTGGAGGAGGAAAAAAGTTTGAGTAGTTCACAACTTATGAAAGAGCAAAGACCTGACCTGGAACTGGCTTCGGCTCCCTATCCTTGCCCAACTTTCTCACTGCTCACTGCCCTGCGACAATATGTTGTCGTGCTTATTGCACAATTGAGCTCATATCGGGGAAGCTGGTTCTTTCAAACATTTATTAGCCTGTTGGTACCTTTCGCGCTGGTTTTCTCAGCCAGGGTCCTTATCGGTACGCTAGATATCCATCGCGCAATATTCCTCCTTGGCGGCAATATGACCATGTCAATTGCATTTGGCCCGACAACATTTCTTATCAGTAAACTCGGTTGGTCACGTCAGAATCGGGAGTTCGATTACTGGATCGCGTTGCCGGTGCCGAAACTGACAGTAGTGATTGCCATTATTTCTACAGCAGTGCTCTTCGCTCTACCGGGTATGCTGGGCAGCTACGTTCTTGGTAGCCTGTTACTTGGACTGCCGTTGACAGGAGCCTGGGCATTACTGTTCCTCATTCCATTGGGCGTTCTGCCACTGACGGGAGTGGGAGCCTTTCTCGGTACATTGGCACCCAATGGTCAGACGGCAACCTTGATGTGTAATATGCTGATCTTTGTCGTCGGTTTCCTTTCACCCATGTTCATACCATCCGGGCAATTACCCAGGGTCCTACAAATTACGTCTCTGTTTATCCCTACAACATATGTTGCCGATGCCTTTCGTGCTGTTCTCGGCGCTAACTTTGGCGGCAACTTTGTCTTTGATATCATCATGCTTCTATTATGTTCAGTCGTATGTCTGACATTGGCCCATTGGAAAATGGAATGGCGTATTGAATAGAGAAGGAGAAAGTATGCAAAAGAACATTGAGCAAGGAATCCTTTATCTTTCACGTAAAAACGTTGAATTCATTTGTCAAGAGCTGGATAGCGTTGAAATTATGCGTGAAGTCTTCAAGCTCCATGGCTCTCATCAAACTGTGCTACCAGATGAGGCCTATCTTACCTGGCAGAATGCTCATGGTGAACAGGTGAGAAGCCTGGGTATGCCAGCGTATGTGGGCGGTGCAGTAAACATGGCTGGTACTAAGATTATCAACGGGAATATTCAAAATCCCACGCGCAGGCTCCCACGCGCCAATGGCCTGACACTGTTATACGACGATACCTCAGTACATATTCTAAGCGTGATGGAAGGGGCATATATCTCCAGCTTACGCACTGCCAGTGTATCTCTACTGGCGATAGAATTGCTGAAAGGACCTCCTATTACCTGCGCAGCTATCATCGGTGCTGGCGCGTTAGCACGAGCACATATCGAACTACTCCTCAAGCGTTTGCCAGAACTGGCAGTTATCCAGCTCTTTGATCTGAGCCAGCAGAGAATGCAAGTACTACAAGATCAGATTTTTGGATTATTACAAGAGAAGCAAGTAGAACTGAGGATGATGAGCAGCGCAGAAGAAGCCATTATCACAGCGCAACTAATTATTCCAGTAACGACAACAACTGTCGGTTATATCCGTCATGCCTGGCTACAACCAGGCGCTATCCTCGTGAACGTCTCGCTGGATGATGCATTACCAGAAGTCGTTTTTGGTGCTGACTGCGTCATTGTGGATGATTGGCACCTGGTAAAAAGCGACTCACGCAGACTTATCGGGCGCATGTATCGGCAAGGGCAGGTCGTCGGGCCCGCTGAAAAAGTGGAAGAGCTTAACCAGCGCAAAATAGATGCTGAGCTGAGTGACCTTGTACTTGACAAGAAAAAAGCGAGAAATAGCAAAAATGATATTGTGCTGGTAAATCCCTTCGGCCTGGCTATTGAAGATATCGCACTGGCGGCACATGTCTATCAACATGCCCTACAAAATAACCAGGGCATCTGGTTGGAGCGCTAGCAAAGCACTCTGCGGCCAACATATCAAAGCAGTTACTATCCCTGCTATATATTCAGGAGAAATAATGATCCCACTCACAGACATAATGAATTTAACTCAATTCGAGTTGAACACTATTGTCGATCATATAGGAAATACACCGATGCGGCCTATCGATCTGCTGATTAATGGAAAAGTTCGTACCATTTACCTGAAGTTAGAGGGCGAAAATCCCACCGGGTCCATGAAAGATCGTACAGGCTATGCCCTGATTCAAGATTTTGAAGCACAAGGTCTACTCAACAATGAATCGGTGCTTATCGAATCTACTTCGGGTAATTTAGGTGTTGCACTGGCTTTCATTTGTAAGGCGAGAGGGTATCGTTTTATCGCAGTTGTCGATCCTAAGACGACCGACGAAAATATCGCCAAAATGCGTAGTCTCGGTGCCCAGATCGACATGGTAGAAAGGGCTGATGCCAAAGGAGGATATCTTCTCTCTCGACTAGAGCGAGTTCAAGAACTTTGTCAGATACACAATAATGCCGTCTGGACTAATCAATATGCGAACCCGGCAAATCCTCATATTCACTATGCCAGTACTGGGCCAGAGATCTATCACCAGATGAATACAAAAGTAGAAGCTGTCTTAGTGCCCGTTTCTACAGGAGGAACGCTCACTGGTATCGGTCGTTTCTTGCGCGAGGTTAGTCCAGCCACTCAAATCATTGCCGTTGATGCCTTCGGGTCTGTCATTTTTGGCACTCCCCCTGCTCCCAGAAAATTGACAGGTATTGGATCTTCACGCACATCTCTGTTTATCAAGCAAGAATCCTATGACGAGTATATCCTTATAAAAGATCAAGAAGCCTTCGATTGCTGTAGAGATCTTTACACTGCCACAGGAATAAAAGTCGGCGGATCGAGCGGTGCTGTTCTCGCTGCATGTGTACAATATCTACAAAACCACGCAGATTATAGTGGGGTCGTCTGCGTGTGTGCTGATGATGGTGAGAATTACGCTTCTACGATATTTCATGATGAGTGGCTACATAAACATGGCTTTGCCACATCGCCAGAGCAGCGAACAGCTTTCTGGCCAAATTATCAGGTGATATCTGCTTGACAATTATGTCTCGTTCACTGTATTATTGTCTTAGCTCATTAGCTATTTAGGATGGTAGGTATATCGTGACGTAAGGAAATAGGGTCAGATACCCACTGGTTAAAACCAGGGGCTTGTAAAGATGGGGTGGCTTCACCCCTGCTGGGGCACACAGCTGCCCGTCTTCTTTGCAAGCCAGTCTGTCCAGACCCAGCCAGGGCGTTTTGTACGGATACAATCGTGCAAGCCATCGGGCTACGATATCGGTAAGGTCAAAGAACATACCAAGAGATGCAGGCCAGTCTCTTGCTCTATAACCTCTTCGTTAATCAGGTTGATAGTGGGTTAACACCAGTGCGGAGAGGATGTGCAGGCCGGTATCTTCGTCGAGGCAACCGTTACCAACAAGGGAGCAATCCTGCGTTGTGGGGTTTGAGCGGACCAACCAAAACCGCTCCCCCGCAAGGGGTGGGAGCAAGACCGAACGTTGAAAGGAGAGGCGGCAATTCCTCCCTGACCTCAAGGCGCAGGGTCTCCTTGCCGCAATCAGATGATCGAATTTTATCTAGATACTCACTCTGGGGTCGCACCCTACCTTCAGATCGTACAGCAGGTCAAGCAGGCGCTACGCCTGGGGATGCTCGACGTAGGTGATCAATTGCCAACGGTGCGCGAAGTTGTCGCTCAGATCGCGGTTAACCCTAACACAGTGCTCAAAGCATATCGAGAGTTAGAACATACGGGATTAATCGTTAGCCGGGCTGGTCATGGCACTTTTGTGCAACGTACCCTGATAAGCACTTCAGCAGAAACTCAGGCTGCACTGCGGCGTAGCCTGGGACGCTGGCTACAGAGCGCCTCCGAAGCTGGTCTGGACCAAGAAGGTATTCTGGCTCTCTTCCTGTCCACGTTTCACGACTCTCAAAAAGAACACGAGGAAACCGCATGAATAACGCACTAGAGACGTCCAAACTTGGCAAACGCTATGGGCGAACCTGGGCACTACAGGACTGTACGCTGTCCTTACCCACCGGGTGTGTCGCAGCTCTGGTTGGCCCCAATGGTGCAGGTAAAACGACCCTGCTCCATCTTGTACTCGGCCTGCTGAAGCCAACAACAGGCCATGTGCAGGTTTTCGGCTCTTCTCCTTCTACACAGCCCACTCAGACATTACCGCGTTTAGGCTTTGTTGCCCAGGACCATCCACTCTATCGCAATTTTACTGTCGAGGAAATGCTGAAACTGGGGCAGCAGGTAAATCCGGGTTGGGATGACCAACTGGCACTCTCACGTATTCAAAAACTTGGTATCCCTTTGAATCGTCGTACAGGCAAACTTTCCGGTGGTCAACAAGCACAGGTGGCACTTGTGCTTGCATTGGCAAAACGCCCGAATCTGCTCGTGCTGGATGAGCCGCTAGCTAGCCTGGACCCACTGGCCCGACGTGAATTTTTACGTACATTGATGGATGCTGTCACGGAGACGGAGACGACAGTACTCCTTTCATCACATATCATCAGTGATCTAGAGCGCATCTGCGATTATCTCGTCGTACTATCTGCCTCACATGTACAAGTTGCGGGTAATATCCAGCAATTGCTAAAAGAACACACCTGGCTTGTCGGACCACACCAGGATATTACAGCAATAGGTAGTATCCATACTATCGTGGAGGCCCGCCATACTGAACGGCAAACGACAGTCCTTATACATACCAATGGGCAGATCTTCGATCCTTCCTGGGAAGTTCGGCCAGTTTCACTGGAGGATCTGGTTCTAGCCTATTTGGGTCAGCAGGCAGAAGGACTATTATCAACACTGACGCTCGCAGCGAGTGGTCACAAAGAAACAGGGGGAATCTCATGATCTGGCTCGTCTGGCGTCAGCATCGCCTTGAATGTATGATTGTAGGAATAACGCTGGCAGTGCTGGCTGTTTTCTGTCTCGTTAATGGTATTAGTCTGGTACAAACTGCTGAGCAAATTGGCTTGACTGCCTGCCTTGCCCAGGCCAACCATACCAACTGCTCTAGCTTTGAACAGACATTTCTCAAACAATATTGGTATCTGGCAACATTTACCAATAGCATCAACCTGTTGCCATTATTCTTCGGTCTTCTCGTAGGTGCACCGCTAGTGGCACGCGAACTGGAACAGGGCACCCATCGCCTGATCTGGACACAGAGCATCACACGTCTTCGCTGGCTGAATATAAAACTGGTCTTCGTTCTGAGTGCCAGTATTCTGGCTTTCGGGTTACTGCTCATTATACTCAATATATGGTATCGCCCCTTTGCACAAATCAATGGCGTCTTTGGGGCTACTGCCTTCGATATTACCGGGCCAGTTTTGCTGGCTTCCGCTCTCCTGGCTCTGTCATTGGGCATTTTCGCGGGCACTCTGACGCGCAATACAGTCATGGCCATGCTGATTGCGCTCGTGCTCTTCCTGGCTATCCGCCTACCCATTGAGTTCATTCTGCGTCCAAACTATCAACCCGCCATCACGGTTACCTGGCCGCTTTATCACGACAAACCTGCCAATCTGAGCGATCAGGATTGGACTATCGCCACCGGTTGGATGGATGCACAGGGCAATAGGGTCAGTCGGGTCCATTGCTCTGGCTTGCAACCTATCGAACAATGCCTGGAGGCCGATGGCTTTCACACTAACTATCTCACCTATCAACCAGCAGATCGTTTCTGGCTGTTTCAATGGACTGAGACAGGTATTTACCTCGCCTTCATCGTGCTGGCCCTGGGTACCACCATCTGGTTAGTCCAACGACACCTCAATT
>CAWKKX010000058.1:0-17482 GCA_963850365.1 uncultured Chloroflexia bacterium
TGAATGAGCCAACACCAGCCAACCGCCCCATGCGAGCTGATGCCCAGCGCAACTATGCCAGCCTGCTCTGCTCTCCACGGCGCGAGTCGCGGTCTCGGAGCACGGCGCTGACATCGTCCTGGAGGACGTTGCCAGGTCGGCCGGGGTCGCCATCGGAACGCTGTACCGCCACTTCCCCACGCGTCAGGATCTCCTTGAAGCCGTGTTCCTGGATGAGACCAATGCATGAAAAATGTGCAACAAGGACTGGCCTCATTGCCTGGTGTTGTTGCTACTACTATGATATCATAGTGTGTCTTTAGAAAGTGTCAACCTCCCATCACTATGGGTTGTTTTATTTTCCCGTGCGTGCTCGCGCCACTATTTCATCTCTTCCTCCATTTATTTATTTTTTCTATCTTTTTGCGCGATTCGCGCAAAAAGATAGAAAAAATAAATAAATGGAGGAAGAGATGAAATGCGCCTTTGCCGCATTCTAATCATTCATTACATATAGTTTGCATTTTTACATATCTTGCGCATATCGCAAGATATGTAAAAATGCAAACTATATGTAATAAGAAAAAGTTGAAATATAAATTTGTGGAGTTAAAATATGCACATTTCCGTTGTCGTAGCGCAATTTCCCGTCTCGCTGGACATTGAGCAGAACATGATGCAGATCCGGCACATTATTGGCGATGCTCAATGTGATGATCTGGTCGTTCTGCCCGAAGGGGCCGTCTCCGGTTATGACGAGAATGGTGAATTTCTCGCTCAAATTGATAAGGCATACCTGGCAGAAGCGCTGAGCGAACTGGCAATGGATGTGCAACGTAGGGGAATCCATCTGGTGGTAGGGTCGTGTCTCTATGAGGATGGTGAGTGGTGGAATGCCGGTCTCTACCTCTCGCCGCAGGGGAAACGATCCACATATCGCAAAATCAACCTGGCTATGCACGAACGCGGGCATATGCGTGCTGGAGGCGAGCTTCCAGTGTTTGAATTGCAATTTGCTCAGGGGAGTGCTACCATTGGTTTGCAGCTCTGCCGCGAAATCCGTTTTCCTGAGCAGTGGCGTGCGCTAGCTCGACGTGGTGCCCAGATTTTCGTGTATCTTACCAACGCAGTCAATGATCACAGCCATCTTGCTGTCTGGCGTAGCCACCTGGTGAGCCGTGCAGCGGAAAATCAGCGTTTTCTGCTCAGCGCGAATATAGCTCATGCCAGCCAGCACTGTCCGACGATGATTATTGCTCCTGACGGTACTGTGCTGCAAGAGGTCGTTTCAGCGCAACGTGCAATTCTTAGAGCTACGCTTGATCTCGCCACCGTTTCGCAGTGGTACCTTGACCAGTGCAGAAACGATGTAGTTGCACTTCGCTATTAATCAGGTTTATGGATGCATATATAAGATTTTACATTATAGAGAGAAGGAAAAAGTGTCAATGCAATTAACCTTTATCGTTACAGCCATCGGATTGGGAATTGCCTATTCTGCGGCCCCTGGTGCAGTAAATACCGAGGCTATTCGGCGGGGAGCTGCTCATCACCCGACTTGATCTTTAGCTCCCTTAGCCAGAGATTCGCGATATAATTGTTCTCTCTTTAACCAGAACGATGCAGGTATATGTAAAACGTATTCAAGTTGTAAAGCTGTTTCTGCTGTGATTGCAACTTTCCCTTGAATTATCTCGTTAATTGTTTTGATTGGGTGCCCCATACACTTTGCAAGGTCCGCTTGAGACATACCAATAGTTTCTAATGTTTCGAGAAGAGTTTCTCCTGGTATAGAAACGTAATCTGGTAGGTATTCATTTTGCAGAATTTTAGTCATGATAATTCTCCACTGCAAGAACTCGAATTACTGTTATAGTTGTCCAATCTAAACCTCCATCAGGTTTCTTTGAAGTAAGAGCATCCGCTGGTTCGAAAATTAATCTGTAAGGATGCTCTAAATTGACTGCTAAGGTTCCTTTTCTATCTCCAACTAATTCATGGCATCTTGCTTGTGGTAAATGCGGAGCCACTGCGTCTTCAGTTCAGTGATGTTCACTCCAGAGAGCGGTTGCGGTAACTTCGTAAATCTTCTTCTGTCATATTGTCCGAGGGTACAAGCTTATAATGGTGTTCTCGATGCAATTTTAGTCCTTCATCGCTTTCCTCAAATTCGAAAAGTGCGATACGACCTTCACCTATAAATTGTGCAGCAATGGGCCTGCATATGAGAAGGGGAAACTTTTCTGCACAAAGCGCCATATCTTGTTCGATCTGCACAATACCAATTTTATCATTTCCACCCTTTGCTTGAAGTGGAATAACATATTGTGCTCCTCTTCGATCTATGCCAACGTAAATTTCGTCTGTTTCTACTTGCCCCATACCAACAATTGTAGTGCGTAGATGATTCTGCAAAGAATAGCATGTAATACCTGTAAAGATATCAATAAGCCTGTTATATCGTAATTTTGAAAGTAGAGCTTGCTCATCGCCTAGTGCATACATAGATACTATCCCTGGTGTTGCATCAGGCACTTTCGTTTCAGACATCATTTCATTAGGAATGATATGTAGCATATTTGTTGCGACAAAATGGTAAAGTGATCGGCCAGAAGGGCGAATAATCCATTCCTTCCCTTCTGGAGCTTTATCTCTGATTGATAACGGCAATATTGCTCTGTACCGAAAAGAGTATATTATGTCGCCAAGATTCTTTGGAAGCTTTATATCAAGTTCTTGTGCTGCTTTCTCGATATCAGCTCGTGCAAACTCAACTTTTTGAATGCCCTCTTTGTATCCTGAGAAAAAAATGTGCTCCATAAGTTTCTGATATCGATTCAGTTTCTTGGTGATTGAAGGAGTTTCTTCGCGATCTTCATTAGACGCAAATTCAGGGAAGAGCCCAGACATTGTATGCCTCCTGTGTGATATATCGCCTGGTGAATTAATTGCTTTATCTTCTGTAACATCTTTTTCAATGAGAGGAAAGAGAATGTTAACATCATCTTTGTTGTTACTGTTGCTTGTAGTATTCTTATCAGCAATTGCAGAAGCGGTCACTGGATAGCTGTTACTCGTTTGATATTCTCGTTGTTGAGTATCTATTTTTGAGATCACTGGATTTCTGGGCCAACGCAAGACTACAACCTCTTCGCGCAACTGTGCTTTTGTTGCGGTCGCGAAGCGAGTGCGGAATAAGTCTATGCTTACTAGCTCATATCCGAGAGATACTGCAATCTCTGCTATAAGCTTGCCTGTAGGGATCATGATGCGTAGATAGGACGCTTGATCTCCTACGACATAAGCTAATTGAGCACCGGGGCGTAAGACTGTTCGTAGAGCTGATAAGTGTCGAGCGATACCTCCAAAATAGAGCCTGGTAACTCTGGCATAAAGCTTTTCAAAACCAGAAGTTTTCCCAAGCTCAATTCTTCGTGCTTCAATCGTGTTAGCAATTTCTTGTATCTCTTGATGATTGACTATCCACTCATCATCGTTATCCCCTTGATAGACATTGCGCGTGTTTGATCGTAAAAGGCCTTTTTTGAGACTTCTCAAATCACCTTTATTGTGGATAAATCCTAAGAGGACTGACTCAAGACGTGTTGTGCGTGTGTAGTCTTTCTCATTAGGATATGGAGGTGATGTAATTACGGCATCAATGGAATCAGGTTCTAAAATATATTCGACACGCCTGGCGTCGTCATAAAATATCTTTGCTGGAACGTCTGTCATTTGCCGTAAAGCGAGTAAATCATTTGCGATTACTTGTACTCGGTTAAGCCATGCAGAAATGACGGGAGTATCAGCTTTGATAGGTCCAATTCCGACTTCAGGACCAAAACGTAGATTTCCAATTGAATCAACAAGAGCTTTTGCAAGAGCTAAACGCTCATATTTGTAATATTGTTCTTCATGATTTTCTTTTAAGCATTCAAGTAAGATTAATGTTTTGTGTAAAGGTAACGGACTGATAGAATCCGTAAGCAGGAGTTTTGCCTCCTCCTCTGAAAGTGTACGTAACTGTTGATGTTCAATACGTATATCCTCAAAGATGGGGTTATCTTCTATTCCATTCTGGTTGAGCAGGTTTGTCGCCTTTTCAGCAATGTGTCTGGCATGCTCTAGTAAGTGTTTTGGATCGGCGGTCCAGTCTAACTTAACTTGTGAAGCGAAATGTGCCATTGGATTTGCTTCTATTCCTATACAAGGGATTCCTAGCTTTTTACATTCCACGAGAACTGTCCCAGTTCCACAGAATGGGTCCAAAACACAATGGCTATTGTTCATACCAAATTGTGTGAGGTAGGTACGGACTAAATGAGGTGGAAAAGAAAGGACAAAGCGATACCAGTTGTGGACAGACTGATCTTCGGCTTGTAATTTGTTACTTTGAGAATTTGCTAAGCCTTGTTTGCTAGCTGCTACTTGATTCATCGTGTTTGGGACTCCCATCCGATTTGTAATACTAAATCATTGTAACAGAAAGTTGCACGTTGCCGAAGTTATTGAGGCTGATTAAATACTTAAATTTTGTCCAAAGTAGTGACAATGAGAGAGGAGACAGGCCAAAAGAAGAGAAATAAACGTGGCTGTTCTTGTGCCATTGATTTGCGGAGGCATTGACAAACATCAATGCCTGATGTATAGTTTGGGAAGAGGAGAAGAAGAAAATAATGCAACCAGACGGAAAATTAGAGGTGAAGCCGCGTAAACGCCGCGTCGGCAAAGTTGGCGGGGATGTTCCTTGCTGTTTGCCATCTACGCCCGCTTCACTGGGCGAGCGTGAGGCGATTGACGTGGCGGCTCAACTGCGTGCCCTGGCTGATCCAACGCGTGTGCAGATCGTGACGCTGCTGGCTGAACATCCGGGCGAAGTTTGTGTATGCGATATCACGGGTCGCTTCAATCTGGATCAATCGACGATTTCACATCATCTGCGCCTGTTGCGTGAGGCTGGTATCGTCAATTCCGTCAAGCATGGTGTCTGGTCCTATTATTTTCTGCAGGACGCTGGATTGCAGCCGATACTTCAGCTTTTGCGACGCTTGGAGTCGTGCTGCGATGAGTGTTGAGATGTTTCCCCTTTTTTTTGTTTAAGGCATTGATATTTATCAATGCCTCCAGAGAAAGTGAGCAATTGATTATGACAGACGATGTTGAGCAAGTGCGGGCGGCAGTGCGAGAGCGCTATGCACGGACCGCGACAAACGTATTGCAGTCCAGTTCTATCCAGGGTGGTTGTTGTGGGGGGAGTTCCTCGTCCGCACAAAGCGAGTGCTGCGGAGGGAGTTCCTCTTCTAGCTGCGGTACATCCACGAATGATCCTATTACGAGCCAGCTATATAAGGATGTGGAATTGAGTGAGGTGCCACAGGCTGCGGCGCTTGCATCGCTGGGTTGCGGCAATCCCACCGCGCTGGCCGAGCTGAGGCCCGGTGAGAAAGTGTTGGATCTGGGGAGCGGTGGTGGTATCGATGTGTTACTCTCGGCGCGACGCGTAGGACCTGCCGGCTTCGTGTACGGGCTGGACATGACCGACGAAATGCTGACGCTGGCCGAGCGCAACCGCGCCGAAGCTGGCACAGAGAATGTACAGTTTTTGAAGGGCGTTATCGAGAATATTCCGTTGCCCAACAATGCTGTCGATGTCATCATCTCAAACTGTGTCA
Source organism: uncultured Chloroflexia bacterium (assembly GCA_963850365.1). GTDB lineage: Bacteria > Chloroflexota > Ktedonobacteria > Ktedonobacterales > Ktedonobacteraceae > Dictyobacter. Next base: position 5,652 of record CAWKKX010000058.1, read on the forward strand.
TCAACCTTTCTGCCGATAAAGGCGAGGTTTTGCGTGAGGCATATCGTGTCTTAGCGCCGGGAGGGCGTTTCGCGGTCTCCGATATTGTGGTTCAGGGGCATATGCCGGAAGCGTTGCGCCATAATATGGAAGCCTGGGCTGGCTGCATCTCCGGTGCACTAGAGGAAGAGACGTATCGTCGTTTGCTGGCAGATGCTGGCTTCGTCGATATCTCCTTCGAGGTAACGCGTACTTATGGGCAGCAGGATCTCCCCGGTGATAAACAGAGCGACACGTTCAACACACCTTCAGAAGAGGAGGAGGGGACGTTTGTGAGCGCTTTCGTGCGGGCACGCAAAGTGAAGGCGTAATCAATCTTTTCTTTATACCCAGGCTATGCTGCCATCGTGCTTCTTTTGGAGAATTTTGCGTAGGCGCTTAGCCTGGTGCGTAGTGGCGAGGAAGTCAAGTTTCTGAATCTTCTAACTGCTTGATCAATGACCACATCTCATCTGAGCATTCAATCGTGCAAATGGTAATGTCTATCCGAAACGCTCTTGAGAGCTGTTTCGAGCTTCGATTTTTATGTTTTAAATAGGTGGAAAGGTCATTGTTTCCTATGGCATCTTCTCAAGAAACATTTACCATTGGCGTTGAAGAGGAATATCAGATCATTGATCCTTCCTCGCGTCAATTAAGTCCTTCAGCTTTCTCTATCCTTGCGCGAGCAGAGCATGCGCTGGGCCAACAGATACAACCAGAGCTTCGTCTCTCACAAGTAGAAGTGGCTACTCCTGTCTGTCAGACCCTGGCGGATGTGCGTTGGCAGGTGCAACATCTGCGCCATGAAGCGATTTCTGCCGCTATGCAAGATGGAAAACAGATCGCTTCTGCCAGTACACACCCTTTTTCACATTGGCGAGAGCAGCCAGTGACCCCGAAGGAAAGGTATCTGGATCTGGCAAGTGACTACCAATTGCTGACACGTGAGCAGACGATCTGCGGTTGTCATGTCCATGTTAGCCTGCATGACCGAAGTCTTGCTGTGCAGGTGATGAATAGAGCACGTGTATGGTTAGCGCCGCTGCTCGCGCTAACGGCCAGCTCCCCGTTCTGGTTGGGGGAAGATACAGGCTACGCGAGTTTTCGCACAGAAATCTGGAGCCGCTGGCCGATATCGGGACCTCCTCTCCTCTTCGACTCATTGCAGGAACATGCGGAACTGGCTCAAGCACTTATTGCTATTGGAGCAATTGAGGACACGACGAAAATCTATTGGGATTTACGCCTTTCGGAACGCTTTGAAACCATTGAAACACGGGTAGCCGACGCGTGCCTGACAGTCGATGAGGCGGTGATGGTTGCAGGTCTTGTACGAGCACTTATACGTACTTGTTACGAACAGGTAATACGACAGGAAACATTTACACATGTGCGCCCAGAAGTATTAAGAGTCGCTCATTGGAGAGCTGCTCGCTATGGATTGAGCGAGCAGCTTGTTGATGTGAATGCGTTACGCCTTGTACCAGCCCAGGAACTGATTGAGGCATTCTTGAATGAACTAAAAGATGCATTGCAGGTAGCGGGAGATTGGGAGGAAGTATCTTCTCTCGTCCATCAAATAGTGCAGAATGGCAATAGCGCAACGCGACAACGGGCAATCTATCAACGTACAGGCCATCTTGAGGATGTCGTAGACTTTCTGGTCGCAGAGACGGCTAAAGATACTTATCTATAAATAAATAAACAACGCATAGATTGGTGGGTATGGGTGGCAAAGCCAAAATTGTCGCTCACTCTTAGCTTGAAAGCGTGAAAATCCACTTTGCCACTCGTGTTTAGGAAGGGCGAATTGCCTGCTTGCTTATCTCCAGTTTCCAATAGCGGGAGCGTGGCAGGCAGGCTTGCTTTATGCCTTAAATCTGGACATGGGCTATCTAATGATCAAATTACAAGACCAGGATGTACCTTGTCTGGATCACAAGACTATTTAGCGAGAACCTCATCGATCAGCCCATACTCGACGGCTTGCGAGGCGGTCAGGTAGTAGTTGCGGTCGGCGTCCTGCATGATGCGCTCAACGGGCTGGCCTGTATGTTTGGCAAGAATGTCGAGCAAGCTCTGGCGCAGGCGGATGATCTCGCGTGCCGTAATCTCGATGTCGGCGGCCTGACCTTCCGCACCACCAAGGGGTTGGTGGATCAGGATCGTCGAATTTGGCAGTGCGAAACGTTTGCCCTTCGTGCCGGCCGCCAGAATGACTGCACCCATGCTCATCGCCATACCGACGCAGACCGTAGAGACATCCGGGCGGATCATCTGCATCGTGTCATAAATCGCCAGGCCAGAGTAGATCACGCCTCCGGGACTATTGACGTACATATTGACATCTTTCGTTGCGTCTTCGCTTTGCAGGTAGAGCAACTGGCCCACGACGCTATTGGCAACCATATCATCGATAGGCGTACCGATGAAAATGATACGTTCTTTGAGTAAGCGAGAGAAGAGGTCCTGGGCCGTAGTGCCGCGAGCCGTCGTCTCAACAACATTAGGGATGATGCCCCTGGGCTCCAGTATCTGGCGCGATTCCTTGATCCACTTGGGATCACGAGGATTGTAAATGCTCATATTTGCTCCTAATAAAAAGGATCTTATTATTGGGTGTTATCTGAAAGTCGCAGATAGATGTTTGCTCTACTTTTTTGGTACAACTGTATCGTCTGCATCTCACAAATTAAAGTGTTCCCTTATGATACGCGATAGACAAGGTAATTTTCAAGCATGCATACAGAATGAAATATGTGTTTTCAGAGACATGGGCATGGAGATACGATTTTTCCCATGCCCATGCATATCAGACAAAAAAGAGTTTCAGGATCGTTGCTCTCTTGTACTGGATAGTCCAGTTATATCAGGGAAAGAAGCAAATGAACCTGTCCAGGGGGTACCAAGCAGAGGTAACAGATAGCGATCTATTCCCCAGAAACCACTGACGCGCCAGGCAAGAACCAGTAGGAGGGAACAGATGCAGAGAATAGGATTGATGCTGATGGCACCTGCAAAGAGGTAGTTCATGTTCATTACAAGCCCAAAGAAAGCGGCAATCCCAGTAAATGCGCCAAGAAGTAGTCCCAGGCCAACCAGCACTTCGCCAAAGGTTATGAGGTAGGAAAATACAATGGTGTTTGGTAAGACCACATGCTCAAGGAATGCGGCGTACCATCCCTGCACACTGGGCACGGGTCCGTTGGCATGGGTCAGCGCACTGGCAATAAAATTTTCCAAGCCAGCATTGCCGTGTGCAGTAAATACCCATGCTCCTCCAGGCGAAGCTTTCCCAAAGGAGCCAAAGGCAATTGAGTGCCCAGTGAGTTTTGCAATGCCAGCTGTTAGCCACTGATAGCTAACATAGAGCCGAAGGATAAACCAGAGCCATGCAATACGGGTGTTCGCAAAGAGAAGTTTGCTGAGAGGACTCAAAGGAATGCTCTCTACAGATCGAGTTTGAATGCTTGAGAATCGTTGCAATGTGTCTCCTCCATGAGTATGTGACTAAAGAGGCTAATCCATTAACCTTAAGATGGGCAAGTGTATGTTTAACGTGTGTATCTCATCATCTCCTTTCCGGCGGTTTTTTCCGCATCAATAGAGATTACGTTGTTGAGTTACACAAGTCACAAAAAAGATGTCTAAACAAGAAAGAATATCCTTAATAGGGTTAGCCAGCATTGAACTTGACGCTGAAAAGATCGATGTGCTATAAATAGAGCACAATTTATTTATATATTGGTCTTTGTTCTCTGGCAGAGATACAATATGCGGGAGCTTGAGGGAAACCAGGCTGAGAGGGTGGCTTTACGTATATATCTTATACGATTCGCCGCCGACCGCTTTTAACCTGATCTGGATAATGCCAGCGTAGGGAGCAACACTTTCTTCACAGAAGTGTCTTCTTGGGCACTGGTGATGCCCTTCTGTATACCCCGTGTTGTCCCCTCCCGTGTTGCGCTGCGCCGTTCTCATGGATGTGTCAGGTGATATAGATATACAGGAAAGGGGCTCGTTTATGCAGAATGATGTTGAGCTTTCCGCTGAGCAGGCAGCTACGCCTGACGAGTTTCTCAAAGTCGAGCGACGTGGCATGGAACCGGTTTCTGATGCTGAACGGCATGGCTCGCCGTTTGAGCTTGCTCCGGTCTGGGCGGGCGCAATGGCAAATTATGTCTCGCTATTGACGGGTGCTCTGGTCATTGGTGCGCCACTTGCTCTGGGCTTGAGTCAGGGTCAGCTTGGCCTGCTTGATAGTGCGCTGGCAATTATCGTTGGGGCCGCGCTGGCTGCGTTGTTACATGGCCTGGTAAGCGCGACTGGAGCTCGTACGGGCACTCCGCAGATGATTTTTGCTCGTGCCGTCTTTGGTCACCGAGGTGCCTATCTGGGTGCGGCATTTACCTGGATTATGGCGATTGGCTGGTTCGCGATAGATTGCGTGATTGGTGGCTGGGCACTGGTACAGCTTGCCAGTATTTTTGGAGTGCCCAGGACGACCGAGGTGGCTATGGGATCGATCACCCTGGTGCTGCTGCTCTCCGTTGTCGTTGCTATCTATGGTCATCAGACGGTACATGTCTTTGAGAAGTATGGCTCGTTGCTCTTCATGGCCTTCTGTATCTTACTTTTCGTCGTATTATTTCCAAAGATACATTGGAATCTGCCGACGACGGTGCATGGTCCCACGCGTTTTGCGGCCATGGTCGTTGGTGGTGGCTTTATCTATGCCCTGGTAGCATCATGGATTCCCTTCGCGTCTGACTACTCGCGCTACCTTCCAGGCAACGTTTCTTCGCGCCGCATCGCCTGGTGGGCTGGACTGGGCATTGGCCTGCCCACAGCTCTCCTGGGTATTCTCGGCGTCGTACTCTCTACCATTAATCCCAGTAATCCCGATCTATTAAGCGTGATTACAGCTGCGACCCCGCCATGGTTGACCATCCCATTTTTGTTATTTGTGGTCCTGGGCGAGATCTGGGCGAACTACTTCGACGTCTATACGGCCGGGCTGGTTGCGCTGGCAATGGACATTCCCTTGCGCCGCTGGACATCCGCGCTTGTCTGTGGGCTGGTTGGCGGCGTCTGCGTTTATAGTATCGGGCTCTTCTCGCACTTCAACCAGGCCCATACGTATACCGAGCTAACCACAAATTTTCTCGGATTTTATGTCGATTTCCTGCTGCTTACCTATCTGTGGGTCCCGGCCTGGGCTGCTGTCCTGCTCGTGGACTTTTTCATTTTCCGCCGTGGATCGTATGCCGCCGATCATCTCGTGCGTGGACGGCAGGGCTTCTACTGGTATCAGGGAGGCATCTTCTGGCGTGCATTGATTGCCTGGCTGGTTGGCTTCTTTGCCACCATTCCCTTTATTGGATCGGCCACTGTCCCCTGGCTCGCCACACCCTGGCAAGGTCCACTTGCCCACCTCTTAGGCGGTATGGACATCAGTGGCATTGTTGGTGCCCTGGTAAGTGCCTTACTTTATTACCTTCTTGGCCGTAGCTATTTTAACCAATCCACAACACAAATTGCTGACCAGGCTCAACGTTCCGTCGAAGAGGCATAGTGGCGTCATAATATATAGAGGACTAAAATAAATAAGAAGGAGCGCATTGCTCGATGGAAAAAAACGAAGAGGGTCAGCCACTTGCCCGCGCCATGACCATAGCTGGCTCGGACTCTGGCGCAGGAGCAGGCATCCAGGCCGACTTAAAGACCTTTGCCGCGCTTGGTGTCTATGGTACATCCGCAATCGCTGCAATCACGGCCCAGAATACAGAAGGTGTGCGTGCAGCCTTTGAGCTACCCATAGACATAATCGAGGCGCAGATCGACGCAATTATGGAAGATATCGGGGCCGACGCAGCGAAAACCGGCATGCTCTCCAGTCCCGCCATTATCGAGGCGGTGGCGGCCCGTGTGAAGAAATGGAATCTACGTCTGGTTGTTGACCCCGTCATGGTTGCCAAAGGTGGAGCTTCCTTGCTACATCCCGATGCTGTTACCACTTTACGCACCATCTTACTACCCCTGGCAGAAGTTGTGACCCCCAATCTGCCGGAGGCTGAGGTACTGGCTGGACAACCCATTCGCACGCTGGACGATATGCGCACCGCAGCACGCGCAATTCACGCGTTGGGACCGCGCTACGTAGTAGTGAAGGGTGGTCATAGCGCAACCGATCCTATCGATATCTTTTTCGATGGCGAGGCGTTCGTCGAGTTGCGTGCCCAACGTCTACAAACGCGCCACACACACGGCACTGGCTGTACATTTTCAGCGGCCATCGCCGCTTTTATCGCGCGTGGCTGGTCCGTCGAAGAGGCGGTGACACGAGCCAAACGCTATATAACCGGCGCAATTCGTAATGCACCGGGCATCGGTCACGGACATGGACCGGTCGATCATTTCTGGCTCTGGGAACAAGCACAAAAAGATTAGTAGGTACACATGTACGCGTGTACACGTGTACATGTGTACAGACGTATCGAGTTGAATCGGATCAGATTGAGGCGGCTTAGTCGGATGAGAAGGAGCACTATTTATGAATACTGATATACAGACGCTTGCCCGCTATCTCCAACAGATACGTGAGCGCAAGCCCTTGATCCACCATATTACCAATATGGTAGTGATGAACGACACGGCCAATATCACGCTTGGCATTGGGGCTCTGCCGGTGATGGCCCACGCCATTGAGGAGGTGGAGGAGATGGTGAGCATTGCCGGTGCGCTCGTGCTCAATATTGGAACACTAACACCGGAACAGATCGAGGCGATGCTGAAAGCTGGCAAGCGTGCCAACGAGCGCAATATTCCTATTGTGCTTGATCCTGTTGGCGCAGGGGCAACCCGGCTACGTACTGCCAGCGCTTTGCGTTTGTTATCCGAGTTGCGCATCGCTGTCCTGCGTGGCAATGGCTCTGAAGTGGGGGCGTTGGTCGGCGTGGCCAGCGAGACGCGTGGCGTAGAATCGATTTCCGTTGCGGAGACACCCGAAGTTGTTGCACGTAAAGCGGCCCATGAGTTTGGCTGCTCGGTCGCGATTACAGGTGCTCGCGATGTGATCACAGATGGTGAGCACGTCGCCTATGTAGATAATGGTCATCCCTTGCTCGCATCAATTACCGGGAGTGGCTGCATGTCTACCAGCCTGGTCGGTGCGTTCCTCGCCGTTGCGCCCGACGCTTTTACCGCCGCCACCGCTGCCCTGATCGCAATGGGGATTGCCGGCGAGATTGCCGCGCCAAAATCTGGCGGGCCGGGTACCTTTCGCTCTCACCTGCTCGATGCCGTGGCCGCTCTGGATAGCGCGACATTGCTTGAGCGCCAGAAAGTGAGCTTTGCATGACATCTGTACCCCTGAAGTCGCGCTTCGCCTTGCATGTTTTGACGGATCATGCCTGGTCGCGTGGCCGTAGCACCCTGGAGGTCGCGGAGGCCGCGCTAGCTGGTGGCGCGACGGTAATTCAATTGCGCGATAAAGATGCGAGTACACATAGGCTCGTCGAAGAAGGACTGGCCCTACGCAAACTTACCCGATCTTATAACGCCCTGCTGATCGTCAATGATCGCATCGATGTTGCCCTGGCGGTAGATGCCGATGGCGCACATGTGGGACAGGATGATATGCCAGGCGAATTGGCACGCAAATTACTTGGCCCTGATCGCATCCTTGGCATCTCGGCAGGTAATATGGATGAAGCCGTAGCCGCCATTGTAGCTGGAGCGGATTATCTTGGTGTTGGCCCCATCTACGCCACACGCGGAAAAGCAGATGCCGGTCAACCTGTGAGCCTATCTTTGCTCACAGAAGTAGCCAGGCGCTATACCACGCCGCTCGTCGCCATCGGCGGCATAACAGCCGCCAACACCAGCGAAATTATCCACGCCGGCGCGACTGGCATCGCCGTCATTACCGCCGTCGTGAATGCCGAAGATATCACAGCCGCGACCCGCGCTTTAGTCAGAGCTCTCACCATTTAATATCATACATCTATTGTGCCAGATACTCTCTTACGCAAACTTGAAAGAGAGAAGCATAGGCTGGAAGTCTTCTGCATTGACCTTATCAAATTCACTGCTCTTAGCAGTATAGAGTATGGAGATGATCTTGTTGGCATTGCCTGGGAATTTCGTTGACATCACATAGATCGTAGAATTGGTCCCTGTCGTAGGGTCATCGGCGGTTGCCGCTCCCTGATCCCATGTTGTGTTGCCAATGGTCACGGTTGCAGGAATATTTTTGGGCTGAAAGTTTTTTGACTGTGTCTTAAGATTTGATAAAGCTCCCTGGATACTGCCTATAGTAGAGACACCGTTAGTGCTTGCAATGGTCTCTGCTATCAAAGAGGTGAGATAGCCGTCACTGCGTGATATTTGAAGAGTAGAGACGGTATTCATAGCATTCTTTTTTGCGGTCCAGCCAGCTGGAGAACCTATGGTGTACCCATCACCTGTAACTGTTGTGAGAGTGGCAGCAGGTGCAGGTGTAGGTGTAGGAGGGACAGGAGTGGGCGTGGGGGCAGTGGTCGCTACTGCTGCGGGCGTAGAGGTAGCATCGTTCCCAGTGCTAGTACCACAAGCTGCCAGGACGAAACAGAACGTGAACAGACAAAGAGCGTACAGCATGTAACGCATTGTTAATTGCTTCATCATCAGGTAATACCTTTAGCTATTAATAAAATAATGTTGCGCATGTATAAACATACTACCAGGAAACGATATCACAGGAAGCTGTAGTTGATACTAACCGCAAACGCCCCACGAGTATACACGTAAAATAGAGGAATTGCAATCAGGCAATGTATAACTTTATAGCCGATGGGTAAGAAGTTGACGATTAATGAGACACTAATTATACAAGGAGCCATAATTCGTGTATTTTCCCTAATCCACTGACATTGGACCGTGCATCTGAATGCCCTTGCCATTCGTATTCTAAGAAAGAAGCCATTCCTCTCTAAGCTCCCTTCAAAATTCCCCTCGAAGCTTGGAAAATGATTAGAGACAAATAAGAGATAGATAAGAAGTAGAATGCCAGCTATTCTTAAGCTATTACCAAGCTATTCTTAATCACTTTAGAGTACGCTTAAAGTCGTATATGGTTGTGCTTATAAGCACAAAAAATACTTGAATTTAGGCCCGGGACAGTCTATGCTATAGGGGACAGAAGAAAGCGAGGAGATAAAAAAATGCAACTACGAGAGCACACAAAAGCACAAAAAGTGACCCATGAGATTACAGATGGAATGTTGGTTCAACAGGCCCTGGCTGGCAATCAGTCTTCGTTTGAGGTATTGGTTCGTCGTTATAATACGTCGATCTTCAACTTTATTTGCCACTACCTTAATGATTATGATCTGGCCTGTGACATATCGCAACAAGTATTTCTGCAACTTTATATTTCTATGCCTACTCTGCGTACGGGCGAGCCGTTGAAAGCATGGCTTTTCCAGGTTGCACGCAACCGTTGCCTGGATGAGTTACGCCGCAAGAAGGTGATACATTTCTCGGATCTGGAAGCGAGCAACGATGAGGATGATCTCTCGCCTCTGGCCATTATGCCCGATAATAGTCCTCTCCCCGAAGAATTGGCCGAGCGCAGTGACCTCAAGCAAAAACTGGGTGTCGCAATTGATTCTTTGCCCCCAAAGTTCCGCTCCGTCGTTTTGTTGCGCTATGCGGGTCAGCTCAGCTTTTCCGAAATTGGTAAGACGCTGAATATGCCAGAGGCAACGGCAAAAACATACTTCCAGCGTGCCCGACCATTATTGCGTGCCGCTATGGCTAATTATTGGAAACCTGAGCAGAACGTCCCTGCTTCTTAAGTTTTTTTCACCTTCCTAAGCTTGACATAAGAAAGCTTGGAAAAAGTGAAACTTCTCTCTTACCTTGTTCGTGCTATAAACAACGAACGTACAAACAATAAGAGGGAACATAAATGAAGAATATTCGATTAGATGATTTATTGATTGATGCTGAAATAGATAACGATGAAATCGATGGGCTCTTTTCACTACTTGGACATAGCGAGCCCCCGGTCAATATGGTTGCAAATATTATGGACCTGGTCTCACAGTTGCCGCAGCCAAAGCCACTTTCAACATGGCAGGCGTTCGACTTCTTTGAATTAAATTTCGATGAGTCGCAGCTCAGCTAACGGCATAAGTGTAAGTTTCTGTAGAGTATGAGTGTACAAGTATGCAGATGTAAATCTATAATAGCGATGAAGGTTCCCTCTAGTAGCGAGGTCACTGCCTGAGATCATATAGACGAAGAAAATTTGACGGCAGGAAAGAAATAAGAAGAGGCACGTTACCCGGCATTTCAATTGCTGGTGACGTGCCTTTATTTATAGCATAAAAAGGGAGCTCTAATTTGTACGACTAGCGATTACAGTTGTACTATAAAGAGAGCACCAGCAAACACTAATTGGAGTATTGAAAGCTACGGAAAAGGGAGAAATGATGGCCATCTCGAAGGTACGAGCAGGCGAAGTTCTGCTGGAGGCGCAAGGCGTTAAGAAAGTTTATGAGACGAAGGGGAAGCAGCCGAAGGGTGTAAAGCCGCCCGTTGTTTTAAATGATATTAATGTACAGGTTTCCGCAGGCGAGTTTGTGGCTTTGTTGGGCCCATCCGGTTCGGGAAAATCGACCCTGCTGCGCATTCTGGCCGGGCTGCTGCGGCCGACTGAGGGCGAAGTTTTGTTCAAGGGAGTGCCCCAGTATCGTCCTAATCCTCATCTCGCGATTGTCTTTCAGTCCTTTGCCCTTTTCCCCTGGCTGACGGTATTGCAGAATGTGGAGCTGGGCCTGGAGGCTCTGGACTTGCCGCCCACGCAGCGTCTCAGGCGGGCGCTTGCGGCCATTGACACGATTGGCCTCGATGGTTTTGAGGATGCCTTTCCCAAAGAGCTATCGGGCGGTATGCGTCAGCGCGTTGGTTTTGCACGTGCGCTGGTCGTCGAGCCTGAGTTGCTCTTTATGGATGAGCCATTCTCTGCGCTGGATGTGCTAACGGCAGCAAACTTGCGCCGTGAACTGCTGAGTTTGTGGCATTCAAAGCGTATCCCCACGCGGGCCATTGTGATGGTTACCCATAATATTGAGGATGCCGTCGGTATGGCCGACCGTATCATTGTATTGGGGGCCGATCCGGGTACGATCCGTGTCGATCTGACCGGCCTGGCCGTGGAGAAACGCAATGCCCGGCACGATGAATATACAAAAACCGTCGATTTGATCTATCGCATTATGACCAGCCCTAACGAGAACATTGCAAATTTGTTGCCCAAAGACGAGAAGCGCCCACAGACTGGCGTGCTTACACCACCTGCGCCCCCGCGTCCATATCAGGTTCTTCCCCATGTCGGTATTGGCGATGTAACGGGGTTGATCGAGCTGGTCAATGCAAAGGGTGGTCGCGACGATCTCTATCAACTGGGACGCGACCTGCAATTAGAGATTGATGAGTTGCTGCCACTGGTCGATGCCGTCAAACTACTCAAATTCGGTGATGCCCAGGAAGGTGATCTTGTCCTCACGGACAAAGGGAAGGCCTTTGCTGAGGCTGGCGTGCTTGAAGAGAAACAGATGTTCCGCGAGCAGGCGATTGCGAATGTGACAGTGTTGCGCCACATCGTGCGCGACTTGCAAGCGGAGCCAGGCCACACGTTGCCCGAAGAACATTTCCTGGCCGAACTGCAAGAGCACTTCAGCGAGAACGAAGCCTGGTCACAACTGGAGACGGTTATCGATTGGGGTCGCTATGCAGAATTGTTTTCCTATCAAGAGGAGCGC
>CAWKKX010000059.1:0-93854 GCA_963850365.1 uncultured Chloroflexia bacterium
CTGGCTACCAATGCGTTGGGCGAGTGAGCGACGGTGGCAACTTCGTTTCGGCATTGCCCTTCGCCGCATCCAGTTGGGATTGGATGAGAAAGATGCTATCGGTGAGGTCGGCTCCCCTGAGGTCGGCGTCTCTGAAGTCAGCCCCGATAAGGTCAGCCATTCTCAGGTCCGCTCCTCTAAGGTCAGCTCCAATGAGGTATGCCCCTCTCAAGTTGGCCCCTCTCAGGTCGGCTCCTTTAAGTTTGGCCCCAATGAGGTCGGCTCCTCTGTGGTCCTTCTTATGCGGGACTTCGGCACGCACGAGTTCGCTCGTGTGCAGCAGCAAGGCATTGACATCTCGTCGGTGCGCTGCCACGTCCAGTTCCATGAGAGCATCGGGGCTGTTGTGCGTGAAGCGTTGGGTCTCCTCTAGCGCCCGACTAAGCTCAGCATGGAGCGGGCTAGCCGATTGCAAAGTCAGCGCTTCAGTCAGATACCAGAGCAGCTCATGGAGGTCTCGCACAATCGAGAACACGGCGAACATCTGCTTGGCCGTTCGCGGATTCTGCCGCCAGTCCTGCCCACTAAAAATGACCTGAGATACCTTTTGCCCGGCACCGAAGCAATCATAAACGCAGCAACCTCGAAAGCCCTGCTGTCTGAGGCCTGTGTGAATGCCGCAGCGAAAGTCCATTTGCAGATTGGGACAAGCCTGCCCGGCGTTTTTATTGATCGCGAAGTCCACCGAAGCCGAGAAGGTCAGCGCAACACAACATAGCGCAAAGCAACTCTTGCAGTCAGCACGTAGGCTGAGGTGACCTCCTTCGGATGTGAACTCCGCATCTTCGCGTTTCTCAGACAATGTATGTGGTCTCCTGCCCTGTGTACTATATAGTAAGTTGGTGTCGGATTTTTTTCCCATCGTCTATTGTATATTATAGATGAGATGCTTGCAAACGGTGACAGAATATGACGCACAGCGGGCAAGAACTCTGACACCAACTTATCACTGTCTATGGCAACCATCTGGTTAAGGCGATAATCCTTTTCGATATGTATAATTAAATAGATAGACGGCCATCACATGCTAAAACAGAACTAATATATCACACTCTGTGTTTTGCATGATCGCTGCACATTATTACCGACTCAAAGCTGGCTGCTGAGAATACGTTGCTAGATAGGGCTGCATTTTATTTGATCTGGTAATGGAGAATCCTTGTCGTTCTTCTACCACTATATCTGCTGAGAGATTGTTATGTTTTTTGATGATAGAGACTTTTTTGCTCCCAAAACTGTTCTTGAGTGGGAACCAGATGAGCCTTTTCCTGATCTCCTAACGACGATCCCACGTTTTAGCTTCACGAATACTAGAGACCATGTTGACGATATGTTGGGCGTAGAGAAATTTCAGGCGTTTCTGGCTCATCCAGCCTCACGTGCTGCAACTGGCCTGGTCTTTGGGATGGTGTCAGATGAAACTGAGAATTATACAGATGAAATTCTGGAGACGCTACTTAAGCATCGGGAGCAACTTCAACAGTTGACTTCGCTCTTTCTTGGCGATATTAGTTCGGAGGAGAGCGAGATATCATGGATTAAACTGGGCGACGTTTCTGCGCTTTTTACGGCCTATCCGCAACTTGAACATGTTCATATCCGTGGATGCGCAACTTCTTATGCCCCACCGGGCTTGCGCCTTGGCGTACTACACCATGAGCATCTCAAAACACTGATTATTGAAACCGGTAGCATGGATCGCAGCGTTGTCCATGACGTTCTTCGCTCGCATCTTCCAGCTCTGGAACATCTTGAACTCTGGACAGGTGCCGAAAGCTACGGCGCAAACTCGACGGTGGAAGATTTCGCTTTGCTTTTCACCGCTACACTTTTCCCCAATCTGCGTTACCTTGGTTTGCGCAATAGTGAGATCGCGAATGATCTGGCAATTGCGCTTTCACAATCACCCGTGCTTGAACAGTTGCGTGTGCTGGATCTTTCTCTCGGCTGGCTCGACGATAGCGGGGCAACGGCCCTTCTCAACTGTCCCGCTATACGCAAATTGGAAAAGCTGGATCTCCATCACCATTACTGTTCGCAAGAGATGATGCGGCGCATACAAGCGCTGGGAATAGAGGTGGATACAAACGAACAACAAGAGCCCGATTTCTATGATGGGGAAGAACAGCGCTACGTGGCCGTCAGTGAGTAGTGCTAATAGCCATTTTCTGATCATCGGCACACCGGAAGATCGGCGCGTCACCCTCTTTCAGGAGGCTCTGACTCGCCTGGACCTTCCCGCCGCTCAACTTGTCAGCTATCAGCAACTTATTGAGGGAGATGTGATGCTGGCTGATCTGCTCACACCGACAACGATTGTGCGCATCGAATCGCCCGGCAAGAGTATCGCAACGGAACGCTTGCTGCTTGCGCTAGGAGCAAATGAGCCTGATTCAGAGGGTGCATGCTATGAGCGTCTCTCTCCTTCTACTCTCGCCACGCTCCCATATGAGAAGGGCCGCTTGCTCCCTTCGCGCCAGTGGTATCTAGGGTTCAGTGTTCTTATGCGCCGCATTGAGTGTCAGATACCCAGATCGCAACTGATGAACCTTCCCGCCGACATTTTGCTTATGTTCGATAAACGCGCTTGCCACGCCTTGCTCGCTCAGCATGAGATCGCGGTACCCTCTGCGCTGACTGCCCTACCACCAATACATTCCTATGATGAATTGATGTCTGCCCTTCAGCAGCGTGGCTGGTCGCGTGTCTTTCTCAAGCTGGCGCATGGGTCGAGCGCCTCTGGCACCATTGCTTATCGTTTCAGTGGCAACCGCCATCAGGCATTCACCACTATCGAGAGTGTCTCGCAGGCGGGAGAGTATCGGCTCTATAACACCCGTCGTATTCGCAAGCTGGAATCGAGCGGGGAGATTGCCCAGGTCATCAATGCGCTTTGCCGCCACCGTGTGCACGTTGAGCGGTGGCTCCCCAAGGCGATGTACGAGGGTCAGGCGCTGGATCTGCGGGTCGTGGTGATCGGAGGGCAGGCTATGCATACGGTTGCACGCCTGAGTCATAGCCCTATGACCAATCTCCATTTGCTGAATCAGCGCGGCAACCTGCCTGCTATTCTGGAGAAAATCGGTTGCGCTCGTTGGCAAGCGGCTCAACAGAGCTGTGAGCGTGCGGCTAAGGTGCTGGCGAGCCTCTACATGGGGATTGATCTTCTCTTTAGTTCCAGCTACCGGGATCATGCGATTCTGGAGATGAATGCATTTGGCGATCTACTACCCGGCTTGCTCTATGAGGGTCTGGATACTTACAGTGCTGAAATTCTGGCCGTTCTGAAGGGACAAAGGCTATGCTCATAAATGTTGGCTCACACGATCTCTTGTTTATCACGCTCGATACGCTGCGCTATGATGTGGCACAGAATCTTTTCCAGCAAGGTCGCATTCCGACGCTTGCACGCTACCTGCCCGCGACAGGTTGGGAGGCACGTCACTCGCCGGCAAGTTTTACCTATGCCGCCCACCATGCTTTTTTTGCGGGCTTTCTACCGACACCCATCGCACCAGGACGCCATCCACGCCTCTTTGCGGCTCACTTTCCGGGGAGCGAGACGACTTCGGAGACGACGCTGACCTTCGACGCACCAGACCTGCCGAGCGGCCTGGCACAATATGGGTATCATACGATCTGTATTGGCGGGGTTGGCTTCTTTAACAAACAGAGCGCTCTGGGCAGTGTGCTACCTGCGCTGTTCCATGAAAGTTATTGGGATGCTTCGCTCGGTGTGACTAATCCGCACTCAACCGAAAATCAGGTCGCGCTTGCCTGCTCGTTACTGCGCCATCTGCCTTGTGAACAGCGTTTATTCCTCTTTATAAACATATCGGCCCTTCATCAGCCAAACTACTTTTACCTGCCCGATCATACTAGCAAGCAGGATACTCTTGAGTCGCATGCCGCTGCGCTGGTCTACGTTGATGCTCAGCTCTCGCCTCTCTTTGCTGCGCTGCAACATAGGTCACCCACGCTAGCCATTCTCTGCTCCGACCACGGGACGGCCTATGGCGAGGATGGCTATTACGGACATCGCGTCGCCCATCCGGTGGTCTGGACTGTACCATATGCCGAGTTCATTCTCGCCTAACAACCGAAAGGAGCATCTCTGTGTCCACACTTGCTCAATTGCTGCAAGGTACGCCCTACATTTCGTACACCTATGCTTATCCGCACAAAACGGCCTATCGCCACTTCCCTGAGCGGGTGCCATTGACGGATCTGTGGCGGGATGAGAATCGCGATGCGGTCTTTCTCTACTTGCATGTGCCTTTTTGTGAAATGCGCTGTGGCTTCTGCAACCTCTTCACGACGGTCGATCCTATGGGACGTTTTACAGGTGGCTATCTGGAGGCGCTGGAACGCCAGGCGAAGAGCGTGCGAAATGCATTGGGCGACCTGCGTGTGGCGCGTATGGCGCTTGGCGGTGGTACACCGACCTTTCTTGAGACTGCTGATCTTGCTCGCTTATTCACTATTGTCGAGGGCTATTTTGATATCCAGCCCGGCTCTATCCCTTCGTCGGTTGAGACATCGCCACTTACGGCTACGCCCGAAAAGTTGCTTCTGCTCCGCGAGCATGGTATTGAGCGTATCAGTATCGGTGTGCAGAGCTTTAGCGAGAACGAAGTGCATGCCGCCGGTCGTCCCCAAAAGGCCGCTCACGTTGAGGGGGCGCTTGACAGCATTCGCCGCATAGGTTTTCCAATACTGAATATTGATCTGATCTATGGCTTGCCCGGTCAGACGGTTGAGAGTTGGCTTGCTTCGTTGCGCATGGCTCTCCAGTACCAGCCAGAGGAGCTCTACCTCTACCCGCTCTACGTGCGTCCGTTGACGGGCCTGGAACGGACAGGTCTCGCGCTTTCTATGCATGATGAGGATGATATCCGCCTTGCCTGTTATCGTGCGGCTCGTGAATTGCTGCTGTCAGAGGGCTATATGCAGGTTTCTATGCGGATGTTCCGCGCTGCCCATTCACCGGAGGCACTCGCTGATACGGGTCCGGTCTATTGTATGCAAGACGATGGCATGATTGGCCTGGGTTGCGGCGCTCGCTCGTATACGCGTACGCATCATTATTCCAATGAGTATGCGGTTGGTGCGAACAGCATTCGTGCTATCCTGCATACCTATGCTACGACACCTTCTGAAGCATTTGCCTTTGCCTCTTTTGGCTATGTGCTCAATGATGAGGAGCAGCGCCGCCGCTATGTGCTGAAGTCGCTATTGGAGGCGGGTGGGCTTTCTCTCCCGGACTACCAGCACCGTTTTAATTCATCGATCTTCACCGATCTTCCCATGGTAAAAGAACTATTAGAATGTGGGCTGGCGCTGGTCGAGAATGAGGTGATGACGCTGACGCCCACGGGGCTTGAGCGTTCGGATACGATTGGCCCCTGGCTCTATTCGTTGCATGCAAGTCAATTAATGGAGGAATATACCTTACGATGAAGCTTTCTATTCTCTATCGTGGTCCGCTCTCAAGCTGCAACTACGGTTGCGATTATTGTCCTTTCGCAAAACACCGCGAGACTCACGCAGAACACGAGCGCGACCGCCGTGCTCTGGAACGTTTTCTCGATTGGGTAACCTCGCGCACTCAGGATCGTATCGCGGTCTTTTTCACTCCATGGGGCGAGGCACTCGTGCGTAAGCGCTATCAGGACGCGTTTGTGTCCTTGTCTGGCTTGCCGCAGGTCACAAAAGTCGCGATCCAGACGAATCTCTCCAGCCGCCTCGATTGGACGGAGCGGTGCGACAAATCAAAAATTGCGCTCTGGACAACCTATCATCCTAGCCAGACGGTACGCGCACACTTTCTGGCAAAATGTCGGGAGCTGATAGCACGCGACGTTCGTTTCAGCGTTGGTGTTGTCGGCTTAAAAGAACATATGCAGGAGATTGAGGAACTACGTAAAGAGCTGCCTGAACACATTTATCTCTGGATCAACGCCTACAAGCGCCTGCCCGACTATTATACAGTAAATGAAATGCAGCGCCTGAGTAGATTGATCCACTGTTTCCGCTCAACACGCGCCATTATCCGAGTCTAGGCCATGCCTGTAATGCGGGTCATAGCGTCATTTCGGTGGATGGCGATGGTGTTGCCCGTCGCTGCCACTTCATCAAGACGCCGATTGGCAACATCTACGACACCAATTTTGAGGAGTGTCTTTATGAGCGTTCTTGTAGCAATACGATCTGCCACTGCCACATCGGCTATGTACATATGCCAGAATTGCATCTAGATGAAGTGTTCGGTGATGGAATTTTAGAGCGCATTCCAGTTCGTCGTATATGGTAAAATCAGAAACGATCAAAGCCAATGATTTTCCAGGTATCGCCTGTCTTTGACCACGAGAGATGGACTGTATTCGTATCAGGACTCAGCGACCGGACGATAATCATCCGGGTTATCAAAACCCGCGATCCACGCCGCCGCCTGCTGACAGGTACGCATAGTTGGTGGCACGCGCAATGTATACTGCCTGCTCGTTGAAGGACATTGTACGGCTAGCAAGAACAGCGGCTCATCGTTTTCCATCGCGATACGTAGCAGGCGTCGCATACCGCCTGGATCGCTATCCGTATCCAGTTGTTCTGGTCGCGCCTGCTCAATAAAGCGCTCATGCCCCATGCGCTCCAGCAGGACACGGCGACGTTCCACATTGCTCTCTTTGAGGACATCCTGAGCCTGGATCTCCTGTGGTCTGAAGGCGATGCGCTCATCAATCATGACGCCTCGCCAGCGCAAGGCCACATTCTGCATAGCTGAGGGAAGTGTGGAAATCGGCGTATCGGCCAGATCCAGCCAGCCAGTAACCTGCAATTGTGCGGGCAACGTACGCAAAGCGGAGCAGCCGCTCACATCAAGTTGTCCAACACCACACAGCCAGTCAGGAAGTGCTTGTAGCGCGATACATTCTCTGGCAACCAGGCGTCCCATACGCTTTCTTCCCTGCTGAGGAAAAGACGTGATACGCCAACATTGTGTTATATCGAGAAAGTAGCAATCAAGCTCCTCCGGCAGCGCACACAACGAAACGCATCCTCGTACGAGCAGCGTGCCCACTTTTAAGCCTGTGGGCAATTGCTCTAAGCGCACACAATCGCTCAAATCCATCCAAGATGTAACCTGGATATCGTCTGGCAACATGCTCAGATGGATGTCGCATGCAGATAATTCATAACAGCGCAAGCCACGAGGCAACGCATGCAATGACACACACCCATCAAGGGTTAAGCGTCCCGTAATCGTCAAATCGTCCGGTAAAGATCGCAATTGCGGACAATTGGAGAGGTCCAGATCCCCTTCCACGCGCGTCCCCGCTGGAAGATCTCCTTGCAGGATAGAGTGCCGAGCTTGATCTGCCTGGATCGTTGCAATAGTCATAAACTACCTACCTCGTTCCTAATTTCATGTTTAGACTAATTTGGCTTGGAGCCTCCTGTAGAGTGGGTTTGCATTCTTTTCTGAAAAGATAGTTCCAACGGTCTCCCAGGCCTAGCCGAAATTTAGTCTAAACAAGAACTAATAAACAAACAAACTAATCTCTCACGCGCACAATACGCTCTGGTGTATACTCGCGCTGCTGCCAGACGCGATACAGGCCGGGAGGCAACGTGAGCGGCTTATGCTCTTGATGCACAATTCTCGTCTCGCTCTTCACTTCCAAAAACATTTGAGCGCCATATTTCCAGAGCTGCGCCTTCTGCGCATCTTCTGTACGATGGCTATGCCCTGTAACCTCTCCAAATGCCAGGACCGTCGTATGTACCTGTTCTGCCTTACTCGGAATCTGCTCAACGCTAGCAATTAAGACATCCCCGTGTCGCCATAGCATAAGCGGTTTCTCCTTTTCGCATAAACGGTTTATAGAAAGAGAAAAACACGAACGTAGGTATTTTTTAATTATTTCCCCAATGCTTTTTCCTATCTAATAATCTATTCTTTTTCATGGGTTGAAAAGTGGAAGAATGGGCCTGGCTGGCGTGATGCTGCGGTATGGCTTGCGACATTGCAGCGCCCAGCAATCCTGCAATTTGGCACTGATAAACCAGGGAATAACCGAGGTGCGGCTCAGATACGGCTCAGATGCGACTCAATCTCTTGTGCCCAACCGCCGCCATCGTGATCTGACGGACACGACAAAACAGGTTCAACACATCTCAACTTAGGAATTGATGAGCTTGTCGAGCGCGAAAAAGAAAGGCACGGCTACTGCATTTTTCATGTAGAGCACACCGGAACGTATATGTGACGATTTATCATGCACAATACACCTCGACTTAGGAATTGATGAGCTTGTCGAGCGCGAAAAAGAAAGGCACGGCTACTGCATTTTTCATGTAGAACACACCGGAACGTATTGGTGCCGATTTATCGTGCACCGTCAGTGCCATCAACTTAGGAATTGATGAGCTTGTCGAGCGCGAAAAAGAAAGGCACAGCTACTGCATTTTTCATGTAAAACACACCGAAGCCTATAGGTGCCGATTTATCGTGCACATCCCGGCTTCAGCCGGAGGGTTCCACAAAACGTGCTTTTATACACAAATGTTCACCTAGCTCATGTGCATAAAATACACGTATCGCGCCTTTTGACGATGCAACTGTGGAACTGGTGTGTGCTTTTCGGGCTGAGAAGTCAAAGCGAACGTCTCATGTATAAGCATGATCCGTGGTGCTTTCCGGCTGAAGCCGGGATGTGCACGATAAATCGGCACCTATAGGTTCTAGGATTCTTATGAGCATAAACGATATTTGC
The DNA here is from genome assembly GCA_963850365.1 of uncultured Chloroflexia bacterium. Classification (GTDB taxonomy): domain Bacteria; phylum Chloroflexota; class Ktedonobacteria; order Ktedonobacterales; family Ktedonobacteraceae; genus Dictyobacter. The sequence goes on from CAWKKX010000059.1 coordinate 8,817, forward strand.
GTTATATTTCTCATGCAGAATAAGCTCATCCATTCTTAGGTTGATGGCAATTGGTGTCAATGTACTGTGCACATTTCTGCTTTAGCCTCCGAATGCACCACGGAATTTGCTTATACACACAAATGTTTCTATTACTTTTCCTCTGCAAGATATATCTAACACCTCTTCTTAAGAGAAATAATTCATGTATAGAAAAGGCGTTTTCCCTCTCCTATTTCTTTATAGCGTCTTCCACTTCTACTGTCGAAAGGAATTCATTGCTCGAATCACCTTTCTATCATGCGGAGATGTTTCGCGCCTCTTGACAAAGAAGAGACTCCTTCCTCATACACAGCAAGCGATGACGCAAATACACAAAACAGGGGAGGGTGTGGATTTCAATGCGGGCAGAGGAGGAGAGGAAGGGTAGGGGACGCGATAGAGGAAAATCTGGTCCCTACATTCTCGCGCGATAAATCGCTCAGAAAGCATTCTTGTGTGTTTTAGATGCAAATATCATATAAAACGAGCAACAATGAATACCAGACGAGAACAAAAAGCGCTTACTCCGCTTTTCTCTTTTTTATCTTTCTTTCTTCTTTTAACACCTTTCTAATGTTCCCTAGCGATTTATCGCGCGTGAGCGTAGGGACCAGATTTTCCTCTATCGCGTCCCCTACCCTTCGCCTTCTCACATGCTCGCCTTGAAATCCGCTCCCTCCCCTGTTTGGAGCTCCTTCTTGAAAGAGGGCAAAATGGAGGAATCAGATGGTGCTGCTGTCTTGTCCCTGCATCTTTCTTGGACCCCTTCTCAGGCGTATCGACAAGGATGAGCTCTCAGCCATGCATGCAAATCGAGCCAGATCGATCAACAATGGAATCTATCTATGATTTAGTTTCGACCCTCTCACGGGATGCGACTCTCCTTTAGACGACCTCCATATAAGACACACTGGGCCATGTATCGCCTGGCGTCAAGCCCTCACGGGATGCGACTCTCCTTTAGACGTCCTCGCAGGCGAGATCACACCCGAACAGGTGTTGCGTCAAGCCCTCACGGGATGCGACTATCCTTTAGACTTATCACTTGGCAGTATTAGAAACAAGAAGAGGGAAAGCGTCAAGCCCTCACGGGATGCGACTCTCCTTTAGACGCTGCTTTTACTCTCCCTAACTGGAAATTAAGATGCGCGTCAAGCCCTCACGGGATGCGACTCTCCTTTAGACTTATGATCTTGGAAATTCTGGCTTGGATATAGCTCAAAGCGTCAAGCCCTCACGGGATGCGACTCTCCTTTAGACCGGGAACGTATTATGCTCTGCATAGGCATAATTATCGCGTCAAGCCCTCACGGGATGCGACTCTCCTTTAGACCAACGAACACTACGATGCGCAAAGAAGTAGGTATACGCGTCAAGCCCTCACGGGATGCGACTCTCCTTTAGACACTTCCGATAATACATATTACGAGACCAATATAGTAGCGTCAAGCCCTCACGGGATGCGACTCTCCTTTAGACGAGGATCTAATGCCAGAGTGCTCTTAGGTGTACTATCCGCGTCAAGCCCTCACGGGATGCGACTCTCCTTTAGACGGAATTTCGACCGAAATGGGTATCCAGCTGATATGATGCGTCAAGCCCTCACGGGATGCGACTCTCCTTTAGACTTCAACTTTCAATTGCCGTGGCAATGACTGTTGGAAAGCGTCAAGCCCTCACGGGATGCGACTCTCCTTTAGACTTACCCCCTATAGAGTAGCACAGGAAGCCGCTCCACACAAGCATTTCCGAGAGTCAATTATTTGTGTGGGAATTTGCATATTTCAATGATACACTATCTCGCCCTATTATAGCATCAAACCGCCTGTGGAGTGCTCCGAGGGTCTGAGCTCAAAGGTACATCTGCTGGAGACCCTCGGAAAGCTGATCCATTGCTATTATGCACACACAACTTGCATAACCAAAAAGAATCATATGCCAACTTTTGTACTCGCGAACAACATCCATTCGCATCCCCACCGACTACAACCCATTCACATCGAGCGTTCAATGAGAGAGATCAAGCAGACTTACGAACAAAACAAAGAATATGGTAATCTCTCTTATAAGAGACAACTCTTTCTTTGTCCGGCTTTACTCAAGAGTGACATTTAAATAAACACAAACCCATCAAATATCGAGCCGAACTCAGCCAACACCTCTTAGAACGTCTCGGCATTCAAGTCCAGTAGACCAGGAAGGCGTTTTCATGCTTCCAACGATGCAATGCATTCAAATTACACACAACGACACAATACAGCAGAGAAGAGATGATTACCTCAATACCCTTATCGCCCCGATGGATGGGATGTGGGAGAGCGCGGCCATTGCTCATGCGACTTTTTGGGATATACAGGGGGATATACGAGATCGTAAGCAATATGCAGGCTATTTTTGCCTGGACTCCGATAATTGTTTGTTGCGCTTCCACCTTTCGGCAAACTATCAGGCTCACGCACAGGAGATCTTTGCTTGGATCGTCTCAACCTATAACATCCAGCAGGCCATTACAAGCACAATAGAACCTTTCTACTTCTCCTTATGCCTTTCCATTCAAGAAAGCATCACACCTCATAGTTATCTTTTTCGAGATAACAAACGCATAGAGCCATTATCCGATCTCAGCAATAGTAGCTTCAGAACAGCAGAAAATAGAGAGCTAGATGACATCGTGCGCTTTTATCACACAAATACAGAAGGATCGGGAGAATGGATCGAAGAGTTCCTTCAAGAACGTATCAAGCACAAAGAATTATTTGTATGGTATCACGAACAAACATTGGTCGCAACCGGAGAATGTATCCCCAGCTCGAAACAAAAACCGTATGCCGATCTTGGCATGGTAGTCGCCCAATCGCAGCGCGGACAAGGCCTGGGGAGCTCCATGCTTATTCAATTAAAGAAACATTGCTATGAAGCGGGCTTACAGCCTATCTGCTCATGCACCGCCGACAACCTCGCTTCAAAGAAAGCAATCGAGAAAGCCGGTTTTATTAGTGAGCACAGCATGGTAAATGTACTGTTCTCAAGCACTACATAGTACTTTTTAGAAAGTGCTTTATCCTCATCCCTCACGCCAAATTTCGTTTTTCGTGCATGCTCACACACATTTTGCTAGTTACCCATAATGATCCTTTTCTATATTCACGTATTACCAAATTATAGAAAAGAGCAAATTATCGGTAATCAATGGCTAACCCTTCCATCCCATAAGTCCATCATTCCCATAGATGACATCCATAATAGAAGACTTGTGTTACATTCGCTATATCGTTTCGTTATTTTGTATAGTGGCATATACTGACATTTGTTGCTCTATATAGAGACATGAATCAACATGAATATTTGAAGTGGAGTGAGGTCAGGAATTTGCATGGTCTTTTTTGCCCATCATATTTTCCTGATGTCCCGGACTGTAAAACAGAACCCCTTGGGCAGCTGCATACGCCAATGAGCTCTCTCATCTGTGTATTCCTCTCCTTCTATCATAGTTATTGCTTGCAGATTGATCGTTCTGGCCTTGCGGTCCTCGTTCTCAATGCTTTTCTTTGGGCACACTTTGGCTCTTTTATCGGCCTGTTAGTACCGACCTGCTGGTCGTGAATTTTCAACCGCGCTCGCAGCATGACGAGCCTCTTATAGCAACCCGAGCAGTATGACGACAATAACCAGCTTATCACGACAAGCACTATGCGCCGTATACGCATCAAAGAACAAAAACTGATAGCTCAGTTCCGCATATTAACAGATACTGATCCTACCTCGTTGCCTTCAGCAAAACGAGTCAAAAGATTGTCAGCTTGCATCTATGGCGCTTCGTTTTGAGTGCATTACCAGCGACAAAGCGTTACCTGGTATCCTGGTCATCATTCGCCTGATGGAACGAGAAGTGCGGTTTGATACTCAAAAAAAAAAAAATGAGATTGTGGTGGCAATGATGGCTCACCGATAACAGCGATAGATTGATGCATGCCTTAAAATATACGTGCAATGCGCGGCCATATTCATACACAGATCATCAACCATTATCAGAAAATGGTGAGGGTTGCTTAATACTGCATTCGCCTGTCACATGGCGATATCATCGTTAGCATTGATGCTGACTGTGTCATGCATAGAAATTGTATTACAAGCTTTGTGCAGGCATTTCGTGATACAAGCGTCATGGGTGTGGCCGGTAATATTAGGATTGGGAATAAGGCTACACTCTTAGGAGAGACGCAGGCAATTGAATACGCGATTAGTCTCTATGAGAGAAAGGCTGGCGCGATTCTCAACACCATCTATATTGTTGGTGGTGCATCAGGCGCATTTCGCAGGGAAGTTTTTACCAGGATTGGCTATTATCACACCCAACATATCACTGAAGATCTCGATCTTTCCTTCAGAATGCAGCAGGCTGGCATGCGCATCGCTTATGCTCCAGGCGCTATTGTTTACACAGAATGCCCTACAACCTGGAAATCTCTGCTCAAACAACGCTTACGTTGGACGCGAGGCCGCTTTGAAACTTTTAAGGAGCACAAGGATTTTGTCTTCAGCCGCAAACCAGGGCATAGTAAGTGGCTTACTTGCTTTTTGCTACCACTGGTTATATCCAACGATTGGATCTATGTCTTGAAAATGGTGGCGAAGCTGGCATTGTATCTCTATTGTATTGTGGCAAATGATATGGAGCTGTTGGGTATTGCGGTCGTGCTGAATACAATAATTGTGACCATCATATTGTACGATGATAGGGAAAATCGAAAATTCCTCTATCTTGCTCCGATATCATGGCTGCTTTTTAATATTCCTGCCATCATTGAAGTGCATAGCGTGATTACATCTATGTGGGGTATGCTGCGCAAGAGAGAGCTTAAGTGGCAGAAATGGCAAAGGTTAGGGGCCATTAGTAAATAGTAAGCGAAACGGGGAAACAAATTTCGACACCTTTTATCCTTGACAGGTAAGCATTCGCTTACGTATACTATATGCATGGAGAGAAAACACGAAACATTGTCAGTAGATGTATTTCACGCCATTTCCGATCCGACACGCCGCCGTTTGCTTACACTGATGGCGAACAGTGAGTTGCCGGTGAACGAGCTTGCCAGGGCGTTTGCGATGTCGCGCCCGGCGATCTCACAACACTTGCGCGTACTATTGCAGGCGGGGCTGGTGCTGGAGCGACGTGTGGGCCGCGAACGCCACTATCGACTGCATGCCGCCCCGTTGCGCGAGGTCAGTGAATGGGTGAAACAATACGAACAATTCTGGCAGGAAAAACTATATTTGCTCGGAGAGCAGCTGGAGCGTGATCAGTGAAAAGAGATATAATCAAGCAAGATATGCTCTATCCACATTCACTACAAAAAGTATGGGCAGCCCTCGCCGATAGCGTAACGTTGTCTAAATGGCTCCTCCCCAACGATTTTGAGCCGCGCCTGGGACACCATTTTACGTTTCAAGAGGAGCCACAGGACGGCTGGAACGGCATCATCGCGTGCGAGGTCGTTGAGCTCATCCCTTTTGAACGCCTGGCTTTTACCTGGTCTGCGCATCCCGACTTGCCCACGATGGTTATCTCTTTTGCGCTCACAGAGGTTGACGGCGGTACACGTCTGCACTTGGAGCAGAGAGAGTTGCGGCAGGCATGCATACCGCAGAGGACCGCCATACATGAAGATGCATTGCCCACTTTGCGCCACCTACTGGAGAGCGGTCCCTCACCCGTTTCGCGCTTCTTCCGTATTCAGGTCAACGAAGGTGCCCTTACCGATGCGCTCTTCGATTTTGTGGCCGATCCATATACGTCGCGTAACAATCGCCCGGTCGTCCATGAGTTGCATACCTTCGCGCCTGAGATGGTCTCGGTGCTCGAAAACATGATCCTCGATGGTGTACGAGAACGGCATCATGTCGCCGATTATATCCATTTTGTCTTTGGTCATCTGAGCGCTTAATCGGTGCGGTTCTACCAATCTCGAGGAACAGGAACCCCCAGGAGGCATAGCCATAACCTGGCCCGACGCATTTTTCAGCAAACACGCCGTCTAGGTGCCATAGTGCACATCCCTCGTGGTTGTTGCCCTCGGCCTACTACACTACCAACCTGGTTCCCGCTGTAAGCGACAATCCCTCGTGGTTGTTGCCCTCGGCTTGCCTCTACCAACAACAACAGGGACGATCCGCTGTTGCTACGCGGGGCTAAACGACAACAGGAGGTCCATATGTCTATATCAGAGCATAAAACCCTGGTCCGCCGCTACTATTACGAAATTTTAGAGGGGCGCAATACGGCGCTTTTCGATGAGCTTTTCGATCCAGGCTTTCTGGCGTATCCTCCCCTTGGCCCGGCCAGCACGCTACAACAGTATAAAGCGGCCCTGGCAATATCTCATCATGCTCTTACAGATCTCCATGTGAGCATCGATGATCAGGTTGCGGAAGAAAATAAAGTAGTCACCCGCTGGCACGCTACCGCTCGACACGAGGGCATGTTCGCCGGCATCCCTGCCACCGGCAAAACGGTGCAAGCATCAGCGATCCATATCCATCGTATCGCAGATGGAAAGATCGTTGAGTTCCGGGAGCAATTCGATCTCTTCGGCCTTTTTATGCAGTTAGGCTCTTTTCCACAAAGAGGCTAGTTATTGTTTTAGATCATTTACCTGTCACACATTAGCGCTGTGCGCTAATGTGTGACAGGTAAATGATCTAAAACAATATAAAAAAAGTCTGGAAGGTTGCGAAGCCACGACGCGTCCATTGGACAAACTCTCTTCTATGGTATACAATACTAGAGTAAAGGGAAGAACCTCTAAAGGGAAAGGCCCCTTTTTTCGTGCCATTTTGCATATCCTCATTGCTACACCCTCTATGGTGACCGCTTGAACGAGCTATGGAAGCTCAACGACAGCAATTTTTGAGGCCTCTTTCGTGCTGCCTTGCAGCTTATTGTTGTGCTTTTTCATACCCAAAAAGCATGGTCTATAACGAGCAAGAATGACGAAGAGCGAAAATGGCTGTACAAAGATATGTACTCTACAAAATAGAATTATACTTTTTCTATTAAACATTTTTCTTAAAATTATCAAAGGGAACTCTTGTTATGCACTCAACCTTTTTTTCTACTCGTAAAACGTTTCTCTTCGTACGGCGTTCCGCAGTTCTTCTCTGTGGGCTAGTTGTAGTTTCGTTTGGTAGTGCGTTAAGCTATCGCTCAAACATGGGGCTGGGGCCGTGGGATGTCTTGCATCAGGGTGTAAGCCTGCATGCGCCGGTGAGCTTTGGGCAAGCTAGTATTGTTGTTGGGATGCTTGTAGTGCTATTTGGTCTACTCCTGGGTGTGCGCCCTGGCTTTGGTACGATCTGCAACATGATTCTCTGTGGCTTCTTCGTGGACCAACTCTTACACATGAACTGGCTCACTGCGCTCTCTCACCAGGGAATCATCCTGCGTCTGGCCGCTGATGTGCTGGGCATACTTATTATAGGAATGGGCAGCGCCCTTTATATCGCTCCGCATCTAGGGGCCGGGCCACGCGACGGACTCATGCTTCGCCTGCATAAACTCACGCATCGGCGCATCGCGCTGGTACGCGCTGGCATTGAGTGTTCCGCGTTGCTCATCGGCATTCTGCTGGGTGGTAGCTTTGGGATTGGAACTCTTCTATTCGCGCTCGGCATCGGGCCCGCAATCGAATGGAGTTGCAGAGGTCTGGAAACTATCTGTGAGCACTCAACTGGAATCGCTGCATATGGGCGTCGGCTGGTAGCACGGTCATAGTCACTACATGATGTCTGTAGAGGAAGCTATCTCAGCATCCTCTACATTGAGAACCCGTATCTACTTATTCATGCTTTCTTCTGGCTTGATGAACCTGGATTGAGATACTTATAGACTGTTGCTCTTCATTTGACGGATCACTCTATGATCTAGAAGCGCTTGTCAGGCCATGTTATGGACCGTGATCACCCTTCAAATGAAGATTAACAGACTACTAGTAGTGCTCTGTCAAACTTCATTTGACGGCTTGTCGTGCCCCTGTGGGGTCGTCGTGGCCCGGCTCGACAGGCGGTTCCACGACGACAACCACAAGGGATTGCCGTGCGCTACGCGGCCTCCCGTCAATTGAAGATAACAGACTAATAGGGGACGCGATATGGTGGATGGGTGGATTTCAAGGGGAACGTAGGAGGAGAGCGCGGGTAGCGGACGCGATAGGGGAAATCTGGTCCCTACATGTACGCGCGATAAATCGCTACTAAACGTTAGCAAGGTGTTAAAATAAGAAAAAGATAGAAAAGAGAAAAAAGCGGAGTAAGCGATTTCTCGTTTCCGTCTGGTATTCATTGCGGTGCGTTTATATATTATTATGCATTTCAAATGTACAATAATATTTTCTGAGCTATTTATCTCGTGTGAATGCAGAGATCATGATTTCCCCTATCATGTCCATATATAAACACTATTGCTCATTTTGCCATTAAATACACGTACGCGGTCAATTGCTCCCTGGCGAAACCTCATCACGTGGCATTTTCGAACCACCACACAATAAGTTGGAGTCAGTGGGCTTGTCCTTGTCGTGGTCCAGCCAGGTGAGAGGCAGGTTGCCGTGCCCCTGTGGGGTCGCTACGCGAGACCCATGCAATGAAGTTTGTCAGAGCACTCTGGAAGATCCAGAAAGTGATAAGAAAAAGAGCCAGGATGGCAAAATTGATCGGAAGAAGGTAAAATAGAGGATAAGGCAGGATAGTCTATTCCATAGCTGAGAAGGAAAAGCTCTGCGCTAAAATCAAGCTTCTCTTTGAAGGAGAATACCAGCATGCTTCACCTTTCCGCTAAACGCATCGTGCTTCGCGATTGGCTGCTCTCGGATTGTGACCGATACGGATATTGGCTTCAACCTGGTCAGCGTTGGCAAGAATTTTGATGGCCCATATTATCCGAAACCAACAAAGGCAGAAATTGAGCAGATCCTATGCCAGTTACGCGAAACCATCTCTACGGGAAAGGTGAATGATCCTCGAAACAGTCTTGTGATTGCTGCTCGTTCGACGAATGAGCTAGAGGGTCGGGTCTCCTGGTATTGGCAGAGTGAAGAAACAAAGTGGCTTTCCGTTGGAATCGTCATTTACGATCCAGCAGCATGGGGACAGGGCATTGGTTATGAAGCATTGGGATTATGGAGTGACTATCTCTTTGCGATGATGCCTTCCCTCAGCCGTTTAGATCTGCGCACCTGGTCGGGCAATAGTGGTATGATGCGTCTTGCTGAGAAGCTGGGATATCGTGAAGAGGCACGCTTCCGTAAGGCGCGAGTTGTCCAGGGTCGCTATTATGATGCAATGGGCTACGGAATCCTTCGCGAAGAGTGGCTTGTTCAGTATCCACGAGGATTTGCAGCTTCTCTTTATGAGAGATAACAAAGGAATGTAAATATGATCAATGTGGAAAACCAGGAAAGTCCCTTACCAGAAACACCCAGGGAGGCATTTATCAGTTTTATACTAGGATTGTGTAGTTTACTCTCACTTATCCCTTTTGCCTTTTTGCTCAATTTCATCGATCACTACCCATTTCCTCCGTCATCTTTCCAGCCAATTTTCCCATATTTCTTATTGCTTTTTATAGCCATGTGGATGATACTACCAACCTTTGCTGTATTCTCTGCAATGCATGCAAAAAAAACTTCAACTGGTCAAACTGGTCAGCGCATGGTAACGACTAGTTTAGTCCTCAGCTATATTTCGCTTCTGGTGATTGGTGGCACATTCTGTTCGGCCATTGTACTAATTACAGCTTTTTGGCATTTTGCTTAGTTATAGCTCTCGCTGTTGAACAAGGGCAGCTACTCCTTCCTGGAGCTGTGTATGATCGCGTTGATCATACGTCGTTCGAGCGTGCGCGACTTCCTGCAAATGCCCGTAAGCCCAGATCTTTAGCGCTCTCATCGGTTCCATTAGCGTCTGTCCCAATGGTGTAAGAGAATACTCTACGACTGGAGGCACGACAGGATAGACGACGCGCCGGACCAGGCCATTGCGTTCCATTGCCCGCAACGTCTGTGTCAGCATTTTTTTCGAGATACCATCGATCCGCTTGAGCAATTGGCCAAAACGCATCGTGCCCTCTTCTAATGCATAGATGACCAGGGGCGTCCACTGATCAGCGATCAATTCCAGCACGTGCCGCGATAGGCAGTTCGCCTGGAAAATATCAGGAGATGTTTGCTGCTTAGTTTCCATATGGTAACTATATCACTTTTTGGTTCCTTCTTACAAGATACAAGTTTTTCGGATATAGTGACTACAGGTGATATGTCATCCACTCATCTGAGAGAAAATCTATAAAGAGTGGTGGTATCGGTACACTTTTACAGAATATATATGTTTCATGCTCGTTTTACGCACACAGAATGCTCGCTGTTCTGCTCGTGGAATCAAATGATGTATAAACTTTTGTCTCTTGTTATTCCAGCTATTCCTGCTGAAAGAGGAGGTTCCCTTATGTCTGGCGCAGAAAGCTTGCGTTCCTATTTGTTGGCTCGTAAGAATGCTCCACACGTATCCCTTGCAGAGCAGCGCGTCGCCTATGAATTATTGCTTGAAAACTATGTCGGGCATGAGGTCCCATTGCCAGAAGGGACGCGTGTCGAGTCTGTTGATGTAGATGGCATAGCAGCAGCATGGATTCGTCCGCCTGACGCCGATGCAGAAGGCGTGTTGCTATATCTACATGGTGGTGGCTATATTCTTGGTTCGCTCAAATCGCATTGTGATCTGGTCGCACGTCTCTGTGGTGCGGCAGGTGTACGTGCTCTGCTACCTGACTATCGCCTCGCGCCCGAACATGTCTTTCCGGCCGCGCTTGACGATGCGCTGACAGCCTATCGTTGGCTGCTTGCCAATGGGACAAAACCAGAGCATATCGTGCTTGGTGGTGACTCCGCAGGTGGCGGCTTGACCCTTGCCTTGCTACAAACATTGCGTGCCAGGGACGTTCCGATGCCAGCAGGGGCCGTGCTCATTTCCCCGTGGACCGATCTTGTCGGCACGGTTGAGAGTCGGACGACACGTGAAGCTGCTGACCCTATCTTTTCTGGGCAGACAATTAACTTTCTGGCGAGCTTCTATGCTGGCACAGAAGATGCACACAATCCGCTCCTTTCACCGATCAACGCAGATCTGCACGGCTTCCCACCCCTGCTTATCGAGGTCGGTCATGACGAAGTCCTTTTGGATGACTCTCTACACCTCGCGGAACATGCCAGAGCCGCGCATGTTCCGGTCGAACTGACCGTATGGGATGACATGTGGCACGTCTTCCAGACATATGCCTACATCTTGCCCGAAGGACAGCAATCACTTGAGAATATGGGGAGGTTTATTCGCCGCCAAACAACATTGTCAGCGCACTACGCATAACGAGATGAATGGGATCACATGGACACAATTCTCCGAGTCTATGAACTCGGTTGGACATTATTGGACAGTAACATTATTGGACATTAAAGGAGATCTACTATGGATATTGCAGGCAAAATTGTTCTTATTACAGGAGCTTCAGAAGGCATCGGCCGCGCTACTGCTCGGCTCCTGGCTCATCAGGGAGCAAAAGTTGCATTGGTGGCTCGGTCAGCGACAACACTTCAGCAGCTTGCCTCTGAACTGCCAGGCGCATTTGCCGTTCCTACGGACATGCGCGATGAGATAGCGGTTCAAGCGATGGTAAAGCACGTCTATCAACACTATGGACGTATTGATGTTCTCGTGAATAATGCAGGCCAGGGCATGTATACTCAGGTGGAGCAAACCAGCATCGAGCAGTATCGAGCGCTTTTTCAGCTTAATGTCGTTGGAGTGCTCAGTGCTATGCAAGCGGTGATTCCTCTGATGCGCGAGCAGGATGGTGGCGTGATCATCAACATCAGTTCGGGTACCACAAAATTGGTCATTCCAACGGTTGGCCCCTACGCATCGACCAAATCTGCGGTGAATGCGCTCACGCTCACTGCTCGCCTTGAGCTGGCACACGATAACATCCGTGTCGGACTCGTCTACCCAGGCGTTACGGCAACGGGCTTCGTGAAGCATGCAGCAAGCGCTCCGATGAGCAGCGACCGCCCGCAAGTTATGCAGGTTGAGTCTCCAGAACAGGTTGCCGAGAAAATTGTAGAGGCGATCCAAACGGAGGCAGCAGAGGTTTATACTGAAAATCTCAAGGCGCTACGATGAGACGGCAGAGGTGTCATTGAAAGAATTTTTGAGAATGCACGAGAGAGTGCTAAAAAGTCAGACGAGAGATGAGAAGAAGGAAGGAGTAAGATAATGCCTAAAGCAGTCAGGTTTGATCAGTATGGTGGGATCGACGTGCTGCGGATCGTAGATGTCGAGCGACCTGTACCGGGTCCGGGGCAAGTCCTTGTCAATGTCAAGGCAGCCGGTATTAATCCAGGTGAGGCATCCATCCGTAAGGGCTTGCTTGCCGCTCGCTGGCCTGCCACATTTCCTTCTGGACAGGGCAGTGACCTGGCAGGCGTTGTTGCCGCTAGCGGTGAGCGAGTGGAAGATTTTGCCGTGGGCGATGAGGTGATCGGTTTTACGAACAAGAGGGCCAGCCATGCAGAGTTTGCCGTCGTAGAGGCCAGCGACCTTATACATCGTCCGCACAACGTCTCCTGGGAAGCCGCTGGCTCGCTGTTTGTCGCCGGGACAACAGCTTACGCGGCCATTCGTGCCGTCTCGCTTACAAGAGGAGATACGCTTGTGGTCTCAGGTGCCGCAGGTGGAGTCGGCTCAATCGTGGTACAACTGGCGGTAAAAGCAGGTGCAAAGGTGATTGGCCTGGCGAGCCCGGCTCACCATCAATGGCTGAGCGACCACGGTGTCATTCCGCTTGCCTATGGTGAGGGCGTCGAGGAGCGTATTCGTGCTGCCACTGACAATCACCTCGACGCATTTATCGATACATTCGGCGCTGATTACGTCGAACTTGCACTCAAGCTCGGCGTCCGACCGGAACGTATCGATACGATTATTAACTTTGAGGCTGTGACAAAGTATGGCGTCAAGGCCGAGGGCAACGCTCAAGGGGCAAGTGCCGCAGTACTGGCCGATCTCGCCCAGCTTATCGACCAGGGAGAATTGGAAATCCCGATTGCTCGCATCTATCCCCTCACCGCTGTTCGAGAGGCGTATCGCGAGTTGGAGCAGCGTCATACCCATGGCAAGATTGTGCTTGTGCCCTGATTCTCACATAGTATGTGTTTGATTCCCATCATATCGCTTTTTCTCCTGCTGAAATCGGCGACTTCACAGCATTCTAAATACTAATATATTATCTATTTTACATTTTCACATCTTTTGCTCTAAGAGCAAAAGATGTGAAAATGTAAAATAGATAATATAGAAAGAAGATGGGTGCGAGCGCCGAAGGCGCGAGCACGCCGGTTACATTAAAATCCTGTATCAACCTAAAGCAAACTCAGCAATGCCACAAGTCCAAAAAGAGTGATGGCTCCACCGGAGATGCGGTTTATCCACAACAGCCAGCGCGGCGTGAATCTTCTACGGAACAGACTGATGCCCCCAGTCAATAGACACCACCAGATTGCAGAACCCAGAAAGACTCCACACACGACGAGCAGGGCGGTAAAAAAGCTATTCTTCCCACCTCCCACACCCAGGCCAGCAAAGATCGCTACAAATGAGAGGATTGTAAGCGGATTGGTCAGTGTGAGCAGGAACGTAGAAATGTATGCACTCACAAAGCCCGTCACATTTGTAGCAGTCGCAGCTCGCTCAGCCGGTTTTGTGAGCAGGGTTTTGCAACCCAGGTAGACGAGAAATAGCCCACCAATTGCGCGAATCCACCCCTGCTGATTCACAAGGAACGTGGCAATAACGGTCAACCCAAACCCTGCAATACAGCCATAGAGGCCATCCGCCGTTGCGATACCCAGTCCCGAAATGAGCCCATACTGGAAACCCTTCTGGATTGTACGCTGCATGCATAATACGCTCATCGGCCCAACGGCGGCGGCAACCGAGAGGCCAATAAGTAAACCACGTACAAAAAAACTTGTTATTTCCATATCTCCTTCTTTCTCCTTCCTTCTCTGCTAGCTTCTCAGGCTTTAACGCCATAAAAAAAGTCGCCAAACCTTCAATGAAAGGTTTGGCGACTTTGACGTCTACTTCTTTATTTTACAAAATCCAGGGCACATGAAGCGGACCAAACCTGCAATTAGCCTGTCTGGTCTGCTGCTGTTGAGCTAGTATATCAAAACGACTCACATGTTGGCTCACTGAATTTCTCCTGATTGTCCGTTCAGTTCTTGGTAAATGCTCTACGAAGTGAGCGGATTTTGCCCTTCGAGCGGGCAGTTTGCCCCCAATCAAGAGCAGCACAACGATTCGATGCTTGAGAACTCGCTCTACCAGCGGTCCACAGTCCTCAGAACTTGTCAATTCACGGGCAAGCTCACGCAGTCTCTTTTCACGAGCTTGAGCTTCATGTGCGGCCAAAAAAACGGACGATCAATGAAGCCGCATTAAAAGTACTCATTTTTTAGATTGTTTATCGAGCACCCACTGCACCGACGGGCTTATTGGCTTGTCCGTGCGGTGAATACAGCCTATCCAACAGCAAGGCCGACGCATGCCCTCTTTGAGTTCCGTGCCCACCCTTTCAACGTGCTGCCTTCTGGTTTCTGGTTTTTTCACGGAGATCGCCCAGCATATCCATTCATTGCGCGCAAGAGGCGTAAGATCCTCCCATACCGCTAGCGCCTCCGCGTCTGAAGCGAGGGTTTGCCGTAAGTCCTCTGGCAATTCATGGACAACACCACCGGAGATTTCATTATTGGTCATAGTCATAAATCTATACTACTCCAAAATAGCCCTCTCTCGTAAGGATTGCAGGGGCGAACGGCGTCTTCAATTTGCCTGTTTTCTCCCGGCCGAATTGACAAAAATAGTGTGCATATGTTCGCTTGTGGAGCGGCTTGATCTGCTGCCAATGGCTGTGCGGCTCATGATTGGGGGCAAACTGCCCGCTCACTTCGCAGGGCATTTACCAGCTCTCTCACACACAACGGAACAGGTTGAGTATACCATGCCTTTATTATTAAGACAATACTGCTCTGGCACTCTTTCACTTGCGGCTTGCCGCGTAGCGACGACCCTTGTGGTTGTCGCCGTCCACCCGCCTCTCACCTGGCTGGACCACGATCCCCAGAGGAGGCACACGGCAACAACCACAAGGGATTGCCGTGCCCCTGTGGGGTCGCTACGCGGCGTGGCCTCGGCTCGCGTAGCAACCCAAGGGGCACACGGCAACAATCCCTTGTAGTCGCCACTCTCTCTAATTAATCATAGTACTCAGGAGCTTTCTTGAGCGTCTCCCATTGTTGTGTATCGTGCCCAAAAACAACCAGATTTACACGCTCACGCTCTACCAGGTCAAGCAGCTTACGTGTGCTAGCAAGCAGCTCCTGCTCATTCTCGTCCCTTGGGCCAGCCTTACGCTCCATAGTAAAGGCACCCTGCGAGGCAACAGCATCGATGGCAAGAAGCACAGGGCCGGTGTGTGGCAAGCGCACAAGTACCGACTGGTGTCCCGTCGCATGACCACTGGTCTCAATCAATTCCAGGCCCGGAAGAAGTTCAGTATCACCCTCTATAAAGCGGTATTGTAACGCTGGATGGTCCCAATGTGAGCGTGAGGCCGCAAAGCGAGGGCTTCCACTACGCGCCAGCTCGTGATGTCGCTTCTGAACCACAATTTCCGCGCCAGGAAACTCGTCATGGCGGCCCGCATGATCCATATCGAAATGAGTGGCAATGAGTATATCTATATCGGATGGCTGGACACCCAGAATAGCTAGTTGCTCAACAACATTTTTTCCAAATGTTATCTGAGGCAAATCGGGGGGAAGCCGAAATCCCTCCGGCATTTGCGCTGGCAAACCACTATCAATCAGAATGTTCTTGCCATCGCTCGTTTGAATGAGATAGCAAGGAATAGATAAACCTGTTGTAATTTGTATGAGGTACAGCCGTTGTGGAACAGAACTGCTAGTTAGCAATATATTTGTCCTTTCTCCTTGTTGAGTACAGAACGCCCCAATAACATAGCTCATTTCTATTCAAATTGCAAGAATTTGTCCCATCCCAAGGCTTCACCGCGCTTTAGACCTCTTCTTATACAGTTTATTTATTTCTACAATAAACTGTATAAGAATGTGTCAGCTTCCCATTACCAGCGCTTTCTTGCTTGCTGAGTTTGCGCGGCTTCGCCGCACTTCTTCTCTCCTCTTACATTTATTTTATTTTTTATCTCTTTTTGCGCTTTGCGCAAAAAGAGATAAAAAATAAAATAAATGTAAGATATGAAATAGCGGCGCGAGCGGCGAAGCCGCGAGCACGCACTAAGAAAGAAAGGATTACACTCTATCTAAAAGTAGTGGTCGCGCGGACTGCCGTCAAACTTGCCACTCTCGCGACAGCAATGTTTGAAAGCGGTGTCCTGAACCGCAAGGACAGAGGTCTTCTTTGCCAAGCTTCTCACAAAGGTCTTTATCACCGTGCACAACACGCGTACCACGCTTCACAGCACGCTCAGATGGATATCCTCGCTTTCGTTTGCTCATCGGCTCAAAAGCAGGCAAATTCTCTTTCGTCTACCTGTTGTTTATTTTTGTAACTCATATTCGTCCTCCATTTCAAAATGCGCTGCAACGTGTTTAGCACGTCCAGCTATCCCTGCATTGCCTCTCTAACTGAACCTTAATTGGTACCAGGAAAAGAGTTGGCTATTCTCAAGTTCCACCACTTCAAGTAGCTCTCGAAAGGCACTAACTTAAGACACGCACAGAGAGAAAGTATACAGGCAAAGTCCTTAAAGGTCAAGTAAAAATACAAGTGAACAGTCAAAAACGATTTCTACAAATAATGAAATAGCAAGCCTATAGTTGACAGATAGGCACCTATAGGCTATCTTCTAAATGAATATCGTTCTATAAGATCACTTTTAGAAAGGTGGTAGAGACAAGTGGCAGAGCAACCTGTTCTTCCTGGCATGGATCAGGAGACGTTACTGCCAGAGCAAGCAACCTGGCTCCTTCAACATCAGAATACGCTCCAGGCAGAAGCGCAAACGGTCTTAGAAGAGCTTGATCTTGTCAATCTGCTAAGTGCGTCAGGTAATTTGCGGCAGGTTGGCAGTTCCACCCTGGGATTAATGGTCTGGCGCGACCTCGATCTTGCCGTCTCCAGTCCGGGACTGGACATCGAGAGCATCTACGAACTCATGCGCCCGCTGTATACACATCCGCAAGTGCTGCAGATGCGCTATCTTAATGAGAGTGGTTCCTATAATTCCACAGGCTTGCCACAATTCGAACGCTATTTCTTTATGGTCTCTTACAAAATGCTTGCCGGTAACGAATGGAAGATCGATATTTCATTCTGGCTCGGCGAGGGCATCCATCCAGAACCAGTGCAGGATGCCCTTGAGCAGCAACTCACGCCCGAAACCCGCCTCGCTATCCTCTGGATTAAAAACGTCTACCACCCGCTCCCAGCCTATCGTGACACAATTTATAGTGTGGATATCTATAATGCCGTATTACAACATGGAGTACGCAACCCAAAAGAATTCGCCAACTACCTCGCCAATCAAGCGACCCACCCACAACAACCACGGCATCAATAAAGTTTTGCCAGACCTATCGTCTGAGCGAACAGTGAGGTAAATGCCTGGTTTGGCTGGCGCAGGTCGCCCTGGCGCAACATAATCGCGTTGCAACCAACCGCATCCATATCCCACTGTTGAAGCACGGTTTTCCCTTTGAGAAAACGCACATGATACACGACCGTCGAGTTAAGCGTACACATCCAGGTATGCACACCAGCTTTTGGTAAGTTTTGAGCTGCCGTATAAAGTTTTTGCAGCGCCGTAACATCTGTAATCGTGCGCGAGAAGGGTGGCAGATGATGCTGAGGAAAAGTGCTCGAACGCGTTACGACCAGGACGGTGGGAGCTGAAGATGCAGCGTTAGCATCAGTTCCGCAACCACTTATGAATAGTAGCATTGTGAGCATAAAAACGATTTTTTGCCAGTTCATGATAATCTGTATTCTCCTATATAGTTATTCACCTTTTTTTGTTCAAAAACACAAGGTGTCTACACTATATGACGTTAGCAGCCTCACTTCAGTTCCACCATTCATCACTGCAATTCACGCGAAGAGAATGATATTATCTTCATTTTTATAATCCTTACCGTTACAATGATGTATAGAAAGGAATAGAAGAAATAGAAGAAACAAAATATATAGAATATAGGCCGCATGAACCCGGCCTGGCCATACAAACTCGGCCTAGAAACTCTTGACATGTGACCAAAAATATGTTTTACTTTCCTTAGTAACTCGTGTTAATAACTCGTGTTATAACAACCTTCTCGATGATGGGAGGAACGAAGTGTGACGTCTCAACCGCGTAAACGACCAGCAACGATGTCAGATATTGCCCGCGAGGCGGGTGTTTCTCGCACAACTGTCTCTTTTGTGCTCAACAACCATGCATTTTCCGCTAATATTTCAACTGAGACAAGAGATCGTATCCTGGAGGCTGCAAAAAAACTTGCTTACCGCCCAAATATGGCTGCGAAGGTGTTACATACCAATCAAACCCATGCCATTGGCTTTATTACAGATGAAATCGCGACAACACCATTTGCAGTGAATATTATCAAAGGGGCCCAGGATACTGCCCTGACCTACGGCAAATTGTTGCTGATTGTCAATACGGGTTCCAATCCTCTCGTTAAAGAAACTGCCATCGAGATGCTGCTTGAGCGTCAGGTTGAGGGTATTGTCTACGCCGCTATGTATCATCAAGAGGTTGTATTACCGCACAATATTCATGCTGGACCTGCTGTATTGCTGGATTGCTTTAGCGCTGATCGCTCTTTACCTTCAATAGTGCCGGATGAGATACAAGGGGGACGATCAGCTACTGAGGTGCTCTTAAAGAAAGGCCATCGCCGCATCGGCTTTATTAATGACGCTGATCCCATTCCTGCGGCCTTTGGACGCCTGGAAGGTTACAAACAAGCCTTACAGGCCTACAATATTCCTTTTGATGCGCAACTTGTGTGTTCACATACATATGAGGCGCGCGGTGGTTATCGGGGCGCAATGGAATTAATGCAGGTCCATCAGCCTCCTACCGCGATTTTTTGTTTTTCGGATTTTATCGCCATGGGCGTGTATGATGCGTTACATACACTGGGCCTTTCCATTCCCAGCGATGTTGCTGTAATGGGATTCGATAACCATGAATTGATTGCCGCGCAACTCTTTCCCGCCCTTTCTACGATGCAATTACCTCATTACGATATGGGCAAATGGGCTCTTACCTATTTGCTACAACATACTGGCGAGGCTCTTGCGCCAGTCCAACAGACGATTGCATGCCCTTACATTGAGCGGCAGTCAATCTAGCCATTCAATTGATCATTCGAGGAGGTGAACACGATGACAGTATGTACGTAAAAGTTACACAGCAAATCATCCATATGCATCTACTCCTAGAGGATAGTAGTGCATAACTAATACCTGCTTCGGAAGATTCGTGGCATAGCTTCCGATATTTACCCTTCTCTTTAGCCTTCTTTAAAAGTTACCAAAGTCCCTGGTTCTCTTAGCCCTTTCTTTCCATCGTGTCAGTAACTTACGCTTTAGCAATCGCCAGTATGGCATTTCATGATGTTTACCGGTCCGTACCTTGTCCGTATGACACTTTTGTATGTTTTCAGGTGCAGGCGCTTGTAGAAGAGGAAAGAGCGAGAGATGCGCCAATTATTAAAACCGTACATAAGGAAGACATGTTCTCCTGGCATCTTGAAGACCCTATTTCTTTTATCAGCGCAGCATATGTAGGAGGCGTTCTGTAGCGCCACCCGATCTATAAACCAGATCTATAAACCAAAGGAAGGTTTTTTATGATGACTATTCAGCGTCGAGAATTTGTGAAGCGAGCAATGGCTCTCGGATTAAGCGCATCAGGCGCGATGGCACTTCTTGAAGCTTGTGGCGGGACTGCACCTGCGGCAACCTCTGATCCCAATGCCAAAGCGACTGTCAATCTCTACCACACGATTCCTGCGGCAACCGAAACATACTGGAAACAACAGCTCCTTCCAGCTTTCGAGAAGCAGTACCCTAATTTAAAATTTGTCCCCTATCAACTCGGCGTAGAAGATCCTGCGGTGATTCGTACCAAGATCAAAGCGGGAGGCGATACAGCACCAGATATGGCCTGGCTGGAAAGTGGTGAGACTGGCACCTATGTGCAGGCCAACTTGTTGCCTGATGTAGATGGCTGGCTCAATTCACATACGTCCATCAAACAAGCTATCTTTCCTTCTCTGCTCACGCTCTCCTCGTTCCAGGGCAAGGTACAAAGCCTGCCGTGGATGACGAATAATACGGCTATGCAGATTAATCTCGATGCATTCCAGCAAGCGGGCGTCCCGGTGCCATCACAAGATCCGACGAAGACCTGGACATGGGATCAGTTTACGGATGCCTGTAAAAAACTGTCTCAGCTCAAAGGTATGAAGGGTTTCTTGATGAATAATGGCGGTCACGGCTGGGATGCCTGGCTTTTCCATGCCTGGCTGGGCACCAATGGCGGAACGTTTCTCTCTCCCAATGGCGACCCAACATTTAATAATGCGGCCGGCGTTGAGACGCTGACGTTCCTACAAAACCTGGTTAAGAGCGGCTATACTGCATTCTCTGCTCCTGGTATGGGCTATGATCCAAGCGATTGGTATAGCGGGAAGGCCGCGATTATGGCGAATGGCCCCTGGAATTTTCCTGATCTGGCCAAATTCACAAAATTCAAATTTACCGTTGTTCCTTATCCCATCAACAAACAGCCCGCTACTAATACTGGGGGCGATCAGTTGTTCATCTTTAACAATAGCCAGCAGAAGGTTGCCTACTCGTTCGACTATGCGCAATACATGCTCTCGGACAGCTTCCAGGTGAAGTTTAATATCCAATCAGGAAATCTCCCGGTTACCAAAACTGCAACCGACAGCGCGGAGTACCAGGCCCATATCAATCAGTATCCCTTCCTGAAAGGTTGGATCAATGGCGTCCCCTATGGGGTTGCTCGCTCCAGCCTGCCACAATCGACCGACGCTCAGACGGCCTTCGGGCTCAAGGCGTGGGACCCGATCATTCTGCAAGGGGCCAGCATACAGAAGAGCCTGACAGATGCGACCAATGCGGTTAACGCGCTCAAACAATAGCAAGCACATCACCAGTTTGCAGACTGCTGGGTGTCTCAGGAAGATAACACAATCTGGGATCACCCACAGTCATGCTCTCTGTCTACTCTATATTCAGAAACGAAGGCATCATCAGGAGGTTTCGATGGAGATACAACATGGTCGCCTGGTCCTCAAAGGCGTGGCAGTGAGCCCGCAACAACGTAAATGGAAGAGCACGCTCGGCCAGGTACAAGCATTCTCTTTTACAGTTCCAGCCCTTGTGCTGCTTATTATCTTTCTCATCTATCCTATTGGATTTGTCGTTTTCCTCAGCTTTCAACGCTGGAACCTACTCGGCACTCCACAATTTATTGGCCTACAAAACTATCATACGATTCTCTTTCTGGATTCGAGCTTCTTACAAGCGGTCGGCACGACTCTGCTTTTTGTGATCCTGGCAGTTCCAACGCAGGTAGGATTGGGGCTCTACCTGGCCTTCCTGCTGCACAGCGAATTTAAGGGGCGCACATTCTTCCGTACGGTGTTTTTTATCCCACTGGTCATCTCTTTTGTCGCTGCGGGGGCCGTCTTCGAGCGTATGTTCTCGACCGGAGCCAATCTCGGTATCATCCCCCAGTTGCTCGCTAACAGTGGCATCGCCTTCCCGGATTGGCAACATACAAACGGGCTCTGGGCCATGATTATTGTTGTTATCATGAATACGTGGAAGTCGGCAGGCTTTTCGATGGTCCTCTACCTTGCCGGCCTGCAGTCAATTAGCCCCGATTACTACGAGGCGGCGCAGATCGATGGCGCTGGTACTGCCTGGCAACGCTTTCGCTATATCTCATGGCCGCTACTCACGCCAACGACGACGTTACTGGTCATCACCAATACCATCGGCAGCTTCC
The DNA here is from genome assembly GCA_963850365.1 of uncultured Chloroflexia bacterium. GTDB lineage: Bacteria > Chloroflexota > Ktedonobacteria > Ktedonobacterales > Ktedonobacteraceae > Dictyobacter. The sequence goes on from CAWKKX010000059.1 coordinate 31,033, forward strand.
GCGCTTTCGTCCCGTTCTATGTCATGACCAACGGAGGGCCAACCGGGGCGACGACGACGCTGATCTACTACATCTATAATAACTTTGCAACTCGCACGGGTATCGCTTCAGCGGCGGCTACGGTCTTCCTGCTTGGCGTGCTGATGATCACAGCTATACAACTGCTTATATCCAACCGTCAGGCGTCGTACTACTAGTAAGTCTAGAAGGAGATTAACCCATGAACAGTCAGCGGCAGCTGAGCTCGATCCTGCGCTACGTTATCCTGAGCATATTCGCGGTTATATTCTTGTTTCCCTTTGCCTGGATGCTCGCAACTTCGCTCAAAACGAATACGCAGGCGCTTACCGATCCAACGACTTTCCTGCCCAGCATACCGCAGTGGGGCAATTATCCAGATGTTATTGCAGCCCTGAACTTTTGGCGTGAAACCCTGAACTCGTTGATTATGGCGCTAGGTGTGACGCTGGGTCAGATTGTGCTGGCAGCTCTGGCCGGCTATGCATTCGCGCGCTTGCAGTTCTTTGGTCGTAACTTCCTCTTCCTGCTCATTCTAGCTACACTGATTATCCCCTTCGAGGTGCTCTTTGTGCCTCTCTATCTTATGCTAGCGGGCTGGGGAGATTGGTTGAATACGTTTAAAGCGCTTATCATTCCCAGCCTGGCGAACCCGTTTGCTATCTTTGTGTTCCGTCAGTTCTTCATCACCATACCTAGAGAACTGGATGAGGCGGCGAAGATGGATGGCGCTGGCTACTATCGTACATTCTGGTCGGTGATGGTGCCACTCTCAGGTCCGGCGGTGGCGACGGTCTTCATCCTGACTTTCCTGGCAGAATGGGGAGATCTGCTCAAGCCTCTTGTCTTCAGTTCATCGCCAGATATCTATACGCTCCAACAAGGGTTGGCGGTCACTCTTAATAGAGGGGCCAATCTGGTCCCGAATGTTGCAACATTGATGGCCGGAGTTGTACTGGCAAGCATTGTGCCAGTTATTATGTTCCTGGTTGGGCAAAAATACTTTGTGCAGAGTGTTGCCTCAACGGGCCTCAAGGGATAAGAAGAGAGAAAGGTCAATTCAGCATGGTCTTTATACCCGAACAGCACTATCTGTGGGATTTCTGGCTCGTTTCACCAGATGAATGGGGAGGTGTAGCCACACCTTATCACTTATACTATCTACAAGCGCCGCGTTCACTACACGATCCAAACCTGCGTCATGGCATAGCAACGATTGGGCTTGCTCGCTCACACGATCTGCAGCACTGGATAGAGTATGGCACGGTGCTGGAGGCGGGCCTGCCTGGCAGTTGGGACGATAAAGCAACATGGACCGGCTGCGTGACGGTACGAGATGGTCTCGCTTACATGTTCTATACGGGATTAAACCATGCTGAGAAAGGTTTAGTTCAGCGCATTGGCCTCGCCATTTCGCATGATCTCGTGCATTGGAAGCGGTACGCCCATAACCCTTTGCTTGAGGTCGATACCCGCTGGTACGAGCCACTGGGCACAGAGTCGTGGGAAGGGCAGGCGTGGCGCGATCCTTATATCGTCTACTCCTCAGATGAACATGCGTACTATATGTTCCTGGCAGCGCGTGTCCATACGGGCCCGTCCGATGGACGTGGGGTGATAGGTCTGGCACGCTCAACGGATCTGCTCTCATGGGAGGTGCTACCGCCTGTGAACACGCCCGGTAACTTCACCGAGATAGAGGTTCCGCAAGTAATCAAACTGAATGACCGGTATTACCTGTTTTTTTGCGCCAGCAGACACGCAGCCGCGAGTTTGTCTTACCCAGGAGCCACGAGCTGGTATGGTACACATTATCTCGTTGCAGATAAACTCACAGGGCCTTACCGTTCACTGACTGACGAGCCGCTTTTAGCCGACGTCATCGGCACCTACTACGCGGGCAAAGTGGTTCGTGACCCTGCTGGCACGCTGTGCTTTATGGCCTGGCGACAATGGGATGAGCAAGGCACCTTCTGCGGTGGCCTCTCGAATGCCGCCCCGCTCCATGCCTTGCCCGATGGCCGCTTGCACATCGATACACAACAACTATGGATAACCGCACATGAGTTCTCGCAATAACTTGGCACGCCCGTCATTTAAGACATACTTATACCCGTTTTGTCCTTTGCACAAAACGGGTATAAGTATGTCTTAACCCGATTAATATCAAGCCTACGCTTGCTTCTGCGCGGCGGCGGCGGCAGCCTTCTCTCTAGCACGGCGGCCTGCCCTGACGCTATAGGTCATCGTCCATATAATCAAGAGGACGGTGATAAGGTTGAATATGATGGGTGAGACAATTAAAAATTGCGGGATCGTCAGCGTGTAGACCAAAATAACGCGCAGGATAAATTCGCTAACCCAGGCAACACCCCAGACAATGGTGATGATATACATTATCGTACGAAAACTTTTATATTGCCATAACGCGTCATAACCGGCTAGTTTCTCTCTGCTACCATCCGTGGCGAAATGCCTGCTAATGTAAAACATAAGTGGGCGCGGGAGCAATAACGAGAAGAGGCAAGCGATACCGAGCGCAACCGTAAAAATAGATTCTCTGATCAGCAGGATCTTTGGGCTACCACCCAGGAAGATCGCGGCGATGCTCACGATAATACCAAGCAAAATCATCGCACCAAAGGCATCCAGTTTGCGTGTACGGGCAAAACTGATGACGTTGCTGATCAGCGGGGGTAGCGCAGAGGCGCTGAGTGCAAGAAACTCGGTTGTGTGTGGACGTAGCAGTGTGTACACAATAAATGGACACGCGCCATCAATAATAAGGCTGGGCACAATTCCAAGCAACATACTACGCACATTCATGCGATTCGATGAGAGATCTATATTTGACATAGCATTTGCCCCTTTGCTCCTTAGATGATATAACACACCCAATCTAATGCATCAGGTTTTGTTTGTTCATGTCAAAGAACATGCGATAATTCAAGCAACTATCACATAGCTATACAAAACAATGCACCTCAATTTAGAAACGAATGAAGTGCAATTATGCTGGATAGCCAGCAAGGCTTTTCGAAGAGCTTCTAGAGATTATATTATATTATATTATTGCTATAAATGCTAAGTAAAAGCAGGACGAAACTAGTGTCTCGCCATGAGAAAGAACATAAGTTTATAAATAGAGATCCATACGCAGAGATAGAAACCTATCGCAAATATACCTAAAAGAAAACCATTGCGAGCATTTTTAAAACCTGGCATGAGAGTAGGATGCAACTTCTTAGCATGCCGCATCCCAACACGGCCCAGGATGACCCCAATCAGCGCTGGCAGCAAAACCATTGCATTAAAAAATAGACTCCTGCCAGCCTCTGGCAAGGAACTTATCAACGAAAATATATCCACGAACATAGAATACATCGGTAAAACAATCCCGATACTGCCGAAAATGAGACTCGCCATCGCATAGCCATTAGAGAACGAAGGCTGGGCAGCGAATGGCGGTATATACTGCTGCATCGGTGGCGCAATCTGCATCTGCATCATCTGGGGCACAAATTGCATCTGCATCGCTTGCACTCCACCAGCTATCATGTGAGAATCACTTGCACTCCAAACAGATGACTTATCAATTTGCCAGGTAAACGCTGGCTGCTGCTGAGGATCATACATACTGCTCGCTATGCTCATCAAACCAGGGCCACGCTGCATAGTAGCAATGCCCAATAATTCTTGTTTAATAATTGCCGTGTTTGCGGGTCGTTTACTTGCGTCCATCTCTAACATATGGGCGAGCAATTGATTCAGCTCAGCCATACCATGTCTATTGTGTGGCAAAGGAACAAACGTAAAGGGGGTCAGCGCTGGATCACTCCCTGAGAGCAGATGGTGCAGGAGCGCACCCAGGCTAAATATATCGGCCTGCGGCGTCGTCTGGGTGCGTCCATACTGTTCCGGGGCAGCATAGCCGGAGGACCCGAAAGGAATCGTATCTTTCGCTTGTCCAGGTTTGAAACGGCGTGCAATCCCAAAGTCGATGAGATAGAGATGGCCGTCGCTAGCAAGCATAATATTAGCTGGCTTGAGATCACGAAAAATAATGGCTGGCTGCTGCTGATGCAGATAGTCCAATACATCGCACAGCAAGATACCCATATCAAACACATCCTCGACCGGAAGCAACTGTGATCCACGCTGCTCCAAATAGCGCTCCAAGGTTATACCATCGATGAAATCCATCACAACGTACCAGCACTCAGGATCTGCAAAATATTCATGGATGCGCGGCAAGGTGCGATGACTTAGCGTCGAGAGGATGCTCACTTCACGATTATATGTATCTGTTGCATCGATTTTTTCCTGTACGCTGAGGTTGCGCAGTGTCACGGCCTTGATAGCCACATGACATGCGCTGTGTAAGTCGAGAGCCTCATAGACGGCGCTAAAGCCTCCTTCGCCAACTTTACGCAATAGTCGATAACGATTGTGTAAGAACTGGCGCTCTGTTGGCTCGTTTAATTCGCTATATAGCGGCTGCTTACAGGCGAAACAGATCTCATCCGTCAATTCATTTTTTGCACCGCAAGAAGCGCAGTAGGGATCGTAACTATTCATATGCAACGCTCTTTGTCCTTATTTCTATCTATCATTATATATATCTCTTGAAAAGTATAAATGATACACATGGTGCAATACCCAGTACAAATGACTCATTTTTCAAGACCCCAAAATGCTTAAACGATGGCTATAAATGCACAATGTCAGCGAGCGCAAATACATTGCTAATATGACGCTATTCTAATCAACAACAGATACTTTCGTACCCATTTACGCCTGCTGCAAAATCATGATTCTATTTGCAAGTACATGGCATTTAAAATATGCAAATAGAGTAGAAAGCCAGAAAAGCAATGGGATATCATCACATAGAGATGTTCTAGATTTAGGTAAACAGATGCAAGGTGGCGCAAGAAGAGGCAGGAAAGCTAAAAAAGTGATAGGATATGTTTATATATCGATGTTCCAGAAAGGCAAGGGGAATCATGCCAGTCGATCCACAACTTCAAGTATTGCTCAACCAACTTGCAAACCCAAGCGCACCACCAATAAGCAGTCTCACCGTGGAGGAAATGCGCCAGAACAGAGATCAGATGAGTATTGTAAATCCAAATCCACCTCCACTTCATAGTATTGTAGATCATACTCTACCAGGGCCGCTAGGAGAAATTCCGGTTCGTATTTATACCCCCACCGGTGAGGGCCCTTTCCCGGTACTCCTCTTTTTCCATGGTGGAGGTTTCGTCGTTGGCTCTATTGAAGCCTCTGATTCCATTTGCCGCATGATCACAAGCGCAACACCATGTATCACTGTGTCAGTAGGGTATCACCTTGCGCCAGAGTATCCATATCCCGCTGGACCTGAGGATTGTTATGCCGCAACAAAATGGGTTGCAGAGCATGCAACAGAATTTCATGGCGATCCAGCGCGTATTGCAGTGGGCGGCGATAGCGCGGGCGGCAATCTCGCTACCGTGGTTGCGCTCATCTCAAAAGAGAGAGGGGGTCCTAAACTGCTCTTCCAGCTCCTTATTTATCCCACAACCGACAATCACCAGCCTGGCACAGCATCACTGCAAGAAAATGCGCATGGCTACCTTCTGACCAGAGAGGCTGTTGAGTGGTTTGATCGTCATTACCAGCCTCCTAACCTGGACCAGAAAGACCCGCATGCCTTTCCACTCTATGCTCGCGATCTCCGCAATATGCCTCCTGCACTCATCATCACAGCCGAATATGACCCGCTACGCGACGAAGGCGAGATGTATGCACAACGGCTACAGGAAGCTGGCGTCCCGGTCACGCTTACGCGCTACGATGGCATGGTCCACGGCTTCTTCGGCATGACCGGTGTCGTAGATCAGAGCAAAATAGCTATCTTAGAATCAGTCTCGGCCTTACGCAAGGCATTTGCTTAGTTTGCTCTAGATGAGTTCGCATATTTAATCATGCAGCATATATTTTTGCACTTTTTACAATCGACTGTAAAAAGTGCAAAAAATATATGCTGCATGATCCTCTATTGGTCCTCTATAGAGAGGCTTAAAGAAGGCGGTCTTATGTACCGATAGTAGGTAGTGTCAGTACATTTCCGGCAAGAGTGCACCAGAAAAAAATAGTAACAGTCGCTTCTCAATTATAGCTAGCGTGTAACGTGTTCAAGTATGCACAGAGGGACAAAACATCGATATGAATGCATTTTATACTTTATGTGCGGCCGCCGTGATTCTGAGTGTTATCTGGCTGTTGATTACTACCTTTACCACCACATCGTATAGATGCTCGAAGTGTGGTTATCAAACCGATAGCGAGATTGAAGCCCGCATTCATGAAAAGGTCGAAAATATGCACAAGATGATAAATTAGTGTACACATCTTCTCTGGGAAATCAAGCCTGCCAGAGCGCGTTTAGAGTTAACCGTAGTAGTAAATTCTATAGCCAATCTGTTGTGCTGGTCCGACTAAGCCGGTAACACTATCTGTCGCCTGTAGAGTGAGCGTTTCCGTAAAGATTGTTCTCGTCGCTACTCCATAGTAGGACATCCAGAAACCGTTCGTATTGATATAAAAACTATTCACGCTAGACTGAGTTGCTGTTTCACAGTTGTATCCCTCTGGTGTAAGTAGTCTGGTTGTTGCTACTGAAAAGCTATACGTGAGGCTTGTATCTCCACTGCAAGGCTCTACGGTAAATCCACTCTGGTCATAGCTAGCACCAATATAACTGGTACCGAAGTTGCTCATATCGTTTAAACCATTGGAAAGGGTTGTCTCCACTTGATCTGCCGAGGAAACCGACTGACTGGAGAAACACAGCTTCAGGTACGAATTATCCCTTTGAATGCTATCGGAGTCTAAGGTCACCGCGCCATTGAGGGCATACAGGCCAGAGCTCGATGTTACACCTGTCCCTGCAGTGATAGAATTCAGTGCCACAATGCTTCCAGTGAACGTCGTAGCCGCTCCCAGAGTTGCGGAATCGCCGACTTGAAAGAAGACATTTTTCGACTGAGTACCATTTATCAGCACCACGCTAGACGCACTCGCGGTGGTAAGGGTGCTGCCTATATCGAAGATAAAAGCAGCATCAGGGTTACCCTGGGCATCAAGGGTGAGTGTCCCGGTCACTGCAGCTGAGGATGGGAAACAGTATACTCCCGAGGTAAGAGTCGAGCCGCCGATATCAGTGGCCGGTGGATATGTGGTCGTACAAGTTTGTGCAATCGCAGAGGCATATGCGCTGGCCGCGTCAGTTTGGGCTTGCGCTGCGACAGAGTCCGCAACGTGTATCGTCCCACTCACGGTTCCAGAGCCGCCAGCGCAAGGACTGGCAAATCCAGTACAAGAAGTGCCTGGACTTACCCCAAGATCACCTTTCAAATTGGTCGAACCAGTATTTATGACCGTCGTGGCTCCTAGCACAGCAAAGGTCACCGAGGTTCCAAGTGAGGGCGCAGATGCACCATGTGAATTCGCAAAAGAACTAGCTCTTGCGACTGAGGTAGTACCAACGAGCAGCATCATTGTCAAAACAGCGACAATGATTTTTGGTTGAAGACATCTTTTCAAGTTAGTTCTCCTAAACGAGTTTGCACTACTAAAGAGGCAAACTGTCAATTTTACTGTCCAATGCTAGCTCTAGCCACAGTCTCTATCACCTAGAGCAGTATTTGACAGAGTTCACAAAGCACATCATGTAAGGAAGAGTAAGAACAAATTGCCCTCCACTTTTCGTTTATTGGCAAATAAGAAAGAAATTATTTTTAATGTGTGGCCTATTCTTTTTGAGCCTCGCCAGCAAGGACAGCTAACTAAATACTAGTACCTTTTTGCTGCCTATATATACAATTCATCTCTCATTCATACTCACGTGTTAAGTAAAATTTACTTACTCGTTTCTAATTGCAGATGTACCTACTATTTATTATATGAAGGAAATGAAAGATGCAGAACGACCCGAATAATCGTCCTTATTACTATAATCCTCCGCGTGTGGCGGGTCGCCTCATTGGTCAGAAACCATCAAATATTGGACTGGTGACGCTGTTCAAGCAGCAGAGCCGAGGCATACAGATTGGCATTATTAGTATTGGTGTCCTTATGATCATCTTGCTTCTCCTTGTACCCTTTGCGCTGTTTTCGAGCCAATTCGCTAACACACCCAGTGATCAAACAGCTCAAACAGCGACCGATCCAAATCAAAACAATACAGTTCCTACATCCGCCGTTCTTGCAACCACTATAGCCACAACCGCTGCAACTACTACAAATACAGCAGCAGATACGACTGCCGCTCTTGCAAATAATACACCTACTCCTATGCCTATAACATCACAGGTAACACCCCCAGTGCTGGCCCTCGATAAGGGCGCTACCAGCAATCCCTGGGGCTATGATTTCAATGCAGGTAGTTTTATCACTGCGCCACCAGCCGCATTCTGTACGTATTTTTCATGCGTCAATGGCTTCTGGAATGGACAGGGGTATGTAGAAGAATGTCAGGATGGCACATATACGCTAGGAGGTGGGGTGGGAGGCGATTGCGATGGACATAGCGGCGACCTGAGACCTCTTTACTATCATCCTGCACTCATTGCACCAACTCCGACTCCCACACCAGCGCCCGCAGCTACTCCTACACCCACAGTCAAAACGACGCCTACACCTGACCCTAAGGCCACGCCTACGCCTAAACCTAAAAAACCTAAAGCTACACCTACACCCACACATTAATTAAAGAGAGATAACGAGGAATTATAGATCGATACAAAAGAATACATCATTTATCGGGCGAAAAGTGTGGCTTTTCGCTGCTAAAAATGGCGCAATCAGAGTGGTTTCGATTGTTCTATTTCTTGACTATTGCGCTTTTATTAGGTATGCTACTTAGATATATATACATTGGAAGCTGATCGATAGTAGGAGAAAGGTCATGCGTATAACATACAACCGTACAATCGTATAACCGTACAATCGTATACCGTACAATCGTATACACATTTGTAAGTCATTGATGACAACACAGATCTCGTATGCAGCTACAGGTGATAGGAAGTTACCATTACAGCTGCTTAAACGATTCAGTCCACAAAGGAGAGGACATGATGTCACAACCTTTTTCTCATCGCCTTTTTCGTCTCCCCTTGCGCTTGATAGTGCCACTTATTGCGACACTGGTGATGCTTCTGTCAACAACAGGACCAGTTTCAGCTGCATCAAGCCGCACCTACTACTTTAAGTATTTCGCTACCAATGGAACCAGTATCTCCCCCTGGTACACCAACGATAACTCCTGGGGTGTGAAAGCCCCTAAAGGCAGCGGTTTCGTTGCTATGGTTACAGGTGAAGACTGGGGTACCTGGTCTCCAGTGCACACTCTCCCTAAAAAGCTCAGTGCCATAAGTTCCAGTAACAAAAGCTGGTTTTATCAGAAAGCTTCGCCGGCCTCTGGATCTGGCTATGACGCTACCTATGATATCTTCATCGATCCAACCTACGCTCCAACCAACCGCAATTCGCGGAACGAGATTATGATCTGGGTCGGCTATGTAAACAATCAACCTCTAGCCAATAAGTATAACGCATCAGGACATGCAGTCCCCTACCAAACCAATGTTAAGCTTGGCGGACGTTACTGGGACGTCTATCTCTACAATTGGAAAGGGGGAGGGTACACAATGTCTTACCTGGATCGAGCGAAAACTGGCTGGTGGTCGGGTAGCCTTAGCCCCTTCTTCAACTATGGTATCTCTAAAGGCTGGTACTCCAGCAGTCAGTACCTGAACAGTGTGATGGCTGGCTGGGAATTCGGGAAGGGCAGCTATACAGCGACTTCATGGGGAGTCTCAGGTTTCTAATCCTTTTCCTATAGAATATGCGTTTTTCCATGTTTTTGCTGTGCAAAAACATGGAAAAACATGCTCAAGCATTGACAACAAAATGGAGTGTCTGTGCCCACTGATCATTCCAATAGAGCTCTACTTTGCCCTCCTCACCTTCTTTTCTGCTTTATTCAGAAAAACGATGCTCTATCGTAATTTAGAGTACACTTTTTCGCCAGAGGACTAAGAAAATTGCAGGAGAAAATTAAAAAATATGCTTCCCTCTTACATATTATTATCCATTTACCTTATTATATTAGTAGAGAAATAAGTCCTTGCAAGCAACTATTTAAATTGCTTGGCAATCTAACGGAAAAATGAAGGCTGTTTAAGCCCTTCTTTATGAGGTATACTATTTCTATACTTGCTTCCCTTGTATAGTACTAAAGAAAAGGACATACCAGCATGACCTATGTAATTACGAACCCGTGTATTGGTACAAAAGATGCTTCCTGCGTAGATGTTTGCCCGGTTGACTGTATCCATCCAGGACCAGGTGAAGCAGAATTCGATGCTTCGGAGCAACTTTATATCAACCCTGATGAGTGCATCGATTGCGGCGCATGTGAACCAGCCTGCCCCGTTACGGCAATCTTTGAAGAATCGGCCGTTCCCGAGGAGTGGAAACACTATATTAAGGTTAACGCCGATTTCTTTAAATAAATAGCCATCATTAGCTTAGCTTTTTTGTTTCTTTGGCAAGGGCGTTATCTTTCCCGTTCTATTTGGATAATGACGCTCTTGTTCTTTCTACCACAACCTATACAATAGTGGCACCGGTTCTTTACTCCGTATTCTATCGAATTTTACAGACAATACGCCATATCTTGTAAATTTCAACAAAATGCGGAGTAAAGAATTAAAAACGGCTTCACCATATAAACTTAACAGACGGGAAGACAAGGCGATAAAAATGGAGCCTGCGCACGTCTATCATTTAGTTGTAGTATCCTATAATGGATCGAAGAAATAATGAAAATCTGACGCCGCTCCACATCAGGATAGGTGTGGAATGTAATAACGAAATAATGCTTACTATATCAAGTGTTTTGCATTAGGATAGAAAAATAACAGGCACAAAAACGAATAGAAGCAGGCAATTTTATGGAAAGTAATACTCATCGCCTCATCGGAACACGGCTAGGTACCTGTGAACTGAAGCAGCTAATAGGCTTTGGCGGCATGGGTATTGTCTTTCTGGCGCGGCAAATACGTCCTTCACGGGATGTTGCAGTAAAAGTTCTGCTCGCAAGGGGTAGCGTACAAACGGAAGGAGAGCAAGAATTTCTTGTGCGCTTCCGGCGCGAGGCCAATGTTATTGCTCAGCTTGACCACATCAATATTCTTCCTATTTATGAATATGGAGAACAAAACGGGCTTGCCTATCTTGTGACACCTTATCTGGAAGGTGGCAGTCTGCGCGACTTGCTGGCAAAACGTGCTCCCCTCTCTACTCAAGAAGCTCTTATCTATACTGAACAGGCTGCTGCTGCATTACAATACGCACATACACATAATATCGTCCATCGCGATGTGAAGCCTGGCAATATGCTTTTTCATGCCGACGGTCGGCTGGTATTAGTGGACTTTGGTATCGCACGTATTATGCACAATACAGACGAAAACATAGAGTCCACGCTGACCAGCACCGGCCAGTTTCTTGGTTCCGTTAATTATATGGCACCCGAAATGGTGCGTGGTAGGCAACCCGACCATCGCACTGATATTTATGAACTGGGGGTTGTGCTCTTCGAGATGTTGAGCGGACGCACACCTTTTCAGGGCACATCCACTTTTATGATTGCCGCACAACATGTACAAGAGATACCCCCTTCATTGAGTTCGCTCAATCCAAATATAACACCACAAGTTGATGCGGTCGTGCAAAAAGCCCTCGCCAAAGATCCTGATCAGCGCTACTCGAGTGTCAGCGAATTAGCGCTAGCACTACGGCAGGCATCAGGTATGCTACCTCTCGTTGTATCATCACCGATCACGCCAATCCCCAACATCATTAATATCGCGACAACATCTTTACCAGGCACCCCTGTAGCAATCGAGGCGCTCCAAGGCCAGCCTTCCCCAGATTCATATTCACCCAACCCGCCCAATCTGACACCCAGGCTCAGGCAGACAATACAAACAAACCTACAAAAGCCCTTCGAGCCCGTTACAATGGAGAGTCCTTTCCGGCCAGCCGATACAACATCCGGTACTGGACTCTCCCAACACTTCGCATCACCAATTGCAGAGGTACCACAACGCTCTTATATACCACCGGCAACCACGCGTGGCAACACAAAACAGGGACAATTGAAGGGAATCGCAATTATCGGACTTATCGTCTTTTTTCTTACGGGAGCTGTTCTTTTTGGTATGCAAACCCTCAAAGGCCCAACATCCCCATCACAGATTCCAACCCCTATACTCTCCGTTCCTACTCTGCACGCTACTGCACCCACTCCAACGCTCACTTCATCGACCCCCACTGCATCCCCTGCACCCACTCCAACCCCCGCTTCATCAACCCTTGCTTCATCCTCTGCACCCACTCCAACTCCCGCTTCATCGATCTCTACGTCACCAGCTACCCCCACACCACAACCTACACCTACGCCATCTCCATCGCCCGCACTGCTAGCACAAGTTACCATCCAGCACTATTATGATGATGTGAATAAAGCTGACTACCAGGACGCCTACCAGCTCTGGGGCACTAACTACCAGCTAGCACACCCATACAATCAATTCGCCGCTGGCTATGCAAATACACAACATGTGGATATCGTCTTCCACACTATTACGGCACAGGCTGACGGCTCTCAATTGGTTGCGATGACGATCTATGCAACAGACAAAACCGCCAGCGGCAACAAACTCAGCGCTTTCCAGGGTAGCTATATCGTAGGCAAAGAAAATGGCGTCTGGAAACTGTTAAACTATCACTTTGATGCGATGAGCATGGGAACCCCTACCGCAATGCTTACAACGGCGGACATTAGTTCCACGGCTTTAATTACGAGCCCCAATTCGCGTATGTGCGAACGTTTTTATTATGAATGCAACTACAATCACTTTATTATTAGTAAGGTGGTACTATATAATCTGGTATAAAGTTACACTGCTAGCCTTTATCCGTCCTTGTACCTGGAGCTTGCTGACTATTCTCTAATTTGGAATTAATTTACTATGACTTCAATACAATTGATCTGGCTGTTTATGAGTTTCATTGTATGTGTGGTGGTGAGCCTTTTCTTATGCGGAGTTGCAAAAACACTCTTCTCTACTTTTCGCAGTGGCGAGCACAAACCAGGCACCCATCGCACCGATTTACCGACAGGGCGGGAGATTAAAACAGTAGAACTACCCCTGGTGGGGGGCCCGGCGTTTACTCTCGCTATCATGGGCGCGGGTATTCTCGCTGGCTATTTCTTGCATTTTACGCCCGACCAATGGACACTTTTGTTAATTGGCCTGGGTGCGACTTTGGGTTATGCCCTTGTTGGTTTTGTGGACGACTGGAAGAAGGTCTATAGCAATCAAGGGCTCAGAGAACGGGCGAAGTTTACTGGCGTTTTCCTCGTTTCGGTGGCCGCTGCTATCTGCTATTTCTTTCTGCTACCGGCTGGAAGAGAGTCCTATAGCTTCTGGAAGGATTTGCCGCTGCTTGGTAAGCTGCTCTGCGCACATGCTACCCTGCATCCTGTCTGTATGGTGGAGTTTCCGCAGGCCGCTTATTTCGGCTGGTTCGTCTTCCTGGTCCTTCTGATCGGTTGTACAGGTACAACGACTGCTATCGCGGTGGATTTTAGCGATGGCTTTGATGGGCTGGCCGGGGGACTGGTCTTTAGCGCTGCACTGGCGCTGGCTATCGCGGTAACAGGTATTCTCGATCCAGAGCATCCGCAAGCAATTGTATTGGAAGTGTTGGCTCTCATCTGCGCCGGTGGTGTGCTGGGTTTTCTCCCCTGGAACTGGCCTTCATCCTGGGCGGCACGACGCAGCGCAGGAACCAGGCGCAAAGCGAAGATTTATATGGGCGATTGTGGTGCGCTGGCTCTGGGTGGACTACTGGCTATGATCTCTATCTTTTCGCGTAACGAGTTCCTTTTGCTTACTACGATTGGCGGTGTCTTTGTAATGGAAGGGCTCTCGGTGGTCGTTTCGGCTCGGGTGATGACGCCCTTTTTCCGTCGCCGACTCCAAATGCTGCGTTTCATTAATAGCAACGAATTTATTCCGCATACCGAGTTTCCGCTGCCGTTTCTGGCTACTCCTTTACATCATCACTTCGACCTGCTAGGCTGGGATCGACAACGCCTGGTGTATACGGCATGGGGCTTGGGGGCTGTCTTTGCATCGTTGAGCGTATTAGTCAGCGTAGATCCAATTACGTGGCAGCGTTATCTGGCACGCTTCCTCGCTCTGATCCTGATGGGCTTGATCTGGACCGCCTGTACATGGTCAAAGTGCTATTTTGTCGGCACCTATCCATCTGAGCCTACGCGGCGCAGACGACGCCTGGCCCTATACTATGGCTATCCTTTCGAGCTAATAGGTATCCCGCTCTGTCACCATGTGGAAACAATTGAGGCGAGTGAGGATGTCATTGAGACGCCCGCAGAAGATATTGCGCTGTGGCAGCGTATGTCTATCTTTGATGCTCGTGCCCTGCTGGGTCTCTACTGCTATCGCGCCGGCTACTTCCCGGCCGCTATGGCACAATGGAGCCGCATACCCGAACGCAATCGCGTGTTACGCCCAGAGATTATGCGCCTGCTGAATGAGGTTGATACACGCCTCTCTATGGAGCAACAGGAGACACAACCTTTGCGACGCGAAGATATCCAACGTCAACAACCGCCACTCCTGACCGGCAATCTGGCACCAGCCGACTTGCCCAACCCGTATGAACCAATCAGTCGCGCTGAGATCGAGGGCGGTACTTCGGGGCCATGGTCTACGGTTAGACCAGACGACCCCGAAGAGGTTCAGAATATGAACTATCACTAAACTGCAGGCTCAGTACGCAGATCTCTTCACCCTTCAGGAGAAGAGGTCTGCACTTGCGCTTCAATCAAAAGCTGCATCAATCTCACAAAGGTTGAGGCTTGCTCACCAAGTTCCTCAAAAAACTGTTCATTTACAGTCTCAATCACGCTTAATGCTTGCTGGGCGATCTTGCGTCCTTCTGCTGTCAACACTACTACCTTGGCACGAGTATCGGTGGGATGAAAGGTTCGGGTAACCAACCCTTTCTCCTCAAGGGTACGCACGACCTGGGATGTCATCATAATGTCTGTGCGGGCATGACGAGACAAGGTTGCCTGACTCACCACCACCTCGGTGCTCTCCAGCCAGGCAACACTTACTAGCAACACAAACTGCACATGGGTGATTCCCAGAGGAGCAAGCGCTGAGCGAATGCGCTGCTGCCACAGGTTGGTAAGTTGCCAAAGCAAAAAGCCAGGGCTGTCATCAGCCCGCTCAAAGCGAGAGAGTGTCATCAGCATACCGGGCCAAAGCGGTGACGGTTTCCTGGAGTTTCTTCTTGAGTAAATCCTATCTCTTGAGCGGCGTGGTCAGCATCGGCACTGTCAATTTCGATGATATGGGTAATCTGAGTACCCCCCGCTACAGGGGTCAACTCGTGGTGGCCAATGATGGCCGTTTCTGGTCCCATGGGGGTACGATCAACAAAACTCTGTCCTTCCTCGACGTGGATGAGCGTAAAGGAAAACTCTGGTCCCCCCACTGGTTGCAAGTTTCCAGCAGTGCCCGTTGCGAAAGGACCGTTAAGTTGACAACGAGCGAGTCCATGATCCCAGCGAGGCCAATGAGCAACATCACGATAGATTGCCCAGACGCGCTCAGCGGATGCAGTGGTGTGTGCCGTTGCGGAAATTTTCCACATAAATGTATGTCTCCCTCTTTTTTATAAATGCACTTATCATAAGTGCACTTACTATATTATAAGCGCACTTATGATAAAAGTCAAGAGGTTGATTGTCGTTCTGTAGGAGGGAGGGAAGGTGCTCACCTGCAGCGCATCGTAGTGGCATCGAATCGCTCAAGAGGAAGAAATACGTCGTCTCAAGCATGAATTGGATATTGTGAAAGTGGTTTGCTTGATTTGTTCTCTCCCATGGTGGTAGAATAGTCTTCCGCTGGCCTACGAACAATTGGTGTGTTAATCCCCTATATTTGGGGGTCTCCATAAATCGGGTGAAGATCATGCTCAAAGGACGAATCGGCTCTCTGTCTGCTATAGGAGCATTAACGCTCACAGTTTTCTGCTGGGGGCTTGTTCCCGTTGCTAATCGCTATTTGCTTACACGTATACAGCCACAGCATCTTTTATTGCTCCGTTTCGTGGTTGCATCGGCCCTGTTCCTGGCTGCGTATTTGAGTGGGCGGCGCGATAAATGGACACGACCAGATCTGCTGCTAGCACTCTTCTGCGGCATCGCGTATATCATCGGCTATAACGTCTCGGTGACCTATGGCGTTCAGTACATTTCTGCCGGAACTGCGGGACTGCTGCTGGCAACAAATCCACTCTGGATTGTGCTTATTGCGAGCGTTGTGTTCCATGAGCGTCCGCATTGGCCCGTTTTCGTTGGCCTGGGAATCGCTCTAGCCGGCGTCGTCACATTACTTGGTGGAGCTCTATTCACCACAAGCATAAATGCAATGGCCTTGCTCGGTATGGGACTGACACTTCTGGCAACACTCATGTTCGCAATCTATACGGTGACAATTCGTCCCCTCAATCGTCGCTATGGAACCTTGCAATGTACGGCATTGACAACTATATTCGGTACAGTACCTCTGTTTGCCCTTGGAGATGCGCACCTGCTAACGAGCGTAAGTACATTTAATCTTGCGGCCTGGAGCTCATTTCTTTTGCTGGCAGTTGGCAGCACTGTTGTCGGCAGTATTTTGTGGAATTATGGGGTGGCACATCTATCAAGCACACAGGCAGGGATGTTTCTCTATCTCCTCCCCTTTGTTAGCGTTATCGGGGGAGTGCTATTTTTAGACGAACATCTCACGCCGGGCACTCTTTTAAGCGGGCTTTTGATTATCGCCGGCGTTATTATCGCTCAATTTCCATCACTAAAGTTCTTCTCGCATCAATACACTTCTTGACGAGGATTTGTTTCCCTTGAGTGCTGATTCGCTATTCCATTTATATTACAACATTTTGCACGTTGCGCAAAATGTTGTAATATAAGAAGAAACCGAAAGGAAAACTGATCATGTATCATCTCGCACAGGTCAATATTGCTCACATGCTGGCACCACTTACTGATCCGCTGATGGCTGAATTCGTGGCGCAGTTGGATACCATTAATGCTCTTGCCGATGGGAGCCCTGGCTTTGTCTGGCGGCTGCAAACCGAGAATGGAGATGCCACGGCACTCCACCCCTATGGAGACGATTCTCTTCTCTTCAATCTATCGGTATGGGCTTCGTTCGATGAACTCTATAACTTCGTTTATAATAGCCAGCATCGCCAGGTTATGAAGAAACGTCGGCAATGGTTTGAGAAGTTCTCAGGTGCATATACAGCCCTGTGGTGGGTTCCTACCGGCCATATACCAGGCATCGAAGAGGCAAAAGAGCGGCTGGAATATTTGCGCACTCACGGGGAGACGCCCTTTGCCTTTTCCTTCAAGAAACCGTTCTTTGCTCCTGATGAAACTTTAAAACAAAATGTTAGAGAGAAGGTCTGATCTCCGCTGTGCTCACCTTGCCGGATGAGTTCGTGCTACGAAGCCCCTTTGTTCCTTTATTACTCGTATGCACCATGCACTTGTTGTAAAAGAGAGAGAAAATGTTGCCAGCCGGCAAAATGCTGTTCGATGCGTACCGCCTGATCTTCAGGCGTGGCATCATATGGGCCATGAGTAAGGTGAAGCTGTGTTCCACCACCTCCCCATGGCGTCAGGGCAATAGTGACAACTCTCTCTTTAGCATCTTCAATGTTCTGATCCCATTTCCATGTAAAGGCAAGGTAGACCCCGGGTTCGAAGAAAGTGTAGTAGCCTCGTAGATGCCAATCCCTTTTCGGCCAGCTCAGGTGATAAGCGCCTCCAACATATGCCTGGATCTCGGCTTCTTGCGGCCACCATCGTTGAAGTAATGCAGGCTGCGTCCAGTAATTAAAGAGCTCTTGCGGTGTTATGGATGGAAAGCTAACTTCGACCCGAAGCGTTTCAGTGCCAGAGGGCAGTTGAGTTACCGTCATAGATATTACCCCATCAAAAACATGTTTACCAATTAGAAACATTTTCTACGTTCATTTTACCACGCCGGCTACCTTATTATATATCGAGCTCATATTCTTTGGTTGCCTCTTTTAAAGTCTCATTGAGAGAAGTAAGGGCTGTATGGGGATCAACGGGCTCTTTCATTGCATGAGCCTCAGGATCAAAGTTGTTTTTTACGCTTGGTAGGTCCCGACGTAGTGCATCCATCATTTCGATTAACTTGCTCACTTTCCGTTCAGTGAGTAAGTTGATTTGCAGATCGAGGTGACGCCGCTGCTCCGCCAGCTTTCCCTGTCGGCTCTGCGTTGTAAGAATAATTACAGCTAGCAATAAGGCGGACATGCTCGCAATATCCTGCAGCCAGGGAAAGGGGGGCATATCGTAGAAAGGTAAGCCCAGATAACGATGAGACACGCTCACAACAATCCAGGCGACAATAAATACCAGGATAAAATAAACTGAGAAAGGTCTTCCTAAAGCATTCGTCACTCTTTCGATGACGCGTTGATGACGATTGACTTTCCGCTCGGCATGCATACGCAGTGCAACAATGGTCTCGATATCCTGGTCGAGGATATCCGTCAGTTCTTTAATCCCCTTTTGATCTTCTGCTTCTTTTTCTTCTACTATGTTATTATTCATAAAATGATTGTCCTATTCTTTTCGAGGTCTAGCGAGATTCTCTGCCAACTTACTTACCGTTCACAGAGATCACGTTTCTGGTGTCTGCATTGTTTCATGCATAGCTAAAACCATGGGCGTAATGAGCTTGCTCTTCGCTAAAATAGTATCTCCGGCTGCATTGCAACCAGTTCGCCTTTTCCTGTATTCTCTTCTATAGAAAACCAAAATATAAAAATAAGTTTAGAGGAGATAAATATGACCGTTGTGCCAATCTGGAAATTACTCCACCTGTTCGTAATGGGGGGACGTGGTCTCGCGGCCCTGGCTACGATCTTTTGGATCTGGGTGTTGATTGATTGCCTTATGAAAGAGTCGTCTGAGGGGAATGATAAAGTTGCATGGGCACTATTCATACTGCTCGTGCCTATTGTCGGGGCGCTCGTCTATTACTTTGTGCGCCGTCCAGAACGCGTCAAAGCATTAGGTCAGTAAACCGGATCTTACTTACTGGACCTCACTGGACCTTACTGGACTTCACAAAAACATTGACAACAGAAACAGCTTCTACCCATCTTTGTCTGCCGAAAATGACCATTATTGACACCATACGCTGGAAGGATAATCTTTATCCTTCCAGTGCTTATTAGCATGTTGCTTATCAGCCCATCATAGGCATTGGAGTCATGGGCTGCGGCGTTGAAGTAGCCTCGACGGCTGTGAAACTCACAATGTCCGACTTCTGTTGCGTCGCCACATCTACGGCTCGTACAAAGAAGGTGTCGCCGACCTTCAAGCCACAGAATTGAACGGAGAGCGCTATATTGCCATTGACAAGCACATTTGCTCTGGCACTCCCGCGCAGTTGTGTTCCGCCTGCTGTCTCAAAAGCGCTGATGGATGCGTAGTTTGCCTTCGCAGTCGATGCTACGAAACCATTCCCAAAGATAACAACCGTCCCACAATCGTTCAGCAGGGACGATGTGCTATTGTTTGAGTAGAGTGATGGTACAGGCACGGAGACGTTGAAAGTTACGGGCCTGATCGTTAGACCAGAAGCCGCATCAACGGCCGTTAGCAAAAGATTCTCTCCCGATGAATTAGTGACGATACCAGAGAGCTTACAGACATAAAGCGGAATAAAGAAGTTGCC
This sequence comes from uncultured Chloroflexia bacterium, assembly GCA_963850365.1. Classification (GTDB taxonomy): domain Bacteria; phylum Chloroflexota; class Ktedonobacteria; order Ktedonobacterales; family Ktedonobacteraceae; genus Dictyobacter. Next base: position 51,003 of record CAWKKX010000059.1, read on the forward strand.
GTTAGCGGCCACGCTTACGCTTGTTGGGCTCACCGGCAAGTCAGGCCCATTACTACCCGGCACGCTAACGGCTAGATCAACCTTACTAGCGGGAGTAAAACGTTCACCATCCACTGGAATAGTTGCGCAACCATGCACGTTTATCTCGATATTCGGGCTTGAGATCGTGACATATGGGCCGCCACCGCCACCTACAGGCACTGCAAACGTTGCACCTACAAAAGAAAGTTGACTCGCGGTAAATCCCAAAGCACAGATCAAAACAATTGCCGCCTGCTTCAGGCGTAGAAAAATCTGAAAACTTCGCAAACTAACCTCGCTTCTTTGAGCAACTCATGTATGTAAAACACACAGTCCTCAATACACATCCTGTTCGACATCTCACCCATCCACATCCCTGCGAGGATTAAGGAGCTTAAACACTCCTACGATAGAGTATAGCAAAGATAGATATGTTTTACAACTTTTTAATGTAAAATATTACATGCAAGCATTATTCATATTAAACATATGGATCTCGTATTCATGTTTTTAAATATTTAAAAGCATGAATACACTTATTATCTTTCAGTACATAAGGCTATAGCTTCTCACTATAGACCATGAGCCAGAGCATCAGGACAAAACGAGCGCTTGGATGATGCGCACGCAGCAACAAACTCTTGCTCAGCGAGGCATGCTATAATAGAAACACAACAAACACATCCAAATATTCATGCTATAGTGCAAAAGGATTCTCTATGCTCTCTCATAAACTATTCTCTACTCCCCCGATTGCGTCTCGTCTGGTCCCTTTCTGGTTCTGGAATGCTTCAATGGATCGCGAGGAGATTATCCATCAGATCGAGGAGATGGCTCAGAAAGGTGTTGGGGGCTTCTTTATTTGCGCCCGTCAGGGCCTGACGATCCCATATTTATCCGAGCAATGGTTTCAGCTTGTGACGCTTGCTATCGAGTGCGCACAACAATACGGGCTACACTGCTGGCTCTACGACGAGTATCCTTATCCCAGCGGCATGAGTGGGGGTGAGGTGACACTCCTGCATCCTGATTCCAAGCAGAACCAGTTGCTCAACAAAACGATCACGATAGATGGCCCACAGGCGCTTGCTTACGATCTGCCCTGGGCAAGGGTGCTTTCCGCTCAGGCAATTCCTTTAGAGGATTCCTCACACACACCGCACTGGTCTCAAGCTCTGGATCTGAGCACATATATTGGTATTGTACCGGCTGAATCTATATTTCAATCTACCGGACTCACAACCTATACAAATAAACGTTTCTTTACTGCAGATATGCAGAAGCAGCTTGTCTGGAACGTGCCGCCGGGTCGCTGGATAATCAATGTCTTTCTTGAAAAAGAGGTTGATAACTTTAAGTATTTTGGCAATTATGTCGATCCATGTCACCGGGAGGCTATTGAGACCTTCATCGCTACTACTTACGAGCCATATGCACAGCGTTTCCAGGCTCATTTTGGGCAGACGATCAAGGGATTCTTCACCGATGAGGTTGGCATGCTTGGCCGTATCCCCTGGTCAACGCGTCTTCCGCGTGCTTTCCGTGAGCACTACGGGTATGAGCTTATTCCTAACCTTCCTGCACTGCTGTATTCAGTAAATGAGGATACTGCCAGGGTTCGCTACGACTTCTTCCAGGCCCTTCACCATCTTCTTGGCGAGAGCTATCACAAACCGATAAGTTCCTGGTGTGAGGATCACAACCTGCAATATATCACTGAAGTACCGTCGATGCGCATGACAACGCAGCGTTACAGCCATGTCCCTGGCGGTGATAGTGCCCATGAAAAAATTGGACGTTCGCTCCAGTGGATTCTGGATCGGTATGCACCCAGCCTGCGTGCTGATCCCAAGATCGCCAGCTCGCTTGCGCATCAATTCGGTCTGGAGCGTTCTGCCATCGAATGCTTCCACAGCGTTGGCTGGTCGATGACTCTACAAGATGCCAAATGGATGCTCGACCGCCTTGCCGCACTGGGCATCAATTTCTTTGTGTTCCATGCTTTTTGCTACTCTATCAGTGGCCTGCGCAAGCATGATGCACCTCCTTCACAGTTTCTGCAAAACCCCTACTGGCTCCATTTCCGCCATCTCGCGGATTACGCGGGACGCCTCTCCTATGCGCTGAGCCAGGGGCGAGCACACATATCTATTGCGCTCGTACATCCCACTACGACTTTTTGGACGCATATGGGCAATCCACTGCATAATTTTCAGTACTGCGGGAGCGATCCGGCGGAAGAGCGTGCGTTAGAGCGACTCAAACAGGACTGGATGTACCTGCAGAACCAATTGTTGTTGCAGCAAATTGACTTTGATCACCTGGACTCTGAATTGCTAGCGGAGGCATCTATTGAAGGAGAGAGCCTCATCATTGGGCAAGCACGTTATGATGTGCTTATCTTGCCCCCTATGAGCAACCTTGAAACAGCTGCCTGGACTCGGATAAAAGCGTTTCTGCAAGCTGGCGGCAAGGTGATTAGCGTCGGCTTGCTTCCTCACGAGCGCATCGATCAGGGGCTAGACCAGGAAACGGAGATGCTAGCATGGTTTGGCCTGACAAGCTCTCCGCAGCCCGATTATTGGCATGAGTTTGAAGAGACATATGCTATAAACGAACCGTTGCAGACCTGGACGAAAGGGAACCACGCCGCCTATTTCATTCCCAGTCGCGGAGGTCCTCAACATGCACAATCAATTACGCAATTAGTAGAACTCTTGCAAATATGTGTACCATCAACCATCCGGCTAGAGCCCATAATTGGTGACCGCAGATCATTTCTTATGCAGCAGAGAAGCCTGGATGATGGCTCAGAGCTTCTTTTTATTACACATCAAGAAGGGGCGGAGAAATTGCTGCGACTTCACCTCCTGCACCATTCTACCAGGCCACACATTGAACACCTGGATCTTACATCAGGACAGATAACTTCGATTGCCGCCGAGCAGACCATAGATGGATGGAGTATTCCTCTGTCCTTCGCGCCCTACGAGGCCCATCTCCTGCGCTTTACCTATTCCGAACAAGCACAACCATCGTTAGCAACTCCCTCAGAGCGTCCCTGGCAGCTCGCTCTAGATGTCAGGCAACCCTGGCAATTGAGCACGCAACAAAATAATATCCTGCGTTTCGGAGCGTTCCACTTTGCACTAGATCTCGACAATCGTGGCTTGCAAGCACAATGGCAGGCAGGACAAGCCGAGCCAGCATGGTCCCTGGTGGAGGTCAAACCTTTCATTAATCAGTGTGCCGATACTGCAGCAACCCACACATTTCCCCTGCAATTCAAGCAGCCATTTGGTGTATCGATGCAGAGTTCTTTAGTGTATCCAATCCACTGCTGGTATCAAAGCACGTTTGCTATTGCTGAACTTCCCCCTCTCTGTACGCTGCTTATGGATGAAGATGCCATTGGCGGCGTGTACACTATTTATATTAACGGCCACAAAATCACGGCCCATGATTTCTTGCCCGTCTCACCTTATGGGTATCGGCAACGATCCTGTGATGTGCAACGCTTCCTCACACAAGGTACAAATTACCTGGTGATCCACGTTGAGGCACAACGCGACGAGGATGGGGTACGCGATCCACTTTATCTCACCGGCCCCTTCGGCGTCACATTTGATACACCAGGAGCGCCGACCATCGACCTCGTGCCCGAAACTGGTATCCCGCATGGTGGCGTGCAACAGGGCTATCCATACTTTGCCGGCACACTCAGCTTTACCCGCGAGATCTCGCTTGAGACGATACCACACACAAAGACTTTTGAGCTAGCATTGCAAAACTGGGATCAGCAGATCCACGACTGCGTTGAGATTCTACTGAACGGACGCTCATTAGGTGTCTGCTGCTGGTCGCCATACCGCTGGGAAGGTGCATGCACAATCTTGCAGTGATGGCATAAATACTATAGAGGTGCGCATCACTAATACATTGAACGGGATGCTAGAGGGGGCCTATTTTGATGAGCAGACTCATCGAAGCGTGTCCATTATTTAGAGTTCGTGCGGCTTCGCCGCGTTTAAATACTTTATATATATATTTACATTTTTTATATTTTTCGCATTTCATGCGAAAAATATAAAAAGTGTAAATATATATAATAAAGTGGAATAGCACAAAAACACCTGATCGCACAGCTAAGCCGTGCGATAGGTGTTTTTTTATGCTATTTCACTTATTGTGCTAAGGAAGCAAGTTTTTCTCTTGCAATGTTTTGTTAGCCGCAGTCTCCCAATCGGCCACGCCCAGTGTATCAAGCCCCTGGATATATGTATTCCATGAGGCATCGGTGAGCGGCTTCTGACCCGTTATAAATTGTACCAGCCCCTCTTGAATATAGCGGTTGATATCGGCCTGGTTGGCAGCTGGTAGGATAGCCGCCGTCGTCGCCGTTCCATCGACCCAGGGCATACTAGTAATGGTCTGTAAGACCTGCAATGGCTCTATTGTGCGCCCCTTTATTGTCTTAAAGCTAGGATAGCGTACAGCGAGTTCAGCGGGATTACCGTTAAGAACCAGGTTGCGGATCTGAATATAGGGCCCCACTGCATGGGCCGTGAAAGGTGTCGGGACGCCCTGGGTACTGATATTACCTTGCGCATCCAGTTTGTAGTTGACATTCTGCTGCCCAAAACCTGCCAGATAGTAACCTTCGCCAGAGTTGAGCCATTCTAACAATTTGGCGATTGCAGGACCTTTACCCGCCGTCATCGCTTTCTGTGAGACTGCCGTGGCGTATCTGACATTATTGTACGCCGCTACACCGGATTGACCATTGGGTCCCACGGGTGCAGGCATCGGCACAAGCTGCGCGTTTGGAAGATTCTTATCAAAAGCCTGGTAGTTGGCCTGACAAATTGCAGAGCAGAAATCTTCCCAGAAGATGCCATATTTGCCTTGTTTCCAGCGTGCACGGAAATCGTTGACGGTCAGGGTTGTCCAATCAGGATCAATAACTTTCGCCGCTACCATTTTTCTGATAAACTCGGTCGCCTGCAGAAAGCCAGGATTGCGCACACTGAGACTGACCTTCCCATGAACGCTAGTATCCCACGAATTAGGAAGCCCATAAGCCCCATAGATAGGCGCAAAGTAGTTTCCGAGTCCAGGTTGATAGGTCGTGGAATCAATGATCGATCCAAATCCATACGTATCATTCTTGCCATCACCATCCGGGTCACGCGTGGTAAAGGCTGTAGCAACGTTCAGCAAGTCGTCCAGCGTCTTCGGCATCGCTAAGCCCAGCTTGTCCAGCCAGTCTTTGCGGATAAAAAATCCTCCACGCTTCGCTATCGTACCGGCGCTTTCCGTCAATGCATACTGCTTCCCATTAATAAAATAGAGCTTATTAAGTACAGGATCACTGTAACGATCCTTGGTGCGTTGCGGCATCAACGGGAACAGGCTATCCACAGGAGCGACCACACCAAGCTTAACCCATTCCGGGAAGAGATTCCCTGACGTATTAGAAATCTGGAATAGATCAGGCAGGTTATTACCAGCAACGGCGGCACTCAGTTTGGTAATCGCATCATTGCCTACTGGCAGGAGTGTCACTTTGAGATTGATGTTGAACTTCTGGCGTACAATTGAGTACAGCTTCCAATCAGACGGTGGGGGAGCTACCTCTGGCACTGCAGGCAGCATCCAGAGACTCAAGTCTACTGGCGCATTCGGGTTGGCCGGTGTCGCCCCACCTCCGCACGCCACAAGAAACTGGCTCAACACCAGCGCTAACAACCCGGCATACAAAGCCAGGCGTTTCCTCATTGTTCGAACCTTCATCGGGTCTCTCCTTTTAAATACAAATAAATAATCAAAATAAAGATGAAAAAGAACGACTCATTCCTCTTTTTCCCTTTTCTCTGCTTTCTCCCTTTACTCCCTTTACTCCTTCACACCACCAATCAATACTCCCTTAGTAAAGTGGCGTTGAATCCAGGGATAAATAGCTAACATGGGAAGCATCGTCAGAATCACAGCGGCCATTTTCAGTGCATCTTGCGGCACCGAACTGAGCGCATCTTGCCCGACATAGTCATTCATGCTCGCCGCCGTCAATATATCGTGCAACAATACAGGCAATGGCTTCAAGCTTGCATCCGTAAAGTATAAAGTAGGCAGAAAAAATTCGTTCCAGTGTCCAACCGCGTAAAATAGCCCGATTGTGAGCAAGATTGGCATAGACAAAGGAAGCACGATATGCCACAACACCTGCAGCTCGTTGGCTCCATCGACAATCGCAGATTCCCGTAAGCTGCCAGGCAAGTTTTGGAAGAAGGTTTTCATGACCAGCAGATTGTAGACATTGATCGCACCCGGCAGAATCACTGCGGGAATAGTGTTGAGCAGGTTGAGATCTTGCACAAGTAGATAGGTTGGTATCAATCCCGCATTGAACAGGAACGTAAACAGAATTAACCCCAGGAAGATATTGCGACCCGGCAAATCCTTAAAGGTAAGCGCATAAGCGGTCAGCGTCGTCAGGATCATATTGATAGTGACGCCTGAAGTAGTAATCAGGATGCTATTGAACAGGGCCCTTAAAAAGGCATCCTGGCCTAGAAGTTGCTTGTACGCCTCCAGCGACCACTGGGTCGGTGGAAGAAACATGTTATACCCCTGCAACTGGTTGACGGCAAGCGGGGTAAATGAAACGATAACGACATACCACAGTGGCACCAATATGGCAATAAGCACCAAAACGAGGATGAGGGTAACCGCTCCATTAAAGGTAATAGCACTTATATCTCGCTTAAGAGATTTTGACTTCATGTCCCAAATTCCTTTTTTGCTAGTACAATCCACTACCCGAGAAGCGTTTCGCAACCTGATTGGCGACAACGATCAGCACCAGGCCAATGACACCCTTGAATAAGCCCACCGCCGTTGCTAGACTAAACTGGAAATTCAACAGGCCTTGTCGGTACACCCACGTGTCTATGACGTCACCGACACTATAGACAGGGATCGAGTACAGCACAAATATTTGAGCAAAACCTGCATCCAGAATAGTTCCCAGGCGTAAGAGCGTTACCAGCACAATGACATCTTTGATGCCGGGCAACGAGACATACCAGATACGCAGCCAACGAGAAGCGCCATCTATAGCTGCGGCCTCATATTGAGCAGGATCGATAGACAGCAACGCAGCCAGGTAGATAATTGCTCCCCAACCCGTCTCCTTCCAGACATCTGAGCCAACGATAATCACGCGAAACCAGGTTGGATCAGTTAAAAAGTCTATCGGCGACTTCCCAATATGGCTGATAGCCTGATTCACGATCCCTTCACTTGGGGAGAGCAGGCCAATCAGAACACCAAACATAACGACCCAGGACAAGAAGTGGGGCAAGTATGACACCGTCTGGGTCAAGCGTGCCAGCTTTAAGCTGCTCGCCTCGCTGAGGGCTATTGCCAGAATGATTGCTGGCGGGATGCCGAAAACCAGCTTCGCCACACTAATAATAAGTGTGTTTTCTATCAACTGGCTAAAATAATAGGAGTGGAAGAAGCTCACAAAATTTGTGAAGCCAACCCAGGGACTATCCAGCACACCAAGCAAGGGCTGATAATCCTTAAAGGCGATCTGAGCCAGGAAGAGCGGGCCATAGCGAAAAATGGCGAAATAGAGCATACCAGGCAATAAAAGCAGATAAACCATCCGATATTGCCAGATGCGCTTCAATAAAGTTCCGTGGTTATCGGACGGCTGCGTCGTCCTTATCTTAAGAAAAGGGAATATTTTCAGCGGACCGCGCGTACCTGGTGATTTCTGACTTGACTCAACAGGAAAAGAGACACGCGCATCCTTCCGCTTGATACTCTTTACATGTGTTTCACTCACATACACCTCTTTGTGATACAGTTTGTTTTAAAAGCAAAAAACGCTTGACTGGTGAGAGGTTGACAGCGTAGCCAGTTTACAGTTCCTTCCCTGGCTCTTACACATTCAACCCAAATGAGAAAGGTGCTTGACGGACTAGATTCTATATAGTACCGTTATGGATAAGCTGAAACGTTTCAATCGAAAACTCGTTTGATCTCCGCTTGTAGAAAGTGCGATGAGATTCGCGAACAAAAGACCTCGTATTTATGTGCAAATTTGCTTATTTATCATCTAAATATTGTTACCGAGGATTTGAAACGTTTCAATTAAAATCAATTATAAATTCTAATCACTGCGATGTCAAGAGTTGTTCCATTGTGTGATACTCTACATAAAAAGCAGTTGTGAAGAATAGAGAAGGATTTCAGGATCAATTCTTCAGATGGAAAAGAAAAAGTCGGAAATAGGTTCAATGCCAAGTATCCTTGAGGTTGCAAAGCGTGCCGGTGTTTCGCTTGGAACCGTGTCAAACGTGCTCAACAAACCTGAGATAGTTTCGGAGGAGACGCGACGACGCGTGCAGCTCGCTATCGAAGAAATCGGCTTTGTGCGCAATGGGTCAGCACGCCAGCTACGATCTGGCTATAGTCAATATATTGGCCTGGTTATGCTTGACGTTGCCAATCCTTTTTTTACAGCGGTCGCTGGTGGCGTAGAAGACGCTGCAAGTGAAGCTGGCTATATTGTGATTCTTTGCAATTCCAACGACTCTAGTGAGAAAGAAAGCCATTACCTGCATGTGCTTGAAGAACAACGTGCTCGTGGGCTGCTTATCACACCCGTACAAGGCGATACGAGCTACTTGCAGCGCCTGCGCCTGCGTGGTATCAAGGTTGTGCTGCTGGATCGTCCAAGCCGCGCTAAAGACCTCTGCTCTGTTGCGGTGGACGACATACGAGGCGGCGAACTCGCTGCGACCCATCTGCTCGAACAAGGTCATACCTGCATAGGTTTTGTCCATGGCCCACTTTCTATTCGCCAGTGCGCAGATCGTCAGCGCGGCGTGCTTAAAGCAGTAAAGGCTGCTGGCCTTGATCCCAACTATGCCGTTGTCGATATCACGACCGCAGCTCAAAATATGCCGGAGGGCGAGCGAGGTGTCGAGAAACTATTGCAAGCGACGATCAAGCCGAGCGCCGTATTCTGCGCAAACGATCTTCTGGCACTTGGATTCATGCGCGGACTACTCAAGCATAAGATCTCCATTCCAGGCGATCTTGCTCTCGTCGGCTATGATGATGTTGAATTCGCAAGTGTTCTCTCGACGCCTCTCACCTCAATTCGCCAACCCACATACGAGCTTGGCCGTGCCGCCACCGATCTCTTGCTTGATGAGATACGTAACCCCACCACTCATCAACACAAGCATATTATCTATCAACCTGAATTAATCGTTAGGGAGTCTTCTTTGCGCTGAACCACAATCGTTCTCTCTCTTTTACTCCCCTTCAACATTTCAAAATGACGCGGATTCTGGCGCAGACGTAGACAGGCTACCAGGCAGCAGATTTTCTGGATGATAAGTAAACATGTAGGAGATTGGACGTATAGGCATCATTGATATTTCAACATACTGCCAGGCCACTACTCGCTTGAGCATAGCCTGTTCTATTTGGAGCAGTTTGATACGCACACACAGCGGGCAAAGATTCGCTCCACACGCCATACAACACGCTGCTCCACACACCGGGCAGCCCCACACGGTTACAACACCACAATACATACATGGATGCTCATATGAATTCATGGCTTCTCGCCTGATTGAGCATGCTGGAAATCAAGTAGCGATGTGAGCAATCCCTGATAATAGTGCTGCTCTTCATACCGCTTCATACGTCCACACATATAGTGACATATAATATACGCTCCAACGGCAAAGAGAAATGCCGGACCGAAACTACCCGACTCTCTCGCTTTTCGCATGGACACTACGACGCGGCCTCGTAGGCGCTGAAAGACACCAACAATCTGTTGAGAGCATGCTGCAAGCGGAGAGGATACGGCAATTCGATGGATCATTTCTCCCCCCTTACTATAAGCATACCTTTTCGTTTCGTAGAACAATGGAACACAAATGGAATTTTCATCATCCTTCCTTCATGTCCCTCACTTCCCTCACCAAGCATTCCATAGATGCACGTATACCCACATAGCATCAGTTCCAAACGGATCAGCAGGTGAAGAGAGACTTCAGCAGGCAAATATCCGTACACCTCGACGAACTTTTCGCAAAGATGCTTAATACTCTCAAGAAGAGCAAACAGGCCTCTAGCGGGGCAAGCAACTTGCATAGCGGGCCGCGTACGTCCATGCCTTGACCTTTCCATTATAACCATGCCAGCGAAGGCATCACCAGACCGAGAAATAGCTTGCGTAGCGCCTATTTCCCCTTCAGTCGGCATCGTATAAAAAGTCAGAGGGAGAGCCGTTGGACGGGCTCTCCCTCTTATTATTAGACCGACACGGGTCGAAGTTCCATTTCCATGTACCGACACGCCCTGGCCACCATACAACTCACAGGATAACTGAGAGGTAGACAATGGCAGCGTATCCAACTCCGCCTTCTCATCTGACTGTCTCATGCTCATTCTCACAATTCTTCCCCTCACATACACAACAAACATCATTGATGCATCCAACAACACTGACCACTTACTTTACAACAGACGCATACTGCCTCACATTGTGGCAACTTATGCAGTATAAAGTACAGGCGGCGCAAACTCAAGCACATATCGACGCACTAGATCTTTTTGGGGGGTAAGGGCTTCAAGGTGAGGACTAAGAGGTTTAAGAGGCATGGGTGTCGCCACAATTTCTTTCCCTTGTGCACTCACAAACTGCTCAAGCGTCCAGTCACAACCCGAAATGTTTCCTCCTGCATGCACAAAAGTCGCAAAGGTCGCCAGAACATCACGCACAACGCCAAAAGCAGTTAATTCTAGCAAACGCAGACCTGCAACAGGCTTTTCCAAGCGATCTTGCTCACGATGCATAATCCGCCGACCAGAGCGTGTATCGATCAGCGAATACACAAAAACTGGCAGCATAAACGACACTTCTGCATCACATAATTGCTTCTCTCTGATTCTGCGCTGACAATAGTAGCAGAGCTTGTTAATTTCACGCGCACAAACAGCGTATACCTTCCGCTTAATATCAGGATGATAGCGATTATGGATAGCCAAAGCAGTCACAGAGTTTAGATCAAGCAGAGGACGTATTAGCGCACTCTGTTGCCCTTTTAGAGAAAGAAAGAGTTGACGATGCTGACCACAATCACTCATGGCCGTACTCGACATCTGATCGTCAATCATTGCTAATATATCACCAACCATCTTATGAACCCTCACTTTCATTTGACTATTTGATAGCTCCAATACAATCTACTACTCCGACACTCCAACACCTATATCTCTATTATAAGTAACATTACCGCAATTGTCCATAATTATTTTTAAGTATATTTTATTAACAAATGATAATAATAATGTTTCTATGCTAAATAGTGACCTAAAAAGTGATTTTCTTTATTTTGCATTTCATCTATTTTGCGCTGAGCGCAAAATAGATGAAATGCAAAATAAAGAAAATCAAAGAATAAAAGAGGTTTAAGCGCCGAATGCGCAAATATACATTGAAATGAACATATCAGCTTTGCTACGCCTCTAAAGCAATGAGGACATCTCGTTTTTTGTGATAGGATAGAGAGGCGCGATTTGTAAAGTGAGCGTCTCAACCAGCCAAAACTACCTATCCTGACGGACATTTTTCTCAACTGCAAATTTGTCATTACGTAACAAGGAGCGAGGTGTATGGGCAAGCGAAAAGACATCGAGCCACAGTCCAATGATTGGTTGTTTTCCTGCCCGGCTACTATGTTAACAAACCAGATCATCACAACACTGGGTGCTCCCGATCAGCCTGTGACGGAGTTTTCAGCTCGCAAATGGGATCTCCCCTGGCGCATGGGGAACGACATTTTCCGCACCTATCGTATACCACAGTCCTACGAACCAGGGCAGGAGGTAGGCTGGGATACCATTAAAGATAGAGTGCTCGCCAAATGCCATAACGAGGACGGACGCTTCATGGGAGAGTTCGTTATCATACGCGAAAGCAGGCCAGAAGTTGCGAGCAGCCTCTCGTTTTTTGTCGCTATCATCCATGCATATATACAGGACCTACAAAAGAAAAATCAGCGCACTCTTGCCAAAATTGTTGTCGTGCTAGCAGGTTGGGGGGAAGAGACTCTTGTAGGCCGGATCGCCGGGCGGCACCGCGTCGCGTATCTGGTCAACCCCTTCCCTAAATCTTCCAGAGAACCCTGGCATCTCTCTCATTACACTCGTGATTAGCATTTTCTGCTACCAATTTTTTAAAAAAGAGCCAAAATGACTTGCTTTTTGGACTGGATTAGTGCTATATTATAAATGTGACCGCTCACACAGGTAAGGCTCATCAAAATATTTGCCTTGTATAACTCGATAAGCGGATATCAGACTAGCAGGAACATAGATCTTTCTTCTATGCTCTTACCTATATTTAACAGGTTACTTTATCTCAAGTTTCGCAACACACATGGTTACATCACTAACTTATCATTGGCAGATAAGCTCCTGTGATGATTTGTACCCTACGTATTTAAAAACATGTGTGTAATAAGTACAACAATCTCTCGCGAGTACAAGGATGTATATGTAGGGCAAGGATGCCCCGTTGACCATGCTCGCGTTCTCGTTGGATATGATAGAATACCGAAAGTTCTATGACCTCTCTTTCATCGCATGCCGAAAGGGGTCAATAGCGGAGCAAGAGCATGCTAAAATAGCGACTTTGCAATCATGTATTTTAAACGCAATGGATTGCGTTTAAAATACATGATCATAAAGATGCATAATGTCATGGAGGGTTATGATGATGATGACCATGATCACGAAAAAAGGATTTTTCGGGACTGGTTTCGCGGCATCGCTAATCTTTTTTACAAAACTTCCTTAGATGTATACTTGATGTAAATTCATCTTTCATCAGCGAAATGTCTATCTAAGCGTGGTGTACAATAATAGGTTTCCTGTTCCAAACGCTGGTTCATACCTATCTATCCCTAATAACCCACCAGGAAGCGGAGATTCGAAGGCAGTTCGGATCTCCCAATTCTTGTGTGCTCTTCTCAATAAAAGGACATTTCTGTATCCTTCTACCCCAGACGACGCCCGCTTTCTCGCATGTCTCTATCTTATTGTCATGAAAAAACACTTGTACCATTCCTGTGCTGTATGAAATAATATTATAGAAATAACATGCGTGAGACAAAATAGCAAGGAAGCTTCGCTACTATTAACATACCCAGTAAAGTAGAGAGGACCGATAGCATGCCTTTACTAGCAGATGAGACACTCCGTCAATTCATGCATTTGTACACACACGATACATCACCAAGAAAAGAACACGCGCACATAACACACTACGCCAACATAAACAATGGCTGGGAGAACGATCTTTTCTCATTACACCTGGAATACAAAATGGCTGACAAATCGTCAGCCGAAGATATCATACTAAAAATCTACTATGGCAATGCAGCTTCCCATAAAGCACAAAAAGAATTTAGCGCATTAAAGCAACTTTCACAAAGCTTTTTTCCGGTACCACGTGCAAAACTGCTACTGCTCAATAATTCCCCCTTTGGGCATCCAGGCATCGTGATGGATAAAATTCCGGGACATCCAATGCTGCATGCACTCGATCAATCATCTACTACAATACAACACAATTTGCTGACCTGCTTCTGCAAACTTTACGTTCATCTCCATACATTGGATTGGAAACCTTTTGCCTCTGAACCTGCTCGCTATCAGACCAGCCGCTTTATTCAGAACTGGTTGCTCGAATCTTATATGTTCATTGAACAACTTCAACCTCTTACCTTTAGTCCCGTTATGGATTGGCTACAGGAGCAGAGCAAACATATCGTATGCCAGCGCTTCTCTGTCATCCACGGCGATTTTCACCTCACAAATGTGTGGCTGCACGACGACGACGATAGCACAGCATTTGTGGTTGACTGGACGGGCATAGATGTTTCTGACTACCGTTTTGACCTGGCCTGGACACTTATGCTCATCAACACTCAACGCGATGCTGCCTTGAGCAATTCTATCCTTCTCCTTTATGAACAATTTGCTGGACAACCTGTTGAACACATCGAGTTTTTTATGGTGATTGCGTGTATCAGGCGTCTCTTTGATCTTGTAGTATCGTCGAGCAGTGGAACAACCAGATTGGGGATGAAACCAGGTGTCAGCGGACTTCTCCTTGAGAAAGCCAAACACATTCATGCGGTCTATGATCAGCTTCAGGAACTTACAGGGCGTTCGTTACCGCAGATCGAGAAATTGATCTACTCGCTTTCTCAGTCGTGAAAATAAGATAAACAATGTATTGCACTATTTAAAAAACAGGGGAGCAATCAACCATTGATCGCTCCCCTTGTTTTTGTTGACCCTATTACCGATCTACTTTTTTATACATTAATACGTGATGTGGCTCGTTCACTTTTAGAATAAGATTTGGATGTGCATATTGCCAACCCATTTGTTCATAGAATTTTCTACCCGCCCGGTTGCTAACTTCAAGCGATAGAATCGCATGTGAGCACGGTTGAGCATCCAGCAACGCATCATGTAAGGCAAATGCAACGTTCATGTCGCGATACGGCTCCAGAATATCTAACGTTACCAATTGCCATGCATCTTGCAATATAGGACTATCCGCACCCAACTGCTCAGCAACTTTCTCATACCACCAGTTGCCAAATTGTGCCTGCGCATAATAGCCAAAACCAGTTCCAACCACTTTATTTTCGATAAGCGCTACCAGACCTTGAAAACCTGCTGTTTCTTCTGCACGCTTGAAAAAATGGTAAGAGCCAGCCCAGCCTTTACCCGATACTTTTGTGTGTATTCTCACGGCATCTACTAATAAGTCCGTACTTTCCGAGAATGTCTCTAAAGCACATTCACGTACAATAATCATTCACTCTCTCCATTTCTCATATCATATTGATAAAAGACCGCTTACAAGCCATACGCTTATATAACCTTCACTTCGTTAGTATACCATACTTTCGAGCTATGTTGGAGAGGGCTATGGATTTTTCTTACATATACCTATGTACTAATACCACACGTTTTGGTCAAAGAATGCGTAAAAGCGCAAAACCAAATTCGCCATTATAGGTGCAAAAATTCATGCAAATATGCTAAATTTACTGAGCTATACTGAAATTTATGCGAACTCGCTCGCCAAATTTACGTTCAGCTCAGGAGTTCATACAGCAAAAATGCCCAAAAATATTTTTGCAGAATTGTGGAGAAACGATACATGACTTTTTTGCCCTATGTGTATTCCTCTGGACGGATCTCTATATATGTATGGAGCCAGTCGGCTATCTTTTCCCAGATGGCTAGCGATTGTGAGGGCTTTTCGGCACCGGTATGCCAGGCTGCTGGTATACGCACAAACTCGACTGGCGCTTTACCCAGCATGTTCATAGCAATATATAACTGCTCGGACTGCCCAATGGGGCAACGCAGGTCGTTTTCTGGATGCACAATAAGCGTGGGGGTAACAATATGCTGAACGGAGGTTATGGGCGAGCGCTCATGATAGTAGCTCACGCGCTCAGCATCCCAGGGATGACCCTGTGCCTGCAATACGAGCCAGAAACCAAGGTCCGATGTGCCTACAAAGCTTGCCAGGTCGGAAAGACTAGCGATAGGCACGGCGGCTTTAAAGCGCTCGGTATGCCCAATGATGAACATGGTCATGTATCCACCATAGCTGGCCCCAGTTACTAATAAACGTTCAGGATCGGCAACGCCACGTTCGATGCATACATCCACGCCAAGCATGATATCCAGGTAATCTGCACCACCCCAATCACCAACATTCTGACGCATAAACGCTTCACCATATGTAGTGCTTCCATGTGGATTACAGTAGAAGATGGCATAGCCCTGCGCGGCAAAATAGTGGTTGAGGGGATCAAGAGCGGAACCGACACTATAGGACGAGTTGGGACCACCATGAATGCGTACAAGAAGGGGATAACGCACGCCCTCACGAGCACTGATAGGATAAATTAGCCAGCCATCAATCTCGTCATCCAGCGCCCCCTTATAACGAATGCGCTCGATCTTGCCCCACTGACGCTCTGCTAACCATTGATCATAGATATGAGTGAGGGTAAGTCGCTCAGGCTCTTGCGTGTTATTGTTGGTAAGCGCGAGTCGGTAGAGTTCCCAGGGATGATCGGCATCCTCTTGTGCTAGCAACAAGCTCTGATCACCAGGCAGAAGGGCAAAATAAGAAGTTAAAGCTGTGTTGTGCGTGATGCGGGCGATTGTGCGCCACACGACTTCTAGCCGATAGATATGGACACAGCCTTCGTCTGAGGCGAGAAAGTATATCTGCTGACCATCCTGGCTCCATTGTGGATAATTGGGTCGGGGGAGGCCAAAGCTACCAAAACAGATGGCCGTTGCATCACGTTCAAAGTCGGGATTGATACACAGTGGGTGATCGCCAACATTGCCACGGCGCGTGACAAGATAGAGATGCCCAATACCAAAACCGTCGCTGGTAGGATCTTTTGTAGCGACCAGCACAGCCGCCTGCCCATCCGGCGACCACGCATAATTGTAGATCTCCAGGTCCCCTTCAGTCAATAAACGCGCCTGGGTGGTTTCATGATTGATTAGCCACAGATCATTGATCAAGGGCCAGCCGCTCGTGTTGCGATTGCATAATACGCCGATTTCGCTGCTATCGGGCGTCCACTGTGGCTGTAGATGATCATACCGGCCGGAGGTGAGGCGACGAATGGTGGCTGGATCACAGGTCGGATCGGCAACGGTTGGGGCTGGCATGACAAAGAGCTGCATGAAGTTTTCGCGTAAGCCGCGTCCATCGAGACGATACCAGATATCTGTGACCGAGCGGACTTGCAGGCGCTCTTGCTCCTGCGGACCTTTCTTACTCACCTCGTCCAACACTTTCCGTCCGGTGAGCAGGTCTTCATCGTCCGTTGCACCGACCGGGGCGGTAAAGGCAATCCATTGTCCATCGGGTGACCAGGCCGCATCGCTCACGCCGCGCCACATATTGGTGAGCTTACGCGCCTCACCGCCATCAGTATTGATGAGCCAGAGCTGGTTGCGCTCCTCACGATTGGACAAGAAAAGCAGGCGTTTGCTATCGGGTGCCCAGACCGGATTTGTATCGCTCTTCGTGCCGCTGGTGAGCTGGCATGGCTTGCCGACTGCCGCACCATGCTCATCTAGTTGCAAGAGAAATATTGCGCTGGAGGTCTCATTCTTCGCTTTATCCGTGCTAGATATCACAAAAGCAACCTGCCGTCCATCGGGCGAGAGCGTTATCTTGCCCATCGCTTGCATAGCCCATAAGTCATCAATGCTTATGCTGTGAGAAGTTGCCATGCTATATACTCCTCCTTATCATCGTTTTTCTGTATCGAGTATCCCTATATAAGGAAACACCACACAACGGGAATAGTCAAGGCAGCAGTTTCTTTGCCTCCGTGTCATTATCAGGAAATACCCACTCTCTCCTCTCCAAAAAGAAGAGAAGAATAGAAAAATACCACTTGTCAAACGAGCCTGTTTGTGGCAAGCTAAAGAAGAGATCGATTCTGTGCACGATATCGCTATACATGAAAAACGGTTTTTATAGCTTGATTGATCTATGATAGATTGCGGGAAAAGCTGAGATAGCTGTGTAACATATGTATAATCGTAGCTAGTATCTATAGTCATAAAAATGGAGCTAACGTGGCCATACAGACTGAAGTAGCGGTTCAAACATTTATTACCAACGCTTATCTGGAGAGCGATACCACTATTCTTGCCGCACTTTCCGCCCCAATTACCTTACCCTGCCTACCAGGCGATATCACTATACTCGACACCACCACACAACAGCCCGTGGCCATCAAGGCAGTTGAGATAGCGCGTACGTTTCGTCCAGGCATTGTCGGCGACTTTCAGCACATGTTCGGTGTAAACGGTGATTGGAATACGACCGATCCCTCTACCCGTATGGAACAGATAAATGCGAATCTCTACCAGATGACAGCCGCATTGCCAGCAGGCAATTATCAATATAAAGTCGTTTTCGATGGGGTCTGGGATGGCGCATTCCCTGACGTGAATGTACACCTTAACGTACCGACCGGGGGCCTACGCGTAACCTTTTCTTTTGTGCCCTATGACCTGGTCACAGGAACGCCGCAGGTTCATGATACCATTAACAACATGACCGCAAAGCTACCCACATCTGACAAAGGTGCAGCGGTCGATCTTCTCAAGATCACGCTGGACCAGGCGCTCGATATAACGCACGCAACACAGATCAGCCTAAAGGGCTACAAACCAAACATGGTTATTGCACGCAGTGTGCTACACGAGTCAGCCTACATCTACACAGGCGACGACCTGGGCAATACTCTTACGACACAGGAAACCACGTTCCGACTCTGGGCACCAACGGCGGCGGACGTGCAGCTCCTGCTCTATGAGCGCGAAGATGGTCCGCTCAGCAAGCAAATTGCCATGCAACGTGCGGAACAGGGCACATGGTACGCGTGTGTACCTATGCCATTAACAAACTGCTACTATCTCTATCAGGTCAATGTGCAAGGCCGAACCAGTACGGTCGTTGATCCATATACTAAAGCGCTCGCCCCCAATGCTACACGCGGTATGATTGTTGATATGAACGCTATAAATCCAGAGCATTGGGCGGACGACCATTACCGGCCACTTGCTAATCCGGTGGATGCGGTGATCTATGAGACGCATGTGCGCGACTTCTCTATTATGTCCAATTCTGGTATGAGCAACAAAGGCAAATATCTCGCCTATACGGAGCGCGGCACAACGGGACCGCAAGGCGTTGCGACTGGCGTGGATAGCCTGCTACAACTGGGCATCACGCACATACAGGTTTTGCCGGTCTTTGATTTCGCCAGCATCGACGAGACGAAGCCAGATCAATACAACTGGGGCTACGATCCCCGTACCTATACTGTGCCCCAGGGCGCGTATGCAACCACACCCCATGGCAATGCGCGTATCACCGAATACAAGCAGATGATCCAGAGCCTGCATAGTGTGGGGATAGGGGTGGTGATGGATGTGGTCTATAACCATACCTTTGCCACCCAGAACTCGGCATTTGATATCATTGTGCCACACTATTATTATCGCACCGACGACTACGGACATTATAGCAATGGGTCCGGGTGTGGCAATGAGGTCGCCTGTGAGCGGCCAATGGTCCAGAAATTTGTGCTCGACTCCTTAAAATATTGGATGCGCGAATATCATGTCGATGGCTTCCGCTTCGACCTTATGGCCTTGCTCAGCGTGGATACTATGCGTATGGCAACACATGAACTCCATGTTATCAATCCCGATGCCCTCATCTATGGTGAGCCCTGGACGGGGGGCATGTCAGCATTGCCGGCACAGGACCTTGTCTATAAAGGACGACAGAAAGGGCTGGAGCTGGGCGTCTTCAACGATAATATTCGTAATGGGCTGATCGGTAGCGTCTTCGATCATAGTGCCCAGGGCTTTGCGATGGGTGCTCCATTCAAGGTCGATAGTATCAAGCGCGGCGTGCAGGGCAGCATCTATGATTTTACCGCAGCTCCGAGCGAGACGATCAATTATGTTACCAGCCACGATAACCTGACGCTGTGGGATAAGATCACCGATAGCGATCTACGCGATAGTGAGGCGGACCGCATTAAGATGGACAAACTGGCCCAGGCGGTGATTTTGACCTCGCAGGGCGTACCATTTCTACAGGGCGGCGAAGAGTTCTTACGCACAAAAGGCGGCAACGATAATAGCTACAATGCAGGCGATGCAACCAACCAGTTCGATTGGGAGCGGAAAGCTACTTATCAGGACGTATTCAACTCCTATGCCCAGCTGATTCAACTGCGCAGACAGCATCCAGCATTCCGTATGACGACGGCCCAGGATATCAACAGCCACCTGACATTCCTGGATAGCGCCCCCAACACGATTGCCTTCACGCTGGGCGAACATGCTAATGGCGATCCCTGGCGCTCCATCCTGGTCATCTACAATCCCAATCGCTCTGAGGTATCCTTTAACTTGCCCGCAGGCGAGTGGACGGTTGTTGGCCCACAGAACAAAGTTACAGGCTCATTTGTGGCTGGATCGATATCATGCGCGATACTCTACCAGGAGTAATGAGCATAGACCCAAACGCACCAATCTTACTCGTATGATTTAGATGAGGAGGCCAGTAAATGAGACAGTTTGATGAAGCAACTCGCACAGAACTGGTACGCGAAATCGCGCTTATTCTCGCAAAGAAACAACGACTTGCCTTAATCCAGGACCAATAATAAGCAAAGCCGCCCAAGTATCTTTTACTATCTGGACGGCTTTTTCATGTCCCCATTGTGCTTTATTTTAGAACCTCAACCTTAAAGTGAAAGCTTCCAGACGTTCACAACTCCGTTGCGGGAAGAGCTCGCGCCGCCTGCTGCGAGAAAAGCGCTATCAGGTGACCAGGCGAGAGTATACAGAGAGCCTTTCTCGCTCGTGTAGGTCTTCAGGACATGGCCGTTGGAGGCGTCAAGGATCTTAACGGTCGCGCCACTAATGACCGCAATATACTTGCCATTAGGCGACCAGGTGGGATACGTACCACCCTGATAGAATATCACATTTTTTACTTTCCCAGCATTCCAGATAGCTATGCCATTGCCAGTGCCGAAATCAGCGACCACATTGCGGCTATCAGGTGACCAGTTAAGCGGGATCGTCTCTATAGGAGCGCCCAAGTGCGCACTATTGATAACCTGTCCGTTGGTGACATCAAGTATGCTCACGATGCCTGAATCGGGTTGACCGACAGCCACAAGTTTCCCATCAGGAGACCAGGCTATATCACCCAACTGCTCAGTCTGCTTCAGGGTCAATTCCTGGCGCGTTCCTTTGGCAACATCATAGGTCACGATTTTGTTGATCAGTAGCTGGTTGGCGGGTATTTGCACCAACACGCGAATGAGATGTCCATCAGAGGACCAGCCGATAGATGGAGCAAAATGGGGCAAAGATAACTTGTAGCCAGGTGTTTTCGAGAACGGGTATGTGAAGGTTTGGCGATGTTTTCCGCTGGCTACATCGTATAGATCTAGCGCACCAACACTCAAGACAGCAAGCGTTTTACGGTCAGGAGACAATTGAGGTGTCACGATGTACGCCGTATCTTTGGGAGGTGTCACGTAGGTGATCTTATTAGCGCCACTAAACGCGTCCCAGCCATCTACACGGTCATTACTTGAGATGATGCGCCGACCATCAGCGGACCATATCAGGCCGTAAATGGGCTCGCCCGGCTGGTGGTAGACATAATTGGTTCGGGTCGGAGTTGCCTGAGTTGGTACTTTGGCTGTGCTCACGAGTGTATTGGGCTGAGGCTGGCGTGCCAGGGTGAAGATAACCAGTGTGCCAGCCAGGACTATCAACGCGACCGCCGCCGCCGCCATTGTGGTCAGGCTACGATTAAACTTTTTCTGGCGTGCGACAGATTGATCGGGCATCGATGGAAGAGTTCTCATACCTATAAATCTCCTATGAGTAGAACGGGTATTTTCCCGCTGAATTGTAGATTGAAATGCATTTGCGGCTGCGATTCGCGCCCAGCCACGTTTCAAAGTATCCTCATTTATCTGGGGCTGAGAGTCATGCTCCTCGCTAGCAAGAATCAGGCGCAGGTCATGCAAGAACTGCTGATCAAGATCGGATGGCCTATACGTCTCTCGACCAGAAGAAAGGAGTTGATCTATTTGTTTTTCCATATCCTGTGGGTTCCAGCGTTGCATATCATCTGTCATGTTTCCCTCCTTGCTTTTGGTGATAGGCGGAGCGCAAGAAACTGAGTGTGCGAGAGAAAACTGCGCGAATCGCAGTCTCGTTCTTGCCCAGATGGCCAGCAATCTCCTTATAAGGCAAACCATGGACCAGGCGAAGTTGTAACACCTGCCATTGTGCCTGTGGCAATGTGCGCACGAGTTCGGAGAGAAGGCGATACTCTTCGCTCCGTTCCGCCATGCGCTCCGGTGAGAGGTCCTCGTCGTAATAGATTTCTTTTATATGGTCATCTACGTTTACCACATATTGTCGAACAACCCCTTTCCGATAAAAATCCGCCATCTTATTGTGGACAACCCGCCAGAGCCATGCACGCTGTTGTGGATCGGGCAAACACTGAAATGCTGAGCTTTCCAGGCAAGCCAGAAAAATATCTACCAACAGGTCCTCTGCATCCTCTTTTGAACGCATGTGCAGACGCAAATAGGTCGCAACTTGCGGCGCGTACTGTCGATAGAACTCAGCGGCCTCTTCCTGACTCATAATCTCTCTGGTGAACGGCTGATGCATTTGGCTATTCCTAATTAAAAAAAACAAAATTGTATCAGAGTTTCATGTCGCACTCAAGACTACCATGGCAAAACGGGATTGCCCGGTAGGAGCCATACCCACATTTCCCGTTTCCCGTGGGTAGATAAGCAACGAGTAGAAGGTTCTCTGTATCTGTAGATATATGTCGTGTGGAATAACAAAATGTGACGCAGGCCAGCAAATCTAGCCACATAGCGATAACGGAGGATCTGATCTCTATTCTTATTGGGAGAAAAGGTCAAAAAATCAGGTTCTGGCACACTCCTGGTGAAGTGAGCAAAGAAAAACTGGACACTACGGAGAGCATCTGAAGAGATCGGCGTTGGGGTTTCGTCTCTGCATGAGTGGGAGCCGGGACGCGCTACCCCATACGCCACGAATAGGGCGAAGCTCCGCAAGGTCTATGGTGCAAAGGCTTTTAACATCTCGTTCTTGATATCTTTGTGCATCATCACCATCATGTCCAGATATGGTGATAAAGAGATCTGGATCAGGAGCCTCTCGCTGGATAGCACTGATTAGCGATCAACTGCTTAAAAGGCAGGAATATGGGCTGTGGCAAGGCGTTCCAGGCAAACCAGCCGATGTGAGACAGCTCACGTTCGGAATGAACAATTGGCTCGCCGGAGATATGTTTTGCCTCGACCCAGATGGTAATATAGTGTTTTGCCTCTTCTACAAAGACATCATTTGTAATAGCGCGAAAAGTTGGATTCGCGATTATCAGGCCCGTCTCCTCATAGGTCTCACGGATCGCGCATTCGTCGAACGACTCGCCATATTCCAGGTGACCACCTGGCGGAGCCCATGTGCCGTGACCATGGGAGTTCTGCCGCTTCAACAACAACACCTGATCATCCTTTGTGACAATAACACCGATACCTACCTGTGGTCGTTGTGGCATGCTTCTTTTTCCTCTTCAACTAGAGAGCAACCGCCCTACATTCGTCTATGCTATTGTATGTTAGCACTCCGTTTTCGCGTGTAACCACATGTATAAAGAACGTTTTCGCTATTCCCTGCATCAAAGCTCTTATATTAGCTGATCCTATTGTACTATTACAAATCGAAGTTGTCACTGCTTATAAATAAGTATGTTAATATTGCTCTGGCACAGTTCATGTGAGGAGAGGCCGCGTAGCGACGACCCTTGTGGTTGTCGTGCCTCTGCGGGGTCGTCCGGCTCGGCTCGACAGGCGGTTCCACGACGACCCCATAGGGGCACAGCAACCACAAGGGATTGCCGTGCCCCTATGGGGTCGCTACGCGGCCTCGGTCAAATGACCCGCAACGGTCTAGTATGCTAGCAAGTTCTTGATAAGAGCTAAGAAAGTTGCTATACTCTTGCGGGGTATAGATTATAAATATCATACATTCTAGTTTTGATTTTGACCTAAAATATTTCTTGTGGTAGCGAAAGTGAGGTATGCGCTTGAATCCCTCAACAATTTACTGCTCTCTCTGTGGCGCGGGGAACAAAGGACAGGCGACCTATTGCTTTAGTTGCGGAAAAGCACTACAAATAGGTACGGTAGCAGACTCGAATAGTACAGGACGCTTCTCGCCTCAGCAGATGCTCAAGCAACGCTATAGAATTGTGACGTTGCTGGGTCGGGGTGGTATGGGGGCGGTCTATAAGGCTGAAGACACGCAGTTCGGCGGACGCCTTATAGCAATCAAAGAGATGAGCCAGCACAATCTCAGCCCACAAGATGCCGCCAGGGTTGCAGAGCAATTCAAACGAGAGGCTCATATACTGGCAAACCTTAAACATCCCAATCTGCCCAGCATCTATGATTATTTTGGTGAGCATGGACGTTGGTACCTTGTAATGGATTTTATCGAGGGCACTACACTTACTGCACACCTTGATAAAGTGCCCGGCCATGTTTTGCCGATGACGCAGACGCTTGAAATTGGGATACAACTCTCTAAGGTGCTTGGCTACCTGCATACACGACCCACACCAATCATTTTCCGCGACCTCAAGCCACTCAACATCATGATTACCCCTGAAAACGATATCTACCTCATCGACTTTGGGATTGCACGGCTGTTTAAACCGGGCCAGGCGATGGATACTGTTGCTTATGTTTCAACAGGGTACGCAGCACCAGAGCAATTTGGACAAGCACAAACCTCGCCACAATCCGATATATATAGTCTGGGAGCCACGCTACACCAGCTCCTCTCAGGCAACAAACCCAGCTCAAATGTGCCTCTCTTCACATTCAAAGCGCTCAACACATATAATCCAAACATCCCACCTTCCCTGGCGGAACTTGTCTCAAAAATGGTGCATATAGACCCGGCACAGCGACCGGCGAGTATGGCAATTATCAGACAAGAGCTAGAACGTATACAACAATTGCTAAAACAACTCGCTCTCTCTTTGCCGCCCACACAATATGCACCGCCTCCACCACCTCCCTATACGCCGCATACGCCGCCTGATACTCAAGAGTCACAGCAGCTTATGTCTTCACCGCAGCCAGTTGTAAGGCCCACGTTGCCAAAAAATAGAGTTTGGAAAGCGCTATTGATTGGAATTGTGACAGGAGTTTCCCTATTCTTTTTCACAGATGCATTGAATGGAACAGCTGTATCATTAGCAATCGCCATAGCATCTCTCTTAGTAATAAGTTTTATTACTGGCAAAGTTGTTATATCGCGTAGGATGGGCTTATTTATGGGATGCATTGCAGGAACCGCGTTTATTATAGCAGGTACAATGCGATATCCATACAGCCATTTAGGCTCTGTCTTCCTCATCTCTACACTCATATCTGTATTATTTAGTGGATTACTTGGTTTATTAGGAGCATGGCTCGCGACGATTGGACATCCTTATTACAAATATAAAAAGCCGTAGTTTGAGAAGTTTTGGTTGATAGTGATGATGCCAGAAAATATTTGTAGTTCGAGCCAGTAAACAAACAAAAAGGAGCATGTATAATGGACACAACACCTCCCCCATCCTACGGCCTACAACGACAGTCTCAGGTGTATATAAAAGGGCTACAAGGGCAACTTCCCACCCTGCCAGTCAGTCCCGAAGCACTGGAACAAGCGGCCAATGAGGTCATGAGCAAGAATGCCAGCGGCTACCTCAATGGCATGGATGAAAGCATGCAGTCCAATCGCGAGGCATTCCGGCGCTGGCACATCGTCCCGCGCATGCTGCGCAATGTAGAAACGCGTGACCTGAGCATTGAGCTTTTCAACAAGCGCTACCCTTTCCCCTTTCTATTAGCTCCCATCGGCGTGCAATCTATCGTGCATCCCGATGCAGAACCGGGAGTTGCACGTGCAGCCGCTTCACTAAACGTTCCCTTGATCTTTAGCACCGCTTCGACCATCCCGCTAGAGTACGTGGCTCAGGCGATGGGAGATGCGCCACGCTGGTTCCAACTCTACTGGAGCAAGGATCAGGATTTCAATGCCAGCATCGTCTCTCGTGCAGAGCAGGCCGGCTGCGAAGCAATTGTAGTTACGCTAGATACCTTCCTGCTGGCCTGGCGACCCTATGATATCCAGAACGCCTATCTCCCCTTTTTACAGGGGCAGGGCATCGGCAATTACTTGAGCGATCCCGCTTTTCGCCGCTCGCTGGCCCGCCCACCGGAAGAAGATCCCCAGGGCGCAATCGAACGTTTCCTGCAAATCTTTGGCAATCCCGCTCTGACATGGCAGGATCTCTCGTTTTTACGGGCACGCACAAAGCTGCCAATTCTGCTCAAAGGCATTCTGCATCCCGATGATGCGCGTCAAGCTATCGATGCAGGGATGGATGGCATCATCGTCTCCAACCATGGTGGTCGTCAGGTACAAGGCGCAATTGCGTCTCTGGATGCCTTGCCAAACGTGGTCAGAAGCGTCCAGGGGCAGGTTCCCATCTTGCTGGATAGTGGCATTCGCCGGGCATCCGATGTGATCAAGGCTATGGCGCTGGGAGCGCAGGGGGTGCTACTGGGGCGACCATATATGTGGGGCCTGGCACTCGGCGGCGAACAAGGTGTACGCGAAGTGCTCTCCAATTTCGTAGCGGACCTGGATCTCACACTAGCGCTCAGTGGGCACACATCGTTTGCCCAGCTCAATGAGTCAACCATCGTACGCTAAAACTTGACAGGCCAGTTGTTCATCTTTACAATAGATGCGTTAGAATGCCCGACCTTTTAACTGTCTAAAGCTGATTTTCAGGCGGGAGCGTCAAAATAGAATCCTTGAAGAGATATTGGAGGTTTCCGGCCGATGATAGATCAGGTTGGACGGCAGCTCGGCAATTATAAACTTCTTCGTCTTTTGGGGAAAGGCGGTTTCGCTGAAGTTTACCTTGGCGAACATGTCTACCTCAAAAGTCTTGCGGCCATCAAAGTGCTACTGACCCCATTGGGCAGTAATGACGCTAGCTATTTCGTTTCAGAGGCACGCATCCTTATGGGCTTGCGGCATCCTCACATCGTACGGGTGCTAGAATTTGGCGTAGAAAGGGATACACCTTTCCTTGTTATGGATTATGCGCCAAATGGCACGCTGCGCCAGCGCTACCCAAAAGGAACACGTCTCTCACCGGCAGTGGTTGCAACATATGTACGTCAAACGGCCTCCGCACTGCAATATGCGCACAACCAGAAATTCATTCACCGCGATGTGAAACCGGAGAATCTCCTCTTCCAACACGATGACGAGATCTTGTTGAGCGACTTTGGCATTGCTTTGATCGCCCAGACACACCAGAGTAACCAGGGCTTCATTGGTACCGCGACCTATATGGCCCCCGAACAAATTCGAGGTAAAGCGACAATCGCCAGTGATCAATATTCATTGGGCATCATCGCCTATGAATGGTTAAGCGGCATACCACCCTTTCAAGGCTCCTTCACTGAGGTATGCGCCCAACACATACTTACACCACCCACCCCTTTACATGACACTGTACCGACGCTCTCGCCCGATATCGAGCATGTGATCATGACAGCACTCGCAAAAGAGCCACAAAGGCGTTTCGCGAGTGTAGAAACATTCGCTATAGCCCTGCAACAGGCTTGCCAGATAGACTCTTCGGATCGAACAATGCCAATAGCGACTCACTCCAATGAGTGGGAGCATACCCTGATAAAGCGGCCAGAATATCTAGCCCAACAGCTCTATCCCCTTTCAAGTCAAGACAGAGATTTTGTACAGTTAGATAAACCGTTAGATACTAAGAATCCTACATCTACTACAAACAATGTCTCTTCTACCGCGCATGGAAAGCAATTTTCTACATTAGATGGGAGAGATGGCTTTGTGCCACAGCCTATGCAGCAACGTGCATTACAGCGCCGAACTCTCCCCATGCGTTTCGCGACATTGCTCATCATACTAGTCATCACCCTAATCGGCGGCGGCCTTGGCTTTCTCACTTATACGTTCTCTTATCAGTCCCACCTGCTAACACCTACTCCCAGAGTATCGGCCACAAGTCAAGATCAACCTGCACCAACTACTGCTCCACAGCCGACTAGCCCGCCCGCTCAACCTTCGCCGACCGCTGCTCCACAGCCAACGAACCCACCCGCTCAACCTTCTCCTACTGCTGCTCCACAGCCAGTTAACCAACCAGGGGGAGTGCTGACACTCAATGATTCTTTAAGTGCCCAGAGCGCCAACCAGTGGAGCGTCTTCTCATATGCAGGCAATGTCGGAGGATGCAACTATGCCAACCATGCATATCATGTGACAATAAAGCAAGCCGGCAGCTTTAGCACCTGCATGGCACAGGCAACAAACTTTGCTAACTTCACCTATCAAGTGAACATGACTCTGCTCTCAGGAACATCAGGAGACGGAGGCGGGCTCATTTTTCGCTCTGCTAGCGGCAAGGCCTATCGCTTCCGGGTAGGCATCGATGGCAGCTTCGACCTGGTTGATGACGCTCACAGTCTGGTCTCTAGTTCTAATTCAGCAATCAAGACCGGGCCAAATCAGACTAACGTGCTTATGGTCAAAGCGCAAGGAAGCAGTATCTCACTTTTTGTAAATAAGGTTCAGATTGCGAAGTTAGATGATAGCTTCTCCAGCTCCGGCGCAATCGGGGTCTTCGCAGTGGACTTTACGCAACCGGTCGATGCGGCATTTAGTAATGCTCAAGTATGGCGATAGGCTCGTGCGGCTCCTCATCTCTTCTTGCATATTTCTGCAATATTACAGCTATTGCGCTAAGCGCAATAGCTGTAATATTGCAGAAATATGCAAGAAATAAAACACGCTCTCTAAGCGTAATTCGCTTCTTTTGCGGCCAGTTCTGCACGAACTTTCTTCAGTGCATCCGCTTTGACAATGCCACCAGCGAAGAGTACGCCACCAGCTTTGCGCACAGACTCCGCCAATTCGCTGGCCCAGATATGCTCTAAAAGGACGATGACCGCTGATGTGCCTGCGGGAATCGCACTGGTAAGCGTTTCGACATCTTGTAATGTCAACAGTCCCATGAGATTTTCGACAATGCCCTGGTAGGGCTGCAATTTCTCAGTGCTGAGCTCACTCACTTCACTCACTTTTAGCATGCCATCGACGCTCTTACGCACAAAAAGCAAGTCAACGATACGAATCGCCCCCTTCTTCTGAATGGCATTCAGTTCAGGAAGAATCGCGCTCGCAAATTGATCGTCCTGTAAGCCGATGACCCCATATTCAAGTGGACCTGTATCCATTATTCTTCTCCTTACCAGCTAAAACCTCAACATCCAACGAAGACTCAACACTTAAAAATGATCTAAGCATCAAAACTAGTACGCACGGAGCGATATAGAAGTTTCATTTATAATGACTGTAATAATAATACACAGCTAAAATTATAATGGTATCTCAAGAAGATGACTGGCACTTAATATAAAATGGATTTATCGAACCATGTTATCCGCTAGCCATGAGATAGTGCAAGTTGTAGAATAAGGTTCAACTTGAAATTTGGAATTTGACAGGCTGAGAGCGCCAATTAAGATTAAGCAAAATATGAATGAAATATCGTTCGTGGAGGCAACAATGACTGAACACGCTAGCAATAACGAAATTATAGAGCCACCCATAGATCACGAGACCACCGAGGCCGACGCTCAATACGCCGACGAAATTATAGAGCCACCTACGGATCGTGAGACTATCGAAGCTGGCATTCACCAGGCCAAAAACCAGAAGGGTCTGGTCATCGTCAACACCGGAAACGGTAAAGGGAAATCGACTGCGGCCTTCGGACTGATGACACGCGCCTGGGGACGTAACATGAACGTCTGCGTTATCCAATTCATAAAGATGGGCGACGCGCAATTTGGCGAACAGCGGGCAGCTAAAAAGATGGGCATCGATTGGGTAGCCACTGGCGATGGCTTCACCTGGACAAGCTCCAACATGGATGAAACTATCGCCCTGGCACTCAATGGCTGGCAGATCGCGCAGGAGCGTATTGTGAGCGGAAAATACAAAGTGGTTATTCTAGACGAATTCACCTATGTATTGCGCTACGGCTGGCTCGACACAAAAGAGGTCATTGACTGGCTAAAGATAAATAAGCCTCCCATGCTGCACCTGATCATCACCGGACGCGACGCCCCTGAAGCTCTCATCGAATTCGCCGACCTGGTCACCGAGATGCGCGAGATCAAACATCCCTATAAAGAACAACAAATACGGGCGCAACTGGGCATCGAGTATTAAACGCGCTAATAAATATATGTATAGCTAGAAAAGGATACGATCATATGCTCTTCTATCTCCACCCTACGCGCAATGAAGCGCTCATAGCCAGCGAAACTAGCCTCACCCGCTGGTCGCTGGCAACCAATCCGGCCACCATTCTGGCCCAGCTTTCAACCGCCCCCGCATCTGTGTTCGATTTCGTATATGACCAGGGTGGCCCGCTACAGGCATGGGGCGGGGTGACTGGTACCCCGGATGGCCTGCTATTCGCCTACGAGCAACTCTATCCGCAATGGCCGAAGGGCATGGATATATGCACGATTGAATGGCATCACTGGAACGATCTTTCACTTGCCCGCACCACCATAGTTCCCCACGCCATTTGTGGTATCAGAAGCCTGGCAAACTCCCCTGATGGTCGCTGGCTTGTTCTTGAGAATGGTGGAAATATTTCCCTGCTCGACTGGCAGACCGGCGCATTAATGAGCTATCACAACACTGGCGGATACGCACTAAGTGGTCTGGCCTTCGATCCGACTTCCACCTTTGTCGCGGGGCTATCTTACACCGATGGCGGAGGAACCTTGAGGCTCTGGCGTCTCGAGCCAGCAGAACGCTTTGTCCCCCGACCAGCTCTGCAAGATTGGGTATCACGCAAATATCTTCCCCAGGATTATGTGAGCGGCAACATGATATTGACACCGTTTCATCAGGAACTGGACCGGGCAGGCATAAAATGGCAAGAACGAGATCTCGCAGATACAACATGTACCACGGCATTCAGCCCCGATGGACACATCGTCGTTTTCAGCCCCAGCAATTCGGGTTACAGTAAGTGTGGGGTCGAGATGGTGGCCTATGAGGTAATTTCTGGCAAGCGCCTCTGGTGTGTCCGCAACGAAATGGAAAGCTCCGGGCCATGGATCTTTACACCTGACGGCCATGCTCTGATTGTCCCTTTGCAGAACGGCGACTTACTGGTGTATCAAGTCGAAGACGGCGCATTAATACAACAACTACCATCCGGCCTGAGCGAACCAGTCCAGGCGCTGGGCTTTGCACATGATGGTACGACGCTCTGGCTAGCAACCGAGAAGGAGTTGGTACAATATCGATCATGGACTAATGCTCTGTCAAAGCACTACAGTATTGACAATATTAGAATCGGGCTTATCTCTATGCGCTAAATGCCACAAGCTCCATTGATGTCGAGTCACCCGTTACCGCACTTAACGCATGCTCTTTCCCTAGTGACCCTATATCGTAGAATGAAAGATATTGTGGAGTCGCATACAGTGTCCACCTCCATCCATTCCAGTGCTCAAAATATGAGGAAGGCGATCCTACTGCCACTGGATGAACAGCAATACGTACCCAGACATCAAAAAAGGAGAAGGCAAAAATCTGCGTAGTATAATCCGTTATAGCACCAGAAGGGTAAGGGGCAAGCGAAATTGTTTGCCATTGTAACCCATTCCAATGTTCAACAATAGCCTTCCCATTGGTGCCTATACCGCTTATCCATACGTTTATTGAGGATGACCCTGACATATCAATTATATGGGAAAGTGGTTGCATTAGCGTCTCCTGCCAACTTTGACCATTCAAATGAAAAACCCGGCTGCTGTCGATGACCGCCCACATGTTGGATGGGGAAAGAACAACAAGTTTATTGATAGAGCCTATTGATGGAAGGCCAGGGGTTTTTACATCATTCCATCCTGTAGAGGGGTTATAGTGATGAATGGATGGTTGGTATTTTTGATCTCCCTGATTATAAACCACAGAGCTATACCAGAAATCGTTTCCTACTGTAGCCATTGCCTCAAAGCCATAGGTTCTCTGCGTTTCTTGAGAAAAACACATTTTTCCAGGCGGTCCCATCAAAATAATCAAGATAAGCAATGTCCGTTGCATATCCATGTCCACCAATTGTCTCAAATCCCGTCGCCCATGCGCTTGTAGGTGACGAAGAAACAATATCCCCGTAGCTATCAAATGGAATAGCGTACCTTGTCCATTTCTGACCATCAAAGTGTTGTGTGGCCTGTGGAAGTTGCTCTTGTACAGAGTCACTAAGGTTTGACCCTTGCACCCATATATTTGTAGGCGAAAAGGTCCACACTTTTTCTGTTCCAGCAAACATGTAGCCAAGGCCAGGGAGCGCAACAACCTGCTTCACATGCATTTGTGGAGGCACACCACTCTCATGTTTTGCCATTTGTGCATGCTCCCCTGAGCTGGCAAACGCACACAAGAGCGTGAACAATAAGAGCAAACATACTAGCGATTTTCTTCTCATCTTCATCATCCTTCCACATCACAAAAAAGACATACGTAACCGCTGAATAATATATGCTCTCTCGTGCCGTGTGAAGGGCGTTAATGTGCATATTCTTATATATATAGGCAAAAAGAATAAGGCCCTTGAGTATTAACGAACCGTATTAGGATTTGTTAATACTCAAGGGCCTTATATGTTTGATTGCTAAACTTTGAAGTAATCGCCTTCACGAAGGTCTTCAATGAGGCCTGGGTGGGCAGGATGCCAATTTAGTGTCGCCTGGGTGGCAACACTCGATGCCGGATTATCAAGTGCCGCAAAGGTGCT
Source organism: uncultured Chloroflexia bacterium (assembly GCA_963850365.1). Lineage (GTDB taxonomy): Bacteria > Chloroflexota > Ktedonobacteria > Ktedonobacterales > Ktedonobacteraceae > Dictyobacter. Next base: position 83,746 of record CAWKKX010000059.1, read on the forward strand.
CAGATGGCTAAAGTGTTCGGTAGCATCCTGTACAGAAATGCTGGTTACCGGTACGTCCAGTTGGCGTCCAATCGTCTCGGCGATGTCTTTAAAGGCTATACCTTGATCACCGACACCATGCAGTCGGGTGCCGGCTGGCGCAGCTTCAAGTGCTAAACGAAACAGGCATGCCGCGTCGAGTTCATGCACGGCAGGCCAGCGATTGGCTCCCTCACCAATGTAGGCCGAGACACCCTTTTCGCGAGCTATACGAATGAATGTTGGCATAAAACCCACCGTGTTATCTAGCGGCCCATGAACTGTCGGCGCTAGACGAACAACCGATGATCGGATGTTTTTCTCGGCAAGTCCAATTACGAAGTTTTCAGCGTCAATGCGGGGACCAGACTCCATTACGTCGCTTTCGAGTGCGGTACGGCCTAAATTGGCAAACGCAAGCATGAGTGTCCCGCTTACGCCTACCAGCGGCTTACCGGTGCCGGCAAGAGCTTCGCCAAATGCTTTCAAGGCTTTCAGATCGGCCTTTGCGGCACCCGCCAGATCTCCCGAGAAAGACAGATCGTGTTTAAAGGCCAGGTGAATCACTCCGTCTGCAGCCTGAGCCGCTATTTTTAAGCTATCGAGGTCATCGAGCGAACCGCGATGTACCTCGACACCGGCTTTACGCAACTTTTCGGCAGACTGGTCGGATCGTGTCAGACCGACAACCTGGTGTCCGGCTTTCAGTAATTCAGGCACTACTACAGAGCCGACATGGCCACTAGCACCAGTTACGAATACTTTCATACTAACCCCTTTACTAATTTACGTATATTGTATAAGCTACAGTTGTAGTTTAATCATTCGCTCTCCGAAACACAACTACATTTCAGCGCTTTTGTATGGTTAAACGACGAAAGGATGGAATTGATGGCCGGAATATCAACCAAAACGAATTCTAATAAGCTTGATCCGCGTGTCGCTCGTACGCGTCGTTTATTACTTGATAGCTTCAGTGAGCTTTTGGCTGAACATAAAAGTATACGTAAGATTTCTATTCAACGTATCACTGAGCACGCTGGTGTGAACCGCGTAACTTTTTACGCGCACTTTACCGATAAATACGAATTGTTATCCGCATGGAAACGAGAAATCTTTCGTAAAGCGCTGACCGACAAGCAACTCCATAGCCAGAACGCCGGGGACCTCACCTTCGAGCAGTTGATTGATACTATCCTGGATTTCATGACGTCCTATAAGCGCTACTTCAGGCTCATTAACAAGGAGTACGAACCACTGTTTGAGGCAGCACTGCAGGAGGAGATGGTAGATATTCTGTTGGAGATGCTCAAATCAAAGCCGTCTCATAGGTCTATGACTACCCAAACCACCGCAACTTTTCTGAGTTGGGCGATATTTGGTAGTGCTAATGAGTGGAGTAATAAGCGCATTCAAGAATCTAAAGATGCAATAACTAATCAATTGTTACAGTTGGTCAGTCTAGTAGTTGACCATCAACTCTAGTAGACCGTTGCAGGTCAATTGACGGCTTGCCGCGTAGCGACAGCGGCTTGTCCCTGTCGTCGTGGCTCGGCTCGACAGGCGGTTCCACGACGACAACCACAAGGGATTGTCGCTACGCGGCCGCCGCCAAATGAACTGGGTCAGACGGTCTATTAGTGGACTGTTGCATCTTCATTTGACGGGTGATCACGGTCCATAACATGGCCTGACAAGCGCTTCTAGATCATAGAATGATCCGTCAAATGAAGTGCAACAGTCTAATTAGTAGTCTGTTAACCGGTTCATTTGATCGATCCCGCGTAGCGGCAACCACAAGGGACAATGGGTATTTCTTCCCATATCCCTTGAACCTGTTAGGAAGATCAGAGCGTCCGATGGCATTGCACTTGCTTCACAATATTTCGACTCGCTTGCCATGACATTGGATAATTATACCCATACAAAATTGGACTCCCACCCTCTAAAAAGTGCTTGCAAAGATGAGAAGTTTCTCCGATGTGCAGAAAGTCTCCTAAGGCTATACTTCTTACAAGAGGTCAAGCATCGAACTGCGAGCTTCTTCTACAAATCAACTCTGCTTCCTCCACAAGAGGTCACATACAAACTGTACTGACTACTCTACTTATCAAGGCAACGAGAGGGACATTATGAACTCTAATAGATATAAAGTATTGGCAACTGGTAAAGCATCCTCGATTACTATCAAACATGTAAACACTAGCAAAACGTTGACCACCCTACCAGACCAACAAGATGAGTATGGTACAGCCAGCACGACCAGCACGACCAGCGCAACAATGACAAACAGCGCAATCGTTGCAGATAGCGCAACCGGCACAAACACCAACTTCGATATGACAGTCGAGACACCACAATATAACGCGCAAGTAGCAACGAGAAGCTCAAACGTCGCAGCACAACCAGAAGTGCAAACCGACGAATATGCCCCCCAGATAATCCCTGACCGCTACACACATGGAAAAACGTCCCGACCACTGCGCATTCTTATAGTGGCCACCGAGGCTCCCCCCGTACGCGGCGGCATTGCACGCGTGGTTGGATATTTGCGTGATGGCTTTCAAGGATATGGACATCATGTAGACGTGCTTGCCTATCCTAATGTTGGCCGTGTTAGCTTTGGCGAAGTACGCTTGAGCAGCCTCAGCTTTAAGCTGCCACAGTTATTTCGCCGCTTTAAAGAATACGATGTCATTCATGTGCATGGTGCAACCCCAACCATTAGCGATGTAATGCTCCTCTTCACGCGCATGTATAGCTCACGCCCGGTTATCGTCTATACCCATCATATGGATCTAGATTTCGGGCCGGTCAAGTTGCTAAACAAAGTGTACAACTATATGCATCGTCAATTTAGCGCCCAGGCCGACGCAGTTATTGCAGGGACACTGGATAACCTGCCTGTACAGAATAGACGTAGCTCGGTCATTCCCTTTGGTATCGACCTTAAGCACTTTCGGACCAGAAAAGCGAAGGACGATCAATTTACGGTTCTTTTCACCGGCCAATTTCGTCCTTATAAAGGTATACGTATACTTCTACAGGCTATGGCTCAGGTTAGCGGGGTGCGGCTACTCATCGCCGGGCATGGACCGGAAGAGCAGATCTACCGTGATCTAGCGGCTGAGTTGAAGCTGGACGTTGAGTTTCACATCGGAGTGAATGACGACCAATTGCGTAAGCTTTATCAAAGGGCCCATGTGATTATGTTACCATCGGTCTCACGCCTTGAAGCTTTTGGGCTGACCCTGATAGAAGGCATGGCGGCCGGCTGTATACCGATTGCATCGAATCTGCCCGGTGTGCGCGATGTCGTGGGTAAGACCGGCCTCACCTTTCCTGTAGGAGATGTAGACCGCCTCGCTGAAATACTGCGCGATCTGCGTGATGATCGGGCGCAAGTCCAACGCATGAGCGCAAATGCGTATGTCCGTGCAAGCGAATTTGACCAGGAAAACACGGTCTACGAATATGAGCGCCTTATGACCGGGCTGGTGACGTGCCGTAAGTTGAAAGATCAGCTTGCAGATAAGATGCAATCCTCGACGCTAGCGCTTGATACATTTGTGACAAACATTGTACAGGATCTAGAAGCCGACGAGATGGCGATAGTGTTACGCACAGCAAACGACAAACTCTATCCCGTCGCATCAACACATATCGGTCTGGCAACGGAACGTCCAGAGCTGCAACAGGTCATTGATCTGCTCGCATCTCACGCGATCAATACGGGTAAGAGCACGCTTATCGGACCCAATAACGATGGTTTGCGCTTGCAGGGCGAGGTCAGCAGAGAGATGTCAGGGGCGATGGTCACACCATTAACAAGAAACGGCGAACACATCGGGGCGCTCTTATTGATGCGCAATCGAGCCTTTACACAGAACGATCTTGACAATCTCGTGCGTTTCGCTCACTATATAGCGCCTTCGCTACATGCTGCAGGACAGAAAGCGTCGAAGACGCTGAGAATAGTGCAGCAAAGGGCTTCAATACAAGAGTTAGCACAGGCAAAAGCATGTTAGTAGAACATCAAGTAATGATAGGAGAATCTGTTGTGGAACCCATAAAAGTGGCAGCCCCCCAACACGAGAAGAAGCCGTCTCCATCTTTCCTGATTCAAGCTCAGAGCATTTTATATCGTACACCTGTGGCAGTTGTGGCTATCGTTATAGGCCTGATCACACTGGCGGTTCACGGTTACAATGTAGATGTGGTACCGGATGTCTTCTCGGATGAGGGCCTGTACCTCCAGGTCGGCATCAGCCTGGCGCAGGGTTATGGCCTTACCGTCAATCATATGCTCTTCCTGTGGCATCCACCCATCTACATGTTACTTGAAGCCGCTTATATCCGGCTGGCGGGCCTTACAAACGCCGATCCGCTCACCGTACTTCTTGCGGTACGACATGTAAATATTATCTTTTCCGCACTTACGGCGATATTGATTATGTTTTTCGGTCGCAAGCTGCACAGTTGCCGAGCGGGCGTGGCGGCTGCCGCCTTATTCATCATGGACCCCTATGTGCAGCGCATCAACCGCCGCAATATGCTCGAAACAGTGGCGATGTTCTGCATTATTCTTGGTTTATATTTCTTCTACACGAAAAGAAGAGAGCTCACGAACGGGCAATGTCTTGGCTCAGGCATCGCCTTTGGCCTTGCTCTACTCACGAAAGAGGCCGTATTTCCTGTACTCTGCGTCATCGTTGCCTATACAGTCTTCTTTAATCGTCGCCAGATCCGCGATGCAGGCAATGTTTTGTTAATTGCCATCGCGATCTATCTGATCTATCCCATATCAATGTTTGCAATGGGTCAGGGGGATAACTACCTTGCATTCAAACTCTTTGGATTTACACGCATCGTGAGCCTGATCACTGGGCATAAATCTGCTCCACCACCAGGAACCTATCTTCCTGCCGCAAACAAACTTACCTTTGTACATAATCTATTATCCAGGGTAACACCATATATAACAAGCTATATGCTCATCGGGTTCGCAGGCATCTTTACAATCGTGCTCTTCCTGTATTTCAGAAAGGTTACGGCCGCACGCTATCTCGTGGTATGGAGCATATTTAGTTTCGGGTTCGGATCAGTGCTCATCAATATTAGCGATCAATATGCTTACTTCTTGATTGTGCCATCAACTATTATCGCTGGCTGTGTACTGATTGCGTCCATCGAAACTATCTTATATGCACCCCTGCCAAAGAGAGTAGCGCTCAGGGATGGCCGGCTCACGGCTTTTTTGCCTGTACAATACCGGGCGCTGTGGAAAGCGATCCTGGCTAGCTTCCTCCTGGTGCTGGTCGTTAATGGCTATTTGTGGATGCACACAGATGTCATGGGGATTGACGATAGCTATATTAATACGATTAGATATGTGACCACGCACTTGCCAGCCGGGACAACCATAGTGGCAAGCGATGATGTTACGGTCTATCTCATAGCGCCGGCATATAATATCCGACTTGATCGCGATGAGAAGCTGATCGCTGGCATGCACACATGCTACTTTATTATGAGCTCTAAGGACGCGGAGGGCGGGTATGATGCAATGACACCTGATTTTTATGCATGGGTTATGCAGGGTACTCATCCTCTCATTGAGCAACAAGGCCCAAGCTTTGGGAAGATGGGATTATACAAAAGGATAGTGGCAAAAGGGGATAAAAATGAGAGCTGCAACCATTAAGAGCGTGGCATTTGATGCCCGCTATATAAACGATCAGTATCATGGCATTGGACGACACGCTTATAATTTGTTGGATGCGTTGACCAGGCTGGACCCGCAGCGACGCTATATAGCCTATTATTATCGTGGCTATCGCAATAGCCGCTTCGATATAGAATCGCTGGGAAAGCGGCGGCCAAATCTTGAGTTGCGAGCGATACCATTCCCTCTCTATGCGCTCGGTGAGCAGATCGCCTGGCCGCCCCTACTCATGCAGGCGAGGGCCGACCTCTTTCATTCACCTTATGTGCTACTGCCGTTGTTGGCACGCATTAAAATGGTCATGACCATCCATGATCTCATTTTCGAGCGCCACCCCGAATATCAGATCCAGAGCTACCTACAGAAATTCTACCGTCCGGTCTTGCAAATGGGCATCAAGCGAGCGGATCGCGTGCTCACGGTCTCGGAGGCAAGTAGCCGCGATATTCAGGAATATTATCATGTTGAGCGCGCACACATCCACGTTATCAACAATGGCATTGATCAGATCTTTCGACGCGAGAGCGATCCGGCCCGCCTGGCTGCGGTGCAGGCACGCTATGCTCTGCCCGCACACTTTATATTGACGGTCGGAGCTGGACGGCCACACAAAAATGTCGAGACGCTGGTGGAGGCTTTTGCGCGTCTCGATCCTGCCATTGCGCCGACGCTGGTCATCGGCGGTGAGCACGACACGCGCTTCCCCGATCAGGTCGGCGCTCGGATCGCGACCCATGGCCTCGCCGACCGGGTTATACGGCTCGGCATGATCCATGAGGCTGATCTGCCTGTCGTCTATAGCCTCGCCGATGTGTTCGTCTTCCCATCGCTTATAGAAGGGTTTGGCATTCCACCCTTAGAGGCTATGGCGTGCGCTACACCGGTTGTCACGTCAACGACACCAGCCGTACTTGAAGCGGTGGGCGATGCCGCGCTTACATTCGATGCCCAGGACCCGGAACAGTTAGCTTACACCCTGTACAGAGTCCTGACCGATACCATACTCCAGACCACACTCAGACTGCACGGCCTGGAACGTACACGAGAATTCACCTGGGAACGAGTGGCACGAGAAACGTTGCACGCTTATGCCTCAATCGAGACAACTGCTAAAAAGGAGTCCCATGCCCTTACACACTGACATCAGTACGGCCTCATCCCACAATGATACTCAGGCGCAATCTGAGATTGATGACGTTCAATTAAAAACAACGGCAAAACAAGCTTCTTTCCGCAAAAAGAAGCTTATGCCCTTGCATACTGATCCCATTTGCTTCCAGATGACCACAGACCTCCCTTGCGTGTATCTGCCTGAAAGCACGCAAGAAGTATCAACCGCAGGCGAGGACGCTCAAACGCAAGCGATTGCGAGTGCAAAGCAAGCTTCATTGCGCAAATTGCGGCTCACCACGCTGGATACACACAGTATTGAGATCAATGCTGACCCTGTAGACAAAACCGGGCCCCTGGACAGTATCGTTAAAGAAGAGAATCAATCGACCGAACCAATGCTCAAAACGGCGCAACTAGACATCAGTAGCGACTTCCAGCACGAAAAAAAACGCGTTAGCTGGCTTCACGCTAACCGTTATCTATTCCATAATATGCTGCTGCTCTGTACAAACGTCCTGGCAGGCATCTTTGCCTATCTATTGCATCCATTTCTTGGTCATGTGCTCGGCATCCAGCAATATGGGCAAGTTGCGGCTCTCATCGCACTTACCGTTGTGCTTACAACTCCAACACAGATCATCTCGACGGTGGCGGCAAAGTACGCATCTTCTTTATCTGCCAGCGGAGACCACGCCCAGCTAAACGACTTTATCCGCCGTCTCACCGTCATTTTCCTTGTCGTTGGCGTTGTGATGACGGTCGTTTTTCTTGCGGGAAGCGGCTACGTGGCTTCTTTCCTCAATCTCAATTCGCCGCAAGGAGTTATTATACTGGGCTTCATCTTCATCATTGAATTTGTAACGCCTCTAAACCTGGGGACGATCCAGGGGCTGGAGAGCTTTGGCTGGTTCTCTACGATGACATTTTTATCGGCGTTCCTACGCCTGACGTTCTCGATTGGCTTTGTGCTTTTGGGGATGGGCGTTAATGGCGTGATCCTTGGTATCGTTGTGAGTGCAGTGCTGGCATACCTGATTAGCTTTCTGCCGCTAGTAAAGGTTATCAGGGGGCCGCGAGCTGCTACGGGCTCATTGCGGGGACTGTGGTCTTATTCGGCCCTTGCACTTATTGCGGCGGGTGGCATCGTGGCGCTCTCTACTATTGATACGGTGCTTGCCAGGCACTTCCTGAATGCGCATGACGCTGGATTGTATGCCGCGCTAGCTACGATTGGTAAGATCGTCTTGTTTGTGACGAGTAGTGTGAGCACGGTTATGTTTCCGAAGGTCGTGGCGCTCCATAAAAATGGGAGGCCGCATACACGCGAGGCGTTGCAAGCGATACTGACGGTCTTGCTACTCTCGGTGGTGGCCGAAATACCGTTTGTGCTTGCGCCTGGGCTCATTACCCGGCTGATGTTCGGCCCGGCGTTCGCGGCGTTCGCGGTCGAGCTCGCGCCTTATGGATTGGCGATGCTGTTGCTTGCTATCGGCCAGGTGCTTATGACTTACTTCCTGGCATGCGGTAATCGCTCCTTCGTTATAATGATCTTATCAGCCTGTATTTTACAGACTGGCCTCATCTTCTGGCATCATGCTGATATAGCCCAGTTGGTGAGCGCTGTGATTACGACGAATGCGGCCCTGGTGTTTGCGCTGCTCTCCATATTCGGGTTGAGAATCTATGTTGGGCGGACGCACCTGGCGGCGTAGGGGCCCGACCCCAAAAGGGCATACCTCTATATCCTTACGGGCCACACAGCCGCAATCCCCGTATAACGAGGACCAGAGAAGAGAGATAGGACATTTAATGATAAACAAGATACATAGCCTGAATAACCTTTATAAAGTTCTTCTTCTCTTTTTTCTTGTGGCCATCATTTCTATTCCAACGTATATCGTCCTTGCCAACAACACAAATACGAACACGGTCTATTGCTCACAAGCAGCTACGCCCTATCTGTTTGGGACGCTGGAGACGGACCCGGCAAGGGCTGCGCAAGAGTGTACAGCCGGGATACAGGTCGCGACCCAGACAATCGGCTGGCAAAACTACGAGCAGTCAGAGGGTGTGTTTGATGAGGCATATATGGATGATGTGATGGGCCGTATTAAAACGGATCTGGCGGCTGGCATGAAGATCGTGATTAGTCCGGCCATCCATTATCCGCCGAGCTGGGTGATGAACCAGCTCAACTCGCGCTATATTAATCAGTATGGGGTTGCCGCGCCCATCACCTGGGCGGGCGGGTATGAGGAACCGAACTTTATCTTCAGCCAGACGATGCGCGATCAGGTTGCTCGCTTCGAGACGCATGTGATGCAACGTTTGGCCAGCAATCCTGCTATCGGGCTAAAAAACATCTGGGCCGTACGTTACGTCAACGGATCAATCGGAGAGACAATGTATCCGCCCGCCGACGATCAACGTGGACACACAAATAGCTATTGGGCCTATGATGCAAATGCGCAGGGACGCGATTCTGATCGTCCGGCGACCATTCCCGCTAATCCCTTTCCCAACTGGCGACCCGGCGCAACGGCTTATCAGGGTCGCCCATTCTCAATAATCCAGGTCCAGCAATGGTATACCTGGTACTTAAATGCTCATACAGATTTCGTCAACTGGCACACAAAGTTATATAGGAATGTGCAGGGGATCAATTATCAGGGCTACTTGATGCTCCTCACACCCGGCTTCGGTGCACGGGCATCCGAGTATAACGCATCTATCGCTCATTATCTGGATGGTAGCCAGGATACTAATATGACGGTTGCTCGTGCCGCCGTCTGGTACCAGCTTTTCCCGGCACTCACTAAGCGTACCAATGTTATTGCGTACGTCTCTTCCATGGCCGACGGATCGGGACGACCCAAAGACAATCTCTGCAACGGGAATGAGGCCTGGATCAATTACGCGCTGGACCCACAGGTAAACAACTGGTCTGCGACAAGATACATTGCCGGGCTTGCAAATAAATATGGCATGCTTAAAAGCGGCGAAAATCCTGGTAGTGGCGATCCCAATATCAAAGCGACGAACCACGATGGGCTGCAAATCATGCAGACGGCCGCAATGCAGATGCAATCCTGCCATCTCCAGAGCATGTTCTGGGCGCATGACATCAATCTTTATGATAGAAGCATCGGCGTCACCCTCAAAAACTATGCGCAGATCATCGCACAATACAACGGCGTTGCAAAGCCAACACGCACTATCACCTCTCAACTCTGAGTAGAGAGAGGCAAAGCTT
>CAWKKX010000060.1:0-37975 GCA_963850365.1 uncultured Chloroflexia bacterium
GGTTGCTTAGGTTAACCTATTCATAACCTTCTTTTGCACATGCCGTCAGCGATTGTTGTTATACCCCTCAGACACATCATGAGGACACATTCCTTCATGCGTTTCGCGCGTTCCATTCAGACTCAAAGCCAGAAGCCGCTCGATTTTCTCGGCGGTCCCAGAATTGCGACGAGGCGAGTCATTCAGTTCGAAGAGAGCCACCAAAAAACATCACCCAACGCGTTTAACCTATAAGACATCGTTCTAGTGGATCATGCATGAGTGCTTCTTTAAGAATCCTCATACATTTTAGAATGTCAGTACTACCCATGCACATCTTTCCGGTTTGAATGAGAGGTTCTATATATGGCTGACCATATAGGACAACAATTTGGACATTACCACCTGCTCCGTCACATTGGAGAGGGCAGCTTTGCCGATGTGTATCTGGGAGAGCACGAGTATCTAGAGATCCTGGCCGCCATCAAAGTCCTCCGCATGGATATGCGACTTAATACACAAGACGACTTTCGACGAGAGGCTCGTATCATCGCGCATTTACAGCATCCCCATATAGTACGCGTCTTCGACTTTGGCTTCCATAACCAGACACCCTATTTGGTAATGGAGTATACCCCCAAAGGGAATTTCCGCAAATTGCACCCCAAAGGAACACGGCTGCCACCAGAGCAAGTTATAGATTACGTCAAGCAGGTCGCCTCAGCCTTAGACTTTGCCCATGGAGAAGGTGTGATTCACCGTGATGTAAAACCAGAGAATCTCCTCCTCAATGGCAAGGGCGAGGTTATTCTCAGTGACTTTGGTATTGCGGTAGTACAGCATTCCCTGGCATCTCTCTCGGAGCAAGAATTTGCAGGGACCCCGATTTATACCGCACCCGAACAGATCCAACATCGCCCATGTCCAGCTAGCGATCAATATGCCGTCGCAGTAATGGTCTACGAGTGGCTCTGTGGGGAGCCTCCATTTCACGGCCCGCTCTATGAAATATTAAATAAGCATCTAAGTGAAGCTCCTCCGAGCCTGTGTGCACGCGTGCCACAACTTCCACCAGCAGTTGAAGATGCCGTCTTCGGTGCATTGGCAAAAGAACCTGCCCAACGCTTCCCTAGCATACAGGAATTTGCGGCTGTGCTGGAGGAAGCCTGCCTTTCGACACAGACCCTTTCTGTCACCCTTCCTTCTATCAAGATACCGCTAGTACATCAAGTTCCCCCTCCTCCTATCAAGATGACATCAGCGCCACATACTACCCCTCCCCCTATCAAAATATCGTCAGGGCAAAACGCTTCCCAGCCGCAGCAACCAGCGTGGTCAACGCCTCCACCGGCAACGACACAGAGTCAGATCGCCGCGAAACAGCCCCGACCGATCCCGGTCATGTGTATCTGTGCACCATCTGATCAGTCATACCTGAAGCAATGGGAAGCTCAATTACGTCCTCTCGAACAGGCGGGATACATTACTGTATGGTCCGACCACCAGGTCCTGGCCGGATCTCCTCGCCAGCAGCAGATCGACGAGCACCTGAATCATGCGCAGCTAATCATCCTGCTGCTGAGCGCCGACTTCTTCTCCTCTAATGACTGCATCACCCTGATGGAACATGCGCTCCACTGTCAACGAAAAGGCGGAGTATATATCGTACCACTACTACTGCGACCGGTGGAGTGGCAGGCATCGCAACTTGCCTCATTCGCGTATTTGCCATCCAATGGGGTTCCGATCACGGCGTGGCCGAACAGAGATGCCGCATTTGATGCATGTGCTAGAGACATCTGTGCTCTCCTTGACCGTCCGATGCCAGCACGACCGCAACCCCAACCGACACCCTTGCCATCATCTATCGCCACACGTAATCGCAAGATCCTGCTACGCAGGGTACGCTCTTTTTGGATTGATGGCATGTTGAAGCACTCACTACATGGCGCGGCACTGCTAGCCCTCGACCTCACAATCCAATCCGCCGACGAGATAAACCAATGGGCAATCGCGCTCCAGCACCCTGATACAACACCCCAGACGCTACCAGCCGGAACGCGCATCCTGCAAGTATATAACGATGCCGATGGGGATCTGCTCATTCTGGGTGCTCCTGGCTCCGGGAAAACAACCTTGTTACTGGAACTGGCACACGATCTGCTCTCCCGTGCGGAGAAAGATGAAAAGCACCCCATCCCTGTTGTGTTCAATCTCTCCTCATGGGCAGTCAAACAACAGCCACTCATGAAATGGTTCGTTGACGAGCTCGTAAGCACATACCGCATGCCGCGTAAATTCGGGCAAGCACTGGTAGGGGCTGATCAGATCTTGCCCCTGCTCGACGGATTGGACGAGGTTGCCGCAAAAGAACGAAATGTATGCATTGAGGCAATCAATACATACCATTGGCAACATAGCGTGCCAATCGTCGTAAGTAGCAGAAGCGCAGATTATCAGGCGCAAACAGCACGTTTGCAGCTAGATAGTGCATTAGTCGTGCAACCCCTGACACCACCGCAAGTGATGAGCTACCTCTCGTCCGCCGGTCCACAACTGGCAGCTTTACGGACAGCTTTACGCCTCGATCCCGATTTACAGATGCTGGCAACAACGCCACTCATGCTCAATATTCTCATTCTGGCTTACCAGGGCATACCGCTAAATCAGATTGCACCGCTGGGCTCGCTGCCCGCCAAGCAGCAACAGATCTTTACCACGTACGTACAACGTATGCTACAACATTCAGACTCTCATGGCCGCCACTATTCACCGCAGCAGACCGTGCAGCGGCTATCCTGGCTGGCCCGGCAACTCAAGAAGCGCAACCAGACCGTCTTCTATATCGAGCATTTGCAGCCGGACTGGCTGCCCGGTCGTTTCCTCCGCTGGCTCTACACCGCCCTCGCAGTAAGATCGGTTGACGCGTTCATTGGTCTGCTGGTTGGGATCTTAGGGGCTTTTCTCGTCACTGGATTCGTTTCTGGTGTCGGAATAGATATCTATGGCCCAATTGGACTCATAATTGGGCTATTTACACCTAGAGGATTTCCGCAGCGCACTTTAAACAAACCACTTACTCGACGCTGGCTAAACTATATAAACATTGGTCCTCTTCTAGCAAGTCTGATCATCACACCTCTCGCTGTATTCTTACGCGACGTATCCTTCTCGCACAGTACAAGCCCTGGCGATATTGAGAAAAGCGCCTGCCTGGGGGCTCTCATTGGCCTGGTGATTGGAATACTCATGCGCTTGCGGTCAACCTCAATCCAACCAGTCGAAATTGTTGCCTGGTCATGGCGCAAATTTACGCAACTGAAACATCTCTACCACTGGCTTACTTGTTGGTCTAGGTATAGTACTGGTGGATCTCTGTTTTTTTTCTCCAAACTATGCCTTGACTTATGCTCTCTTCTGTGCGGCTGGCGGCTGGCTTGTCAGCGGATCTTTGAGTAGTTTCTCTAATGAACGCCTTGATGACCGCCAGCGTATCGTGTCTAACCAGGGCATTCAACATTCTGCACGCAATGGACGACGGATTGGCTTACTGGCCGGTCTTGCTAGCGGATTCATTTATGCTCTCGTCACCAAACAGGTCGAAGGCTACACTCAACTCAGACAGTATGAGAACATCAACGCGATAATCTACGGGCTTATAACCGCTCTTGGAATTGGCCTGTTAAGTTGGCTCTTCAGCGGAGGTGATGCTTCTATCAAACACCGAACGTTACGTTGTTTTCTCTGGATCGCTGGCGTGATACCCTGGAGATTCTCTCGCTTTCTTAGCCATGCAGAGCAGTGTACATTGCTCTGTAAAGTCGGCGGTGGATATATTTTCACTCATCGCCTGCTGCTTGATTACTTCGCATCACTCGACCAGGTAAGATCAGCGTCAGCAATATAGATAATACCTATGTTTTTTGAACAAAAGAAAGGAATGACCAGATGTCTCAAACACCCTTTTCGCAAGAAGCAAGATTCCCCACTGGACAACTTGATATTGGACCAGGAGGAATTATTATTGCAGACAGCCTTAATAATCGTGACGTGTTGGCATTGATCGAAAAAGCTCCAGCTCTACCACCAATTGAGCTCTATACTCTTGCCGTTTCATATCAGCAAACTACCTCGAATAGTGGGCTAGGGAATCACCTGGCATTCATTGGATTAAGTAACATTTTTCAACAGTTTCAGCAATCTATACCTGAGTTATTCCAGCAACGCGATGATATTGGTATTCAGGTTAATCCTAATTTAAATTCTATTAGGATAGATCCTTGTGATGCTTGTTGTGCCATTTTTAGTCCAAGATGGTGTAGAAATTGTCACTGTAACCGGTCAACGTTATTAAGCACAGTCAAGTCTATAAACTATGCTGGACTTGAGCTACTCATCGAAGTCACGCAGGTTGAGGAAAGCAAAACATACGTCCTACTCGGTGTGGGCCCAACTCATCTGGAAGAAAGATAGTAGTATATAAATTGTTAAGTGCTAAAATATCCTTCCCAGCATTCAATCAGGTTTCGCCAGTGTCCTTCGCATAGCGTACAAATAAAGCAACATATCTCTCATAGAGCACTATGTTGCATTATTCTGTACTCTATCGTTTAGTGCAGTTCTATTACACAGCCTTCGTTGCCGCGCAGATGGAGTTCAGCGAGATCAACAGGTCCTTCGCGGTCCAGGTGAGTTGAGATAGCAACACGGGCAGCTCCAAATTGTGGCAGTTTGAGCACATGTGCATCGGCAGTGCAGTTCAAAGCGACCAGGTAGCGCTGTTCAGCATACTGGCGCAGATAGACGAAGCAGTAAGTGTGGTCTATGGACTGATATGTGCCACGCTGGAGTGCTGGCACAGAGTTGCGCAAGGACAGCAGCGAGCGCGTCAGGGTGAGGTGGGAGTGGGGATCGTTTTGTTCGCTGGCCACGTTATAGCTGCGGTAGTCGTCCGCAACGGGGAGCCAGGGCTCAACGTCGGCTGCGCAAAAGCCAGCATGCGCAGTTGTGTCCCACTGCATCGGCGTGCGCTGAGGATCGCGGCTATTAGCAGGATTATCTTTCCCACGCGGATCACGAACAAGCTCAAGTGGAATCTTCACATCCTGCATCGCCAGCTCATCACCATAGTAGCAGGTTGGAGTTCCACGTGAAGTGAGCAGGAGCATCTGTGCGACACGCGCCTGCTCGCGGCCAATACGTGTTGCGATACGCGACTTATCGTGATTGCCTAGCACCCAGTTAGGCCATCCCCCCTCCGGCAATGCTTTCTCGTAGGCATCTACGACTTCCCGTAAGAGTTGTGCGTTCCATTGCGAGAGCAATATAAACTGGAAGTTGAAGGGCAGGTGAGCCTCATCGAGCATAGGACCATAGTATTGCACTAGTTGCGAGATCGGCAGATAAATCTCGCCAATCATGACACGATCAGGATAGCTATCGATGACCGCACGCATCTCGCGAATGAGATCATGCACCTCTGGCTGATTGTCAGTGTAAAGGCGCTCTTGCGAATAATCGGGATTATCGCCCAGCTTCCAATCTGGATTCGACGGATTATCGCGGAACTGCTCGTCCTTGATCATCATCGAGATAACATCAATCCGAAATCCATCCACTCCACGCTTGAGCCAGAAACGCAGGGCATCATACATCGCCGTACGCACCTGTGGGTTACGCCAGTTCAGGTCCGGCTGCTTCACATCGAAGAGATGCAAGTAATACTGGCCCGTTAACGCATCAAACTCCCATGCCGGTCCGCCAAACGCGCTCGTCCAATTATTGGGGGGACCACCCGAGGGAGCCGGATCGCGCCAGATGTACCAATCGCGCTTCTCATTGCCACGGCTTGAGCGCGACTCCTGAAACCAGGGATGCTCATCTGAAGTATGGTTGGGCACAAAGTCTTGAATCACCTTCAAATTGCGTGCATGCGACTCGCGCACCAACATATCGAAGTCGGCAAGCGTCCCAAAAAGGGGATGTATATCGATATAATCAGAAACATCATACCCAAAATCGGCCATCGGAGAAGGATAGATCGGCGAGAGCCAGAGCGCATCCACCCCCAGCCACTGCAAATAATCCAGCTTCCCAATAATCCCTTTTAGATCCCCGACACCATCGCCATTGCTATCCATAAAACTACGTGGATAAACCTGATAAATAACACCTGTCTGCCACCAGGAGTGCGATAAAGCCATAGAAACTACCTTTCAGTATTCTCTAAATAACAACATAGTGGCAACCAACCACTCTCATTCAACTCTGTTGATAATGAGTGGCGGCTTTCCGACAAGGTAAACAGAGGAACAGATAAAAGACACCTTCACCCTCGTCCCAATCTTCAAACGCTACCTGCCCCAAACATGGCATACGCTGCCGACAAGTTGGACACTGCGGATAGACAGCATCATCAATCCACTCTGGATGCCCTCCAAGTTGAGAGATCCCTTTTTCGCTTAAGAGGAAACGACCAACCGCTTCAAAAGGCGTTCTCCGTGCTATACCAGGAACTAACGGCTCAGGAAATTCCACCATTTCACCATCATCCTTAATTCGACGCAAGTGAGCGGGCATCCCCCCATTAAGATCGCTCCAATGCGCCTCGCCTGCCAGCGTAATATCCAGGTAAGTCGTTACATAATAAGAGCATCTGGTACAAACAACAAGACATAATCGTTCGCCTTCGGCCGAGATCCATCTACATCGGGGATCACGAAGATCGAGATCAAGCAGCCTTTGTAACGGTCGTTGGCACCACAAGCAATGCCCCTGTTTTTCCACTTTTTCCGTTTTTAAAGGATCTATATGTTCAGCCGGGATCAGCTCGAAGCAAGTAGAGGAGTACAGGTCACGCCGCCTTCCATCTTCCGTCAGTTCCCAGCCTGCCTCCAATGAATAGTCATGTGGCGGGATAAACAGCTCTGATCGCCAGTCAGGAGGATGAACATTCCAGGCGGAGAATTGGGCTATGACCTCCTCAGTTCCTATCCATGCCAACGCTTGAAGCCAATGATTCCAGTTCAATTCTACTGGCCCATGAAGCAGCGAGAGGAGTTGCTGGCAGGTCTGTTCCCCTGCGCCCAGATATAGATGGCCTGGATAAAACTGCTGGCGTGCCGCTATGTCTGGCAGAAGTGGTGCAAGCGCTCCTGGAACAAACATATTGATGTGAGCAAGCAGGAACAACACATTACTATACTCTTTACCTTGATGAGCATACCGCACCCATACACGCTGGCTTAAGAGTTGTGCATCCTCCATACTCAGAGAGCCCAAAAGTTGGATAAAGAAAGGCAACTGCGACCGCCACTCACGAGAATCTCGTATCAACAACTGCTGCTCAACAAGTGAAAGAAGAGTATCGATGGTATCCATATTTCCTCACAACACTATAAACAGGAGGCTGGGAATAAAACCCTTTTCTATTGTAGGTGGGATATGCAGCAAAGTCGTTACGCCGAAGACCGCAAAGGCTATAATGATGAGAATCACGGTAGCCCAGATAACATAAAACCAGGGTGAGCGCGGCTGCCTGGGGGCATCATCCTCCTGCTCAATTTCAACTGTTTCGCCATTGGGATCTATGACCTCGCCTTGTTTTTGCTCTTGCATGCTTTATTTCTCTTTCTATCAATCACCTCTCGCCGGGCAACGAAGGGTTGCGCCGTGCAAAACATGATTGTCTGGTACCCTGTACAACAACTGCCAGAACCTTAAAGATTATACTATTCAAACCCAGGCAGGACAAGGGCAAAGCGAGCTCCATAGTCACCCTATTCTTTCTGCTATAAAGTATGATAAAATGAATTTTATGCAATAAAAGGACAAAGGTCAGAAAATGTTACAGATACAAGCAAGCAGAGAGAAAGTTTTCTTTTTTACCATAAATCTTAACAGGTATAGGATAGATGGCTATAATAACGCTATATGATTTAAGTTTTGTTGCATTCAAACGTTAAAATGAATGAAAGGAGTTTTGTATTGACTATTATGTGGAAGGAGTGCAAAATGGCGATAGTTATTACATGTGTGGTCCTCCTGGTCATCTATCTTCTTACGAGAACATACAAATACAAATGCCCGGCTCCTGGATGCGATTTTATTACAGACGACGCCGAGGTAGCGCAAAAGCATGCAACATCTCACGGTAAGCACAAACCAGTACTACAGGAGGTGTTCTGGTAATCTGTAGAACAATGTAAAACACAAGGCGTAAAGCTACAACTACGCTCAATAATGAACTGAAACTGCTTGTATATGCATACAACTAGCTTCAGTTCATACTTTTCTTCTACATAAGTTATTTTACTATTTCGCTTGCCATTACTATCTTTTTACTATAAACTATAGATAGAAAGGAGATCATTAATGAATAAAGATATGCCACCACACGATTCTCTCTATCGGCTCAATCAGAAGGGAATTCTTCATGATCATATACAGCAATTGTTAGCACTCGATCCCTCACAACTTTTCGATATAGATGCCGTTACGACACAAACAGGGGTGCCACTTGTCACCCTACGTGCCTGGGAGCGAAACTACGGCATTCCTTCTCCCTGGGATGGTGAGAATACATCCAAATATTATTCAGCACGCGATACAGCTATTATGCATTTGCTGCATCAGTATGTAGTAGATGATCAAATGAGTATAAAGCAAGCCATAATAGAACTTATACACAATGAATATGATTTAATTTCTAATCTCAATTCACAGACGCTCAACATACAATTGCCGCCTCACAGGGAATTAACGGATTTACGCGATAGCTTATTAGAAGCTGTTGTTAAAACAAGTCAAGCCAATGCAGCCCATATCCTGGCTGATGCCTTTGCACTCTACTCAGTCAGGGTCGTCTGCGAACAGCTATTGCAGCCGGTGCTCGCTTTTAGTATTGAAATGTGTAGGCGGGGCATCTTTTCAGCTGCTACCGGGACGTTTGTGCGTGTCGCTATTCAACGTGCCTACCCTTTCTTAATAGAAGCCTGCTTCTCTTCAGAAGAGGCATCTCGCTATCTGGCACAAATTACAGATGAACATGGTGATAGCTCAAAAAAAAGTGTAGAGGGTCAGCAGCAACGAACAGACAAGGAAATCACTCAATTTGTCGCAAGGTTTGTAGAAGCCGTCTACCTTGGTGATCGAAAAGCAATAGACAATATATTAAAACAGGCTTTTCGCTCATACGACGCGGAGGATGCGTGTATTCATTTGCTCTGCCCTGCTCTCTCGCGGCTAGAGACACTTGCGGAGCAACAGAGAATCCCTGCACAAATAGCGCAAACAGGAACCTATCTGTTGCAACAATACCTCGCCTATCTCTTGCAATCCACACCAAATTTGACCCTGACACCTTCTATTCTCGTCGGCAGTGCTGAGCAAGAGAGCTCGGAGATCGAGGCAATCATGCTCGCGCTCCTCTGGCGACGTGCAGGCCTGCAAGTATGTTATATAGGGCGTATCAGTTCAACATCTGCTTTGCTACAACAGATCCAGCAGACCCATCCAGCATTTGTTTATATTGCAACGGCCTCACACACATCTATTTCTCGCTTAGCTCATTTTAGCTCGGAGATAGCCCGCTTCAAAAACAGCCCGGTGCTCTGTTTCGGCGGCATAGCCTTTGCTCAAGCTCCTACTCTGGCTCAGAATATTATGGGCATTTACCTTGGCTCGCGACCTGAAGAGATTATGCACTACCTCGAAACTCTGTTACGCCTCTCTCCCTCGCTTCTCCCTTCATATATTGCAGAGTTAGCGGCCCCAGACATCCAGATAACCAGCTTCCTGACTTCTGATCAGAACATCTCTATTCTGGTTGGTTGTACGATGCAAGAGAGTTCGGAGCTTGGAGCACTCAAGCTCGCGCTCCTCTGGAGGCGTGCGGGCCTGAATATACACTATATAGGATGTATCAATTCAATCTCTATATTAGTCCAGCAGGTCCAACAAACGCAACCGGATTTTGTTTACATCTCGACGGCCCTGCGCATTTCTATCTCTCGCATCGCTAAATTTGGCAAAGAGATAGCTGCACTCAAAAACGTTCACACGACATTTTGTTTCGGGGGCGCGGCCTTTGACCACTCTTCTACCCTGGCGCAAAACGTTACTGGCACCTATCTAGGTTCCCAACCACAGGACATTACGCAACACCTGGCAGCGCTGCTACACCTCTCTCCTTCGTTTACCTCCACACAAATCACGGAGTTTATGGCTCCTAACTCATTCTTAACCGGCTTTCAGAATGAAATCAGTGCGGCCAACACTTCACAGCAGAGCAAAGAAGTAACCCAGCAAAATGTGTCCGTAGAGCTCTACCAGGAAAGCGAAGCTGTTTCCTATCCTCAAGAGCAGATACACAATGTGCCGGCAACAAAAATTGTAGGCTGGAAGGGAACCATCTTCTATCCCGGCTATAGCGAGATTCAGAAAGCATTGCCCGGATTATTTTTTGTTATTTTCCCTATTGCTCTCCTTGCGGAAGTCATCTGGTCTATAGAACTACGGGTGCATGCAACTTTCTTTGTGGATATTTTTATTGCGGCTGTGCTGGCCTTGATCGTTGCCAATATCTTCACGTTGCCAGAAAAGATGCTACCGGGCCTTACATTTAGTACACGCTGGTCGCTACGACTTGGTATCCTTTGCTATGGCCTGAAGTTCTCTTTTCTTCCTCTTCTACAATCTGGTTTACGCAATCTTGTAATCGTTACGACCTCCGTGACTATCGCACTTGCTGTCTCTCTTAGTGTCGGGGCACTACTCAAAGTGCAACCTCGCCTGGCTGCATTAATTGGAGTAGGCACGGGCATCTGCGGCATCTCTGCAACAATGGCCACTTCCCCTGCAATCGGAGCTAGAGATGAAGAAACGGCCGTTGCTCTGGGCACTATCTTATGTTGGGGTACAACCGGGCTGCTCCTCTATCCACTTATCAGCAATATCTTTCACCTATCACCTGAAATGTATGGCATATGGACTGGTGCAACCATACACGATCTACCACAACTGATCGCTACCGCACAACAAGGTGGAGGCACTGCCGCGCTTAAGGCTGCACTCTTTGTGAAATTGATTCGTGTCGCATTCATCACTATCGTCGTTCTTTGCATGAATATACTTTTTAGCGTCAAAACAGGTACATTAGACCCACAAAACAATTTAGGCGCAAGAATATTTACTGCATTAAAGACCTTCCCACTTTTTGTGTTCGGCTTTTTCATTATTGTCTTCATTAACACTGTCGTCAATGTGCCTGCATGGTTATCTGGCCCACTGGCAACATGGCCCACGACTACGTTCCCAACCACTATTTCGGCTGTCTTCTTGATGTTTGCCATCATCAGTATATGCGCACGCATCAATCGTTCAGCTATCAAAATCGCTGGCGTGAAGGCTCTCGTGCTAGGCCTGATAAGTTGGTCAATACAATCTACGGTGATTTTCATTATCGCACTATTTCTACCTCACAGCTTTTGAGAAAAGATGATTTTTCGTGGTTTTGCCGCGCTTACAGTATTATATCTTTCCTATGTTTTTGCAGTGCAAAAATATAGGAAAGATATAATACTGTAAGCCAAAGAAAGGTATGGGCACTCTTAAAGCACTTCTCTATTTACTATATTAGGCGGTCTTTGCCCTGTTGCATGGGCGACGATATTTTCGCTTGCTATTATTGCCATTTGTGTTCGTGTTTTAATCGATGCCGATGCAATATGAGGTAGTAACACAACATTCTCCATTGCGAGTAACTCTGGCTCCACATGTGGCTCATGCTCAAAGACATCCAGGCCTGCCCCCGCAATCATGCCGGCTTGTAATGCTTGCACCAGTGCTTTCTCATCGACGATAGGGCCACGTGCTGTGTTGATTAAAATAGCGGTCGGCTTCATGCGTTTAAACTCGCTCGTGCTAATCAGGTGATGCGTCTCTTTCATATAGGGAGTGTGAATGCTTATAAAATCTGCTTGTTGGAGCAACTCATCCAACGAGGTATAGGTAAGAGCATACTGTGCTTCTTCTTCTGGCGCTAAGCGATGCCTGTTGTAATATATTATTTTCATATCAAATCCGCTAGCTCGCTTTGCCATCACTTTACCGATACGGCCCACCCCAATCAAACCCAGAGTCGCATGGTGCACCTCAGCTCCACACAGGAGGAACGGTCTCCAACCTGCAAATTTGCCTGACCGCAGACAGCGCTCAGCCTCACCCATACGGCGTGCGGTGGCGATTAGGAGCCCGAAGGCCAGGTCCGCTGTGGTCTCGGAGAGGACACCAGGGGTGTTTGTGACGATGATTCCTTGTTGTGTTGCGGCTGCAACATCGATGTTATTGTACCCTACAGCCATATTCGCAATTAATTTCAGTCGCGGCATCCTAGTAGTGCAGGCTTTTAGTAGATGAGCATCTATTACGTCGGTCACCATACTCAGTATATAATCGTGCTGTGGTGCCCGTTCCAATAACTCCTCTGCCGACCAGGGAATACCTTCACTATTGATGTGGAGATCTCCTACCCTTTCCAACGCAGCATTTACTGCATCGGGAAGTTTCTGTGTCACCAGTATTTTTGGCCTTTGCATGATCAAACTCTCCTTGTTTGCTTGCTTGTCCTTGAAAACGAAGTAATATGTATTCACATATAGCGAGAAGCACAGGCTCAGTGGCTCTCTTTTGGATACAAAGATTATATGCTGTCCTTATTTAATAAGAGCATATAATCTTTGCAGAAACTTTACGTTCCTCTGTTTATTTTTTGATATTATCCCCTTATAGTTAAACCATGTCCATATGTGGTTATTTCTAACGGAGAAATACAATGGATACAATAGTTTAAATACACCATAGAGGTATCGTATTGTGTTAGCGTATCAAACCTACGTCGCTATCATCTCCTTAATAGATGATACAACACAGGAGGCATAAAAAATGAGTGAGCTAGGCGTAAACCCGGCAATCAAACGCATACATATTGGTCCATTGCAGATTGGTATTATTTTGCTGACCGTCATTACAGCAGGTATTCATCTCTATCGTGCCCTGCTGATGAGTGTACTTAGACCCCCTGGCGGTCCTGGACGGGGTTTCGGCGGTGGTGGTGGCGGCGGCACTGGTCGAGGGCTTGGCCCTGGTGGCCCGGTGGCCCTGGTCGAGGATTTGGCCCTGGTGGCCCCGGCGGAGATCCGGGACCAATGCGGCTCGTTATGGGATCATTAACAACTCTTTTTTACCTCAATGCCCTGGGCTACATCCTCCTGGTGATTGCACTTTACCTGCCACCACTAGGCCGTTTCCATAGAATTATTCGCTGGCTTCTGGTTGCCTTCGCGATAGTTACTATCATTGCCTGGTTTGCAATTACGGGTGGTAACTTTAACCTGCTTGCCTATGCTGATAAGCCAGTTGAGCTTCTGCTTATCATTCTATTAATCATTGAGGATCGCCAGGAGAACCGGCAAAAAGCCTAACGCCTTTTTTATTCCCATGGCTACATTTGTATCATAATACATAGAGCACGTTTCTAGACTTCACTTTTGTGACTATAATAGTTTTTTGCAAAAAAACTTTATCAGTACATATATGCCAGGAGGAAAAGCATATATGTACTGTTTTCTTCCACAGATTTCAGCTGCCCCATGAGTTTGCAGCACCCCTTACTCTATACAAATGTGCTATACTGTATTGTCTAGCTATAGCATTACCTATAGGTACTAGACATGCAACGTTCTATGCCAATTGTTCGTCTATATTGACACAAGGTCGTTTTATGCGCACATTTCTCTGTTAAATAGTGCCTGTGAAGTTTGGGATGACTTCTATTTTACTCTTTAGTTATACTCTCTTTGCTTTGCTTTGCATCTATCCCACTCTTCCACGCCTGCACCATTTCCGGCTAGTTTACATATATTAAGAAAACGACCTCCCGTAGACATTGAGCCTTTATAGTCAGGATAGCAATCTAAAATTATACTTTTATCCCAGCGTCATTAAAACAAGCACGTCACTTTTTTCTTGAATTGTAAAGAGGTAGCACTATGAGTACGATTAAATGTCGGCACTGTCAAACTATCCTCCCGGATTATGCAAGTTTCTGCAAGGAGTGCGGTACATCCATCGATGCAAAAACTGAAGAGCATAGCGCAGCAGAAATAGGTCTCAATTCTTTGGATGCTCAAGACGCAACTCAGAATGACCGGACACAATCTGCACATGTGTCTGGCCTCTCCGTTGAACCGGTCATGCCCTCCACTGAACAGGCTATCTCCTCCCCAGTACTTGTGCAGGACGACGTTTCTTACCCCTTAACCGAAGAGTTACATGATGATAGTTACGAGGAGGATAGCGCACTCGTTCAACTCGACACCGAAGACCATATCGCAACAGAAATAAGCCTTGATTCACTGGCTGTTCAAGAGGCTGCTCAAAATGAGCCGACACAAGTTGCGAGCTGGTCCTCTAACCTGTCCACTGAACAGGCTACCTCCTCCCAGGTACTTGTGCAGGACGACGTTTCTCACGCTCCCACTGAAGATCTACATAATGATATTTATAAAGATGGCTATCGTACCGCTGAAATTGATACAGAGCCGATTAATATTAAGATGAACGCCGATTCTGCGCGTGAAGAGGACGATGATGAGTTCATACCTGTTCCTTTCTTCACGTTGCGCGAACCAGCGGCGGACCCCGAACTACGCGCTGACCATAAACAACCCGGGGAACTACGCGCCGACCATAAACAACCTGGGCTGGCAAGAGGTAAGCACAAACAGCCAAAAGGCAAGCGCAAACAGACACGCTCCCGTATTGCGACCATTAGCACCACCGCTGTTGCTATCGCAGGTGTAGCTGCTGCTCTGATTATACCCCTGCTGGGGGCGAACGCACAGAAAAATGCGCCTCCTCCTCCACTACCCGCATCCATTAGTGTGACAAATACCAACAACGCTTTTCCTGGTGGATCACTGGGGCTACACGGCAAGAATTTTCTGGCCGACGGCACAGTTACTATTTCGGCCGACGATAACCCGCTTGCTGTAAACATTAGTATATCGCCATTCACGACGCTCAGTAGCTTAAAAGTTGATCCAGGGGCACAACAGGCATTAAATGAAGAGACGTTGCAGAGCACAACTATCAATAAAGATGGGACTTTCGATACGACTATTTCTATCCCACCTGAGTGGAAACCCAATACAACCCATACAATTAATGCAATGGAACAGAGCTCCGGGCAGATGGCAAGCGCTAATATACAATTTATGACGCACCCTCTACCTACACCTCTACCTCTACCTACAGCAACCTCTATACCTACACCTACACCCACACCAATTCCCGACCAGATCGCACCCGCTCCCATTACCGATCCTGCACCTATTGATGCCCCCGCTCCTCTACCTACTGACACGCCCGCTCCTCAGCCTACCGATACGCCTACTGACACGCCTACTGATACTCCTACCGACACTCCTACCGACACTCCTACCGACACACCCACTGATACTCCTACTGATACGCCCACTCCTCAGCCTACTGATACCCCTGTCCCTCAGCCTACTGATACGCCCACTCCTCAGCCTACTGATACCCCTGTTCCTCAACCTACTGCATACGCCCACTCCTCAGCCTACTGCTACCCCTATCCCTCAGCCTACTGCATACTCCTATTCCTCAGCCCACTGCTACTCCTATCCCTCAGCCTACTGCTACCCCTATTCCTCAGCCACTGCTACCCCTATTCCTCAGCCTACTCATACTCCTATTCCTCAGCCTACTGCTACCCCTGTTCCTCAGCCCAGCCTTACACCGACTATAACAACTACGGCTACCGTCTTTCCTCTTCTTTGATATTCTGTTCGTACACAGGCCCATCAATCCAAAAATGAGGGCGAGCATAAATTAAATAGATGCTCGCCCGCTGTCAAAACAGCTACATATGATCCTGGACTGCCAAATGAGTGAAAGAATTTTCGTTCTTTGACTCATCCTGGTGCTTATTGCTATGGACGACCCAAACGGCTGTTTGTTCTCTCTCTTGAAATTACATTTTTCAGCTCAAGAAACCAGTGTTGTAATTGTCGTTTATGGTCCAGGGTGATATGCTTGATAGAGACGATGTTTACCGCTTCGAATGAATAGAGCATTGTCTTGCATTCAAGTGAGCGTGAGGCACTGATAGATAATAGACATCAGATTTCTAAAAGTACGAGTATAAGTAGATTCGAAGCGGTAACAAGGAAGTTCCTCTTCATCGTGACGACAGCAAAAAAGAGGGGATGAGATTATTATGGCAAATCACCCATTGAAGCTTGGCTATAAAGCATCAGCGGAGCAATTCGGTCCCCGGCAGTTACTCAATTATGCGGTTGAGGCCGAGGATGTTGGTTTCGATAGTGTCTGGGTCAGCGACCATTTTCAGCCCTGGCGGCATACCAACGGGCATGCTCCCCAGGTTTTTGCCTGGCTGGGCGCGGCTGGTGAGCGTACAAAACGGGTAGAGCTTGGCACCAGCGTTCTGACACCGACGTTTCGCTATGAGCCAGCTATCGTTGCCCAGGCGTTCGGCACGCTGGGCGTTCTCAATCCTGGACGTATGATCCTGGGCGTGGGATCAGGGGAGTCGCTTAACGAGGTGGCGGTGACGGGCGCAAATTGGCCTGAACCTAAGGTGCGCCTGGCACGTTTGCGCGAGGCGATTGCACTCATTAAGCAGCTATGGTCGGAAGAACTGGTGACGTTCCAGGGTGAATATTATAAGACGCTGAACGCGACGATCTATGACCGACCGGACAAACCAATCCCTATCTATATCAGTGCCGGTGGTCCTGTTGCGGCTAAGTTCGCTGGTCGGGTGGGCGATGGTTTTATCTGCACTTCGGGCAAGGGCGACGAACTTTATCGCGATAAACTCTTGCCCGCCGTCGAGGAGGGCGCGAAGGCTGTTCACCGCGATGCCTCGACGATTGAGCGCACTATCGAGGTGAAAGTTTCGTTCGATACCGACCATGCACGTGCCCTGGCCGACACACGTATCTGGTCTGCCCTGGCGCTACCGGCCGAAGATAAAGCCGATATTCACGATGCTCGCGAGATGGAAAAAAGGTCGGAGGCGGTGGCCGATCAAGCTCATCGTCGCTGGCTCGTCTCCAGCGATCCCGACGAGCACATCGAGCAGATCCGCCCTTATATCGAGCTTGGCTTCACGCACCTGATCTTCCATGCACCCGGCGAAGATCAGTCGCGCTTCCTACAACTCTACGCCAAAGAGATTCTGCCACGCCTCCGCCAACGCTGGGGCTAGCTATCACATCAACTCCCCGGAGAGTATCGCGTCTCGCACGCTGGTACTCTCTATTCTTTCCCCTCCAGCTTGTCGCGGCTTCGCTACTCTTTCGTCAGCTATATGTTTTACATGTTGCTACTATTAGATTCGAAGCTGTAACAAGGAAGTTCCTCTTCATCGTGACTATAGCAAAAAAGAGGAGATGAGATTATTATGGCAAATCATCCATTGAAGCTTGGCTATAAAGCATCAGCGGAACAATTCGGTCCCCGGCAGTTACTCAATTATGCGGTTGAGGCCGAGGATGTTGGTTTCGATAGTGTCTGGGTCAGCGATCATTTTCAGCCCTGGCGGCATACCAACGGGCATGCTCCCCAGGTCTTTGCCTGGCTGGGCGCGGCTGGTGAGCGTACAAAACGGGTAGAGCTTGGTACCAGCGTTCTGACGCCGACGTTTCGCTATGAGCCGGCTATCGTTGCCCAGGCGTTCGGCACGCTGGGCGTTCTCAATCCTGGGCGTATGATCCTGGGCGTGGGATCAGGGGAGTCGCTTAACGAGGTGGCGGTGACGGGCGCGAGTTGGCCTGAACCTAAGGTGCGCCTGGCACGTTTGCGCGAGGCGGTTGCGCTCATCAAGCAGCTATGGTCGGAAGAACTGGTGACGTTCCAGGGTGAATATTATAAGACGCTGAACGCGACGATCTATGACCGACCGGACAAACCAATCCCTATCTATATCAGTGCCGGTGGTCCTGTTGCGGCTAAGTTTGCTGGTCGGGTGGGCGATGGCTTTATCTGCACTTCAGGCAAGGGCGACGAGCTTTATCGCGATAAACTCTTGCCCGCCGTCGAGGAGGGCGCGAAGGCTGTTCACCGCGATGCCTCGACGATTGAGCGCACTATCGAGGTGAAAGTTTCGTTCGATACCGACCATGCACG
The DNA here is from genome assembly GCA_963850365.1 of uncultured Chloroflexia bacterium. Classification (GTDB taxonomy): domain Bacteria; phylum Chloroflexota; class Ktedonobacteria; order Ktedonobacterales; family Ktedonobacteraceae; genus Dictyobacter. The sequence goes on from CAWKKX010000060.1 coordinate 18,217, forward strand.
TGCCCTGGCCGACACACGTATCTGGTCTGCCCTGGCGCTACCGGCCGAAGATAAAGCCGACATTCACGATGCTCGCGAGATGGAAAAAAGGTCGGAGGCGGTGGCCGATCAAGCTCATCGTCGCTGGCTCGTCTCCAGCGATCCCGACGAGCACATCGAGCAGATCCGCCCTTATATCGAGCTTGGCTTCACGCACCTGATCTTCCATGCACCCGGCGAAGATCAGTCGCGCTTCCTACAACTCTACGCCAAAGAGATTCTGCCACGCCTCCGCCAACGCTGGGGCTAGCTATCACATCAACTCCCCGGAGAGTATCGCGTCTCGCACGCTGGTACTCTCCATTCTTTCACCTCCAGCTTATCACGGATTCGCGGCTCTTTCATCTATTAAATTTTTTACATGTTTCACACATTCGTAAACAAGTATAGCTATGTAAAACATATTAAAATAATTAAATGCCACTCTCTTATTGCCCTTCCTATCAGAACTCATTGCAACTTCTCCATGCAGTAAGCCCAGTACAGGAATTACCGCTCATCTGGTTGCTGCCAGCCTTGATAGCTCTGCTTGATTGTCTCGGTCAACTCCTGCTCGATCTCATAATAGCGAGCAATCGCGAGCGCATTGGTGATTACATCCATCACTTCTTTGGCCAGTGCCTTCCTATCGGGTTCTCCATGCTTCTGATGTTTGACACCAGAACCTTCAAAGTGGTTGACTGCAGCGGCGATTTCACCAGCCTCTTCGCACAGACGTGTGACAATTTGGAAGGGGTTATTGCCATTGACCCAGCGTCGATTGCGTGCATCCACAATCCTGTAGCATTTCTCCAGTTCGGAGAGATCTTCTTGCAATTCCATATCTGTCTTTCTATGAATGAAAAGGAATGATTTACATCATGAGCCACTCTCTCTTGCTTTTCCTGCCGGAACCGACTATGATACTTTCCATCAAACAATAATCATTCAGGAGGACTCTCATGCAGGTTTACTTACTTACCGTTGAAGGAATCGCGGACTCCTATGAAGGCAAGTTCAGGCTCACTCCGCGTGTCCTCCTGCGCAGTCTTACTAGTAACATCATCATGCCTATGCCTGAGGACCCTCTTGAGCTCCGTCTGCCGAATGGGCGTATCCTTCAGGCCCGTGTAGCTAGCTTTGGTATAGACGCCTGGCGTGATGCAGAGGGAAATTTTCTGATAGATGCCGATCCCGCTAACCCAGAACTCTCGTTGACCATTACTGGCATCGAGTTGCCAGATATCCTTCCTGGGACAGAAATCTGGCTAAGTGAGCCGAAATTTCAAGTGGGCGACGAGCCTTCTTGAAGTTGTTCGCTTTCCTCAATGACGAGCCGCGATCTCTTGCAACAACCACGAGTTGCCATCAGGATCGCTAAAGTAGACATACTTAATGTCCCCCATATCGTCAATCTCGCTCACGGCAACGCCCCGGCCAGCGAGCGCTTCGCGGGCCGCTTTTATGTCCGCTACGACCAGATGCAATCCCTTACTCGACCCTGGCTCAGAAAGACCACCCATCCCGGTCCCAACGACAATCGAACAAGCCGATCCTGGTGGTGTTAGTTGCACTATCCTCATTCCGTTACCAGGCTGCACGTCATGGTCTAGATGAAACCCAACCATTTCCACGTAAAAGGCTTTGGCACGATCAATATCGGAAACTGGTATCGGCACAAGCTCAAGTTTCATTTCCATTTTGGTACCACTCTCTATAAATAAACCACTCATTTTATGGCACAATTATAACCAGAGAAAACAATAGTCCATCCTACTCCCGTATTATAGTACAAGAGTTCAGCAAAAACTTCTCCAATATTGCTCAACTACAATTTAAACCATAACACTCTTGCTCATTCATGGTCACGCGCTATGCCGGGCGAGATCTGCGCGGGATCAATGCCAAGTACCAGGAGCATACCAGGCGTTGTGAGTTTGCGCACGAGTGAGCCCATTTCTTCTGGCGTTTTCTGTTGCTGGTGATCTAGCCACCAGGTGATGGCAGCATAGATCGTTCCACTTAAATACGAGGCGAGAAAGTTGGCCGAGACCGCTGGCTTGTCCACCATCTGGAGGAGCGGGTTGACGGCAAAGTGTTCGGCCTGCTGCGTTAAGTCGGCCATGAGGCGGTTCTTGGCGATGGCCGCTCCCCGCTCGCTCAGCAGGACACGGTAGAGGTGACGATAGTGGGCCACATGCTGGAAGATCTTTTCGCTTAATGTCTGCCCCTCTGAGAGCAGATCTTGCGGGCTCAACGGCTGTAGTTGCTGAGTCAGCTCTTTTTGCAGCTTCTGTACAGTCTCCAGGAGGAGTTGCTCTTTGTTTCGATAGTGCAGGTAGAAAGTTGCACGACCCATATTTGCGCGGTCGGTAATCTGCTGTATGGTAATACTTTCATAGTCTTGCTCTTCGATTAGCTCTAGTAATGCACGCTCAAGTAGCGGGCGAGTGCGTTGGACACGGCGATCTTCCATTCTCTTCCCTTTTGTTTTGTTTTGTTGCTAGACACCTGTCTACTAGTACACATAATGTGTCCAGGATCTCTACACATGGTCTATCTTTCTTGACAGCATGCTTTTCACCACCTATAGTATCCTACTAGATAGCATGTCTACTAATAAGCGCAATGTCAAGTGCATGCAACGATTCTTCCCTCTTTTCGCGGCCAACATAACGCGACGCAGCAACCGGACAGCACCAGAGCCGAGAGAGAGAAAAGGTCGATATTTTGTCCAGATGAGGTAATAGCTGATGAATAAAGAAGCCGATGCGATCATTGTTGGGGCCGGTCTGGCCGGATTGGTTGCGGCCGCTGAGCTGGTTGATGCGGGCCGCCGGGTGATCATTGTAGAACAGGAACCGGAAGCATCGCTCGGAGGACAGGCGTTCTGGTCCTTTGGGGGGTTGCTCTTTGTCGATTCGCCGGAGCAGCGGCGGCTAGGGATTCACGATTCCGCTGATCTGGCCTGGCAAGACTGGTCGGGTAGCGCGGGCTTTGATCGGGACGAGGATCACTGGCCGCGTCTTTGGGCAAAGGCCTACGTTGACTTTGCGGCCGGGGAGAAGTATTCCTGGCTCCATTCTCAGGGCCTGCGCCTCTTTCCGCTTGTACAGTGGGCGGAGCGCGGCGGATATCTCGCTTCAGGGCATGGCAATTCGGTGCCACGTTTCCATGTGACCTGGGGAACGGGGCCGGGAGTTATCGAGCCATTTGTCCGGCGCGTCCGCGCAGGCGAGCAGCAAGGACTGGTGACCTTCCAGTTTCGCCATCGCGTGACCGGGCTGTCTAAAAGTGGGGGCGTTGTTGATGGCGTTGAGGGTGAGGTGTTGGAGGAAAGCGTGGTTGAACGGGGCAGGCCGAGTTCGCGCACCGTTGTCGGAACATTCCAGTTCAAAGCGCAAGCGGTAATCGTCACGTCGGGAGGGATTGGAGGCAACCATGACCTGGTGCGCCAAAATTGGCCGCAACGGATGGGACCTCCTCCAAAGCATCTCATTTCAGGAGTACCCGACCATGTTGACGGACATATGCTCGCAGTGATTACGGCCAATGGGGGACACCTCATCAATTCTGATCGCATGTGGCATTATCCAGAGGGCATTCATAACTACGCACCGATCTGGAGCCACCACGCGATCCGCATTTTGAGTGGCCCATCCCCATTGTGGCTGGATGCGCGAGGGCAGCGCCTGCCGATCCCGCTGTTCCCTGGCTTCGATACCCTGGGAACCACTCAACACATCACTACATCCGGCTATGATTATTCATGGTTCCTGCTCAACCAGCGCATCATTGAACGCGAGTTTGCTCTTTCGGGCTCCGAACAGAACCCGGACTTGACGGGCCGCAGTATCCCTATGGTGCTCAGTCGCGTCCTGCCCGGTGCTCCTGGCCCCATCGAAGCCTTTAAGCGCAAAGGCAAGGATTTCCTCGTGCAGCGCTCCCTCACAGATCTGGTTCGCGCCATGAATGCTCTGACGGGCGAAGATTTGATTGATCCGACCGCATTGGAGCGGGAGGTCGTTGCGCGTGATCGGGAGATACAACATCCCTTCAGTAAGGATGCCCAGATAACCGCCATTCGCGGGGCACGCACATATATTGGCGACCGACTCATTCGCGTCACAAAGCCGCATCGGCTACTCGATCCTGCGGCTGGCCCCTTGATTGCTGTCCGACTCTCCATCCTCACCCGCAAAACCCTGGGAGGGGTAAAAACCGATCTCTCTGGTCGCGTGCTACAAATGGATGATCAGCCGCTTCCCGGCCTGTATGCAGCTGGTGAAGTTGCTGGTTTTGGTGGAGGAGGTCTACATGGCTATCGAGCATTAGAAGGAACCTTTCTCGGTGGCTGCCTCTTCTCTGGTCGTGTCGCAGGGCGAGCCGTTGCTAAGGCGCTCGTTTAAGCACCCGTTTCGCGCTTCTTTCATTAGTTACATTTTCTATATTTTTTGCGCTGGTCGCAAAAAATATAGAAAATGTAACTAATGAAAGAAGGGCCTGAAGTGTGCGGCTTCGCCGCGCAAACTCATCTCCAAAATGAAATTCGGAACGCTCTACGGGCGTCAGCAGCAACCAGTAGATAACCAATAATGAGGACTGAAATATACACATTGGCGAAGAAAGCGCCACCGTTATGGTTCATAAGTAAGACAATGAGTTGAATGAAAATGGTCAATCCTTCGATGCCCATGGCACTCCAGTAGGCCCAGCTTTTCAGTTGCCAGAGCCCATGAGCAATATAGAGATGACCAATGCCCAGGGCCGTATAGTAGAAGATCACAAGGATTAAAATATTCAAGCCCATTGCGGCGGAAACCTGAGCAGCGAGAGCACTCGTATAGGGAGTGGAAGCTAAAGTTCCTATCATAGATGAAACGATACTCAAAGTTCCCAGACTCATTAACATTATAAACAAATTCAAGCCACCAATAATCGCCATGGCTATAGCAGCGATGGTTACACCAAATGTGCGTGACCCAGCAACGATGCTTGAGACCTGCTCGGAGTCTCTCTTCACGCTAAAGTTTTTCAGCAATTGCTGAAATTTGAGCTTCTTCAAAAACAACTGAACAGCATTGGTTACAGAAACGCTTCCCGCTTGCTGGTTGCCTGAATATCTCCTATTTCCAGAGACAGAACCTCCTGCCATTGGTCGCCTGACTAATGGTGAGTATCCTCCCTGCGAAGGCACGAAACCTCCTTCTGGCTCGTAGTTCGCTGCTGATGGATAGCCTGTTGGTACGACATCTTCTGACAATTGTTGGCTCACGACTGTTGCATACTCTTCCTGAGTCAGCGCAAAACTTTCCATTGGCTGCTGATTCACTATTGTTGCATATTCTTCCTGGGCTGGCGCTGCCATTGACCCTTGATTCACTAGCGGCGAATATTCTTCCTGGGCTGGCGCTGGAACTCCCATTGGCTGTTGATTCACTATTGTTGCATATTCTTCTTGAGTCGGCGCAAAACTTCCCATTGGCTGCGCGTTCGCTATTGTTGCATATTCTTCCTGGGCTGGCGCAAAACTTCCCACTGGCTGCGCGTTCGCTACTGATGAATAATTTCTCCGGGTAAGCGCAAAACCTTCCGTCGATTGCTGGCCTTGTGTTAATGAAAGTTTCCTATGGGGAAGCGTAAAACCTCTTTTCAGCCTTTGGCTGGTTGCCGGTGACGATCTCTCTTGCTCGAAGCCTTCTGCTGATCGTTGGCTGGTTGCTGGTGTATATCCCTCTGGCGCGAAATCTCCTGCCGGTTGTTGGTTTACTGCCGAGGCATATCCTCCCCCTGACACAAAGCCTTGTACTGATTGTTGGCCGGTTGCTGGTGTATATCCTTCCGGCACGAAATCTTCTGCCGGTTGTTGGTTTATTGTTGGTGATGGAAAATCGAATTGTGGATATTGTGGATATTGATCATCATCTGACTGCTGGTGGAATTGAGACATAATCGCTTTCTCCTAATACTACATGGTATCTTGCAAATTATTGACTTCATTCGGTTACAAGTCATAGACCAACATGTCCCGCCACCAGGAGCATGTTTCTATCGCTCGCGTAGCAACACATTCTGTAACCCTACCACATGCATTACCATTGGATCAGATAGTAGAGAGTGGAATATCCAGGTTCTCTCCATTGATGATGCGAAGTTCAAAATATTCTTGTGCCGTTGGGACATCTCCCCGCCGTAGATTCAGATCAGCCACTTTAATATCCATAGTGTCCTTACAAAAATAATTTCAGGCTGTACCAGAGTATTTAGCATAAAGTGCATCTAAACCACAGGTGATAATCACCATATGCTGCCTGATCAAATGAAATAGAAGAACGTGTATCTATCAACAATGAAACAAAAAAGCCCATACTCACTATCCTTTATGGCATCATTATATCAAAGTGCATCCATATTACAAGCAAAATGCAATATAAAACAGCAAAACAGTACTTATTAACTGTCACATATCAACAAATAGGGATACCATACGTTCTTACACATTTTGTATTTTTATAAAAATGTCCATCATGAATCTTTTTGTACATCACAAAAATTCCCTTTATATGCGAACATTCTCTATGTTTAAGGAAGTAAACATAGAGAATGTTCGCATAATCAACTATAAAGCCTCGCGGCAAGTCATATTCAACATTGACGCAGATTAGATATAGCTATGGTGTCCTGTCCCGGTCAGTTGATAGGTGTGACCGCTCGTTGTTGCAAAACTCACAAGATTCCCCTTGGTGGTTGTCGTGACAGTGCTCCCTCCAGCGGTGGTATCGGTGACTTTGATCGTACCAGGCGACCAGGGGCTATCAATGGTTGCGGTGCCACCTTTCTGGCTGGTGATGGATGTGCTCTGGACAATACCGCCACTCAGGCTACTGGAGACCGTGAAGGCTCCATTGGCAAGCATGTTTGTGAAAGAGGAGCTATGTGAGGTCGGCATATCTGGGAAGAGGCGCAGGACGCCATCATAACTGGAGAGCAGCATGCTACTGACAGTCTCCATGCTGCCAAAAGTCTCTGCCCCTCCACCCCACTGATAGACGGTTGTATTTCCCCGCGCTCAGGTTGGGTAGGAGCATAGCCTCCGGCTAAATAGTGGGTGAGTTGACTGTATGTATCTGGCAAGCCCACACGAGCGGCTGCGGGAAAGATCCAGCCAAACGAGTTCCCTTGCGACCATATATTGAGATCCTTAATGGTATTCTGCGCGGTCTGGATGGTAGCAGTGGAGGAACCAAGGCCAATATCATTGCCGGGAAAGACGGCGTTGATGGGATTGGCATCGCCACCATAAAAACCTGGAGCATCTTGCGTCGCCTTGAAATCCGTATGGCCATTATTCGTAAAAGTAGGATACGCAGCCAGGTGATTGATGATATCCTGCCATTTGGCGCGGCGAGCGGAGTCAACATTGAGCGCCTGACTCATGTTAATCAGCACAGGATACTCATAATGCAACCAGGCCAGGTCGCCAATCGGATTGAGCTGATACTTCGAACCCTCGTTCTGGGCGCTATTATGGATGTTATAGACGCCACTGGAATCCTTGGTCAGGTCGTTGTCCCAGAAGTTCGCGACCTGGATTAGATAGGGATAGCCCACCTTTTGCGCCCAGGTCGTATCATGCGTATAGTTCCAATGCAGGGCAAAATTCGTTGCCAGCCAGGCTGCGTTTCCTTTCATATTGAAAAAGGTGCTATAGGTCGTTTGCCCACCGGGCCCTATCGCATTGGGAACATAGACGCCCTTGAAGCCGTTCGCGGTCGCAAGCGACTCTGCCACCGACACATAATCCATGACTCCTCGTTCATAAGGAAGGCTCACTTCAACATGGTTGGCCGCGTAGAGTCCTTGATAAGGCATCTGGAAGTTGTAATCAGCCGTCCAGTTACCGAGCCAGTCAGGGTTGTCGTTGGTCTGAAACCCTTGCATGCCAGGAGCAGAGAAGCCCGCACGATTACAGGCAGCCAGCGCATAGAGCGATGTGTACCAGTAGCGTTCAACGATATCGCCGCCCAGGTCGATGCTTGCACCGTTGTTCCAGAAGTTTTGCCACCATTTGAGATGGGCCGTATGCAATGCATCGGCGTCCAACACAGAATTGCTGGCGGACGCATTAGCATTGAGCTTCGCTACATATGCCTGGGCATTGCTGAGTTCGGACTTGAGCGATACGGGGGCAGGTTCAGGAGTTCCACGCACATTGCCCCCACTCGCTTTAAGCACGGTGGCTATCTCTACAGTCTGGCCGGCCTTTAATGTGAAGGTACCAGATGCACTCGATGTGTTGTTGCTACTATAGGTAACTGAGGTGCCATTGAGGATACGCGTTGCCAGAGCTGCATTTGACAACCAGGTTGCACTATTGGTCGTACGCGTTGCCCACATCGTATTAGGACCCCCCGCCAGCAGACCAGCCGTCGTCGGCAGACTGTCCTGAGAACCTGCGTACGTCTTCACTGTCACTGAGGGGGTCGTCGATCCAGATGCATTGGTCACGCTCAACACCATCGTATCTTCGTTCGCGGAGATCCAGGATCGAACACTGATCTTTGCATTGCTGGTCGTAAAGGTTGAACGTACCTCCGCATTACCGATGTCCTGCTCTTGCTTATAGCTTGTCCCTGATCCAGCAAGAGCTGGGATACTCACGGTGACGCCTCCAACTGTTTTGGCCAAGTTGTTATTCCAGAAATCGGTTGCGTTGATGTAGTAGGTCTGGGCACTCGCAGTTCCCCCAACCACGGCAGTCATATGACCATTGCCCATAAGAGGACCATCTGGCACATGCCCACTCGGTGTTGCCGTGGGCGGCGAGGTCATTACTGACGCATTGCGTGCCAGGATGGTTGACAAATGCGGGGCCTGAGAAGTGATCGGCACGGCATATGCAACCAGTGATGATGATGAAGTATTACCAAACAGTACGATACTGCTGAGTAGAGTCAGCAATACCAATGATAGACCGATGTTGCGGGGGGCTACCCAGCGTACTTGCACGGGAGCAGGCCCATTTCGTGTAATCATGAAGCCTCCTTGTAATACACGCATTTTGTTTTTTAAATTGCTTCTCAGTATTAGTATATAACATCTGAAGCTGAAACTCTAATTTTGTTACCCACGACGCAAAACATTTGTAATTTTCGCATTTCTCAGGTACACTAACATTGATCTCATCTTTATTACCTGCACTACACGTGCAAGGCGTTTTCCTGTGGAAAAGTACACGAAATATATGGATATAGACGCTCTACAACTTTTACGGCTATTACAATTGGCCGATAGTGCCTTACCTATCGGCTCAACTGCGCATTCGTTTGGACTTGAGACGCTGACGGAGGAAGATGAGCTGAGTGTTGCACAATTGGAGCTCTTCTTGCAAGGCTATCTGGCAGAAGCCGGCATGCTGGAGGCCGCCTTTTGTCATCGCAGTTACCATATCTCTCCCCACATTGATACGGCATTTGAAGGGCAATGGCTGGCTCTGAACAATGACCTGAGTGCCTTTAAAACGGCACGCGAGAGCCGGGTAGCCAGCGCGACGTTAGGACGACGCTTTCTGCAACTGGTAGCCGGTCTGGAGGAAAGCACGCAACTCCAGCATCTACTATATATAGCAAAATCTCAGGGCGTTGAGATTCATTACAGTATCGCATTTGGGCTGGTGGGGCGGCACTTAGGCGTTGATGAAACGGCGACGGTGCTGGCTTATCTACAACAATCTCTCATGGGTCTGGTCTCAGCCTGCCAGAGACTGTTACCCCTTGGGCAGAGCCAGGCCAGCACTATCCTCTGGCGGCTCAAAGCTGCGATAATAGAAACTGCACAGAACAGCGCAGACTTTGCCGCACGCCCACAGGATAGCGCCGTCTTTACACCACTATTGGATATAGGCAGCATGCGCCATCCAGGCCTGGTCACACGACTCTTTATCAGTTAACTATTCTCAACTTAAAACCATGACCTGGCTTTCTCACGTATACTATTATTGTTTATTGAAAGTCGAGTGGGCAAAAATATTCAAACAACAGACATCCATAAACAGCGCATAGAGGGACGCTTACATCTAGGCTTTCACCTTGATGAGGCGAGCAAGCAAACACAGATGCAGGTGTATGAGCAACAGCCACCGCTCAAGGTCATACGCGCCTTCCCGCTACCACAGGGAGGAGCACTCGTCCACCTGCACAATATTTCCGGCGGCGTGCTCGGCGGCGATTCGCTGGCTCTCAATGTGCAGATCGCGGCGGGCGCTTATGCTCAATTGACCTCTACCAGCGCTACCAGACTTTATCGCTGCTCACCACAGGCAGCTACCTCAACTCAGACAAACATTGTACAGGTACAGGATGATGGATTGCTCGAATACTTGCCTGACCCGCTCATCCCTTTTGCCGGGGCACGCTATCGCCAGCGAACACAGATCGAGCTAGCTCCTGGTGCCGGACTCTTCTGGTGGGAGACCGTGGCCCCTGGTCGCACGGCACGTGGAGAACTTTTCGACTACGAGTTGGTTGATATTAGTCTGGCAATATCCGCACAAGGTAGGCCGCTGGCCCTTGAGCATACACAGTTGGAGCCCAAAAAACGTCCGCTCACGGCACTGGCACGTCTGGGTACGTATCGCTATTTTAGTAGCTTTTACATCTGTAAGGTGGGTATCGAACCGGCTCGCTGGCTGGACCTGGAAAGCCAGCTCAATATTTTAGCCCGACAACTCTCGGTTGCGGGAGAGATCTGCTGGGGTGTAAGTACTCTGGTCGCCCATGGCCTGGCTATTCGGGCCTTGAGCTGTCGGGGTACCGAATTGCCGGCTGGCCTGCTCGCCTTCTGGCGTGCTGCCCGGCTGGTGCTCTACGGGCGGGAGGCGCTCCCTCCCCGCAAAATTTACTAATGCGTTGGATCTATTTGTATCATCCCATTCATGAGAGAAGGAGATTGCATTGCTACTTACACAACGCGAACAGGAGAAACTCCTCATTTTTGTAGCCGCCGAACTGGCCCGCAAGCGCCAGGCCCGTGGCCTCAAGCTCAACTACCCTGAAGCTATCGCCATCCTGACAGCGGAGATCATGGAGGCTGCACGCGACGGCAAAAGCGTTGCTGAGATCATGACGTTCGGCACCACCATTCTAAAACAGGCTGATGTCATGGATGGTATTGCTGAGATGGTCCATGAAGTACAGGTGGAAGCAACTTTTCCCGATGGTACAAAACTGGTGACCATCCACGATCCCATCCATTAATCAAGGAGGAACAAGATGAAAGCAGGCGAATATCTATTAAATGAGGCGGCAGGCGAGATCGAACTAAATGCGGGACGCCAGACGGCTAAGGTCCTGGTCAAAAACACTGGTGATCGGCCCATCCAGGTAGGTAGCCATTATCACTTCTTTGAGGTCAATAAAGCCCTGGAATTTGGTCGAGACGCAGCTTACGGCATGCGCCTGAACATTGCAGCCGGTACAGCTGTGCGCTTCGAACCCGGTGATGAAAAAGAGATAGACCTGGTCGCCTTCGGCGGGGCACGCATTGTCTATGGCCACAATGGCAAGGTCAACGGGCCACTAGACAAATAACCCATTTTCATTATCTAATTTAGCTATACAGTTTTTGCATTTTTACAACCTCTTGCACAGTGTGCAAGAGGTTGTAAAAATGCAAAAACTGTATAGCGCTCATCACAAAAATTACTAGTAAGAAGATACTAATGAGCGAACATTTCTTAAAATAAGAAGTAGCGCTGTGCCATCGGCAAGACCGTTGCCGGCTCGCAAGTCAGCAATTCACCATCGGCCCGCACCTCGTAGGTCTCAGGATCAACTTCAATGGTGGGTGTCGCGTCATTGTGAATCATGCTCGCCTTACTAATAGAGCGACAGTTCTCAACCGCAACCGAGGTTTTGTGCAGCCCAAGTTTAGCGGGTATGTTTTCTGCAAGTGCTACCTTCGACATAAATGTCAGGCTCGTCGCAGCCGTTGCGCCACCAAACGAACCGAACATCGGACGGTAGATAACTGGCTGTGGCGTTGGAATAGATGCGTTGGCATCGCCCATCAAGCTCCAGGAGATAAAGCCGCCTTTGACGATCAGTTCGGGTTTCACACCAAAGAAAGCGGGTCGCCATAAGACGAGGTCGGCCAATTTGCCGGCTTCGATTGAACCAACATGCTGAGCGATCCCATGCGTGATTGCCGGGTTAATCGTATATTTGGCAACATAGCGTTTGACGCGGTTGTTATCGTTGCGCTCCGAATCTTGCGGAAGAGCGCCACGCTGCACCTTCATCTTATGCGCCGTCTGCCAGGTGCGTAGAACGACCTCACCGACGCGCCCCATAGCCTGCGAGTCGCTAGATAGCATACTGAAGACTCCAAGATCATGCAAAATATCTTCGGCTGCAATGGTTTCAGGGCGAATACGACTCTCGGCAAAAGCGACATCTTCAGGCACTTGCGGATTCAGATGATGACACACCATTAACATATCTAAATGTTCAGAAAGAGTATTTCTGGTGTAGGGCATCGTTGGATTCGTAGAGGATGGCAAAATATTCTGATAGGATGCAATGCGAATTATATCTGGTGCATGCCCTCCGCCCGCTCCTTCAGTGTGATAGGTATGGATCGTTCGACCTGCAATGGCTGCAATGGTGTCTTCGACAAAGCCCGCTTCGTTGATCGTGTCGGTATGAATCGCGGCCTGTATATCATACTCATCGGCAACTTTAAGGCATGCATCAATAGCTGCCGGCGTTGTCCCCCAATCCTCATGCAGCTTAAGTCCACACACACCTGCCAGAACTTGCTCGACGAGAGGTTCACCGGTCGCCGTATTGCCCTTACCCAGGAAACCAAAATTCACCGGCCATGCTTCCGTTGCCTGGAGCATACGCGCAATATTCCATGCACCAGGTGTACACGTGGTCGCATTCGTGCCCGTCGCCGGACCCGTGCCGCCGCCGATCATCGTGGTAATGCCGCCCGACATCGCTTCATAGATCTGCTGCGGCGAAATAAAGTGGATATGCGAATCGATGCCGCCGGCAGTCACAATCATATTTTCTCCGGCGATCACCTCTGTGCCGGAACCGACAATCAGCTCAGGATCGACCCCATTCATTGTATCGGGATTCCCTGCCTTGCCAACCTTCACAATGCGTCCATCTTTGACGCCGATATCGCCCTTCACAATGCCCCAGTGGTCAATGATTAGCGCGTTCGTGATTACTAGATCAAGTGTGCCATGAGCGCCTGCGCGTGTGGCGCGACTACTCTGCCCCATACCATCACGAATAACCTTACCACCCCCAAAAGTAATTTCGTCACCGTAGACCGTAAAATCCTTCTCGACTTCAATAATCAATTCAGTATCAGCCAGGCGTACTCTATCGCCTGTTGTGGGACCATAGAGGTCTGCATAAGTTCGACGAGGAATACGTAAGCTCATAACGGCTGTCCTCTCATCCTTTATAGCACAATACTAACCAACTTGAAGGATACAAAAAGCAAGGGCTTTGCCTACTCTTGCTTCCCCCTAGTATACCATGTGCAACCAATTGCAAGAGGCAGAAGAAAAAATACGCGCCGTAGTGACCCCACATGTCTAGCCATTTTAGCTACAATACTTTTCTAAGTGTATGCAAACAAACGGAAAGGCTGTAACATAGAGCGGTATATATATACGAAGATAGAGCAACAGGCAAATTTTAGAGCCCGTTATACTATAACTAAATGCGTTATTGATACGCGATGGGCAGTGTGATAGTATACTGTATGGTTGCCTGAAAGATCAAAGGTTAAAAATAACAGGAAGATTTATATATAACATGGATATTCGGGATGACATCAAATCTATAATGAAAACGCGTGCTTTTGGCAAAACAGGTATGCAGGTAAGCATGCTTGGTCTGGGGGGACATGAGCTAAATTCATGCTCCACGCAGCAGGCGGATCTGCTTATAGGTCGTGCGTTAGACGCAGGATTCAATGTGATCGATACAGCTGAATGTTATGGGCAGAGCGAAGAGCGGATCGGGCAGGCACTCGGAGCACAGCGCCAGAACTGCTATCTCTTTACCAAGTGTGGGCACGTCAGTACTTTCAATTTGCCAGAATGGAGCCCACAACTACTGGAGCAGAGTATCGAGCGTAGCCTGCGCCGCTTACGCACCGATTATCTTGACCTGGTCTTCTTGCATAGCTGCTCTCTAAAGCACCTCAAACAAGGAGAGGTCATCACAAATCTGCAACGAGCACAACAAGCTGGCAAGGTCCGTTTCATCGGCTATAGCGGAGACCGTGAGGCTGCTCGCTTCGCGGCCAAAAGCGGAGTATTTGATGCCCTTGAATTTTCGGTGAATATTGCCGATCAAGAAGCCATTGATCGTATCATCCCGTTAGCAAGTGCACATGAGATGGGAGTCATTGCCAAGCGTCCATTAGCAAATCTGGCCTGGAAAACGAGACAAGCTCCTCTTGCTGAAGCCGTGCAGATCTATAAAGAGCGGCTCCGCGTGCTTCAGTATGACTTCCTGCATAACGAAAATGCTAATGCCACTGACATTGCCCTGCGCTTTACTACGAGTATTCCCGGCGTCCATACCGCCATCGTTGGCACGACGAACCCGGACCACATTGCATCCAATGTCGCCAGCCTTGCCGCCGGACCACTTTCACAGGACCAGTTCGAGGCCATCCGCGCTCGCTGGAAAGCGGCTACCAGATGGAGGAAATTTCTACCAGGGGGACGTCTCAGCTGGCAAGGCTGGATATAAACTATTCTTGAGCATACACAGGGCAATCTTTCTATGTATGCTCATATCGCTGCTCCAGTTCCTAATTTTTAAAAACTCTGTTCTCAGCCTGAAAGCTGATAGGGAGATTTTTCACACCATAGAAGGCTCCATCTTGCCGCAGTGGCTCCAAAGGCACATCTTGTTCACGTTTGATGTTTGTGAAGCGTGCCAGCATAGCTTCGAGGGCAATGCGGGTCTCTAAACGTGCCAGGGGCGCACCTATGCAAAAATGGATGCCATGCCCAAAAGCAACATGGCGGTTGGGCGTTCTCCGAATATCGAATACGTCGGGATCGGGAAACTGCGCCTCGTCACGATTGGCCGAGCCAAGATGGGGCACAACAAACTGACCCTTTTTGATCTCTTTTTCTCCAATCACTGTGTCCATCGCGGCCGCACGCACGATCATCTGCACCGGAGAACGGTAGCGCAAAACCTCTTCGATAGCCGATGGCAACAACGCTGGTTCGGCTCGCAACTGATCCATGACTTCGGGCTGCTCATCAAAACAGAGTATTGCGTTCCCTATCAAATTTGTGGTGGTGACGTTGCCTGCAACGAGAAGTATTATACAAAAGCTTAATAGTTCTCGCTCCGTTAATTTCTCTCCATCTACCTCCGCTGCAATCAGGCGGCTGATCATATCCTCTTGTGGGTCGTTGCGCCGCTCAACAAGCACCTGCCGAAAGTAGCAATTCATCTCTTTCATAGCTGGAATGCTGACTTTCTCGGATTGATCTATAATCGCATCAGACCAGCGCTTAAACTGCACACGATCTTCAGTCGGCACCCCCAACAGTTCCGCAATGATAATGACGGGCAAAGGGTAGGAGAGATCCTGAATGACATCCATGTGGCCTGTATCTGCAACTTTGTCCAGATACTCATGAGTAATCTGGGTGATACGTGGCGTGAGTGTCGCAATGGACCGGGGCGTAAATGCCTGCGAGATCAGTGAGCGCAACTGGCGATGACGCGGCGGGTCAAGCGAGAGGATGCTCTCAGTTAGCCTATCTTCCTCTTCCACCCCCTCGTTCCGCATGCCTTCTATAACACGTTCCGATGTCATAACCTGTTCCGATGAAAAAGTACTGTAATCCGAGGTGACACGCAAAACATCCTCATAACGGAATAAAGACCAGATTTTGTTTTTCTCGTCATATGCGACAGGATCGGATTCGCGCATCTTCCGATACGATGCAAATGGGTCAAGCGCCATTTTGACTGCGTCTCTCTGCTCCTGCGTTTCTACACTTCGCTCTTTTTGCATAATATGTTCCTTAGAAGAATCTCTGTCTGACTCGAAGCACTTATAGACCTGTCTGACTCGATGTATGCATAAGCGCTTTCTTATACAAAGACTGTAGTATCCCTATTCAGAATATAAGCGCCACTATTCCAGAAAGTCAAGGTTGAACACTATTGAAGGCAGATTAACTTAACGGTTTATTTCTTATGACAAATCTGTAATCATAGCGTTTAAGTTGTAATTGTCGCAGAAACGTGGATCGCATTAACTGAATATGGTGATAAGCGTCTCAATCTTGTGATAAACTAGACACAAATAATATCAAGCATCTCTGCTCACAGCTATAGCTCGCAGCTATAAAGGAAGGTATACATATGACTGATGAGAGCTTTGTGCGTGCTTTTCGCGTCGGGATCGCCGGGCCGGTCGGTAGCGGCAAGACGGCGCTTGTTGATCGTCTGAGCAGTCGGCTCTGGCCACGCTACAATCTGGCGGTGGTAACGAACGATATTTATACGAAGGAAGATGCGGAGTTTTTGTTACGCCAGGGCACACTGCCGCAAGAACGTGTGCGTGGCGTCGAGACTGGTGGCTGCCCACATGCAGCCATTCGCGAGGATGCTTCGATGAACCTGGAGGCCATCGCCGACCTGGAAGAGAGCTTGCCGGGCCTGGAGCTTATCTTCGTTGAAAGCGGCGGCGATAATCTCGCGGCTGCCTTCAGTCCTGAACTGGTGGATGTGGCGATCTATGTGATCGATGTTTCGGGCGGCGACAAAATTCCGCGCAAGGGTGGCCCTGGCATTATGCGCTCGGACCTGCTCCTCATCAACAAGATCGACCTGGCACCCTATGTCGGTGCTTCTCTAGAGGTAATGGACCGCGATGCTCGCCTCAAACGCGGCAAACGTCCTTTTATCTTCACCAATCTCAAAGATGGCACAGGCCTCGACGAGGTTATAGCATGGCTGGAGCATCACTTACAAGTCCCGGCTGAGCAGCGCAAAACCATCATCGACGCACACGCTCCCTACGTTGGGCACCCTCACAGCCACGATCATGACCATACTCACGACCACGATCATACACATAGCCATACACATTAGTAGCTGCTACATTTCCTTACCACAAGACAAAGAGAGCATTACGATTATAAATCGTAATGCTCTCTCTTTGATGAAAGATGCAGAGGCACCGTATATTATCTACTCTTTACAACAACCGTATGAGCCACCTTATCGCCTAAACGCTGCTTCAGAGGAGAAGTCCAGATGAGAATAGCGCCCAAAATGTAAAAAACTAAACAATCTACAATACGTAGAAGGTTGCGAATCACAGACTCCGACCAGCTGATAGGTGCACCATCAACGCGAACGACACGTAAGCCAAGGGCCATCTTTCCCAGAGTTGCCCCTTGTGTGGCTTCCATGACAATATAGTAGACAAAAAAGATCAAACCACTCAGGCCACTTGAAGCGCCCGGCTGGTGAGGACCCAAACCCACACCAAGAAGACCAGAAACAATTGCAAGAATAATAGTATCAATAAGTACTGCAAGAAAACGTGGCCCAACACCCACGTATTGTATAACAGGTGCCTGCGGCTTGTGCTTGATAATCCATATAATATCCTCTACCTTTCAACTTCGTTATGACTTTTCCTGACTACATAACTTGTCTTCGAGAAAGCCACTTATGAAAAACTTGCCTCTGCACCATATATCACAATGCATAAGTTTCTCGATGCACTTTCTATATAATCGGAAAGAATCCTATATAAACGAAGAATCCTAATATGAACAATGCAGTTATAATAATACTATAGAGCAAGATCTATGTCAACAATATATGGTATAGAATTTACCATCTCTGGCATTTTTGACATTATTTTCATCCACAATACAATTACTTCCTGCTTTATTTTTAGCCCAACACCATGCAGGTGTTTACAGCAAAATTACACTTTATATGAGAGTTACATAAAACGTGAGCTAGATACATATCTTCAAAGGTTCCGAACGGTATGCACTCCTTTCACAAAGATGAAGCATAAGCAAGCAAAGTAGATGAAAAAGGCAGTGCAGTTGAGTCCTATATAGGCTCAGGCTGCATGCATATCATATACTTCGACATTTTTAGCCATGCGCCGTTGATAGATACGGACACGATGCACACCACTATCAAGCGAAAGGACAAGGTATTCCACTTCTTCACCCTCCATCGGGCGTACATTTAGTGTACCGCGTTTCTCAATCTTCAGCTTTTGCTTCTCGTTGGGATCGATTATCCCTAACATATGATAGTCATGGTAGACTCGCCACGCGATCTTCGTCTTGTTCTCCAGTATCAGCTCGTCGTCGCGGCTGCCAAAGGCAAGCTTCACGAGATTTCGTAGACCTCGCAGCCAGCCTCCTTTCGAGGATGTCTGTACATCGGTATCAGGTTGAATTGCCATGGCCGTTCCTTTCTTTGTATTTAAAGTTGATCTTTGTCTCCTTTTTGTGTCTACGCATGAACAAGAGGAAAGGTTCTTCCAGTCTGGAGGAAATGATGCTATGATAGATCTAACCGCAACTTCGAAAAAGGTTGGAAGGAGCTACACAATGACTGAACCCGCCGACTCAGCGGACCAAACGGACCAAACGGACCAGGCAAGCCAAACGAACCAGTGGAGCGAGTCAGACTCAGCCTCATTTATCAACCTGGCCGAGATCTTTGTACCCGGCCGCGCAGAGCAGATTGCGGCCCTACTACAGCTTATTCCAGCTCAAATAGACGAGCCATTTACAATCGTTGAACTGGCCTCGGTAAGGCCAACTAGCGGAGGCAATTCTGGAGAGGTTCTCCGACTGCCACTATATTGCCCTCGATGGCTCCGCTCTTATGCGCGATCGTACGGCGCAAAAGTTGGCTCGTTTTATAATCGATTGGAGATACGCCCGTTCGAGATCGGTGAGCAGGCGTGGCGTGCAGACCTTCCGTTCGCGTGCGTGCGTCGTCTCTTCTCTCTGCGTCCATCACCTCTCAGCGCAGGGCAAACAGGAACTTTTCACGGATATGGCTGCCCACCTGAACCAATGGAGCTTTACTGCTGGCCGACATTATCGAGCCGGCAACGCCTCGGGTCGCACAGCTCTTTGCCCAGCAGTACGACGAGATCGTGCGCCAGCAGAGCCTGGCACTACGCGGCAATCTCAGTGGCTACGAACAGTTCCAGGCGATGAAGTGGAACTATTTCACTTACGACTATGGAACACAGACGTATGATCAGCCGTCGTTGCTCAGCGATCAGATACGCTGGCTCGCCGCCGCTGGCTTTACCCAGACCGACTGCTACTGGCTCCGCGCCGGTCACGCCGTCTATGGAGGCTATCGCTAAACTCACCACCACAACCCATCCTCGATCTGGCAGAAGCATAATGGTCATGCTCCCCGCAGACTGACCAATTTTTTTGAGCTTCCAAAAATACCAAAAAAACTCTTCACAAATAGAAGGCATCTGTAGTAGTATAAACCTCGTAAACGAAAGCCACTTGTATACGCAGGTGAGCTGGTGATTATAGCGAAGAGGGTACACCTGTTCCCATCCCGAACACAGAAGTTAAGCTCTTCAGCTCCGATGATACTGCATGGGCAACTGTGTGGGAAAATAGGAAATTGCCATCTCACCCGCTTATAGGGGTGGC
>CAWKKX010000061.1:0-98109 GCA_963850365.1 uncultured Chloroflexia bacterium
CGCGGCCCCAAAGAAGATCGCGAGCAGGACGCTACCCAGGGAAAAGGCTACATCCCAGAAGGTTGCCCACAAGGGATTTTTTATATGTGAACGGAGCTCAATCGAGATGCCGCGCCACATTAAGAGCCAGAGCACGATAATCAGGGGAAGATAGAAACCACTGAAACTTGCAGCATAGAGGACCGGGAAGGCAAAGAAGAGCGTTCCACCAGCTGCGATGATCCAGACCTCGTTGCCGTCCCAGACCGGCCCAATCGCACGCAGAATCGTACGCCGCTCCTCATCAGTCCTGGCAACGAGCAGATGAATGATACCTGCCCCAATATCAAAACCGTCCAGCAGCACATACATAGTTAGCATGAATGCGACGAGAATAAACCACAGTGTTTGCACGATTTTGCCCTCCTCAGGCTTCTATGGCCGGATCAACGAGTCGATCTAGACCTTGCTCAGGCTCTTCCTCGGTCGGGTGCGGACCTCGACCTGTCTCGTAGACAACCAGAATAAAATAGAGCAAGCCTAATAGCAGGTACATGCCCATAAAGCCTAGCAGGGTGAAGAGAACGTTACCAGCCGAGACGGTTGTTGATGAACCCTGCACCGTATGCAACATGCCATAGACTATCCAGGGCTGACGACCAAGCTCTGTTGTAAACCAGCCAGCGGTATTGGCGATGAAGGGAAATGGTATGGCCAATAACAAAATCCACAGCATCCAGCGCGATTGGAAAAGGAGGCGACGCCAGAGCAGCAGGACAGCCAATCCCATGATGGCGACGAAAATAGTACCCAACCCAACCATAATATGATAGCTATAATAGAGCAGCTCTATCGAGTCCGGGCGCTGATCAGCAGGGAAAGAATCAAGCCCCTTCACCTCGGCAGTCCAACGGCGATAGGACAGGAAGCTCAATATATTAGGGACGATGATTGAGTTGTCTAGCTTGCCCGTTGCAGTATTAGGCTGACCAATAATAACGACGCCCGCCCCCTGCTCCGTGTGAAAAAGTCCTTCCATGGCCGCTAACTTGGTGGGCTGATAGTCGGTGACCTGCTTACCCTCCAGGTCGCCGCTTGGGTAGATCTGGATGATGCTGGCGATGAGACCAACGATGATGCCGATAGTGACAAACATACGCCCATAGTCCAGGTGCAGTCTCATCAGTAGATAGTAGGCACCCATGCCAGCCATGGCAAAAGAACCGGTAATGACAGCCCCACTCATGGTGTGCAGATACTGCGGCACAATCCAGGAGTTGAATAAAACAGCCCAGTAATCGGCTATATGAAGCCTGCCACCCGGCCCCTGCACATAGCCAACGGGATGCTGCATCCAGGCGTTGGATGCGATGATGAAGCCTCCCGACGCCCAGGTTCCTAGCCAGACCATGAAAGATGCAAACCAGTGCATCCTCTGACCAAAGACTCGTTCACCAAATAAAAAGATACCCAGAAAGGCCGATTCGAGGAAGAAGGCAAACGCTCCTTCCATCGCCAGGGTCTGCGCGATGATGTCGCCTGCATACGCGGAGAAGCGGGCCCAGTTGGTGCCAAACTGGAATTCCATAGGGATGCCCGTGACCACTCCTA
The DNA here is from genome assembly GCA_963850365.1 of uncultured Chloroflexia bacterium. Taxonomy (GTDB): domain Bacteria; phylum Chloroflexota; class Ktedonobacteria; order Ktedonobacterales; family Ktedonobacteraceae; genus Dictyobacter. The sequence continues at coordinate 1,591 of CAWKKX010000061.1, forward strand.
TGACGAAGGTGATGGCGAAGATTCGTGCCCAAAACTGAGATGCGATATTGTAACGCTCGTCTTTCCGCAAGAGGTACAGCGTCTTCAGGATTAGGAGTAGCAGTGCTAATCCCATCGTGAGTTGCGGGAAGAGATAGTGAAACGAGATTGTAAAGGCGAATTGTAGACGCGAAAAAATAGTTGAGTAGTCCACTTTTTACCTCCTTATACCATAGCTAGCATCTCGTTTTGTATTGCTAACATCTGGCGATAGAGGCCGTTCTGCGCTGCGAGTTGGTCATGGGTGCCCCGCTGGCAAATATGGCCCTGGTCTATTACGAGAATTTCATCGATGCGTTCCATGGCGATGAGACGATGGGTGACGATGAGTGTGGCACGATTGTGCATAAGTTTGTCTAGTACGTCTAGCAAGGCTCGTTCGGTAAGTGGGTCCAGGTTGGCGGTGGCTTCGTCCAGGATGAGAATGGGAGCGTCTTTGAGCAGGGCACGAGCAATGGCGAGGCGTTGCCTTTCACCACCGGAGAGGCGCAGACCTTGCTCGCCTACCCAGGTATCCAGGCCGCGTGGCAGTTGGCGGATCATGTCTGTCAGCCCGACCTGCTCGATGACCTGCTCAAGTTCGTGCTTGCTTGCAGTTGGCCGGGCAAGCAGTAAGTTCCCTCCAATGGTATCGTTGAAGAGATAGGTGTCCTGCGCGACGACGCCGAAGAGGCTACGCAAATCATTCAGGCCGTACGCTCGAATCTCCTCACCGTTGAGCCGGATCACGCCGCTAGTCGGGTCCCAGAAGCGCAAGGCCAGCCCCACGATAGTGCTCTTCCCCGCCCCGCTGGGCCCAACCAGGGCAACACGCCGTCCAGGGCTCACACGAAACGTGATATCATCCAACACCTCATCTATCATTATGGCTATAAGAAAAATGAACATGCTCAAAATCCAATGTGTGCACAGACGACTTTTCCGGCACGGGCAGCGGCGTCACGCTCTCAACTACCTGGGGAACTGTATCAACAACAGCAAACAGTCGCTCACCAGCGGCCAGGGCATGTCCCAGCGATTGTACAGCTTGTGCAAGGGGCGCGACCGCTTCGAAGCTGGCAAGTATGAGTAGCGCTAAGAAGGCCAGATAGACCCCGCTAATAGCCTTTGTTGCGACAAGCGGAATAGCCAGCACGAGTATTACCCATAGTGCTCCATTCATCAGGAGATCATTGAGCGTGAGTTGCAGGCCCGCGATAGTAGCCATACGACGCTGTACTTTGCCCAGTGCGTTATCGAGCATGACGATTTTCTGGCCCTGCTCCGCGACGCTGCCAGATGTTAGCAGGTCTTGCATGCCCTGGATACCATCGACGAGGTGCGCCTTGAGTTCGGCTCTGACGGCAATCTGGCGCTCACCAAGCGTACGCGCTAGCAACCCGCATAGTAGCGGGACGCCGATGCCAGCAACAAGCAAAAATGCGGCAGCCACCCAGGCCAACAAGGGGCTGAAAATCAGAAAGAGATTGTAGGTCAGCACAACGATCACGAGCCAGATGACCAGGGGCGAGACCGCTTGCAAATAGACATTCTGCAACTCATCGACATCCGAGACCAGGCGCGTGAGCATATCGCCACTGCGGAAAGCAAGCATCTGCCCAGGCACAAGCGGCTCAAGGCGGCTGTAGACCCGGACGCGTATCTGTGCAAGCAAGCGGAACGTTACATCATGCGAGATCAGGCGCTCGAAATAACGTGATACGGGCCGCATAATTCCCATCAAGCGCACAATATAGATAGATAGGGTGAGCGCAATCAACAGCGGCATCAGTGCAGCCGAAGAGATCAAATACGCGGCCATGCTCAACAGGCCCATATTGCTGGCCACAGTGATACTCCCTAGCAAAATAGCGAGCATAATCAACCCGGAAAATGGGGCCATCAATTTAAGCAGGCGCAATAAAGTCTTCATAGAGCGATAACCCCCTTATCAGTACTACCCATCAAGCGAGCATAGGCGCCATCGGCGGCCAGCAATTCGGCGGGACGGCCAGACTCGATCAGTGAACCATTTTCGAGCACGGCAATCTGGTCGGCCTGGGCAATTGTGTTGAGGCGGTGCGCAATGATCAGTACCGTCCTATTCACTAATAGTTGTACGACCGCTTGCCTGATTAAAGTTTCACTATGGGGATCGAGATTGGACGTTGGCTCATCCAACACGATAAGAGGGGCATCTTTTAGAAATGCACGCGCGATAGCCAGGCGTTGCACCTGCCCGGCGCTCAGACGTGCTCCCCGCTCTCCGATGGGAGTGTTATAGCCCTGCGGCAAGTGTTGGATGAACTCAGCCGCCCCGGCCATCTCTGCGGCACGCTCAATCTCTTCTCTTCGCGCAGTTGGCCGCGCCATACGAATATTCTCCAACACTGTACCATAAAAAAGATAGGGACGTTGCGGCACCAATGCGACGTATTCCTGCCATAGCGCCACCGGCAAACTGCTTAAAGGAATATCATTGACGGTGATCTCGCCTTCCTGAGCGGTCATGAAACGCATAAGCAGGTTCACCAGCGTACTCTTGCCTGCACCACTTCTGCCGACAAGCGCAGTACAGGTCGAGGCAGGCAAAGTAAGATTGATATGTTTGAGCGCGGGCTGACTGCTTTCTGGATAGTGATATGTGACGTTTTTCAAGACAATAGAACATTGACGTGCAAGAGGCTGAGCATCAGCATCATTAGTAGTATGGATCGGCATCGCTAGAATCTCGCTGATACGTGTAGCGGCAGCTTTCCCATCCATAGCAGCGTGACGGGAGCTGCCTAGATCGCGTAATGGGCGATAGAATTCCGGGGTTAGGAGCAGTACGAGAAAAGCGTGCTGAAAAGAAATACCACCGTCGAGCAAGCGTATACCAAGCGCCACCGCAACCAGGGCAATCGCAAAGGCCGTCATAAGCTCAAGAATCGCACCCGACAAGAAGGCCATACGCAACACTTTTAGCGTCTTTTCGCGCAAATTATTGCTAATGCGTGCAATGCGTGCTTGCTCAGCGGCGCTACGCCCGAAAAGCTTCAAGGTCGTCAAACCCTGCACAGCATCCAGGAAATGCGCCCCCATGCGTGAAAGCGCCACCCACTGACGCTGTGTATGCGCCTCCGTATAGCTCCCCACCAGCACCATCAAGAGCGGGATAACCGGACAGGTGATAAGCAACAATACGGTACTGATCCAATCGAAGGGGAAAAGATAGATTGCGATGAGTAGCGGCACCAGAGCACTAAGCACGACCTGCGGTAGATAACGACTGATATATGCATCGAGCCGTTCAATCCCCTCATACGCCGTCGTCACAAGTTCGCCGGTACGCTCATGTTTACTATACAGAGGTCCCAGGGCCAGCAAGTGAGAAAACAATCGTTCGCGCAACTCCGCTTTTACGCGAATCGCACCGCGCAGAGCCGTCACCTCGCGTCCCCAGAGCAGAAGGGCGCGCAGCGCAATCAGCCCGATCAGCCAGAGCAAAAACGACCAGACCTGAGCGAGGCCGTTGTGTGCCAGAAACACCCGATCCACCACCTGACTCAAAAACGTCATCTGCACAATCGTCACCAACGCTATCGCCACCCCGAACATAATCGTCAGGATCAGAGTAGTGCGTGCATACCGGCTTAACCGAAAGAGTTTCTGCATCAAACTTCTCCCCTTTGCAACGCTATACCATCGAAAAGCTTATCCCCTCTCTTAACAACGTAGTGTAGCCGCAGTAGGTTACGCTTTTTCCATCAGTTAGTTTGACATTTCTCTCGAACACAAATGAATGCATATTGCTCTGACCCAGTTCATTTAACGGCTGGCCGCGTAGCGACGACCCTTGTGGTTGCCGTCGTCCGCCCGCATGTCGAGCCAGCCGAGGGCGACAGGGACCCCAAAGGGGCATACCCTGGCGGGGCACACGGCGGCAAGCCGCTGTCGCTACGCGGGGCCGATCAAATGGAGTGCCAGAGCAATAATATTGGTATGGCACAATTCATCTGGCGGCAATAACCATCAATTTAAGAATGGATGAGCTTATTTTGAGTGAGAAAGGTGAAGCAAACGGTAAATATTTGGAAGAGATGTATTACATATTGTTTTCTGCAATATTGCAATCACTCGTTGCCGAAACAAAATCGTCCGTATAAAAGTTCCCAGCGGAGTCATTCATGTATTGTACACATCCCGGCTTCAGCCTCCGAACGGACCACAAAACATGCTTCTATACATGAGTGTGCCCATTACATGCACAAAAATAATATTAGTATAGGCCAAAGCAGCGAAGTTATGGCAGAGCAGAAGATAAGCTGATCCATTTAGCGCGAGGCTCCAGCAACGGCCCTCTTGAGCTGAGCCTCGCGCCTGGCTCCACAAGCCACTTCACCTGATAATAGGACAACACATGTCCTCTTTGCCACCTCCAAAACCCCCTCCAAAAAAGAGCCTCGCGAATTCCCTTGTCTGAAGCCGCTTCTGGTGCTATACTATGAGGGTAGGAGGCTAAATGGCTGAAGCGACCCATCCGGGCTTGAAACATAGTTTTACCGTTCAAGTGAAAATTACCCGTTGGCTAAATGGCTGAAGCGACCCATCCGGGCTTGAAATCCAGTGCTGTCATCGCGCCATCAATGGGTAATCCCGGCTAAATGGCTGAAGCGACCCATCCGGGCTTGAAAGCAACTGCTTACGCTCGTTGCGGGCATCACGTTCGCGGGGGGCTAAATGGCTGAAGCGACCCATCCGGGCTTGAAAGGCTATCTCCGTCTCTGTTAGTAAACCGGATTTTTTAGGCTAAATGGCTGAAGCGACCCATCCGGGCTTGAAAAACTCAATTAAACGATATGGGTGCACCCATGTGCAGGCTAAATGGCTGAAGCGACCCATCCGGGCTTGAAAGGACTAAACTCGAAAATCAGGGTTATGGCAGCTTCTTGGCTAAATGGCTGAAGCGACCCATCCGGGCTTGAAAGTCCAATCCTTCCAAGGGAATGATAAACCAAACACGATCGGCTAAATGGCTGAAGCGACCCATCCGGGCTTGAAAGCAACTGCTTACGCTCGTTGCGGGCATCACGTTCGCGGGGGGCTAAATGGCTGAAGCGACCCATCCGGGCTTGAAAGGCTATCTCCGTCTCTGTTAGTAAACCGGATTTTTTAGGCTAAATGGCTGAAGCGACCCATCCGGGCTTGAAAGAACTCAATTAAACGATATGGGTGCACCCATGTGCAGGCTAAATGGCTGAAGCGACCCATCCGGGCTTGAAAGATTTCGGATGTTTGTGGGAATTTTGACGGAGCTTTTGGCTAAATGGCTGAAGCGACCCATCCGGGCTTGAAAGGACTAAACTCAAAAATCAGGGTTATGGCAGCTTCTAGGCTAAATGGCTGAAGCGACCCATCCGGGCTTGAAAGTCCAATCCTTCCAAGGGAATGATAAACCAAACACGATCGGCTAAATGGCTGAAGCGACCCATCCGGGCTTGAAAGCTTTGGGCAGACAAAGCCACGAGGCCAACGTGCATCGGCTAAATGGCTGAAGCGACCCATCCGGGCTTGAAAGTGACTACTCACCACAATCATGGCTCCTTCTATTGGAGGCTAAATGGCTGAAGCGACCCATCCGGGCTTGAAAGAGGAGTATATATGAAAAAGGGCATTGTAAAAATATAGGCTAAATGGCTGAAGCGACCCATCCGGGCTTGAAAGATGACAAAAAGACTTGGTAACCTCCACGTAAGTGCCACAGGCTAAATGGCTGAAGCGACCCATCCGGGCTTGAAAGTTTTCTTGCAAAATTATTTTGTGGTTTTTTTGAACAGGCTAAATGGCTGAAGCGACCCATCCGGGCTTGAAAGACTCTTCTCTTAAACCTTCGATGAACTGATCTAGGGCTAAATGGCTGAAGCGACCCATCCGGGCTTGAAAGTCTGATGAGGCATACTGCCCCAATTGTTATGCACCGGCTAAATGGCTGAAGCGACCCATCCGGGCTTGAAAGATTTACTCGTGAAGATGAGCAGAGACGATATTATAGGCTAAATGGCTGAAGCGACCCATCCGGGCTTGAAAGAGCGCCAGAGGTGGTGCGATGTCCTCTGGTGCTCAAAGGCTAAATGGCTGAAGCGACCCATCCGGGCTTGAAAGAGACTGGCCCGAATCGTTGGTGAAAGCCCCATCAGCGGCTAAATGGCTGAAGCGACCCATCCGGGCTTGAAAGCATGCTCCAATGCCTCTATCACCCCCGTGAGGCCCTGGCTAAATGGCTGAAGCGACCCATCCGGGCTTGAAAGACGAGTAGATGCACTGCAACCTATCATCCAACACTTGGGCTAAATGGCTGAAGCGACCCATCCGGGCTTGAAAGCATCTAGAACATCGGATCCAGTCGATGCTTCTGCTGGCTAAATGGCTGAAGCGACCCATCCGGGCTTGAATGCCTCTGTTTCAACCGCTTTATTGATCACCGTGCGGGGCTAAATGGCTGAAGCGACCCATCCAGGCTTGAAAGAAGGAAATTACGACTCCTGACAGCACAATAATTAAGGCTAAATGGCTGAAGCGACCCATCCGGGCTTGAATTGCTGATGGTGCTGAAATTGCGAGTTTTCCCACAATGGCTAAATGGCTGAAGCGACCCATCTGAGAGGTGCAACTAATTTATTTGTAGAAGTCGCTTATTGATCGATTTTGCCCGTTCGAGTGCACGTACATTAATAGTAAGATAGATCAATGTATTAAGAGTAGCAACAGAGCGTTTGTTGCGCACTTTTGGTCGTTCAATACCAAGTTCTTTGGCTTGACTATTGATGCGTTCACAACTGGTTCGCTGGTTGTAGATGGCATGATAGAGCGGACCGCTGCGATCAAGCAGGACGCGTTGTAAGCCACCGGGCTCCCAATTGGGATCTTTGTGACAGCCTTGGCCGTGATTGTTGTAGAGCTTTTCGCATGCTTGGTCGCTTGAGATGGGGAAGACAAGTGGGCACCCAAAGCGTTGTGCACAATACACATCAACGTAAGAATGGATGAGCTTATTCTGGATGAGAAATGTGACGCAATCATCGTTTTTGCTCGTAAAACCTCTGGAATATATAGGTGCCAATTTATTGTGCACATCCCGGCTTCAGCCGGAGGGTTCCGCAAAACACCCTTGTACATGAAACGTTTGCTTTGTCTTTCCAGCCTGAAAAGCACGCATCTGCTCCACATTTTCCATTGGTAAAAATGTGAAATACATGTAATTTACGCAAACGAGAGAGGTGAATGTTTTTGTGTAGAAGCACGTTTTGTAATACCCTCCGGCTGAAGCCGGTATGTGCACAATAAATTGGCACCTATAGGTTTCGTAGTGTTATGCATGAAAAATGCAATAACCGTACCTTGCTTATTCTCGCTCAAGAAGCTCATCCATTCTTAGGTTGATGGCACTGACGGTGCACGATAAATCGGCATCTATAGGTTACAACATGTTTTGCACGAAAAATACAATACCCATACTTTCCTTTTTCTCGCTCAAGAAGCTCATCCATTCTTAAGTTGATGGCACTGACGGTGCATGATAAATCGTCAACTATATATTTGGCATGTTTTGCACGAAAAATACAATACCCATGCCTTTCTTTTCCTCGCCCAAAAAGCTCATCCTTCTCTAATAGAAGTCTCTATCCATTGCTATACGGATAACAGATATATCTGCGGTAAATAGCGTAACATCATGCGTCAAGCAGTAGCTCATCTAAAAACAGTATGCTACAATAAAAGTACAAGAGGGAAACAAGCGAGCCGCTATCCGATACATAATCAAAGTCGAGGCGTTCAAAACATGTTGGAGCAAAGGCCATAGATTTTATACACATATCCGTAACTATCTCACTGGATGGATGCATTGATGACAGAAATCCTGAGCGACTGCTATTGTCCAGTCCCGAAGATTTTGAAGATATGTATTCACAGAGAGCCAGATGTGATGCAATTCTCATCGGCGCAGGTACCGTTCGCAAGGACAATCCCTCATTACTTTTTAAGCGTCAAAATCTTATCGACGAAAGAATAAGCAGTGGATTGACACCAGAGCTTACCAAAGTGACACTCACCAACACTGGTAATTTAGATCCTGACATCCAATTTTTTTACGACCGGGGATACACAAAAAATAGTTTTATGCCCATCACAGGCAGAACATTCAGTACGCGAACGTCTTGGACATGTTGCCGAAATTATTGCCCTCAATACCCTGACACCGGTTGATATACTATCTGCCCTGCAAAGGAAAGGTATTCGGAAAATTGTTCGTTGAAGGCGGAACATCGGTACTAACTGCGTTCATCAGTAGTGGCGTTTTTCACAGTTTAAGAGTTGCGGTTGCTCCTTTCTTTGTCGGGGATGAGAAAGCTCCTCGCTTTGTCGGAAATGCTAAGTTCACCCATAATAAGGATAATCGTTTGCGGTTAGTACAATGTAGGCGTTTAGGAGATATGACAGTAATGGATTTTGTGAATGAGCCAGAACAATTTTGACCAAATAGATATAGCATACCTTAAGCAAGCGGTGGATCTTTCACGGTCCGCGCCCCTGGTGATGACTGCCTTCTCGGTCGGTTGCGTGATCGTCGATGTAGATCGCGCCCTTGTGTCCACCGGCTATAGTCGTGAGCTGGGTAATGACTGGCACGCTGAAGCAGTTGCTATAGAGAAAACACGGCACACATCAATAAAGCTTTCAGAATGTACACTCTACTCCTCGCTTGAACCCTGTAGTGTACGCAAGTCTGGAAAAGAGCCCTGCTGCGCTCTCATTCTACATCACGGCATTAAACGCGTTATATTTGGAATGCGCGAGCCACTCTTATTTGTTGATGGGAGAGGAATTGAGACCCTCTTATCTACTGAAGAAATAGATGTTATCGAGCTTAACCTTATGAACTCTGAGGTGATGAAAATCAATGCGCACCTGTTTCCTGACCTCCGGGAAGAGAACTAAAACTCTACCAGAAAGCAGAAATCCAGCCATTGTCTAATTGAGAACCCTTGCCCTCATAACACAATCTGTGATAGAGTCGTACAGAAACATATTAAACTGTTTGTTGATGTCACGAACAAGGAGCTTTCGTGGATAACCAACTAGATCTATCTACACATGACGGTTCTTCACCTGTTCTGTCCGTAGCCACATCAGAGACGCCTTATGCATCTCCGCGACGGCAGAAAAAAGATGTTGATTACGTCTTTTTTGAATTAACACGCAGTATTTGTCCACAGTGTCGTCGTGTCATCGATGCGCATATACTCTTGCGCGATAATAAAGTGTATATGCGTAAGCGCTGTCCTGAGCATGGCCTGTTTGAAGGGCTGGTTTATGGTGATGCGCAGGCTTACACTTCCGCAGCACGTTTTAACAAACCCGGCACCGTGCCTCTGGCTTACTCCACACAAATAGAGCAGGGATGCCCCCACGATTGCGGCCTCTGCCCTGACCATCAACAGCATACATGCCTGGGCATTATTGAAGTGAATAGTGCTTGTAATATGGATTGTCCGCTCTGCTTTGCCAATGCAGGCGCAGGTTTTAACCTGACGTTGGAAGAGGTCGAGGGTATTCTGGATCACCTGGTAGAGACCGAGGGCAATCCAGAGGTAGTCCAGTTCTCCGGCGGGGAACCATCTATCCATCCGCAGATTATTGAGATGATCAAGGCCGCAAAGGACCGCAATATCAGACACGTGATGCTCAATACAAATGGCAAACGCATCGCCGACGATGATGCATTTCTTGCACAATTAGCGCCATTACGACCATCGATCTATTTCCAGTTTGACGGCTTTGAAGCTGAAACATATCGCATTCTACGCGGTGAACCAGATATTTTGCCACAGAAATTACGGGCATTAGACCGTCTGGCAGAGATTGGGGCACATGTGGTGCTCGTCCCGGCAATTGATCGAACGGTCAATCTGCACGAAGTAGGCGCGATTGTCTCATTTGGTATGCAACATCCGGCGGTTCGAGGCATCAATTTCCAGCCAGCATTCCAATCTGGTCGTCATGGAGAACATGATCCCATGCAACGTCTGACGATACCAGATATCCTCAAAGCCCTGGAAGAACAGACGAACAATCAACTGATGGTTTCGGACTTTGTACCAGTGCCATGTTGCTTTCCCACCTGTAACTCGGTTACCTATGTGCTTAACGATGGAGATACTGTCTTGCCGTTGACCCGGCTACTCAATGTTGATGATTACCTTGACTACATTACAAATCGTGCGGTGCCGGATATTTCGGAAGATATCAAGGCTGCGCTAGAAGGTCTCTGGTCGTCCTCCGCCGTCCCTGGCTCTGACAAGGCCGCTCAGCAATTCGCTATTTCATGTGCCGCGTGTAACCTTCCAGATGGACTGGACGTAGGGGCGTTGGCTAAAAACATCTTTATGATTATGCTACAAGATTTCATGGACCCCTGGACATTCAATCAGAAAAATCTGATGAAATGCTGCAAAGAGATCCTCTTGCCCGATGGCAAACAGATCCCATTCTGTGCCTATAATAATGTGGGTTATCGCGAACAAGCACGCCTCCAACTTCAAGCACGAGAGCGTCAACGCAATCTTGCCAGGCGCACAAATGTCCCTTATGCACCAGAACCATTGACATTTTCGTTTGAGCAAAAGTAGCAGGGAATACTCACAAATCCCATTCAGCAAGGGAAAGGCCAATGGATACAAAGCAGAAAATACCAGCCGAGGCCACAGAAGTCAAAGCCTGTTGTGCCACTGTTTACCAGAGCGATGCGGCACGGTTTTTACTTGGTGCTTCGTTCCATCCCGGCGGTACTCGCTTGACCGAACATCTCGGCACATTGCTCCATCTGGGAACAGAGCAGCGGGTCCTGGATATCGCGTCAGGGCAAGGCAGGAGCGCACTCGCGCTTGCACAGCGCTTTGGATGCCATGTGCTGGGCATTGAATATGGCGCTGAAGCGGTCAGGCAGGCTACAGAGGCGGCAAAAGAGGCGAGTCTAGCCCATCTCGTCACCTTTCAACAAGGAGATGCTGAAGCTCTTCCTATCGCTGATGACACCTTTGATGCTGTTATCTGTGAATGCGCCTTCTGCACATTTCCTAACAAATCAACTGCAGCATCAGAGTTCCTTCGCGTCTTGAAGCCAGGCGGGCGGCTCGGATTGAGCGACCTGACACGTGTTGGCGATGTGCCAGAAGAGCTACAAGGTCTACTAGCCTGGATTGCTTGCATTGCGGATGCTCAGCCTGTGGATAACTATACTCGCTATCTAACCGAGGCCGGGTTAACGGTCGATATGATTGAAGCACATGATGATGCCCTACAGGAGATGGTGCAGCAGATTCGCGGGAAGTTGCTGGGGGCAGAACTGCTCGTGCGGCTCAAGAAGCTCGACCTGCCGTTTGATTTCGAGCAGGCAAAAACGCTTGCGAAGGCTGCAAGCACGGCTATCCAGATGCAGAAATTTGGCTATACCGTGATACTCGCTCACAAGACACAAGGGAAAACGGAGGCTACTGCATCCCCATAAACACACCGCCACGTCTCTACTTTCCCTTGTCAATGCGAAGATGCTTATTTGCCTGCGCTATTGGGGCAGCCACGAGCAAACAGATTGTCATAACGAGCAATGGAGTAGCCAGAAGATGAGCAAAAGGGGCAAGCGGCGGTGGGGCAAATAGCACTAGAAAATAGCAACACTGCGCCACCCCGGCATACTTACCCCACCAGGTAGAGCCAAATTGCACAGGCTGGACAAAAGCTATATAGCTCAGTACAACTACTATTAGTGGAAGGAGGAAACGGAGCAGCATGACACATCCGACCCAGAGCGGTAACACGCCGTTCTGGAGCAGGATAATGGTGAGCGCCAGGTAAAGGCAAAAATCCGCTTCGGCGTCGGCGATCTGGCCCAATCTACTCTGTGTCCCGGTACGACGAGCAATTGGCCCATCGAGTATATCAGTGCCAATACCGCAGAGAAAGATTGCCAGGGCCAGCCCGGACGGTATCATCAATCCATCAATAAGCCTGCCAAGCAGATAAGATGCACCCAGCCCTCGTAACCCGGTAAGCGTATTGGCTATCCCAATACGTGGCAGCAACCGGCCACTTTGTACTGAACGGTTGAGACCAAGATGCCAGAACAGATCGCTCTGTTGCCATATCACACAAAAGACAAATCCCGGTAGCAGATGCAAGGTGTCAGCGAATCCTGCAAACAGGCTATTGCAAATAAGGATCACCAGAGCTAGCAATGCGACCAGATAAGTTGTTCTCAGCCAGGACTGTTTCAGCGCAGGATTGTCATTGGCCGTCTGACAAGACATAAGCCAGGAGCGCAGGAAGAAATTTCCCCAGGCACGCGGGCTGAAACGGCCATTACGCAGGGTTGTCAGCAAATCAACCACAAATGTCTGATCGGTATGTTGTTTCATCAGCAATATCTTTGCTATAGTAATTTCAGTTATTTATCTACCGCGTAGCGACAATCCCTCGTGGTTGTTGTCTTTCGCTCAGCCTACCACAACAACCACGAGGGATTGTCGCTACGCGGAACGTTATAGACACATAGTAAAGGTAGCATTGCATTGAAAGAAATACAAGTATCTGAAGGAAACGAAAATAAACAACAAGAGCTTCCTGCTCCAAAGGGCATTGGTATGGCTGTAGCCCTCGACTGGGGGCTGGCAGTGCAGATCCTGCTAACACCAATCGTCTCCACATTTTTTAGCCCATATACCTCGACGCGCCTCCCTATCCCCCATTCACCATCTGGTAGCGTGCTCTTCTTTGTCATCGCCTGGCCCCTTGCCTGCCTCCCTGCATATTTCGGAGAAATGGTAAGGCGCGGACGCCGCTGGACACTTTGGATACAGATTGTAGCCAATGCGCTGCTCTCGCTTGGCGGCCTGCTTGCACTGGTTCGTCTGTATCAAAGTGTCCGAGTGGGAAACTTTTGGCCGTTAGTAACCGAGGTGATCCTGGTCATCATCTCGCCTCTGATTGTCTGGCGCATGAGTCGTCCCTCAACGGTGCGCTGGTTTCAGACAGTTTCAGTCGCGGATGCACGCAAGCGCCACGGTGGCCGATGGGTCCTGTTCATCGCTCTGTGGGCCATCGTTGGTGGCATCTTGCAAACTATCGCAGCCATGAAATAGACCGGTTAAAGGGAAAAGAGGAAGAGAGGAGGACCTGTATGACTGGCATACATCATAAGCACCATGAGGACTATGACCTGACTATTCTAGGAGGTGGATCGGGGGGGCTAACAGCGGCACGTATCGCAGCATCGCTTGGGGCACGAGTCCTGCTAATTGATAAAGAACGCCTGGGCGGGGATTGCTTGTACACCGGATGTGTCCCAAGCAAGAGCCTGATCCATGTCGCCCAGGTCGTCCATCAAGCCAGAACAGCCGCTCGCATCGGGCTGACCTCTCGCGCTATCGAGATTGACATGGCTCAGGTCGCCGACTACATTCAAGAAGTAATTAAACGCGTACATGAGGCGGAACATGTCTATACAGATAATGTAACGGTCAAGTTTGGCAAGGTCTCTTTTCAATCTCCAACAACTCTGCTACTCAATGCTGAGCCGATCACCAGTCGCACAACGATCATCGCTACCGGTTCACATCCTGTACGCACACAGATAGAAGGTCTCTCGGACGTTGGATATCTGACCAATGAAGATATCTTTCAATTCACGGCTTTGCCCGCATCTCTGCTTATCGTGGGAGCCGGCCCCGTTGGCGTGGAGCTTGCACAGGCCCTTGCTCGTTTGGGTGTACAGATTACCCTTGTGCAAGGGCCTGAGCGCATCTTACCACGCGAAGAGCCTGACGTCTCCGAGGCGATTACCAAAGTGCTCCAATCCGAGGGCATAACAGTACTGACAAAAGCACGTGTACTAAAAGCAGCACGACTTGAAGGCAAAAAATGTGTGACAATAAAACAAGGTGAGCAGATGGTTGAGCTTGAAACAGATGAAATTCTCCTGGCGGCCGGTCGCCAGCCAAATGTCGATGATCTCAACCTGGATGCAGCGGGTATTACCTACAATATAAAAGGTATCAAAGTAGATAATTATCTCAGGACATCTACGGCGAATATCTTCGCAATCGGCGATGTTCTTGGGGGCTACCTCTTTACACATGTAGCAGCATATCAAGCAGGAATAGCGGTGCGTAACGCCTTATTGCCCATTGGAAAGAAAAAAGTCGATTATCGCGTGCTCCCCTGGTGCACTTTTACGGACCCGGAGGCCGCACGTATTGGCTTGACGTATGCAGAAGCACAACAACATCATCGACAAGTGCGCGTTATTACCTTTCCCTGGGCAGATATCGACCGCGCACAGGCTGAAGGTGCGCCAAACGGCTTTATCAAGCTCATACTGGCTGGCAAGAAAGATGAAATTGTGGGGGTGTACATGGTTGGATTACAGGCCGGAGAGCTGCTTGGAGAGGTTGCCCTGGCAATGCAACATCGTCTGACCGTCTCTGATATCCTTGCTACTATTCATCCCTATCCTACACTTCATACCGGCCTGCAACAGGCGTTCTTCGAGGCATATCTATCTGGCAAGCAAGCACGTAGCAATAAAACCATCATCAGCACGCTATTGCGCCTCAAACGCTAGATAGATAAAGGAGCGATCATCTGATGGAGAGAAGATTCCTGGCGACATCCACAAGCCAGCAACGCCAGGCCTATGCATTACTTCTGATTGGCATTATCTTACTATCAGGGGCCTGGCTTTTGCACCTGAATCCTTATGACTATCCGCTTGGTGTCTTCCTGCTTGGTGTGGGCATGCTCATTTCGGTACTGTTCAACCCCGCTCGTCTAGTCATTGCGGGTTGCCTGACAACGACGATAGGGATCGCAGTCTTCCTGGGCTTCAAAGGGCTTATTCCTGGCGGTCAGATATTCCCTGTCTACATTCTCGCGCTTGGGATCGGCCTGCTGGCTATTGCTTTTGCGGCCAGGCAAGGATATGTAGGCCAGGGAGCAATATCACCGGCCATGATTGTGCTTGGAGTAGGTCTTATCGAAATATTGCTGGTAGCACATCTAACACCGCCCGGTTTTATTCCCTTCGCGCTCTCACTCTGGCTTCCGGGGTTAGGGCTCCTACTGTTAGGAACACTCTATTTTTTTATAAGCAGGGAACCTAGAAAGAAGGGCTCATGAGCACCTATTACACAGGAAAACGAGTAAAATCCTACAATCGCTTCTGGAAGACATTTTCCGAGCGGACACTTAGCGCTACCTGTTCCGTCATTGACTATGCACAACTACAAGAAATTGCCGCAACAAGAGAGCTACACATTCTAGATGCCGCCTGTGGAACAGGATTACTCCTATATCGCCTTGCAACCGTTTTCCCTTCTGCTGAATTGTATGGATTCGATGAGAGTCAGGATATGCTCGCCCAGGCACGCCTGCTCCTGGGAAACGATCCACACATTCACCTCATCCAGGCCACACTGAAGGGAGGGGAAATAGCACCTTATACGCCTGCTTCTTTCGATCTCATCACCTGTACCAATGCATTTCATTACATAGATGACCCGATAGCAGTACTACGTGGCCTGGCGCTCAACTCACAGGGGCAGTTAGTAATTGAGGATTACGCGCGTAGAATGTTCCCTTTTCCCTGGCGCATATTTGAGTGGTTTATCAAACGTGTCGATCCGCAGCACATCCAGGCCTATACCCTGACAAAAGCCCATAAGCTCTGTCAAGCAGCAGGATTGCAGGTAATGACGGCAAAAGAATTCTCTATCGATGTCCTGTGGCAAGGATGGGTTATTAGCGCTCACCTATAAGCCAACACACTCTATTATTATGCGCCAGCCCAAATTTTTCATATATGTCATTTTCCACTCTTGCCTTCAGTGGTTACTTATTTTTCTTTAGTATATAATTTCACATTTTCCATCTTTTGCACCAAGCGCGAAAAGATGGAAAATGTGAAATTATGATTTTAAGAAATTTGAAAAATGCGAGATGGCCTACAAATAACGTGATAACCACTAAATAGCCAAAAAAATCCGAAACAGTTTATTATTCATTTTAATACTATATTTCATGCAATTTTTGCAAGATGTTCCCTACATCTAGAGATGATAGCTTAAAATGATCGCATCTGATCCTGCCTTTTTTCCCCATTCTCCAGTATGATTGCTAGCGTACACACTATGCGACAGACAAACGATGTTCTTCCTTAGCAACAAGCGCTCTTGAATGTAGTACATATTTTCCTGGTCTACAACCGCAGCCAGATCATGTACAGGCTATAGCTACCGAGGGCTACCAATTGACCTGCATGCAATAACATAGTGACCGTACAATATCTCGCAACAGCTTGCATTATTGCTCTCTCACCCAATAGCTCAGGTGATGTTGTAAGCTGTTGCGATTACTAACTTTTTCTTAGTTGACCTTTTGTCATAATAACAAAAAAACTTTTGTGACTATGGCTCATTCTCGCTCACTTTTCTCTTCTAATAGTTTCTCACAGTATTGAATACGATTGAGGTTCACATGAAACGAATATTGAAATATGGGGTAGCGCTGATGCTGATCAGCCTGTATACTGTTTTCGCGGTTGGCTCTGTCTCTGCCGCCTCCAGTCCCCACAGCACCCTAATGCGGACGGCATCTGCCTCTCTAGTGTACGGGTGTAAATCAGCAGGCTGTTATGGGAAAGACCCTGTCGCCACCAATTGCAATCAATCTGCACTAACACTAGCCGCTATTCCTCCTGTTAAGGATAACAACAACAATACACTGGCGACTGGCAATAACGTCTACTCGGTCGGATGTAATGCTAACTGGTCTGAGGGCACGCTAACATCTTTTGCCATCCAACATGGTTACAGCTTGCGGGTTGTTGCAAGAACACCTGTCACCCCTGATGAGTATACCTGCTTTCCTGGTCCCGCAACTGGATCATGCGCAAACTACGGGTATACCGGTGCGAGCGGTTGGCCTGCATATAGCAATATGGTCGATGGTACACATGTCATAACTGCTTGCATTTCGGTTATTCCCGCAGGTAGCGCATTTGGCGTCGCAAGCTGTGTGAATCAATAATCTTCTCAATCCGCAACCACGAACATCTTTATGGAGATCATTCCAGAATGCTTACCCCATTCTGGAATGGTCTCTTGATGTAATTGCGAGCTTGACATTCCTCTCTTTTCCAAGTATGCTTCTCTTTAGCAACAACTTTATGACTAAATATGCTTTTCTGGTCAAAAAGTCATAAAGGAAATATCCACAAAGGCACGCAAAGAGATTTTAGGTGCTTAAAGGTGGTTTCTAAAGGAAAAAGCATATGAATATCGAGCAACAACCCATATCCTCAACAACATTTATCCTCCCAGTGGATGCGGCCAGCGCTACATTAGAGCAAGTAGGCGGCAAAGGAGCTTCTCTGGCACGGATGGCGGCAGATGGCCTGCCTGTGCCAACCGGCTTTCATATCACGACGCTGGCCTATCGTCGCTTTGTAACAGAGAATGCGTTGCAAGACAAAATTCTAGCGGCAGTCTCAGACATCAACGTCAAACAGCCAGCGACACTTGCAGCAGCCGCAAAACAGATAGGGAAGCTGTTTGCCGATGCTACGATGCCAGATGATATTGCAGAAGCGATTCGCCATGCATACGACACGTTAGGGAAAAGCGACATGGCAGACATGGCAGTTGCAGTACGTTCCTCTGCCACAGCAGAGGATCTGCCTGACATGTCGTTTGCCGGTCAACAGGAAACATATCTGAATATGCGCGGCACGACGATGGTGCTTGACGCGGTTAAGCGCTGCTGGGCCTCCCTATGGACGGCGCGAGCCATCGGATACCGGGCACAACACAACATCGCACCAGCAGACGTCAGCCTGGCCGTGGTCGTACAAGAGCTGGTGCCAGCTGATGCAGCGGGTATCCTCTTTACGGCCAATCCGCTGACGGGCGCACGCGATCAGGAGATGATTAACGCGGCATGGGGCCTGGGCGAGGCGATTGTTAGCGGGCAGGTTACGCCTGACACTTTTGTGATTGATAAGGCAAGCGGGTCTATTCTCAAACAGGATATTGCCGTTAAGCAGGTAATGACGGTCCGCACACCCACAGGAACCAACGAAGAGCCAGTACCTGCCGAGAAGCGTATTTCAGCCGCGCTCACCGCTGAACAGGCCGCTGCACTGGCACGTATAGGCACACGCATTGAACAATTGTATGCTTGCCCGATGGATATCGAATGGGCCATACAGGATGGGCAGATTTTCGTTGTGCAGGCTCGCCCCATTACTGCCCTGCCTGCACCTTTCTCCGCGTCTCAGGTAAGACAAATAGCCGAGTGGAAGCTACCCAAAGCCAAAGGGAAATACATACGTTCAAGCGTATTCGAACTGCTACCTGATCCACTTTCGCCGCTATTCGCCACGCTTGGACTCCCTGCATGGTCCAGAGGCACAGGAGCACTTCTGAAAGAAGCAAAATTGGCTGGCGTATTCCCAGATGAGATGCTCACTACAGTCAATGGATATGGCTACTACGACCTCACCCTCTCGCCCATACAGACGGCAAAAATGGTATTAGTTATGCCACGTTTGCTCGTTATTGACTACCCACCCCTAATGCGCAGCGCGGAATCACGCTGGCAGCAGGCTCATTCCAGATACACAAAGCTAGTCGAATACTGGCAAGCTACGGATCGGACGACCGCATCAGCCGAACACCTGCTCGATGGTGCTCGCGCTATCACCAACGAGGCCGCTCAGTACTACCTCTCGGTACAAAGTGGCATTCTACCAGCTGCATACATGAGCGAGTTGTTCTTTACGCTGGTATACAACAGGTTTCTCAAAAAGCGCAATTCTCCTACCGCCCTGACGTTTGTACTGGGCTATGATAGTGCACCAATTCAGGCAGAGAAGTCTCTGTACGACCTGGCACAATGGGCACGCGAA
This sequence comes from uncultured Chloroflexia bacterium, assembly GCA_963850365.1. Taxonomy (GTDB): domain Bacteria; phylum Chloroflexota; class Ktedonobacteria; order Ktedonobacterales; family Ktedonobacteraceae; genus Dictyobacter. Next base: position 20,609 of record CAWKKX010000061.1, read on the forward strand.
CAACCAGAGCTACTAGCCAAATTGGTAGATATATCAAGTGCCGAGTTTATTGCCGCATATCAGTCAGAGCAAGTGACCGGTGTGGATGAAAAGTCATGGTCAGAGTTTCGAGCGCGTCTGGCAGCCCACCTGGCAAAGTTTGGACATACAATCTACGATCTCGATTTTGCTAAGGCTGTGCCAGCTGACAACCCAGCATCCTCGCTGGAAACACTCAGGTTTTTCTTGAGCGGAGACGCACCCGATCCCCATAAACGCCAGGCAGCAGCCGCAGCCGCACGCGAGCAAGCGGTACAGACAATGCTCACGCAACTACACGGCCTACGCCAATGGGTCTTCCGGCGGCAGCTCAAATGGGCTCAACACGTCGCCCCCTTGCGTGAGGACGCACTGGCAGATGTGGGCCTGGGTTGGCCCGTGCTGCGCCACATGCTCCATGAGATCGGGCGGCGCTTGACCAGGGCAGGAGCAATTGACACACCAGACGATGTGTTCTGGCTGACACTCGACGACGTGCAGGCAGCGGCAACCACACTTGACACGGGACAACCATTGACATACTATCAAGCGACCATAGCTGAGCGACGTACGCTGTGGCAAAGCGAATGCGCTGTGACACCACCAGTGAGCCTACCAATAACGGCAAAAGGAGAGACACGCTTCCTGGGCATCGACTGGAGCCCCTTAATGCCAGCCAAAACGGGTCAACAGACGGGCGATGTCATTAAAGGGATTGCGGCCAGTCCTGGTCGCGTAACCGGTCCCGCACGCGTCATCTCAGGGCCCGCCGAGTTTGATCAGATGAGGCATGGTGATATTCTCGTGGCGAAGATTACAACTCCAGCCTGGACACCCCTCTTTGCGCTTGCCGCCGGCATCGTCACTGACGTTGGAGGCCCGCTCAGCCATAGCTCAATCGTGGCTCGCGAGTACCATATTCCGGCCGTTCTGGGCACTGGCGTGGCAACTGAACGCCTGGATAGTGGACAACAGGTGACGGTCGATGGCGATACGGGAACCGTCACAATAGCTGCTGGCCTCTAATAAGCCACATCTCAATCAACACGACTATGTAATATAAAAGGTAACTTTCGCATGTCGAAACGACATAATGAGCAAAACATACATAACATACAGAATATACAACCAGCAGAAGGCTCGAAGCGACGAGAGAGAGCACAACGTATCCTCGATGCCGCCGCTGAACTCGTGCGGCGTTGGGGATATGGCAAGACAACTATTGACGATATCGCCAGGCAGGCCGGGGTGGCAAAGGGGACTATCTATCTGCACTGGAAAACAAGGGAAGATCTGTTCCAGGCGCTGATGATACGCGAAGAACAGGCGCTCGCAGACGATATCAAACAGCGGGTCATAAACGATCCCCAGGGAAAAACGCTGCATGGCATGATCAAACATATGATTCTTGCCATTATGAAAAATTCTATCATGAAAGCTGCACTGCTGGGAGATACAAACATGCTGGGTGAAATAGCGCGTATGCAGCAGAGAAGCGAGCACTACATAGAACGGCTGACAAGTTTCAATACGTACATCGAGATCTTGCGCAGCCAGGGCTTGATACGCGCCGACCTTGCGCCCAAAGAAGAGCTATACATATTGAGTGCGGTCAGCACAGGCTTCCTCCTCGTCGAGCCACTTCTCCCAGCTGAGCTCAAGCTCTCGGATGAAGATGTGGCCGACATGCTCGCCGAAACGATACGCCGCACGTTTGAGCCAAACAAACCTCCTTCACCTGAAGCACTACAAACAGCTTCCCAGGCTTTCGATCAGTATTTCGCGCATACGCTAGAATATATGAAAGAAGAAAGCAAGCGGGAAATAGAATAGTAGAAGCGTAAAAATCTTGTATGTGTATTGCAAGCATAATTTTGTTACTCTGGAAGAGGCTGTGATGCCCCCTCGCTATTCCTTCAGCCGTGCAAGTGTAGGACGCAGGATCTGACGTGCACGATAGAAGTGGCTCTTCACCGTATTCTCAGGCATATTGAGCCGCCGGCCAATCTCTCCGAAACTCAGATCTTCCGTATAGCGCAAGAGCACGACGGTTCGCGCTCTGGGCGGCAACTCCCGAATAGCTGCATAGAGAGCTCTTTGCAGCTCATGCCGTTCAGCAAGCTCTTCGGGCAGAGGTTCGGGATCGGCTATATCCGGCCCTATCCAACTCATTTCTTCATCCGAGATCACTTCAAGGTCGGAGAAGTGAAGGGGGTGATCTCTCCGCAACTCTTGCTTGCAACGATTGATCGCCACTTGAAAAAGCCAGGATTTGAGCGGCGTTTTGCTGCGATTTGAAAAAAGATTACCTCGCAGCTTGGGTAAACATTTATAGAGCTGGAGAAAGACAAACTGCACCACATCCTGCGTCTGTTCATAATCCCCCAGGTAACGATTGACAAAATTGTAGAGTGCTTTTTCGTAGCGATTCATTAAACGTTCAAAGGCGAATTGATCACCTGCAAACAACCGTTCAATCAAAGTATTATCGCTTAAAGTATTATCACTTGACTGGTCATCCGTACGTTTATATGTGTATATGCACATACGCTATCTCCTTTTTACCTATCAGATGGTGGGTAAGGATACCGGTCTGCCACTAAGAGAGGGCAAGGTTCTCTATTCCCCTTCAAAGGCAGAAGGCCGTATTTTTAAGGCCATTGCATTTTTTTTATTATTATTTTGTATTATCGTTTTTTTGTGAATTGAATGGTTGCGAAACTATGTCACATTTGCTCTTATATTCACACTATAACATGGGCATCGCTGGTTTAGTATCCTCACAATACTGATTATCACTCATCAAATTGATGAGAGAAGGAGGAAGAAGTACTAACGGATTGTGTCCGTTTTGTCATTCTGCAGGTGAATTAAGGAAGAGGTAGTATAAATGAATGTTGGTATTTACAGGCGATGAGAAGAGAGGGCTTTGCTAACGGGCATAGTATCCTTTCGCATAAGAGGACGTGCTAACAGATAGAATTATTCTTCAGAGGCGGTGTTAAACGTATCATTAAGGGGAACGAGGCGTTTCTGTAAAGCATAAATCGCGGCCTGAGTACGGTCGGCGAGGTGCAGCTTCGAGAGTATATTGGCGATATGGGTCCTGACTGTTGGCTCACTGATAGTCAGTTCACAGGCAATATCATGGTTCGAGAGCCCATGTGCAATGCGAATCAACACTTCTAATTCACGCGGCGTGAGTTCATTCAATGGAGTCTCGCTGCGCTGCTTCATCTCGTGCAGAATGCGTCCCGCTACTAAAGGATTCAAGACGCTCTCGCCTCGTGCCGCTGCACGCACCGCATCTACAAGTTCTTCCGGTTTCACATCTTTGAGCAGATAAGAGAGCGCTCCTGCTTTAATTGCATCAAAAATCTGTTCATCCTTATAGTACGAAGTGAGGATAATCACCTGGGTTTTGGGGGCAAAGCGTTTCATTTCGCGTACCGCCGTCACTCCATCCATCTTCGGCATCAATAGATCGAGCAGCACGACATCCGGCACAAGGTTGCTCACCAATGCAACCCCCTGCACGCCGTCCTTGCTCTCTCCCACTACTTCCATATCTGGCTGCTGCTCTAACAAGAAGCGTACCCCTTGCCGCACAATGACGTGATCATCGACAATGACTATACGAATCATGGTTTTTCTTCCTCTCGTGGTAAATAGATGGCTATATATGTGCCCCGGCCAGGCACAGACTTGAGGTCAAATGTTCCTGCAAGCTCTTGTATGCGCTCCTGCATGGTACGTAAACCCAGGCTATGGTATGGTTGCTCGCCTGCTTCTTCCAGTTCAAAGCCTTCCCCATTGTCTGTAATGGTTAATACAACCATCGCGTCCTGCGCCTGGAGTGTTAGAGTAATGGCCGTAGCCTCGGCATGACGCGCGGCATTAGAAAGTGCTTCTTGCGCAATACGCAAGATGGCATGCTCAACTTTTGAAGGAAGAGATACGGACTCGATGGCCGTCAAGACTTCGATACCGAGCCGCGAACGATAGGCCGTGGCGAGATCTTCGAGGGCTGCTGGCAGTCCCAGATGCGCAAGCTGCGCTGGCCGCAGTTCTAGCAGCAAAGCTCTCATTTCAAAGATCATGGTCTGCGTCGTTTGTTTTAACATAACGATCTGAGGATAAAATGGCGAGTCCGACGGAAATGCTGTTTGCAGCCCGCCTGCTACCATGTGCAGGGAAAATAAGTCTTGCGAGACCGCATCGTGCAATTCTCGCGAGATGCGGTCGCGTTCGCCCAGACGTGCATTTTGTGCTGCAAGCTCCTGCCGCCGCCTGGTACTCTCAAGAAGTTGCTCCGCCATGCGATTGAATTGTACTTCAAGCTGCCCCACCTCATCTTTACCATCAACACGCACACGCTGGTCATAATCCCCATCAGCAAAACGCGTGGTTGCTGTTGCTAGTTTGTGAATCCGTCGTACCAGGCTACGCGTCGTAATGGCTCCAAATAGCCCTCCAATCGGTGCGGTTATGAGGAGTAGGAGAAACGCACTCCCTAGTGGGAAGCGCAACACCTCCCAATAGGAAGGGGGATTTGCAGATAACACTGCTACCGATGCCTCCAGATAGATCACACCTATTATTTTTTCATGCCTGCTCAAAACAGGGGCCGCTGCATAGATGATATGATCATTTTGCACAGCACGCGTCTCACTCCAAACCGATCCATCGAGTGCATGAACTACAGCCGTTGTTTTATCTGGAAACATGGTTACGAAGAATGTGTGCAGCGGATAACGCCCAGGATAAGAGCTCGCGACAATTTGGCCATTCGGAGCAAGGAGTAGAGCGAACATATCAGATGGAACATTAGGATTATGTGCATTAATATACTTTACATTGGCCCCAATTCCCTGATCGGTTGGTAAGGTCATTCCAGCTACGACTAGCGAATCAGCTCTACCGGTGACGAATGTACTCTGTGGGTTAAGCTGTTCTCCTTTTGCTTGCGAAGATGCCACAAGTGCATACTGAGATGCTTTTTGACGCAAAGGGGGCTCAAGCAATGGAGGCAACAGGATAGAAGAGTAGAGACCAAAAATGACTCCTAGCATCACGAGAATTTCCAAAAAAAGCACCGAGCCAACGGTGACCCCTACGTAAGAAATTGTCATGCGAGCTTGTAGCCCTGCCCACCATCTCTGAGGTTGCCCTTCTTTGTTTACATGTTTTTTTCCGAAAATGTTTGCTTTGTTCTTCATTACAATGCTCAAGAAATCCTTTGTGCTGAGAGCTCTTTTTAGTATATCATATTATCATTCTTTTGCATTTTTACAAACTATCGCGCAACGATAGTTTGTAAAAATGCAAAAGAATGATAATATGATAGCGGTTCTTGTTGGTACCTGTCTGAAAACCAGAAAAACGTTTATAATACAGACTGCGATAAAATCATAATTCAGCAAGGGGATGGTAAAATATATGAGCCAGTTTACACTTCCTATAGAAGGGCCTCACCGTAACCGCCCGGTCTTTACCGCTGGCAAACCAATTGCAGAAGCAAAAGCTGCAATGATTCTGTTACACGGTCGCGGGGCGGATGCAGGGGATATTCTCTCATTAGCCGAAGAGTTTGAGCAAACAGACTTTGCCTACATCGCGCCGGATGCAACTAATCATACCTGGTATCCAAACTCTTTCCTCGTGCCGCTAGCTCGCAATGAGCCCTGGCTCTCATCTGCGCTCGCAGCCGTCGCCAGCTTGCTCACACAGATCGAGGCCGCTGGCATTCCCGCTGCACGCACTGTGCTGCTCGGTTTCTCGCAGGGGGCTTGCCTGACCCTGGAATCGGTTGCTCGCAATGCACATAGATATGGTGCAGCCATCGGCTTGAGCGGCGGGCTCATCGGACCTGATGACGCTCCACGCGACTACAAGGGTTCGCTGGACGGCACACCTGTCTTCCTGGGATGTAGCGATAAAGATTTTCATATCCCTAAAGAGCGCGTCGAGGCGTCAGCGGGAATCTTGCGTCAGTTGGGCGGGGAAGTAGATGCGCGTCTCTATCCCAATATGGGCCACACCGTCAACCAGGATGAGATAAACGCGGTCAAAAATATACTGGAGAAGCTTATTGCCCAGTAGAAAGTGACCTTTTCAATTTAAAAAAGAGCAAATATGAACGCCCGACTGCCCAATCTCGCACCCTCTCAACCCCACCAGGGTGCGGCGCATTTTTCTGTACCTGGATCACAACGTGCCCATCCTGACCGCATACTTTCATAGACGATATTTCACAAACTTCTTACAAATGTGTGCATCTTTTTTGATCTATGTGGGCTATCATTAGAGCAGACGCAAGGAAAACAGTGCTAAAGAATATGTTTTAATACCTACCCTTGATCGTCAATACTGACACTTTCTGCTAGTAACAAGAAGTAACACATACGATAGATAGGTAAGAAGCTCCCTCGATTGACAGAAGAGCTTCTTACATAAAGAAAGAGAGCACACCATGCATGAACTTCCATTCTTTGGCTTAATGCTGATTTTTCGCTTAGTGGGTACCCTGTTCTGGATCGCCCTGTTTGCGTTGCTGGTTTTAGGGCTTGTACGCATGCTCACAAGAAGTCAGGGACTTCACGTTCCCTTCCGCGCAAACCCTTTTACGACTCCACAACAGCCACAACAACCGTACCAACCAATCTCGGCTATGGAGATTCTTCGCCAGCGCTACGCCCGTGGGGAGATTGATGCAGTAACTTTTGATCAAATGCGCGAACGCCTGCAAGCTTCCGAGCAGCCACTCCAACAACAGGGCTAGCTCACATAGTTCCAATACTACCCATATTACTCCCCCCTTTCCTTTGGTTAGCGGCATCCTGAAGACGTAATTTCTTCAGGATGCCGCTCTTTTGGCTATTACTTTCGTCTCTCAAAGGATAAGCTTACTTATCCTTTCACTACAATTTCGTTTAGATTATAAATAGAAAATATTGCATATATCAATATAGCAAGCACAATAAAAAGCTAATGGGTCCTAAGGAACGGAGCTTCGATGCCACGCCGATAGAAAGGGCGTCGATCTACAATCGTCTTCCAAAGAACGAAATTTTCGCTCTCTGTTGCCATTATTTTATCAGACTGACTATAATAAAATATGCCAGGTATTTAGTACTAGAAGATGAAAGTAAAGCTGTAAACTTCTTGCATTCTATTGTATAATGTCTTTAAGCAGAGCAGTAACAGTGGGAAGGTAAGTGGGTTCGTCTTCCGACACAGCAATACTCATTTATAGCTAACAAAGTTGAGAGTGCAATCAGATAGATTTATGATACCTCTTCTTTTGAGTATTCTTTACAACCTACGGCAGAAGGGTTATTCGTACGATTCTGTAATTATACCAACAGATTTCCCCCACATAAAAGTGCATATGCCTATTAAAATTTTTCTGAAATAAGACCGGACATAATCGGTCAAAGGAGAGAAACAAGCTATGACGCAGGTTTCTATTGGGAGTGATTTAATGCCACATCCTACTTATGCTAGTATAGAAATAAAAAATGATCAGCTTGCTATAGCAGAGGCTCAAAATGAGATAATCACAACAACTGCGAATGATCTACTTCATGATGACCCTGAGACAGCTATCATTACGAGCTTGCAGCAGAAGGCACAGCAGCAAAACCTGAAATTTATTGCCGCTTCAGTCCCAGAGCAATATTATGCTACCCTACTTTCACGGCTCTGGCTACAAGAAGATATCGTGCCTTTTGCAAATAGGCAGGGACAAGACAGCACACTAGAAGAACAAGTACATGCGATCCGATCTCGTTTCGATGAACAGGATCGTGTGCATATTGAATTGGGGCCAGATCGTGAAGTCCTGGTTTCCGAACTGGTGACACTCGCTGATTACCAGCAGGATGCTACGGCCGAAGACTTCGCCCTTGTACAAACTCTGGCCGCAGAGTTTGCGGGCAAGCGCCTGGCTATTATCAATGCGACCCCTCAGGGCGGCGGAGTCGCGCTGATGCGTCATGCACTTATCCGGCTTTTCAAGCTGCTTGGCGTGGATGCACATTGGTATGTATTGATTCCCGATCAGGATGTCTTCAATATCACAAAGGCTAAATTCCATAATGTTCTTCAGGCGGTGGCTCATCCTGATACGGTGTTGACCCAGGATGATATGACACTCTACGATTCCTGGAGTGCGAGAAATGCGGCTTTCTTTGAGCCTGTCTTTAAGCAAGCTGATGTCATTTTGATCGATGATCCACAGCCAGCCGGCCTTATCCCTTTTATTAAACAGGCCAATCCTGCGGCCAAGATTATCTTCCGCTCTCATATTCAGATCGTTGGACATCTGGCCGATCAGCCCGGTACGCCACAAAACATAACCTGGAATTTCATCTGGGACAAGGCTCAGCATGCCGATCTCTATATCGGCCACCCGATGAAGATGTTTATTCCGGCAACCGTTCCGCCAGAGAAGATTTTCTATGTGCCTGCCACAACCGATCCGCTCGACGGCCTCAATAAGCCATTGAGCGAAGAGCAGATGTCGGTCTATATGCAGTTGTTCGACGAGATCCTTATAGAAGCCGGACAGACGCCCCTCGATAAGCAGCGCCCTTATATCGTTCAGATCGCACGCTTTGATCCTTCCAAGGGCATTCCTGATCTGCTTGAGTCCTATCGTAAGCTGCGTGGCATGCTGGAGCAGCAAAAGCGTACAATTCCACAGCTCGTTGTCGCTGGCAACAGTTCTATCGATGATCCCGATGGTGTGCCGATCTTCAATCTGATCAGGACGATGCTGGAATCTGAGCTGTATGCTCCCTTTGCACACGATATCAAGGTTGCACGCTTACCACACCGCGATCAGATCTTAAACACTCTGCTACGCAAGAGTGAAGTCGTGCTACAGCTCTCGATTAAAGAGGGCTTTGAGATTAAGGTGACCGAAGCACTTATGAAGGGGAAACCGGTCATCGCCTATCGCGTCGGCGGCATCCCGCTGCAAATTCAGGAAGGTGTGAATGGCTTCCTGGTCGAGGTCGGCGCAACAGCGCAAGTGGCCGAGCATCTCTTTACTCTGCTCACCAATGAGCAGGTCTACGCGAAAATGAGTAAAGCGGCCAGCGATTTCGCCAATACCGATTATCTGACTGTTCCCAATGCTATCTGCTGGCTCTATCTCTCGCTCGAACTCTTGAAGGGTACTAAGATGGATGGTCAGTATCAATGGGTAAAAGCCCTGGCAAATCAGAGCTATCAGGTTGTTCAGCGGGCTATAGCTTAATACAAAAGCCTCGTGTTTCTTAGGGCAAGCAAGCTCACAAAGATATACTATACATTGTGAGCTTGCTTGCTGAAACTGGTTCATATCTTTCTCTTGAGTTTGGCTATCAACTCCCTGCAACCCTCTTGTCACTCTTAAAGACCAGATGAAGATTGGCTACTGTTTTGTTTCGTAGCAGGAGGAGATGAGGTGTGATGCAGGCTCATAGATTTAGCTATAAGCAAACTTTCGCGCATTAGCATAAGCTGGGAGCGTAGCTGGTTATTCTCCTGCTCGATCTGTCGCATGCGACGCAATCGTGTCAGGAGGAGACTGACTGCGTTACCAACTTTCCAGAGTATATGATCTTGCTTCAGATTTATGGAGGTTTCCCGTCCATTTACCCCCTGGGTTAGGCCTTGCAACAATTCATTCACACCAGCCTCTAACAGGTGTTTTTGTTCTACCTCGCGTTGTTGCAGCAATGCTTTGCTCTGCTGCAACAACGCGATCTCTTCGGCCCGATCAGCCTGTAAAGCGGCACGCAAGGCACTGCTCACCCACATATAAGCAATTGCCGCGACGACAAGTTGCAAACTGATAGGTTGTGCTAACGCATCGTAAGCCATAGAGGATTTCAAAAGCATGTCCAGTTCAGCGGTATGTGGCATGAGGATTACCATACCAATAATAAAGAGGACGTTGCTTCCTGCAACCGCAAAAATGCTTGCAGCCGGCAAGAGCGAGACTGCAATAAGCTCAGAAATGACAAGTAAATCAAAGGTCGGTAGCTCACTGACGTCCAGTTGCACGACGGATGTATTACCAGAAGACATTCCTCCCATCGATGACATATTTCCCATCGATGACATGTTGCCCGACGAAGATGTTCCTCCCATTGATGACATGTTTCCCGACGAATGCATGTTCCCTGACGAAGACATTCCTCCCATCGAAGCCATTGTCATACCAGGAGTTAGAAGCATGAGGCCGCATCCTAAATCGACAATCAAGATGAGTAAGATGCTGACAACGCCTACTTTGCCTTTTTGGTTAAATATCATGGCAACACCACAGAGCGCAATCCCAAATAAAACCGTACCAATGCTCAACGTGTTTTGCATGATAATTGCGCCAGGAAGGCTGACAAGTTGGAACATAAAGATGGTGAAAAGGATAAAGGATACGACTCGTTGTTGCCGTATCTCCTTTCGTATTCTCTGTATACTCTCTTTGTTTATCTGAGAACGCCGTAGAGTTGTATCCTTTGCGGAGGGAAATGTGAACACCTTTTTCTCCTTTTGACATGTTAGACTGAAGAGCGGATAACCATCTCTCATCTTCCCGCGCACGGTCCTCTTTATACCACAACTCCAATGAGGCCACCAACTGATAAAGATTTTCTCACGTTGAATCAGGAGCATCTATTGATAGTTTCTTGCCTTCCCACATGCGTAGTGTTAGTAGGCGGTACCATTGATATAGGCCTGTGCCTTCGTCCAAACTTGTCCTGCCACTTGCTTTCCGAGTGCACGCCCATCGTGGTCCCCTTGATTAAAGTGGATGCCACCATATTGACGAGAAGTTCCTGCTTCATCCGCTGCAGCTGAGTACGTGGGCCAGGAAAGGGTGACACTGGTTGTAGGCGCAAAACCAGGCTCGATTTGCGAGCTTTTGGGTGCGGCAGTAAACGAGTCGCCAAAAGTATCGCTTCCCGCCGATTGCTGCAAAATATACGCCCCCGCTGCGCTAAATGTGCTATGGCCCGAAACATATTCTGGGAAAGGCGGCGTCACGACGAACGATTCCTGATAGGGCATAAACTGTGCTCCGTCTGGTAACGTCACTGTCCCTTTGCCAATCCCTCCCCAGCAAGTCAATGGCTGGCCTGCATACAAGTACCGTACAGCGGTAATTGGCCGCACATAATCGAAAGCACGCTTCGCGTCCCAGCAGGCAATACCAGCATCGAGCACTGCATTGCTGAGCGCGAAGAATATTTTAACATCACCGCTAATATCATGCTTGTTCTTGCGCGAGAGAAATTGCGCCGAGGTGAACTGAGAAAAGATCTCCCAGTGACCAGGTGGGGTCTCGGAGTGAGGGCCGTTGGCCCAGTAGTCAGCAACCGTTTTCGTTGTATCGTTAAGGGCCGCACTGTACTGCACAATGGTATCAACCTGGCTTTTGTATGCGCTGCTGGCTGCATCCATCACTGGGCCAGATGGTCTAAACTGTGAGCCTGATGATAGTGCGAAGGGCACGACAGTTCCCCAATGAGGGGTCATGAACTTCTGGACCTTGCCGTTTACGAAGAGGGGCTGCCAGTGAATGGGATTAACGATCTGCGTGGGCGAGTTGACCGGTACATAGCCGCTGGTATCAGCGTAACCGTTCTGCTGATTTGATCCATCACTTGCACGGTACGAGAGAACCGCCCTGGCTGCAACATTACCGATGCCACTGAGCGTGGTCGGATCGGTATTGGCGTCGTTGGGATCATAGCCTAATGCACTCATCAGGCTGTTGAAGACGGATACCTCTGTCGGGAAGAGAGCGACGAGGGTGCGATACGCCGCGTAGCTCACCGTTAGATCTATCGCCTTCGAGTTCTGTCTACTTTGTTTGGGAATGCCATTTCTCTGTGTTGGGATAGCTACACTATCGTATGTAGTCCATGCATCATACATCGCTGTGTGGACAATAGCGAGCGCACGTGAGCCGATAGTCGGGCCGGGATTCGTATCGCGTATAGCCTGCAAGGTCGCATTGTTCCACTGAATTACGGTATTATCTGTTGCATTGCCATTCGCCACATCCTGTTTTGCCAGTGTGATGGCCTGATGCGTACCCAACCATGTTCCCACCCCTGCAGCTACGACGGCCATTCCCAGGCCAGTCTGTAACACGCTACGCCTTCCCACACGCCTTTTCAGTGCTCCAGTCAGTGCGCTAGCCTCGCCTGGCTCGCGCTCTATACATCCTTGATATTTCTCTTTATCCACGATGAACTCCGTTTTGAAAACCTGCAGTTCAAACATTTGCAACCAAAGATCTTCTCTATAAAAATAAATAAAGCACTCTGTTCGTCAAATTCTCCTTTGTAATGAGCTCCGGCTATTCATAGATCTGCAGTAAAATGCTTACAGAGAAAAGGTCTTTATCATATGTTGCCTGGTCGCAAAAATAGTCTGCAAGTGTTTGATATCTACACAAGATATTACTTCACGTTGTATATGACGAAGAGAGAAGAAAGAGTAACATGCAGATATATGGAATAGGTAAATTTGACTATTCAGGTCACGTTAAGAAATTTAATTTTACTGGTGCATCGAGACATAGATATATCTACAATGAAACATACTATGGGCATCTATTGCAGAGATTGTGCCATTGAGTACATCTTGAGAATTGAACAAATCATCTCTATTTGACAATCTATAACTGCACTATCCTCTAAAATATACTTCCTTGAGCAGCCTTCCCTTTACACAAAACAAGGCATAGTATCATGGTGGAAGTATACGCAGAGAGGCACCGACCGCAGGCAACAAGAAGGGGGTAAGAGGTAACATCTTCATAAGCTAGTTACTGCATAGTATATGCTCTTTTACCTCATTTGTGTAACAAATGAGGTAAAAGAGCATATACTATGCAGTAACTAGCTTATCTTTCCTTGAGCCGTACCACGAATTGTGTCGGCTTGACAAAAACGAGCGCAATGCCCAACATAATCATCGTAGTCACAGTGTAAATAACGGCCAAAGCATTGATGGCTTGCTCAGGACGTGAACCGGCACCGAAGGCGTCACCATAAAGCGTGACAACCAGCGTCGTAGCTGATGCATCCGCTACCAGGAAAGTGAGTTCAAACATAGCAATGGCACGCACAAGGGTAAGTACGCCAGCAGTGAGCAACCCCGGAATGACCAGGGGCAGGACGATCCGCCTGAACGTCTGCCACCCATTAGCCCCTAACATGCGGCTCGCCGATTCTAGCGAGACATCAACTTGCTCAATAAATGGCACCAGGATCAGGATAACAAACGGGAGCGTCGGCACAACATTGATGAGTATCACGCTCGGTAGCTGGCCTCCTAGATATTTTACCAGCAAGGTTGCTAATGGGATACCATAAGCCAGCGGCGGCACCAGCATAGGCAAGAGATACGCCGTCGTCAAGAGGCCCTTAAAGCGAAATTGCTTGCGTGCCAGCACATAGGCAGCAGGGAAACCGATCACAAGCGAGGCAAAGGTAGTGCCCACCGCCATACCTAAAGTGTTGATCAACAGTGAACTAAGGTCGTGATCGGTGGCTTCGAAACTATACCATTGTGTTGTGACTAGCCCTTCTGGCACCCAGGTCGTAAACCACTGTTTGCCCAGAGAGTCCAGCACAACCGTGCCGATCAAGCCCACAAGATTAAGCATAAAGAAGATGATAACGCCATAGAAGAGCAATGCACTCCAGAAGCTTCTACGGCCCCGCATACGGCCTGCTTCAGGCTTTTTTAACGGCAACGCCTCAACGGCATTTACAGTATCCTGGATTGGTTCAGTCGCCATACTTTTAGACTCCCTTTCCACCACTGATTGCCGCACTACGCGCCATACGATTTTGCAACCAGAGTACCAGCGCGATCACCAGCAACTCAACCGCGCCCATGATCAGCGAAATGGCGATACCTAAAGGACGATTATAGTTAGTGTAGGTCGTCTCATAGGCTAGAATTGTCATCACATGCGTTTCATGCGTAGGCTCACCGACCAGATTTGCCGAGGGGAAGACAGCAAAATTTGCTACAAAGTTCAAACAGAAAGCGACAGCTATACCCGGCAACGTTAATGGAAAGATGATACGCCAGAAGGTCTGCCACACGCTCGCCCCTAACATACGACTGGCACGCTCTAAATCTGGGTTGATCGCCGACATATAGCCCAGGATTAAGAGAAAGACAAACGGGAAGCCCTGGATGAACAACGCAATCTCTACGGCAAGCGTGTGATGCAGCAATTCGAGCGGCTGCTGTATAATATGAAATGTCAATAGAACTCGATTAAACCAGCCATTGGGCGCAAAGTAGTCGAGCATGCCCTGAGCAACCAGCACGGTCCCCAGGGTAATGGGCAGGATGAGTAGCGTGGTGATAAAACGCTCAAATTTGATGCCGCGACGCATATAATAGGCCAGCGGAATACTGATCGCCACACTAAAAAAGGTAACAGGCAGAGAAACAGCAAACGTGATCCAGATCGTGCTCACCTGATCGGGATCAGAAAAAAATTGCTGATAGTTTGTCAGGCTCCAACTCGTCGCCGTCTCGGTTGCCCGCAAACTGAGGTCGAGACCAAAAAGCAACGGATAGACGAAAAGACCTATAACTATAAGAAAAGCGGGCAGTGAGAGCAGGATCGATACATAATCCAACCTCAATGGACCTTTAGCCGTTGCACTAGATTGAGCTGGCGGGATAGGCGTCGTCACTACATCAGCCATTGTCTCACCTCTCAGCCTTAACTGCTGCTTCGGATGAGGCAGATGATGCAACGACACTAGTATCCATAATAGTTTCATCTTCAGAGAATAAAAGTAACCGCTCCGGGCGCACACCGAAATCGATCACACTATCAGTCGCAGGCATAGATTCACTATAGACGAGCAATTGTGAGCCCTCAACACTACCGTCGCCATCCAGGCGCACCAGCGACTCAAAGGCGCGTCCGACGTACTCGACTAATTGGACACGGCCACGTAGGCGGTTGCTAGAAGGCAAAGGATCAATAACAGTCTCATCGGGGCGCATGCTTACCACCAGCTTCTGTCCGGGCCGCCAGCTACTGGCCTCTTTTTCATTGGTAGAGTTTGCACGCAACTTCAGACCAGTTACCGTCTGGACTTGCCAGAAATTGCCATCTTTGCCGAGTAATGTCACGGGCAAGCGATTGGTATAGCCCATAAAACGGGCCACAAAAAGGCTCCGTGGCAAAGTATAAATAGTCTGTGGTGTCCCAACCTGCTCGATATGCCCCAGGCGCATCACAACCACCAGATCTGAAAGCGACATGGCTTCAGACTGGTCATGTGTGACGTAGACCGTGGTCAGGCCAAGCTCGCTATGTAAGCGCTTGATCTCGATACGCATCTCGTTACGCAGATTGGTGTCCAGATTCGAGAGTGGCTCATCAAGCAACAGGAGTCCCGGCTCCAGAACTATCGTACGGGCAATCGCCAGGCGCTGCTGCTGCCCTCCGCTCAATTGAGCTGGATAGCGCTTGCCGAATTCATCGAGATGCACACGTTCGAGCGCACGCTGAACACGCTTCTCGCGCTCAGCTTTAGGCACACCACGAATTTCAAGGCCATAACTAACATTGCGTGCAACCGTCAGATGGGGGAACAGGGCATAGTTCTGGAACACCATACCAAAGCCACGCTGCTCCGCCGGGATATGCTGGATCGCTTTCCCATTGAGCAGAATCTCGCCCGCACTCAAGTCGAGCAGGCCAGCCAGACAATTCAGGGCGGTCGATTTACCACATCCACTTGGCCCTAGCAGGGTTGTAAATGTGCCACCAGGAATATCAAGGTCGAAACTATACAGGGCAGTCGTGGCACCAAAACTGCGGCGCACTCCACGCAAGAGTAGCTTATCTATTTTCTCCATAAAATTGCGCGTTGGGGTCTTCACCTTCTAACAGGGAAGAAAACGCGCTCCTCCTTCTTTTCTTCACGAGACAGATGCGTGCGCTATGGCCCACCCGCGTACCAGGCGGACCATGCGCACCAGTGTCCCGGACGTCACTTCAACAGCGACCTGTTTGTCAAAGGATTTGTGAGTCTCCAGTAGAATATCCAACCATGGATATCATACTAACCTGTGTTCCAACCGCTCGCTTGCAATGGTAAGGTGCGTACACAAGCTAAGAATACACATAGCAGTCCGAACGCAGGTTAGCAGAAAGAAAAAGGGAAGATCAGGAAGTCTTGTATTTGCCTCCGCCGATCTCCTTGTCCCATTTAGCGAAAGCAGCCACAATTTGATCGGTACCAAGGGGCAATACAATCTTTGCTTGCTGAATAATAGTGTCATATTCGGGGCGGCCATATTGTTTGATGATATCCTGGCTATGTTGGGTCGAGAGCGTGATCGGCACACCCTTGATGGCGGGACCGGGATAGAAATAGCCATCATCATAATTATAAGCCTGCTGCTTCGGCTGTAGCATCCAGGCCATCAAGTCGAGCACAACAGCCTGGTGTGCCTGATCTAATCCTTTTGGCATAAGCATAAAGGCTGCATCGGCCACAAACGTTGTATCTTGCAACACAAACGTTTTATCGCCGGCTGGTACCTGACTAAGGGCTCGCGGATTGATATCCCAACCAAGTGTACTGGCGACCATCGAAACGCTCCCCTTGGCCAGAGCGCTCATCACATCAGCAGTACGCGTAGGATAGGCATCGATACTTGAGCCAATATCATGGAGAAATGCCCAGGTCTTGGACCAACCATTTATCGGATCTTTCGGATCTTTGTCGCCAAGCAAATAGGGCAAACCCATAAGCATAGTACGGCCGGGGCCAGAGTTGGCCGGGCGAGCATAGAGAAACTGATGTGGATGCGCCTTAATCCACGCTTGCAGTTCAGCTATGGTTGTAGGAGGACTCGCGATCTTCGCAGGATCATATTCGAAGACAGGGCCGCTGGGTGTATAACTAAAGACCAGCGCATAACCGCCCGCCAGATCCTTGTACGCTTTGGCAGTCGGTTGATAGTTTTCATCTAGATTAGGAAATTTGTCGGAATGGGCCGGAGTTAGCTCTTCGACAAGGCCTTCTTTGGTAGTACTTGCAACTCCATCATACCCGCTAAGGATCAAAGAAGTCTGTACATGATTCGCACCTTGCTCTGTTTTGAGTTTACCAGGTAATGTCGGTGCTTGAATTCTCGGGGGATAGGTGACATGAGCAACCTTATCTGGATGAGCTTTGACATAGGCATCGATCATGGGGCGTGCCTGGGCCATATAGCCTCCAGCATCCACGACCTCCAGATCAATTGGGTGGCTCGCAGGTGTAGAGGATGTTGCACCGCCCCCACCTCCACACGCCGCTACGAGCAGTGTTACTAGCAGGAACATCAGTCCCTGAGCCAGGAATGTTGTGCCTTTTGTTGTTTTACGCATAGGGTACTTCTCCATTGATGAGCACTAATATAACACCTGATAAAGAATAATCCTGGATTCCATTGTTCTACTATTTAGGCGCTCAAATGTGATCGAGAGATGGTAATGCGCCCTGGGACTGGATACTAGCTCCACACGATTCGCGTACGATTGCGTTGAAACTGAGCGTGATCTGTTGAATCTGCGGGGTGCGGCCAAGCTCTCCCGATCCTAACCAATCTAAGAGCATATGTGCGGCCGTACGCCCAGCTTCGTGGGTAGGCAGTGAGAACGTTGTTAGTGCAGGAATCGTATAAGCGGCCATAGGCGGATCACCCATTGCTACAATAGCAACATCCTGAGGAACGCGCAGCCCTGCCCCTTGCAATGCCTTAAGCGCGGCAATAGCCATCACATCACTCGCGATGAAGAGTGCGCTGGGGATCTCCCGTCCTTCCTGTACTGAAGCTAGTAATGTTTTTGTAGCCTGATATCCTCCTTCATAGGTATACTGACCATCGACGACCCAATCCATGTTCACAGGCAGACCTTCCTCGGCAAGCGCCTGCTGCCAGCCAGCATAGCGCTCGACCGCGCTCTTGCGCGGCGGCACATTGTTTATCGGCCCGGTTATAGTACCGATACGTGTATGCCCAAGACGTATAAGATGCCTGGTAGCAATACGGGCCCCCTCGCAGTCGGCCCAGGTAATCAGATTCATCGTTTGATCATCGCAACACCGGTTGATCAGGACAAGAGGGACGCCATCATTTTGCAGGTGAACCAGATGCTCATTTGATATACACAGTGAAAGTGACATAAAGATAAAACCATCCACCTGTTTTGAACGGAGCGTCTCTATCGCCCGCATCTCTCCCTCAACATCGGGGGCGCTGACCAGCACTATATGATAGCCAGCGGGACGCAGCACTTCTTCGACACCAGTAAAAACAGGCGTAAATAAAAGGTTATCAACCTCGGTGAGCACCAGCCCAATCGTTGCAGTCTTCTGTTTCACCATGCTACGTGCAATCGCGTTGGGCCGATACTGTAATACACGCATCGCCTCCTGCACCAGCGCACGAGTCGTTGCCCCAACATGGTGATCATTTCCATTTAAGACATGTGACACCGTACTCACTGACACACCAGCCCGCTCAGCAACATCGCGAATTGTCACAAGTTTCCGTGCCATAGCCACCCTCTTGCTTAAGCAAACGTTTTAGTAAAACGTTTGACTCAAAATATAACAATGATTATGAGGATTGTCAAGGATTGATTCATTGGATTTCGGGCACTCCCATTGAACTTGCCATTATGGTTATCCAAACAACATTGGGAACAAACCGCTTTCGCTACACGCTGCGGACCAACTGCCCTTTGACAAAGACAAAGCAATATGTTACATCAATAAAACAATTAATGTATACTATGGTGTGAATAAAATTCTTCAAGAAGATACTTATATGTTTTATGATCTTCTTTAGAGGTTGGATAACATGTCCGCATTCTCAAGAGTAAGGCAGGAAGCGATAACACCATACAACACCTAGATCGGTCCACAGGTTTTGTCTCTTTGCTTGCGTACATTACCAGGAGAGATTCACCTTGATTAGTCGAAAGGAGAGCGGCAGTTTCTCCCACCGCCTGAAGGCTGGTGGATCTCTATGCCGCATTTTTGATGAAGAAAATATTACCGATGCCACATCGTGCACAACCAGTTGACCGCAAATTGATGCGCGAAATGAACCAGAAAACGCTCCTTAACCTTATACGCGTCCATGCCCCTGTTTCTCGCGTCTATTTAAAGGAGCTTTCTGGCTTGAGTATGGCTACAATTCTTGGCATCACGTCTCATCTTATCGATGAGCAGTTAGTGGTTGAAAGTGGAGTGGCCGCTTCGACTGGGGGACGCAGGGCCGGCCTCCTTGAGATCTTTCCTACAGGTCGCTATGCCATCGGTATTAATCTGGATGAATATGCTATTTCAGGTGTCCTGCTGAACCTGAACGGCGATGTAATTTACGCCGATAAGTGGTTCGCGCAGCTCCGTAATAACAGCGAGCAGGTCGTAGACATCATTGTGGCTGACGTGGAGGCTTTTATTGTGCGCAGCGGTATTCCGCGCGAGAAAATTCTCGGTCTGGGCTGTAGTACCTCTGGTAATGTGGATAAGCAAGCAGGCATAAGTGTGGATAGCTGGACGCTCAACTGGCACGATGTGGAGCTGGCAGTACCTCTAGCTCAGCGTCTTGGCATACCAACCTTTGTAGATAATGATGTTAACTGCCTGGCTACCTACGAGCGCCTCTTTGGTGCTGGCAAAGCTTTTCACGATTTCCTGGTGCTCAATCGTGGCAGTGGAGTGGGTACGGCATTTGTGATTCACGATGATATTTATCGCGGCGCTCACAATGGTGGAGGCGAGATTGGTCATGTGACAATGATTCCCAATGGTCAGTTATGCCAATGCGGGAAACGCGGCTGCCTCGAAGCTTACACTGCTAATTATGGCATACTTGCAACTCACCGCGAGTTGGCAAAAACACAATCGAATATCACAAATACAACAAAGGATACACCTCATTCGGTGCAGGAGCTCTTTGCAAGAGCACAGCAGGGCGATGAGCTGGCCCGGCAGGCATGTTTCCATGCAGGCACTATGTTGGGCCTTGGCCTGGCTATCCTGGTCAACTTGATGAATCCTGAATGCATTATTCTCTATACCGGTGGCGATACTGGCGAACTGCTACTTGAGCCTATGCGTATTGCGTTGAAACAAAATACTTTCTCTCACCTGGACGAGGATCTTCCTATTTTTATTGAGCATGATATGAATGTGCCTAACTGGGCACTTGGAGCTGGCTGCCTCGTGTTGCGCAATATTTTCTCCGAACCTAAAAAAACGCATTAGTGCTCGATTTTATCAGTAGCAGATCAAAAGAGAGGAATAATGCTGCCCAGGAAAATGTTAATAGGGACGTGGCCACTTCTACGTTTTTTTCAAGAGTGTGTCAGTTTTCCATCACCATGGGCATGTAATTCCAGGCGTGTTCGCGCCTTCGCCGCTCACACCTCTTTTTCCTTTCGTACATTTATTTTCATACATTTTGTGCTGTGCGCAAAATGTATGAAAGGATGAGGAGGTGGCAAAGCCGCGATAAGTCAACCGGAGAGAATATGTTTTCAAGTACACAACATCGTCGAGGACTTGCTCTTGCGCTTCTCTGTGTCGCACAATTTATGGTTGTGCTCGATTTCTCTATTGTTAATATTGCTCTACCCTCAATGCAAAGAGATATGGGATTATCTACAGAAATTTACAATGGATTGTTAGTGCTTACTCGCTGACTTTTGGGGGTTTTCTTCTCCTTGGTGGTCGAATGGCGGATCTCTATGGTCGTCGTCAGCTCTTTATAACTGGGCTTGTCATTTTTACGCTCGCATCTCTGACTGGTGGCCTTGCCCCTTCAGGCTTATGGCTGATTGCTTCTCGTGCGGTACAGGGCTTTGGTGCGGCGCTAGTTTCACCTACGGCGCTCTCGCTGATCACGACTACTTTCAGCGAGGGTCCAGAGCGAAATAAGGCACTTGGTGTCGTGGGAGCGGTGGCCTCGGTTGGCTTTGCGGCGGGTGCTATCCTGGGGGGTCTCCTCACGGCTGGCCCTGGCTGGCGCTGGGTGATGTTTGTCAATGTGCCGATTGGGATTGCCTCTATTGTACTAACACCCGCTCTTTTAAGTGAGAGTCGCGCCCAGATTATGGATCGCCGCATCGATGTGCTTGGTGCGATCAGCGTGACGGCTGGCCTGATGACTCTGGTCTATGCTCTTACAGAGGGGAACGTGGCTGGCTGGCTGTCTGTACAAACGTTGGGCCTTGTTGCATTGGCACTGGTCCTGCTGGCTGGGTTTGTAGTTATCGAGCTACGTTCACCGTTCCCGCTTGTGCGACTGGGTATTTTCCGTATACGTACGGTTAGAGGTGCAAATCTTGTGAGTCTACTTGCACCTGGTGTCTTCGGCTCATTGATTTTTATCCTGACCCTCTACATGCAAAAAGTGCTGGGCTACTCGGCAATCGAGACAGGATTGGCCTTCTTGCCTCTGGCGCTAGTGATCTTGATCACGTCCAATAGTTCTTCGCGCCTGGTTGCAAATCGTGGCGTGAAACCATTTCTCGTTGGCGGTCTGGTGGTTTTTGGTCTCGGCATCCTTCTACTAAGTGGCCTCTCTCCACATGGCACGTATGTGGGCACGCTACTGCCAGGTATCCTGGTTATCGCGCTGGGGATGGGCCCTGTCTTCGCTACGATGGTTATTGCTGCAACGACGGGTGTGAGCAATGATGAACAGGGCCTGGCTTCTGGGCTCTACAACACGACGATACAGGTTGGATCGGGGCTGTGTCTGGCTATTATCGCTGCCGTCTCTGCAGTCCGTACTGCTTCTCTGGCTCAGTCTGGCAACCACACAGGACTATCGGCGCTCTCTGCGCTTACCAGTGGCTTTCAGTACGCCCTCTATGTTTGTGCAGGACTTATTATCCTTGGCATCTTCCTCGCTATCTTTGGCATTCCCGAAAATACTCACACAAATAAAAGGATACCTAACATCGACTATACAACAAATGAGCATGATACAAACTCACTCAATCTTATGAGATAGCGGCAATGGGGGTTCTCATGCTTATGCTCGCTGTGGGTGTCGCCAGCAGCCTCAGAGGTTGCCATTAGCTCCTCCTCAACCTGCTTGCTGGACACATTCTCGCAAGAGCGTTTTGCAATGGAAAGAGAACAGATAATCATCTTCTTAAATGTACTTCTTTATGCTTCAACTACAATGGATTTGTAGTTGAAATAGAGAATCATTTAGGAGATAGATATATGTATAATCGCTTTGCACGTTGGAAACTCTCTACTTATGTTGCACTTACTCTCTGTCTTCTCTTGAGCTATGCTGCAACCAGCATTTCTGTGCACGCGACTCCTGGACATACGTTAACCAGGAACACTCTTTCGCCTGCAATAGATCAGGTCTCGCGGCAAGTGCTATTCAACATGGATCTCAACGGATGGAACCCAAATGCTCAGTTTCGCGGCCTGACAACGGGTGGTGTGTTTGTGAATTGGAATATGTTCAATCCAAGGCAAACAAATCTGCTGGGCATTGGAGATCAAAATCCAGCATCCTGTAACGTGATACCTTTGCCTCCTGGCTGCCCCAATCCGCAGACCATTCAGGACCCACAGACCGCTCTCTATTACCTCAATACCCTGGCGGAATACGCATCTCTCCACCCTCAGGATCATAGCTACGATGCTGATCGCGCCAAAATGGTGAACCTGATTGCATACGAATATGCTACTTATAATCTCCCGAAAGGCTGGATTTACTTCTCCTTATTGCATGATGGCCTGCTACTACAAAACTCTACTTTAATTAATGAAGCCTATCATGTCGCGTATAACTACTATACTCACTGGTACAATCCACAACTTGGTCTCGTTTATAATCGTTCCCAAACCCCTGGCATGTACACAACGGAACATTCTATTACGGCTGGGGCTGCGCTTATTAATGCTGGTGTACGCTGGCACCAACCAACCTGGGTACAGGCCGGTCAATCTACTATCAATCATGTACTGGCTGCCGCATACAATCCATACTTCAACTTACTCTATAGCGACATGACAATCTACCCTAATGGAGTGCAACAGGTGCTCAATCCACAGGCAAAACCTGATACAGAGGGTAGCATAGTAGAGGCGCTCGTGGACGCCTATACGCAAACCTCTAACACATACTACCTGAGCGTAGCCAACCAACTTCTCTACAGCCTGTTCGTCACCAGCGGGCTATGGGACCGGACCAATGGGGGCCTCTTCTTCGCCCTCGATATGAGCACAGGGAAGCTCAACAACAAATATAAAGAGACTCGTGCCCAGGCTCACGTCCTGATCGGTCTTTCGCGCTATAACGCTGCCTTTCAACGGCTAGGCCTGGCTCCACAATTTGTGGACAAAGAGCAGCAACTTCTCACTCTGCTCACATACAATTTCTATCAGCCGACCAATTATGGTTACTTTTATCGCCTCACCCCCAACTTCAACCTCTATACGACATCAGCGGGCCTGGTCGAAAGCTACTTCACAACTGAGGCAATGGGGATCGCCGTCGATGCCCTCCAACAAACAGAGTTCTCTTCTTTCTCGTTTTAATATTCTTTGCTCTATACTAGAGGCGATAAAGCTTATCGCCTCTTAAAGGCTTTTTTGATAAAAAAACCTCTTCTCGTCGTTCATATGGGTGTACATGTTTGCTTGTTTACCATCCGTCTATCTTTACACACAATACGGGAATGGTCTCGATTATGATCCTGCCGCTGTATTCAGCAACGTGAGTGTTATGTTTCCTTGATAAAGGCCAGCCAGCTTGCCGCTGAAGTCGATTGTGCCGTTTATAGTGATTGCATAGGAACAGTTAACAGCAAGAGTAGTAGTTGGAGCCATGAAGAATTCTGTAGGAGTGTTACTAAGAGTAATGGCAGAAGCAGTTGGAGTAGCACAGGTCCCACCATCGAGAGGCGTTCCTACGGCAGTACTAGGATACGTAGTTGCTGAAGCGCCATTAAAAGTTGGGAAAACAGTGTTAGAAGGAGCTTCGCCGGAAATGTTAAGCCCGGTGGTGGATGCTTGAAAATTCCACCCAGCGGTGCTGCTACGGTCATCAACCACAGTGCTATAAAAAGTGAAGAGACTTTGATGAGTAGTATTAGAATCACTTACCGTAACAGTTGCCGGAGCGGTGAAAGTAAGGGTGCTGCACCGAGTTCGGGTAATCGTATTGGTGTCTAATGTCACCGCGCCATTGTGGGCATATAAGCTACCGTTGGATAGGGCACCTGTCGTGGAGGTGATGGAGGAGGATGCCAGGATGTTTCCTGTAAAGTGAGTGTCCGTTCCCAGCGTCGCAGAGCTGCCAACCTGCCAGAAGATATTGCACGCTTGAGCACCATTGATTAGCAACACACTGGCGTTGTTCGCTGTGGTGAGAGTACTCCCTATCTGGAAGATAAAGACACTCGCCGGGTTCCCTTGACCGTCGAGGGTGAGCTGTCCGGTCAATTGAGCCGAGGTTGCGAAACAGTACACTCCTGACGTGAGAATTTGGCCGCCGAGATCCTGGCCCGACAAAGGAACGTTGCAGGATTGTCCAACTGCATTCGCGTACGCAGTCGCCAGATCATTCTGCGCTTGCAATGCAACTGCGTCGCCAGCGTGTATTGTCCCACTCACGCTACCCGGCGGAAAACCTGTTACCGAACTCTCTGGACTCACTCCAACATCACCATGCACCGCTGTCGAACCAGTATTGGTGACCGTACTTCCTCCAAGCACGGCGAAATTGCTAGCCGTTCCAAGAGAGGGTTGGGTCGCATAAGGCTGTGCATAAACCTGTAAGCGAGCAAGTGGTGAGAAGCCAAAAACACAAGATAGTAGCAACAACACTGCACTCATCAGAGCGAGGTTCTTTTTTGATCTGGAAAATCTTTTCATCAGTATTGTTCTCCTGCTGAAGAAAGCGTCACTCCCTAGAAATAGGAAATGAAGTGTCTCTCGGATAATCAGATAAGAGGAATCAGAAGAACATCTGACCCAGAAGAGCATCCAATAGTAAAGAGAAAATAGAGAAGTGAACTCCTCTCCTATGTAAAGTATGCAGTAAAAGAAGTAACACTAAGTACAAATATTGGAATGAAATGGTTCATACACAATTTTGGTGATAAAATTGTAAATCCCAATAATGGTGCTGACAGATATCCTCTTGAAGAGAATCACTCAGCACCATCTCGAATAAACCTTTCGTACTCCGCTGGCAGAGCAATACCAAATCGTTCACACAGTGCAGAAACATCACGATAATCATTTTCATCAAGTTCGTAGCCAGAATGAAACTTCACCATCCATTTGGCTGTAATGCACTTTACCGGATATCCCTGTATTGATCCGATGCCCATCAACGACTCTAGCGGATACGCCACTCCAAAAATCTGCCTTCCATAAGCATCAAATGTGTAGGAGTGGAAATCGACCTCATGCCCCTGCTCATTGCCTATAACAAAGTTACAGTCCCGAGTATCATCACGGGGTACATCTCTGTATCCACGTGCCTCCAGTAGCGCACGAAGTTTCGGAACATCTTTGTGCTCTACCGCAATGTCTAAATCTCCGTGCGAACGAGTTTGTTCACCCAACAGGCTATCAACGCCCCAACCACCATCAACAACAACCTCAATACTATGTTGGTTAAAAAGCTGTATAAGTTGAATGACAATATCTCCGCTCATTTCCGCGTTCTTTTTTGGCTCAAATCTTTCCGATGGTTTCATATCTTACAACATACCTCAACTTCCGAAGAGAGTGTTTGATCCCCATCACTCTCGCATTTTCTCGTTCCTTCGGCGTGCTCGCGCCTCCGGGGCTCGCACCCATCTTCTTTATACATCATTTATTTTGCATTTTTACATCTTTTGCGAATCGCAAAAGATGTAAAAATGCAAAATAAATGATGTATAATATTATAAGCGCGGTGAAGCTGCGCAGACTCAGTGACAAGGACAGCGAATGTGATGGAGATCTAACGCTCTCGAACAGAACATATATTCGAATCTTTACATTTATCTCCAAAATGCTCCTACTGTCCTTCGATAATATTATCATTACCTTTGGCAAGCAGCGCAAATAAGCGCTCTCGATCAACCTTATTCCTGATAAGAAAGGTTTTGTCCTTATAGCTTTCAAGGTACATTCGTACGAAGCTTTCCGCCGGTGGTGCAATAAATTCTTGATATGTCTTGAGATATGCCTTTAGGAAATCTTCTGTCGGCGGCACAGCCTCATCTCGATG
The DNA here is from genome assembly GCA_963850365.1 of uncultured Chloroflexia bacterium. Lineage (GTDB taxonomy): Bacteria > Chloroflexota > Ktedonobacteria > Ktedonobacterales > Ktedonobacteraceae > Dictyobacter. The sequence continues at coordinate 46,946 of CAWKKX010000061.1, forward strand.
CATTTCAAGGTATGCATGAATATCTTCTATTGCATCTATGTTAGACTGATCCAAATTTAAGATATAGCGACGGTTGTACTTTAAGAGCTTGAAGAGTGCCTTGACACCATTTATACCAGGATACTGATTGGTGCCACGCAAACTATTCAAGACGTGGCGGCAAATCATACGCCATGCAGCCACGGGCCAGGAGACCTCAAGCAACACGATGCGATCAGCGTGATAGAGCATTGGCTCCGTCAAAATGAGATAGATGCCTTCTGTAACCCACGCTGGTTGCTCAGCAATGGCAATGGCACTTTCTTGTTTCCAGTTAATCTTATCAAGGTCATAATGCGGAATATGCAATCGGGATGCGAGGTCCCGTGCCAATGTCGTCTTTCCGCTACCAGATGATCCAAGAATGTGTATTTTTACCATGGTTTTTCCCTTTACTTGTGATTGCGGTGGCAGACAGACAACAGTTTTACATTTCAGTCAGGTAGCGATGATACCGATTAAACCAACGGTTTCCGTCCACTTACCACAAACCCGCCCACTCTAGCGAAAAAGTGCTGCTCTTGTTCCGCTTGCTCCAGAGCGTTCCAGAAACGTGTGAGCTCTTCAGATGAGACGGCACCAGCCACCTGGGCACGTTGCAAAATTCCGCGAAAGGCCGTCTGGAAAAAGGTGTAGTCAAGCGGCATCAGACGCCCTTCGACCCTGATATCACTCAGCCCGGCCTGCTTGAAGAGTCGGGGCACCTGCCGTCCAATCCAGCCCTGCACCATCTGATCACACGCAGCATGAACCATTTTGCGCACCAGAACACGGTCGGGTATATCAACGATTGTTGTATCAAGGTCGCCATCGGCAACGACAATTCGCGCCCCAGGTCGTACAACCCGAACCATTTCGGCCAATGCCTGTCCTGGCTCGCGCAAGTGCCCCAGGACACGTGATGCCTGGCAACCATCAAAGCTCGCGTCAGCAAAAGGCAAGTGTGTTGCATCGGCCAGTATATATTCCACCGGCAGTTGCGTATGCGCCACACGGGCACGAGCAGCATCAAGCATCGTTTCGCTATTATCAATACCAACTACTCGACCACGAGGGCCAACCACTCGCGCTAGATCCTGAGCATCCTGACCAGTTCCACAGCCGACATCCAGGATCGCGGCCCCCTCCTGAAGTGCAAGGTGTTCTATTATCCCTTGCTTATAGCTCTGCGCGGTCGGTAGCGCATGCGACTTATCCATAAATTGCACGAAAGATGCAGGATTCGTCGTCTGATCAACTGTATGAAATTGTGTCACATCGTCCATATGTTTATTCATCGTGCTTCCTTTCAATATATAATCCCATCCTCACCGCTCTATCAATCCTCAATCAAACCTCTCCGCATAGCGACCTTTTATCACACATTTTGCGGTTCAACTGGAAACTGTACTTCGGTAACCGCCTGGCTCAGATCGACCTGTTTCGCACGTTGGTGATACACCAGGCGAGGCGGACCAATGATCTGGTACCCATTATCTTTCATCCAGCGGTACAGAGCCACATAGGCCCGACCGAGAAAGAGATCATCTCCAGTGTGCATGGTGCAGGCCATCAAGCCACCAGGCAAGCTACGAATATGGATCTGCTCGTTGCCTGGTAGAGTTGTTGGCACTGGAATGGCTACTTCCACGTCTATAGACATATCCTCGCCATTGAATTCATGCCGAGAATGCAATAAAAGCATAGATGTTTGCGAACATTGCATATCTTGCTGATCCAGGTAGGCACAGAGTCTTCTGTAAAGATGCGATTGCTCGCCGATGCTGGGGATGCGGTCGCGTATAGATGCGACGAGCAAGGGATCGACCTGTTTTAACACGACTTCGTATGCTGGCATCTTCCCCTCCTGTTCGATCTGACGCAGGCGGGCGGCAATGCGCGTCAGGCGTGCCTGCTCGGTATCAATCAAGCGTTGTGTCTGCACCTGCTTGAGAATGAACATTCCGCGTAGCTGCTCCAGCGAGAGGTTTTCCGCCAGGAGGTGGGCAATTTGTTCTAAGGGGAAGTCCATCTCCTTAAGGGCTAAGATCCGATGCAGGCGTGCAAGCTGATCGAACGAGTAATAGCGATAACTGGTGTCTGGATCTAGCACATCCGGTTTAAGCAAGCCACACTGATCATAGTAGCGCAGCGTGGCAATAGACACCTGACCAATCCGCGCAAATTCGCCAATCTTGAGTAGAGTATGCTCTTTCATTGCTTGTCTCTTCCTTCTAGAAAGAGCATACACCCTCATCTTACAAGAGAGTCAAGGGCAAATCTGACTTTTTTTGCGGGAAAATGGCTTGCATGTAACATAACGTCATTGCTTAGACTACAAACACTAAGGCACCGCAGGCAATAAACTTTTTGCAGCCCAGCGCAATCATCTCTTCTAGAGAGAAGGCGGCCCATGGCGCTCCCACACCGGGATGAAAAACGGCCAGGCGTTTCCCCTCAAACTCAATTTCGTAGAGGGGATATGTGCCGATCTCGCTCTCCAAATGGGCAATGGTTCGCGCCTTATGCTGTTGTGCAAGCTGTGTAAGGACATCCTGGAAGAAACACGCAACAGCATGTTCCGCAATATCAATCGGCTTCCTATGCTGTTGCGGGTCTATCATTACGCTTGAGGAACCGTCAAATTCCAGGATAGGGAATTCGTGCTCTAGCATGCCGGTCTCCTAATATATATCAATATGGCTCACTTTTTACTCCTACGACTATAGGAAGTTCGCACGTTAGTTTTTTTGCATAAATCCTATTACGCCTATAATAAAACCAACAACTATTATAATGCCACCCAAAGCAGGCATAGCTCTTAAAATCATAAAAGGCACGCCAAGATTGTATAGCGCTTGCGTAATACCTAGAACTAATCCAATACCCAATAACATAATCAATATTCCTAATTGCATCACTTTTGTCGATTTCATGTTTATAAAACCTTTCTTTGCCTCTGGACTATATATATGCATCGTACGTTCTACTTCAAAATAGATACATGCCATCCTTCAAAAGTATAGCACGAAACGTCCTATAACCTATGCAGAAGCCATTTGGCCTAGTATTGTTTAATGTATATATAGACTATAAGAATTCTTCATATTTTATAGCCACATATATTTGTCGGACAAAATATATGTGGCTATAAAAAAATCACACTCTTTGATATCAGAAGGCGGTAAGATATTTACCGCCTTCTTCTTTTCCTGCCAGTCAATGACGATCTGCCAGAAAATCAAACGCTGCTACAGGCTGCGCCATTGAGCGTAAACGAGGTTGGCGATGGATTGCTCCCGCTCCAACTTCCGTTAAAGCCGGGCGGAGAATTTACCGACCCTCCTGCTGCTATACTACCATTATACGAAAGATTTGTGATGGTGACTTGACTTCCTTGCTGCGAGAATGCTCCATTCCAGCCAGAAGAGACGCTCTGGCCGGCCGTGTAATTAAATTGTAGTGTCCAGCCGTTGATAGCTGCTGTGCCGGTATTGGTGATGGCAAGGTTGGCGGTGAAACCACCCGACCATTGATTACTGACCGCATAATGGACGCTACAGTGTCCAGCTGGCGTTGCCGTTGGCGAAGGTGCGGGCGTTGGAGAAGGCACGGGCGTTGGCGTTGAGGCCGTGCCTGTTGCGATCTTATACGTTACAAGCGCACGCGCTCCTATCGTAGCACTGAAAGCGCCATTCTGAATAGCCAGAGACCCTTGCGCGGCGGTGCTATTTGAGCCATCTGTGACATACGGCGTAGCAACCGCGCTGGTTGGCAAGGTTGCATTTTGTAGCGAAAAGGTTGCAGGAATGGCGTTGTACGAGGTGTTAAGCACAACGAGCGAGAGCGTGCCATCTGTATTCGCATATGCAGTCACTTCCAGGTTACTGTCAGCAGAGGTTGCTCCAATGCGGGTTGCCCCTGGATTCACGAAGCGACTGTAGTTGGCTAAGGCCCAGAGCCGTTTCGAGGCGACTACGGTCCCATTGGTATCATTGACGAGAAAACCGTTGTCCGTCCCATTAAAGCTTACTCCCCACCAGTAGAGGAATGCGCTCAGGTTAGCCGAAGTGATACCAGTGTAGATATTTTGAGCCCAGCTATAGCCGGAAGCGTCATTGCCGTTATCCCAGTTAGGATTCCAGGTATCGAAGGTTGACCATTCGGTCTCCCAGATATGCTTGCTTCCCGTGCCGGTGAGCAGCGAATTTGGCGCTCCAGTGTAGCCATGACTGGAGATCACGCTGGTAGCAGAGTTCGCTGCTGCGTTGCTGGCAATGCCACTGGCATAGCTCTGAGCGGTATCCCACCCCTCGCCATCACAGCAGACAATCTGGGTACTCAGTCCTGCCGTTTTTAATGTCGGCCCCAGTACACCAACAAAGTCGGCGGTCTGGGTCGGATTCATCGCCATGCTGGAGTACGTGGTTGTCAGGTTAGGTTCGTTGAAGGCTCCAATGTGGGTTAAAGTAATACCATCGCTCTGGTAATCTTTGATGTACTGCACAAGATAATTGGCGTAGGCTTGCCGCCAATCGCCTGTGCTACAGGTAGATGCACCGGGAGAGCCACAGACAGCTCCGCCGTTCGCCTCGCTACCATTGGTCTTCATAAAACCGGGAGCGCTCCAGGCATCGCCATAGAACTGAGTAACTCCATAGCTTTTGGCCTGCTGCGCTAGCCAGACCTGCCCCTCACTATCATTATTCCAGGTATAGGTTGGCGTTGCGCTCGGACTTCCCGGACTATTGGGTTCAATGGTATTGGTTGCGTCTGAGGGTAATAAATTGCGTAGAATAGTGAAACGTGCGCCGGTAGTGGGGCTGAAGAGCAAATCTAAAACCTGCTTCTTCTCGCTACTAGATGCCAGCCCTTCTAAGGTACTGGCTGGCCCAAAGGCATCTGAGAAACCAAAACCATCCATTGTTTGGTAGTGCGTTGAGCCATTGACGGTAATCGTTGAGGCCGCATAAGCTGCTCGTCCAGGACTAAACAGGCTAAACATAAGTGTAAATAGCGCAAGACAAACAAGGACGAGCACTCCTTTAGATCGTGTAAGATCATGAAACATCATCGTTTTCCTTCCATAGAGCATGATGTCACTCACGATGAGAAGATTCCGGCAGAACAAATCGTTGTCCTGTCATTGAGAAGATTCCGGCAGAACAAATCGTTGTCCTGTCATTGAGAAGATTCCGGCAGAACAAATCGTTGTCCTGTCATGGTACAGTCCAGGTAGATATAGGCTTGATAACATCAACTAAGCTCTTTTGACACTGGCTTGAATGAAGATGCGCGGCTTTTTTTCCTCCTCTCTCTTTGTTGTGCATCGGCTCTGCATCCAGCGGGAAGACAAGGCTGCGATCATTGCGGCTTCCCGCCAAAAAGTCCAGACTGCTATTTGCAAACGTTTGCAAGATACATTAAAAGATATACATTATTCTTGCAACTACTGTCAACCCCTTTCCCTTGCAAAAAATATTTAATTCCCATCACCTTTGCCCTCTCGCTTGTTGGGCTCACGTGATGAAGTTGCACGTCACCTATTTTACTCGTTTTCCGTTTTTACATGCTTTTATAAAACATGAGGATGTAAAAATGGAAAATAGATATAAAAAGCAAAACAACTATAAAGCTTTGATGAACAATAATAGTCTATGCCTCTTATAAAAAATACTTTGTAAACGCTTGCAATTTCTACATAGGTCGAGAGAATCTATAAATCCAGACATTCTGTCCATTTTCTATGCATTTTTGCGTATTGCTCTGACCCAGTTCATTTAATGGCAGGCCGCGTAGCGACAACGGCTTGCCGTGCCCCTGTGGGGTCGTCGTGGATCGGCTCCATAGGCGGGTTGACGGCAACAACCACAAGGGTCGTCGCTACGCGGCGAACCGCCAAATGAACTGTGCCAAAGCAGTATAGCGCAAATATGTATGGAAAATGGAAAAACCTGATAATGCTGTGAACTATTCCATGTTCGTTCGTCTTTATTAGATAAGCAATATATATTTTATGGCGAGCATTGAGCTTGTTTAAATTGCAGAAGAAGAGGATTCGTATTTATGGCAAAAACAGCCAGAGACCTACAAGCGGAGAGAGGGTTTACAGTTGCGGCGGAAACTCCTGGCGAAAGGCTTGCTCACCGGATCTCGTTAGTGGCAAACCCTCTGTTTGTGGTCCTGCCGCTCTTTCTCGCGGTGGCGTTACATACTGCACCCGACCCGCTGCACGCATTGGAATGGTGGGCGATCATTGCCATCGGCTTCACAGGTGCACCCTTCTTCTTTATTCGGATCGGCGTGCGTCGGGGCAGGTACACGGATGAGCATGTAAGTAACCGGGCACAACGCTTTATCCCGCTTACCTTTGGCCTGCTGTGTATGATACTGGTCTTTGTCTTGCTGCTCTTTTTAGCGGTTCCGCGCGTGCTGCTTGCCACGGTGGTTGGGGCACTTGTCTCGCTGGCGTTTGCTATCGCTATTACGCAGTTCTTGCGCTTCAAGATTTCGCTGCACATGGTTGGTAGCGCGGGTGCGGTTACCGTCTGCGTGGTGTTGTTTGGGCCGTGGCTGCTTCTGCTTGCGCCACTCGTGCTGCTCATTGGCTGGGCACGATGGAAAGTGCATGCGCACACCCCGCTCCAGGCATGCGCCGGGACACTGCTCGCGATCCTGGCTACACTCGCGACCTTCTGGTTGGGTGTCATATTGCATTAATCCAAAATAAAGAGTAAAACGATCATTTAAAAGAAAAAAGACTAGAAGGGATTCAATAAAGTCATGAGGAACCAGTCACGCAAGAAGAATCGGAAGCGCTAGTAACTGACACTTCCGATTCTTCTTGCATGACATTAAATTATTTATTTTACGCTTAACGAGCAGCAGATGACCTGGCGAGCTTATCTGCGCGGCTCACTCCGTTTAGTATGTGCAGGATAGCTGCGTACGAGCCAAAAATGCTTGTTTCGGCAAAGGAGATTGATCGCTCAGCGCAGTAGTCTTTGATGATGGCCTGCGCCTCCCCTAAGCGGTTACGCGGCATGCTGGGGAAGAGGTGGTGCTCGATCTGATAGTTGAGCCCACCATACCAGAAGTCGGCAAACCAGCTGGCTCTGATGTTGCGTGCGGTAAGCACTTGCTTGCGCAGGAAATCCATTTTCGTGCCTTTGGGCAGCATAGGCATGCCCTTATGGTTCGGAGCGAAGGCTGATCCCAGGATGAATCCTAACAGACCCTGGTGGATTGCGAAGAATAAGAGCGCCGGCCAGAAACCTAGTTGCCAGATTATTACTGCAACGGGCAGCACGAGATGCACACTGATCAGCAGAACTTCGGCCAGGAAGTACTTCACTTGCTTACGCTCCTGGAAAAGAAACTCTATGCTGACCCTCTTCATGTCTAGAGCGACAAAGAAGAGCATGGGGAAAAACAGAAAGGCCTGGTAGCGCATAATAAATCGTGCAAGTCCGCTTGTTGCATGCGCATCTTCTGCAGTAAAACATAAGAAAGGAATATTCAGATCGGGGTCCATATCCACCTCATTAGGGTGGCTGTGGTGCTCGTTGTGCTTACCTACCCACCAGGTGTTGCTCATCCCCACCAGTAAGTTGCCACAGAGCATACCTATGAGCTCGTTCTTCCATACAGAAGCAAAGATTTGTCGATGCCCGGCATCATGGCCGAGAAATCCGATCTGTGCAGAAACAATGGCTAGAAACACTGCATCGACAATCTGTACCCAGACAATATGGATGCTAAACAGTACAATCAATCCGACGAGCAGAGCTCCTATTGTCCCCATAATCTTGTACAGGTAGTAATTTGGTTGCTTCTCTAATAAACCCTTTTCTTTTATACGCTGTTTTAACTCTGCGTACTCATTTAGTGGTTGCGACCCCTGTGTCTTCTCACTTCCAACTGTAGCAACCGAAAAAGTTTCCTGCATTTTTGCTCCTATGGTATCTTATTCCTCTAAATTCATCAACAAGGGTGAAGCCCTTTGAGAGTGTCGCCACCAGTATAGTTAACTTATTTAACTACTCAAACGTGCTGCAGCCATTTTGTCTCCCAGTATAGCAAGTACTTTGTACAAAAGTATGTCGAAATTGTAACAAAATTGTAACGAATCACAGAGAGACTTCGTGGATATAATGTATTACGATACATATTGGCATTTCACGCATAATGTTAAGGAGCTATTTGCGGCAAAAGCGCTTCCCATGCATTTAAAGCTCGCGTCACTTTTGACGCGAGCTTTGTGCCTATCGCCTAAACAAGAAAAATATATTCTTTACCGCTACGCTATTTTTGCTTCTTCAGACTATATTCTTGTATTTCTGCTTTGCTACATGCTCGTCCACTGTTCTGGTAGTTTAGGTGAAACATTCTGTAGCCGAATATCGTCTAAAGTGTAGTGCATTCCTGTTAGCTTTGTGAATGCGGCAATAACGCGCTCGGCTATATCTCTAGCCACAAAGCCGCCAATCTCGACGGTGTACGCCTGACCAAGGGTAACACCTGCTTCTTTGGCAAGTTGCTCTGTAGTTATGTGTCTCTGTGTCCTTTGTTTGATGCTGAGTAACGTTGGCTTCCTTTCGTTCATCTGCATCTGCCTTTCATATTGTCGATTAAATAATTACTGTCATTATAATGATGACATTATAATGATATTTTCTTAATGGTGTCATTACTTCACCTCTACGGTCAAGAGGTTGAGGGGCGTATGCTGATAGGATATCAATGCTTCTACTTTATGGATGCCGAGCAGTATAAGGATGCCAACATGAGGACACGACTACGCGTGAAAGAGGTTGCAGCACAAAAAAGCATGTCAATGACAAAATTGCATATACGCAGCGAAGTAGCATATGGAACGATTCGTAAGATATTTAGAGATCCCTATACTGAAGTGACCCTTTCAACCGTAAGTAGATTGGCACAGGCTCTGGGCGTTGAGACAAAAGACCTCATCGAGGATCTTCCAGATGATGTTCCAGATGCGCATAGCACTACCATATAGTACTAGACTCCTGGTTGAAATACAGGTAAGAGAGTATTCTATAGACAGTTGAATAAAAATTATGTGGAGAATAGTATGCAAGATCCTGATAAAACTATAGCTGACCCCCAGGGCTACATCCCTCCGGGGCAGGCACCGTACCCTCCCTATGGTCAACCACAGGGCCAATTTCCGCAACCTTCTCAGGGCCAGGCCCCTCAAGGTTCCTATAATGCACCTCCGCAACCTTCTCAGGGCCAGCCCCCTCAAGGTTCCTATAATGCTGCACCGGGCCAATTTTCTGCTTATCCGTCTCAGCAACCTGCACCACAACCACCGCCGCCTCTACAAAAAAAGCTTACCATGCTCTGGCTTGCGGTTACCGTTGGGGTCCTCTTAGTCGTTGGCCTGGTTATGCTGGTCGTCTTTACACGTAACTCTAGCCTTACCCCCTCCTCCACTCAGAATACTTCTGTCCAGAGCACAGCTACCCAGAACACGGCTACGAAAAGCGCTTCTACCCAGAACGCATCCGCCCAGAGCTCCCAGAGCACATCCGGGACCAATGCGTCCGCGAGTAGTAGTGCTCAAAGTAGCGCATCCTCTAACAACAATACGACACAAGCTCAGGCTACGGCAGTTGCAACGGCTCAAAGCCAATCCCAGACGAACAATGCTCCCAGCCAGGCTCAAGCAATAGCGCAGGCAGGTTTACCATCTACTGTTGCCAAAAACTTCTTTAACGCCGTTCAACGCCAGGATTACAATACGGCCTATCAGTATACAAGCTTCAAGACTATTAGCAGTGCGAACTTCCATAGCGCAAGTACGGCAAGCGACCAGACACTTGGCAAGCTCACGTCATTCACTATCGACAAAACAACCTTTTCGTCCAGCGCAAACACGCTCAATGCTCAGGTTGTTGTCACCATCTCGCGTGCAAACGTGCCCAGCCATAACGGCCTGGCCTTCATGGTTTTCGAAAACGGCACCTGGAAAATCACCGATGGCACCGTCTGGCAGTAAAACCAGAGGTGCTGATAGCAGGGAAAAACAAAAAGACAAGAAGGAAATCTGGCTATCTAGTTGACGAAGCGATGGAAGGGGTGTAATATGCTTTCCGGTGGAACTGGAAAGAGGACAGATCTCTTTTTGAAGCGTGTCCTACAGCCCTACAACCCAACGGAGAAGGAGTGCATCATGCCAGAAACAATGGAACAGATCCAGCAGGAAGCCTATGTGCGAGGCCAACAAATGAAGCAATGGCACCACGAACAGCAACGTGTACTCAATGATGAGGCCATCACGATCCTGGCCGCTGACTTTGCACAAGTTTCTCTTTTTAAATTCAACCAGGACATGAGTGTGGGTGCTGCCCATGAACGTGCAAGTGTCTGCGAGAGAGCTTTTCTGAAGGGCTATTGCTCTCAGCTATGAGACAGCATATTCGTAGAGAAACAGTTGACAACCCATTCAAGGGTCACAAAAAGCTAGACTATAAAAGAAAGGTGGTAAGCATGGAAACAATTGAAGAACTCACAGTCGAAGAACACGAAGCAAAAGAACTCACTATTCTGCAAATTATGCCTGCTCTGCCAGGTTGGGGAGCTGTCTGGGGCACAAAAGAAGAACCTGAACAAGGTAAACCAGGATACATTACCGAGCCAGTCGTGTGCTGGGCCCTCGTGGAAGCAAGCGATGGTCACCGATTCGTGACCGCTATGGCACCAGATCTGGAAACCAGCGAGCTAAAACTCATGCTCGATATGGGCAACTTTCTCGGTTATGCTACCCCGACTTATAGCCTCGATTGGATGCAAATTGCATCTAACAAGCGAGCTGAGAGCCAAACATCGTCTACCACAAAAGTAGACTGAACGCGATCTGCTCCTCCTGCTTCACTTCGGTTTATAGTGAAGCAGCGAAGCGATTTGTGAAAGTGTGAAGCAACGCTGAACAACTCAAGCAGCTTGTCTTTTTCCGCTTTTTGTATGTATTCTGGTCTTGGATTATAAAGAGAGGAAGTTCCCTTGTAGTACAAGGAAACTTCCTCTCTTTAATAACATGTTTTTATAATACGCAACCAGCCGATTGCTTATACGGCTCTTCGTCCTACAACAGCATGCAAGATTGCAACAAGGATGCAAGCTCCAATTATAGCAACAAGTAAGCTACCCCAGAAACCGAAGGTCGCATCGGGTACAAGCAGGCCTACGATTAATCCGCCAACAAAAGCTCCTACCAAACCAAGTATAAGGTCACCAATGATTCCATACGCACTACCTGGTAAGATTTTACCTGCCAGCCAGCCAGCAACAAGACCAATCACGATCCACGCAATAATGCCACCAGGGTTCAGAGCTGCTGCAAAAACCATACTCATCATTTTTTCCTCTCACTATGTAAAAAAAAGGAACAATACCTGATAGACACATGTGTTTATCTATCACTTATGATACGATTCACAAGCACTTTTAGACGAGGTATTGAGTCAGATCCGCAGCATATGTAATTTTCTCTATCCCTGCGGCCAATCTCCCTCAACATAACGCTTGATTAGTCCAGCATGCGAAAGCGGACGGGCAGTATTATCGACGTTCCCATTCGTCTCATAGTCGAGTAACACCAGCATCTCTTCAACGCTTAACCGCTTCAGCTCATCGAGCTCTTTTTGCAGACAATGCTCAAGCACCCAACGATATGCAGGCAGGTAGATTGCATAGCGTGCCTCTCTATAGTTCAGCAAATCCTCGCCGTTTACTCCCTCGCGATGCCCCAACACGTTTCCCAGCACACGCGCCGACCGCTTGATTCCTTTCATCCTGGTGATCTCAAACTTAGATATATCCACATCAGCGCCTACAAACACCTTCAGGCCCTGCCAGATGCCTTCAACCGTGGCGCTCACGTATCCCTCCGAAAATGGCACGGGAATATTGCCATGTGGATAGAAAGGGCTGAAACGCACCCACGGCTCTGCACCATGCGAGGTTACATCCAAAATAATCGCATCTTGATAGCGCTTACCAATGCTTTCCAGGCTGCTGCGTCGTCCTTGTATCACTATTGCCATGAAAATATCCTTTTACTTCAAAAATGCATAATAGCCTTTTTTCTATTGTAAAGATTTGCTGCTCTGTTTCGGAAGAGAAACCTGCGCTTAATTTCAAGCATTATTACCTTCTTGATAGGCAGGCAAAAAGCGGTCAAGCAAAAAGGGCGCAACAGTTCTGGCACTTGCCCACTTACTATACACGTCGCAAATCGTGAAAGCCAAGTACAGTTGGGCACAAATTTGTTCCAGCCTGGAATGGTCTTCAACTCCGCAAGATTTGTCAAATCGATCTATGCTATTCTAGATGAAATATGAAAGCCGCTTATCAGTGGCTCTACGGTGAATGGTTGGTGAAGTCGGGAAAGGAAGTCGCCAATGCTCCTGTGTTTGAGGAATACCTCAACAGTCCACGCGACACGGTGCCAACGGAATTACTCACCCACTGATCTAAGTACAGCCGGTCACAACCGCGTTCTGAGCTTGTGTTCCAGCTTCTCAACGGTGTAAGACCATGTGATCGGTTTGGCCGTTTGATTGTAGTGAGTAATGAAGTCGAGCAGGAAGGCTTCCTGGATAGTGAGCGGGATCATCCCACTGCATAAAGAAAGGCAGCTATCCCTCCACTAGTGAGAGAGACAATCCGGCAGCCTTCCAGGTCAGCAGTGTCCCATCGGGGCGAAGCCTTCAGCGCTTAACCGCTTCAGCTCATCGAGCTCTTTTGCAGATAATGGTCAAGCACCCACCTAGACGAGAGGTTATGGTTGTTTTGTTTCGGGTTCAGATCGTAACGGGTCAGCATGGCGGTGAAGAAGTTTCCAGCTATCGCCTTCACGGCGGAAGAGTTCGGTTACCCGTAGGTTGAAAGGGACTGGCTCTGGTCTGCCACGCAGGTGAGCAGTGGCACGCTGGAAACCAACCCAGTAGGCCAGGCCCTCGCTCGCCGCCATATGCAGGATCTCAAGCTGCCCCTCGCTGCCGCTTTCGAAACTCGTCGCATCACGTTCGTATTGTGACCAGACAGCTTCAGCATCCTGGTAATAGTCGCCTGATGGCCTGAAGAAGGTGGTGGGGGAGTGGTGAGTGATGATCTCACCAAGTGGAGTGGCATCGCCGTTAATGTAGGAGAGCGCAGCCTCGCTACGCTGCTTCATGAATTGCTCAAAATCATGCTGATCGTTGTTCATTCTATTTCTCCTCAAAGGTGTTTTTATCGTGTGTCTGTTGATCGTATGAACGCGCATTGGTATGCGAGTATGGTGCATCCCGGCTAAAATGTCAAGTTATTTAGGCGGCCTACCTTAGATGTATCCACATCTCTATTGTAAAGATTTGCTGCTCTGTTTCGGAAGAGAAACCTGCGCTTAACTTCAAGTATTATTATCTTCTTGATAGGCAGGCAAAAAGCGGTCAAGCAAAAAGGGGCGCAACAGTTCTGGCACTTGCCTACTTACTATACACTCGGTAATCAGCTGTCCGGTCAATGGGCTTAGCGCAATTCCTACGCTATTATGCCCGCTTGCCAGTAGCATATTTGACCAGCCAGGGATAGGCCCTAGCACTGGTCGTGTATCGGGCGTACTGGGACGCAAGCCGGCCCAGCTGCGTCTTATCGTGCTCACACTCAGCGCGGGCACGAGCTTACACGCGACATTATGCAACCAATCCTGCCCCTCAGTAGTGGTCTGTGCGACAAAACCTGCCTCTTCTCTTGTCGCACCAACCAGCACTTCGTCCCCCCTGGGTATCACATACGCCGCCTCGCCAAAGATGATGTGTTGCAACCCCACATTCTGCAATGCAAGCATCTGACCAGCTAGCGGACGTATCGGCACAATTACATCCAGTCCAGCGGTAACTTGAGCCGCCCACGCCCCTGCGGTAATCACAAGATGGCTACAAGAAATGCTATCGCCCTGGCCCATCTGAACTCCTGTAACGCGGCCAGCCTGATGCTGAATGCTCGCGACGGGCGTATGGTCATAGATTTGTGCACCCAGTTTTCTTGCACCCACGGCAAATGCCTGCACGAGATGGGCGGCGTTGATCTGCGATTCTTCGGGTGCATAGATGGCGGCACAGATATCGGGGGCCAATAGAGGTTCAAGCTGCCGTGCCTCGTCTCCGCTTAGCCAGTGCATGCGCAATCCTAGCGGCTGCCATTCCGCCAGGTGCTTCTGTAAACGTACGATACGTTTGGGATTGCGTACGATGCGCAGTGCCCCTGTACGTTCATAGCCCAACTGTATTCCGCTCACAGCTTCTAATTCCACTACCAGTTCAGGAAAGAGTGCAAAGCTGGCTAACAGCAAATCAGCGTACGGACCCGGCCCCCCAAGCGGTCCAAGTGGAGCGAGTAGCCCTGCGGCTGCGCCAGATGCCTGCCCACCGATCTCACCACGCTCCAGCACGGTTACCTCAAGGCCAGCTTTACATAAATAATAGGCAATAGAGCAACCGATAATGCCTCCGCCGATGATGACTATATCTGTCTTTTTCACATCGCTCACAGCTAAGAGTACTCCTTTTCTATTCTCGTAATTTTATACATGCAAAAATAATTTTACCCTCCAAACAAGTAATAAGCTTGAGATAGCTTTGAATCATCATCAGATCTAAATTCTTTTCAGATGATTTAGTATGACTTCGCTACACTTCTATTATTAATATATACATTTTGCCTTTGGCCTTCCATTACAATTGTAATCTTGAAAAAAGGGGAAAATGATGGTATGCTAAAACCCTTCTAAAACCTGATTTTCAGTGCATAAATCTACATGAATACTTCGATACTACCAGACTACATTAAGAAGGAGAAATCATGATTACTTCTGGTTGGGCTAATATGGCCGATTGGTGGAACGAGAATATGGGCGATGAGGGCGATTTATGGCATCGAACGTTGATTGATCCTCCCTTGATCCGCCTTGTGGGCGAGGTGGATGGATTGCATGTGCTGGATCTTGCATGCGGCAACGGTTATCTGAGCCGCCGCTTCGCAGGCCAGGGCGCGGTCGTTACTGGCGTAGATGCGAGCATGCCGGTCATTGAGCATGCACGCGCACGCGAGACACAGCAGCGGCTCGGCATTACCTATCATGTAGTAGATGCGGCCCATCTCGAAATATTTGCTGCCGAGTCTTTTGACCTGGTTATATGTAATATGGCCCTGATGGATATTGAGCACGCAGCCCAGGCCATTCATGAGGTGGGACGTGTATTACGACCGCAAGGCCGTTTTATTGCTAGCATATGTCATCCTTGTTTTGATAAGGTAAACAATTCCAGCTGGGATATCGAGTACAGGTATCCCCATACTACGATCTGGCGCAAGATGAGCCGTTATCGCGAGTTGGCACCTGCCGATTGCCTCTGGAAAAATGATCAGGGGCAAGAGATCTATACGCGTACCTATCATCGCCCATTATCCTGGTATTTCCGCATTTTGCGTGCTGCGGGCCTGCTAGTTGCTGCCCTTGAGGAACCTGAGCCGACTGAGGAATTCCTGGCACACTCACAGCAAGGCCCCTGGATTGCCGAGGTCCCTCTACACTGCGTCATCGAGACATGGAAGATTAGATGAGTTCGCACGACTTCATCACGAACTGAATACTTTTCCATGTATTACATATAGTGAATGGCCCTGAATTATAGAGGGAGGAGATATCTGAGATGCTCCTCCCTCTACCTGGTAAATACACTATTGGACCTACAGTTGGCGCTGCTATTGTACGCTGGCCCACTGGTTGAGAGTTGTGCCACTCATGGTGACGGTTTTTGAGACGGCTGTAGGATACGTTTGATCAAAGGCCGTGTTCCAGAGATTCCACAGAAGACCGGTATTCCCCTGACAGACGATGCGCATCTGCGTGGCCGCGCCTGGAATCGTCAAAGAGCGGCTTTGCGCGACTGGGAAGTCGCCGGTGGATTGACTCTGAGGCTGGCCGTTGAGATTGTAATAGACGGTACCGTGTGCGATGTAGCCGCCGTTATTGATGAGCATAATGGTGGCGTCTGGTGGCGGCGGCGGCGGCGGCGGTGTAGCAGGTGCAGGCGCAGGTACAGGCGCAGGTATGATCGCAAGTACAGGGTTTGGAGCGGCATTTGCCGCATATGCCAGAAAACTGAAGTAACGGTCCGCTGGGAGCCCGTTGCTATCGCCGGTCTTAATTCTACAGCGGTCCGGGGCTATGCCGACGACGACAGCATTATCCCTCGTATCACCGCCAATAGAGTTTACATCCCCAGGGTAGTCCTGCGTGACCAGGACTACCGGGAAAGTGCTAAATGGAGGGGTGAAGGTGATATCGAATATGCCAGGGGATGGTTTGCGTAATCGTGAAACTTCCACTACCGGTTATGGCTGTGCCATCAGGTTTGATCGTGAAACTTCCACTGGTAGACGAGGGCGAGCCATCGGGTCCAACTAATCCCCAGCGTACAGCCTGTAACATGCGACCGAGCTCGGCACCGGTATCGAGGTAGCATTCATCTGTGAATCCGGCAACGAAGTCGAGGGACGCCTTATAACCGGTCGTGCCTGTTCCCCCGACAACCAGGACCCTGTTATCCATCAGGAGTGTCGCGGTGTGATTCCCGCGCGGAACAGTCATCGAACCGGCAGAGACCCACCGATTGCTCTTTGTAAGATACAGTTCGGCAACGGCTGTTTCCTGGTTGCGAATTCCTCCTCCAGCAACCAGGACATTTCCATTAGGCAGGAGGGTGGCTGTGTGATGCACATGAGCAGTGCTCAGTCCGAATGCAGTCCTGATCCAGGTGCCGGTGTCAGGGTTATAGATTTCTGCTGTGTCGCCTGCTTTAGGACTCGCCCCTATAGGAGGCGAGGCTGCAGGACTCCCTTCTCCCCCGGCAACCAGGACGGTCCCATTGGTCAAGAGAGTGGCTGTGTGGCTCGCCCGGGGAACATTCAGGTTGCCCGTCGAGCTCCAGGTGCCAGCGCTGGGGTCATAGATTTCTGCTGTGGTGCCTGCAGCATCCCCTGTTCCTCCAGCAACCAGGACCTTCCCGTTGGGCAGGAGGATAGCTGTGTGATTCCCACGGGCAACACTCAGGCTGCCAGTCGGAGTCCAGGTTTTGGCGACGGGGTCATAGATTTCTGCTGTGGTGCCTGCAGAACTCAGTACTCCTCCAACAACCAGGACCCTCCCGTCGTTCAGAAGAGTGGCAGTCTGTTCTATGTGGATAGCGTTCATATTGGCCGTTTGGCTCCAGGTGCCAGCGCCTGGGTCATAGATTTCTGCCGTTTGGACATCCAAAGTAGGTGGCACGCCAGGCTGCACAGACTGTGAACCAGCTCCAACAAGCAGCACTTTCCCATCTTTCAGAAGAGTAGCGGTGGGATCACCGGTGCGGACAACGCTCAGACTGCCCGTTGCAGTCCAGGTGTCGGTGGCAGGGTCGTAGAGTTGTGTAGCTGTAGTACCGGGTCTCCTGTCTATCGCTATGCCTGCGGGAGAGCCTGACCCTCCAGCGATCAGGACCTTCCCATTGTTCAGGAGGGTGGCTGAGTGGTTCATAAAGCTGAAACCCGCAGGAAATGATCCGGGAACAGAAGTCCAGGGACCAACGACAGTACTGAAATCAATTGGCATGGTATCCTCCTTGTTTCCAATGCAAACGCGTTTTTGTTCTGTCAATCATGATGAAAACTAACATGCAAGAGCTTTTTCTGAAAAGAGTAGCTCCATTGGCCGTCTCCAGGTCTGCAGGAGTGGGTCACACTGATCCTGTTGGAGCGGTATCACTGCCTATGGGATTGCTGAACGTACCCGTAAGGTAGTACGTTTTGGTACCGCCCAGAAACGTGTCGGGAGTCGTGGCATTGGTTATTTGCATGGGCTGACCGGTCTGGCCTTGATCGCCAATCGACCCACCGGTAACCGTAATCCCTTGAGACTGGGCAGGGACCTCTGTCGAAACATTGGTTCCCCGAGCAATTTGCGGACTCCGCCACAGTTGGGGATTTCCACGGAGGTCAGTGTAGGAGACGTTACACCAGGCAATGTAGTCCCCCAAGTTGGAGAAGGTGAGCGTGAGGGTCTTCGCCGGTTGGACCAGAAACAGGTGCTGGACGTTTGGATATGTATTCTGAAAGTACTTATCCGCAATAAGTTTCCGAAATGCCGTGACAATCTCGTCATTATGAAGCTCTGGTAGTCCGCCACAATGGTCGATATGGACTTGCCAACCCATGAAGGCAAGGGTAATGTCTTTCCCATTGAGGCCGTAGACATAGTCGGCCCCATTGGGGACTGGAGGACTATTAGTAGGAAAGTTGACATAGCCAGCGGGGTTATTGAGGGCACCGCCTGCATACGCTTCATGATAATACTCCGCTTCCCCTAAACTGGTCGCTTGTTCAAAGGCGCGTCGCGTTGCAGCGAGAAAACGCCGATCCATACAACTTCTGAGATAGCCGACCTTCGGAGGGGAGGATTGTTGCGTCATGTCTTTGCCTTTCTGTTTCTTGCTCGAACAGATGTCCGGTAACGACTTCATCGAGGATCTGATGAGCAGACATCATCCAAGGCTATTCTATGAGGAGTATTTACGAATAACGCACTTGCGAGTGAGCATGACAAGATTAAACAAGCATACAATGAACAGAGGAATAAGCAGTTCTGCCAGCATATGTCAACCAATCTAACACAATTATGCAAAACCGTAGGAAAACGGTTAACACTTGTAAGAGTATACATGATATTATTGCATTTATCAAGCTCTTGTTGTTACACAAGTTTTTGACGAAAATTAGTGTGTTTTCGCCTTATACCAGAGTATAAGAGTAGATTTTGGTGATAAGAGTAGATTATGGAATTTTGCAGAACTCTCTCATTTTCCCATATTATGTTTGTCATAAGAGCTTATCAAATTGATCGAGCGCCTGATCTGTAAGATCCTCCCTTGACAAACGCTGTCTTTAGCTCTATACTTAACATTGTTGATATACTAAGTCTACAATACATTTAGCAAAACATATTGTAACGTAGAGTATTTTCAGGATGAGCTGATCAGGAGAAAACCTATATGAGTAATCCACTTATTTTTGCTACATTCCTGGCCCCGACATGCTATAAAACCTATCAGTACATTATTGAATATGTTGAGCGTTACATTAAGGTTCCTGCGTTTCTCTTAAATGGAGAGACGCTAGAGGACTTTGCAGCCGCATATGTAGATGTGGGCTTTATCAGTCCATTGGCCTATGTACAACTGCTCAACCAGCAGCCCTGCCCCATTGAGCTTCTTGCCGCACCGATACCATCAGGAGCAAGCGATCAGGAGACTCCGCCCGTCTACTCTGCTGTTGTAGTACGTAGCGATAGCACGCTGACCTCTCTACCGGAACTCGCTGAATCCGTCTGGGCTCATTATCCAGGCCGATCTCACATCGAAGATCATGCCCCCTCCAAGCAGGCAACAATACAGTTTAGAAAGAGCATCGAGGCTCCCACAGCCGCCAAAGCCCTACGCCTCATCCTCGCAGGCGAAGCGGATGCCACGGCGATAGATATACGCTCACTCTCTATCGCGATCCACAATAGTCCTCGCATAGCTGCTGGTCTGCGTATACTGGGCGTCACCAGCACACCAGGCTCTTCAACTGCTCCTGTCGCCGTCGTTGCCACCCATATCCCCCTCCCGGTCAGGCTCAAGCTACAAGTAGCGCTTGCATCCTTGCACCGTGATCCCTTCTTCGCGCAACGCCTCCAAGAAGAAGCTATCGCTCGCTTTCTCCCCCTGACAAACCTGCATTATCAACGCACTCCCGCAATCTCGGATCATTGTACTAGCGCTCCAGTCCAGCAAAGTCCGCTTTATAACGCAACAGCTTACTCTCGCGCTGATAGCTGGACTGCCTCGGTACCGAAATAGTGATCCGTTTTTGATTATCTTCATCATCCCTATTTGCTTGCCGAAATAATAGTAAGAAAGTCATTTTCTGAGGCCACTATATTTTTATATTCCGATCTGACGATAGTCACTATAGAGGGTAGGATATCCACAAAAATTTCAACGTTGAATATGTTAGATCAGATTAAGCATAGGGAGGAGGCACGGCTATGCAACTTGAGGATGAGTTAAAAATATGTCTACTAGCCCTTGAAAGTAGATATCCTAAGCATGTTGTCGATATTAACCAGGATCTCCTGGCTATCTCAAATGATGGCACGCAGGGTTGGTCTGCAAACGAAATCATTGCCTATTTAGAGCAGACCAACCCTGCAATCTTAGATAGTATGGCTCGACTCGTAATCGACCTGCAATGTAGCGAGATTTATCTTATAGAACGGTCTGAAAGCATCCCTGCCTTTCTTGTACACTGTCGTGGTAAAATACCCGTTCATAAAACGCACACACTGATATTTGGCCCTTAATCTATCTCATTTCTTTCATTTATTTTGTAATATTTCGAATACTGCACAAAATATGCAAAAGTAAATGAAAGAAATGAGATGAGAGGAGCAAACGCGGAAGACGTGAGCACATAGGAAAAAAGAGAAAGCGAACAAGCATCCTGTAGGACAGATGCCTGCTCGCTTCCACCTGCTCAAAAAGCTGCTTCACATGTATGTGTTAGTAGCTATTTTGTGGTTGTGTCGGTACCACCATTGGAGTCACAGTGTCCGTAGCAGTTAGTGTTGCAGCGGGTGTTGGATTAACGCTCGCAGTCCCGCTGGCAAGCCATTCGGTCCCATTCAGATACAGTATATTATCCTGCGCATTGGGGTCGCCCCAGCCATTATAACACTTATGCCCTGTTCCACATGTGCCGTCATCAATAGATGAGCTATCACCCGAGGCGATGACACGGCCACTGCCATACATGCTGCGCGAGATAAAAGCGCCCGTGCTACCAGTATTGGAAGATCCGCTCGTATAGATAACGCCCACAACATTAGGATTGTCTGCCTGATTGATAGTCTCGGTGGTGCCTTGATTGATGAGGCTGGTCGTGCCAGTTCCAAATGGCCCTTGTAGGATTGGATCAGGATTAGACGTATCAACCCCTGGATAGTCTTTCGCAATAGTGATATTGTCGAACTGAATGCCAAAGGGATCATTGCCAACCCCGCCATTATTCATCAGGTCATTGAAGATATGCAAAGAGTCATAGCCATCATTGTTGCGATCACTCCCTTTATGGTCAGCAATCATGAACAGGCCACCACCATTGTGAACAAATGTAAGAATCGCGGTCTTCTCGCTGCTGCTAAATAGTGTGTTTGGTTCGGGCAGCACCAGCACATTGAATTGACTGAGATCAAGCGCGTTTGAGCTATTGCCATAGGTAAGCACACTCGTATTGGTCTTCAGGCTATAGCGTCCAGTTTTCTGTAGAGCCACTCCCCAGGAACTAATGCCCCCGGTCCAGTCAGTCTCAACCTGCGGATTCGGATTTTCGCCTAGAGGATCGGGTTGACTCTTGCTGATTACCCAATCAGCATTGCCAGCGGTTTCCGCATGTGCATTATCAAAGAGCACATGCATGGTTGTCGCCTGCCGCATGCCGGTCTGCGACGCTATCCCTTGATATGCAGAGGCCCGCGACTGGATAACAACAAATAAACTCCCAATACACAAAATGGCAACGACAAAAAAGAGACGCGGTCTCCTCCACAGAGGCGATTTAAACGACATACAAACATTCTCCTGTCAGAACGATAGTCAGAAGCAAGTCGCTTCCTTTAGAAACAACGCGCCTCCTGGCTCGTTTTGCTATTGATCTAAGAGATGCCACCCAATCGTCTTAAAAACGCTGCCCCTTCATCCACATCTCATCTACAGATGCTAGAGTGAAAAATAGTATACTGGTTATGTTAAATTATGAGCGATGATCATTGCTGCTTACTTACGCGCTGAGAGCCACTGTCGCTACGCGATTGAAAAGATCTACAAATAATAAATAAAATTTTTCACTGTACAGTCATACAATACACAATAAGAGGGGCAGATAAGCCCCAGGGAGAAACTAGTTATGAATATTAACATCTGGCAAACATTATTTTTAGCCTTACTACAAGGCGTGACCGAACTTTTTCCGATTAGTAGCCTGGGCCACACGGTGATTCTTCCTGCGCTCCTTGGCTGGGGCGACCTGGTGCGCGATAAACACTTTCTTCCACTTATCGTTGCCCTTCATCTGGGCACCAGTATCGCCCTCGTGATCTACTTCTGGCGCGACTGGCTCAATGTCATTATGACGCTGGTGAGCAGCGTCCAGAAGGGTGAGGTCCAGAAAGGGTCAGAATCATGGGTTAGCTGGCTCATCCTTATTGGCTGCATTCCGGCTGGTATCCTGGGTGTTTTTCTGGAGACGCCGCTTAAACAGCTCTTCGCCTCCCCGATTATCGCCGCCTCATTTTTGATTGTGAACGGCTTTATTCTGTACCTGGGCGAAGTCTTACGCCGCCGTGAAGAAACCAAAAGCGCTAAACCTGGCATATACCGCCCCCTTGCCTCGCTGACCTGGAAAGAGGCGCTTGTGGTCGGCTTTGCGCAGTCGTTAGCACTCATTCCTGGCATCTCTCGCTCTGGAGCGACAATGGTAGCGGGACTGGGGATACGCCTCAACCATGAAGACGCTGCCCGCTACTCATTCCTGCTCGGCACTCCACTGATCGGTGCCGCCGCGCTACTAGAGGTGCCACAGCTCTTCGGCCAGTCAACCTCTGTACTCCTACTTATCATCGCTGGCATGATTGTCTCAGGTATTGCAGCCTTCCTGAGCACCAAATTCCTCCTGAAGTACTTCGAAACTGGTCGCCTTCATCCGTTCGCTTACTATTGTTGGGGAGCGGGTGTCCTATCCTTGATCCTCTTATTCACTATACGCTAAATCTGGCTGACTAGTGCTCTGACAAACTTCATTGCACGGGTCCCGCGTAGCGACAATCCCTTGTGGTTGTCGTCGTCCAGCCAGCTGAGAGGCGGTTCCACGACGACAAGGACAAGCCGTTGTCGCTACGCGGCCAGCCGTTAAATGAAGTTTGTCAGAGCACTAGTAGACTGTTAATCTTCATTTGACGGCTTGTCGTGCCCCTGTGGTTGTCGTGGTGGCCCGGCTCTACAGGCGGTTCCACGACGACAACCACAAGGGATTGTCGCTACGCGGGATCGGTCAAATGAAGATTAACAGTCTACTAGTGTTCTGTTAATCTTCATTTGATCGATCCCGCGTAGCGACGACCCTTGTAGCACTGACTCCAACTTATTCTTGCTGGAGGGTCGAAAAGGCTGCATGAGTGGATTTCAGGGCGAACAGCGTCATAGGTGTTGGGTAGCGGACGCGATAGGGAAATTTTTGAACCATCTAGACAATTTCGTTGGAGGGTCGAAAAGGCTGCATGAGTGGATTTCAGGGCGAACAGCGTCATAGGTGTTGGGTAGCGGACGCGATAGGGAAATTTTTGAACCATCTAGACAATTTCGTTGGAGGGTCGAAAAGGCTGCATGAGTGGATTTCAGGGCGAACAGCGTCATAGGTGTTGGGTAGCGGACGCGATAGGGAAAATCTGGTCCCTCCATTCACGCGCGGTAAATCGCTCAGAACGAGAGAAAACATGCAAAAATGAGAAAAGAAACGCAACGATGGATTGGATTAAAAAAAGGAAGAGACAGTGTTCCTTTTTCGTCTTTTCTTCTCATGGTCTCTTTCACATCTTTTCAAGCTTCTATACACTATATCTCTACTCATAGCGATTTATCGCGCGTAAACGTAGGGACCAGTTTTTCCCTATCGCGTCCGTACCCAAACAGTATTGCTCGTTTCGCCATAAAATACATATACGTGGTCAATTGGCTTGCCGGCAAAACCGAATCACGTGGCCTCTTTGAACCTTCTAGACAATTTCGTTGGAGTCAGTGCTCTTGTGGTTGCCGCCGTGTGCCCCTGTGGGGTCGCTACGCGGCGAGTCGTCAACTGAGCCTTAACAGACTACTAGTCCGTACAAGTTGCGTGTGGGCTCCAGCATGTATGCTATTATAGAACGATAAGAAGAGCCTTGTCTAAACCCATGAATATATGCTACACTTGTCACAATAGTATTGAAACATATATCTCTTCTCTCATACGTTGACAGGAAGGCAAAGGTAACTTTGCTATCCTCGCAAGCTCAAAAGTTTTTTCATCTCGTGTACCATATGAATTTTAAAGTTTCTGAAGTTTTTAAACTTTTAAGCTTTTAGCACCAGGGTGAATGTGATGAGTAGTGCGGTACAAATTTTTTGCTGTTACACATATGAAGATCAGAAATTTTTTGATAAGATTGAAAAACATCTGAAACCTTTGATGCGCTCACAAAAATTTACTCTCTGGGATGAGCGATATATTCCCTCCGGCAATAGACGGATGGACGAGATTCAAAAACAGCTCAGCAGTTCCACCATCGTCTTGCTCTTCATCAGCCCCGACTTCCTTGCTTCAGACGACCACTACAACATAATGCGTCAAGCACTTGAGCGACACGAGAACGGTACAACTCACGTTATTCCTATTATTCTGCGTACTTGTGGCTGGAAAGAGACGGCAATAGGGAAACTCGACCTTCAACCTCTACCCGAAGATGGAAAACCGGTTGCTAAGTGGGGAGATGACAATGACGATGTATTTCAAAGCATCTCAGATGGCATCCAGAAAGCCGTGGAATATAGGACAAACCAGGAGAATATAGATCACGATATCCCTGTACCGCCCATAGAATTGCCGAGCCCCTTTAACACTTTAGACCACTGCCTGAAGCACCGTAAATTCTCATATTTCAACGAAGACTTGCTCTATTACCCCGAAAAATATATTGCTGATATCAAGGACTTGCTCGAAAATAAACGCCGTGTCTTATTAATCGGAGACGAAGGAGCCGGAAAGACAGGGCTTGCTATCGCTCTGGCTAAACGGCTTCAGAAAAATGAGCGGTATCAGGCTTTCTACCTGGATATCGCTGTAGAACAAGCCACAGATGAGCGCAAGTGGCTTCACGCGATACGAACCTGTGACCGCCTGGGCAGTCTCTATATCCTCGATAACTGCCACCTTGCGCCAGAAACGGTGAGTGAGTTTTGTATTCACCTGGAAGAGGAACCTTTCAAGCAGGCACAATGTATCCTGATCTCGCGACCTTGCGCTCAAGCCTCTGATGAACGAGATGAACTATCAGAGGAAAGTGATGACTATTTTAAGCGTTGGGCTGAAGTAGGAATAGAAGTGCAGCCCAAAGATCTTTATCGTGGCATCATCGATAAATATAAAGAGGCATATCTACACCAGGAGCCAGCTCGCAGCTACATCTCGCTAGAGGAGGATGATGAAGCGGCGCTGAGAAAACAACATGCTCACAATCTCGTTATGTCCCGCATTCGCTTAGAAGCGTGGTGTGGGCTTGGAGGCCGTCTTAGCGAGCTAACACGAGATGTAGTGTACAAATCTTTGGGCCTGAAATATCTGGGACTGAAAAAGGTTGATGGCGTCAGAAAAGCCTTACTTTCCTTCTGCGCTCTCCGCCAATTCGAGATCCCGATGCATTGTAACTTTGTTGATAGTGCTTCTTTACCTAAAGATGAGGTGAAGAATCTGGAAAAAAATAAACAGCTCATCCGTTCTTCTGTGCAAGGTTACGGTATATTCTACCAACTCACACATCATTCAACTGAAGCGCGAGAAATTTTCAGGGCAGGCATCTACTATAAAGAAGGTGGTGTCGATGCAGAATTGATAGAGAGGGAGACCTTTCGAGAACTGCGAGCGTACCTTATGCAGCAACCCTCCAATTATAGCCATGTCTATTATCAACTTTATCGTGATGCACAAAGAAATAATAAATATTCGCTATTACACTCATTATTAAAAGATCCAGGTTTACAGGACTGCGCACTACAACAGTTTCAAAGCCCTAGAATTTTTGATGCAATCGCATATCTGCACAATTTATCACAGGTTGACCATCTTCGCGCTCTACAGTTGCTTAATGAGTTAGTAAAACATACAAAGATAGCAAAAATACGCTTAAAGATACTAGAAAACTCACTCCTCCATATAGGTGTATCACTGAGCTATATTCAGCAAATAAATACACAGGTCGCTGAAGAAATAGTTGCCGAGATGGATATACAGCAACTTGCATTGTCTGTTCAACAGCAAGATATGTATCAACTCTACTGGCTCATGCGTGGCTTAAAGAAGGTCTCCCTCGCACAAGCCAGGACGCTTCTAGAGCAGATTCCAACGCCAACCCTGGCAACAATGATTATGCACGATCACCTGGGATTCTACAAAAGAATTCTCAGCACACTGGACTTATCACACAAATGGGAGAGCATAGCGGCCCAGGAGACAATTGAGGCCATCGATATGCAACAACTTGCATCACATGCGAAAACACTAAATCCCCAGAAACTCTATCAGTTCATGCAAGGGGTGGAACGGACATTCCCAGCGCACACAGAGATGATTCTGGAACGGATCTTCGTGGAACAGACCGGCACTCACAAGCAGCTAGCCACCCTGACAAATCTAGCTACTGACTGGCTTGCTACCAACGCGCAGAATCACAATGACCAGATTCCGCTCACTTATTTCAAGCTCATAGAACGTTTAGGCAACCCTGAACAGATTTCGGCCTTCATCGATGCCACGACAAACTGGCTGGTCGCTCACCCGGAGTTTACCTATGTCTATCAGACTTATCAGACTTACCTGGGGCTGGTAGGACGGCACGGCACCCCGCAGCAACTAGACGCCCTCATCGATATCATTGCTCGCTGGCTCGACAAGCAAATTATTAGTATCAGTGAAGCATGTAAGGAAATCAAGAAACTGCAAGAGATCCCTGAGCAACCGGCAGACCTTATCGATGCCATCGCTACCTGGCTCGCTAATAATCCACTCGATATCCATATTCGGCGGCTCTACCTTGCATTATTGGAGATAGACAATGTGGGGACCTTAGAGCAGTTAAGGGATGCCATCGCCACCACTACCAGCTGGCTAGCCACCAACCCGCAGGATATCAAAGTTCGCCAGGTATATCTTGGTTTCATAAGACGTAAAGGCAACCAGCAGGAAGCTACGGCCCTCATCGATGCCACAACAGAGTGGCTTGCTAATCACGCGGAGAATAAATATGTCCATCGATCATATCTCAGACTGGTAGAAGATAAAGGGACGCTCACCCAGCGCAAAATGATTATTGACGCCACTAATGCATGGCTCACAACCAATCCTGGGAGCGCTAAAGTGCGGGACGCTTATTTCCAATTAGTAATTCACTGGGGCACTCCTGTACAATGTGATATGGCAGTTAAATGGTGGGATGCGAATCCAGGTAATGCTAAATTTCAAGGCACGTATCACAGGTTAAAAGCTCGGTCGAGGGGCTAAAGAGACATGACCACACTCAACCCTTTGTGTGGTCAGCTAGAAAAACCATTGCGAGAACCCCGGGCTAGGCTGCTACTGCCTGTTGGCGAACGCCCAGCAGCTTAAACAACGTATATATGTGGAACAACACAGCCAGGGGCACCCCATAAGTGGGAATGAGCAGGACATAGTTCAAATACAGCACCGATCCCCCGGATGCCACTACCTGACGCGCAAAAGCCGGGATAAATGTGACTCCGGTCGTCAGTGCTATCAGGAGGTCGAGCAAACCCAGGATCGTCCAGAGAACGATCAGTGTTGAGGCAGAGGTTTTTTTCGTGTTGAGCGTATAAACCAGCCACATGGCCAGCAGCCCGACGATGACATCACCATAACCCGCAGGAAGCGCGAATTGAGCCGGTAGCAGTTTCATATCCAGCAAGGTGATGAAGAAAACTCCGATAACTCGCATCATCTGAAGACCAACCAGCCGGGAGAGGGGAATAGCGGCGACAGCCTGCCGAAAGATGGGCGAGAAGAACAGCGGCACCAGACCCAGCGACATCCCCACAGCGACGAAGCCCGCCACGTAAGGCACGCTCAAGACGGTCCTGACCGGCCAAAAGAACGCAGACCCGACGCGGATCACCAGCCACGCAACCAGCACAATCGCTATTCCCCAGCGCCAGCCGCGCCGTATTCCGGGCGCAATTGACAGTTGTTCGAGGCCCTGCGATAGGCTGAACCAGGAAATAGTCCCTATCCCGATCATCGATACGGTAATCAAGAGAGCCGTGTTGATTGGAAAATCGATAGCCATTTTTTTTCTCCGATACTAGCATATTGCTTTCGTTTCGTTGCTTTCCGATCCTATACGTGTATATACACGCATTTTGATAAAAAAAACACCTTCCATGCTCACCATCAGCCCTGGTAGTCCGATGGTTCCGGTAATTGCGAGGGAAGCAAATTTTCCAGCATCTCTAAAGAACGTAGAAGTTCGGCAAGGTGCGCTTCTCCAAGATATTCATAGATCTGCTGCTGCGCCTTTTCCCACAGGGGCAACGCTTCCAGCAAGGTCTGGCGGCCCAGGTCAGTGATCACGATCACCCGTGTTCGCTGATCGTCCCCCGGCTGCAGGCTGATCAAACCACGTTCCTCAAGCACGTTCAAATTGCGTGCGAGGGTAGTTCGATCCAGGTCAACAAGCCGCGCCAACTGACTGATGGTTAAGCCCTGTACCAGATACGTCGGTATCAGGAGCGTAAACTGGTTCCCATGGAGTCCAGCGGGTTCCATGATGGCGTTATAAAGATCCGAGACTGCTCGTGCTGCCCGGCGCATCCGTATATTTGTGCAGCCCTGCACTTTGAGTAACCGTTCGCGTTCGTTCAATTCGACTCTCCCCTTCAAATAGGAGTATATACACGTATTTTCTATTTGTCAACCCTGCGCATTCCCTTATGGAAAATTTGTGGACGAAGCAGCGTCAAATCACACGATGCAGATTACAGCTTTGTCAAACTAATCCCTCACCTATACTTTCCTGATGCGCAAAGCAATAAAAGATTTAGCAGGTAGCTCCACTCTACAGTCTCCTCGATAAACGCCAGGGGCGGGTGTGATCGTCATTTCCCAGGTATCAATAATATCAATAGTAAAATCGCTATCAGCGGACAATTTCAGCAGACGAAAGGATGGCCGGTAGAAGCTAAAAAATGCCAGATAGTACGCGCCAGCGATACCATAGAACTGATCCTCTCCACTATAAACGGGCCCCAGCTCACTGTGCGGTCCCTCCTCTATGATCTGGCGCAGGAACTTGATGCGTGCAGGGCTTTCTCCATACAAAACGCCACCTTTAGACCACCAGAGGATATCTTGTGGATGCATGTAGGTCTCGCCATGGCCAACATAGCCCCCCAGCGTCATCCCTTCCCAGAAACGGCGCACCATCTCTTGCGGGCTAATATTGCCCCAATCATGATGAATATTACCCTCATAACAACATTCATCAACGACGATTGGCTTGCGAAAGAGCTCACGCCAGCGCCTCACATTGGACAGATCACGGTGCTGCACGCTGACATGCGAGACCCAGGGTTTTGTGTGATCATACAATTCATGGCAATTATGGATGGAGCGCAAATGCTGGTAGGGATCTTCCTCCGCGATGATCCGAAAGAAGCGATCCCAATCCTCCAGCGTCTTTTCGTACATCAGATCGAACTCATTAGCCAGCGACCACCAGATGTTGCGATAGGCAGCCAGGCGAGCTACGACGTAGCGCAAATAGAGATCGTCGCTCTGCGCATCCATCTTTGCAAAGCCCCAGCGATCATAAGGATGAAACAGGATCAGATCCGCCTCAATGCCGAGATCGCGCAAGCGGGCAATCCTGGCCTCAAGATGCTGAAAGAACTGTACATTGAACCGTTGAAAATCCCATCCCTGCTCCACTGAGCCTTCAAACGGATAGTACACAGGCTCATTCTCATTGAATGAGTAATGCTTGGGAAAGACGCACATACGAATTTTGTTAAAAGGCGAGCTTTCTAACGTGCGTAACGTCTGTTCCTCAAGCTCATCTCCCTGATGCGTCCAGGCATAACACGTCGTTCCAAAGGGAAAATATGCGGCCCCATCCTCATAGCGAAAATGATAGCGATCACGAACATGGACAGGGCCGTGATTATTTATAGATGCAGGTACACAGATAAACGTGCCGGTCTGCCCATCCAACTGCCTATCATCGCTTTGTGTCGCATACGTCCACGTACCTGGTGTATCGGGCATAAAACGGATGCGATATAGACCATCACCATCGTAGAAACCCGCAACCTCAATCACACGATGCTTAAATTGAAAGCGTGCCTGCACTGTCCTATCGACAAAGGGATTTCCCTCCGCAGGCCCATGTAACACAACCTCGTACACCCCCCACTGCTCAACCGTCACACCAGCCATAAAAATTTCCTCCTACAATGCCACATATTTCATTTCGATGAATAAATATTCACCATTGAAAATACATTCAACATACAATAACTATACCCAGGGAACAACGCGTTTGTCAAGGGGAAAGACCGTTGCTACATGTTAACAATCAAAAGAATAATCAAGCCTGTATAATTTCCGCTAGAGTGATACAATATATGTTACTATACAATAAAAAAGGATGAGCGACAAGAATAATGAATAAGCAAAAAGCCAACGAAATACAGCAAGCCATAGAACAGTACCATCACTATCCACTCCTCTTTAGCACCATCACAGGCTCACACGGCTTCGGTATCGCATCGCCGCACTCAGACTTCGATATCCATGGTGCTCACCTCTTGCCGTTGCGGCAACAACTAGGCTTTGATAGCAATTCCGATACAACAGTTGAGATAAAAACGAAAATCAGCGCTAACATCGAGCTGGACGTCATGACGCACGACCTCAAAAAACTGCTCATGCTTCTGATCAAAGGCAACGGCAACATATTAGAAGACGTGTATTCGCCGCTCATCGTCCACACATCACCATTGCACAATGAATTGAAAGCGTTAGGTAAAGGATGCATCACGAAAAGTTGCGCATTGCATTATAAGGGCATGGCCTTTAATCAGCAACGCCGTATACAAGAGAAGAACGTCAAAATGCTGATCCATCTCTATCGCTGCTTGCTCATGGGCATACATCTCATGCGGTCCGGCCAACTGTTGATGGACATTCCACAGCTTGCTAAAGAATATGATCAACGCCAATTGCTGCGCATCATCGAGTATAAGTACAATGGCATAAAAAGGGTTGACGATGAAGAGATAATAGAGCATATGACAATTGTAGAGCAGCTTACACAACGCCTGGATCGAGAACAAGAACAGAGCCAATTACCAGAGAGAACATCAAAAGAGACATCCCAAAAGCTAGAAGATCTACTCGTGAATACTCGTTTAAATACGTAGTATTCGTATCAACCGAAGCACAAAACGTACAAAACGCGTCGCGACCCGCCAGAGGAGGCATGCCTCTGGCGGGGCACACGGCAGCATCCCTCCTGATTATCGTCCCGTGCTTGAGAGGAGCAAACAAAAGTCTACATTATGAGAAAAATAAATATGGACATGCTACTACAGCTAGTAGAGGCAGGCTACTTAACATGTCGTCCTCACCCAGCGGGCAATCTTCTCATTTGGAACTACACGCCCAAAACACAGTTTGAGCGCTACTGGACCGAAGAGACGATGATGTGTCGTGGCCTGATTACAACGACCGATGGTGTAGTAGTTGCACTGCCACTGAAAAAATTCTTCAACTATGAAGAGCATCAAGGCCCAATCCCTCTAGAGCCATTCAAGGTAACGGAAAAAATGGACGGTTCGCTTGCGATTTTATACTTCGAAGACGGCAAGCCAGCCATCGCCACACGCGGTAGCTTCACGAGCGAACAGGCTATTAAAGCAACGCAGATCCTACGCGACAAATATAGCACCTTCCCCTTCTCGCCGGACTACACCTATCTTTTTGAGATCGTCTACCCCTCCAATCGCATAATCGTAAATTATGGAGACCAGGAAGATCTCATCCTGCTCGCCGTCATCCATACAGAGACAGGGCAAGAGAACGATATTCACGACCCCGCATCAATGGACGAATGGCCCTTCCCGGTTGTCAAACACTACGACGGCATCACCGACATTACCGTACTTACACAGCAGGAAGAGGCAAACCGCGAAGGCTTTGTCATTCGCTTTGAGAGCGGTCTCAGGCTAAAAGTGAAGTTTGCAGAATACAAACGCTTACATTCTATTATCACTCAGGTCAATGCGCGTGTTATCTGGGATCTGCTGCGCAATAACCAACCCTTTGACGAGCTACTGGACCGCGTGCCTGACGAATTCTATACCTGGGTATCAACCACGCGCCAGAACCTTCTCGACCAGTTCGCCGAGATAGAACAACGATGCCGAGAAGCGGTGGAGCAAGTGAAAGACCTGCCCACACGCCGGGAACAGGCTGCCATTATTATTAAATCACCATACTCAGGACCCATCTTTCGCATGCTGGATGGCAAAGACTACGTGGAACCAATATGGAAGATGCTACGACCACAGGCCGAGCGACCATTTCGCGTGGATGAAATATAATGTTAAAGATAAATAGAAGTGAGATAGACGCATGCTAAAACAGTTACTAGATAAGGCCGCTGCGGCCACCAGTTACGGAGAGGAGCAAAAAGCAAAAGAGCTCATTAGTCAAGTGGCACGTTCCTCCGATCCTGAGGTAATGGACGTCGTGATGAAGGCACTAAGAGGAGAAGGGACAAAACTGCAACAATACATAACCATCCAAGTGATTCAACTCCTTGGTTATCCCAAAAATGAGCCTGCTATCCCTGACCTCATCTACCATCTTGGAGACCCTAATCTCCCTGGATGGTATGAAGCAGCACAAACATTAAAGGCTATAGGAATAGACGTATTGATGCCTTATCTGATACGATCGCTCTTGGATCAAGATGCCGCCATTCAATTCGACAAGCACACATCTCCTACCTGGCAAAGTAACGTTGAAGGAGTTTGTTACTGGCTGACATACACACATGAGGTTGAAAAAGAATATGCACGCCGCTGTTGCCCTGCAATTACCTATCTTCTCAGTCGAGCAGATTTTTCAGAGAGACCAGGAGCGTATGATATCGATGCATTGCTCGATGTGATCGAAAAAGCTGAAATTCAGGATGAGTACATCATACCGGCTCTTATAACTGTTGCCCAAAAATACTACCATAGTGAGGTAAGAAAGCATGCCAGGATGCTGCTTGCCACATTCAAGCAGGAGGCACTTGCCCCCTACAAGTTATGGGATATACCATTGCAAAATGAAGGATAAATATGGGAAATAAAAGATGTATTCTATTGCGTGGACTTCCTGCATCTGGTAAAAGTACCTGGGCGAAAAAGCAGGTTGACGACAATCCAGGCAAGTACAAACGTATCTCAAAGGATGACCTACGCTTAATGCTTGATAACGACAAGTGGAGCAAAAGTAATGAGAAATTTATTCTCAAGGCAAGAGATACACTTATACTTTTAGCATTACAAGAAGGATACCACCTGCTAATAGACGACACCAACTTGCATCCCAAGCATGAGGCCACCATCCGTGAACTCGTCAAAGGGCAAGCAATAGTTGAGGTGAAGGATTTCACGGATGTTGATGTCGAGACGTGCATAGAGCGCGACCGACATCGCCCAAACTACGTGGGAGAGCAGGTCATACGTAAGATGTACAATGACTTCCTCAGACCTAAACATCCTACGGTTGCTCACAATGATGCGCTGCCAGATGCGATCCTTTGCGATATAGACGGCACGTTGGCCCTGCTCAATGATCGCAGTCCCTACAATGCGGCTGAGTGTGAAAACGATTTTGTAAATGAGCCTGTCTCTAATATCGTCGCAACCTATTATAATAACGGACACACAATCATCCTGGCATCGGGCAGAAGCGAAGAACACAGGGAACAAACAGAACGCTGGCTGGACAAGCACGCCATTCGCTATCACTTCTTGTTCATGAGGCCCGTAAAAGATAGCCGCCAGGACGCTATTATCAAGCGCGAGATATATGAGCAGCAGATTGAGGGCAAATACAATATAAAATTCGTCTTAGACGACCGAGAACAAGTTGTGAAACTCTGGAGGTCGCTTGGCCTGACCTGCTTACAAGTTGCTGAAGGAGACTTCTAAGGCTTGGCTACGCTCTTAAACTTTGGCAAAATCCTCTGTGAGCCAGAGTTGATGATTCTGGTTATCAATGAGTATATCAACACCAAGTAGGGCAGCCTGATTGCTTAGAATATTCTGGCGATGACCATCTTCGGGTGGTTTCTCGGCCATCATAGCCTCGTGCAGACCAAGCGCACCTGCTTGCGTCTGCTCGGTGGTCTGGCCAATATTTTCAGCGGCCCATCTCCACTGCACGCCCTGCTGCCGCTCGCGGTCGCCAAATGCTGCCTCATTGGGAAGTTGATGGGCAAGCTTGTTAGCAGCCTTCATTGCAAGATTATGCTGATGGGCACTGGCTGCCAACGCGCTACTCCATTTTAGTGCCGGCAGATTAGCGGCGACACGATCCCGATTTATCGCGTTGAATACAGCCTGCGCAACCTGGCCTTCATTTGTGGAACCCTGCGACGATGCCCCCTGCTGGCTTGATGTGTTAGAACCAACTGCCACTGGTTCAAAAGCACATGCAGACAACTGCATACTGGTAAACATTGTAAGAAGTAAAGCTGCAATATATGATGCTACAATAGATATTTTCACAGAATGTTTGGGGCCTCTCTATTAAAAAACACAGAGCTCTTTGACTATTAATCGTATAAATGCAAAAAATGATTCTAGTTTTGCGTCAAGCCACAGTTACTACTTCACGCACTGCATCCGTGACAGTCTTATTGGTGGGAACGGAGAAGATATGATGTTCCTGGAGACAATAATACAATACATTGCCGTTCTGATCTATACGCGGAATCGTTTCAGTCTCGATATCGGCAAGCAAGATGCCCTCTCCCTGGTCTTGCGGACATTCACAGTGCCTTATCGCTTGAGTATTCATCGTAGAACTCTCTTTCTTTCAACTCGCTGCTCGGCGTCCCTATGGGTATCCCAACTTATTTATGAACTTTTTCCTTACTATCCGCTCTTACCATTAAAGACGTTGTACATCCACATATATAAAAATGAGTGATAAATGGAAAGCTCGCCATGACTTTCGGGTTTATATATCACGATTGCACTATTGCTCTGACCCAGTCATCTGACGGGAGCCCGCTACGCGGCGAGCCGCCTCTCACCTGGCTGGACCTAAGCAGCCTGAATAAACATGCTACAGTTTGATGAGATACAAGACAAGCTACCTCTTAAAAATAGTCGTAGCAAACCAATCTCATACAGTTAACTATTTCACTTCTATAGTGTGATCCATCTCATTAATGCTACATTCTAAATACTGTTATACTTACTAAAGAAAGACTGTCTTTATCATCGTTTTAACTAAAATTGTGTTTCTATGAACGACAAATGAAAAATTATATGCAAATAAGAAATAGCTGAGGGGGAGGATAGAAAATGTATAAACATCTGAAAGCAAGCAAACGTTCTATAACAACCTGGGTGATAATGACCCTTTCACTCATCGGCTGTTGTTTCTTTACTGCCTGCGGACAGCAGCCAACCGGGAATATCTCGCAACCACAAAAATTAGCAACAGAGATATTCACAAGCAGTTCGCTATCATCTACATCGTTTCTCACCACCTCATCGATACAGTCTGCAAGCCTGGGAAAACCCATCCCCAGCGAGCCATTGCGGCAGATTCGCTTTGTTGATCAAAAAAATGGTTGGGCGCTGACAAACCACGCTATCTTACGCACCTCTGACGGTGGGGCAAATTGGCTGGATGTGACAAAGCGCGGACCAGGCGGGAGCCAGATGGATGGAGGCGAACATGCGGTAGCCGTGTTTCAAAATGCAACGCGTGCCTGGCTGTTCAATACGGTACGCACCGATGTCAATTACGCTGGCCTGGATATTATCGTCTGGCGAACGCTTGATGCTGGCAAGAATTGGGCACGCTTCACCTTTAATGATCCCGATGCCATCTTTATTGGAGATCGCCCACATTTTATGGACGCGCTCCACGGCTGGCTTCTACTCAATCGGGGCAATGCCGCTGGCAGCGAGGGAGTACATCTCTATCGCACCATAGATGGCGGCCAGACCTGGACACGCATTGCAAGTGCACCAGGCACATTGCCATTGCCAGGCATCAAGGCTGGTCCCACGTTTGAGTCCGCTTCGTATGGCTGGATGGCCGATGCAATCGGAGCCGAATTAGATGATCCACTACTCTATCAGACCATGGATGCTGGTTACACGTGGTCCGCAAACAAGCTACCGACTCTACCTGGCGTGAAAAATGCACTCTATCAGACTACTCCTCCTGTGTACCTGGGTACACTGGTAGTCCCCGTTCATCTGTTTCTTATGCAGGGTAAAGGGCTTGCAATCTACCTATCGACCAACAATGGTAGCAGTTGGCATATAAACTGGACCACGAAATTCGATACAGACAATGTCTATGTCGTCAACCTGACCCATTATTGGGCTCTCGATCAGGGCACATTGTACGCAACAACGGACAGCGGAGCAAATTGGTCGGTAGTGGCCCATCTACCCACAACAGCTTCGACGATGAGCTTCACATCCTCGCAGGTAGGCTGGATCATAGATAGTAGCTCAACTGTACTCTATCACACAATCGACGGTGGTCATACCTGGACCACTCTTCACTACACATTTCACCAATAACGACTAAAAGTTTCTTCTATACTAGCGTGATGAGAACAAGAGCGGCTGTTCTCGCAACGATTATAAGTTAACTTATAACCATTGTGAAAACAGCCACACTATTAATGCTTTAGCCATCGCTCCAACCATTCCTCCAGCGAATAAGCTACAATATTCAAAGTATAGTAGCGACGGCGAGCGACTTCACGAATAGCACCATACTCAAAGACATAGCCGGATTTACAGTCATAGTAGGTATAGATACCAGAGCCGTAGTGACAGATTGCAAGACAACGATCAAACCAGATATCGTCAGGGATCTCAATACCCCGGCCCGGTGAAAGCTTCTGCTCATAATCGAGCAGATCCACAATCGTAGAGTTTCTCCTGCTATGCAAATAGCGAAAAACCATACTCTCACCATAGCTATCACTATGATAGCCACCCAGAACGCCATCGATACCATAACCTGGCCCGAAACCACCGTTCGCCAGTTGCGTATAGAGCGCACGCAATACAGGCGGCAACGAAAACTTTAATACCTGCTCCGTCTGCAATAGTTGTTCATCCGTGACTATAGGATATTCGAAACGCTGGCTAACCGGAAGAATGCCCACATCAGCTAACAAGTGCAAGACATATTCTTTCTTCAAACGATCATACCAATAGTAAGAGGCAGTTGGAGTGCTAGAAGCCAAAGGGGATGATTGGAGGCAACGACGCATATGGTTATAGTCAGCATCGGGCCCATACCAATTTCTGTCCGCACATTTTGCACGTATCCGTTCAAGTAATGTAAAAACAGTGGAAGGTACCGACATAATAACGCTGTCCTGACTTATAATGCAATATACACTATCCGCTACTTTTCTTTAAATATACAGCAAGCCGAAAAAGAGAACGCAGACAACCATAAACGTCACATAACTTACTTTTTGTATTGTATCTTTCAGCATCTTATAAATCGTAGTATACATGAGGCAGGCGAGAAGGTCAATTCTGCTATCTCACAAATTTTAACCCTTTAACCTATCGCCCTACATAAATATATGCTACTCTATATATGGAGATAGTACAAACCCGTCAACTCATGCTAATACAATATCTTGAACGCATTCTCGCGCTATCTTTAAAATACGTTCACCTGATAGTGTAGTTTTATCGGGCTGCTTGAACTTACAAAGCAAGCATGTTCAACATTATTTATTTGGAGGCAATGTACAGATGGCATCAAGAGTAACCAGTTCACTAAGCGGATTTAGAACATTCATCCTGCGCGGAAACGTTGTTGACCTCGCAATCGGCATTATCATTGGCGCAGCATTCGGCTCCGTTGTCACGGGGCTAGTCACTGACATCATTACCCCACTTATTCCAGCCCCAGGTGGTAGCCTGGCAACATGGGCACCTATTATCCCCTATACAGGAAAGCCACTGCTTGTTGGTGCATTTCTTAATACCGTTATTACCTTTGTGATCGTTGCAACTGTCGTTTACTATTTTGTCGTGTTACCAGTAAATTCCCTTCTCGCACGCTTCAAGCCAAAAGAAGTTGAGACTCCGCCCACTACACGCGACTGCCCCTACTGCATAACGCCTATCGATGTCAGAGCCACACGTTGCCCCAATTGTACCTCCAAAGTGTAGTAAAGCTGTCGAATTCGCACTTCGTCGTTGTACTAGAAAGACAAAATTAAGGATCTGCATGCCACGAAAAAGCCTGGTCATATCCAAATGACCAGGCTTTGTAATGGTTGTATTTTACCTGTTTTAAGGCCGTGTTACGGTTGTTTACACTTCTTCTATCATGCTTATCTGTCATGATCTCCATACATAAGAAGTGTCGCGCTCATTGTAAGTAAGGAAATAATTTACTTCATTCGCTAAACCAGGGAGCGGTAGTTGTGTGCTCCTCCTCCTCTGGATTATAGGCCACGATCGCGCTCGCATCGTTGTTCAGTTTGACAACCCAGACATTGTTAGACAGGGCTTTTAGCTTCTCCGCCTTCACAACTGGGGCACCTTCTGCTGAAAGGCCGTAAAGATCACAGGCCGCTTGAATGACTTCTAAGGGCGCACCTGATAACGATTGACGTTTCCAAAATCCAAACAGGTTCATGAGTGTATCCTTTTTTTAAAAAGGCCACACCAAGGAACCGCATTGCTCTACGCGCTGCTTTGATCACGTGCTTGGCGTAACGGATATATTTTCTGCATATATTTGATGCTTCCCCACTTTCCTTGCCGGTTCGTCCCGACCACACTATACATGGATTATTCGATAGGGCAGAGCTTCAAAGAAGCAAGGTGTCGATGTTTTCATTTCCACCTCACATATCCATACGAACAATCACAGGCATTAGTCACAAAACCACAACGACAAATACCCCTATAAGTGCACAATATATGCGTAAAAAGAAGCCTTGCATTTTAATACGTAGCATGTTTTATAATGGACCAGAGCCTTGTGAAATTTTGTATAGATAGAAAGAGACTCAGTTGTGCAAGAACAAGAAGCACCGCTAAGCGGCGGGAATAGTTCGCGTGTCGTACAAGTAGGGAAGACGGTGAGGCGGGCCACAGGTCAGTGGAGTCCTGGCGTACAGGCGTTACTGACTCATCTGGAGGTGCAAGGATTTCGCAATGCACCGGAGTTTTTAGGGCTGGATGAACAGGGGCGGGAGATGCTTACGTTTATTGCCGGCGAGGTGGGCAATTATCCTCTTGCGCGTTATATGTGGTCTGATGAGGTGTTAGTAGAAGTTGCACACCTGATTCGGCGCTATCACGATGCGACAGTCGGGTTTGTGTCACCACGAGAGGCATACTGGCAGATCGCATATCCAGACCGGAGCAGGCACGAGGTTATGTGCCATAACGATCTGGCCCCTTATAATATGGTCTATACTAATGGTAAACCCTGTGCACTGATCGATTTTGATAATGCTGGGCCTGGACCACGAGAATGGGATATGGCACATGCGGCCTATCGCTTTGTGCCCCTGATACATTGGGACAATACAGAAATAGAGCAAGCGGGCTTAACAGATTTACCAACGCAAGCCAGAAGATTACAACTCTTTTGTGATAGCTATGGTATTGCAGCACATACAGTGCTAAAGATGGTTGAGCCACGGTTGCAGACACTATGTGATACTATTCAAGAGAGAGCTGCCGCCGGGAATAGTGCATTTCAAACAATGCTGGCCGAAGGACACCTGCGCCATTACGAGCACGAGCTACTATTGTTTCAGGCTTACTATCCCGTTCTTAAACAATATCTTTCCTCTTGACCTTACCGGTCTCCCTGCTTTGTGTATAATAGATACTATGGAGGGCAGGCTAATGCGGATCTCTAGTAGAAGTCCGCATGGTAGTGCCAGTGTAATAGGGTCGTCGGATATCTTCATGGTGTTATTATGTAAGGGAGTAACTATGCGAAAGCGCTCTATCTGGCTGGTCGGAGGTGGTGTTGTGCTGGTCATTATCATTGCTGGAATTTTGTATGCCGCACGTTTTAATAGTGCAGCTACTATCCAGACGCATACAGCTCCAGGGGTTGCAATAGCGACCAGCACGCCTGTTGCATCTGCATCAAGCGCAAGTGGCCTGCAAACATTTCAGATTGTGCCCACTCAAACGACCGCAACTTATAGTGTGTACGAAAACCTGATCTTCCAGAATAAGCCGAACAATGATGCAATTGGCACGACAAAGGCGGTGCAAGGCGACTTTCGTGTACAAACGGGCACATCGCCACTGGTTGACGCTATGAATATCAAGGTCGATCTAAGGACGTTGCAAACAGATTCATCGATGCGCGATAACTTTGTGCGCCGACGTACGTTAGAAACGGATAGTTATCCATATGCAACCTTTGTCTCCGTTAGCACACAAGGCTTACCTGCGAGCTATAGCGATGGGCAAATGGTTCATTTTCAGTTGACCGGCAACCTGACGATGCACGGCAAGACGAATAAAGAGGTGTTCGATGTGCAGGGAAAAGTGGGTGGTAAGACGATAACAGGGACGGCGACGAGTACGATCTATATGACCGATTTCGGCATTCAGCCGCCAAATCTGGCAAATATCGCTATCTCACAAAATAAGGTCCTTGTCACCATCACTTTTGTGGCGAAAGCCGCGTAACAAAAACGCTACAATTATAAATGGGTATACCACACATCCTTGCAAAGAAGATGTCCAGGCACAAGGAAGGTGGTAAAATGGACTCATCTTGAAGAAGAAAGAGGAAAGCTATGACGAGCAAACCCGGTTTCGTGCAAGATATTAAGCCCCTCTTCCGCCAGGAGGATCGGGACGCGATGGATTACATCTTTGACCTCTGGGACTACCAGGACGTGAGCACCCATGCCGAGAGTATCTTCGAACGCCTCGACGATGGTAGCATGCCCTGCGATGATCCGTGGCCCAGCGAGCAGATCGAGCTGTTTCGCCGCTGGATCGATGCCGGAATGCCCGCGTAGCGACGACCCTTGTGGTTGTTGCCGTCCCTGCATCAAACGCCCCCATCTGATGCTGGCCCGCGTAGCGACGACCCTTGTGGTTGTTGCCGTCCCTGCATCAAACGCCCTCATCTGATGCTGGCCCACGTAGCGACGACCCTTGTGGTTGTTGCCGTCCCTGCATCAAACGCCCCATCTGATGCTGGCCCGCGTAGCGACGACCCTTGTGGTTGTTGCCGTCCCTGCATCAAACGCCCCCATCTGATGCTGGCCCGCGTAGCGACGACCCTTGTGGTTGTTGCCCGTGTGCTATGCTCCCCCTGGGGTTGCCCTTGGCTGTATCGTCCTTACCCTCATACATTTTGTGCCATTTTTATAATTTACTATATGGGAATGTTTTATACAAACGGAGAATGTATTATGGGTAAGACACATGAGGAACCTCAAAAACACCAACCACGGAAATCACTCCGACTCTCCGGCTACTTTTATGGATCGAGCGGAGCATACTCAGTAACCGTTTGCACAAAAGGTCGTCGGCCCTACTTCAAGCATCCTGCGCTAGAGCAAATTCTTAAAGATGAATGGATAAATTTGCGACAACACTTTGCTGGTGTGACACCTGATATATTGGTGGTCATGCCGGACCATATCCACTGCATTGTGTGGATCGATGCAGAGGTGGAAGATTCACCGACGCTCGATCAGATTATTGGTGGGTATAAATCAATTATAAATGTTGTTTGGATACGTTACGTGAAAGAGGTTGGCTTGAAGGGTCCGTGGCAACTCTGGCAACGGAGCTTTCAAGATCACATTATTCGCAGTGAACAAGATCTCAGAGAGAAGCAGAATTATATTCATAATAATCCCCTTGTTGCAGAGATGAAAGAGGAGTGGAAAAAGGCAGAGGTGGAAGAGAAGAAGAAAAAGGCAAAAGATAAATAAATAGCGATGGCGACAACCACAAGGGATTGTCGCTACGCGGGTGTGGAGGGCAAGGGCAACAACCACAAGGGATTGTCGCTACGCGGGTGTGGAGGGCAAGGGCAACAACCACAAGGGATTGTCGCTACGCGGTCATGGAGGGCGAGAGCGGCAACCACGAGGGTTTGCCGCCCCCGCCCTTAGCGAAAAGGGTGCAATCAAGTTTCACAAAGCAAAGTGCAAGATCTGTAAAATCATACATCGAACGTACTAGATCAAGAGAAGCGTGTCAAATCCGTGCATCAGGCCGCCGCGTGTGAAGATGGGACGGCCGTTTCTCCGCCGCTACCGTTGCTACGCAGATTGATGCGGAAATAGATCTCTTTGTTCTGATTGCCGTAGGTACCGTCAATAGTGTCGGAGAGCTTGTCGCCGCTCCTGGGCACCGTGAAGGTTGGCGAGTGGCAATAGTCATCGTTGTCGTTGCAGCCGCGATTATCGCCCATATTGAATTTGGTGATCGTGCCCATATGTGTGCCATCGGTATCATCGGCGGTTGCGGTATCGACGAGCAGTGAGCCATCATTATCAATCGTGATGATGTAGAAGTGGCCCATCGAATCCTGGACGATACGCATTTTCTGGCCGGCTGCATTGGACATATGGGGGATCTTCACATCGGTAATAACCTTGCCATCCTGCATAACGGCGTGATGGGGGCCATCGTACATATTATTGTAGAGGATATGTGTGCGACCAGCCGTATCAATGTAGGTATCGGTCAAGTAGGTAAGGTCGTAGTCGCTGCTATTTTGTGGCGCGACCTGTGCGACCTGCGTTTGTGTCATGGGTGCATTTGTCTGCATAACATCGCTCACATGGAAGTATTTGACGGTATCAAATACATAGTCAAAATCAGAATTGCCGGCTGCATAGCCCAACTCTTGTCTTCTTACATCGCGCATCGCAACGATTGTAAGATCATTCTGGAGGCCGGGTAGAAAGAAGGCATATGTGTAACGATAATCAATCGTATTTTTATGGAAAGCCCATGTTTGGGTTGTATGATTATAGTAGATCCAGTTGAAGATGCCAGGTTTGTCTGCTCCCGTCTGGAAGAAAACGATATCGCCCAATGCATCCGTTCCACTGCCACTATAGCCCTGCTCGTGATTAGTATTCCAGCCACCAGCAAGTATCTCGCTTTTAAATGTCTGCCCTAGATCCGTCGAGACAAAGTGTTGTAGTTGACCCTTGACGCCAGGCCAGGCAAAGAGGTGGATCTCATCATTGGCCCCACGCACAATATTAATTGGCTCAGCCCCTGCATCACCTGTCTTGATCTCCTGCCAGTTGCCACCGGGCGCTTTATGCATAAGATGCCAGGTACGATGATCTTCTGTCCCTTCAGTATTATAAACGGTGAAGAGATCGCCCGTTGATGTGCGAATAAAGCGATTTTTCTGCACGCCCCAGCTATTGGGAATATAGTGATCTGGGTCTGCATAGGCCTGGTCGGTCACCATCTGCGATGCTTGCAGTATGGGTACGCCGGGCTGCGAGGCCTGCGGCGTTGAGAAGATCGGCGTGGGAGGGGAGGTTGGTTGCTCTGTCGGCACGGCACTTGTGACCTGCGTCTTTACCTCTACCGGGCTAGTTTTTGGTGTGCGTGACTTAATTATATAGAATGTGCTTCCCGCCACAATGATAACTGCAAAAAAGGTCGTGAGCAGAATTATTATTTGTTGACGATTTATATTCAACTTTCTCGTCCCTTCTATTGGAAATAGAGCTTCGCTGATGTCACTCTCTTCTTGTACACTATAGCAGAAGCAAAAACGAACAGCAATAACACTCCAAGGAGTCTATCTCTGCTGATGTCGCCCATCAAGCTCAGTGCTAGTTTCAGTATAACTTTACTTGATGAAAAAATGAGGAAATCTTGATAAATAAAAGGGTCAAGAAAGGTTAGTACTTCTAGTTGTTTCTATGCGATTGCTCTTCTCGTGTCTTCTGACAAGTCCACTGAGAAGGGCGGGAAGGTGTTTTTTTAACGGCCACTTAGTACTTGCTGGTAGTTAGTAGTATTTTGTATCAATCGACCTATGTATCTAGTGGCGTATAGTGAACTGAGCCATCAAGGGCGATATCGATACGATAAAGGCGTCTGCCTGGGTAGGCTGCGCGTAATTCGTTATAGTCTGCTGTGCTGCTAGCCAGGGCATAAAGAACATTGCCGCTTAGATATGGATCGTTTAGTGGAAAGTAAAGTATTTGATAGGCAAAATAGTCGCTTGTGACAACAATAGCATTATGTAATGGGAATGTTGGGTGATAAATATTGTTTAGATCGAGATTGTGATCGTAGTTGATACCTGAGAAATCTCGATGTAGTTCTATTTGTCGAGGTAAGAAATATATGAGATTGGAGAATAGCAAAACTGATACTAGCATGACTGTTGGGATACTCATTCTATCCGTTATAGCTGATAATCTGACGGAAGCTATATGCTTTTTGCAAGTTTGCCATGTATGCATAGCCATTACACTATTCTTACTTACATCTGCGAGTACGAAGATACCTCGTGCTGTGAGAATAAGCAAGAACGGAAGCGTC
Source organism: uncultured Chloroflexia bacterium (assembly GCA_963850365.1). GTDB lineage: Bacteria > Chloroflexota > Ktedonobacteria > Ktedonobacterales > Ktedonobacteraceae > Dictyobacter. The sequence continues at coordinate 91,750 of CAWKKX010000061.1, forward strand.
TCGAATAGATAACGAGGACCAAGATAGATGCCGTGATAGAAATATCCTATGTAAGCTCCAGTGAGAATGATATCGCTAATAAGCAGAAACCAGTCGATTGCCGTAGCTCGGAGGGTTAAGAATGGAAGGGCGATAAAAGCCAGGGTAAGATAGAAAGGCCAGCCATAGAGATCAATAGACAGAATTGTCAGAAGTTCATCGAGGTTAACCAGACCGGCCGCTAATGTATGTTGTCCATAGAAACCTACTCCATTGCCAAATCCCCAATGGTCAGGCGGATAGAATAGCAAGCGTGGACTCTTCCAGAGATCATGAGTTAGTGTACTGTTAATATATATATTTATAATAATAAATACTATGATGATACTAAGTGCACAGAAACCTGGTACAATCCAGCGACGCCGGTTTACAATAATATCGCTCTTATAGAGCAGTAAGATACCTATCAGAATAATTCCTGCATAAAGCAGGGCAACTTGATCTCTTGTCTGGCTTGCCATGCTAAAGAGTAGCGCCGCCAGAGGCAAATTCCAGCCGGCCTCATTTTGCGCAAAACGCAACAATGCCCAAAAGCCCCAGGCCAGAAAGAAAAGAGCGATAGCATGACTTAGATAGCTGGCAGCGAGATAGCTGTAGAATGGTGAGAGTGCGCCCAGTAGTATTACTAGTGTTGCCACACGACGATCAAATAGTCGTGCAGCAATCAGACCTATAGCAAGTAGCGCGAATGTTCCCAGAATGGGTTCGACCAGCCAGGGAACACCCAGCAGGAGACCAGGAACCAGGGCGAGGGATGTGCCGGGAGGATATTGCCCAAACCATTGTCCCGCGAAATTCACTATAAAGGGACCTGGGAATTGATCACTTGCAGGCGGGATTGGTACTGAGAGATGTCCGCTGGCATATATTTTTGCCGTAAAGACATATGCGCTGGCATCAAAAATGTGTGGTTCCCCGCTATATTGTACTTTTGCAATCCAGGCCACAAAGCATAATGATCCTGCTAGAGCAAGCAGACCCAATGGGTGAAGAGCCTGAAACAATCTACGCCAGTGGTATATGGGAAGTATAGCCGAAGATCGACTTTCTATATCAGCTTCTACTGATCGACTAAATATAGAATCGCTTGCCGGTAGGATTTCGCGTGTTTTAGCATCTTTGCAGGTCTGAAGCTCCGTTTGCTGTTCCTGCTTGTATCCTTGACTCTGGACTTGCTTTTTCAATATAAACAATATATTTAGAAAGAGCCATCTTAGCACTATTTCAGCTAATAGCACAATCCAGAGTATCAGTATTGCGGCTATAAGTATACGCAGGATTGTATCTAATACCATAGCTGCGAACGGAAGGGGATCAACTGGAAAAAAGGACGTAGCAATTATATCGTTGGAAGCTAAAGTTTGATGGGTAACCTCGATTTTTCGGTCGTTCCGGTTCAGTGTTATTTGTATATTTGTATTGTTTGACATAAGCAGGCTAAACGACATAGGGGTTTCGGGCCTGTTCAATGCGAGGTGCAAGTGTAATGTTTGTGTTGAGGATGATTCAGAAACAGAGGGAATTGACACAGAACTTCCATTGGCAGGCCATCCTACGCTCGTGAGCAAATGATCATTCTTGTAGATACGTAGATCAGACCAACGGCTTGTGCCATCGAGGTTACGAGTCCAAGCTTGAAAGCGATAGTATGCAGATGATGCAATAGCATCAAGATAAGTCTGATCAAGAGTAAAATTATTTGTACTATCTGTGCCATCAAGTTGGTATTCATGAATGACAGGATCATGTGGAGCAAACTGCAATGCAACTGGCTGTCCTATTACACCTAATGGCAACACTTCGCTACCTACATGAAGCGTTACTCCAGCATTCTTAATATCCAATTCAATTGGAAGTGCTTGCTGATAACAGAGAAAATCGGTAGCAATCAATAGCAGAAGCAGTATGCATGTAAAAAGCTTGAAGTGGTTGCGCAAATAATGAGCAACAGGAGGAACCAATCTGATGTTTTTTATTTTCATAAGGTTACTCTTTGCTAATCAAGTTTGAGGTTATTGTATAATCAAGTAATTTTTGTATTCATGAGTATACATGTCCAGTTATCTAAAATCAATAGAAATAGGATAGTTGTTAATATTGGTCTAACTGTGGCATAGAAAAATATTACCGGTAACAGTATTTAATATCGACTTTAGATCTATAAAAGGATATTAGTTCAAGGGAGAAATTTTGCCTTCATGTTCAATCAGCCAGGGAAGCGTCTCGACGTGTGATTACGTTGCGGCAAGTTGTTTCTGCATAAAAGTTTGCAGTAGTTGATCATATCCCAGCATCTCTTGAGCTGAATATTTGCCGGGCACTTCGGTAGTGAGAATAAAAGCATGCGGGCCTGGTATCCAGCTATTCTCTAAATTCTCCGGGAGGTGTTGCTCGCCAATCGGCTGTGAGCCATGAAAACGGCGGATCACGGGATGCAGGTAGTAGTCGTTGTGCGCGTGACGTGGGTTGGGGTCGCGTGCAAGATGCCTGGGGCTAGTAGCATTACCGGTATAGCGCCCATATTCTAGCGAGAGCGTATAATAGTGTTCATTCTCGTTGTGTGGCATATGGCGAAGATAGTCTAGCGAAATATTTTCAATATAGAACGCCTTTTGGTCCTGTCGTGAGATGACGCACAGGTCGCCAAGGAAGCCTGGTTGCAGGAAGAGGGAGGCACCACGGCTGGCTCGCACCAGCATGCGCAGCGTGATTGCTGCGGGATCGATTGGTAGTGCGCGGCAAGGCCATGCTTGTCGATGATATTTGTATGCAAACAATTGGCTGAGGAACAGGATGTTGAAGCGGAAGCCATGAATGACATTAGACATTGTTTTGTGGAGATCGCGCATCTGCATTAACGTACCGGCAAAGTAAAGATCTTTGGCCGAGGTAGACTCCCATTCGGACGTCATGGCGGGCAGTTTTCCTTTGTTGAATAAGGTTGGCCGACAGGTGTCGTCGAAGATCGAGCTATCAAAGCGAAATCCCGTACAGAGCAGAACGCGATCATAGATCAATTGCATCGTCTGCCCATCGGCATGGCTATACTCGATATGAGCGATAATCCCTTCCGGTCTCTGCTCAAGCTTCTGGATGCGAGCATCCAATAAAGCGTTTTGCCCCTTCAGATAAAAGGTATCCAGGAACTCGGCGTTGACCGTCCTTACATGTCCCATGAAGTGGGTCTCCCAGGCCCATTTGACGGAGTTCTGGCTGCACAGATGAATGATACGCGCCGATGGGATGAGGGCATTGGCCGTCTCGAATGCTCCATTCCCTTTGCCGATGATCAGGACGCGCTGATCTCTGTAATCTTCGGACTTAATGGAGTAATGTTGATAATGTTCGCCCAGCTCGATGCCAGGGATCGCTGGAATATAAGGGACCAGTCCAAGCCCGGTTGCTATGATCAGCCGCTTGCCCTGGTAGGTACGACCCTCCTGGTCCGCAACCTCAAACCCGTCCTCTCGCCTCGTCACCCTGCGAATGGATGTGCGATAGCGGATAGGCAACCGATAGTAGCGTGCGAAATCGCTGAGATAGACCTGATATTCGGTTGCATGAGGAAAGTAGCGCTCGCTATAATATTTGACGAGCAGGCGAGGATTATCGCATAGCAGCGAATTCCAGTCATAGCGCAATTGCGTTTCAGGATTGGTATAGCCAGTAAAGATCTTGTTGATAGAGATCATTTGACCATGACGTGGTAGCGTCGCGAAAAAAGAGCCAGGGCCAGCGGCGGCTTCTAGAATTAGATAGTTGTAGCGCCTCTTCTGCAAGAAATAGCCCAGTTGGAGACCAGCCGGACCCGCACCGATAATGAGATAATCATACTCCGACGGTTGTTTCACAAGTTCCCTCCTCAAAAACAACAATGGACTGTTTATCAAATTGCCGCAGCCCTCTTGAAAAACTATATTGGTATATTGTAAAAGAAAAGGTTGAAAATTCCGTCGATATATTCTAATATTATCATATATAGTGTGAAAAATCAAAGCCAGGCATTCCTCGCATTTTTTGTTGTCATGAGTATTATAAACGTATAATGGAAAGGAGCACGACAATCACGGATGAAAAGATGATAGATGAACGCATGATACTTTTTCAAAGCCTGGTAGACTCTCTTCTCACCACGCCAGGTGCAACCTTGACCTCTTTACGAGCTGCGCTTGTCCAGGAGGCGGCGCGTAACTCCACGGCAAGGGAGGGCACAAGTATTCCCGCAGACCTGGAAACCTACGTCGAAAAAGTAGCGCTCCATGCCTATCGCGTGACGGATCAAGATGTTGAGCAATTGCGCACAAGTGGCTACAGCGAAGACGCCATTTTTGAGATCACTTTAAGTGTTGCATTGGGTGCTGGCATAAACTGCCTGACACAAGGATTGGCCGCAATAAACGACATACAGGAAATAAGAGAAAGGCCGGGAGAAGATAATGCGCCTGAAGAACATTGAGCAGATAAGAAAAGATGAACCGGTCTCCGATATCAGACGCACCCTGACCTATCGTGCCGAGCTGTTTGGATCACCCTTCTCAGCCTGCTTACAGCGTCTCCTGCGTGGAGAGTCCGATTGGAGTATTGGTGAGCGCGAACTATTTGCCTCTTTTACCGCATCATGCCTACAATGCGTCTACTGAACGGGTGCGCACGGCGCAGTTGCGTCCAAAGCCTTGCATGAAGATCTGGTGCAGGCGGTGATTAAAGATTGGCGTACCGCCCCGCTGCACGAAAAGCTGCGAGCGATGCTTGGCCTGCTGGAGAAGGTCACGCTTACCCCGGCGCTTGTTGCTCCCTCTGATATAGAGCCTCTTCTGATCATGGGCATTAGCCAGCAAGCCATCGAAGATGCTTTGTTGATCTGTGCATGCTTCAACATGATTTCACGTATTGCCGATGCCTTCAATGTTACCATCCCTTCTGCCGAAGGATTCGCCCGTACAGCCGATCACCTGCTAGATCATGGCTACGTCTAAATGCTCTTTTTCAAATTCTTATTTTACGGGTATTCAATTCATCCCTGCTATAAATGGACGGAGAATACGCATCAACGTAAGAATTGATGAGGCGCTGGAAAGTTGTTGAAAAGCAATCCCCCCAGGAGCCTGGGCACCGGTCGCCAACGTGCTGTCCCATTGTATGTTTTGGGCCTTGACAGCCGAATCGGATCGATATGTGTTATGAGTATCGATAATGGCCTGCTGATCTTGTGAAGTGAGTGGCATGTTGATTCCTCCTTCGATGAGAGCAAAGAGACGAAACACAAGCCTCGCAAGCTTCGTCCCCCGATATACACGTTTTTTGATATATCGGGGAACGTGAAGCATTACCTTCTCGTTGGAAGCGTGGCCTTGAGAACATCCCGCAGCGTCAATGGTGGTCGGCCAATGAGGCGAGCAAGTGTTGGGTCAACGTTGGCAAACTCGCCTTGCCTGCTGGCGGCAAAGGACCCGAGGTACAGCTTCGCCATCAACTCAGGGCTACCTTGAGCAACTAAGCGAGAGCAATACTCCTCGTCTGACACCACGACTCGGCGGATGGGTCGGCCTGTCACTTCCGAGACGATCTCTGCAACACCAGCTAAGTCGAGTGCCTCGGAGCCAGTGAGAACAGGGGTGATCCCGTCAAGACCGCCCTTCGCCAGCGTGATCGCCGTCGCCCTTGCCAGATCAGCAAGGGCTGTCCAAGCAACTGGCCCGTCCTCTGGCGCGACTATCTCCCCTGTCTCAATAGCGTTCCCAAGCTTTATGAGGGCAGACGATGCGTAATAGCCATTGCGCAGTGCGGTGAAGGCCACGCCCGACTCACGCAGTGCCGCCTCTGTGGCGGCGTGATCGAGCGCGGGAGCAAAGAGTGATGCTGGGTTTGCTGCCATCTGGCTCGTATAGAGAATCCTTTGAGCACCGACCACTTTGGCCGTGTCAATCGCCGTCCGATGCTGACGGAGAGCCTGCTCTCCAAGGCGACCGACTGACACGATGAGCACTTGCGATGCCCCCTCAAAAGCATGCGCGAGGCTCGCCGCGTCGTCAAAGTCCCCTCTCCTGACGCGAACCCCTCGTTGCTCAAGGTCCCGTGCCTTCTCCGTGTCCTGGACACTCACGCCAAGCTGTTCGGCGGGAACGAGTTCGAGCAGATTCTCCACGACTGCCCGGCCAAGATGGCCGTTGGCTCCAGTAACTATAATCATGCTATCCTCCTGTGACTCTTTCATGTATTCATCATTCTGTTTGTTCAAAAGGTCGCTCTTGTTGTCATCTTTTCTTCGATCAAGCCAGCGCGGTGTAGGCAACACCGCGCTGGCTTGTCTCTCTTTCTGGG